>NZ_JBWKNN010000001.1:1169034-1176616 GCF_059415585.1 Hylemonella sp. GW821-FHT10B10 | reverse complement strand
GGGGGGGGCCACGTCCAGCGTAGTACACGAAGTGACAAGCGTGGGGGCCATATTCATTCCCGGTGGTAAGGGTGATTGGCGTTGATCGACCAGGCACGGTAGAGCTGCTCGACCAGCAGCACACGCACCATGGCGTGCGGCAGGGTCAGGTCGGAGAGGCGGATACGTTCGTGCGCGGCCTGGCGAAACGCAGGTTCCAGCCCGTCAGGGCCGCCGATGACCAAGGCCACGTCATCCCCGCCCAGTTGCCAGTCCTTGAGCTTGCCGGCCAGGGCCACCGTGCTCAGGCTGGTGCCGCGTTCGTCCAGGGCCACGATGCGTGTTCCCTTCGGAATCGCTTCCTCGATGCGCTTGCGCTCGGCGGCATAGAGCTGCTCCAGGGTCTTGGAGGCGCGCGGCTCGGTCTTGACAGCCTTGAGTTCGACGCGCAGCTCGGGCGGGAAACGCTTGGCGTAGTCGTCCCAGGCCGTCTGCGCCCAGTCGGGCACGCGCTGGCCGACCGCGACGATCAGCAGCTTCACCGGGGTTTGCGGGTCGCCGTCTTCTTGGCCGGGGCCTTGGCCGTCCTGCTGGCCGGTTTGGCGGCGGTCTTGACCGCAGCCTTCTTGGCCGGCGCCTTGGTGGCGTTCACCTTGATGGTCTTGAGCGGAGCCTTGGTCGCGCTCCGGCCGGCCGGGGATTTGGAAGGGGCCGTTTTCTTGGCCGCCGGCTTGCCGGCCGCCTTCTTGCGGTCCAGCGCCTTCTTCTCCTCGGCCTTTTTCAACTGGGCGCGCGAGGGATAGGCTTCGGCCACGCCCTGCTTGGCGGCGCTGGCGCGCTTGAGGCTGCCGGTCTTGGCGGGGGCAGCGGCCTTGGCCGGCACCTTTTCAGCCAGCTTGGCGGCGGGTTTGTCAGCACCGAACTTCAGACGGATGGGTGTCTCGCCCCACAGGTCTTCGAGGTGGTAATACTGGCGGATGGCGGGCTGCATGATGTGCACCACGGCTGCGCCACAGTCCACGATGATCCACTCGCCATTTTCCTCACCCTCCATACGGGGCTTGGCAAAGCCGGCGTCCCGCACCGCATCGCGCACGCTGGCCGCCAGCGCCTTGGTCTGGCGGTTGGAAGTGCCTGAAGCCACCACCACGCGCTCGAACAGCGCCGAGAGTTTCTCGGTATTGAACACCTGGATGTCCTGGGCCTTCACGTCCTCCAGGCCATCGACGATGGCACGCTGGAGCTTCTGGGTATCTTTCTTGGCGGCGGTTTCGGTGGTCATCAGGTGCTTTGGTAGAGGTGATTGTCTTCAATATAACGCGCAACCGCGGGACTGACCAGTGGGGCGATGCCCTGCCGGCTGGCGACGCGGGCGCGGATACCGGTGGCGCTGATGTCCATGCCCGGCATCTGCAGCTTGCAAAAACGTCCGGCCATCTCGGGCGGCGGAACGAAGCGGGTCTCCTGGCCGGTCAAAAGATCCCGGTCAGCTACACAAATTATAGCAAGACTCACAATCTCTTCCCAATTCCGCCAGGTTGGCAGCACATCGGCCTGGTCCTTACCCATGACCAGGTACAGCCCGGCCTGCGGTGCCTCGGCGTGCAGCTCGCGCAGCGTGTCCAGGGTATAGGACGGACCGGCGCGGCGGATTTCCCGGTCGTCCAGCTGGACCTGGGGTAGGCCTTCGAAAGCCAGACGGCTCATGGCCAGGCGGTGCGCGGCGGCGGTCAGCGGCCGGCTCTTGTGCCAGGCCTGGCCGGTGGGCAGCACACGCAATTCGTCCAGCTGCAGCTGCTCTATGGCGGCCCGGGCCAGGGCCCGGTGCGCCAGATGTGGCGGATCGAAGGCGCCGCCGAACATGCCGATTTTGCGGGGGTTCAAGGCTGGATCCAGTCGCGTCGCGGCAGGAAGCGGGTGTAGAGCTCGGCCTCGGCCGAGCCTGGCGCAGGCTGCTGCTGGTAGGCCCAGCTCACCAGCGGCGGCATGGACAGCAGGATGGACTCGGTACGGCCGCCCGACTGCAGGCCGAAATGTGTGCCACGGTCCCAGACCAGATTGAACTCGACGTAACGGCCCCGGCGATAAAGCTGGAAGGCGCGTTCACGTTCGCCATACGCTTGCGCCTTACGGCGTTCCACGATAGGCAGGTAGGCACTCAGGAAGGCGTCGCCCACGGCGCGCAGCATGGCGAAACTGCCCTCGAAACCCAGCTCGGAAAAATCGTCGAAGAACACGCCACCGATGCCGCGCTGCTCGTTGCGATGCTTGAGGAAGAAATACTCGTCGCACCAGGTCTTGAAACGCGGGTATTTGTCCTCACCGAAAGGCTTCAACGCGTCGCGGCAGCTGCTGTGGAAATGCACGGCGTCTTCCTCGAAGCCGTAATAGGGCGTGAGGTCCATGCCGCCGCCAAACCAGCTGACTTCCTGCCCTTCAGGGGTCTTGGCGGCCAGCATGCGCACGTTCATGTGCACCGTGGGCACATAGGGATTGCGCGGATGGAAGACCAGGGACACGCCCATGGCCTCGAAGGGCGCGCCGGCCAGTTCGGGGCGATGCTGGGTGGCCGAAGGTGGCAACCTGGGCCCTTGTACATAGGAAAAACCGCAGCCGGCCCGCTCGAACACCGGGCCGTTTTCCAGGATCATGGTCAAACCCTTGCCCTGCAGAGGCTCGCCGGGCGCCTTCTCCCAGGCATCGGCCAGGAAGCTGCCGCCGTCGATGGCGGCGATGGCGTCGGTGATGCGCTGCTGCAGGCCCTGCAGGTAGTGGCGCACGGTATGGACGTTGGAGGCCGGGGTGCTCATGACATTACTTCACGATGGTTTCGCTGCGCGGCACGCTGGCGTCGAGCAGGCGGATGGGGGCGGCGTTTTCGGGGCGGCAGCCGACCGCCCCTTCCAGGGCTGTCGCGATGCGGGCAAAGTCGGTCGCCTCGTCGCCGCTCAGGCGCAGAAAGCTGCGCACCGTCACTTCACGCGCGGCGTAATTGACCTTGACCAGCGCCAACGGCACACCGGCCTGCACCGCCGTGCGGTAAAAGCCGCTGCGCCAGCCCGGGATGTACTTGCGCGTGCCTTCAGGGGCCAGCGCCAGCCAGAAGTATTCGCCGCGTTCGCGGGCGGCCTGCATGCGGGCCGCGGTGTCACTCACCACCCCCTTGGCGCTGGTGCGCTCCACCGGCACGCCGCCGAGGTAGCGCATCCAGTGCCCGAAGACAGGAAAGCGGAACAGACTGTCCTTGCCCCAGAAACGCACCGGGATACCGATGGCCCATTTGACGATCAGCAGGTTCACAAAATCCCAGTTGCTGGTGTGGGGGTAGACGGCCAGCACGCCTTGCAGGCCGGGCAGGCCCTCGAAATGCACAGTCCAGCCCATGCGGCGCAGCAACCAGCGCGCCAGCGCGCTGCCACGGAACTGCACCGGATGGGGCGACGGGAAGTCGTTGAGGATCATCCCTTGATGGCGCGGAAGCCTATGTCGCGGCGGTACTGCATGCCGTCGAAGCGTATGGCCTGCGCCAGCTCGTAGGCACGCTGCTGGGCCTGCTTGGTGGTGTCACCCAATGCGGTCACGCAGAGCACGCGCCCGCCCGTGACCAGGACCTTGCCATCCTTCAATTCGGTCCCCGCATGAAAGACCACGCCCTCCTCCGTGTCGGCCGGCAGGCCGGTGATGACATCGCCCTTGCGCGGGTTCATGGGGTAACCATGCGCGGCCATCACCACACCCAAGGCGATACGGCGGTCCCAGTCCAGTTCGACCTGGTCCAGCTTGCCCTCGGTGGCGGCCTGCATCACGTCCACCAGATCGCTCTTGAGTCGCATCATGATGGGCTGGGTTTCGGGGTCGCCCATGCGGCAATTGAACTCCAGGGTCTTGGGGTGGCCCTGGGCATCGATCATCAGGCCGGCGTAGAGGAAACCGGTGTAGGGTATGCCGTCCTTTTCCATGCCTCGGATGGTCGGCAGGATGATCTCGCGCATGGCACGGGCATGCACCTCGGGCGTGACCACGGGTGCGGGGGAATAGGCGCCCATGCCGCCGGTGTTCGGGCCCTGGTCGGCGTCGAGCAGGCGCTTGTGGTCCTGGCTGGTGGCCAGCGCCACCACGTTCTTGCCGTCGCACAGCACGATGAAGCTGGCTTCCTCACCCTGCAGGAATTCCTCGATGACCACCCGCGCGCCGCCCGCGTTGTGGCTCACACCCAGCTTGTTGTCCAGCAGCATGAAATCGATGGCCTCGTGGGCCTCGGCCTTGCTCATGGCCACGACCACGCCCTTGCCGGCCGCCAGGCCGTCCGCCTTGACCACGATGGGCGCGCCCATCTTCTCCACATAGGCGTGGGCCGCCACCGGGTCAGAGAAGGTGTCGTACTCGGCCGTGGGGATGCCGTGACGCTTCATGAAGGCCTTGGAAAAGGCCTTGGAGCTCTCCAGCTGGGCTGCCGCTTGCGTGGGTCCGAAGACACGCAGGCCGTGGGCGCGGAACTCGTCCACGACACCTGCGGCCAGCGGGGCCTCAGGGCCAACCACCGTCAAACCGATCTTTTCCTGCAGTGCCCACTCGCGCAGCGCTTTCACATCGGTGATGGGCACGTTGACCAGGCGCTTGTCGCGCGCGGTGCCGCCGTTGCCCGGTGCCACATAAACCATCTGCACCTTGTTCGACTGGGCCAGTTTCCAGGCCAGCGCGTGTTCGCGGCCACCGCCGCCGATGACGAGTACTTTCATGTCCTGCTATTCCTATCCGCCGACGGCTTGAGCGCCGGCAAGGCCGACGCTCAGAGCGCGGCGTTGTGAAAAACGTCCTGCACGTCGTCCAGGTCTTCCAGGACGTCCAGCAGCTTCTGCATCTTCGCGGCGTCGTCGCCGCTGAGTTCTATGGTGTTTTCGGGTCGCATCGTCACGCCGGACACCTCCGCCTTGAGGCCAGCGGCCTCCAATGCGTTCTTCACGACCTCGAAATCCCCGGGAGCCGTCAGCACCTCGATGGCGCCGTCGTCGTCACTGAGCACATCCTCGGCACCGGCTTCCAGCGCCACCTCCATGACCTTGTCTTCGCTCGTGCCCGGCGCATAGATCAGCTGGCCGCAATGCTTGAACTGGAAGGCCACCGAACCCTCGGTGCCCATATTGCCGCCGTGCTTGGAAAAAGCGTGGCGTACCTCGGCCACGGTGCGCACGCGGTTGTCGGTCATGGTGTCAACGATGATGGCCGCCCCGCCGATGCCATAGCCCTCGTAGCGGATCTCCTCGTAGCTCACGCCTTCCTGGTTGCCGGTGGCCTTGTCGATGTTGTACTTGACGCGGTCGGCCGGCATGTTGGCGGCCTTGGCCTTGTCGATGGCCAGGCGCAGACGCGGGTTGGCCGCCGGGTCACCGCCGCCGGCACGCGCCGCCACGGTGATTTCACGGACGATGCGGGTCCAGATCTTGCCGCGTTTCTCGTCCTGCCGCCCCTTGCGGTGTTGGATATTGGCCCATTTACTGTGTCCAGCCACGAGATGTCCTCTGATTTTGTTAGGCTATAAACCTCGAGATTGTACTTTTAGGGACTCCCATGGCCGACCCCATCCTGATTGCGCAGCACGGCGACGTGCAATGTTTCCTGCGCCCCGACAAGGCCAACCGCCACGGGCTCATCACCGGCGCCACCGGCACCGGCAAGACCATCACCCTGCAAACCCTGGCCGAAGGCTTTTCGCGCATCGGCGTGCCGGTCTTCCTGGCCGACATCAAGGGCGACCTGACCGGCATCTCGCAGGCCGGCAAGATCGGCGACAAGCTGGCCGCCGTCCTGAAGGAACGCGGCCTGACCGCGCCTGCGCCGCTGGCCTGTCCCACCACCCTGTGGGACGTGTTCGGCGCCCAGGGCCACCCTGTGCGCGCCACGGTCAGCGACCTCGGCCCCCTGCTGCTGGGCCGCATGCTGAACCTGAACGAGACGCAGGAAGGCGTGTTGCAGCTGGTCTTCAAGATCGCTGACGACCAGGGTCTGCTGCTGCTGGACCTCAAGGACCTGCGCGCCATGTGCCAGCACGTCGGCGACAACGCCTCGCAGTTCACCACCCAATACGGCAACATCAGTGCGGCCAGCATCGGCGCCATCCAGCGTGGCCTGCTGCAGATTGAAAGCCAGGGCGGCGACAAGTTCTTCGGCGAGCCCATGCTCAACATCGCCGACTTCATGCAGACCGACGGTTCCGGCCATGGCGTGGTCAATGTGCTGGCGGCCGACAAGCTGATGAATTCACCGCGCCTGTACGCCACCTTCCTGCTGTGGCTGCTGAGCGAGCTGTTCGAGCAGCTGCCCGAGGTCGGCGACCTGGACAAGCCCAAGCTGGTCTTCTTCTTCGACGAGGCCCACCTGCTGTTCAACGACTCGCCCAAGGCCCTGCTGGAACGCATCGAGCTCGTGGTGCGCCTGGTGCGCTCCAAGGGCGTGGGTGTCTATTTCGTCACCCAGAACCCGCTGGACATCCCCGACACCGTGCTGGGCCAACTCGGCAACCGCGTGCAGCACGCGCTGCGCGCCTTCACCCCACGCGACCAGAAAGCGGTGAAGTCGGCTGCCGAGACCATGCGTCCCAAGCCCGGCCTGGACATCTCTGCCGCCATCACCGAACTGGGTGTCGGCGAGGCCCTGGTCAGCCTGCTGGACGAAAAAGGCCGCCCCAGCCTGACCGAGCGCGTGTTTGTGCTGCCCCCGGGCAGCCAGATCGGTCCGGTCACACCCGAGCAGCGTCAGACCCTGTTGGCCAACTCCGTCGTGGCCGGCATCTATGAGAAAACCGTTGACCGCGAATCGGCCTTTGAACGGCTCGCCAGTCGCACGCAGCAAAAACAGGCGCAGGAGAAAGCGGCCGGCGAAACTGCTGCCGCAGAAAAATCCGGTGGCGGTGGCCTGCTCGACAGCCTGGGCGGTATGCTGGGCGGCGGCGCCAGGGGCACGCGTGCCAGTGCCGGCGAACAGCTGATCAAGAGCGCTGCGAGCTCCATCGGCCGCGAAGTCGGACGGCAGATCATCCGTGGGGTGCTGGGGAGCATACTGGGCGGTAGCAAACGGCGCTAGCACCGCCCCACGCCCCTTCTGCAAGCAAAAGACCCGCTGTTGTTCCCAAGGAGTCCCGAACGTGCCCCCCTCGCCCTCCAATCCGCGAGCCCCCGGCAATGCCAAGAAGGCCGGTGCGACCAGCGCCCAGGACACGATCGACTGGCGTATCAAGGAACTGCGCGCGTTCGACGCATCCGGCGTCCATGACCGCTGGGACCCGCGTCTTGACAGCCTGAAAAAGGGCGTCAATGACGCCTTGGCCGAGGTCTTTGGAAGCAACTCACCGGACTACAAGAAATTCGAGCTGGAAGCCTTTGATGCCACGCTACCCTCGGATTTCAGCGGTCGTTATTCACCCGAAGAGTTGCAGCAGGCGGTCAAGGAAGGCCTGGAGCGGGCCATCCTCAACCTGAAGCGCGTGAAAGTCCTGCTAACCGAACGCGCCAAGCAGGCACCCGCACCGACACCGACACCGACACCGACACCGACACCGACACCGACACCGACACCGACACCGACACCGACACCGACACCGACACCG
>NZ_JBWKNN010000001.1:0-1168934 GCF_059415585.1 Hylemonella sp. GW821-FHT10B10 | reverse complement strand
ACACCAGTAGCTCCTGCTCCTGCTCCTGTGCCCCCCACCCCCAAGCCCCAAGCTGCACCAGAGCCTGTCCCCATGCCTACACCCGCTCCCGCGCCGGCGCCCATCAAGGCGCCGACACCACAGCCTGCGGTCACCTCCCGACCCGCTGTCTCAGCCTCCCCGGCCAACATCCGCGTCACGGTCGTCGTCCACGATGCACAGGTCCGCGATGCCACATTGACCCTCATCAAGCAACTGGGATTGCAGCCCGCCTTCCTGCCGGAGCTCTCGAATCCGAGTGGCGGCGCCTTCTTCAACCGGCTCGAACATCTGGTCGATCTGCACTACGCCATCGTTCTCCTGCCGGCCGAGGCCCTGGACACGGCGGCCGGCGGGCTCAAGGCCCTGTCGCCCGGGCTGCTGATGGAGCTTGGTTTCCTGCTGGGAACCGTGGGCAAAGATCGGGTCTTTTTCCTGGTGCCCGGCCCTGCGGCCAAACCCCTGCCTTGGGACGGGGTCGCGAGCGTACCCATGGACGGCGCGGGCTTGTGGCATCTGCTGCTGGCCCGTGCGATGAAACAGGCCGGATTGGACGTGGACCTGAACCGCGCGATTTGACCCCTGGCCAGACCACGCGGCAGGGTCACGCCAGCCCCGTCGGGAAAGGCTCAGCGTCTGCGTGCTGTCCGCACCCCGGACAAGGTTGCCACAGTCGCCAGCACCTTCTCCAGCCGCCCAGAGTCCGAGATTTCCACCGTCAGCGTCATCCACGCCACGCCCTTGATGGTCTGGGTCTGGGCGCCGATCACGTTGAATTTCTCCTTGGCAAAGATCTCCAGGATGTCGCGCAGCAGGCCTTGCCGGTCGGAAGCTTCAATCGACACGTCCACCGGATAGAGCGGGGTCTCGCCGCCCTTGGGTACCCCCCATTCCACCTCGATCACGCGTTCGCCATGCCGGGTCACCAGCTGCTGCAGATTGCTGCAATCGGCGCGGTGCACGCTGACACCCTTGCCACGGGTAACAAAGCCCCGGATCTCGTCGGGCGGCGCCGGCTTGCAGCACTTGGCCAGTTGCGTCAGCAGGGAATCGACCCCCACAACCAGCACACCGCCGCGGCTGCTGCTTCCCGTGCGGATCTTCTTGAGCAGCGCGTGTTCATCCGGGGGCAGCAGTGGCTCGGCCGGGCGCAGCACCGCCTCGATGCTGCGCAGGGAAAACTCGTCCTTGCCCACCACCTCGAACAGGGCGTCGGCCGAATTGAAGCCCAGCTGGCTTGCCAGGTCATCCAGTTTGGTGGCCGTTTTGCCTTCGCGCTGCAACAGCTTTTCCACGGCCTCGCGTCCGCGCGCGATGGTCTCGTGCGTGGCCTGGGCGTTGAACCAGGCGCGCACCTTGCTGCGCGCACGCGGGCTGACCAAGAAGCCGAGTTCGGCATTGAGCCAGTCGCGTGAGGGGCCGCCCTCCTTGGCCGTGACGATCTCCACCGTCTGACCGTTTTTTAGCGGCGTGTTCAGCGGCACCATGGCGCCGTCCACCCGCGCGCCGCGACAGCGGTGGCCTAGGTTGGTGTGCACGCTATAGGCAAAGTCCACCGCCGTGGCCCCCTGGGGCAACTCGACGATGGCGGCATCGGGCGTGAGCACGTAGATGCGGTCCTCGAACACACCCTGGGCCTGTTGCGGCCCCGAGAGGTCGCGTTCCCAGGCCAGCAACTGGCGCAGCACGGCGATCTTGGCGTCGTAGGCGCTATCGGCCGTCACGCCCGCATAACCCTTGCTGCCGGCTTCCTTGTAGGCCCAGTGCGCGGCCACGCCGTGCTCGGCGTGTTCGTGCATGGCCTGGGTCCGGATCTGGATCTCGATCGGACGACCTTCCCGATCCCGCACGATGGTGTGCAGGGACTGGTAACCGTTGGCCTTCGGTCGCGCGATGTAGTCGTCGAACTCCTCGGTCACGGGGGTGAACTGGCTGTGCACCCAGCTCAGCGCGGCGTAACAGTCGGGCACGGAGCCCACGATGATGCGCAGCGCGCGCACATCGTAGACGTGGTCGAAGTCCAGCGACTTGCCGCGCATCTTCTTGACGATGCTGTAGATGTGCTTGGGCCGGCCCTGCACCTGGGCCGCGATGCCCTGGCCGCGCAATTCGGTTTCGAGGCGCTCGCGCAACCGGGTCACATAGTCCTCGCGCTCGATGCGTTTTTCATCCAGCAGTCCGGCGATCTGTTTGTAGGTGCCGGGCTCCAGGAAGCGGAAGGACAGGTCTTCCATCTCCCACTTGATCTCCCAGATGCCGAGGCGGTTGGCCAGCGGCGCGAAGACATGGAGCGACTCGGCGGCCAGGCCCGGCGGCACCGCCTGCTTGGTGGCAGCGAAATAGCGCAGGGTCTGCAGGCGCGAGGCCAGGCGCAGCAGTACCACGCGCAGGTCGCGCGAGAAGGCCAATAGCATCTTGCGCACGTTTTCGGTCTGCATGGCGCTGGTCTGCGCCATGGGCACCGGTGTGCCGCTGCGTTCGGCCGCCAGCTGGGCGGCGCGCGCCTGACGCTGCACCTGCACCAGCTTGGTGGTCTCCACGGCCAGTTCGGCATAACTCTCGCCGAAGGCCTTGGCGATGGTTTCCTGCGGCTTGTTCAGGTGGGCGCAGGCATAGACCAGGTAGCAGGCGGCCTGCATGGCCTCGGACCCACCGATGGACCTGAGGACGACGGCCACGGCATCGGCATGCGCCAGGGTATTCTCGCCCGTGTCCAGCACCTCGCTGGCCAGCAGGGGTTCGGCGAAGGCGCGCGCGCGCGCCAGGGCATGGGCCTGTTCCGGCAGGCTGTGAGCGGTGGCGGCGATCAGCGGAGAAACCGGCTCGCTGCCCGGCAGTTCGGAGGCATGGCTTTTCATGGAGAACTCAGTTGCCGGTACCGAGCAGGAAGTCGCAGACAACCTGCACCTGGTCTGCGGCCACCAGGGTGGGGGCATGGCCGACGCCGGGGAACTCGACCAGACGCCCGCGCGGGCCGCGTTGCGTCATGGCCAGGGCCGTCTCGCGAGCGAACATGTCGGAATCGACGCCACGCAGCAGCAGCGTGTCGGCGCGGATGGCGTCATAGAGCTGCCACAGCACGGCTTCACCCTGGGCCGAGGATTCGGGCGTGAGGGCGCGGAAAGGCACGGCGATGGCCGGGTCGTAATGCAGCACAAAACCGCCCGCGCCATCGGTGGCGGGCTTCAGCATGGGCTGGGTCAGCGCCAGCCACTGCTCGCGCGTGTGCGGCCCGAATCCCGCAGAGATCAGGCGCAGCGCATCGGCCGCCTGCTCGACGGAGGTGAAACGGATGGGCGCACCCAGGTACTCGCCGATGCGCTGGATGGCCTGCCAGGAGATGATCGGGCCCACGTCATTGAGCACGAGTTTGCGCAGATGAAAAGGCAGCTTCGGCTGGCCGGCCAGCACCATGCCGATCAGCCCCCCCATGCTGGTGCCCACCCAGTCCAGCGTGGTCGCCTGCAGCTGCGCCAGCAGCAGGCCCATGTCGGCCGCGTAGGCCGGAATCTGGTAGCCGGCGGGATCCTTGAGCCAGTCGCTGCGGCCACGGCCCACCACGTCGGGGCAGACCACGCGAATGGCACCGCCACTGCGCTCGCACAGGGCCCTGGCCAGCGTATCGAAATCGCGCCCCTGGCGCGACAGGCCGTGCACGCAGACCACCACATGCCCCGCTTCAGGGCGGCCCCATTGCCAGTAGGCCATGCGGTGCCCGCCGGAGGCGTCGGGGCAGCTTACGTAGTTCAGCGTAGGTTCGGACATGGTGAAATCAGATCACAAATCATCGGATGCTCTTGGCATCATCCTAATTCAAACGTACAGTCCTCAACTGCATCGGAGATATCAGCATGCTCAAAGGTAAAACCGCTCTCGTCACCGGCTCCACCAGCGGCATCGGTCTGGGCGTCGCCAAGGCCCTGGCCCGCCAGGGCGCCGACATCGTGCTCAACGGTTTCGGTGATGTCGAAAGTCCCAAGGCCGAGATCGCTGCCCTGGGGGTCAAGGTGAACTACCACGGCGCCGACATGAGCAAGCCTGCCGAGATCGAGGACATGATGACATTCGCGGCCAGCCAGTTCGGCCGTAAGCGCGTAGACATCCTGGTCAACAACGCCGGCATCCAGCACGTGGCACGTATCGAGGACTTTCCCACCGAGCGCTGGGACGCCATCATCGCCATCAACCTGACCAGCGCCTTTCACGCCACCCGCCTGGCCCTGCCGGCCATGCGCGCGGCCAACTGGGGCCGCATCATCAACGTGGCTTCCGTGCATGGCCTGGTGGCCTCGGCCGAGAAATCGGCCTATGTCGCGGCCAAGCACGGTGTCGTGGGCCTGACCAAGGTGACCGCGCTGGAGAACGCCACCACGGGAGTGACCTGCAACGCCATCTGCCCGGGCTGGGTGCTGACCCCGCTGGTGCAGAAACAGGTCGACGCCAAGGCCGCAGCCCTGAAGATCTCCAATGAGGAGGCCAAGAAACTGCTGCTGGGCGAAAAAGAACCCTCGATGCAGTTCACCACGCCGGACGAACTGGGCGAGCTCGCCGTATTCTTCTGCTCACCTGCGGGCAACAATGTGCGGGGGGTGGCTTGGAATATGGATGGGGGTTGGGTGGCGCAATAGAGCGCTCAGCTCGACTGCCTGAACGCCATCACCGCCTGGTTGCGCAAGGTCCGCAACAGCGCCAGTTCCTTTTCCCCCAGCTGCAGTTCGCCCTGCTCGCCCTTGTCGGCATAGATCAGACCGAAGGGGGCACCCTTGAGCGTCAAAGGCAACAGCAGGAACGACGATGCGTGCACCGCTTCGCGGTACCAGCCCGGCAGGCGCTCGGCCACGCGTGCGGCACTGGCGTCGCTGATCATGGTGTCGACCCCCTTGCTGCAGACCGCAGAGAACAGGTCGCTCTTCTGGGGGTTCAGCGGGATATGGAAGGACTTGACGATGCGCTCCACGCCAGGCCCCAGGCCAAAGCGCCCGGTCAGTGCGTCCTGCTTGGCATCGCGCATGCAAAACACGATCTGGCGAAAGCCCATGGCGCGGAACATGGTCTCCAGGATCATGCGCAGGATGTCGCTGAGCTTGAAGTCCTCGACCATGGCGTTGGTGATGTCCTGGATACCCGCGGCCAGCATCTCGGCCACACGCTGTGATTCCTGGGCCAGGGCCGCGATCTGCTCGGGCGTCACGGGTTGGGTGGCGTGCAACTCAAAGGAACCCACGGAGTCGTGAAAGGCGTCTCCCCCGCCCGCTTCGTACAGGGTCGCGGGTTGCGGCGTTGCGGCAGCGCCGTTGGATCCTGTGTTCAACAGACGGGCCGCCGGGGAATCAGGCGCCACCTTGAACTCCATGGCCCGGGCCAGTTCGGCCAGCTTGTCACGTGCGCGCTGGGTCGCGAACTCCACGCTTTTGTTGTCGATGCCGATGCCGCGCGCATAGCGCTGGCCCACCAGCGTCACCTTGGCCTGTACAGACTTGGTTTCCGTGTGCAGGAGAGCATCCGCCATTTCGTTCGAAGCCAGCGCAATCCAGCGCAGCCGGTCCTCGAGCTCCTTCGGGGGTGTCGACGGCGGTGGGCCGGACGGTTTGCGTATGCAGTGCTGGATGCTCTCGGGCAGGTTCCAGGCCTTGCTGATGCCCACCCCCAGTTCTTCGTAGGTGATGCCCAGCACGGTGATGGCGGCGCTGTCTTCGGAAAGGGGCTCCTTGCCCGACATCAGGGCACGCACGGCGCGCCCCTCCTCGGGAAAGTAGTACTCGGTCAACAGCCGCCCCAGGTTCTGGAACATGGCGCCCAGAAAGGCTTCTTCCCCTTCGCTGCGCACGGGGCTGAGTTCGACCGCAATCGCACCGGCCATCAGCGAGCGCAGAAACTCCTCCTTGAGCAGGTTGGCGTGCGCCTTGTCCTGCATGTGTTCCAGCAGCACCAGGCTGAGCGCCATATTGCGGATGTTGTTGAACCCCACCAGCGTGACCGCGCGCGACACCGTGCTGATGGGCCCGCCTCGCGCGTATTGCGCGGTGTTGACCACACGCAGCAGCTTGTTGGTCAGGGCCACATCCTTGAGGATCTCGTTGGTCAGGGTCGCCAGACTCTCGCGGTCCGAGCTGGAAATGCTCTGGATGCGCACGATGGAGCCCGACATGGCCGGGAAATCGCTCTTGTGGCGCATGCGCCGCAGCAGGAACTCGACCGTTCCGCTGCTGCCCTTGTCCTTGGCGTCACTTAATGGTGTTGTCACCGGACGCAGCCATTTCTTGAGCTCGTCGCGAAACACCTGGGCCGAGGGATGGCGTTGGCGCGGGTCACGCATCAGGCCGCGCAGCAGGATGGCACGCAACGCATCGTCAGCATCGCTGCCCAGATCGGGGGGCAACTGCAGGTCCTCCAGGGCCACGCGCTGCATGGCGCGCCAGGGATCGCGCTCGTCGATCAGTCGTCGCCCGCTGAGCATCTCGACCAGGACCACGGCGGCGGAAAAAAGATCCATGGCAGGCGTGGCGGGTGCCCCGGTGGTGGCCTCGGGCGACATATAACCCGGCGTGCCACCGGTAGCCTGGCCAGATGGTGCCCCCTGCGCATCACTCTCCTGCACACGCACTGCGATGCCGAAATCCATGACCCGCGCGCGGCCGGCGGCGTCGACGAGCACATTGGAGGGCTTGAGGTCGCGGTGCACGATGCCGGCCGCATGGGCGGCCGCCAGCGCCTCCAGCACCTCGACCATCAGGCCCACCGCTTCAGCCGGTGGCAGGGCCCCGCGCTGGTGCAGGATGGTCGCCAGGGTCTGGCCGGGCACGTATTCGAAGACCAGGTAGGGCTGCTGCTCCTGCACATCGGCTTCGAAGACCGGGATGATATTGGGATGGTTCAGGCGGCTGACACTGCGCGCTTCCTGCAACCATTGGTGCACCAGCGCGGCGTCTGCCCCTTGCTCAGGCCGCAGCAGCTTGATGGCCACCTCACGCTCCAGGCGGGGGTCGAAGGCCAGCCAGACCGTCGCCTGCCCGCCCTGGCCAATCAGTCGCCGCAGCTGGAAGCGCCCGATGCTGTCGCCCACCTTGGGCTCAGGCAATGCCACGACGGGACGCTTCGGGTTCTGGAAGGTGGGCAGGGGCAACATGTTGGCCTGGGCTGTGAAGTGGATGTTATGCAGACCTCCCCCCCGCCAGTGTAGGCCCGCCAAGGCACCGCGCAAGCCCCGGGCCTTCCCTAGTTTGGTACTTGCTTACCTGCTTACTTCAACTGCACCGCCCCGCTGACGGTAACCTGCACCTGGGCCTGCCCCGCCTCCACCGGCAAGGGCGCATCCGAGGCCACGCTGGCCTTGGCCTCCATGGCCATGAACCGCGGGCGGATCTGCGCGCCCAGCTCCTGGCTGTTGATGTTGATCTCACGCAGGCTGTAGGTGCTGAAGCCGAAACCACGCGCGATCTCCCCCGCGCGGGCGCGGAAGCGCTCGATGGCCTGGGCCTGGGCCTGCTGCTCGAGCTTTTCCCGCTGTTCACGGCTCAGGCCGAAGACCGTCTGCACCACCACCATGCCCTGGATGCGACCAGCCAGGGCCGCAATACGCTCGAGATCACTGCCGGACAGCACCAGTTCGGCCGTGCCCAGCCAGGTGCTGATGCGGCCGTCCCGGTTGGTACGGGGGTAGAGGCTGAAATTGCCGCTGCGCACCTCCAGGCTCCCGGGTTGGGCGGCGGGACGCGCTTCGGCCAGGGCCACATCCAGCACCGTCTTGAGTTGTTGCTGCACCACCGTGGGGTCGCCCCCCTCGCGCGTGGCGCGCAAGGTCACGCTGAGCTGGTCCTGACGCGCTTCCAGGGTGGCCGTGGCCGTGAACTGAACGACATCGCGCGGCGTAGGGCCCAGCTGGGCCTGGGCGGCAGGCACCAAGGCCGCCCCCAGGCTGACACCCAGCAGCAGGGCACGAAGAGAAGCAGAAACGGCTGTCATGAGGGAGACTCCTAGATGAATTGGGCATTCTTGCGTCCACGCACTTGCGCATCGCGCCAAGATTTGTAACAGTATGTCAAAGTCAGGCCTCTGCGAGGCAGAGAGCCTGCGGCGACCGGCAGAATTCACAGCACGTAAACCGTCCAAGGCTGAGCATAGAACATGACGTCCACTTCAAGCCGTACTGACAAGATCCTCGTGGTCGACGACGACGCACGCATACGCGATCTGCTGCGCCGTTACCTGACGCAGGAGGGCTTCGAGGTCTTCCAGGCCGAGGACGGCAAGTCCCTCACGCGCATCCTGCTGCGCGAAACCGTGGACCTCATCGTGCTGGACCTCATGATGCCCGGCGAGGACGGCCTGTCCATCTGCCGCCGCCTGCGCGCGGCCAACGACAAGACCCCCATCATCATGCTGACCGCCAAGGTCGAGGACGTGGACCGCATCGTCGGCCTGGAAGTCGGCGCCGACGACTACCTGGGCAAGCCCTTCAATCCGCGCGAGCTGCTGGCGCGCATCAACGCCGTGTTGCGCCGCCGCCCGACGCTGGAGGCCCCTGGTGCACCTTCAGGTGACCAGGAGGTCGTTGTCTTCGGTCCCTATACCTTCGACATGGGCGCGCGCACCCTGCGCAAGGATGGCGAGGAACTGCCCCTGACCACCGGCGAATTCGCCATGCTCAAGGCGCTGGTGCGCCACCCTCGCCAGCCCATGTCGCGTGAAAAGCTGGCCCAGCAGGCACGCGGGCGCGAGTTCGAGCCCTTCGACCGCAGCCTGGACGTGCAGGTCTCGCGCCTGCGCAAGCTCATCGAGATCGACCCGGCCGTACCGCGCTACATCCAGACGGTCTGGGGCGTGGGCTACGTCTTCGTACCGGACGGTGCAGGTTGATCTTCCGCAGTCGCCGCTCCCCCACCCTGCTGCACCCTTCGCTGCTGGATCCCTCGCGCTGGCAATCCGGGCTGACCGAGGAGCAGCAGGGCGGCTCGCCACCGGAGAGCTCACCGGCCGAACTCGACGGTGAACTGCGCGATCACAGCGGCCTGAGCCTCTTCTGGCGCACCTTCTTCCTGCTCGCCCTGCTGCTCTTCGGCAGCATCCTGGCCTGGCTGCAGACCTTGCGTGCGCTGGAGTTCGAACCGCGCGCCATCCAGACAGCGCAACAGATCGCCTCCCTGGTCAACCTCAGCCGCGCCGCACTGGTGCACTCCGACGCCATCATGCGCGTCTCGCTGATCAAGACCATCACCGAGAAAGAGGGGGTGCGGGTGGTGCCGCGCGAGCCCACCGACCGCTATGAGCCTTTCGATACCGACAGCGTGAACCGGCGCATCAACCAGGAACTGACGGCGCGACTGGGACCTGGCACGGTGGTGGCCAACAGCGTCAACGGCAAACCCGGTCTGTGGGTGGGTTTTGTGATCGACCGAGACAACTACTGGCTGCAGACCGACCGCGAACGCTTTAACCAGACCGCCAACAAGACCTGGCTGATCTGGCTGAGCACGGGCGCCCTGCTCTCGCTGGCCGGCGCGGCCATCATCGCGCGCCTGATCAACCGCCCGCTCAAGCAGCTCTCCTTTGCCGCCAGCCGCATCCGCGAAGGTGATTTCGCCGCCAGCCGCCTCAACGAGCGCGTACAGACCACCGAAATCCGCCAGGTCAACATCGGCTTCAACCGCATGGCCCAACGCCTGGCCAAGATCGAGCAGGACCGTGCCGTCATGCTGGCTGGCATCTCGCACGACCTGCGCACGCCGCTCTCGCGCCTGCGCCTGGAAACCGAGATGAGTGTCACCGATCCGGACGCCCAGGCCCACATGGTGGACGACCTGGAACAGCTTGACGCCATCATCGACAAGTTTCTCGACTACGCGCGCCCCGACCATGTACGCCTGAGCCCGGTCAACCTCAACGAAGTCATCCGCGCCAGCCTGTTCGCCTTCAAGGACCGCCCGGACATGCTGTTCAACCTGGACCTGCAGGACAACGTCACGGTGCTCGCCGATACGGTGGAACTCGGTCGCGTTATCTCCAACCTGGTGGAAAACGCGCGCCGTTACGGCAAGGACCCGGAGTCCGGCATCACCACCGTGGACATCACCACGCGCGCGCGCGACCAGCTGGTGCAGATCCGCGTTCGCGACCATGGCCTGGGCGTGGCGCCCGAACACCTGCCCAACCTGACCAAACCCTTCTACCGTGGCGACGAGGCGCGCACCGCGGCCACGGGCGCGGGCCTGGGGCTGTCCATCGTGGACAAGACCGTGCGTCGCATGGGCGGCAAGTTCGGCCTGGGCAACAGCAGCACGGGCGGTTTCACCGTCCGCATCCAGCTCAAGCAGCCTCGCGCCTGAACGCAGGCACCCGAACTAGCGTGTCAGCAGCACGACGGCCCTGGCCTCGATGCTCAGTCCCTCGCCCACGGGGCCCAACTTTTCCGCCGTCTTGGCCTTCACATTGACCCGATCAGCGGACAGACCCAGCAGGGCTGCAATGCGCTCGCGCATGGCCGGGATGTGGGGCGCCATCTTGGGCGCCTGGGCGATGATGGTGCTGTCGATATTCCCGATCAACCAGCCCTGGGCCCGCACGCGTGCCGCGGCCTCGGCCAGCAGCACGCCCGAATCAGCCCCCTTGAAGGTCGCATCGGTGTCGGGGAAATGACGCCCGATGTCACCCAGGCCCGCCGCACCGAAAAGCGCGTCGGTGATGGCGTGCAGCAGGGCATCGGCATCCGAATGGCCCAGCAGGCCCTTCTCGTAGGGAATCTCGATGCCGCCGAGGATGAGCTTGCGCCCCTCGACCAGAGCATGCACATCCCAGCCCTCACCGATGCGGAAATTCATGTCTTGCTCCTGCGCGCATTGAGGACCGCCTCGGCCAGGGCAAAGTCCTCCGGATAGGTCACCTTGAAATTCTGGGCGCTGCCGCTCACCAGGCGCGGCGCCAGGCCCAGCGCCTCGATGGCCGAGGATTCGTCGGTGACTTCCGCGCCGTTCTGCTGCAAAGCGCGCTGCAACAGGCCCAGGCGGAACATCTGCGGCGTCTGCGCCAGCCATTTGTCGCTGCGCGCCAGCGTGCTCGCCACGCGCCCGTCCCGCTCCTGCTTGAGCGTGTCGGGCAGTTTCAGCGCCAGCAGGCCGCCCACGTCGTCCTGCGCACAAGCCTCTATCAGTTGCGTGATCTGTTCCGGCGTAACCAGGCAGCGTGCCGCGTCGTGCACCAGCACCCAGTCGCCTTCGCCCGCTCCCAGGCTGCGCAGCGCCGCCAGGCCATTCGCCACGGTGGCTGCGCGCGTGGCGCCGCCGCAATCAGCCAGCGTGTAGGTAGCGCTGGCCTCAGGTTCAAGAAAGCGGTCATCCGGTGCCACCACCACCAGCGTACGCTGCAGTTGTGGCACGGCGGCAAAGGCCGCCAGAGTGTGCCGCACCATGGGCTGGCCCGCCACGGGTTGGTACTGCTTGGGGCCGGGGCCACCCGCGCGTGAACCGGTGCCGGCGCAGGGGATCAGGGCCCAGTAACGGGCCGCGGGGTGAGAAGATGTGTCGCGCATGGGAGAGTTGCCATTCTAGATGGCACAACTCCACTAAAATACGTCTCACACACCCCCCGCAATCCGCGCAGGGGGTTTTTGCGTTTTCGTACCTGACTCCTGATGGACCTTCCCAAACTCCAGACCGGCAAGCGCTACACCCTGCCCCGCCCCACGGGCTCGTCCGACGCCTTGCTGCTGGCCCGCCTCGCCGTGCGCGAGCAGGCGGCCGGCCGTCTGCTCGCCATCGTCTGCGGCGATGCCACCGACGCCCAGCGCCTGATCGACGAAATCGCCTTCTTCAACCCGGACCTGCGCTGTGCCATGTTTCCCGACTGGGAAACCCTACCCTATGACACCTTCTCGCCGCACCAGGACCTGATCAGCGAACGCCTGGCCACGCTATGGCGCCTGTACAACCACGGCAAGGGCAAGCCCGAAGACACGACCGACATCGTGCTGATCCCGGCCACCACGGCCCTGTACCGCCTGGCACCCCCCGGTTTCCTGGCCGCCCATACCTTCTCCTTCAAGGCCAATCAGAAACTGGACGAAGCCCAGTTCCGCAGCCAACTCACCCTGGCCGGCTACAACCACGTGACACAGGTCGTGAGCCCCGGCGAGTACGCCGTGCGCGGCGGCCTGATCGACCTCTTCCCCATGGGCTCGCCGGTGCCTTTCCGGGTGGACCTGTTCGACAACGAAGTCGATTCCATCCGCACCTTCGATCCGGACAGCCAGCGCAGCCTCTACCCCGTGCCCGAGGTGCGCCTGCTGCCCGGGCGCGAATTCCCCATGGACGAGGATTCCCGCGCCCTGTTCCGCCGCCGCTGGCGCGAACTGCTCGAAGGCGATCCGACCAAGAGCCGCATCTACAAGGACATCGGCAACGGCGTCGCCACCGCCGGCATCGAGTACTACCTGCCACTGTTCTTCGAGCAGACCGCCAGCGTCTTCGACTACCTTGGCAGCGGCACGGAACAGGCCGCCACCGTGGTGCTGCATGGCGATCTGGAGCCCGCGTTGCAACGTTTCTGGCAGGACACCAAGGAACGCTATCGCCTGGCCCAGGGTGAGCCCGAGCGCCCCCCGCTGCCACCCGAGGCCCTCTTTCTCGGCATCGAGCAGTTCTTCAGCCTGGCCAACGCCCATGCCCAACTGGCCATCCGCCCCGGTAACGCCGAGGGCGTGGCCGAGTTCGATCCCCTGCCCGAGCTCACCGTGGTGCGCGGCGCCGAGGACCCGCTGGCCAAGCTCAAGGACCATGTCCGCAACACCCAGCACCGAGTGCTGCTGCTGGCCGAAAGCGATGGCCGCCGCGAAAGCCTGCTCGATTTCCTGCGCGCCAGCAGCGTCATTCCGCCCGCTTTCGACTCCCTCGAAGAGTTCAAGGCCAGCGACGAGAAACTGGGCATCGCCACAGCCGCCGTGAATGTCGGTTTTGCCTGGACCGACGAAGGCCTGGATTTCGTCACCGAGACCGAGCTCTTCGCCGCCGGCCCCAGCACACGCCGGCGCAAGAAACAGGAACAGGTCAGCGATGTCGAATCGCTGATCAAGGACCTGTCCGAGCTCAAGGTGGGCGACCCCGTGGTGCACGCCAGCCATGGCATCGGCCGTTACCGCGGGCTGGTCAATATGAACGTGGGTGGCCAGCTGCAGGACGACGGCACCCCCGAGATGCAGGAATTCCTGCACCTCGAATACGCCGACAACGCCGTGCTCTACGTGCCCGTCAGCCAGCTGCAGCTCATCAGCCGCTACACCGGCGTCAGTGCCGACGAGGCCCCACTGCACCGCCTGGGCTCGGGTCAATGGGACAAGGCCAAGCGCCGCGCGGCCCAGCAGATCCGCGATGCGGCGGCCGAGCTGCTCAACATCTACGCCCGCCGCGCCGCGCGCGAAGGTCACGCCTTCCGCTTCTCGCCGCGCGACTACGAGCAGTTCGCCAACGACTTCGGCTTCGAGGAAACCGCCGACCAGCGTGCCGCCATCCACGCCGTGGTGCAGGACATGGTGAGCCCCCGTCCCATGGACCGCCTGGTCTGCGGCGACGTGGGTTTCGGCAAGACCGAGGTCGCGCTGCGTGCCGCCTTCGTCGCCGTCACAGGTGGTCGCCAGGTGGCCTTCCTCGCACCCACGACGCTGCTGGCCGAACAGCACTACCAGACCCTGGTGGACCGTTTCGCCAAATGGCCTGTGAAGGTGGCCGAGATGAGCCGCTTCCGCTCGGGCAAGGAGATCACGGCCGCGCTCAAGGGCATCGCCGACGGCAGCGTGGACATCGTGGTCGGTACACACAAGTTGCTGAGCCAGGACACCAAGTTCAAGAACCTGGGCCTGCTCATCATCGACGAGGAGCACCGTTTCGGCGTGCGCCACAAGGAAGCCGTCAAGGCCCTGCGTGCCGAGGTCGACGTGCTCACGCTGACGGCCACCCCCATCCCGCGCACCCTGGGCATGGCGCTCGAAGGCCTGCGCGACCTGTCCGTGATCGCCACTGCGCCGCAACGCCGTCTGGCCATCAAGACCTTTGTACGCAACGAGGACAAGGGCGTGATCCGCGAAGCCGTATTGCGTGAGCTCAAGCGCGGCGGCCAGGTCTATTTCCTGCACAACGAGGTCGAGACCATCGAGAACCGCCGCGCGCGGCTCGAGGAACTGCTACCCGAAGCTCGCATCGGCGTGGCCCACGGCCAGATGCCCGAGCGCCAGCTCGAAGCCGTGATGCGCGACTTCGTGGCCCAGCGCACCAACCTGCTGCTGTGCTCGACCATCATCGAGACCGGCATCGACGTGCCCTCGGCCAACACCATCGTCATCAGCCGCGCCGACAAGTTCGGCCTGGCCCAGCTGCACCAGCTGCGCGGCCGCGTGGGCCGCAGCCACCACCAGGCCTATGCCTACCTCATGGTGCCCGACAAGGAAAGCCTGACCAAGCAGGCCAGCCAGCGCCTGGACGCTATCCAGGCCATGGAAGAGCTGGGCTCAGGCTTCTACCTCGCCATGCACGACCTCGAGATCCGCGGTGCCGGCGAGGTGCTCGGTGAAAACCAGAGCGGCAATATGCTGGAGGTGGGTTTCCAGCTCTACAACGAGATGCTCAGCGAGGCGGTAAAGAGCCTCCGGGAAGGCAAGGAGCCGGACTTGCTCTCGCCCATGAGCGTCACCACCGACATCAATCTGCACGCGCCGGCGCTCCTGCCCGACGACTATTGCGGCGACGTGCACATGCGCCTGTCCTTCTACAAGAAGCTGGCCACCGCGAAGAAAACCGAACAGATCGACGCGCTCATGGAAGAGATCGTCGACCGCTTCGGCAAGCTGCCACCCCAGGCCCAAACGCTGATCGACGTGCACCGCCTGCGTGTCATCAGCCAGCCTTATGGCGTGGTCAAGGTTGACGCCGCGCCCCACCTGATCACCATCACGTTCAAGAAGGATGCACCGGTGGACGGCATGAAGGTGATCGAACTGGTGCAGAAGAACAAGCACATCAAGCTGGCCGGCAACGAGAAACTGCGTATCGAACGCGAGCTGCCCGACCCGAAGTCGCGCGCCCATCTGGTGCGTGACGTGCTGCGCAGCCTGGGCACCCCGCGCGCCGACGCTGCCCAGCCCCTCAAGGCCTGATCCCACATGCTGGAGTTGCTGCTCCTGCTGCTGATTCTGGCGCCCGCACTGTGGCTGCAGCCCTGGCGCATGCTCACGCGCCCGGGCCTGCTCACCCCCTGGCTGGCGACCCTGGTGATCCTGCCCGCGCTGTGGTCCCTGCCGCTGCGCCAGCATGTGAGCCTGCAACTCCAGTGGTCTGGCGCGTGCCTGGCGGTGCTGTGCCTGGGCTGGCCACTGGCGGTTCCCACGCTGGTGCTGGTCGGCCTGCTGACCTGGCTGGTCGCCTCGGTCCCGGCCGATGTCGTGATCGGCCTGACCTTCTGGCAGGGCCTGCTGCCGGCCACGCTCGCGCTGGGACTGGGCGGCCTGCTGCGCCGTTATGCGCCCCACCAACCCTTTGTGTACGTGCTGGGCCGCGCCTTCCTGGGTACCGCGCTCTGTCTGTTCCTCAGCAACCTGCTTGCGCACTGGGCCGGCCACACCCTGCCCGGCGTCGGCGACGAACTGGCCTGGGTAGCCCACTGGCTCATGGCCTGGGGCGATGCGGTCGTCACCGGCCTGCTCACCGCCGTCTTCGTCGCCTACCGGCCCCAGTGGCTGGCCACCTGGTCCGACCGCCTGTACCTCGAGCACAGCTGAAGCCGCGGCGCACGAAACCTCGGGGATTTACCCCGGGTTCACACCCCCGCCGTACTTCTTCATTCTGCTTGGCCACACTGGGAAGCTGCTCCATCGCTACCCTGTCCCATGAACCTCAATCCCCATCGCCCCTGGATCACACCTCTCGTATTCGGCGCCTTCCTGCTCTCGGCCGTCACCGGCACCCTGATGTTCTTCCACCTCGACAGCGGCCTGAACAAGCTGGCGCACGAGTGGTTGAGCTGGCTCCTGCTCGCGGCCATCGTCCTGCACGTTCTGCTGAACCTGCCCGCCTTCAAGCGCTATTTCAAGCAACCCACGGCGCGCTGGATCCTGCTAGTGGCCGTCGTCGTGCTGGCGCTGAGCTTCTTCTCGGTACCCGGCAAGAGCCGCAAGCCCGAGCCCGCCTTCGCCCCCGTCGTGCATGCGCTCGCCCAGGCCCCGCTGCCCCTGCTGGCCCAGGTGGCGGGCCTGTCGACCGATGAGTTGCAGCGCCGTCTCGGCGCGGCGGGTCTCAATCCCCAGGACGAGCGCCAGTCACTGCAGGACCTGGTCGGCCCCGAACTGCGCGCGCAGATGGGCGTGCTGCGGCATATCCTGCCGGCAGCCCAGCCCTGAGCCCCGGCCCCACCCGCGGGCGATCCGCAATAATCGGGGCATGACCGCGACCGAATTTGCCCCCGGCCTGACGCTGCAAGGCGTCACGCCGCCCCTGAAGCTGAGCGACTACAAGCTCATCGCCTTCGACATGGACTCCACGCTGATCAACATCGAGTGCGTGGACGAGATCGCCGACGCTGTGGGCCGCAAGGCCGAGGTGGCCGCCATCACGGAAGCCGCCATGCGCGGCGAGATCACCGACTTCAAGGACAGCCTGCGCCGCCGTGTGGCCCTGCTCAAGGGCGTGACCGTGGCCGACCTCGAAGCCGTCAAGCGCGAGCGCCTGCGCCTGAACCCGGGCGCGGCTGAACTGGTGGCCGCTTGCAAACGCGCTGGAATGAAGGTGCTGCTGGTCAGTGGCGGCTTCACCTTCTTCGCCGACCACGTGCAAGAGCTGCTGGGCATCGACTACACCCGCTCCAATGTGCTGGAAATCGAGCACGGTGTGCTCACCGGCCGCCTGGTGAACCAGGCTTGGGGCGACATCTGCGACGGCGCCGAGAAACAGCGCACGCTGCTGCAGACCTGCGAACGGCTGGGCATCCGACCGCAGCAGGCCATCGCCATGGGTGATGGCGCCAACGACCTGCCCATGATGGGCGCGGCAGGTTTGTCCGTGGCCTACCACGCCAAGCCCAAGGTACGCGAGCAGGCCATGGTGGCCATCCACAGCGGCGGCCTGGACCGCCTGCTGGACATCCTGCGCTAAGGTCTTTCGCTCTCAGGCGCGTTCGACCTTCCGCTGGCCGTCGGCCACCTCGAAACTTGCCAGCGTGAACGCCGCGGAATCCGCCTTCGTCACGTCCTTCACGGCACGCAGCGTGGTCCTCAAGCGGCCTGGCGTGAACTCGGCCACGCCGTAACCGCGGTACTCGGCATCACCGAACACAAAATGCGGGTTCTCGGCCAGGCGCTCGGGTGTTTTCTCCACGGCGCTCGCACTGGAGCGTGAGCTGATGCTGGTGCCACAGAACTCCACGCCCACGGTCGCGCTGTCGGCACGGTCGTAGTCGGCCTTGACGTGGCCCACCCAGTTCTCGTGCACGTCCCCGCCCAGGAAGACCGGGTTGGACACCTTGTGCCGCTGCAGCGCATCCGTCACGCGCGTGCGGGTGGGGGTGTAGCCGTCCCAGCCATCGTTCCATAGGCGCTGGCCGGGGCCGGGCTTGCCATCGCGCATGCCAAAGAGCGTGGGCTGCCCGATCACGTTCCAGCGCCCCGCCGACCGTGCCAGCGCCCCGTCCAGCCATTGCTCCTGCGCCGCGCCCAGGTAACTGCGCCTGGCATCGGTCCATTCCTCGCACTTGGCCGGGTCCACCAGGTGGCTACCGGGTTTGCCGTCCTTCAGGCAGGCCTGGCGGTCGCGGTACTGGCGGCCGTCGAGCATGTGCAAGGTGGCCAGCCGGCCGTAGGGCAACTGCTGGTAGATGCGCATCTCGGCGCCCTGCGCCAGCCCGGCCAGGGCCCTGGTGAGCACCGTGCTGCGCACGGGCATGTGCTCGTACCAGGCCTGGTAGGCGGCAGCTCGGCGCTCCATGAAGTTCTCCACCGTGCCCAGCACCGGCACACCCGTGCCCTCGTGCACACCGGCGTAGTCGTTCTGCACCTCGTGGTCGTCCCAGGTCGGCAGCCAGGGGCAGGCCGCATGCATGGCCTGCAGCTCGGCATCGCTCTTGTGCAGGGCGTAACGGTCGCGGTACTCGTCCAGCGTGCGCACCCAGCCGCCGCTGACGGCGCGCACCGCGTTCGACGCGCCAGGGTATTCGTAGATGTAGTCACCCAGGAAGAGCACGGCGTCGAGCTTTTCCTCGCGCATATGGCGCCAGGCTGCATAGTGCCCGTGCTCCCAGCGCTGGCAGGAGGCATAACCCAGGCGCAGGCTCTTCGGGCTGGCATCGGGCCGGGGAAAGGTGCGCGTGCGCCCCACCGGGCTCACGGCCTCGCCCAGCATGAAACGGTAGTAATACCAGCGGTCCGGCTCCAGGCCCTCCACCTCGACATGCACGGCATGGCCCAGGGCGGGCACGGCCTGCACCTGGCCGCTGCGCGCAATGCGCTTGAAACCCTCATCGTGGGCCACTTCCCAGCGCAGGGTGATGTCGTCGCGCTGTTTCAGGCTGAAATGCAGGCGCGTCCAGATCACCACGCCCTCGGGCGTCGGCGCCCCGCTGGCCACGCCCAGCCCGAAAGGGTCCTGCGTGAGCCGCAGCGTACGGCTCCAGGCGCTGCGGGGCAGCCAGAGGGTAGTGGCGGTCGCGGCGGCCAGGCGCAGCAGCTGGCGGCGGTCGGGAGATTCCTGGTGCATGGGTAGGCCGTGGGGAAAACAGGTTGGCGGCCATCATGCCATGCCCCCATGACAGGCCTGACCGCCCGGCGGAGCGCGGTTGACAGCACCGGGGATGTGACTAAGATTTAGGCACTTGTTCCCCGGAGTTCCCCATGGCCGAAGTCACTTCCTCCACCAGCAGCGTTACCGCTCCCCCGAAACCGCGGGCGCCCGAGCGCAACCGCGCTGCAGAATTCCGCGCCGAGCAGGATCAGCAGCAGCAACGCGTCCAGCGCCAGGAAGCCAGCAACAAGCCCAAGGAGCCCGTGGTCAACACCCAGGGCCAGACCACCGGCCGCATCCTGAACGAAAAGGCCTGAGGAGACGGTTGTGGCCACGGCCCTGCAAGCCCTCAACGGCAGCACGCCCAGTGCGCGGGCCCAGCTGAGCCAGTACCAGGCCCAGCTACAGCAGGCACGGCAGGATGCCTCCCGGGCGGCTGACCGCGTGGCACGCCTGGAGCAGCAGGCGGCGGTGGCGCGCCAGGAATCGGTGCAGGCCGATGAGCGGGTACGCGGCATCGAAGGCAATCCTCCCCGTAACACGGACAGCAAGGCACAGGACGACCGCCCCACACGCCGCGCCATCAACAGCCTGAGCATGCTCAGCGGCACCCTGCTCGATACCGTGGCCTGAGCCCCACCCCACACGCAACAAGGGCCCTGATGAGGGCCCTTGTTATTTGGAAAAAGTCTCTTGCTCAGCCGCGCTGCCGCAGCGCCTCATAGAGGCAGACCCCGCTGGCCACCGAGACGTTCAGACTCTCCACCGCGCCCTTCATCGGTATGCCCACCAGCTCGTCACAGGTCTTGCGCGTGAGTTGCCGCATGCCCTCGCCTTCGGCTCCCAGTACCAGGGCCGTGGGGCCCTTGAGGTCCACCTGGTAGATGGTCTTGGGCGCGTCGTCGCTGGTACCTATGCACCAGATATTGCGTTCCTTGAGCTCGCCCAGCGTGCGCGCCAGGTTGGTCACCATGAAATAGGGCACGGTCTCGGCCGCGCCGCTGGCCACCTTGGCCACGGTGGCGTTGACGCCCACCGCATGGTCCTTGGGCGCGATCACCGCATGCGCCCCGGCCCCGTCGGCCACACGCAGGCAGGCGCCCAGGTTGTGCGGGTCGGTCACACCGTCCAGCACCAGCAGCAGGGGCGGCTCGCTCAGCGCGTCGAGCAGATCGTCCAGGGAATTCTGCTGGGCCAGGGGCTCCACACGCGCCGCCACGCCCTGGTGGCCATGGCTGCCAGCCAGCTTGGCCAAGCGCAGGCCGTCGGCCTCGATCAGCCGCACATTGGCTTCCTTGGCCTTTTCCAGGAACTGGCGCATGCGCGCGTCGCGCCGGGTCGGCTCGAAATAGATCTCGATGATGGATTGCGGCGCCGTCTTCAGGCGCACGCCCACGGCGTGGAAGCCGAACAGGACTTTGGGGGAGGACATGGGGCGCAATTATCCCGGATCAAAGAAAGCCGCTGCCAGAACCCTCTTGCCGCCTATCCCATGATTTGGGGATGGCGCATGTCACGACACGCCCCTACAGTCCCCGATGAACTGCGGCATGGTTTGGCACGATTCGGTCGAATCATGTCGCAGCAGCCCGAGGGGCCTGGGCAATATCGAGAATCTCCTCGATGTTTCCATCTCGCCCCACTTGTCAAATGTGACTGAAGGAGTCGGACATGCTGAAGTACGCATCTTGGATCCACGGAAACGCCGTTCAGCTGGAGGACCCGAACGGCATCCTCGTCAAAAGAGTGGGCATGGGAACGGAAATGCAGTTCAATCCATTGGCGCCGGGCATATCACCACCTGGTACCTGGTGCCACATCGCCATTCCAAGCCCTGTCATCGTGAACGACGTGCGGTTGAAATTGCAGAAGGTTTTCCTTCTGTTTCAAACCGGGCAACATGCGGCGATCGACAACCTCCACATCTTTGATGGCCCGCGGCGCATCTTCATGCAGGATATTGTCCCGGGGAGTAATTCATCGGCACGCCGCACCGGTAACCACATGCAGGCGATCGACGGTCAGAACACCTTCACACTGCCAACGCCAGTCGAAATTTCGTTCGGGGTTTCAATTTCCTTCACTTTTCGGCCTGTGGCACTCACGACGTCGCTGGGCCGGGCCGATCCTGAAGGGAAGCTGCTGATCACCACTGCGGGTGCAGACTTTGTCTAGCCTGCGCGCCTCCGGCCAGATCAGCCACTGGCCCGCCCCGCTTCGATCGTGATCCGCCGTTCACAGCGCTGGGCGATGCCCGTGTCATGCGTCACCAGCACCAGGGTCGTTCCCTGCTCGCGGTTCAGCGTGAACATCAGTTCCATCACGGTCTCACCTGTCGCGTAGTCCAGGCTGCCAGTGGGCTCGTCGGCCAGCAGCACGGCGGGCTGCACCACGAAGGCCCGGGCCAGGGCCACGCGCTGCTGTTCTCCGCCTGAAAGGACTTTGGGGTAATGCCCCAGACGCTGGCCCAGGCCCACACGGCCCAGCATCTCGGTGGCGGCCTTGCGGGCATCTTTGCGGCCAGCCAGTTCCAGCGGCAGCATCACGTTTTCCAACGCGGTCAGATGTCCCAGCAGCTGGAAGCTCTGGAACACGAAACCCAGCTTCTGCGCACGCAGCGCAGCGCGTTCGTCTTCATTCAGAGCGAACATGTCCTGCCCGTCCAGGCGCACCGTGCCGCTGCTGGGGGTGTCCAGCCCGGCCATGATGGACAGCAGGGTGCTTTTGCCCGAACCCGAGGCGCCGACGATGGCCAGAGTCTGGCGTGGCGGGACGCTGAAGTGGATATCGCGCAAAATGTCGAGCGTGCCGGTTGAGTCGGTGACCGACTTGAGCACGTGCTCCACGGAAATGATGGGTTCGGACATGAGTTTTTCTTTCTTGCGTCGCTACTGTATCTTGGCCGCCCTGCTGGGTAGTTTTCTGGGGTTATCCCAGGCCCAGACCCCGCAGCGTACCCTGCTGGTACTCGGTGATTCGCTCAGCGCCGAATACGGCCTGGCGCGCGGCAGTGGCTGGGTCACCTTGCTGGAGCAGCGACTGGCCGGCGAAAAGCCGGCAGTGCGTGTGGTCAACGCCAGCATCAGCGGCGAGACCACCTTTGGCGGTCGGGCGCGCCTGGCCGCCCTGCTGGCCCAGCACCAGCCCACCCACGTGATCATTGAACTCGGCGGCAACGACGCGCTGCGCGGCCTGGCCCTGGACGCCACGCGCGCCAACCTGGAGTGGATGACCCAGCAAGCCAAGAAAGCCGGGGCCCGCGTGCTGCTGGTCGGCATGCAAATGCCGCCCAATTACGGCGCCGACTACGGGCGCCGTTTTGCCGGGCTCTACCAGCAGGTCGCACGCAGCGAGAAGACCGCGCTGGTGCCCTTTTTCCTCAAGGGTGTGGCCGATGGCCCCGACGCCCTGCGCCTGTTCCAGAGCGACCGCATCCACCCCACGGCCGAGGCCCAGCCCATGATGCTGAACAACGTCTGGCCCGAACTGAAAAAAATCCTCTGATGCCACTCTTTCCCATTGCAGCCGAGGACGCCCTGCGCCAGCTCGACAGCTTCGATACCGTCATCGACGCGCGCAGCGAGAACGAATACGCTGAAGACCACCTGCCCGGGGCCGTGAACTGGCCCACGCTGAATAACCAGCAGCGCCACGAGATCGGCACGATCTACAAGCAGGTCAACGCCTTCGAGGCCAAGAAGCGCGGCGGAGCCCTGGCCGCGCGCAACATCGCCGCACACATCGAGCGCGAGGTGATCGAGAAGCCCAAGGACTGGAAACCCCTGACCTACTGCTGGCGTGGCGGCAAGCGCAGCGGCTCACTGAGTCTGATCCTCAGCGAGATCGGCTTTCGCGTGACCATCATCGAAGGCGGCTACAAGGCTTTTCGCGCCGCCCTGCTGGCCGACATACCGCGCCTGGCACCGCTCTATGACTGGCGCGTGGTCTGCGGCACCACGGGCTCGGGCAAGACGCGGCTGCTGCAGGCCCTGGCCGCCGCCGGCGCCCAGGTGCTGGACCTGGAGGCCCTGGCCAACCACCGCAGTTCAGTGCTGGGCGCCATTCCCGGCGTGGCCCAACCCACCCAGAAAGAATTCGACACCCGCATCTGGGATGCGCTGCGCCGCTTCGACCCCGCACGGCCGGTCTACGTGGAGAGCGAAAGCAAGAAGGTCGGCAATGTGGCTGTGCCCGCCGCGCTGATCGATGCCATGCGCGCGGCACCCTGTCTGAACCTGGTGCTGCCCGACGAGGAGCGTGTGGCCCTGCTGCTGGAGGACTATGACTTCTTCGTCACGGACAGCGAGGCCTTCTGCGAACGGCTGGATGCACTGACCGAGCTCAAGAGCAAGAAGGTGGTCGAGGCATGGAAGGACCAGGCGCGCGGCGGCCAGACCGAAAACGTGGTGCGCGACCTGTTGCTGAGCCACTACGACCCGGTCTACCGCCAATCCATGGTGCGCAACTTCAAACAGTTCAGCCAGGCTCAGGATATCCAGCCCCGGGACCGCTCGCTGGCGGCCATGCAGGCGCTGGCCGCGCAATTGATCCAGACGGCCGATTGAGCGGCGCTCAGCCGCGCGAAGCGCCTGGCCGCCAGGCCATCTTCATGTAGAGCCGCCCACCCTCCAGCTCATCGAGCATCTGGTCCAGGCGCTTGTGCTGCGTGGCTTCGAGTTTGGCGCGGGCAATCCAGCCCAGGTAGTCGTTCTGCTGGTAAGGCGGTCGTTCACGGTAGGCCGGCATCAGGCCCCGCGCCTGCAGTGCCTCGCGCACGAAGGCCGGCATGGGCTGCACGGGGCGCTTGAGGCGGGAGGCGTCGACAGCCATCAGCACTCACGGAGCAGTCTTGCCGGCTTCCTGCACCGTCGCCGGTGCACAGCCTGCCGCAGCGGCCCAGCCCTTGAGAAAAGGCCGCCGGATCCGGCCGGCAGAGACTGCCGCAGCCACCTCGCTGGAATAACGTTCGGCGCCGCTGAGCTTGCGCACCCAGCTGCGCAAAGGCAGTACACCGTCGACCATCGTGTTCACTGTGCTCGATACCGTGTCCACGGCCTTCTGGCCCACATAACCCACGGCCTGCACCACCAGGTTCGGATCGCTGCCGGGAACCACCGGGGCATCGATGTCGGGCCCCAGGGCGGCGTCCAGTTCCCCCAGCTCGGCCCGCAAGGCCGCACAGGAGACATCGGTGGGCACGGCATAGGCGCCCTTTTGGGCGGCGGCCGTCAATACGGTGGGAATGCGGCTTTCCAGCAGATTGAGGTCGTTCAGCGGCTGGCTCGCTTTCTGCATCAGGCTGCTGCCGGAGTCCTTGGCCATGCTGCCGACTTTGCTGGTGGCATCGGCCGTGGCGCTCTCCACTGTCATGCTCGGCGCTCCGTCGACAGGGGCGCCGCCAGGCGCGGCACAGCCGCAGAGCAGGGCCAGCAGCCCGGCCGTGACCGGCAGCCGCTTCATGGCTGCGAGGCGTCCCCGGTCGTGGAGGCATCCGTCGCGGGCGTGTCGCCCCCTTCTTCAGGCGCGCCCTCCTCACCCACGGGCCCGCCGAGCTTGCGCTGCGCCTTTTCCTTGAGCTTTTCTTCCTTCTTGCGCTTTTTGGCCAGCTCTTTCTGTCGTTTCTCGTATCCGTAATTGGGTGTGACCACGTTTTTCCTTCCAGTCGTTAGCAGCCACTCTAGCAGTTCGCGGGCCTTTGCTCCATTGCCCGAGCGCTAAATTCGGTCTTCCCGCGCCGCAGGACCGGGGCGTCAGCTGCGGAAACGTCGTTTCGTGAGTGCCAGGGCGATACGCCAGGCCACCACCGCGTACAGCAGCAGCACGCCCAGGTGCAGCAGCACATCGGCCGGCCATTGCCCCATGAACAGCGGTCGCACCAGCTCCACAGCCTGGGTCAGCGGCAGCCAGGCGGAGATGTGCTGCAGCAGGGACGGCAGGTTGTCGCGCGGGAAGAACACGCCGCTGAGGAACATCATGGGCGTGAGGAAAAGCGTGAAGTAGTAGGTGAAGAAATCGTAACCCTTGGCCAGGGCGTTGAAGATCAGGGCCAGGCAGCTGAAGACGATGCCCACCAGCAGCAGGATGGGCCAGGCCAGGATCAGCATGGGGCTGCGGCTGATGTCCAGCGCCAGCATCACGCCCAGGATGGCCGTCACGGAGAACAGCGACTTGAACCCGGCCCAGAGCATCTCGGCCAGCAGCACGTCGCGCAGGGCCACGGGCGCGTTCATGATGCTGTCCCAGGTCTTCTGCACATGCATGCGCGAGAAGGCCGAGTACAGGGCCTCGAAAGAAGCCGCATTCATGGCGCTCATGCAGATCGATCCGCTGGCCAGGAAGAGGATGTAGGGCACCTGAGCCTCCCCCAGGGGCACGCTGCCCACCAGCGCGCCCAGGCCGTAGCCGAAGGCCACCAGCCACATCAGCGGCTCGGCGATATTGCCCACCAGGCTGGGAATGGCCAGCTTGCGCCAGACCAGCAGATTGCGCAGGAAAACGGGCCACCAACGCATCATGTTGTTCATCACGCGTCCTCCCGGATCTGGCGGCCGGTCAATTTCAGGAAGAGGTCTTCCAGATTGGCCGGGCGGTGCAGGCTGCGCACACCGTGGTCGTGCGCCAGGGCCTGCATCAGGGGAGCGGCGTCCTGCGTGTAGAAGAACACGGTCTCGCCGCTGACCTCGACCCGGCTCGCCAGGGCACGCAGCGGGCCGTTGCTCAGGGCCTGGGCATCACCGCCATAGACTTCGACCACATCGGGTTCCAGGTGCTGGGCGATCAGGTCCCGCGGCGTGCCCTCGGCGATCTTGCGGCCGTGGTCGATGACCAGCAGGCGGTCGCACAGGCGTTCAGCCTCGTCCATGAAATGGGTGGTCAGCAGGATGGACTTGCCCTGCTGCATGAGCTGTTGCAGGCGCTCCCACATCAGGTGGCGCGCCTGCGGGTCCAGGCCGGTGGTGGGCTCGTCCAGCAGCAGCAGGCGCGGGTCGTTCACCAGCGCACGCGCCAGGCTGAGCCGGCGGCGCATGCCGCCCGAGAGCTGGCCGGGTTTGGCATCGGCCTTGTGCGAGAGCGCGGCGAACTCCAGCAGGCCGGGGATGCGTGCGCGAATGTCCGCCGTCTTCATGCCGAAGTACCGGCCGAAGACCAGCAGGTTCTCGGCGCAGCTGAAATCGGGGTCCAGCGAATCGAACTGGGTCACCACGCCCACCTGGGCCTTGATGGCATGGGCATCGCCGGGCATGCGCAGGCCGAAGGCTTCGACATGGCCGCTGTCGGGTGTGCTCAGGCCCAGGCACATGCGCAGGGTGGTGGTCTTGCCGGCACCGTTGGGGCCGATGACACCGAGGCATTCACCAGGATGGATGGAGAAACTCAGGTCGTCGACGACGGTGCTGGTCCCGTAGCGTTTGACGAGGTGGTGACAACTCAGAAAGGCTTCCGACATGGCGACCATTCTGGCATGACCCTGTGTCACCCAGGCTTCCTGGGGTTTCAGTCCAGCCAACGCACGGACCCACGGTAGGCATGCCAGCTGGCGTGCCCCAGCCAGGGACCGACGATCAGCAGGCCCAGTCCCCAGGGGATGAAGGCCACCAGCACCAGGGTGGTGATGAGCGCGCCCCACAGCAGCAGCACCGGCAGGTTGCCGAAGAAGACCTGCAGGCTGGTCAGCGCGGCCGAGATGGCATCGGTGTCACGGTCCAGGATCATGGGGATGGAGACGACCGAGCTGGCGAAGACCAGGCCGGCGAAGGCGCCCCCCACCAGCAGGTAGACCGCGACAAACTCCCAGTTCTCGGGGTTGAAGATGGCCTGCAGCACACCGGCCGTGGAGGGCATGCCGGTGTTGAAGAAGACCGCGAACACCACCAGGGAGGCACGCCCCCAGAGCAGCTCCAGCACGACGAGCACCAGCACCAGCAGGCCCATGCTGCCAATGTGCGCGTCCCAGCAGGTCAGGGAGCTGGCCAGGTCGGGCGCCAGGCCCCGCTCGCGCCGCCGGCTCACTTCGTACAGGCCCAGGGCCAGGAAGGGGCCGACCAGCAGGCAGCCCGAGAGCAGGGACATGGTGTATTCGGGCAGATGGCGGAACACCGCGCCCAGGGTCAGGGCCATGCCCCAGAAGCACAGGCCGTAGAACAGCGCGATGCCCAGCTCGGCCCGCATGTCCTGCCAGCCACGGGCCAGCCAGCGGAAGGGGTCGGCAAACCCCAGGGCCACGATGTCGCGCCGGGGCCCCACCGGAGGCGGTGGCACATAGGGGTCAGGGTTGACGGGCAGCTCACTGCCTGCGCCAGGTGCGGGTGTCTGGTTCATGAGGGCCTAGGCTAGCCCCTGCCCCGGTCACCGCCTAGTCAGGAAAACACCGAGAAGGCGGGCTTTCAGCACAGGGCACGCAGCGCCTGCTCCAGATCGGCCTGCAGATCCGCCGCCGCCTCCAGCCCGGCGGAAAAGCGCACCAGCGTGCCGGGGGCCAGATGGGCCGGCCGGGGCTGGCGCATGCTGTCCAGCTCGTAAGGCACGACCAGGCTGATGGGCCCGCCCCAGCTGTAGCCCAGCCTGAAAAGGCGCAAGGCATCGCAGAAGGCATCCGCCTGCGCGGGGCTGTAGCGCGCGTCGAGGATCACGCTGAAGAGGCCCGCGGCCTGGCCCTTCTCGCTTCCACACAAGGCCTCCCAGTGCGCGTGGCCCGGCGACCCGGGCAAGGCCGGGTGCAGCACTTGGGCAAACTCGGCACGCCCCTGGCACCAGCGCGCCAGCGCACGGGCTGTGCGGTCGTGCTCCCGATAGCGCAGGGCCAGGCTGGGCAGGGAGCGCAGCACCGCCTCGACGTCGTTCATGCCCACGCCCAGACCCAGACGCATATGGGTGAGCTTGAGGCGGATGTGCAGGCCGGGGTCGCGCGTGACGATGGAGCCCATGAGCACGTCGCCGCCGCCGCTGGGGTATTTCGTGAGCGCATGGATCGTGAGGTCGACCCCCTCCCCCTCGCCGAGGTCAAAGGCATTGAAGGCCAGACCGGCGCCCCAGGTGTTGTCGAGCGCACTGAGCACACCGGCACGGCGACACACACGCAACTGCTCGCGCAGGTCGGGAAACTCCAGCGTGACCGAGCCCGCAGCTTCGAGCCAGACCAGCTTGGTCTTCGAGCCGATGCGTCGCGCCAGATCCTTCGTGTCCATCGGGTCGTAGTACTGGTGCGTGATGCCCCAGTCCCTGAGCTCGCCCTGGGCAAGGGCCTTGTTGGGACCGTAGGCGTTGTCGGGGATCAGCACCTCGTCCCCGCTCTTCAGCAGCGAGAGCGCCACGGTGGCAATGGCCGCCAGGCCGCTGGGCACCAGCAGGCATTGTGCGCCGCCTTCCAGCGTGGCCAGGCGCTCTTCCAGCAGGTAGCTGGTGGGGGTTCCGTGCAGGCCGTAGGTGTAGCCGGTCTTGTCCTTCCACTCGCGGCTGCGCATGGCCGCCACATTGGGGAAGAAGACGGTCGACGCCTTGAACACGCCGGGCTGCGGCGCTGCAAAGCCCTCGGGAGGCACGTAGGGGTGGTGGATCAGACCGGTGCGTTTGTCCTGCATGATCCGCTCCTGCTCAGGCCGTGGCCGTCAGACTTTCCATTTCGTCAGCACATCGGCGATGTGCATGCGGTCGTAGACCTCAAAAGGCTGGTGGATCCAGGGGTTGGTGGGCAGGTAATCCACCGAATAATCGGGCTGGAAGCTCGACACACCCTTGGTCCAGATCACGGCCGTGCGCAGATCGGTGATGGGCGGGTAGTTGTCGCGCAGCATGCGCACCACGGCCTGCAAGGTATGTCCGGAATCGGCCAGGTCATCCACCAGCAGCACACGGCCGGCGATCTCGCCCTGGGGCGTGGTAATGTACTTGGCGATGTCCAGGTGGCCCTGCTCGGTGCCGGCGTTGGCCCGGTAAGAGCTGGTGGACATGATGGCCAGGGGCTTCTCGAAGATGCGCGAGAGGATGTCGCCGGGGCGCATGCCGCCGCGCGCCAGGCACAGGATGGTGTCGAACTCCCAGCCCGACTGGTGGATCTTGATGGCCAGCTTCTCGACCAGGTTGTGGTACTCGCCGTAGCTCACGTACAGGTGCTTGCCGTCTTCGGTCAACATCCGGTTGCTCCTCTTTTGATAGCTATTAGTGCTGGTTTCAAGCGACGTAGGGGTGGCGCATCATGATCGTGTGATCGCGGTCCGGGCTGGTCGAGATGATGTGGATGGGCACACCGGTAACCTGCTCGATGCGCTGCAGGTACAGGCGCGCGTTGATCGGCAGCTTGTCGTACTTTGTGACGCCCACGGTGCTCTCGGTCCAGCCGGGCAGGGTTTCGTAGATGGGCTTGCAGCGCGCGATCTCGTCGGCGCCCATGGGCAGGATATCGATGGTCTCTCCATCGAGTTCGTAGCCCGTGCACAGCTGCAGCTCCTTCAGGCCGTCGAGCACGTCCAGCTTGGTCAGGCACATGCCGGTCAGGCCGTTGACCTGGGCCGAGCGCTTGAGCAGCGCGGCATCGAACCAGCCACAACGGCGTGAGCGGCCGGTGGTCACGCCCTTCTCGGCGCCCACGGTGCTCATGTGGTAACCGGGGGTGCCGGGGGTTTCCCAGTCCAGCTCGGTCGGGAAAGGGCCACCGCCCACGCGGGTGCAGTAGGCCTTGGTGATGCCCAGGATGTAGTGCAGCATGCCCGGGCCCACGCCGGCGCCTGCGGCGGCGTTGCCGGCCACGCAGTTGCTGGAGGTGACATAGGGGTAGGTGCCGTGGTCCACATCGAGCAGCGTGCCCTGCGCGCCTTCGAACAGCAGGTTGGCGCCATTGCAGTTGGCATCGTTGAGTTCGCGCGAGACGTCGGCCATCATGGGCTTGAGCAGTTCGGCGTGGCGCATGGCCTCCGCGTAGACCGGCTCGAACTGCACTACGCCGTCCTTCATATAGGGCTGGAGCGCGTCACCGAAGGTGAATTTCTTCGAGCCCAGAAAGGTGCTCAGCACGTGGTTGTGCAAGGCCAGCAGCTCCTTGAGCTTGGCGGCAAAACGATCGGGGTATTTCAGGTCCTGCACACGCAGGGCGCGGCGGGCGATCTTGTCCTCGTAGGCCGGGCCGATGCCGCGCCCGGTGGTGCCGATCTTCTCCGAGCCGCCCTGCTCGCGCGCGGCTTCACGGGCCACGTCCAGCGCCACGTGGAAAGGCAGGATCAGCGGACAGGCCTCGCTGACGCGCAGGCGCGAACGCACCTCGACACCCGCTTTTTCCAGGCCGGCGATCTCCTCGAACAGCTTGGCCGCCGAGAGCACCACGCCGTTGCCGATGTAGCACTTGACGCCGGGGCGCATGATGCCGCTGGGAATGAGGTGCAGCGCGGTTTTCACGCCGTTGATGACCAGCGTGTGGCCGGCGTTGTGGCCGCCCTGGAAGCGCACCACACCCTGGGAGAACTCGGTGAGCCAGTCGACCAGCTTGCCCTTGCCCTCGTCACCCCACTGGGTGCCCACGACGACGACGTTACGACCTTTGGTTGTATTCATTTCAGATGTACTCGAAGCTTGAATGGAAGGGACGCGCTCAGATGGCGCTGACGACCCACTGACCCGACACCTCGGTCAGCTCGCGGTCGCAATGGAATTCGTCGATCTCGCTCTCATGGCCGGGCAGCACGCAGACCACGGTCTCGCCCTGCCCGCGCAGACGGGCAATGGCCGCGCGCAGCGAGGCCGATTCGCTCCAGGGGGCACGGATGGCCGCACGCAGGGAGCGGGCTGGCACGGCGCCTACCAGTGTCTTGAGATCCAGGCTGAAGCCTACCGCCGGGCGCTTGCGTCCGAACACGGCGCCGACCTCGTCGTAGCGACCGCCACGCAGCAGCGCGTCGCTGGCGCCTTCGGCGTAGACGGCAAAGCGCACGCCGCTGTAATAGGCATAACCGCGCAGGTCGGCCAGGTCGAAACCCAGGGTCGTGCCCTCCAGGTGGCTGGCCAGCCATTGAAGGCTGTCCAGCGCCTCGCGCACGGCCGGAAGGGCCGGCAGCACCTTGGCGGCCTCGGCCAGCACGGCGGCGTCACCGTAGAGGCGCGGCAGGGCCAGCAGGCCCTGGCGCGAGGCGGCGGGGAAGTCACGCGTGAGCTGGGTCAGGCCAGGGACGTCCTTGGCGGCCAGCGCGGCGCGCACGGCGTCCAGGGTGGCGGCGTCGGCCGGCACACCTTGCAGCAGCGCGCTGACGATACGCACATCGGCCAGGTCCAGGGTGTAGGACTGGAGCTTGCTCGCCTTCAGGCAATCGAGCGCCAGCAGCAGAGCTTCCAGGTCGGCCTCCAGGCCGGCGTGGCCATAGATCTCGGCACCGAACTGCAGGGGCTCGCGCGTGGCATGCGGGCTGGCCGGGCGCGTGTGCACCACGGGGCCGCAGTAGCACAGGCGGGCCACGCCGCGGCGGTTGAGCAGGTGGGCGTCGATGCGGGCAACCTGGGGCGTGGTGTCGGGGCGCAGGCCCATGGCACGGCCCGAGAGCTGGTCCACCAGGGTGAAGGTCTGCAGCTTGAGCGCCTGGCCAGTACCGGTCAGCAGCGACTCGAGGTGCTCGAGCAGCGGCGGCATGACCAGTTCATAGCCGTAGCAGCGCGCCATGTCGAGCAGGTCGCGGCGCAGTTCCTCGATGTGACGGGCCTCGGAAGGCAGGACATCGGCAATGTGATCCGGCAGGAGCCAGGCGGACATGGGAAAGGGGGAGCTGTTAAAAACGTGATTTTACCGGGTTGAAACGGCGCCCCGGCGGCGCCCCTGAGCGAATTTCAGGGCAACTGCCACCAGAGCCAGGCCAGACCGGCCAGGATGCTGCACAGGCCGAAGAAGCGGATCTGGCCGTCCCCCAGCTGCAGGATCTGGGCGAACATGCGGCGCCAGCCCCCCGGCGAGATCAACGGAAAAAGGCCCTCGATCACCAGAACGAGGGCCATGGCCAGCCAGAAGGCGTCGCTGAGCATCAGGCTACCCGAGCGCTGCGCGCCGGGGGATGAGCGTTTCGGAACGGCCGTGCACGCTCAAGCCTTATTTCTTGGGCGCTGCGCCCTGGCCACGGAAGACCTTGAAGAACTCCGAGCCGCTCGGGTCGAGCACCATCACGTCGTTCTTGCTGGCGAAGCTGGCCTTGTAGGCCTCCAGGCTGCGGTAGAACTGGGCGAAGGAGGGATCACGGCCGAAGGACTCGGCATAGATGCGTGCAGCCTCGGCGTCACCCTGGCCCTTGATCTTCTGCGCGTCGCGGTAGGCATTGGCCACCGTCACCTCGCGCTGGCGGTCGGCGTCGGCCCGGATCTTCTCGCCCTCGGCCGCACCGGTGGAACGCAGTTCGTTGGCCACGCGCTTGCGCTCGGCCGTCATGCGGCCGTAGACCGATTCGGTGATGGACTCCACATAGTCCACGCGCGTGATGCGCACGTCCACCACGTCGATGCCCCAGGGCTTCTCGCCCCGCACGGCCTTGAGCACTTCGTCCTTGACGTCTTCCATCAGCGCCTCGCGCTTGAGCGAGAGCAGCTCCTTGACCGTGCGCTTGTTGATCTCTTCCTGGAAGGCGTTGCGCACCACTCGGTTGAGCTGGCTGGTGCCGGCGGCCTCGTTCAGGCCCACGTTGCGGATGTACTCGGTGGGGTCGCTGATGCGCCAGCGCACATACCAGTCGATCACCACGCGCTGCTTCTCGGCGGTCAGCATGGGCTCGTTGTCCGGGCTGTCCAGCGTGAGCAGGCGCTTGTCGATGTAGGTCACGTTCTGGAAAGGCGGCGGCAACTTGATGTTGAGGCCGGGCTCGGTGATGACTTCCTTGATCTGGCCCAGGGCGTAGACCACGCCGAACTGGCGCTGATCGACCACGAACAGCATGGAACTGGCCAGGGCCAGCACTACCAGCAGAGAGGAAAGGATGAAGCCGATACGGTTCATGTTCTGGTGCTCCTATCGGACTTCGCGTTCACGCGAACGCAGGTTCTGGCGCGAGCGCGCATCGGCGGCGGCCGAAGACGGCGTCGTCTGCGGTGGCGCGGCGGTCGGTGCCGGGCCCTGCATGACGGGTGCCGCGGCGTCGTCGCCGAGCTGCAAGATCTTGTCCAGCGGCAGGTAGAGCAGGTTGGAGCCCTGCTTGGAGTCCACCAGCACCTTGGTCACGTTGCTGTAGATCTGCTGCATGGATTCCAAGTAGAGGCGGTCACGCGTGACCTGCGGCGCCTTCTGGTACTCGGTCAGCACCGAGCGGAAGCGCTGCCCGTCACCCTGGGCCTGGGCCACGATGCGCGACTTGTAGCCCTCGGCTTCTTCCTTCAGTCGCGAGGCGGTGCCGATGGCGCGCGGCACCACGTCGTTGGCGTAGGCCTGGGCCTCGTTCTTCAGGCGCTCGCGCTCCTGGCCGGCCTTGAGCACGTCGTCGAAAGCGGCCTGCACCTGCTCGGGCGGACGCACGCCGCCCTGCTGCAGGTTGATGCCGACGATCTCGATGCCGACCTTATAGCGGTCCAGGATGTCCTGCATGAGTTTGCGCACGCGCGGACCGATCTGGTCGCGTTCCTCGGACAGGGCCGAGTCCATCTTCATCTTGCCCACCACCTCACGCACGGCGGTCTCGGCGGCCTGCACCACGGCGCTGGCCGGGTCGCGGCTCTCGAACAGGTAGGCGCGCGCGTCGTTCAGGCGGTACTGCACGGCGAACTTGATCTCGACGATGTTTTCGTCCGCGGTCAGCATGGCCGACTCGCGCAGGCCCGTGGCCTTGATGACCACGTCGCGGCCGACATCGACCGAGCGAATCTGGGTCACGAAGATCAGCTCATGGCGCTGGATCGGGTATGGCAGGCGCCAGTTGAAACCGGCCCCCACGGTGGACTTGTACTTGCCGAACTGGGTGATGACGGCCTGCTGGCCTTCCTGCACGATGAAGAAACCGGTGCCCAGCCAGATCAGGACCACGATGGCCAGGATCAGGCCGATGCCGAAGCTCGCCCCCTTCATGTCGGGTTGCTTGCCGCCGCTGTTGCCACCACCGCCACGCCCACCGCCGAACAGGCCGGAGAGCTTGCGGTTGAAATCGCGCCAGAGTTCGTCCAGATCGGGCGGACCCTGGGTGTTGCCGGGGCGCGCGCCGCGGCTGTTGCCCTGGGGCGGCGGCACGTCGGATTCGGGGCGTGTCGGCTGCTCGGGCTTGCCCTCGGCGGGCTTGTCGTCGCCACGGCCCCAGCGCGGGTCGTTCAGATTGAACATGCCGCGCAGGCGGCCGGGCCATCGTGCGGCCCAGCGGAAGGCTGGTGCATGGATTTTCATTCTTGGATCTCTCTGTGATCTCGGCTCATGGACCGGTACGCCATCATTGTGCCCAATCAGAATGGGCTTGCACCATTGTCCGGGAAATCAGCCTCTATTTCGGCCGTTTCAGGGGCCTCGGGGACGGTGTCCATGACGCGCTGGGCCAACAGTTGCCGCAAGGCAGGCAGGCCCTCCCCGTCCTGGGCACTGACGAAGATGCGCGGGACAGCCTGGCCGTCGAGTTCGTAGCTGTCCTGAACCCGTGCCGGCCGGCGCTCCGGGCCCAGGGCATCGAGCTTGTTGAAGACCAGCACCTGCGGGATGTGCTCCGCGCCGATCTCGGCCAGCACACGCTGCACCTCGGCGATCTGCTCGGGGAAATTGGGATTGGCGGCATCGACCACGTGCAGCAGCAGGTCGGCGTCCACCGCCTCCTGCAAGGTGGCCTGGAAAGCGTCGATCAGGCCGTGCGGCAGGTCGCGGATGAAACCCACGGTATCGGACAGGGATACGGAACGTCCCGCCTCGCCCAGGTAGAGCTGGCGCGTGGTGGTGTCCAGCGTGGCAAAGAGCTGGTCGGCCGCGTAGGCGCGGGCCTTGACCAGGGCATTGAACAGCGTGGACTTGCCGGCGTTGGTGTAACCGACCAGGGAAATGTTGTAGGCGTCGCGCCGCTCGCGCTGGCGGCGCTGGGTCTGCCGCTGGCGCTTGACCTTGTGCAGGCGCTCCTTGGTGCGCTTGATGGACTCGGCGATCATGCGGCGGTCCAGCTCGATCTGCTTTTCGCCCGGTCCGCCACGCACACCTGCGCCACCAGTCTGACGCTCCAGGTGGGACCAGCGACGCACCAGACGGGTGCTCAGGTACTGCAGGCGGGCCAGTTCGACCTGCAGCTTGCCCTCGTGGCTGCGCGCGCGCTGGGCAAAGATTTCCAGGATCAGAAGGGTGCGGTCGTTCACCGGCAGTTCCAGCGTTCGCTCCAGGTTGCGCTGCTGGGCCGGACTCAGGCTCTGGTCGAACAGGATTTCGCTGGCACCGAGCTGCTGGGCCAGCAGCTTGATTTCTTCGGCCTTGCCGCTGCCCACGAACAGCGCCGCGTCGGGCGCCTTGCGCTTGCAAGTGATGCGTCCGACCGGCTTGAGGCCGGCGGTTTCGGCCAGCAGGCCGAGCTCCTCGAGCTCACCGTCGAAATGCGGCAGGCCGAAGTCGACCCCGACCAGGATGGTCAATGCGGGGGTCTGGTCTGACAAAGCGGTCAAAGAGGAGGCTGCCGGAAAGAAAACGATGGAGATGCCACAGGCCTGCGGCCCGGGCAACCGCCCCCTCTGAACATCAGGAAGCGCTGGGGGTTTCGCCCTCGCCGACCGCGAAATTCACAGCGCGGCCCGGGACGATGGTCGAGATGGCGTGCTTGTAGACCATCTGGGTCACGGTGTTGCGCAGCAGGACCACGTACTGATCGAAGGACTCGATCTGGCCCTGCAGCTTGATGCCGTTGACCAGGTAGATGGAGACCGGCACATGCTCGCGGCGCAGAGCGTTGAGGAAGGGGTCTTGCAGAAGCTGACCTTTGTTATTGCTCACGATATTCTCCGTGTTCAAAAGAGTAGTAAGGAAGTCGTCACCATACCACAGCAGCCTGGTGCCCGCTTGACAAGCGGGGTTAACCCCCGGTAAAGCGTCCGGACTCTAGCCCTCGTCCTTGTCGGCGTAGGGATTGCTCGAGGTCTTGAACTCGATGCGCATGGGCGTGCCCACCAGGTCGAACTCCTTGCGGAACCAGCCTTCGAGGAAACGCTTGTAGGAGTCGGGCACGTGCTCCAGCGAGTTGCCGTGGATCACGATCACCGGTGGGTTCATGCCGCCCTGGTGCGCATAACGCATCTTGGGCCGGAACATGCCGGCGCGCTGGGGGCTCTGGAACTGCACGGCCTGCTGCAGCAGGCGCGTGAGCACCGGCGTGGACATCTTGCAGCTCGCAGCCTTGTAGGCCTGGGTGATCGATGTCCACAGCGGACCCAGACCCTGGCGCTTCTTGGCCGAGATGAAGTGCATGTTGGCGAATTTCAGGAAGGCCAGCCGCGTCTCGATGGAGCGCTGCAGGGTCTGGCGCTGGTAGTCGTCGGTTGCATCCCATTTGTTGACCGCCAGCACCACGGCGCGGCCGCTCTCCAGGATGTAGCCGGCGATATGGGCGTCCTGGTCGGTCACGCCCTGGGTCGCGTCGAGCAGCAGCAGCACGACATTGGCGGACTCGATGGCCTGCAGGGTCTTGACCACCGAGAATTTCTCGATCGCCTCGAAGACCTTGCCCTTGCGGCGCAGGCCGGCGGTGTCGATCAGTTCGAACTTCTGGCCGTTGCGCTCGAACGGCACACTGATCGCGTCGCGCGTGGTGCCCGGCAGGTCGAAGGCCACCAGGCGTTCCTCGCCCAGCCAGGTGTTGATCAGGGTGGACTTGCCCACATTGGGGCGGCCGGCCACGGCCAGCTTGATGACGCCGGGTACCTCTTCCGCGTCGGCCTCGTCCTCGTCGCTCAGGTTCAGCGGTTCCAGTGCGAGGTCGACCAGGGAACGGATGCCCTGCCCGTGGGCGGCCGACACCGGGTACACCTCGCCCAGGCCCAGCTCGTAGAACTCACCCAGCCGGGTGGCATCGGTCATGCCTTCGGCCTTGTTGGCCACCAGCACGCAGGGCTTGCCCAGGCGGCGCAGGTAATTTGCGATGTCATGGTCCTGCGCCGACAGGCCGCCGCGCGCATCGACCACGAAGATCACCACATCAGCCTCGGCCACGGCCTGGCGTGTCTGCTTGGCCATTTCCTTGTAGATGCCGTCCTCGGCCGTGGGCTCGAAGCCGCCGGTGTCGATGACGATGTACTCGTGCTTGCCCTGCTTGCCGTTGCCGTAGTGGCGGTCGCGCGTGAGGCCGGCGAAGTCGGCCACGATGGCGTCGCGCGACTTGGTCAGCCGGTTGAACAACGTGGACTTGCCGACATTGGGGCGGCCCACCAGGGCCAGGACGGGTTTCATGGCGGGCTTTCTTGTTGATTATTCAGGGCGCAGGCCCAACACGCGACCAGCGCGTGTGACCACGACCACGGTGCTGCCCACCAGCACTGGCGTCGCAGCGATGGGCGTGCCATCGGTTTCGATACGGGTCTGCAGGGCGCCGTCCTGGCGGGACAGGAAGTGCAGCTGACCTGCGTCATCGCCCACCACCAGGGCCGGCCCCAGCAGCAGCGGCGAGGTCAGCTTGCGGTAACGCAGCTGGTTCGTGCTCCAGGCGCGTTCACCGTCCCTGGGCCGCCAGGCCACCACGGTGCCGTCGAACTCCACCCCCAGCAGGAGGGCGGCATCCCCGCTCAGGCCGGAAGCGCCGGCCGCGGGTTTGCTCCAGACCAGCGCACCACGCGCCGCGTCAACGCAGCCCAGCGCGGACTGGAAAGCTCGCGTGCAGACCACCGCCCCCTGTCGTGCCACGCCAGCCACCAGGTCGACCAGGCGCTCCACGTCATTGGTGCCACGCGGGGTTGCAATGGGCACTTCCCAGCGGGGCGTGCCGTTGAGCGGGTTCAGGCCCGCCAGGCGGCCCGACAGCCCCACCACCAGGGTGTCGCCCACAGGAATCAGCACACCGGGCTGACGCAGCACCAGGGCTTCACCCGTGCGCGTCTGGTGCCACAGGCGCCGGCCGCTCTGGCCGTCGTAGGCGGCGATGCTGCGGTCCGCGCCCAGCACGAAAACACGGGCCCCGGCGACCAGGGGTGGGGTATAGGACGGCGCCGACAGGCGTTGGCGCCAGAGCTCCTTGCCATCCTGCAAGGCCACCAGTTCATTCTCGGTCGTGACCACGGCTGCATTGCGGCCATCATGACCGACGCCGGCATTCAGCGGCGTGCCCACCTCGAACGTCCACACCGGCTCACCGGTACGGGCATCGAGCAGGCTGACCCGGCCTTCGGTGGACGCCACGCCCACCGTATTGCCAGCCACCTGGAGCAACAGCGGAAAATCAACCCGGCCGATATCGGCGGCCCAGGCCTGGCGCATGCCCAGCAGCTTGGGATCGGGCTGTAGCGGTAGCGGTTCAGGACGGTTGGGCGCACTGGAGCAGGCCAGCAGCAAGGTCGTCAGGGCCAGGGCCACCGCGCCGCGCCATGCGCGCAGCAGGACCGGAAGGCGCAGGATCACTTCTTCTCCCCGGCCGCGGCAGCAGGCGTCAGGCCCAGGGAGGCCAGTTTGACGTCGACCACATTGCGGTAGCTGCTACCGGTTTCCAGACCGGCCCAGGCCTTCTGGTATTCGACACCGGCCTCGGCTTTTTTGCCCTGGGCCAGGTAAACGTCACCGCGGCGGTCGGCCGCCAGGGCGTTGAACTCGGCCGGGAAACTGGCGGAGAGCTGCTTGAGGGCTTCGTCATAGGACTTGGCGTCGAGCAACAGGCCGGCCAGGCGCAGGCGCGCCACGGCCTTGTAGCCTTCGTCCCCGGACTGTTCGCTCACCCAGGCCAGCGCGGCGCGGGCGGCATCATTGCGACCCGCCGAGGCATGCACGGCTGCGGCCAGCAGCGCGGCCTGCTGCGCCTGCGCGGTGCCGGCAAACTTGTCTTTCATGTCAGCCAGGGCGCGGTCCAGGCGGGTGGCGTCGCCGCTGGCGGCGATGCGCTCCACCTCTTCATACAGGGCGGTGGCCTGCACAGCCTGCTTGCGCTGCCAGTACTGCCAGCCGTTCCAGCCGGCGTAGACCGCCAGCAGCACGATCAGCCCCCAGCTGATGAGGCCGCCGTACTGTTTCCAGAATTGCTTGAGCTGGTCAAGCTGCTCTTGTTCTTCGAGGTCAAGGTGTGCCATGTGGTTTCTTCAGATCAGGTGCGGGATTGTAGGCGGGGGGCCCATTCGGCCGCCTGCGCCAGGGGATGGCTGGCTTGCGCGCCGGCGCCGTCGCGCAGCGACTTGACGGTGACTTCGCCGCGGGCCAGTTCGTCGGCACCGAAGATCAGCGCGTAAGACGCGCCGCTGGTGTCGGCCTTCTTGAACTGCGATTTCATGCTGCCCATGCCCTCGCCCGTACCTGCGTGCATCTGCACCTTGAGGCCGGCCGCGCGCAGGGCCTGCAGCACAGGCATGGCCTGCGGCAGGGCCGCAGCATCCGGAATGATGGCGTAGGCATCGGGCACGGGCTGGGGCGACTCGGCGCCCTGCTCTTTCAGCAGTTCCAGCACGCGCTCCACCCCCAGGGCCCAGCCCACGGCCGGTGCGGGCTTGCCGCCGATCTGCTCGATCAGGTAGTCGTAACGACCGCCGCCGCAGATGGTGCCCTGCGAACCCAGGCGCGTGGTGATGAACTCGAAGACCGTGAGGTTGTAGTAATCCATGCCGCGCACCAGGCGCGGGTTGATGCTGTAGGCCACGCCGCTCGCGTCCAGGATGGAGCGCACCTGGTTGAAATGGGCCAGCGAAGCCTCGCCCAGGAAGTCGATCAGCTTGGGCGCGGCTTCCACCAGACCCTGCATGGCCGGGTTCTTGGTGTCCAGGATGCGCAGCGGGTTGCTGTGCAGGCGGCGTTTGGCGTCTTCGTCCAGTTGTTCGACATGTTGCTCGAAATAGGCGATCAGCGCGGCACGGTGTTGCTTGCGTTCCTCGGGCTGGCCCAGGCTGTTGAGTTCCAGGCGCACATCGGCCAGGCCCAGCACCTTCCACAGCGCATCGGCCAGCAGGATCATCTCGGCATCGACCTCGGCACCGGCAAAACCCAGGGCCTCGGCGCCTATCTGATGGAACTGGCGGTAACGACCGCGCTGCGGACGCTCGTGGCGGAACATGGGCCCCATGTAGTACAGGCGCTTGCCGCCTTCGTACAGCAGGTTGTGCTCGACCACGGCACGCACCACACCGGCCGTGCTCTCGGGGCGCAGGGTCAGTTGCTCGCCGTTCAAGCGGTCCTCGAAGGAGTACATCTCTTTCTCGACGATGTCGGTCACCTCGCCCAGGCCGCGTACGAACAGCGGCGTGGGTTCGACGATGGGCGTACGGATGTTGCGGTAGGCGTAACGCGCCATCAGTGCGCGCACCTGTTCCTCGAACCACTCCCAGCGCGCCGAATCCGGCGGCAGGATGTCGTTCATGCCTTTGACGGCAAGCAGTTTCTCTGGCTTGGAGGCCATGTTCTTCTCACTCTTGATGTGGTTCAGACCGTCTCGACGACGGACTTCTTGTGCGCGCCGAAGCGGGCTTCGATGTAGTTCTCGACGATCTTCTGGAATTCCTGGGCGATGCCCTCACCGCGCAGGGTCAGGCGCTTCTCGCCGTCGATGAAGACCGGTGCGGCCGGCGCCTCGCCCGTGCCTGGCAGGCTGATACCGATGTCGGCATGCTTGCTCTCGCCCGGGCCGTTGACGATGCAGCCCATCACGGCCACTTTCATGGCTTCCACACCCGGGTACTGCTTGCGCCAGACAGGCATCTGCATGCGCAGGAAATCGTCGATCTGCTTGGCCAGTTCCTGGAAGGTGGTGCTGGTGGTACGGCCGCAGCCCGGGCAGGCCGTGACGCTGGGCACGAAGATGCGCAGGCCGAGGGCCTGCAGGATCTCGGAGGCGATCACCACTTCCTGCGTGCGCGATTCGCCGGGCTGCGGCGTCAGCGAGACACGGATGGTGTCGCCTATGCCCTCCTGCAGCAGGATGGACAGGGCCGTGGTGGAGGCCACCGTGCCCTTGGTACCCATGCCGGCCTCGGTCAGGCCCAGGTGCAGGGGGTAATCACAACGCTGGGCGAGTTCGCGGTAGACGGAAATCAGGTCCTGCACGCCACTGACCTTGCACGACAGCAGGATCTGCTCGGGTGGCATGCCCAGCTCCTGCGCAAAACGCGCGGAGTCGATGGCCGAGGTGATGAGCGCCTCGTACATCACGGCCTTGGCATCCCAGGGTTGGGGGCGGCGGCTGTTCTCGTCCATCAGGCCGGCCAGCAGTTCCTGGTCCAGGCTGCCCCAGTTCACGCCGATGCGCACGGGCTTGTTCCACTTGAGCGCAGCTTCGATCATCTGGCCGAACTGGCGGTCGCGCTTGTCGCCCTTGCCCACATTGCCGGGATTGATGCGGTACTTGGACAGGGTCTCGGCGCAGGCCGGGTACTGGCTGAGCAGCGTGTGGCCGTTGTAATGGAAGTCGCCTATCAGGGGCACGGCGATGCCCATGCGGTCGAGCTGCTCGCGGATGTGGGGCACAGCCTGCGCAGCCTCGGGCGTGTTGACCGTGATGCGCACCAGTTCGGAGCCGGCCTGGGCCAGTTCCTTGACCTGGATGGCAGTGCCGATGACGTCCACCGTGTCGGTGTTGGTCATGGATTGCACGCGCACCGGCGCGTCACCGCCCACGGTGACGATGTTGTCGCCCCAGGCCACGCGGGCCTGACGCGAACGCCGCACACGCGGCGCGGACTGATCGATGGGACCCGTTTGCTGCACTATTTCACCTCGAATCGGGCCACCCCGCCGCGGGTGACTTCGTCCAGCGGGAAAGGTTTGCCGCGCACCAGCACCTCGGTCACATCGGCGCGACCGATGGTCACGTTGAGCGGCAGCGGGCCGGAGGCGCCCACGGGCTCGCCCGGCTCCACCAGGCGGCTGAGCTGGATGGCGCCCTTGCCGTCGGTGACCTCGATCCAGGACGGACCGCTGGTCTTGAAGATCACGAGACCGGAACTCGCGAGTCGCTTGCGCACGGCCTGCACCTCGGGGGTCACCGCCGCCGGCGCAGGCGTCACCGCCGGTGCTGCCTCGGTGCGCGCAGGCGCAGGAGGGACCTCGGCCGCCTTGACGACCTTGACCGGCGCGGCGGCGGGCTGAACCACCGGCGGCGCGGCCGGGGCGACGGCTTCGCGCACCACCGGCGCAGCGGCCTTGACCGGGGCCGGCGCGGCAGCCACCGGCACTGGCGCGGGCACCGGTTCCGTGGTCTCGGTGGCCGGCGCCGGGGCACGGGTCACAATGGCGCCGATCTCGGCACGCTGTTCGGTCGAGGGAAAGAAGATCAGGACCAGGGCGCCCAGCAGCACGGCCAGCGCGGCCAGCACCATGGGGCGCGAGAGGCGGTCCAGGAACGGCGTCTTGGCCACGTCACCCGGCGTATGGAAAGGCGTGTTCAGGCCGGGTTCGTCGTAATCCAGGCGAGGTACCTTGGACTGCGGCAACTGGGCCAGCACGGGTGCCGCATCGATCTTGAGCGCACGGCAGACGCTGGAGGCCAGGGCCCGCACGAACACCGCGTCGGGCAGCAGGTCCAGACGGTCGGCCTCCAGGGACTCCAGCTTCTTGACCGAGACCTTGAGCGCCAGCGCCAGCGCGGGCAGCTCGACGTTGGCGGCTTCACGTGCCTCGCGCAGCAACTGGCCGGCCGTGGTCTTGGGCACCGCAGCGGCCGGCTCGGCCACGGACGTATCCTGCACAGGCGCGCTGCTGATGGCTGCCTCGTCACTCATTGAATGCTCCCCGCTCAAAAGAACTCAGTTCACGCGATCTCGGATATCGGCTGCGCAGCTGGGTCACCAGCTGGTCACGTGCCACACGGTTGCCGATGCGCTGCTCGACCTTGATGCCAAGCCAGAGGGTCTCGGCATTGGCCAGCTCGCTGTTGTTGATGCGCCGGATGTAGAACTGGGCGCGCGCCGCGTCGCCACGCTGGTACAGCAGCAGTGCCAGGTTGTAGCCCGTCACCGGGTTGCCAGCATCGAGCTCGTAGGACTTGTTCAGGCTGAACTCGGCATCGTTGAACTGACGGGCCTGCATCTGGCACAGGCCCTTGGTCAGCCAGGTCTTGGCCCGGCCGCCATAGGTCGGGTTGGCCAGGGCCTGCGTGTAGGTCTGCACCGCCTCGGTGTACTTGCCCTGCTGGCACTGCATCCAGCCGTAGTTGTGCAGCACGTTGGCGTCGTTCGGGCTGATGGCCAGGGCGCGACGGAAACTCTCTTCGGCCAGGCGCATGTCGTTGAGACGCAGGTAGATCAGGCCGCGCAGGTTGTAGGCGTCGGGGAAATCGGGATCGATCAGGAGCGACTGCTTGACCTCGTCCAGCGCCACCGTGGTCTGGCCCTGCTCGAAATAGCCGCTGGCCAGCTGCAGGCGGGTGCGGGCGCGCTTGCGGATCGCCGGCTCGTCGGAATCGGTGACGATGTCCTGGTTGGCCACAGGTCCCCCAGCGCAGCCGGGCAGGCCGGTCAGCGCGACCAGCGCCAGGCAGGCTGCGAGCAGCCACCGACGGCCAGGGCCGCACATCGCATCAGTCACATTCATGCCTCAAACCTCCTTGGATTGACTCTGCAGGGACTGCATGGGTTGCAGCAGCTTGCGCTGACGTGCCATGCGCTCCTCTACCCCGGTGCGGTCCTTGACGTCGCCGGCCAACTGGCCGCAGGCGGCGTCGATATCGTCGCCGCGCGTCTTGCGCACAGTCGTGACGATACCAGCATCCAGGAGGATTTTGGCGAAGGCCTGCACGCGTTCATTCGGCGAGCGCTTGAGCCCGGAGGCCGGGAAGGGATTGAAGGGAATCAGGTTGAACTTGCACCAGACGCCGCCGGTGGCGTGCTTGCGCACCAGTTCGACCAGCTGGCGTGCGTGCTCGGGCTGGTCGTTGACACCGTCGAGCATGCAGTATTCGTAGGTGATGAAGTCGCGCGGCGCGTGGCTCAGGTAGCGGTTGCAGGCGTCCATCAGCTCGGCGATGGGGTACTTGCGATTCAGCGGCACCAGGTTGTCGCGCAATTCGTCGTTGGGTGCGTGCAGGGAGACCGCCAGGGCCACCGGGCAGTCCTGCGCCAGACGGTCGATCATGGGCACCACGCCCGAGGTGGACACCGTGAGGCGGCGGCGCGACAGGCCGTAGCCATGGTCGTCCAGCATCACCCGCAGCGCGGGGATCAGCTCGTTGTAGTTCTGCAGCGGCTCGCCCATGCCCATCATCACCACATTGGTGATGACACGGTCGCTGCGGTTCAGGTGCTTGCGCAGGAAGTGCTCGGCAAACCAGAGTTGGGCGACGATCTCGCCAGTGCTGAGGTTACGGCTGAAACCCTGGTGGCCCGTGGAGCAGAAACGACAACCCACGGCGCAACCGGCCTGGGAGGACACACACAGGGTGCCACGGTCGTCTTCGGGGATATAGACCGATTCGACCGCATTGCCGTCACCGACGTCGAACAGCCACTTGATGGTGCCGTCGGCGGAGATCTGCTGGGAGATGACTTCCAGCCCCTGGATGCGCGCCGTGGTGGCGAGCTTTTCACGCAGGGACTTGGCCAGATCGCTCATCTGGTCGAAGCCGGAGGCACCCTTCTGGTGGATCCAGCGGAACAGCTGGGTGGCGCGAAAACGCTTTTCACCCAGCCGCTCGCAAAAGGCGGCCAAACCGTCGAGGTCGAAGTCGAGCAGGTTGGCCGTCATTGCATCGTTACATCCGCCTTTCAGCGGCTGTGGATGTTCATGCCGGCGAAGAAGAAGGCGATCTCCACGGCGGCGGTTTCGGGAGCGTCGGAGCCGTGCACGGCATTGGCGTCGATGCTGTCGGCGAAGTCGGCGCGGATGGTGCCCTTGTCGGCCTTCTTGGGGTCGGTGGCGCCCATCAGGTCACGGTTCTTCTGGATGGCGTTCTCGCCTTCCAGCACCTGGAGCATCACCGGGCCGGAGATCATGAACTCGACCAGGTCCTTGAAGAAGGGACGGGCCTTGTGCACGGCGTAAAAAGCCTCGGCTTCAGCGCGCGACAGGTGGGCCATCCGGGAAGCGACGATCTTCAGGCCGGCGCCTTCGAAGCGGGCGTAGATCTGGCCGATGACGTTCTTGGCAACGGCGTCGGGCTTGATGATGGAGAAGGTGCGCTGGATGGCCATGTGAATTCCTGAGTCTGTTTATGAAAATGGGTTTCTGCCCCACCATGGGCAAAGCCTGGTATTTTAACCGGTGTCAGTGACACTTTGGGGGCCAGGGCCGTCCGCCCCGCCCGGGAGAAGCCGGCCGGGTCGCTTTCAGCGCCCGCCGCCCCGTCCACCACGACGCGGCCCGCCGTTGCCACCGCCGCCGCCGTTACCGCGGCGCGGCTCCTGACGCTGGCGCGTGAAGCTGTCGGCACCGATGTAACCAAAGGAGGTTTTCATCGGATCGGGCTGGCCGTCACCGCCGCCGCTCTGGCGTGCATTGCGGTCCTTGTTGCGCCCCTGCTGCTGGCCCTGGCCACCCCCCTTGCGCTGTCCACCGCCGGACTTGTCGCTCATGGGGCCACCGGAACCACGCGGGCCCTGGCCCTGCTGGCCACCGCCGCCACGGCGCCTGTTGCGTCCGCCGCCGGGTTTGCCCTGGGCCGGGGGGCGTTCGCCCCCCTCGCCCGCCGCACCCTCACCCGGGCGGCGATCGGCAACCCGCATCAGGCCGCGGATATCGCCTTCGTCCAGCTCCATCCAGGCGCCACGTTTGAGGCCGCGCGGCAGCACCATGGCGCCGTAACGGATGCGGATCAGGCGGCTGACCGCATGGCCCACGGCTTCGAGCATGCGACGCACCTCGCGGTTGCGGCCTTCGGAAATCGTCACGCGGTACCAGCAGTTGCTGCCTTCGCCACCGCCCTCTTCAATGCTGCCGAACTGGGCCACACCGTCGTCCAGCTGCACGCCCTCGAGCAGGCGCTTCTTTTCCTCGCTGCTCAGGGCTCCCAGCACGCGCACCGCGTACTCACGCTCCAGGCCGAAACGCGGGTGCATGAGCTTGTTGGCCAGGTCGCCGGAGCTGGTGAACAGCAGCAGGCCTTCGGTGTTGAGATCGAGGCGACCCACCGACTGCCACTTGCCCTGGTGCAGCTTGGGCAGCTTGCGGAACACCGTGGGACGGTTCTGCGGGTCGTCATGAGTGACGACCTCACCGACCGGCTTGTGGTAAGCAATGACACGCGGTGGCGGCGGGTCGACGCGCACGCGGATGGCCTTGCCATTGACCTTGATCTGGTCGCCGAACTGGATGCGCTGGCCGATGTGAGCCGGCTCGTTGTTAACCGAGATGCGCCCCTCCATGATGAGCTGCTCCATCTCCAGGCGTGAGCCCATGCCAGCCTGGGCCAGCACCTTGTGCAGCTTGGGGGTTTCGGCCTGCGGCGCAAGCACGCGCTTGGTCGACACATCGGCTTCGGGCGCCTCTTCCTCGGCATCGAACTCACCGGAGACCACGGCCGCAAAATCGACGGCCTGGGGGGGCTGATGGGGTTGGCGCGCCGCCGGCTTGGCGGGCGCGTCGTCGCCGTCATCATCCTCGTCTGAGTCGACAGTCTGTACCAATTGAACAGGTACAGGCGCTTGCGTGTCGCTGTCGGGCTTGGGCGGCGTCACGCCAGGCGTCGGTTCGGTCATGGTTGACTTCCGGTCAGGGCAAAGGGGGTGTCGCTGCCCGACTCGGCCAGGGGCTCGGCCAAGGGCAGCTCGGGCCTATCGGCATCGGGGGACAGGGGCAATTCGTTGAGCACCTCGAGCAGACCCGCCTGCTGGGCCGGGCCTTCCATGAGCGGCAGCTGGTCGAGCGAGGCCAGGCCCAGGTCGTCGAGGAAGTGCTTGGTGGTGGCGTACAGGCCCGGGCGACCCGGCGCCTCGCGGTGGCCGATCACCTCGATCCATCCGCGGTCTTCGAGCTGCTTGATGATCAGCGAGCTGATGGTGACGCCACGGATGTCTTCCATGTCGCCACGCGTGACCGGCTGGCGGTAGGCAATGATGGCCAGGGTCTCGAGCGTGGCGCGCGAATAACGCGGCGGCTTCTCGGGGTGCAGGCGGTCCAGGTACTCGCGCATCTCGGGGCGGCTCTGGAAACGCCAGCCGGTGGCCACGCAGACCAGCTCGACGCCGCGCCCGGTCCACTCCTGCTGCAGTTCTTCCAGCAACTGTTTGATCGTGTCCACGCCCAGGCTGTCGTCGAACAGCACGCGCATGTCGCGCACCTGCAGCGGTTGCTGCGCGCAGATCAGCGCCGTTTCCAGTACACGCTTGGCTTCCGTTGTATTCATGTCTCTTCGAATCCGGGCTATGCATCTAACCGATGCAGGATGAGAGGGGTCTGTAGGAGAGTCGGCCTGCGGATCATCACGATCCCGGACCATGGGCACCCGCAACTCGGTCGGGGCCGGGGCACGTTCTTCACAGAACGTCCTGCTGGGCATTGTAGCCCACGCCCCAGGCCACCAAGCCCTGACGGAAATCCTCCGGCGGCAGGGCCTGGAACACCAGTTCCTGTCCGCTGACGGGGTGTTTGAAAGCCAGGCGCCAGGCATGCAGGGCCTGGCGCGACATCCCGGCCGCCGGCGTCCCGCCGTACAGGGTGTCGGCCAGCAGCGGATGCCCGATGGAGGCCGCATGCACGCGGATCTGGTGCGTGCGCCCGGTGTGCAGGGTGCAGCGCAGCCAGCAGCCCTGTTCGGCGTTGTGCAGGAGCTCGAAGGTGGTCTTGGCAGGCTTGCCCGGCTGGCGCAGCAGGTCCACCACAGCCATGCGCAAGCGGTTGCGCGGGTCCCGCCCGATGGCAGCCTCCACCTCACGCCGGGCCGGGCCACTCCAGGGCTGGTGGGCCAGCGCCAGGTACTGGCGGCTGACAGCCCGCTCCGCGATCAGCTTGACCAGCGCATCCATGGTGGTCCGCGTGCGCGCCACCACCATCAGGCCACTGGTGTCCTTGTCCAGGCGGTGCACGATGCCCGCGCGCGGCAACTGCGCCGCCTTGGCGTCGTGCGCCAGCAGGCCGTTGAGCAGAGTGCCGCGCCAGTTTCCCGGCGCCGGGTGCACCACCAGGCCGGCGGGCTTGTTGAGCACCAGCAGGTGCTCGTCCTCGTGCACGATATCCAGTGCCATGGGCTCGGGCAAAAAGGCCTGGCTCTGGGGCGTGGGACGCAATTCGATCTGGCCCTGCTCTCCCGCACGCACCTTGTGCGCCGGCTTGCGCAGGGTGAGCTCGCCCTGGGTCACGGCGCCCGCCTCGATCAGCTGCTGCAGGTAGCTGCGCGAGAACTCCGGCACCAGCTCACTCAAAGCCCGGTCCAAGCGCAGTCCGTGCTGGTCCACCCCGATCGTCCAGGGCCGCAGCTCGACCTCCGAAGCCCCTTCGCTCGCCTCGTCCAGGTCGTCGCTGACGGGGTCGGTCGATATAATTGGTTCTTGATGTTTCAACGAGTACGCCTCTGATGCCCAGCGCCAAATTATCGGTCGTCTCCGCCCTGCTCCTGGCCGCCGCTGCGCTGCTGGCCGGCTGCTCCACCAAACCGATCGATCCGACGGCCAAGATGACGCCGGAAGAAATCCTTGCGGAAGCGCGCGAGGAAGTCTTCAACCTGCAGTACGGCAAGGCCATCGGGCTCTTCGAGAAACTCGAAGGCCGCGCCGCCGGCACACCACTGGCGCAACAGGCCCAGCTCGAAAAGGCCTACGCCCACTACAAGAACGAGGAGCCGGCCCAGGCCATCGCCACGCTGGACCGCTTCATGCGCCTGCACCCGGCCAGTCCGGCCCTGGACTATGCGCTCTACTTCAGGGGCGTGGTCAACTTCAACGAGAACCTGGGCCTGTTCTCCTCGATCACGCGCCAGGACCTGGCAGAGCGCGACCAGCAGGCCGCCAAGGAATCCTTCGCCTCCTTCAAGGAGCTGGTCACACGCTTCCCGGATTCGCGTTACACACCCGATGCGCGCGCGCGCATGATCCACATCGTCAACTCGCTGGCCAAGTACGAAGTGCACGTGGCGCGTTATTACCACAGCCGCGGCGCCTACCTGGCGGCCATCAACCGCGCCCAACAGGCCATTGCCGACTACCGTGATGCGCCCGCGCTGGAGGACGCCCTCTACCTCCTGGTGCAGTGCTATGACGCCCTGCAACTGCCCCAGTTGCGCGACGACGCGCGTCGCGTGCTGCAGACCAACTACCCGCAAAGCCGCTACATCAGCAGCGCCGATACCACCACCGCCACGGTCAAGCCGGGTCCGTGGTGGAAGCTGTGGTGAGCTCCAGCAAGCGCTGATCGAGCTCGGCCTCCGTGGCCAGCCGCCGCATCGGCGGCAGTGCCGCCATCAGGCGGCGTCCATACCCCATGCTGACCAGGCGCGTGTCGCAGATCAGCAGCACCCCCTGGTCCGAGATGCGCCGGATCAGCCGCCCCGCCCCCTGCTTGAGCGCCACTGCCGCCTCGGGCACGTGGTAATCGTTGAAGGGACTGCGCCCGGCCGCCTCCAGGCGCCGGCTGCGCGCCTGCACCAGCGGATCACCGGGCGGCGGAAAAGGCAGCTTGTCGATCACCACCAGCTGCAGTGCCTCCCCCGGGATGTCCACTCCCTCCCAGAAGGAAGCCGAGGCCACCAGCACGCAACCCGGCTGGCCGGGCAGCACGCCCTCGCGAAAACGGTCCAGCAGCTCGCGCTTGGGCAACTGCCCCTGGCTCAGCACCTGCAAATTGCTCTCGGGCGGCAACAACTGTGGCAGGCGCTCGCTGATGCTGCGCAAAGCCCGCAGCGTCGTGGTCAGCACCAGGGTGCGCCCGCCCAGCACCGGGGCCAGGCGCGCCACCAGGGCGGCCACTTCATCGCTGTGCCGCGCGTCGTTGGGCTTGGACAGCTGGCGCGGCACGTAGACAGCGGCCTGGCGCGCATAGTCAAAGGGGCTGTCCACGCGCAATACGCGGGCTTCACCCAGGCCACAGGGTTCGGTGAACCAGCTCAGACGCTCGTCATCGCCCAGCGTGGCGGACGTGAAGATCCAGCTGCGTGAGGAAGTCTCGCCCTCGCGCGGCGCCAGCAGGCGTGTCTGCACCGCCTCGGCGATGTCCAGCGGCGACTCCACCAGACGCAGCTGCTGACTGACTTCGAGCCAGCGTACCGCCTCGGGCGCGCGCTCGGCCTGGAAAAAATCCGCCAGAGCCACCAGGCCCCGGGCCCGCTCGGCCAGACGCATGAAATCCGGCCCGAGTTCGTCCATATGCTCCAGGGCGGCGCGCGCCTCACCGCATGCGCGCTGCAGCGCGCCCAGGGCCAGACCCCAGGCGTCGGCGTCGATGCGCTCGGGCGCGACGCCGTCCCAGGCGTGGCGGCTGCCACCGGCCGGTGCCCGGCCGGCGCACAGGCGCAGGTCCCGCGTGGCGCGCTCCACCGCCCCGGTCAGCTGCTGCCAGTCGGCCAGGCCCCGCGCCTGTTGCAGGCCACAAGCCAGCAGGTCACGACAGAAATCCAGCACCTGGGCCGTGGAAAGCTGGCGGCCCAGGAACTGCACCCCGGTCTCGTTGAGCGTGTGGGCCTCGTCGAAGATCACCGTGCTCACGCTGGGCAGCAGTTCGGCCATGCCCGATTCGCGCACCGCGAGGTCGGCGAAGAACAGATGGTGGTTGATCACCACCACATCCGCCGCCAGGGCCTCGCGCCGCGCCAGGTTGACGTGGCAGTCGCGGTAACGTGGGCAATTGCTGCCCAGGCAATTGTCGCGTGTGGATGTGACCAAAGGTATCACCGGTGAGCGTTCGTCCAGCCCCGGCAGTTCGGCCAGGTCGCCGCTGCGGGTCTGCTGGGCCCAGCGCTCCACACGGGCCAGGGCATAGGCGGCCTGGGGCGCGGCCACGGCACCCTCCTGCCGGGCCAGCTCCATGCGGTGCAGGCAGAGGTAGCTCCCGCGCCCCTTGAGCAGGGCCGTGCGCAGGGGCAGTCCCAGGGCCTCGATCAGGCGCGGCAGGTCGCGGCCGTACAGCTGGTCCTGCAGGGTCTTGGTGGCGGTGGAGAGCAGCACGCGCTCGCCGCTGAGCAGGGCCGGCACCAGATAGGCGTAGGTTTTGCCCACGCCGGTGCCGGCTTCGGCCACCAGCACGCTGCGCTCGGCAATGGCCTCGGCCACGGCCAACGCCATGTCGGTCTGGCCGCTGCGGGGGTGGAATTCGTCGACGGTGCGCGCCAGCACGCCCTCGGGCGCGAAAGCCGCGCGCACGGCATCATGCAGGTTCATCGGGCGTGAGCTGGTGTTCGAGGCGGGAGATCTCGTCGCGCAGGGCCAGACGCCGCTTCTTGAGACGCCGCATCAGCAGTTCGTCATGCTCGGGCGCATGGCTCATGCGGTCGATCGCCGCGTCGAGGTCGGCGTGCTCCATGCGCAGCTCAATCAGGCGGCGCTGCGGCGAATGCAGATTGGAATCCAAAAATCAGGCCCGGTAGGAAAACGACCAAAGCGGGAATACTTGTCAGCTATGCTCTGGCGGATGGTTTGATAATACGACTTTCAATCCACCCACCCGGGGTACGGATCCAAGGGACAAACAGAACCATGAGCAAAGGCTACCGACTCACCGCCGCCACCGGCATCCACAAGGGCGACCGCGAATACCAGCAGGACCAGGTGGCGGTATTCACGCATCCGCGCCACGTCGGTTGCATGCTGGCCGTGGTGGCCGACGGCATGGGCGGGCGCAGCGGCGGGCGCAAGGCCTCCGATCAGGTCATGCTGACCGCCAAGCAGCTGTTCGAGCGCTACGCCCCCGAGACCGACGACGCAGCGGCCATGTTGTCCCAGATGGTGCAGGAAGCCCACATCGTCATCAAACTCACGGCCATCTCCGCCGAGCAGGAGCCGCACAGCACCCTGGCGGCCTTCCTGATCAACCCGGCGGGCGACTGCCATTGGATCCATGCCGGCGACTCGCGCATCTACCACTTCCACGCCAACCAGATCGTGCGCCGTACCCTGGACCACTCCTATGTGCAGACCCTGGTCAACCGCGGGGAACTGACGGAAGAGGAAGCCGCCGTGCACCCGCAGTCCAACATCCTCATGGGCTGCCTGGGCACCGAAAGCGATCCGCCCCAGGAAACCCATTTCATTCCGCAGCTCAAGCCGGGCGACACGCTCATGGCCTGCAGCGACGGCGTCTGGCACTATTTCAGCAATGAGGAACTGGGCTCGGTGCTCTCCAGCCTGTCGGCGCGCGAGGCCTCGGAGTTCCTGATCGAGAAGGCGCGCTCACGCGCCGGTGGTGGTGGCGACAACCTGTCGCTGGTCATCGTCAAGCTCGAACCGCTGAACGACAAGCGCTGAGCCTCAACGCCGATCAAGAGACACGGTCTCTTACGGCGGTACCGGCAGCGGTCGGCTCGTGGAACGCGGTTTCTCCGACTGCGCACGTTCGCGCTCCTGCCTGCGTTCGTTGGCGCGCTGCTGCTTCTCCTCGTAGACCTGCTGCAGCCGCGCACGTTCGGCCGCCGCTGCTGCGGCGCTGCCGGGGGCCGAAGCCGGGCGGGCCGGCGCGGAGGCCGATGTTGCGGGCGCGGGCGCGACCTGGGTCGCCTGCTTCTGCCGCGCGCGCCGTTGCCGCTCCTCGAACTCCTTCTGCGCAGCCGCGCGTTCCTCAGCAGCCTGCTCGCTGGCGCGCTGGGCGGCACGCTCTTCCGTACGGCGCACCTGCTCGGCCGCCACCGCGGCCCGGCGTTCGTCATTGAGGATGATCTCCTGGCGGCGCAATTCCTCCAGGCTCACGCGGCGGCGCTTGCGCACCTCGCTGAGGCAGTCGTTCACCGCAAAACGCTGGTAGCAGTCTGCCTCTTCCTGGCCATAGCGCTCCAGGGTCTGGCGGCGTTCGGACGCGATGCGCACACGTTCGCGCGCGGCCAACTCCGGGTCGTAGGAAGCCGGCTGCTGCGCCCAGGCGAGGGCCACGGTGCCCAGGCCAGCCAGCAGAATCAGAAAACGTTTCATGTCAGGCGGGTGTCGACCACACGACGTTCCGATTCAAGGAACTCGCGCGACTGCATTTCATTGAGTCGTGACACTGTACGCGGAAATTCGTGCACCAGGGGCCCCTCGGTGTAGAGCGCCTCGGGCGGCACGGCGGCCGACATGATGAGCTTGACGCGCCGGTCGTAGAGCACGTCCACCAGCCAGGTGAAACGCCGCGCCTCGGAGGCCATGCGCACCGGCATGTAGGGCACATCACTCAGGAACACGGTGTGGAACTGGGTGGCGATTTCCAGGTAATCGTTCTGCGAGCGCGGGCCGCCGCACAGGGTGCGGAAGTCAAACCAGACCACGCCACCGGCCTTGCGCCGCGCGTGGATCTGGCGCGCCTCGATGTGCAGCACCGGGTCCTCGTCATGCGCCTCGGCCAGGCGGTCGAAGGCCTGCGACATCGCGGTATCGGCCTCGGGCCCCAGAGGGGTGTGGTACATCTGCACCTGCTCCATGGTGCGGCGGCGATAGTCGGTGCCGTTGTCCACGTTGACCAGCTCCATGGTCTGGTTCAGCAGGGCGATGGCCGGCAGGATGCGCTCGCGGTGCAGGCCGTTGGGGTAGAGGTCGTCCGGCTTGAAGTTGGACGTCGCCACCAGACCCACGCCGTTCTTGGACAAGGCCGACAACAGCCGGTGCAGGATCATGGCATCGGTGATGTCCGCGACGTGGAACTCGTCGAAGCAGATCAGCTTGTACTTGTCGGCCATGCGCTCGGCCAGGGCATCGAGCGGGTTGACCGTGCCCTGCAACTCGGCCAGCTCGCGGTGCACTTCGCGCATGAACTCGTGGAAGTGCAGGCGCGTCTTGCGCACCAGGGGCACGGCGTTGAAGAAGCAGTCCATCAGGAAGCTCTTGCCGCGCCCCACCCCGCCGTACAGGTACACCCCCTTGGGGATGTCCGGATGGTTGAGCAGCTTCTTGATCGCGTTGGAGCGCTTGACCTTGTATTCGGCCCATTCGACAGCGCAATGCTCCAGCGCCTCGACGGCGCGCAGCTGCGCGGGGTCACTGGCGTAACCCCGCGTTTTCAGCTCTGCCTCATAGGCCTCGCGTACCGATGCCAAGCCGTGGTACCCGCGTGCTTCAGAAGTTCAGCGTGCGCTTGTCCACGGCCAGCGCGGCTTCCTTGGTCGCCTCGCTGAGGGACGGGTGCGCGTGGCAGATGCGGGCGATGTCCTCGGCGCTGGCCTTGAACTCCATGGCCACCACGGCCTCGGAGATCAGCTCGCTGGCCATGGGGCCCACGATGTGCACGCCCAGGATCTCGTCGGTCTTGGCATCGGCCAGAAACTTGACCATACCGGTCGTGTCGCCCAGCGCGCGCGCGCGGCCGTTGGCCAGGAAGGGGAAGGTGCCGGCCTTGTAGGCCACGCCGTCCGCCTTGAGCTGCTGCTCGGTACGACCGACCCAGGCGATCTCGGGGCTGGTGTAGATGACCCAGGGAATGGTGTTGAAGTTCACGTGCCCGTGCTGGCCGGCAATACGCTCGGCCACGGCCACGCCTTCTTCTTCCGCCTTGTGCGCCAGCATCGGGCCGCGCACCACGTCACCCACGGCCCACACGCCGGGCAGATTGGTCTTGCAATCGCCATCAACCACGATGGCGCCGCGCTCGTCCAGCTTCAGGCCCACGGCTTCGGTGTTCAGGCCGATGGTGTTGGGCACACGGCCGATGGACACGATGAGTTTGTCCACGTCCAGCGTCTGGGCCTCGCCCTTGGCATTGGTCCAGGCCACGCTCACGCCTTTCTTGCCGTTCTTGATCTCGCCAACCTTCACGCCCAGCTCGATCTTCAGGCCCTGCTTGTCGAAAGCCTTCTTGGCTTCCTTGGCGATCTGCTCGTCCACCGCGCCCAGGAAGGTGGGCAGGGCTTCCAGCACGGTCACCTCGGCGCCCAGGCGGCGCCAGACCGAGCCCATCTCCAGGCCGATCACGCCCGAGCCGATCAGGCCCAGCTTCTTCGGAACCGCGCCGATACGCAGCGCCCCGTCGTTGGACAGGACATTGACCTCGTCAAACGGCGTGCCCGGCAAGGCGCGGGCATTGGAGCCGGTCGCCACGATGACCTGCTTGGCCACCAGGGTCTCTTCGGCGGCACCGGCCACCTTGAGCTCGTAGCCGCCATCCACGGCCTTCACGAAGGAGCCGCGGCCATGGAAGAAGGCCACCTTGTTCTTCTTGAACAGGTAGAGGATGCCGTCGTTGTTCTGCTTGACCACGCTGTCCTTGCGGCCCAGCATCTTGGCCACGTCCATCTTGACGTCGCTGGCCGTGATGCCGTGATCGGCAAAGTGCTTGTTGGCATGCTCGAAATGCTCGGACGACTGCAGCAGCGCCTTGGACGGGATGCAACCCACGTTGGTGCAGGTACCACCGGGGGCCGGGCCGCCCTTGTCGTTCTTCCATTCGTCGATGCACGCCACGTTCATGCCCAGCTGGGCGGCGCGGATGGCGGCGATGTAACCGCCGGGACCGCCACCGATGACAACCACGTCGAATTGCTTGCTCATGTATCTACTCCTGCGCGCACCGTGATCAGTGCGCAAGCTTGAGGGTGACGACCCCGCCAACGATCAGCGCCACGCCCAGGAACCTGGCCAGCGTGGCGGCATCGCCGAAGAACATCACCCCGATCAAAAAAGTTCCGGCGCCGCCGATCCCGGTCCACACCGCGTAGGCAGTGCCGATCGGGATCTCGCGTTGCGCCAACCACAACAACCAGCCGCTCACTGCCATCGAACCTACCGCGCCGACGATACCGCTCACGCGGTACTCGGCCTGTTGCGACAGCTTGAAGCCCAGGGGCCAGCCGATCTCGAACAGGCCTGCCAGCAGCAGGTAGACCCAGGCCATGCGAGGCTCAGATGTCGAACAGCAGGCGGGCCGGGTCTTCCAGCGCTTCCTTCATGGCCACCAGGCCCAGCACGGCTTCGCGGCCGTCGATGATGCGGTGGTCGTAGCTCATGGCCAGGTAGTTGATCGGACGGACCACGATCTGCCCGTTCTCCACCACGGCGCGGTCTTTGGTGGCGTGCACGCCCAGGATGGCCGACTGCGGCGGGTTGATGATGGGGGTGGACAGCATGGAGCCGAACACGCCGCCGTTGGAGATGGAGAAGGTGCCACCGGTCATCTCTTCGATGCCCAGCTTGCCGTCACGCGCCTTGGCGCCGTACTCGGCGATCTTCTTCTCGATGTCGGCAAAGCTCATCTGGTCGGCGTTGCGCAGGATGGGCACCACCAGACCGCGCGGCGAACCCACGGCGATACCGATGTCGAAGTAGCCGTGGTAGACGATGTCGTTGCCGTCCACCGAGGCGTTGAGCACCGGGTACTTCTTCAGGGCGTGCACGGCAGCCTTCACGAAGAAGGACATGAAGCCGATCTTGACGCCGTGTTCCTTCTCGAACTTCTCCTGGAAGCGCTTGCGCATCTCCATCACCGGGGCCATGTTGACCTCGTTGAAGGTGGTCAGGATGGCGTTGCTCGACTGCGACTGCAGCAGACGCTCGGCCACGCGCGCGCGCAGGCGGCTCATGGGCACGCGCTGTTCGGGGCGCTCGCCCAGGTGCAGCGCGCTCGGCGCGGACACCTGCGGCAGGGCCTTGGTCGGCACGCCGGTGGGGATGGCAGCGGGAGCCGGCTTGGCGCCGCCACCGGCCACGGTGGCCAGCACGTCACCCTTGGTCACGCGGCCGTCCTTGCCGGTGCCCGGCACGGAGCCCGGCGCCAGATTGTTGTCGGCCATGATCTTGGCGGCAGCGGGCATGGCCACACCGGCCTTGGAGGCCGACACGGCAGCGGCAGCCGAAGCGGCGGCGGGAGCCGCTGCAGCCGCGGGCGCAGCGGCGGCCGCGGGAGCACCCGCGCTGGCCTTGCCGTCGGTATCGATGCGGGCGATCAGCTGGTCGGCCACCACGGTGCCGCCATCACCGACCAGGATCTCGGCCAGCACGCCAGCCGACGGGGCCGGCACTTCCAGCACGACCTTGTCGGTCTCGATGTCGATCAGGATCTCGTCGGCAGCCACCAGCTCGCCGACCTTCTTCTTCCATTGCAGCATGGTGGCTTCTGCCACCGATTCGGACAGCTGCGGGACCTTGACTTCTACGATAGCCATGTGAATTCTCTCTTTGTTAGCTTGCGGGACAGGCAGTCAGCGCCTGTCCTCCACCGATTCAGAAAACGTTGATCCTTATTTGGTCAGCACGAAGCCCTTGAGCTTGGCGAAGGCGGCTTCCACCAGGGCCTTCTGCTGCTCCTGGTGCAGGTGGGCGTAACCCACCGCCGGCGAGGCCGAGGCCGCACGACCGGCATAACCCAGCTTCTGGCCCTCGAGCATGTTCTCGTGGATGTAGTGCTGCACGAAGAACCAGGCGCCCTGGTTCTGCGGCTCGTCCTGGCACCACACGATGTCGGTGGCGTTCGGGTACTTCTTGAGCTCGGCGGCGAAGACCTTGTGCGGAAAGGGATAGAGCTGCTCGACGCGGATGATGGCCACGTCGTCCAGGCCCTTCTCCTCGCGCTTCTTGACCAGGTCGTAATAGACCTTGCCGGAGCAGGCGATCACGCGCTTGACCTTGTCGGCCTTGATGTCCTTCTGCTCGCCGATGACGGTCTGGAAGCCGCCCTTGGTGAACTCGGACAGCGGCGAGGTCGCGTCCTTGTTACGCAGCAGAGACTTGGGCGTCATGATGATCAGCGGCTTGCGCAGATCACGGATCTGCTGGCGACGCAACACGTGGAAGATCTGGCTGGCCGTGGTCGGCTGCACGATCTGCATGTTCGTGTCGGCGGCCAGCTGCATGAAGCGCTCCAGACGGGCCGAGCTGTGCTCGGGGCCCTGGCCTTCGTAACCGTGCGGCAGCATCAGCGTGATGCCGTTCACACGGCCCCACTTCACTTCACCGGAGGCGATGAACTGGTCGATCACCACCTGGGCGCCGTTGGCGAAGTCGCCGAACTGGGCTTCCCAGATCACCAGGGTGTTGGGGTCGTTGGAGGCATAGCCATACTCGAAGCCCAGCACTGCCTCTTCCGACAGGATGGAGTCGATCACGACGAAGGGCGCCTGGCCCTCGCTGACGTTCTCCAGCGGCACATAGGTGCCCACGTCCCACTTCTCACGATTCTGGTCATGAATGACGGCGTGGCGGTGCGTGAAAGTACCGCGGCCGCAGTCCTCGCCCGACAGGCGCACCGGGTAGCCGCTGGCCACCAGGGAGGCCAGGGCCATGTGCTCGCCCATGCCCCAGTCCACCGGGATCTCGCCACGACCCATGGCGGCGCGGTCGTCATAGACCTTCTTCACCAGCTGGTGCGGCGTGACCGTCGCGGGGATGGTCGTGATCTTTTCGGCCAGACGCTTCCACTCGGTCAGCGGAATGGCGGTCTCGGCGGCATCCGTCCACTTCTTGCTCAGGTAGGGCGACCAGTCCACCGCGAACTTGCTCTTGAAGTTCGTCAGCACCGGGTCCACCGTGTGGCGGCCGGCGTCCATGGCGGCGCGGTAGGCCTTGACCATCTCGTCCGGGCCGGAGGCCGTCAGCACGCCCTGGGTGACCAGCTTGTCACCGTAGAGCTTGCGCGTGCCAGGGTGGGCCGCGATCTTCTTGTACATCAGCGGCTGGGTCAGGCTGGGGGTGTCCTGCTCGTTGTGGCCCAGCTTGCGGAAACAGGTGATGTCTACCACCACGTCCTGGGCGAATTCCATACGGAACTCGAGCGCCAGCTGAGTGGCCAGCACCACGGCTTCCGGGTCATCGCCGTTGACGTGCAGCACCGGCGCCTCGACCATCTTGACGATGTCGGTGCAATACACGGTGGAGCGCATGTCGCGCGGGTCGGAGGTGGTGAAACCGATCTGGTTGTTGATGATGATATGCACCGTGCCGCCCGTGGAGTAACCACGGGTCTGGGCCAGCGCCAGGGTTTCCTGGTTCACACCCTGGCCGCCGAAGGCAGCGTCACCGTGCACCAGCACCGGCAGCACCTGCTTGCCCTTGGGGTCGCCGCGGCGGTCCATGCGGGCGCGCACCGAGCCCTCGACCACCGGGTTCACGATCTCCAGGTGCGAGGGGTTGAAGGCCAGGCTCAGGTGCACCGGGCCGCCGGGGGTGGTGACGTCGGAGCTGAAGCCCTGGTGGTATTTCACGTCACCAGCCGGCAGGTCTTCCGGCGCGGTGTGGTCGAACTCGGCGAACAGGTCCGCGGGCATCTTGCCCATGGAGTTCACCAGCACGTTCAGGCGGCCGCGGTGGGCCATGCCGATCACGATCTCCTGCACGCCCTTGACACCGGCGAGCTGGATCAGCTCGTCCATGGCGGCAATGAAGCTCTCGCCGCCTTCGAGCGAGAAGCGCTTCTGGCCAACGTACTTGGTATGCAGGAATCGCTCCAGGCCCTCGGCCGCGGTCAGGCGGTCCAGGATCTGTTTTTTCTTTTCAGCGCCGTAGTTCGGCTTGCTGCGGATGCTTTCCAGCTTCTGCTGCCACCAGCGCTTCTGCGCCTGGTCGGTGGTGTGCATGAACTCGGCACCGAGGGTGCCGCAGTAGGTCTCGCGCAGCGCGTTGAGCATCTCGCGCAGCGACATGGAGTCACGGCCGAAGAAGGTGTTGCTGATGTTGAACACCGTCTCTTGGTCAGCGTCGCTGAAGCCGTAGAAGGAGGGCTCCAGCTCGGGAATGGCGGGGCGCTCGGTGCGCTTGAGCGGGTCCAGGTCGGCCCAGCGCTGGCCCACGTTGCGGTAGGCGGCAATCAGCTGCTGCACGGCGGTGCGCTTGCGGCCCATCTCGGAGTCGGCACCCGTGGCCATGACCACCTGGGTCACACCGGCCTTGGCACGCTCGGCAAAGGCATTGATGACGGGCAGGTGGGGAATGTCCTTGGCGTTCGTGCCGTCGACAGCGGGCACGTGCTGCAGGGCGTCGAAGTAATCGCGCCAGTTGTCGGGGACGCTGCCGGGGTTGGCGAGGTAGTTCTCGTACATCTCTTCGACGTACGGAGCATTGCCCCCGAACAGATAGGTGTTGTCGCTGTACGTCTGATAGACGGACGCGGACTTGGAACCCTGAGATTGGGATTCGCTCATATTGCGCTGACCTCCGTTTCCCTGAAGGAAACTTTGACTGGTTGGAAAAACCTTCCGCGGCACGGCTGGACCGGTTGGCGGATGCGACTGTGGCAGGAAGGAGCCTTAGTACAGGCCAGATTGTGCCACCGATTCCCCGGTGACGCAAAGCTGCTTATGCATTTGCATGCTGATTCTTATGATTTCGTGACGGCGCCCACCAGCTCCCGCACCTGCTGCAGGGCGCTCGGATCATCCAGCGTGGTCAGGTCGCCCGGGTCGCGGCCCTCGGCCACGGCCTGCAAGGCCCGGCGCAACAGCTTGCCGCTGCGGGTCTTGGGCAGCAGGTTCACGAAAAACACGCGGGAAGGCCGGGCCACCGCACCCAGCTGGCTGTCCACCACCTTCATCACCTCGCCCTCGAGCTTCAGGCGCGCAGCCGGGTCGCCCAGGGCGCTGGCGTCGCGTGCCACGGCAAAAGCCATGGCCACCTGGCCCTTGAGCTGGTCGGCCACCCCCACCACGGCCACCTCGGCCACATTGGGATGGCTGGCGATGCATTCCTCGATCTCGCGCGTGCCCAGGCGGTGCCCGGCCACGTTGATCACGTCGTCGGTACGGCCCAGGATGAAGAAATAACCGTCCTTGTCGCGTATGCCCCAGTCGAAGGTGCTGTAGACCAGCTTGCCCGGGATGCTCTTCCAGTAGGTGTTCACAAAACGCGCGTCGTCGCGCCACACGGTCTGCATGCAACCCGGCGGCAGCGGGCCCTCGATGGCCACCACACCCTTCTGGTCCGGGCCGACCAGCTCCTGGCCCGTGGCCTCGCTGATGAGCTTCACGTCAAAACCGTACATGGGCACACCCGGGCTGCCGAACTTGCTGGGCGCGCGCTCCACGCCGTTGGCGATGGTCAGGATGGGCCAGCCCGTCTCGGTCTGCCAGTAGTTGTCGATGATGGGCACACCCAGGCCCTGGCTGATCCACTGCGCCGTGGGCTCGTCCAGCGGCTCGCCCGCCAGGTAAAGCGCCTTGAGGCTGGAGAGGTCGTATTTCTTGAGGAAGGCCGGGTCCTGTTTTTTCAGCACACGCACGGCCGTGGGCGCGGAGAACATGCGCGTGACCTTGTACTTCTCCACCAGCTGCCACCAGATGCCGGCATCGGGCCGGATGGGCAGGCCCTCGTACATGATGGTCGCCATGCCGGCGATCAGCGGGCCGTAGACGATGTAGCTGTGCCCCACCACCCAGCCGATGTCACTGGTGGAGAAATAGGTCTCGCCGGGCCGGCTTTCGAAGATGTACTTCATGCTCGCGGCCAGGGCCACGGCGTAGCCCCCCGTGTCGCGCTGCACACCCTTGGGCTTCCCGGTGGTGCCCGATGTGTAGAGCGTGTAGCTGATGTGCGTCGCGTCCAGCCACACGCAGGGCACCACGGTGTTCAGGTGCTGCTCGCGCAGCTTGCCCCACAGATGGTCGCGCCCGGCCGTCAGGTCCATGGGAGCCAGCTGGCGGTCCACCAGCAGTACCGACTGCGGCTTGTGCTTGGACAGGCGGATGGCCTCGTCCAGCAGCGGCTTGTAGGCCACCACCTTGCCGCCTCGCGAACCGGCATCCGCGCTGACCACCACCTTGGGCTCGGCATCCTCGATGCGCGAAGCCAGGGAACCCGATGCGAAACCTCCGAACACCACCGAGTGAATGGCCCCGATGCGCGCGCAGGCCAGCATGGCAAAGGCCGCCTCGGCGATCATGGGCATGTAGATCAGCACGCGGTCGCCCTGCTCCACCCCCAGGGCGCGCAGGCTGGCGGCCATGCGCTGCACTTCGGTGTGCAGTTCGCGGAAGCTGTAGGTCTTTTCCTGCCCGGTCTCGGTGCTGACATAGATCAGCGCAGCCTGGTCGGCGCGATCCTTCAGGTGCCGGTCCACCGCGTTGTGGCACAAGTTGGTGGTGCCACCCACATACCAGCGCGCAAAAGGCGGATTGCTGTAGTCGCAGATCTGCTGCGGCGCCTGTTGCCAGTCGATCAGCTGGGCCTGCTCGGCCCAGAAGGCCTCACGGTCGGTGATGGAACGGCGGTAAAACTCGGCGTAGCGGCTCATCCAGGCTCTCCTCGGGTCTTGTTTTGAACTGAATTCATAATTATGAGGACGCATCTTGCGGCAAACTGACGCGGCCCACCCATTCCAGGCCCGCAAAATGACCTAAGTCAAGCTTTCTGCCTTGAGGCCCGCCACCACGGCCGCGGCGGCCAACGTCGCCACAGCCACAAGACAAACAGACCAAACAGGGTGTAGGCCAGCCCGAAAGCCCAGGGCGGCAAGTCGTAATACAGCAGGCGCTGCAACCAGTCTTCGATGAAGCTGCGCTCGTAACCGGCCAGTCTGGCCTGGCGGCGCAAATGGTTTTCCAGTTGGGTCAGCGGGCAGGTCGCGCCCAGCCAAGCCTGCAACACCACAAAACCGATGGCCCCCAGATGCGCCCAACGAAACAGCGGCGCCCGCACCCAGCGCCAGCCCAGCCAGCCGCCCGGCACCACCACCAACGCCCCTCCCAGCACAAAAGCCACCACCGCGACATGCAGGGTGAGCACCGCGTCGGCCAGCATCTGCCAGAGCTGCAGGGTCTCCATGATGGCCGGATGATAGAGGGCGGCCCGGCGCGACCGCATGCCGGTTTCCCCTACACTCGCTGGCATGCTGCACAGCCCCATCAAACACTGCAAGAACTGCGGCGTGGCCGTGGTCTACCGCATCCCCGACGACGGCGACACCCGCGAACGCGCGGTCTGCCCCGCCTGCAGTACCATCCACTACGAAAACCCGCTCAATGTGGTGGGCACCGTGCCCCATTGGGGCGACAAGGTGCTGCTGTGCAAGCGCAATATCGAACCGCGCAAAGGCAAGTGGACCCTGCCCGCCGGCTTCCTGGAGCTGGGCGAAAGCACGGCCCAGGGCGCAGCCCGCGAGACGGACGAAGAAGCCGGCGCCCAGATCGAGATGGAAGGCCTGTTCACCATCATCAGCGTGGCCCGTGTCGGCCAGGTGCATCTGTTCTACCGCGCCAGGCTGCTCAGCGACCAGTTCATGCCGGGCCAGGAAACCATGGAAGCCCAGCTCTACGCCGAGCACGAGATTCCCTGGGACGAGATCGCCTTTCGCACCGTCAAGGAAACGCTGGAGCGCTACTTTGCCGACCGCAAGGCCGGCCATTTCCAGGTGCACGACGTCGACCTGGTCTGACGCTGCGGCGCCGACACGCGACATATACCCTTACATTTCCCCGCTTATCGCGCTATCCGCCCCTCCGGATTCGGGGTAAATTGTGAACAGGCTAGGCCCGCGTCCAAGCAAGGCCACCACACAGAGACAAACCCAAAATGAAGCGGCAAGAGCGGAATCAGCATTTTTGGAACGTAGACCTCCGCGAGGTCTTCAGGGAATGGCTGAGCCAACTCTGGACTTTTTTCCTCACTTTGCTGACTTTCATCGGTATCGGCCTGCCCGTGCTGATCTCCATCTTTGTGCTGTGGTATCTTGCAGGCTTCCCCCGTATCTCCTGGTAACCCCAAGGCGGCGGCGCCCTGACACTTGCATGGCGCTGCCCCTGTCAGCCGTGCAGAGTGCCCCAAGTGAAAAACGAGTCCGACTTCCTGCAAGCCGCGCAGGATCTTCCCGCTGAACCCACCACAGTGAACCTCCCCCTGTACCGCGCGGGCTCGCGCGTGGGCTACCAGGGCCGTGAATACACCGTGGGCCACGTGGTGATCAACCGCAGCCAGCTGCTGGTCTACCTGCAGGAACTGGGCAGTTCGGTGGACGCCGAAAAACTGCAAGTCACCCCCACGCGCCTGGTGCTGCAGCGCCACTGAGTGCACGCCGGTCAGCCCGGCACTTCAAGCCGCATCAGGCCACACAGGCCCGCGCATCTGGTGCAACGCAGCATGAAGTGCCGTGCCCACACGGCATGGGTCTCGTCCGAGACTCTTTTCACATCCTTCGACGAAATAGACATCTTCCGGGTGTATCTCCGTCTGTACACCGCGGACGCGCTGTGGCATTTTGGTGAACAGGTAAGCCTGCGATGTCCGCCGGTACCACTGAGGAGAAAGATCTCTCATGAAAAACTTGAAAATATCAGTCAAGCTCAATCTTCTCATCGCCCTGCTGTCGGTCCTGCTGATCGTCATCGGCATCATCGGCCTCAACGGCATCAGCAGCACCAATGACGCGCTCAAGACGGTTTACGAAGACCGCATGGTGCCCGTCACCCAGCTGGCCATGGTCAACCGCCAGAACCTGCGCAACCGCGTGGCGCTGGCCTACAGCGTCATGGACCCCCGCGCGGACGAGGTCAAGAAGAACCTGGACCAGATCGACGGCAACCTGGTCATCATCGACAAGCAGTGGAAAGCCTACCGGTCCACCAAGGCCACTGAAGAAGAAGAAAAGATCTCCAAGCAGTTCGAAGACGCCTACGCGCGCCTGCTGGCCGAGGGCATACGCCCCGCCATGGAAGCGGCGCGCCGCGGCGATGTCGAGGCCAACAAGCAGGCCATGCTGGACAAGGTGCGCACCCTGAACGCCCCCGTGGCCCAGGCGCTGGATGCGCTGATCAAGATCCAGGTCGACGTGGCGGAAGACGAGTTCACTTCGGCGGTCAAACGCTATGAATCCATCCGCGCCCTGTCCATCGGTTCCATCGTGGTGGGGGTGCTCATCGCCATCCTCCTCGGCCAGTCCATCATCCGTAGCATCGTCTCCGCCATCCGCGAAGCGGTGAGCTCGGCCGAAGCCGTGGCGCGCGGTGACCTGACCCACCGCATCAACGTCAACAGCAAGGATGAAGTCGGGCAACTGCTCAAGGCCCTGGCCGACATGCAGGAATCGCTGGTGCAAGTGGTGTCCCGCGTGCGCCAGGGCTCCGAATCCGTCTCCACCGCATCGGCCGAAATCGCCCAGGGCAACCAGGACCTCAGCGCCCGCACCGAAAGCCAGGCCAGCGCGCTCGAAGAAACCGCCGCGTCCATGGAAGAACTCTCTTCCACCGTCAAGCAAAACGCCGACAACGCCAAACAGGCCAATCAGCTGGCCCAGAGCGCCAGCACCGTGGCCGTGCAGGGCGGCGAGGTGGTGACCCAGGTGGTGGACACCATGAAGGGCATCAGCGAGTCCAGCAAGAAGATCGCCGACATCATCACCGTCATCGATGGCATCGCCTTCCAGACCAATATCCTGGCGCTGAACGCCGCCGTGGAAGCGGCACGCGCCGGTGAACAGGGCCGGGGTTTTGCCGTGGTGGCCAGCGAGGTGCGTAACCTGGCCAGCCGCTCGGCCGAGGCCGCCAAGGAGATCAAGACCCTGATCACCGACAGCGTGGGCCGGGTGGACCAGGGCACAGCCCAGGTGGACCAGGCCGGCAAGACCATGAACGAGGTGGTCAGCAGCATCCGCCGAGTGACCGACATCATGGGCGAGATCAGCGCGGCCAGCACCGAGCAGAGCCAAGGTGTGGCGCAGATCGGCGAAGCCGTGCAACAGATGGACCAGGCCACGCAGCAGAATGCGGCCCTGGTGGAAGAAATGGCCGCCGCCGCCAGCAGCCTGCGCGGCCAGGCCCAGGACCTGGTGCAGACCGTCGCCGTCTTCAAGTTGAACCAGAGCGAAACCAGCCCAGGTGCGCCCGCGGTCAGCAATGCCGCACCAGCCACCCGCGCCGCGAGCAAACCTGCGCCCGCTCCCGCCCGCAAAGTGGCACCGGCGCTGGCCAGCCCGCCCAAGGCTGCGCCACCCGCCCCCGTGAAGGTAGCAGCGACGCCCAAGGGCAATGATGGCGACTGGGAAAGCTTCTGAGGCGCCACCGGAGGGCGATGAAGCAGTGAGGAATTGGTCAGCCCGGAGGGGATCGAACCCCCGACCCACAGCTTAGAAGGCTGTTGCTCTATCCAACTGAGCTACGGGCTGACAAGATGAATACGGGTGGCGGGGATCATACCGCCCCGTCACGTTCGGCGCAGTGTGCCCCGCGCTCAGAGATAGCCTGAAACTTCCTGCACCGAGGTCCAGTCGATCACCTGCTCGTCCAGCACCTGCTCGCTGTTCACGCCCAGGACTGAGGCGATGGTTTCCGGGTAGGTGGCCATCAGTGCATCCAGACCCAGGTGCACCTCGTGCGCGCGAGCGCGCCAGGCGGCCAGGTGCACCACAGCCGCCAGCGGCTCTCTGCACTCGGGCACGGTCGGGTCCACGTGGTAGGCCAGCACATTCACCAGCACCGTGGGCAGGCTCCAGGCGCTGGCAAAGGCCGCGCCCACCTGGGCGTAGGAATAGCCCAACAATTTCTTCTCGGCCGCCGCGCGCTGCAGGTCGAACACCGGCACCGCCTCGTCCAGCTCGGCCATCTGCTCCGGTAGCGCGCGGTGCAGCACCAGCTCCCCCGCCGCGTGCACCAGGCCGGCCGTGAAGGCGGCCGACACCTGGGGCGTGTCCATGGCCATCCGGCGCGCCAGCTTGGCCACGTTGAGGCTGTAGCGCCAGAACTGCGGCATGTTCACCCCGCCCACCTGGCGAAAGGCGCTGGCAAAGGCAGCGGCGTAGGTCATGTCGCGCAACTCGTTCAGGCCCAGCAGGGGCAGCGCCTCGGCCACGCTGGTCACCCCGCGGCTCAGGTTGAAACGCGCCGAATTGGCAACGGCTAGCAGCCGCGCCGTCATGATCGGGTCTTCCTTGAGCTGCATGCCGATCTTGCGCAGATCGGGCTCGTCGGAATCAAGCTCACTCATCACCAGCGCGATCACGCGCGGGATGCTGGGCAGGGCCCCGGGGGACTGGATGAGTTGCAGGAGTTCCATGGCAGACGCAGTAGGCAGAAGGCGCACCGGTCACCCGGCACGCGAAGCCCGCATTATCCGCCGCAACCTGACATCGGGGCGTGCCACGGCCTGTGAACCCACCCTGCCCCGCGGCCTCTCTGCCGGCCCCTGGTACCCCCGATTCACGGCCCCGGGCACCAAAAGCCAAAATGGCGCATAATGCGCCAATCAGGAGCCCCGCCATGCCCACCTCGCCCAACGGTTTTGCCTCTGTCAAACTGCCCACCGCCCTGGTGGAACAGGCGCGCAATGCCGCGCAGCCGCTGCGCCGCTCCGTGGCCGGGCAGGTGGAATACTGGGCCACACTGGGCCGCATCGTCGAAGACAGCGGCCTGACCGCGCAAGAAGCCCAGGCCGCCATCGCCCAGTACGAAGCCACGCTGCACAGCAGCCAGCCGCGCACGGCCGCCAAGGCCACGACCAAGAAGGCCAAGCCCGCCGGCAGCCAGGCCGACGCCCTGCTCGCCCAGTTCATGAGCGTGGAAGACGACGGCAGCCTGGCCCAGCGCGTGCGCGAGGTGGTGGCCGGCAACCGCCGCAAGGCCACCAAGCTGCGCCACTGAGATGGCGCAGGCCCGCGCCAGCAGCCCTGGGCGCAGCAAGCACAAACCCGTTTTCTACCTGCTGGCCGGCCCCAACGGCGCCGGCAAGACCACCCTGTACCGCGCGCTGGTGTTGGCCGGCGTCATCCCCGCTGAAGTCGAGTTCGTCAACGCCGACCTGCAAGAGGCGGAACACCTGCAGCACATCAAGGATGCACAAGCCCGCTCCCGGGCCGCGCAGCGCTGGGCCGAAACCCGCCGCGCTGAGTTGCTGCAGGCCGGCACCTCCTTGGTCAGCGAAACCGTGTTCTCGCACGAATCCAAGCTGGAGCTGATCGCACAGGCGCAGGCCCAGGGCTTTTTCGTGATGCTGCTGGTGGTGGCGCTCGAAGACTCGCAGCAGTTGCTGGCCCGTGTGGCCCAGCGCGTGCGCGAAGGCGGTCACGCTGTGCCGCCCGAACGCATCCTCGCGCGTTACCCGCGTACCCTCACCCACCTGACCCGCGCCGTGCGCCTGGCCAACGCCGCCATCCTCTACGACACGCAGGACGTCACGCCCGGCACACACACCGCCGTGGCCCTGTGCAAAAAGGCCTGGACGCAGGAGCTGGTGCAGCCCCTGCCCGCCTGGGCGCAGCGCGTGCTGTGGGGGCGGGACTAACCTGTCCCCCCCTGCTCCGTTGGCTTCAGGCCGGCAGCAAGACGCCCGCGAAGAAGGCCGCCAGCTCCTGGCGCGCGTCCAGCGGCAGCACGTGGGCCACGTATTGGTCGGGGCGCACCACCACCATGCAGCCTTTGTCGCGGCTGATGCCACGCATGTCGAAGATATCGCCCACGCCCTTGTGGTCCACGCAGAAGGCTTTCTCATGGTCTTGCAGGCCCAGCTTGCCGGTCCTGGGCTTGAGCAGCGAGGGCATCTTCTCGTAGGCCAGCTGGTCGAAGGTCTGCTGGAACACGGCGCGCAAATCAATCACCGCGTCGATGTCTTCCCCCTTGCGCGTGTGCCTGACGACCGGGGAGTCTGCGCCGGTTTCCAGCCAGTCCGCCAGCTTGTGGATGGCCGAGACTGAATCCGTGCCATCGGCCTTGCCGGCGAAGGCGTAGATGCGCCAGCGCGCATCGGCCTCGGCCACATGGCCCAGCTGCATCTGCTTGGCGTCCGACACACGCACCACGGGCGCGGAATGGAAGCGCCGGCCGATAGTCTCGCCCGTCGCCAGCGCCTGCCAGGTCGCCGGGCCGATGAGCGCAGACGGGTCGTAGTGGACGGCCAGACCGCCCGTGAACTCCAGGTTCTGCTTGAAGTGGTGGATGATGCGCGGCTCTTCCAGCCCCTCCCGCTCGGCCTGCGTGGTGGGGGCCGACATGATGCGCGCCCATTTGTGGTCCGTCTCCACCAGGCGCTTGGCCTCGGTCAGCCGCTCGCGGGAATAGCTGCGCAGCAGGCTGGCATCGGCCCGGCCCTGGAGCACGTGCACCAGCTTCCAGCCCAGGTTGAAGGTGTCCTGCATCGAGACGTTCATGCCCTGCCCCGCCTTGGGCGAATGGGTATGGCAGGCATCCCCCGCGGTGAACACGCGCGGGTTGCGGTCCACGCCCGCGGGCACGTCGTCGAACTTGTCGGTGATGGCATGCCCGATGTCGTAGATGGACCACCAGACCACGTCCTTCACGTCGATGCTGTAGGGCTTGATGATGCGGTTGGCCGCCGCAATCATGTCGTGCTGCGTGAGCTTGCGCTGCGCGGCCTTTTCGTCGGGGCGCAGCTTGTCCATCTCCACATACATGCGGAACAGGTAGCCGCCTTCTCGCGGCAGGATCAGCAGATTGCCTTCATTGGCGGAAGAGATCAGGCACTTCTGCCGCACGTCCGGGAAATCGGTGTTGGCCAGGATGTCCATCACACCCCAGGCCTGGTGCGCGGCATCGCCCTTGAGCTCCCCACCGATCGCCTTGCGCACGGCCGAATGCGCGCCGTCGCAGCCCACCACGTAGTTGGCCCGCACGGTACGCGTCACCCCCCAGTTCAAGCCGCTGGCGTCTTTCAGCGTCACGGTGACGGGGTGGTCGTCGGTCGTGCTGTCCACCGTCAGGCCCACGATTTCCCAGCTGTAGTCCGGCTCCAGCCGCGAAGGTGAATTGCGCATGACCTCCAGGAACAGCTCATGCAGCCGCGCCTGGTTGATCAGGATGTGCGGCATCTCCGAGCTGTCGTCGGCCACGTCTTGCACCCGGCCCGCGCGCTTGATGTGAGCTGGGTTCTTGGGGTCGGGCATCCAGAAATTGGTCTGGTTAACCCAGTAGGTCTCGCGCTTGACCTTGTCGGCAAAGCCAAAGGCCTGGAACATCTCCATGGAGCGCGTGTTGATGCCATCCGCCTTGCCCTTGATGATGTTGCTGGGCATGCGCTCCACAATCATCGTCTCGATCTCCGGGAACTGCGCCAGCTGCGCCGCCAGGCACAGGCCCGCCGGGCCGGTGCCGGCAATCAGCACGTCCACCTTTTCCGGCAGCGGCTCGTTGATGCCCCGGTTACGCCGGTTCGGCGCTGCTTGCTTGACGTCGGGGTTGCCGCCCCTGAAGCCATTCTTGTAAAACTGCATCGTTATCTCCAAAGACTGAACAACAGCACCGACGGCTCGGTTTGCGTGCGGCCGGCTCAAAACGAGCCGCCGAATTCAATATTGATAAGTATGCATATTATATTGACGAACGTCAACCGGCGATCGAACGGACAAGAATGAGGGTTTACCCCGGGACGGATGCAACGAAGAATAGAAAACGCCCCCATGAGTGGGGGCGTCTAGCGCACTACGGACGCACTGATGGACAGCTTAACCGCCAGGCGATAGGAACCGGATAGACCGCAACGGCAACCGCCGCCTCGCTTGATCTGTCAGCTTGTCGTAGTGTTCATCCCAAAGATCAAAAAGCCGCTCCAATCCAATCAGCGTGACGTGACGTCGGTCCTGGGTTCTGGCTTCGTTCTCTGCATCCCTCGTAAATCCGCCAGTACAAACAAACAATCCGACGTCGTCATCCCCAAGCAACGCCATAAAGGAGCGAAGGCCATCAACAGTCACCGCCTGCTGTTGACGCTTCACCTGGACTTTGATACGCGGCAACTGTGCGCCAAGAGCATCAGGCGCCGCCAATATGTCGATACCGCCGTCCTTACCCGGCGGCGACACCCAAGTCACGTGGTACGACATGGCACGGAGCAGGTCCGCCACGAGGTATTGAAATTCGTACGGATTCATCCCGCGCAGATACTGCGAGATCTCTACCCAAGCCTGCTCTTCGGCCTCCTCAAACGTAACACTGACGGCTTTGGCTTGGGTCTCCGCCTCATTTGGTGCGCCTGGCGCGGCACCATCGAGAGTTGATGCAATCTCAGCGTCAGGCTGCGAGGCTTTCCATTCGGCATAGAGTTTGCACGCACGGCGATAAAAGGCTTCCGGATCCGTTAGCGCTGCGTGCGCCTTGCGGCCGTCATCGGTAATCGACCAAATCCCCTTGTCCTTGACGAGCCATCCAGCCTTGACGCAGTCAACGGAAGCAAATCGCACAATCTTTTCGAAGCGTCGCGAACCTGATTCGTAGGTTCCAGCCTCATAGGGTGTGAGTTTGAATCGACCAGCAAGAAGGGCCAGTGCTTCACTCGCACGCAACCCATCTGGAGCCGCCATCAGAATGGAAAACAACTCCCGGAGGAATTCGCCGGTACGCCGCCGTGTGACTTCAGCCATGACTCATCCTTTCACTAGATACCGACGCGCAACCCTGATTGTCTAGGGCTCCGCATCATCAAGGCAACAAGGGCAACCCAAGTTCCCGAAGGAACGTGTTGTGCCTTTCTTTAGCCTTCAATACCTGATTCTCCATGTCGACCAGTTGCTGATGCACCGCCGCCAGATCGACTTCTTCCTGTGCCTCCGCCGTGCTTATGTAGCGCGAGATGTTCAGGTTGAAATCGTTCTTCTCGATCTCCGCCATCTCAACCTTGCGTGAGTAGCGCGGCTCTTCGTCACGGAACTGGTAGGTCTTGATGATCTTGTCGATGTGCTTCTTGCTCAGTTGGTTCTGGCGCTTGCCCTTGTCAAAGTGCTCCGCAGCGTTAATGAACAGCACGTCGTCCGGCTTCTTGCACTTTTTCAGCACTAGGATGCACACAGGTATGCCGGTGGAATAGAACAGATTCGCGGGCAGGCCGATCACCGTGTCGACGTGCCCGTCCTTCAGCAGCTTTGTGCGGATGCGTTCTTCCGCACCGCCCCGGAAAAGCACGCCGTGCGGCAGGATGATGGCCATTACGCCTTCGTCTTTGAGGTAGTGGAAGCCGTGCAGCAGGAAGGCGAAGTCCGCAGCGGACTTGGGCGCGAGGCCATGGCTCTTGAAGCGCACATCGTCGGCCAGCGCGTCCGTCGGTTCCCAGCGGTAGCTGAAGGGCGGGTTGGCGACGATGGCGTCGAAGCTTGGCTTCTTGGCCGGGTTCTGCTCACGCATCATGTCCCACTCGTTGAGCAGCGTGTCGCCGTGGAAAATCTCAAACTCCGTATCCTTCACCCCATGCAGCAGCATGTTCATGCGAGCGAGGTTGTAGGTCGTGATGTTCTTTTCCTGGCCGAAGATTTTGCCGATGGTGCCGCCCGCCTTGGCCACCTTCTTGCGCACGTTGAGCAGCAGGGAGCCCGAGCCGCAGGCAAAGTCCAGCACGCCTTCCAGCCGCTTCTTGGTGCCGGTTTTCGGTTCCTGGCTATCCAGCGTGACGATGGCGGAAAGGATGTCGGAAATCTGCTGCGGAGTGTAGAACTCCCCCGCCTTCTTGCCGGACCCAGCGGCAAATTGACCGATCAGGTATTCATAGGCATCGCCCAGCGCGTCAATGTCCGTGGAGAACTCCGCCAGCCCTTCGGCGATCTTCTGGATGATGGCGCAGAGCTTGGCGTTCCGGTCAGCGTAGGTCTTGCCAAGCTTTGGGGAACTCAGGTCAATCTCGGAGAACAGGCCCTGGAAGGTGCTCTCGAAAGACTCCGTCTCGATGTATTTGAAGCCCGCTTGTAGCGTGTTCAGCAGCTCCGCGTTCTGGGTGCGTGCCATGTTGGCAATGCTGTTCCACAGGTGCGCGGGCTGGATGACGTAGTGCACCTTGCGGCGCATCTGCTTCTCGAAGGCGGGGATGTCATCCACGTTATTCGCATACCAGAGTGCCAGCGGCACCTTTCGGGTGTCTGTGCCCACATCTGGGTAGTCCCGTCCCAGTTCCTTTTTCGCCGCCGTCTCGTAATTGTCGGAGAGGTAGCGCAGGAAGAGGAAAGACAGCATGTAGTCGCGGAAGTCGTCCGCATCCATTGCTCCTCGCAGTTGGTCGGCGATGCTCCAGAGGGTGTTGCCGAGTTGTTTTTGATTGGCGTCGGTCATGGTTGGGGCGCTGCGGGTATTGCTGGAACTGCTGCTGCCGGCGCGTGCAGGACAAATTTGTATTTGTCCATCAGGCCATCAAAGATCTCCTCGAATAGCTTCTCATTGTCAGGCACAAGGACAGCGCTCTCATATCGGTAGACATTTTTGTGGGAGAGGAAGTTAACAATCTCCAGGACTCGCTCCTCCGGCTTAAAACCTAGCTGTTCTAAAACGTAGCCAACTCGCCCCACCCCGAGGAACGATGCAATGTTTTCGAGGACCTGCCGCAACAGGGCGAAGTGAAAAGCCTGAATCTCAGATGTCCGCGCTTCTTTCAACATTTGCAGCAAGTGAAGGTGATAGAGGAATACTTCCTTATCGTGACTCTTGAGACTCAGTTGATCACCGTTCAAAGATAGGATCCAAGCCTTGGTTGCTTTGCTGTAGGTTCCAGCCTTCTCTCCTTTCTTAAGCCAATCAAAAAGTATTGAGAATAGCCCGATGTGGTGGGTGGTGATGATTAGCTTTCGTTTCGCGAAGTGCTTATCGATCAAGTCGAGGATTGTTGCGGCCGTGATGAAGATGTTGTGGTCGTCTAAACTTGATACTGGATCATCGATAAAAAAATGCTGATCTTGCGTATCCGCCCATCCTTCTGCCTCAAATAGTGCGAGAAAAAAGCACCACACGAATATTCGCTCTTCACCTCGTGAAATCTTGATCGGCTTCGCCTCATCCCCTTGAATGTAGAAGGTGATGTATTCGATCCCCTTTTCAGGGTCAGCATACGGGTTGAAAAAGAAATCGTATTTTGGTTTGTAGGGTTCCAACTTCTTGCGAATATCAGGTTCTTTGATGTCCCCATGAAAGCGATTTAGACTGCTTTCAGTTACAAGCAGACGAATGCTCGCTTCGCCATTTGCAGTGTCGTTGTCCCAAACAAAGATGTCTTCGCTGTATGCGTTGTAATAAACACCCGCGTGTTTCCCATCTTGGCCTTTCGTGGCGTCCTTGTAAGCGACGGAAAGCCGTGTTTTACCTGTGGCGTTGAAGGCATAGATCAGAAGAATATTCTCTTTGGCGCCCTTGATCTGCTCGGCGATTTCTTGGTGGGTCATGAATCGTTCTCCAGGGATGGGAATAGCTGCTGCATCAGCCCTTTTTTGTGGGTCTTGAGGGTTTCGAGCTTTTGGGTCTCCGAGGTGATCAGGGCGTCGAGACTGCTCAAGCACGAGGCGATGCGTTGTTGTTCCTGCAATGTGGTGGGAACGGAGACGGTGACTTCGCCAATCTTTGTGGGCGATGTATGGCGCACCTTCGCGCCGGACGCGGTGGCATGAATCGATTTCCGAATGGGATGAGTGTTGAATACATGGAAGAAGAACTCGTTTTCCCAGGCGACTCCGGGCTTCATCGTTACAAGCCCGAGTCGCTGGTTGTGCAGGAACTTGTCGGTCTCCGGGACGAGAATGGGACTACCGAGCAAACCGGCTGCCTGCTCGGTCATCGCTACGAGCAAGTCTCCGCTATTGAGCACATAGTCGCGGGGAATATCGCCAATGTAGTATTTTTGTTTCTCAGCTTGGTCGCGGTAGCCTCCTTGCTCGAAGAAGTTACCGGGAGTGAGCAGCACATAATCGCCTTCGTTGCTGAAGAACTCTCCCTCAAAGGCGTAGCCATGTTTGATGTTGCAGAGTTCGGAGAAAGGCTTCTTCTCCCATTCCCCGGCAGTTTTGAATTCAGGAAAGCGGAGGCGGGGTTGGGTTTCGCCTTCGCGGGGGAAAAGCTGCTGCATCAGCCCCTTTTTATGGGTCTTGAGCGCGTCCACTTTCCGCGCTTGCGCGGCGATCAGCTCGTCCACTGAACTCAGGCACTCGGCGATTTTTTGTTGTTCGGCAGGGCTTGGAGTGGGGATTTCGACGCCAAAGAAATTTTCTTTGCTGATGTTCAGCAAGCCATTGCTACGAGCGCCGCTCGTGATGTGCTTCTTGAGCTGCTTGCCGTGCATGTTCTGCTCGAAGCAGTTCTGAAAGAACACATTCGAGTAGCCGTCCTTGAGCCGGAAGCAGATGAAGACATTAGGCGCGGCGACTCGGCCCCAGCCCCGCAACTGGTAAACACAGCCTTGCGGGAACTTGAGCGAGTTGCCTTTGTTGTAAACGAAGTCGCCGTCTTTGACCAAGGTGTAGAGCTGATACTGGTTGCCGGAAATGTCCCGCCCGAACTTCTCGGCCTGTGGAACAAAGCCAATGCCAGCGGAGATGCTTACAGGCGTCAGTTTCCTTGCCCCGACGCGCTCTGTTACTGGCGTAGATGCTTGTTGGAGCGTTACGGGCTTCCATGCCTCCGCCCCTCGAAACTCCGGAAACCTCAGCTTCGGCAACAGCGCAGGCCCTGCCCCTTCCGTCGTATCAGTGGCTTTCCTGTTATTGCTCATACGCACTGAGTCCTGAAATGTCACGGCCACCGGCGCGTTTGGTAAGGAGGGGGTGGAGGTCTTTCATCAGGGCGAGTTCAACCTGGCTTCGGGCCTTCCAGCCGAGGTCCAGCGGGGCCATCAGGTCGCTGAGCTGCTCGCCATCGAAAATCAAACGGTCGAGGATGCCGTCCACGAAGGCTTGCAGGGCAGGAGTGGCGAGGCCGTGCTTAGCGGCAATATCGGCGAGTTCCTTGGCGTTCTTTTCGACCTTAAAGCGGGTGTAGCCGTCGCGGATGGCGGCCTCAGAGAGGCCCTCGCCCGCCTTGAGCGTGCCGATGTATTCGGCAATGTCGTCGCGCTCGTTCATGAACTTGGCATCGGCGCTGACGAGGCCAATGAGTTCCTCGCGGGTCATCTTGGTCTTGCCCGGCGCCTTGGCCGAGAACTTGGCGATGAGGCCCATGATGTAGTCGTAGTCGATGACGGCGGAGGCGAAGAGGACGAACTCGAAGTCGAGCTGGTCTACGGGGTCGTCTGAACCGGGCCCGTCACCATTCTTGCCGTCCTTGCCCTGCTGCGATCTGAGCCGTTTGGCGGTTTCCAGATACTGGCCTTTGAAACCTCGCAGGTTTTCATCGGGAAGCACCTGCTCGATGGCGGCCTTGTTTTCCACCGTGAGATCGGTGTATTGATCCAACTGGGTCTTGAGCCGCTGAACTTCCTTGAAGTGGGTAATGAAGGCGGCGCGGGCGGCGTCGCCCTTCAGGTTAACCACGGCGGAGGGCGTGCAGGCCAGGCCCTGGGACTTCATGAAGTTGTCCAGCTTCTGCACGGCTGACTCCAGCTTCTGGATGACCACCGGCGCCTTGTCCACCAGCCAAATTTCCCGCGCCTGCTCGCCAGTTTTCTCGCCGGAGAAAAGAGCGATGGCAACGTCGACGGAATCTTGTTGCTGGCGGAAGTCGAGGATGTTGCCGTAAGGCTTGGTGCCGTTGAGCACGCGGTTGGTGCGCGAGAAGGCCTGGATCAAGCCGTGGTGCTTGAGGTTCTTGTCCACGTAGAGCGTGTTCAGGAACTTGGAATCAAAGCCAGTGAGCAGCATGTCCACCACGATGGTGATGTCGATCTTCTGCGCGGCCGGGTAATCGCTATTGGGCCACTGCTGATCCTTGATGCGCTTTTGCACATCCTGGTAGTAGAGGTCGAACTCGCTCAAGCGGTGGTTTGTACCGTAGCGGGCGTTGTAGTCGGCAACGATGGATTCAAGCGCCTGCTTCTTCTTCTCCGGCTCCACCTTGTTGTCCTCCTGCTCCTGCAGAAGGTCGCCGGACAGCTGGTTGATGTCCTTCTTGGCCGCCTCGTTTTCCGCGAGCTCGGCGGGCGGCGAGAAGACGCAGGCGATGTTCAGCGGCTTGAAGTCAGGGTCGGCGGCCTGTTTGTCCGCCTGCATGGTCTTGAACAGCGTGTGGTATTCGATGGCGTCGTTGATGGACGCGGTGGCCAGGATGGCGTTGAAGCGGCGCCCACCCGTGGCGGCGTCGTGCTTCGACAGAATTTCGCTGACGATGGCCGGTTTAGGAAAAGGAGGTTTTGGTGCATCGTCTTTAGGCGCCCCCTTGCCAACTCCCTTCGACTCTTCCTTGCTGTTGGGCTTCGGCTTGAAGTAGTCGATGTGAAAACGCAGGACATTTCCGTCTTCGATGGCGTTGGTGATGGTGTAGGCATGAAGCCGCTTTTGGAACAGGTCCGCCGTGGTTCGCATAGAGGCCTGGGTGTCCTCGATCTTCTGCAAGGAGGCATTGGCCTCGAAGATAGGCGTACCGGTGAAGCCAAAGAGCTGCGACTTGGGGAAGAAGGATTTGATTGCCTTGTGGTTGTCACCAAACTGCGAACGGTGGCATTCGTCAAAGATGAAGACGATGCGTTTTTCCTTCAGCGCTTCGAGCTGTTCCTTGTAGGTGGCCTGGCCGTTCTTGGTGCGCTGCTTGTTGCGCGTGCTGTTTTCGTCCAGCGCGAGGCCCAGCTTCTGGATGGTGGTGACGATGACCTTGTCGGAATAGTCCTCTGACAGCAAGCGTCGCACCAGGGCCGCAGTGTTGGTGTTCTCTTCGACGCAGCCTTCCTGGAACCGATTGAATTCCTCCCGCGTCTGGCGGTCGAGGTCTTTGCGGTCTACAACGAACACACACTTGTGGATGTGGTCGTTTTCCTTCAGCAGCGTGGAGGCTTTGAAGGAGGTGAGCGTCTTGCCGCTGCCCGTGGTGTGCCAGATGTAGCCATTGCCGTTGTCTTCATCGATGCACTTAACGATGTGCTGCACGGCATAGACCTGGTAGGGCCGCATGATCATGAGTTTTTGCTCACCGGCGAGCAACACCATGTAGCGGCTGATGGTCTGGCCGAGGTCGCACTTTTTCAGAAAGCGCTCGGCGAATTCGTCGAGGTGGGTGATTTTTTCGTTCGCTTCGTTCGCGAACTCATAGATAGGCAGAAAGCGCTCGTCAGCATTGAATGCGAAGTGGCGGGCGTTGTTATTGGCGAAGTAGTAAGTACGGTCGCGGTTGCTGACGATGAAGAGCTGCATGAAACAGAGCAGCGTCTTGGTGTAGCCGTTGCCGGGGTCGTGCTTGTATTCGACAATCTGCTCCATGGCCCGGCGTGGATTCACGCCGAGGGTCTTCAGCTCGATCTGCACACAGGGCACGCCGTTGATGAGCAAGATGACGTCGTAGCGGTGGTGGCTATAGTCGGTGTTGATGCGCAGCTGGTGGATGACCTCGAAGTGGTTCTTGCACCAGTCCTTGATGTTCACCAGCGTGTAGTTCAGCGGCGTGCCGTCATCGCGGGTGAAGGCATTGATGCCGCGCAGTGTCTTGGCCGCAGTGTAGGCATCGGGGGTGACGATTTCATCCAACAGCTTGGCGAACTCCGCTTCGGTCAGCTTGACTCGGTTGAGGGCCTCGAACTTCTCGCGGAAATTCGCTTCCAGGGCTGCGCGATCGCGGATATCAGGCCTGTAGACGTATTTGAGCTCATCCAGCTTGGCGATAAGCGCTAGTTCAATCTGGCTTTCAGCGGTGGTCATCAATAAACCCTCTCTCCCGTGACGTATTCTATGAGGCACCACTACGGGGAAAAGAAAAACGCCGCCAGTGTTTCCACTAGCGGCGTTTGTCATTTATCGATTGGTCGGTGTGAAAGGATTCGAACCTTCGACCCCTTGCACCCCATGCAAGTGCGCTACCAGGCTGCGCCACACACCGATCGAGCCTTGAATTATACCCGGAGAAAACGTCGTTTCCCGGGTGGGCCGATCAGAAGCTGCCGGCGAGCAGGTCGCGGATTTCGGTGAGTTCGCGTTTGACCAGGTGCAGCTTGTCGATGGTGGCGGGCAAGTCGTCTTCCACCAGCTGGCTCTCGCTGAAGTCGTCCAGGTCGGACGGTTCGTTCATCTCCAGCACTTCCACCCCGTCTAGCATGACCTCACCGGCGCGCTTCTTGTCGCGCTCGGCGGACAGGATCTCCTGCATTTTGTTGCGGGCGCCGCTGATGGTGAAACCCTGGTCGTAGAGCAGGTCGCGGATGCGGCGGATCATCAGCACCTCGTGGTGCTGGTAATAGCGGCGGTTGCCGCGCCGCTTCATGGGCCGCAGCTGGGTGAACTCCTGCTCCCAATACCGTAGCACGTGAGGCTTGACGCCACACAGGTCGCCGACCTCACCGATGGTGAAGTAGCGTTTCGCGGGGATGGGAGGGAGCGCATTCTCCATTGAAATCAATGTGATACGAGGGAAAGCTTCTAGGTTACTCTAAGTCAGGGGTGGATGCAAAGCCTGTTTGCACGGAATCTCGAAAAGCCGGGTTTTTCCCGGGATCGGGGTGACGGGCAGCCACAGACCGGGCCCCGAAATGGGGCCGGATGGCCGAGAAACGGCCTGAAAAGGGATGGGAATGCACCGGCCTGCGGCGGGCCGGGCGGGGAGATCAGGCGGCGATGCGAGAAGCCGGGCGACCGCCCTCTTCCTGGATCTGTTCTTTGAGCTTGTGGCTGGCGTGGAAGGTGACCACACGGCGCGCTTCGATGGGGATGGCCTCGCCGGTGCGCGGGTTGCGGCCGGGGCGCGGGGCCTTGGTGCGGATCTGGAAGTTGCCGAAGCCCGAGATCTTCACGTCGTTGCCGTTGACCAGGCTGTCGGCGATCAGGTCGAAGAAGGCGTCGATCATGTCCTTGGACTCGCGCTTGTTCAGCCCGATCTGCTCAAACAGCAGTTCAGCCAGCTGCGCCTTGGTCAGCGCGGGGGTTTCCAGACTTTCGACCGTGATTTCCATGATGATTCCGCCGTCTCGATTGTTGTTCGTGTTCTCGCGTATCCCGTTCAGGCCCGCAGCCGCGCGCCCACCTGCTTCTGCAGCGTGGCCAGCACGGCCTGCACGCTGGTTTCGATCTGCTCCTCGGTCAGCGTGGCCTCGTCGCTGTTGAGCGTGAGGCGCACGGCCAGGCTTTTCTCGCCCTCGGCCAGACCGGCCGAGGCTGCCCCCGGCTTGGCGCGGTAGACGTCGAACAGTATCGCATGGCGCAGCAGGCCGGCCGTGGGCGCGGCCCAGATGGCTTGCATGAGCGCGGCGTGGCTCACGGCCTCGGCGACGATGACGGCCAAATCCCGCTCCACCGCCTGGAACTTGCTCATGGCCTTGAGGGCCGGCACGTCGCGGGCGAGCACGGCGTCGAGCTCCAGCTCGAACATCACCGGGGTCTGGGCCAGCTCGTAGCCCTGGCGCCAGCGCGGGTGCAGCTCGCCCACATAGCCAATGGCCTTGCCATCCAGCAGCACACGGGCGCAGCGGCCGGGGTGCATGGCCGGGTGTTCGGCGGCTTCAAAAGCGGGCTGGCGCGGGGCCAGCAAGGCTTCCACATCGCCCTTGGCGTCGTAGAAGTCCACGGCGCGTTCCTTGGCGCCCCACTGCATGGTGTCCACACCGCCCACGGCCAGGCCGGCCACGCGCATGGGTTGGGCAAACCCCTGCACGCTGCTCACGCTATCGGGCACCGAGGCATCACGCAAAAAGACACGGCCCACCTCAAAGATGCGCACGCGTTCGGTCTTGCGGTCCAGGTTGAACTTGAGCACCTGCAGCAGCGAGCCTAGCAGCGAGGAGCGCATCACGCCCATCTGGCTGGCGATGGGGTTCATGAGCTTGATGGGCTGGGCGTTGCCCGCCAGCTCATGCTCCCAGCGCTCGTCCACAAAGCTGTAGTTGATGGTTTCCTGGTAACCCAGGGCAGCCAGCTGGCGGCGCACGGCAAAGGGGCTGCGCTGCGCTTCCAGACGGCTCTTGGGCACCACGGGTGCCAGCGGCGGGGTGTGCGGCAGCTGTTCGTAGCCCACCAGGCGCGCCACCTCTTCGATGAGGTCTTCCTCGATCTGCAGGTCAAAGCGATACAGCGGCGGGGTGACGGTGATCTTGCCTTCGCTCTCCACCAGCGGCAGACCCAGGCGCTTGAGCGCGTCGGCGCATTGCGCCTGCGTCAGCGGCATGCCGATGACCTTGGCCGCGCGTGCCACGCGCAGCGTCACGGGCAGGGCCGTGGGGAGTTTGACCTGCTGGTCGTCCACGGGGCCGCAGGCCGTAGTGGGCGTGCCGCAGATGTCCACGATGAGTTGGGTGATGCGCTCGATGTGCTCCACGGTCAACTCGGGGTCCACACCGCGCTCGAAGCGGTGGCCGGCGTCGGTGGCGAAGTTGTAGCGGCGTGAACGGCCGGCAATCGCCTTGGGCCACCAGAAGGCGGCTTCCACGTAGACGTGCTGGGTGTCATCCGACACGGCGGTGGCGTCGCCGCCCATGATGCCGGCCAGCGACTCCAGCGCCTTGTCATCGGCGATCACGCCCACTTCACCATCGACGGTGACGGTGTTGCCGTTGAGCAGCTTGAGCTGTTCGCCCGGCTTGCCCCAGCGCACGTCCAGCGTGCCGTGGATCTTGTCCAGGTCGAAGATGTGGCTCGGGCGGCCGAACTCGAACATCACGTAGTTGGAGATGTCCACCAGCGCGGTCACGCTGCGCTGGCCGCAGCGGGCCAGGCGGTCCACCATCCACTGGGGCGTAGCGGCTTTCGTATTCACGTTGCGCACGATGCGGCCAGAGAAACGGCCGCAGAGCTCGGGCGCGCTGATCTTCACGGCCTGTTTGTCGGTTATCTTGGTGGCCACGGGCGGGAAGCTCGAGGCCTTGAGGGGCGCGCCGGTCAGCGCGGCCACTTCACGCGCCACGCCGTAGACGGACAGGCAGTGCGCGAGGTTGGGCGTGAGCTTGAGGGTGAAGAGCGTGTCGTCCAGGTTCAGCACCTGGCGGATGTCCTTGCCGATGGATGCATCAGCGGCCAGCTCCAGCAGGCCGCCGTGGTCTTCGGACAGCTTGAGCTCGCGGGCCGAGCACAGCATGCCCTGGCTTTCCACGCCTCGCAGCTTGCCAAGCTTGATCAGGAAAGGCTTCCCGTCTTCACCGGGCGGCAATTCAGCACCGACCAAAGCACAGGGAACCTTGATGCCCACGCGCGCATTGGGCGCACCGCAGACGATATTGAGCAGAGCGCCCTGCCCCACGTCCACCTGGCACACGCGCAAACGGTCGGCATTGGGGTGTTGCACGGCCTCCTTGATTTCACCGACGACGATCTTGGTGAAAGGCGGGGCCACGGGGCGCAGTTCTTCCACCTCCAGGCCGGCCATGGTGAGCGTGTCGGCCAGTTGCTGAGTGGAGAGCGGCGGGTTGCAGAATTCGCGCAGCCAGGACTCGGGGAATTGCATGGTGTTGGTCTTCTTGTCAGGTCAGGCTGGGTTCAACGGAATTGCGAGAGGAAACGCAGATCGCCGTCGAAGAACAGGCGCAGGTCGTTGACGCCGTAGCGCAGCATGGTGAAACGGTCCATGCCCATGCCGAAGGCGAAGCCTATGTACTTCTCGGGGTCCAGTCCCATATTGCGCACCACGTTCGGGTGCACCTGGCCGGAGCCGGCCACTTCCAGCCAGCGACCGGCCAAGGGGCCGCTCTGGAACTGGATGTCGATCTCAGCGCTGGGCTCGGTAAAGGGGAAGAAGCTGGGACGGAAACGCAGCACCAGATCGTCGCTCTCGAAGAAGGTGCGGCAGAACTCGGTGAAGAGGTACTTGAGGTCCTTGAAGCTCACGTTCTCGCCGATCCACAGGCCTTCGCACTGGTGGAACATGGGCGAGTGGGTGGCGTCGCTGTCCACGCGGTAGGTGCGGCCCGGGCAGATCACGCGAATTTCCGGCATGGGCTGGCCGGCGTCGATCAGGGCCTTGTGGGCGGCCACGTGCTGCAGCGCATGGCGCACCTGCACCGGGCTGGTGTGCGTGCGCAGCAGGTTGGGCGCCTTGGCGCTGCCGCCTTCCACGTAGAAGGTGTCGTGCATGGAGCGCGCGGGGTGGTCTTCGGGCGTGTTGAGCGCGGTGAAGTTGTACCAGTCGGCTTCGATCTCAGGACCCTGGGCCACTTCAAAACCCATGGAGCCGAAGATGGCCTCGATGCGCTCCATGGTCAGGCTCACGGGGTGCAGGCCACCGGTGCCGCGCGCGCGGCCGGGCAGCGACACGTCGAGCGCCTCGGCCTGCAACTGCTTGTTGAGCTCGGCATCGGCCAGAGCCTGGCGACGGGCGTTGAGGGCAGCTTCAACGGCTTGTTTGGCCACGTTGATGGCCGCGCCGCGGCTCTTCTTTTCTTCGACGCTGAGGGCGGCCATGCCCTTCATCAGCTCGGTGATGCTGCCGGTCTTGCCCAGGAAACGCGCCTTGGCGTTTTCCAGGTCGGCCGGGGTCACAGCCTGGGCAAAGGCGCTCTGTGCGCTGCTGACGATGGCGTCCAACTCGTTCATGTGTTCTTGTCCGTGAGCTGCAAAGTGATCGGGGCAGCGCAGAGTGGTCTGCGCTCTCCGGATCGCCCGGCGCAATGAAAAAGGGCCAAAGCTTTGTTCAAGCTCCAGCCCTTGTTTCTTGTGCAGGGAAGGCCGGCCTGACGGCCGCCTTCCTGGCGTGAAGATCAAGCAGCCAGCTTGGCCTTGACTTTCTCCACGATGCCGGCAAAAGCCGTCATGTCGTGCACAGCGATGTCAGCCAGCACCTTGCGATCGATCTCGATCTGGGCCTTCTTCAGGCCGTTGGCGAACTGGCTGTAGGTCATGCCGCACTGACGGGCTGCCGCGTTGATACGGGCAATCCACAGCTGACGGAAGACACGCTTCTTGGTACGGCGGTCACGGTAGGCATATTGCCCAGCCTTCATCACCGCTTCTTTGGCGATGCGGAAGACGTTACCGCGGCGACCGCGGAAGCCCTTGGCAAGGGCGAGAACTTTTTTATGGCGGGCGCGAGCCGTTACACCACGTTTGACGCGAGGCATGTGATTACTCCTTGTTCGTCGTTAATTAAATGCCTTGGCCGGGCAACATCTGTGCCATGTGACCCATATTGGTCGCATGCACAGCGGTGGAACCCCGCAGGTGGCGTTTGTTCTTGGTGGTCTTCTTGGTCAGAATGTGACGCTTGAAGGCTTGGCCGCGCTTGACGGTACCACCGGGACGAACGCGGAAGCGTTTCTTCGCTGCGCTCTTGGTCTTCATCTTGGGCATGTAAATGCTCCTATTACCTTGTGCTCGCGAGGCGTCTGGAAACCTTTTCCAGCCTTGTAGGCCCCGAGCCACTTGTTGAGTGACCGGCTTTGACACCTGTCACTGCAGCGGTGGGTTTGACCCCACCACCCTCGCTGCGGGTGTTACCCCGCCGCGTTTCGGGAAAGCTTTCGCCTTCCCGGCATTTCCCGCCGGTTCTGCAACCCGCAGGAAAAAACTTAACCTTGCGCTGCTTCTGCAGCAGGCTTGGGTGCCGCAGCACCACCGGCCTTTTTCTTGCCCGGCGCGATCATCATGATCATCTGCCGGCCTTCCAGCTTGGGATACTGCTCGACAACGATCAGATCCGCCAGATCGGCACGCATGCGGTCGAGCATGGCCATACCGAGCTCCTGGTGCGTGATCTCTCGACCACGGAAGCGCAAGGTAATCTTGCACTTGTCACCTTCTTCCAAGAAGCGCTTGATATTGCGCAACTTGATGTTGTAGTCACCATCGTCGGTACCGGGCCGGAACTTGATTTCCTTGACCTCGATGACCTTCTGCTTCGATTTCGCCTCGGCGGCCTTCTTCTGCTCCTGGAACTTGAACTTGCCGTAGTCCATCAGGCGGCAGACGGGAGGATTCGCGGTGGCCACTGTTTCGATCAGGTCCACATCCATCTCGCCTGCCAAACGCAGGGCCTCTGCCAGACTCACCACCCCCATGGGCTCATTCTCGGGGCCGGAAATCCGGACCTCGGTGGCCATGATTTCACGGTTCAGGCGGTGCTTGCGCTCTTCGCGCTGGCGACGATCACGAAATTCAGTAGCGATGGTTCAATTCCTTAAAACTTTGCCACCCATGGGTGGCTGAGACCGCCTTGGTACGCACCAAAAACCTGCCGTCTGGCCCTTCAGGAGGCCTGCTCGACTGATTTGTGAGCGATGTCGTCCGCGATGAGTTGCACAAAGGCTTCGAGGGACATCACACCGAGGTCTTTGTTACCCCGGGCACGCACTGCGACGGCGCCTGCTGCCTTTTCCTTGTCGCCTGCGACCAGGATGTAAGGCAGCTTCTGCATCGAATGCTCCCGTATTTTATACGTAATTTTCTCGTTGCGCAGGTCTGTCTGAACCCTAAGTTCTTGATTTGGCAATGATTTCTTCAGTTTTTGGGCGATTTCCAGGCAGTAATCGCTCTGGGCGTCGGTGATATTGAGCACCGAAACCTGCACCGGGGCCAGCCAGGTGGGCAGCGCGCCGGCGTGTTCCTCGATCAAAATCCCGATGAAACGCTCCAGGCTGCCCAGGATGGCCCGGTGCAGCATGATGGGGCGGTGGCGGTTGCCGTCCTCGCCCACAAACTCGGCGTCCAGGCGTTCGGGCATGTTCGGGTCCACCTGGATGGTGCCGCACTGCCATGGGCGGCCCAGGGCGTCTTTCAGGGTGTATTCGATCTTGGGGCCGTAAAAGGCCCCCTCCCCCGGCAGGTACTCGAATTCGCAGCCCGAGGCCTTCAGGCCTGCGGCCAGGGCGGCCTCGGCGCGGTCCCAGCTTTCCTCGGAGCCGATACGTTTTTCGGGCCGGGTAGAGAGCTTGTAGATGATGTCGGTGAAGCCGAAGTCCTTGTAGACCTTCTGCAGCAGGGTGGTGAAGGCCTTGACCTCGGCCTGGATCTGGTCTTCGGTGCAGAAGATGTGGCCGTCGTCCTGCGTGAAGCCGCGCACGCGCATGATGCCGTGCAGGCCACCGGTGGGTTCGTTGCGGTGGCAGGCGCCGAATTCGCCGAAACGCAGGGGCAGTTCGCGGTAGCTCTTGATGCCCTGCTTGTAGATCAGGATGTGGCCCGGGCAGTTCATGGGCTTCAAGGCGTAGTCACGCTTTTCACTCTCGGTGGTGAACATGTTCTCGCGGTACTTGTCCCAGTGGCCGGTCTTCTCCCACAGGGCCTTGTCCAGGATCTGCGGGCCCTTGACCTCCTGGTAGCCGTTATCGCGGTAGACGCGGCGCATGTACTGCTCCACCTCCTGCCAGACCGTCCAGCCCTTGGGGTGCCAGAACACGGTGCCGGGGGAATGCTCGTCCAGGTGGAACAGGTCGAGCTCGCGGCCGAGCTTGCGGTGGTCGCGCTTCTCGGCTTCTTCGAGCATGGTTAGGTGCTGCTGCAGTTCTTCCTTGCTGGCCCAGGCCGTGCCGTAGACGCGTTGCAGCATCTCGTTGCGGTGGTCGCCGCGCCAGTAGGCGCCGGCCACCTTCATGAGCTTGAAGTGCTTGAGCTTGCCGGTGCTGGGCACGTGGGGGCCGCGGCACAGGTCTTCGAACTTGCCTTCACGGTAGAGGCTGACGTCTTCATTGGCCGGGATGCTGGCGATGATCTCGGCCTTGTAGTGCTCGCCCAGGCTCTTGAAATAGGCCACGGCCTCATCGCGCGGCAGCACGCGGCGCACCACGGGCTCGTCCTTGGCGGCCAGCTCGCCCATCTTCTTTTCGATGGCGGCCAGGTCTTCGGGGGTGAAGGGACGCTTGTAGGAGAAGTCGTAATAGAAGCCGTGCTCGATCACCGGGCCGATGGTGACTTGCGCGTCGGGGAACAGCTCCTTGACGGCGTAGGCCAGCAGGTGGGCCGTGGAATGGCGGATGACTTCCAAGCCATCGGCGTCCTTGGCGGTGACGATGGACAGCGGGCTGTCGGCGGTGATCTGGTAGCTAGTGTCAACGACCTTGCCATTGATCTTGCCGGCCAAAGCGGCCTTGGCCAGGCCGGCGCCGATGGAGGCAGCCACCTCGGCCACCGTGACCGGGCCGGGGAAATCGCGTTTGGAACCGTCGGGTAGCGTGATCTGAACCATGTGTGCTCGCTCTGAAAATGAAAAAGGCGCGGTGGATGCCGCGCCTCGTTGAATCTGGAAAGTACCTTGCGCCCAAGGGCGCGCGGACTAGCAACCCCTGGGATCTCTCTCGCCGGCGGTGGTAGTTCGCGGTGTCATAACCAGGGTGCCTTTCTCGCTCTTACAGAAGTTGGTGCGTGATTTTAACCGCAGTCAAACCCGCAGAGGCCAGTGCCCCACGGGGTCATGGCGGTTCTTGCCCAAATGGCTGTCGATCAGCACAAACTCGCGCGCGGTCCAGCGGATGGGCTCGATGGGGTGCTCAGCCATGTGACGCCCCTTGTAAGACAGGGTCATATGGGGCGTATAAGACGTTTTCTTGAATGGGAACACGTTGGCCAACTCCATCCCCAGCTTCAGCCAGAGGGCCTTCACCGGCTCCACGCCCTCGCCCCCGCACAAGACATAGGGCCGCGAGCCGGCAAAGGTCATCGCACGATCGAACACCACGTCGAAGGCATCCGCACGCACCGCGTCGGCTGCCTGTCTGGCCGCCAGCAGAACAGCATCGGGTATCTCGTCGTATGCGCCGATGGCATGCAGCGTGACGTGCAGGTGGTCTGGTTTCAGCGGCTGACCGCCAATTCCGTACTGCTGGTCCAGGCGGGCCCCCAGCTTGGCAATTTCCTGGGCTGCTTGTGCATCAGGGCGGATAGCGAAGAACAGCTGGTGGTGCTTGCGTGGTGCTCGCGCTGACCCAGGGCTTGGGCGTGAGGAGCTGGGCGGTTCGCCACCAGATCCAAACAGGTTCATCTGGTCATCCAACATGTCACGCTCTCCTTTCGCCTGTCATTCGCCGCCAATAAACCCCACCGAAGCCACCGGCGGCAGGTTCTGGCTGGCCGATAGCCAGCTCTCACCCGCGTCCTCGCTGATCCACAAGCCCCCGGTGGTGGAAGCCATGGCCAGCGTCTGGCCGTCCGCAGCGCCGGCCAGACCGTGGCGATAGATCAAATCGTAGGCAGCGCCGGTGGGCAGGCCCTTGCGATAGACCTGCGCCGTGGCACCCCCATCGTCTGTGCGCAGCACGCACATGCGCGCATCGGGCGCATAGCGCTTGGCGTCGGCCTCGGCGGGCACGAACCAGGCCCGCTTCGGATCGCGCGGATGGGCCAGCACCGCAAAGCCAAAATCACCCACCGCGGCGTTGCGCGGCAGCCGAGTCCAACTGCGGCCCGCATCGACCGAACGGTATTGGCCTTCATGGTGCTGCAACCACATCACGTCAGGCGCTGCGGCACAGACCGAGACGCGGTGCGGGTCCTGGGTGTTGGGATCGTCGGCCAGTTCGGCCGGCACGTAGGGTGCCTTCAGCCCCTTGCCGGCGATTTCCCAGGTGGCACCCGCGTCAGGGGTGATCCAGACACCACCGCAGGAGATGGCCACCGTCACGCGATTGGCATCACGCGGGACCACACACACGGTGTGCATGCCCGGGTAGTCGTTGCCTCCGCCCATCCATTGCTTGCGCCGCTCGTCGAGCCAGAGGCTCTGGCACAGCTGCCAGCTGGCACCGCCGTCGTCGCTGCGAAACAGCGCCGCGGGCATGCAGCCGGCCCACAAGCGCCCAGGCTGGTTAACGCCGCCGGCGGCCAGCGACCAGATCATCTCGACGTTCCACGGGACAGGGTCATCGGCCCAGGCCGGGCTATCGGGTTTGACGGGCAGCGCGGGAGACGCGATCTCCTGCCAGGTCTTTCCGCGGTCGGCGCTTTTGTGCAGCTTGACGCCGAAATGCCCTAAACGCAGGGCGGCGTACCAGATGCCGGTGCGCGGGTCGGCCAGGGTCTGGCTGACGGGTTCACCGGCAAAGTGATGCGCAACGATGCCCCAGTGCCCTGCGGAGCGCTGCTCGATCACGAACAAGCCTTTACGGCTGCCGACGAGCAATGTGTTTGCGGATTTCACAAGCGGCCTCCTCGTGTGCGGACGCTAGCCACCGGTGAGAGACTGGATGACCAGCACCTTGGCATTGTCGGCCACCGGCAGGTCCAGGCGCTGGCGCAGCTGGTGCAGCGTGCCGTTGATGAAAACGGCCACATGCTTGCGGATGTGGCCCTGATCGTCAAGCACGTAGTGCCTCAGGCCTGGCTCGGCTTCAAAGGCCTGCGCCAGCACGGCCGCCAGCGACCCGGCCGGCACGCGCTGAGGCGCGCAGGCTTTATGCCGCTGCAAAGAGGCCGCAAATTCGACGCTGACCATGGCAAAACTATACCGCCAGGTCAGCGCGAACGCTGCAGATCAGCGCATCGTCAGGCGGGCACGCCCTTGGGGGCCACTTCGGCCTGCTGCTTGCGGTTGCGGGCCAGCCAGCCGTTGATGACCTTGACCGTGTTGGAAATGGACTCGTGGCACAGACCCTTTTGCTCTGCCACCAGCTTGACCACCAGATCGATGCGCTCGATGTCGGTGGCACCGGCCGCCAGGGCACGGGCAGCAGAAGACGGCTTGAGCAGGCCGGTGCCGGCCGCGGCGTATTTGTCGAAGGGCACCATGTCGTCAGGCTTGGCACCGAGCATCACGCACAGGGCCACCACCCACTCGTAGACTTCGCGCGACTTCTCGAGGTCACCGTGCACGGCGTCCTTGATGGAGCGCATGCCTTCGGCGCCGATGCAACGGTAGTTGCCGGTGAGCAGCATGGCCCACTTGGCCAGCGGCACGAAGATGGAGTCGAAGACCTTGAGCTTGACGGGAAGGTCCAGCGCCTCGCCATTGACCATCAGGCGGGCGGCGGCAATGTCGGCCTCCATCTGCTCGAGCATGGCGGTGTGGGCGGGGTTCTCGAAGCGGGCCACCTTGAAGTTGGTGGGCAGGCCGACCTGCAGCACATTGGGCTGCTCTTCCGGCGGGCGGAAGGCTTGGGGGTCGGGGCTGCACAGGGTCATGAGGCCGGGTTCGAAATGGTCCCAGACCGTGGCGTCGTGATAACAGGCGCGCAGGCCGCTGGCGTCCAGGCCGGGGATACGGGCCAGATAAGGCAGGGGCGGCATGTTCATGATGGACATGCAAGGCACCTTGGCCAGGGCGATGGCCTGCATGAGTTCGCGCACGCCCTTGGCGCTGTATTGCGGCTCCTGCATGGCCAGGCAGACCAGGTCGTACTGGCTGGGCTGCGTGGTCTCGGGCGTAACGGCGTCCAGCGTGCCGGGCAGCTGGCGCGAATCGATCTCGACCAGGCCTTCACGACCCCGGACCGGCATGCGCACACGTGTGCCTTCGCGGTTGATCAGGTCGGCCGTGTCCTTGCGGCACACCAGGCTCACCGAGTGGCCACCCATGAGCAGCTTGCTGGCAAGCAGGGAGCCGTAGGAGGCGCCCAGAATCAAGACTTTGTACTTCTTGGCCATTTGATTGTTTCCTTGCGGAACTCCAGTTTTTTGAAATCGTTGCCCTGGGCCTGTCACATCGTTGTTCTGTTGTGGCAACCGGCCGCACTCGGCATGTAGGGAATATAAGAAACGAAATAAATAAGGTAAATTAAATATTTCTACTTGCAAGCAGAAGAAAAGCTTATGGGTTTGACATTCAGCATGCCCCTGCTGACCCGGCTTCGCTTTTGTTTGCAAGCCCGCGGGCGCTCCCGCGGGCTGCAAAAACGCCGCTTCAGATCAGTGGAACTGCTCTTCTTCGGTGGAACCGGTCAGTGCCGTGACGCTGGACTTGCCGCCCTGGATCACGGTGGTGACGTCGTCGAAGTAGCCGGTGCCGACTTCCTGCTGGTGGGACACGAAGGTGTAGCCACGGTCGCGGGCGGCAAATTCGGGCTCCTGCACGCGCTCCACGTAGGCGGTCATGCCGCGCTTCACGTAGTCCTGCGAGAGGTCGAACATGTTGTACCACATGGAGTGGATGCCAGCGAGGGTGATGAACTGGTACTTGTAGCCCATGGCGCCGAGTTCACGCTGGAACTTGGCGATGGTGGCGTCGTCCAGGTTCTTCTTCCAGTTGAAGGAAGGCGAGCAGTTGTAGGCCAGCATCTTGCCCGGGTGCACCTTGTGCACGGCGTCGGCGAACTTCTTGGCGAAGTCCAGGTCGGGCGTGCCGGTCTCACACCACACCAGGTCGGCGTAGCGGGCATAGGCGTTGGCGCGAGCCACGGCCTGGTCCAGGCCCTTGCGGGTCTTGTAGAAACCTTCGGCGGTGCGCTCACCGGTCAGGAAGGGCTTGTCGATCTCGTCGTAGTCGGAGGTCAGCAGGTCGGCGGCCTCGGCATCGGTACGGGCGATCACCAGGGTGGGCACGCCCATCACGTCGGCAGCCATGCGCGCAGCGATCAGCTTTTGGCAGGACTCGCGCGTGGGCAGCAGCACCTTGCCGCCCATGTGGCCGCACTTCTTGACGGAAGCCAGCTGGTCTTCCCAGTGCACGCCACCGGCGCCGGCGCGGATCATGGCCTTCATCAGCTCAAAAGCGTTGAGCACGCCGCCGAAACCGGCTTCAGCGTCAGCCACGATGGGGGCGAAGTAGTCGATGTAGTCCTTGTGACCGGCGTCGATGCCCTTGGAGTGCTGGATTTCGTCAGCGCGGCGGAAGGTGTTGTTGATGGTCTCGACGACCTTGGGCACCGAGTCCACCGGGTACAGGGACTGGTCCGGGTACATGGACGAATAGGTGTTGTTGTCGGCGGCAACCTGCCAGCCCGACAGGTAGATGGCCTTCACGCCAGCCTTGACCTGCTGCATGGCCTGGCCACCGGTCAGGGCACCCAGGCAGTTGACGTAGGGCTCGCTGTGCAGCATGTCCCACAGCTTTTCGGAGGTGCGACGGGCGATGGTGTGCTCGATGGGGAAGGAGCCACGCAGACGCACCACGTCGGCAGCGCTGTAGCCGCGCTCGATGCCCTTCCAGCGGGGGTTGGTGGCCCAGTCTTTTTCCAGGGCGGCGATTTGTTGCTCACGGCTGAGCTGTTCGGTCAGGGTCTGCGGCATGGTGTAACTCCTAGAGCTTGGTGGATGAAACCGGTCGGTCCTGTAGCTGCATGGCGGCCTGGATCGATGGCTCTACTTTAAGTCTTCTATAAGACTTTTAAAACCTCTTGTGTCTTATAGAAGACATATTTTATTTCATTAAAAATCAATCACTTGCGATAAAAAATTCTCTATGTGAAATTCCATATCTCGTATTGAGAAATTTTGCTGCGATGCATCAGCAACAAATTTCGAATCATGAAATGAGATGGGTTCGTTTTGAAATGCAGACACCAGGTACACCGAGGGATCGCGCCCGGCGCAGCAAGTGAGGCAGGCACAGCCCGGTCGATGGCTCAGCAGCGCCGCCGCCAATCCCCCGAAAGGATGCGCGGCCTGCCATGCACGCGTTGCGGATCGATCTCATAGACCAGGCAGCGCAGGCGCTGGCCGTCGAGCTCGAGCTCGACATGGCGGCGCATGTATTCGCCGCTGGGCACGGGTGCCACCTCTTCGATGCGGTCGAGCGCATGCTCGAGTTCGGGCCCGATGGCATAGACCTCGCCTTGCACCCAGCCCTCGCCGCCCAGGACCAGCCCGGGATAGGGCCCCAGGTCGTAGAGCAGGCCACGCAGGCGGGCCAACCCCAGATAGCGCGGCGCCGGCTGCAGGCGGTTGATGTCGTTGATCTCGCCGCGGCGCAGGGTGCCGTAGACGAAAACATGGAGGTCGGGCTGGTGAGGCATGGGAAAGTGTCCTTGGCGGGCCCCTAGGGGCTTTGAAGCGGCTTGCCGGGCTTGTTCAGGCGGCGACACTGGCCGCAGAAGGCGTGCGCGACGACGGGAACCCGGCGCAGCCACGGCGCCGCAGCGCTGTTGGCGCGCCGCGTGAGCGAGTCAACAGAGGCGGAAAAACCGTTTCTCCAGAGGAGAAATTGGGGCAGTAGCAGGTCTGTGTGCGCATGTTTTCCCTCTCGCCGCCGAGCGTGTCGAGCCCCTCCGGAAGGCGACGCCAGAGGGAGAAAAGCGATTTGCAGAGCGTAGCAGCCCGAAAATCGCGATGAAAAAAACAACATCTCAGAGGGAGAAAACACACTTTTCGCTTGGAGATGCGTTTTTTCTCCTATAGCATCCGCAATACCGGAGAGGAAGCAGTTCCCTCTGGTGATTAATCAACTTCTAGAAGAGGAAATTCAATCATGGCAACTGCAAAGAAGAAGGCTCCGGCCAAGAAAGCTCCGGCCAAGAAGGCTGCTGCGAAAAAGGCTCCCGCTAAAAAGGCGGTAGCGAAGAAGGCTCCGGCGAAGAAGGCCGCTGCCAAGAAGGCTCCGGCTAAGAAGCCGGCTGCGAAGAAGGCTCCGGCGAAGAAGGCCGCTGCCAAGAAGGCCCCCGCCAAAAAGGCTGCGAAGAAAAAGGCTCCGGCCAAGAAGCGCACCCCCAACGCGGCCTTCATGAAGCCCCTGACCCCGAGCCCGGCCCTGGCCGCAGTGGTGGGTTCCGCTGGCCTGCCGCGTACGGAAGTCGTGAGCAAGCTGTGGGCTTACATCAAGAAGAACGGCCTGCAAGACAAGGTCAACAAGCGCAACATCAACGCTGACGACAAGCTGAAGGCCATCTTCGGCAAGGCACAAGTCTCGATGTTCGAGATGGCTGCCCTGATCGGTAAGCACCTCAAGTAATCGGCTCACCCCGTTTACGAAAAAGCCGGCTGCAAAGCCGGCTTTTTTTATGCCCGGTCGCGGCGACCGCCGCGGCCTGTGCCCTGCCTCTACTTCTTCTGACGCGCCAGCGCCGCCTGGGTGATGGCGCCCAGGGTGCCGCGTGTGGTGATCACCTCTGGGTCGAGCATGACTTCGATCAAGGTGCCCTCGGGCCGCGCCACGGCGGCCTTGAGCTCCGCCTCGAACTCGTCCGTGCGCGTGACGCGCGCGCCGGCATACCCATAGGCCCGCGCCAGGGCCACGAAGTCCGGGTTCTGCAACTGCGAGCCGCTGACATGCTGCGGGAACTCGCGCTCCTGGTGCATGCGGATGGTGCCGTACATGCCGTTGTTGAGCAGCACGATGAGCGTCTTGGCGCCGTACTGCACGGCCGTGGCCAGCTCCTGCCCGTTCATGAGGAAGTCGCCGTCGCCCGCAATGGTGAAGGCCATGCGCCCCTGGGTGATGGCCACGGCGATGCCGGCGGGCACGCCGTAGCCCATGGCACCACTGGTCGGCGCGAGCTGGGTCTTGTCGCCATGAGCCAGGCCGCGGTAGCGCCAGAAACGGTGCACCCAGCTCGCGAAGTTCCCGGCGCCGTTGGTGACCACCGTGTCGGCCGGCAAGTGCTTTTGCACCAGGGAAACGATGGCCGGCATGTCGATCGCACCCGGCAGGGCCTGCGGCACCAGATTGGCCTGGTAGTCGGCCTGGCAGGCCTGGGTCCACGCCTCCCAGGCAACGGTCGGCGGTGCGGTCAGCACCTCCAGCGAACGTGCGGCGGCGTTCATGGTGGCGTGGATGGCGAGATCGGCCTGGTAGACGCGGTTGAGCTCCTCGGCGCTGCTGTGGATGTGCACCAGCTTCTGCTTCGGTTTCGGCACTTCGAGCAGGGTGTAACCACCGGTGGTCATCTCGCCCAGGCGCGGCCCGATGGCGAGGATGAGGTCACTCTCGAGGATGCGCTTGGCCAGTTTGGGGTTGGGCGCGATGCCCATATCGCCCGCGTACTGCGGGTGCAGGTTGTCGAAGGTGTCCTGGAAGCGGAAGGCATTGCTCACGGGCAGCTTCCAGTTCTCGGCAAAACGCTGCAGTGCCTGCGCAGCCTGTGGTGTCCAGCCGCCGCCGCCAGCCACCACCAGGGGGCGCTGCGCCTGCAACAGCATCTCGCGCAGGTTGCGCAGGGAACCCGGATCGCTCCAGGCCTGTACGGCTTCCACACGCGGCAGCGGTGCGACATCGACCATCTGCACCAGCATGTCCTCGGGCAGCACCAAGACCACGGGGCCGGGGCGACCGTTCATGGCGGTGGCGAAGGCGCGAGCGATGTACTCGGGGATACGGCGCGCGTCGTCGATGCGCTCCACACGCTTGGCGAAACCCTTGGTGCTGGGACCGAAGAAGGATTCGTAGTTGACTTCCTGGAAGGCCTCACGGTCGCGCATGTCGCTGGCCACGTCGCCCACGAAAAGCACCATGGGCGTCGAATCCTGGAAAGCCGTGTGCACGCCGATGGAGGCATTGGTGGCGCCGGGACCGCGGGTGACGAAACACACACCGGGGCGACCGGTGAGCTTGCCGTGCGCCTCGGCCATGAAGGCGGCCCCACCCTCCTGGCGGTTGATGACGAACTGGATCTGCTCGCGGTAGGCATAAAAACCGTCGAGCACGGCCAGGAAACTCTCACCTGGCACGCCGAAGGCATGTTGCACGCCCTGCTCGATCAGGCATTGCACGATCAGGTGTCCTGCTGCTTGTAGTCTCATGTATCGTTCCCGTATCGCTCTGGGGGGTGTGGCTGATGCGTTCGATTATGCGTGTAGCCTCGGCAGACGTTGTGTCGTGGCGCCACGGCTCTCGCCATACCAACCCCTCGAAAGCTTGATTTAATTCACCAATCAGTTAAATTCAACCCATGGCAGCCAAGACCCCCGCCGCTGAAGAACCGCGCTCGCGCGACGCCGACCGATCGCAACAGGTGATCCTGCTGGCTGCGCGCGACGAGTTCGCCCAGTACGGCCTGGCCGGCGCGCGCGTGGACCGCATTGCCGAACGCGCCGGGCTCAACAAGCGCCTGATCTACTACTACTTCACCAGCAAGGACGAGCTCTTCCTGGCCGTGCTCGAGGCCGCCTACGCCGACATCCGCGCGGCCGAGCAGCAACTGCACCTGACCGACATGCCGCCGCCCCAGGCCATCCGCCGGCTGACCGAGTTCACCTGGAACTATTACCTCGAACACCCCGAATTTCTCACTCTGCTGAACAGCGAAAACCTGGAGCACGGGCGGCACCTGGAGCACTCATCTCGCGCGCGCAAGACCAACCTGCCGCTGATCGAAACCCTGGCCGAGATCCTGGAGCGCGGGCGACGCGATGGCGTCTTCCGTGGCGGCATCGATGCGATGCAGCTCTACGTCTCCATCGCCGGCATGGCCTATTTCTACCTGAACAACAAGCACACGCTCTCGGCCATCTTCGGCCGCGACCTGATGGTGCCCAAGGCTCTTAACGAGCGCCTGTCGCACATGAGCGACGTCATCCTAGGGTATGTACTGAGGGACTGACGACGGACGGCGCTTGACGCCAGCCCGGTCGGGTTTCTAGAATGCCTCTATTCACCTTTTGGTGAATTAAATCCGGCAAGCCGATGTGCGACCTCATCGCCCCGAACTGCCGTGGTGCGCATCCGTTCATGCCCATACCAGGAGACATCATGAAGAAACTTGCCCGTCTTGCACTCGCTGCCGCTCTCACCGGCGCGGCCCTGCTGCCCGCACACTCCAGCGCCCAGGGCGCGTACCCGAACAAGCCCATCCGTGTGATCGTGCCCTTCGCCGCCGGCAGCACCACCGACATCATTGCGCGCGCCATCGCCGACAAGATGAGCGCCAGCCTGGGCCAGCCCCTGGTGGTGGACAACCGCGGCGGCGCCAGCGGCACCATCGGCCAGGCCGCCGTGGCCACGGCCGCGCCCGATGGCTACACCATCATGATCCACTCGTCCTCGCACACGGTCAGCCCCTCCACCTTCATCAAGCTGCCGTTCGACACCGTGGGCGACTTCGCGGGCATCACACCCATCTCTTCACTCTCGAACGTGCTGGTGATCGCCCCGTCCAAGGGTTACAAGAACCTGGGCGAGCTGCTGGCCGCCGCACGCGCCAAGCCCGGCAGCCTGAACTTTGCCTCGGCCGGCCAGGGCAGCGCCACGCACCTGAACGCCGAGAAGTTCAAGATGGCCGCCAACATCCAGGCCACCAACATCCCCTTCAAGGGCTCGGCCGAGGCCGTGACCGAGGTGATGGCCGGGCGGGTGGACTACTACTTTTCGCCCATCGCCCCGGTGATCGGCCAGATCAAGGGCGGCCAACTGCAGGCCCTGGCCGTGGGCTCGCCCAGCCGTGCCAGTTCCCTGCCCGATGTGCCCACCACGGCCGAAGCCGGTGTGCCGGGCTCGGAGTTCAACTTCTGGATCGGCATGATGGCCCCGGCCAAGACCCCGCGTGACATCGTCAATCGCCTGCACGACGAGGTGGTCAAGGCCCTGGCCTCGCCCGACGTGAAGGAGCGCTTCGTCAAGGTCGGTGCCGACGCATGGACGCTCAAGCCCGAAGCTTTCGACGCCTACATCAAGAACGAGATCGCCAGCAACGCCAAGCTTGTCAAGGCCGCCGGCCTGGAACCCCAGTAAACCTGAAGAGAGAACGCAAGAATGCCTACGCAAAAACTCGGCATCATCATGCACGGCGTGACCGGCCGCATGGGGATGAACCAGCACCTGATCCGCTCCATCGTGGCCATCCGAGCCCAGGGCGGGGTCACCCTGTCCAACGGCGACAAGGTCATGCCCGACCCCATCCTGATCGGCCGCAATGCCGAGAAGATGGAAGCCCTGGCCAAGACCTGGAAGATCGAACGCTGGGGCACGGACCTGGACAAGGCGCTGGCCAACAAGGACGACACCGTGTTCTTCGACGCCGGCACCACGCAGATGCGCCCGCAACTGCTGGCCAAGGCCATCCGCGCCGGCAAGCACGTCTACTGCGAAAAGCCCATCGCCACCAACCTCAACGAGGCGGTGGAGATCGCGCGCCTGGCCGAGAAGTCCGGGCTCAAACACGGCGCCGTGCAGGACAAGCTCTTCCTGCCCGGCCTGCGCAAGCTCGACATGCTGCGCCGCGCCGGCTTCTTCGGCCGCATGCTCAGCGTGCGCCTGGAGTTCGGCTACTGGGTGTTCGAAGGTGATCTGCAGCCCATCCAGCGCCCGAGCTGGAACTATCGGCAGGAAGACGGCGGCGGCATGATCCTGGACATGATGTGCCACTGGCGCTACGTGCTGGACAACCTGTTCGGCGAAGTGAAGTCCGTCTCGTGCATAGGCGCCACGCACATCCCCGAGCGTTGGGACGAAGCCGGCAAGCCCTACAAGGCCACCGCCGACGATGCCGCCTACGCGACGGCAGAACTCACGGGCCACAACGGCGAGCCCGTGATCGCGCAACTGAACATGTCCTGGGCGACCCGCGTGAACCGCGAAGACCTGGTCACCTTCCACGTCGACGGCACACACGGTTCGGCCGTCGCCGGCCTGAGTTCCTGCAAGGCCCAGTCGCGCGTCAACACGCCGCGCCCGGTCTGGAACCCGGACGAAAAGCAGACCATGAACTTCACCGAGCAGTGGCAGGAAGTACCGGACACGCAGTTCTACGACAACGGCTTCAAGATCCAGTGGGAACACTTCATCCGCCACGTGGTGGAGAACGAGCCCTACCGTTGGACCCTGCCCGAAGGCGCCAAGGGCGTGCAGCTGGTGGAAGCCGCGCTGCAGAGCTGGAAAGAACGCCGCTGGGTCGACGTGCCCGCGCTGAAAGTCTGAGTGCACACGGGCCGCCACTGACAGCGGCCCGTAACTCTGCCGACCCTAAGGAACCCTCCATGGCCCTGACCTTGCAACTGCCCGACCTTCAAGGTTGCCTGCAGTCCTACACCTTGAGCGGCAGCACCCCGGTGCAGCCCGCCGGCAAACCCGCCTTCAATCGCATCGCCTACTCGGCCGCCCACGTGGTGGCCGACCCGCGCGCCGCCATCGACCCCTGGTTGCAATGCGCCGTGGACTGGGATTCAACCATAGCCTACCGCCGCCGCCTCTGGTCCTTAGGGCTGGGCGTGGCCGAGGCCATGGACACCGCACAGCGCGGCATGGGACTGGACTGGCCCACCTCGCTCGAACTGATCCGCCGCTCGCTGGATGCGGCCAAGGACATGCCGGGCGCACTTGTGGCCTCGGGCTGCGGCACCGACCACCTGGTGCTCGAAGACGTGAAGACCGTGGACGAAGTCATCCGCGGCTACGAGACCCAGATGGAAGCCATCGAGAAACTCGGCGGCAAGCTCATCGTCATGGCCAGCCGTGCGCTGGCCCGCGTGGCCAAGAGCCCGGCAGACTACGAGCGTGTCTACGATCGCATCCTGAGCCAAGCCAAACAGTCCGTCGTGCTGCACTGGCTGGGCGACATGTTCGACCCGGCGCTCAAGGGCTACTGGGGCAATGTGGATGCCGACAAGGCGATGGACACGGCGCTGGCCGTGATCGCCGCACACCCGGACAAAGTGGACGGCATCAAGATCTCCCTGCTCGACAAGGACAAGGAAATCGCCATGCGCCGGCGCCTGCCCAAGGGCGTGCGCATGTACACGGGCGACGACTTCAACTACGCCGAGCTCATCGCTGGCGACGGCTGGGGCAAGGAAGCGATGCACGGCCAGAGCGATGCCCTGCTGGGCATCTTCGACGCCATTGCACCGGCCGCCAGCGCGGCCCTGGGCGAGCTGGCCAAGGGCAACACCCAGCGCTTCCACGACATCCTGGGACCCACCGTGCCGCTCTCGCGCCACATCTTCGCGGCGCCCACGCGCTACTACAAGACCGGCGTGGTCTTCATGGCCTGGCTCAACGGCCACCAGAGCCACTTCACCATGGTCGGCGGCCAGCAGAGCACGCGTTCGCTGGTGCACTTCGCCGAACTGTTCCGCCTGGCCGATGCCGCCAACTTGCTGGAACAGCCCGAGCTGGCCGTGCGCCGCATGAAGACGCTGCTGGCCCTGCACGGCGTGGAGTGAGTTGATGCGCAAGATCGACAGCTACGCCCACATCCTGCCGCGCAAGTACTTCGAGCGCATGGCGGAGCTGGCCAAGGACAAGGGAGCGATCAAGCGCTGGCTGACCATCCCGGTCCTCTACGACCTGGAAGCCCGGCTCAAGATGATGGCGTCCTTCCCGGACTACCAGCAGATCCTCACGCTCTCCAACCCGCCCATCGAAATGATCGCGGGACCTGACGAGTCACCTGCGCTGGCGCGCCTGGCGAACGAGGAGATGGCGGCCATCCGCGACCAGCATCCCGACAAGTTCCCGGCTTTCGTGGCCTCGCTGCCCATGAACAACCCCGCAGCCTGTCTCGAGGAGATGGACTACGCCATCAATACCCTGGGCGCGCGTGGCATCCAGGTGTTCACCAACGTCAACGGCCGCCCGCTGGACGAGCCCGATTTCTGGCCGATCTTCGAAGCAGCGGCCAAGACCTACGACGTGCCGGTCTGGATGCACCCGGCACGCGGCGCCAACATGGCGGACTACGCCTCGGAGAAGAAGTCGAAATTCGAGATCTGGTGGACCTTCGGCTGGCCCTATGAAACCAGCGCCGCCATGACCCGCATGGTGTTCTCGGGCTTCTTCGACAAGCTGCCGAACCTGCGCGTGATCACCCACCACATGGGCGCCATGATCCCCTTCTTCGATGGGCGCGTCGGCCCCGGCCTGGACCAGTTCGGCAGCCGCACCTCGGACGAGGACTATGAAGGCCTGCTCAAGAGCATGCCCAAGCGCCCCATCGACTACTTCCGCATGTTCTACGCCGACACGGCCCTGGCCGGCGGGCGCTCGGGCCTGCGTTGTGGCCTGGACTTCTTTGGCGCCAAGCAGGTGGTGTTCGCGTCGGACTGCCCCTTCGACCCCGAGGGCGGCCCCATGTTCATCCGCACGATCCCGGAAGCCATCGACTCGCTCGATCTTCCCGAGGAAGACCGCGAAGGCATCTACTTCCGCAACGCCTTGAAGCTTTTGAAGATGCCCTGCTGCTGACCAGAACAAACACGAGGAGACTAGATGAACCCCTGGATTCGAGTACTGACCATCGCCCTGCTTGCCATGTCGAGCATGGCGACACAGGCGCAAAACTACCCGGACCGGCCGGTGCGCATCATCGTCCCCTACGTACCGGGAGGAACGGTCGACCTCGTCGCACGGGTGCTCGCGCAGCGCCTGAGCGAACAGATGGGGCAGCCCTTCGTCGTCGAGAACCGCGCGGGTGCCAGTGGCGCGATCGGCAGTGATGCGGTCGCCAAGGCGCCTGCCGATGGCTACACCCTGCTGGTGCAATCGCCCACCCTGATCGCCAACCCGCTGATGGTCAAGAAGGTGCCGTACGACGTGATCAGGGACTTCACCCCGATCTCCTTGCTCGGCTCCGTGCCCATGGTGGTGGCAGCGCACCCCGGCGTGCCTGCGGACAACCTCAAGCAGTTCGTGGACCTGGCGCGCGCCAAGCCGAAAGAGATCAGCTTTGGGACCTCTGCCATCGGCTCGCCCATGCACGTGGCACAAGAGGCCATCAAGCACGGCGCCAAGCTGGAAATCCCCATCATTGCCTACCGCGGCACAGGGGCCGCCCTCAACGACGTGCTCGGCGGCCAGATAAGCGCCATCATCGATGCCATCCCCTCCTCGTCCGCTCACATCAGCAGCGGCAAGCTCAAGGCGCTCGCCGTCACGACCAAGACCCGCATTCCCAGCCTGCCCAATGTGCCCACAGTTGCAGAATCCGGCTTCCCCGGCTTCGAGCTGGTGTCCTGGTATGGGCTCTGGGGCCCGGGCAAGCTGCCCGATGCCATCACGAAACGCCTTGCGCAGGAGACAGCCAAAGCCATGCGCTCGCCCCTGGTGGCGGAGCGGCTCGGGCCGCAGGCCTTCATCACCTCGGGCGCGGGCCCGGCCGAATTTTCCAACTACATCACGAAAGAGATCGCGGTCTATGCCCGGATTGTTCGTGACGCCAATATCCAGATCGATTGACAGAACAACCTCAGGAGACGCACCATGAAGAACATCACCAAACTCTTGCTCTCACTCTCGCTGGGCCTGAGCGCCTGGGCCGCATGCGCACAAGGCTACCCGACGCGCCCGGTCAAGGTCATCATCCCCTTCCCCCCCGGCGGCACGCTGGACGCCGTGGGCCGACAGCTGGCGCAAAAACTCGCTGATCAGCTGGGTCAGCCCTTTGTGGTCGAGAACCGAGCTGGCGGCAACGGCACCATCGGTGGTTCCGCCGTAGCCCAGGCCCCGGCTGACGGCTATACCCTGCTATTCAACGCCTCCACGTTCACCACGGCGCCGATGACCATGAAGTCCGTGCCCTACGGCGTGCTCAAGGACTTCACGCCGATCGCACTTGTCGCCAAGGCCCCGCTGTCGGTCGCCATCAACAAGAACCTGCCGATCACCGACATCAAATCCCTGATCGCCTACGGCAAGGCCAACCCGGGCAAGATGACCTTTGCGGTGGGCTCCATCGGCTCGGCCGGCCACCTGTCTACCGAGTTGCTCAAGCGCGCCGGCGGCATCGAATACACCGTGGTGCCCTACAAGGGCACGGCACCGGCTTTCCAGGACCTGATCGGCGGGCAGATCGACGGTTTCATCGACCCCATCCTCGGCTCGCTCCAGTACCACAAGACCGGCCTGCTGCGCGTGGTGGCCACCACGGGCGACAAGCGCACGCCCAACCTGCCGGACGTGCCCACCGTCTCCGAGACCATTCCTGGCTACGAGTTCTACAGCTGGTACGGCCTCTGGGGTCCGGCCAAGCTGCCGGCTGACATCACGCAAAAACTCAACGCCGAAACCAACAAGGCGCTCGCCTCGGACATGCGCGACAAGCTCCTGCAGCAGGGCCTGGTGCTCACGCCCGGCACGTCGGAGGATTTCGCCAAGTTCCAGAATGCCGACATGGCCCGCGCACAGAAGATCATCACCGACGGCAACATCCGCCTCGAATAAGCTCCCCAGCCATGGCCGTTCAGGAAAAAAAGCACGCACTGGTCACGGGCAGCAGCTCGGGCATCGGCCTGGCCATTGCCCAGGCCCTGCTCGATCAGGATTGGCAGGTGACCGGCCTGGACCTAGCGCCGCCTCAGCTGGTACATCCCGCGTTTTCCTCGCTTCAGGTCGACCTGTGTGACGCAGCCGCCACGACGCAAGCTGTGCGCACGGTAGGCGAGGTGCAGGCGCTGGTCCACGCCGCGGGCGTGCTGCGCGTGGGTCGGCTTGGCACACTCACAGAAGAAGATTCAACGCTGATGTGGAAGCTCCATGTAGACGCCGCCACGCGCCTGGCCAACCAGGTCGTTCCGGCGATGGCGAAGGCCGGCGCAGGTCGTGTGGTGTTGATCGGCAGCCGCGTCTCGGGTGGCATGCCCGGGCGCAGCCAGTACGCCGCGACCAAGGCGGCGCTGGTGGCCCTGGCCCGCAGCTGGGCGGCCGAGACCGCCGCCCGCGGCGTCACTGTCAACGTCATCGCCCCGGCCGCGACCGAAACCGCCATGCTGGCCGACCCGGCACGCGCCAGCACGGCACCCAAGCTTCCGCCTCTGGGCCGGCTGATCCGCCCGACCGAGATTGCCGCCCTCGCCTGCTTCCTGCTATCGACTGACGCCGCCGCCATCACGGGCCAGGAGATCCAGGTCTGCGGCGGCGCATCACTGGCGATGTGAGTGCCATGGCAGCAGCTGACAACTCTATCGGCATCGTCGGCCTCGGCCTGGTCGGCAGCGCGCTGGCGCAGCGGCTCCTCGCAGCTGGCTTCCACGTCACAGGCTTCGACCTGCGCGCCGAAGCGCGCGCCGCCCTGGCCGACAGCGGCGGTCGGGCCGCCGCCACCTTGGCCGACGTTGCAGCCGTGGCCTCATGCGTCGTGCTGGCCGTCTTCAACACCGACGACGTGCTGGGCGTGATCGAAGGCCCGGGCGGCCTGCTCTCCATCCCTGGCGTGCGGTGCATTGTCGATTGCTCCACTGGCACACCCGAGGCGCTCGAAGCCCTGGCCGCGCGCCTCCAGGCACGGGGAGTGGATTTCGTCGAGGCACCGCTGTCCGGCTCCAGCCAGCAGATCGCGGCGGGTGCGGCCACACTGCTGCTGGGCGGCGAAGCCCGGGCGATCGAGCGGTGCGCGCCTGTGTTGACCGCCATTTCCGAACAACGCATCCACGTTGGCGGCGCCGGCATGGGCGCGCGGGCCAAGCTGGCCACCAATCTGGTGCTGGGCCTGAACCGGGCCGTGCTGGCCGAAGGCATGGTGTTTGCCGAACAACTGGGCATTTCCCCCGAAAAATTCCTCTCCCTGGTGCTCGCCAGCCCGGCCACCTCGGGTGCAGCACAGGCCAAGGGGCAGATGATGGTGGAAGGGGACTTCACGCCCCAGTCCCGCATCCGCCAGCACCTGAAAGACGTGGACCTGATGCTGACCAGCGCTGCTGCCCACGGGCAAAAGCTGCCACTGTCCGAAACCCACGCGGCATTGATGCGCGCGGCCATCGCCGCCGGCGATGGTGAGCTCGACAACGCCGCCATCATCCGTGAACTGCGTCGCCAGAAGACCTGAGCGCAGCCCACCTAACCTCATTCTGAATTCAGACTTCCATGCGCGACTTTTCCGCCGACCACCGCTGGCTCTCCATCAACACCGCTACCGTGCGCAAGCAGCTGGGCGCCGAGGTGCCGCTGTCGCGCATCATCGACCAGTGCGCCGAGCGCGGCATCCGGGCCATCAGCCCCTGGCGTGACCAGGTCGCGGCCGTCGGCCTGGACAAGGTAGCGAGCCAGCTCAAAGCCCACGGCATGGCACTGTCGGGTTACTGCCGCGGCGGCTTTTTCCCGGCGCCTGATGCGGCCGGTCTGCGCGCCGCGCTCGACGACAACCGCCGTGCCATTGACGAGGCCAAGACACTCAACGCACCCTGCCTGGTGCTCGTGGTCGGTGCCCTGCCAGGTGCGCTGGCAGGCAAGGCAGCCTACAAGGACCTGGGGCGCGCGCGCGCCGAGGTGCGTGACGGCATCGCTGCCTCGCTCGAGTACGCGCGCGAGGTCGGCATGCCGCTGGCCATCGAGCCACTGCACCCCATGCAGGCGGCCGACCGTGCTTGCGTCAACACGCTGGAACAGGCGTTGGACCTCTGCGACGAACTCGACCCGCAGGCCAGCGGCGTGCTGGGGGTGGCGCTCGACGTCTACCACTGCTGGTGGGACCCGAAGCTCGAACAGCAGATTGCACGTGCCGGCCGCGCGCGCCTGCTGGCCTACCATGTCTGCGACTGGCTCACCCCGACGCGCGACCTGCTCAGCGACCGGGGCATGATGGGTGACGGCGTGATCGAGCTGCGCAAGCTGCGCGGCTGGGTCGAGCAGGCCGGCTACGCGGGCTACAGCGAGGTCGAGATCTTCTCCGAGCTCGACTGGTGGAAGCGTAGCGGTGACGAGGTGCTCGACACCTGCATCGCCCGCCACCGCAGCGTGGTCTAGGCCGCGATCGCCACCGTGCGGCGCGTGCGCCGCACACGGAAGGCCGTAACCACCAGCACGAGCTGGACGGCAGCCAGTCCCACGAACAGGGTGCGCCAGGCCTGGTGGTCCATCAGCACCCCGAAGATCAGGGGCGAGATCGCCTGGCCGATGTCCAGGCCCGAATACACCACGCCGTAGACACGCCCGCTGGCGTTCTCCGGCGTGGAGCGCTTGATCAACAGGTCACGCGCAGGCCCGGCAAAACCCGATGCAAAACCCATGAGGGCAAAGAGCACGGGCACCACCAAAGCCGGCAGGCTGCCCAGGCCCAGCACCAGGGAAACTGCCGCAGCCACGGCAAAACCGCCACCCACCACCCGCTCGCTGCGCGCCGGGTCCGTGGCCAGGAAACCGCCCACCAGCATGCCGCTGGCGCTGGCCACCATATAGGCCGTGAGGCAAACTGCCACCAGGGACAGCGGGACACCGTGCAGCTGGCGCGCGGCCTCGGGTGCGAAAGCCTGCACCACGCTGAGCGCCACGGCGAAGATGAAAAAGAAGGCGAAGCACATCCACACTGCGGGGATGCGCAGGAAGTCCAGCTTGCCCGCGCCGGCCTCGTCCGCCGCGGCGCGTGCCGGCGCACTGGGCGCCAAGGCCAGGCGGCGGCCCTGCACCCAGCACAGCAACAGGACAGCCAGCACCAGGGTCCCGGCCGTGGCCAGGGACACGCGCCAGGAATAGAGCAGGGCCAGGGGCACCAGCAGGGCCGGCGCCACGGCCCAGCCCAGGTTGCCGCTGATGCCATGCACGCTGTAGGCATGACCCAGGCGCGGCGCGCTGACCTTGCGATTGATCAGGGTGTAGTCCACCGGATGGAAGACGCCATTGCCCGCGCCAGCCACCACGGCGAACCCGATCAGCATCAGGTAGCTGGTGCTCAGTGCAAAACCGAAGGCCGCCAGCGCCAGCAGGGCCAGCCCCGTGTAGAGCACCGGGCGCGGGCCGTAGCGGTCCACCCAGAAACCCGACAGCGCCTGCACCGTACAGGAGACGACAAAAAAGATCGTCATGACGAAACCCAGCTCGGCATAACTCGCGTTGAAAGCCTCTTTCAGCCAGGGAAACAGCGGCGGCAGCAGCAGCTGGCTGAAGTGGCTCATGAGATGGGCCAGCCCGATCAGGCCGATCAGGCTGGCGTCCTGGCGCAGGGGGACGGGGGCGGAGGAGAGGCTCGCAGTGCTCATGACGCCATGGTAATGCAGCCGTTTGCCGGTACGCCGGGTGTGAACTAGTGCACACAAAACGAGGATACCTACCCGGGCATCCTGCGAATCGTAACGATTTGTGAAATTGTCCCTCGCCAGAACGGCGGTCCGGAAGAACAATTCACTCACGCCGCACATCCTTGCCGCGTGAAGTACGTCAGCGGAGCCCATCATGATCATCCTGCCCATAGGCCCAGATTCAGAACCTGAGCGCGCAGCGGCCCCGATCTCGCGCCCCGCCCCGCTGCAAAGCACCCTGAAAGTGCTCATCTACGGCTTTTCGCCCGCCGAGCGGGAGCTGATCCAGGGCATCGTGGCCCTGTCACAGCGCCGCCCGCTGCGACTGGAACTGGCCCGCTCCGAAGCCGCCGACACGGCCGACGTCATCCTGATCGATGGCGCCGACAAGAAAATCATGGCCTGGGCCGCCAAAGCCAGCATGCTTGCGGGCAAGACCGTGGTCCAGGTGGACGGCCAGGACGTCCTCGCCGGCGCCACGCACTTGCAGCGCCCCGTCCAGTGGCCCAAGCTGCCGTCGCTGCTGATGCGGGCCATCGATCCGAACTCCTCGCTGCTGAGCACACACCAGGCCCTGGCCTCGCAGTACTGAAACACCCTGGGCGCGTCCCGGCCTCCCCGGCGCGTGCATACTGGCGGGCATGGCGCACGACCACCCGCACGCCCACGATGGGCACGATCACCCGCATGGCCATGCCGGCCATCACCATCCCACCCCCGCCGACTTCAACCGCGCCTTCCTGATCGGCATCGCGCTCAACACCGGTTTCGTCGCCGTCGAGGCCTGGTACGGCTGGCAGGTCAACTCCCTGGCCCTGCTGGCTGACGCCGGCCACAACCTGAGCGACGTCGCCGGCCTGCTGCTGGCCTGGGTGGCCGCCCTGGCCGCGCGCCGGCAGGCGGATGCACGCTACACCTACGGCTGGCGCCGCGCCTCCATCCTCGCCGCTTTCGCCAATGCCGTGCTGCTGCTGGTGGCCATGGGTTCGCTGGGCTGGGAGGCCCTGCAACGCCTGGGCTCGCCCGAGCCCACGCAGGGATGGACCATCATCACCGTGGCGGCCATCGGCATCGTGGTCAACACCGCCACCGCCCTGCTCTTCATGCGCGGCAGCGAACACGACCTGAACGTGCGCGGCGCCTTCCTGCACATGGCGGCCGACGCCCTGGTTTCACTGGGCGTGGTGATCGCCGGGGCGCTGTACCTCTGGCAAGGCTGGGTCTGGCTGGACCCGGTCATGAGCCTGCTCATCGCCGCCGTCATCGTGGCGGGCACCTGGGGCCTGCTGCGCCAGTCCCTGCGCCTGCTCTTCGACGGTGTGCCCGAGCAGATCGATCTGCCCGCCGTGCAGGCCTGGCTGAGCGAGCGCCCCGGTGTGGCCCGAGTGGACGACCTGCACGTCTGGGCCATGAGCACCACGCAGATCGCCCTCACGGCCCATCTGCTCACGCCCCGGGGCCACCCGGGCGACGCCTTCCTGCGCGAGACGGCCCAGGGTCTGCGCGAACAGTTTGGCATCCAGCACGTGACGCTGCAGACCGCCACCGAGGCGCTCTCCACCTCGTGCAGCGCCTTGCCCGTCTGAACCGCCTAGCCAGCAGGAATTCGTCTGCTGGGCTACAGTGGACGCGCTCCGTTTTCTTTACCTTCCTCCCGCCTGACCCATGAACACCCTTGCCGACTTCCCCATCACCCGCAAATGGCCCGCCCAGCACCCGGAGCGGCTGCAGCTGTATTCCCTGCCCACGCCCAATGGCGTGAAAGTCTCCATCGCGCTGGAAGAAACCGGCCTGCCCTACGAGCCGCATCTGGTGAACTTCGGTACCAACGATCAGCTCTCGCCAGAGTTCATGAGCCTGAACCCCAACAACAAGATCCCGGCCATCATCGACCCGAACGGTCCCGGCGGCAAACCACTGGCTCTGTTCGAGTCTGGCGCCATCCTGGTCTACCTTGCCGCCAAAACCGGCCAGCTCATGCCCAGGGACGACGCGGGCAAGTACGAGGTCCTGCAGTGGCTGATGTTCCAGATGGGCGGCATCGGCCCCATGTTCGGCCAGCTCGGCTTCTTCCACAAATTCGCCGGCCGCGAATACGAAGACAAGCGTCCGCGCGACCGCTACGTAGCCGAAACGCGCCGCCTGCTGGGCGTGCTCAACCAGCACCTCAAGGGCCGTGACTGGATCATGGGTCAGGACTACTCCATCGCCGACATCGCCACCTTCCCCTGGGTGCGCAATCTGGTCGGCTTTTACGAGGCGGCAGACCTGGTGGCCATCAAGGACTACCCCGAAGTCACGCGCGTGCTGGCGACCTTCGTGGCGCGGCCCGCGGTGATCCGTGGTTTGAACATCCCCAAACGCGACTGAGACGGAACGGCGCATGTCACGCGAAAACGAATTCCAGGCCGTGGCCCGCGAGTTGGGCTATGACTTCAACGGCGAAATCAAGATTGGCGGCAACTACACCCCGGTGGTCCTGCACGGCGGCCAGGCCTATGTGAGCGGCCAGGTGCCGCGCGTGGGCAGCGACATCGTGGTGACAGGCCGCGTGGGCGCCGAGGTGACGCTGGAACGCGCCCAGCTGGCCGCCAAGGTCTGTGTGATGCGTGCCCTGGCCCTGCTGCGTCAGTCCCCGGGCTCGCTCGACGCCATCAGCCGCGTGCTGCGCGTGACGGTCTTCGTGCAGGCGGCTGCTGGGTTCACACAACTCAGTGAGGTGGCCGACGGTGCCTCTGATGTGCTGTTCCGCGTGCTGGGCGAAGCCGGGGTCCACACCCGGACTTCGGTGGGCGTGGCGCAGTTGCCCAAAAACGCGGCTGTGGAGCTGGACCTGATCGCCGCCGTGAATTAACAGGAAGACACCGCAGGCCCACGCAATTTCAGATCACCGTGCCAACCAGCCCAAGCCGTGCGCATGCAGACTTTGCACGTACAGGCGGGTTTCGGTTTCGGTGATGGCCGTGATCTCGGGATAGGCCCCGCTGGGGTCCTGCAAATCCATCATCACCTGCCCCGCCTCGTTGAAGGCAAACACATGGCCGTAGGCCTTGGGGATGGGCCAGAGCGCACGCGGCAGGCGCAGCGTCAGGCTGCGCAGCCAGGGCTTTTGCGCGAGCTGGTCCACCTTGGGATTGCGCGGCTTGACCAGACCCACCCAGATCCGGCCCTCCCGCCCACGCATCAGGTTGTCGGGATAACCGGGCAGGTTGTCGAACAGCACACTGGCCTCTGCGTTGCCGGTCTTCACCAGCGCAGCCAGGTCCACATTGCTCGCCGCCACCGATACCTTCCAGATGCGGTATTGGCCGGTTTCGTTCACGAACAGGGTGCGCTCGTCTGCGCTGAGCGCCACGCCATTGGCAAAGCTCAGGCCCCGGGCCACGACCCGGGTGACTTTGCTGGCGGGGTCGTACTCCAGCACACGGCCCGTGCTCGCCTGCTCCAGGATGTCGAGCACGCTGGCCTCGAAGGTGCCGCCCCAGTCCTTCGGGGCGAAACGCCCTGAAGCATCGCTGAGATAGATCTTGCCGCTCTTGGCCACCACGACGGAGTTGGCATAGAGGATGGGCGTATCGCCTGCCTTGTCCGTGAGCAGCGTGACCTTGCCATCGGGCGCGATGGACAGCAGACCCTTCATCGCATCGGCCGCGATCAGGTTGCCTGCGGCGTCGAAATCAAAACCCAGCACACGCCCACCGGTGTTGGCGAAGACCTGTTGATCACTGCCATCCGGGGCCATGCGCAGGATGTTGCCGCTCAGCACCGTGGTGTAGAGTTTGCCGTCTTTACCGATGACCACATGCTCGGGCCCAACCTCGCCCTTGAGGTCGATCATCTGCAAATTGGCCAAGCGGGTATTGGCCGCGTGCGGCCCCGCGTAGCCCGGCTCGGCCGCCGGCAACCAGGCCACAGGCCGGATGGGTACCGGCCATGCTGCGAGGTAGAGCACCAGGGCCCCCAGCAGCAGGGCCACGATCAGGCCGATCTTTTTGAGTTTGGTACGCATGGGCTCCTCCTCTTGTATTGATTTTTTGCGGCGCCAGACCGCCCCGCCACCGCCAGCTTAACGGCCCATCAGCGCCTGCACATGTGCGGCCGTGCCGCTGGCCAGGCCTTCCAGGCTGTAGCCGCCCTCGAGCACGGACACCACACGGCCCTGGGCCGTTTCGTCGGCCACTTTCATGAGCTCACGTGTGATCCAGTGGTAATCCTCGTCGGTGAATTTCAGGCCGCCCAGCGGGTCCAGGTGGTGGGCATCGAAGCCGGCCGAGATGATGAGCAGTTCGGGTGAGAAGTCGCGCAGCGCGGGCAACAGCACATCCGTCATGGCCTTGCGGAAGGCGGCCGAACCCGTGCCGCGGGGAAAGGGCACGTTGACGATGTTGTGGGCCACACCCGTCTCATTGGGCGCACCCGTGCCCGGATAGAACTGCCCCTGGTGGCAGGAGCCGTAGAACAGGTCCGGATCGTCGTAGAAGGAGTTCTGCGTGCCGTTGCCGTGGTGTACATCGAAGTCCACCACCGCCACGCGCTTCAGACCATGCTGCTCGCGTGCGTGCACGGCTGCAATGGCGGCCTGGTTGAACACACAAAAGCCCATGGCGTGATCCGCCTCAGCGTGGTGGCCGCAGGGGCGCGTGGCGCAGAAGACGTTCCTGGCTTCCTTCTTCACTACATCGTCCACCCCCGCGCAGGCCGCGCCCACACAGCGCATCACCGCCTCCAGCGTGCCCGAAGACATGATGGTGTCACCTGCGTCCAAAGCGCGATAGCCCTGCTCGGGCGACATCTCCTTGACGGCTTCCACATAGTCGGGCGTGTGGATATGCAGCACCTGATCAAACGTGCCCAGGGGCGCGTCGCGCCAGACAACCTTGGCAAACTCCGGCGTCTTCAGGGCGGCCAGCACGGCCTCCAGACGCTCGGGGGATTCAGGATGGTGCGGGCCGGGCTTGTGGTTGAAACAAGCTTCGTGGGTGTAGATCAAGGTGTTCATGGTGTTAGGGTCTTCCTCAAGTAGTCTGAGCGGGCGAACTCAGGTCCATTCCGGGTGAATCTAGCACGACACGAAAACCACCGCCTGCGGGTCTGCGACAGTTCTGGCGACCAGCGCACGGTCAACCCAGGGCCTGATCCGTGTTCCCCCCATTGAAAAACGGTATATACGGTTTATATTGAAACCCTGTTCCGTGGACGGCATGGAGGTCCGGCATGTCACAAGAGGTCTATCTATGGTGGACGCTGCTCGTCGGCGTCAGCTGCGTCAATCTGCTGGCCTGGTCCTGGGCGGCGCGGGCGTTGCGCCAGCGCCAGGGTGCGTTGCCGGGGCCGGTGTATGCCTCGCGCAGGCTGCAACTGATCTTCTCCGCTGGTTACGTGCTGGGGTGTGCCTACCGCTCGGCCCTGCCAGTCTTTGATGTGCAGCGCATCTGCCTGGTGGACAGCTGGTTCTCCAGCGTCATCGTGGGCCGCTCCGTGGCCACGATCGCCGAGCTGTGTTTTGTGGCGCAGTGGGCTCTTCTGCAAAGGGAACTCGCACAGCTCACGGGCAGCCGGGCCGCAAAGGCGGTTGCCATGGCCGTCGTTCCTCTGATCGCGATCGCCGAGACCTTTTCCTGGTATTCGGTGCTGAGCACTTCCAACTTCGGCCACGTGATCGAAGAGTCGCTCTGGGGCCTCACCGCAGCCCTGCTGGTTGCCAACATGGTTCTCAACCGGGACAGGCTCTCCCCGTCGGTGCGCCCCTTCTTGCGTGCGGTCTGCCTCATCGGCGTGGGCTACGTGCTGTTCATGTTCCTGGTTGATGTACCCATGTACTGGGAGCGCTGGGTGCTGGACGAGGCCAGTGGGCGCGCCTACCTGAGCCTGAGCCAGGGGTTTGCTGATGCGTCAGAACGCTGGATCGTTTCGCACCAATGGCAGGTCTGGAGAAGCGAGGTAGCCTGGATGACGCTGTACTTCAGCGTGGCGGTGTGGTTCAGTATCGCGATGGTGCATGCGCCAGTCCTGAAACACCACACGGGCACACCGCAGCCCGTCTGACGGATCCGGCGCAGCAGGCCGGCTCATTCAACCGTCCAGGTCACCCCATCCGCTGACCTTGCTGAAGAGTACCTCGCCAGTAGGCACATGGACCACACGGACAACACCCCCCGGCGGGTCGGTGATGCTCTTGGCGGCCAGGGACACGGCCAGCTCGCGATTCGCCAGCCGGGAGCCATTGCGAACCTTTGCGCCAGGCAGTGATGCCACGATGGGGGCCGTGCTTTCGATCTTGTAGGCCGGGATGTTCATGTTTGCCTCTCCTTGCTCAGTTCACACCTGTACAAGGTAGCGTCTCACAGGCATTTGACAAGCTTATTTACAAAACTTGTCATCTCTCAATGGATAGCGAGGACCCAGAAACAATAGCTATCGCCTGTAACGGTACCGACACAGGATGAAACGACCACTGGCAGCAGGGACTAGGCACGTCCCCGCTCCCGCAAGAGGCGGGCGTCCTGTCGCCGCTTCAGTCATCGGACAAGGCCGGGGCCCGCCGTCTCAAGGTGTATCGGGGAAGCGCAAGAGGGCCACCCTGCGCGCCTCGGCGTTGACGCGCAGCTGGCAACTGCCGCTCAATTCACGCCCCTGCAGGCTGTTGCAGCGCCAGAGGGCCTCGGCATGCTGGGCCTCTGCCTTCTGCCGCAAGCCGCTTTGTTGCATGGACCCGTTGACGACATAGTAAAACACCAGCAACAGGGTCAGCAGCGCCAGGATGCCCGCGATCAGAGGCCAGATCCGCGGTCTGTCCCTGAGGGCCAGGCGGTCTTCCTCGGCCTCCTGCAGCAGTTCGAGCCGCAGCGCGGCAGCACCGGCGATTCTGACGCTCGACGCGGTGGCATCAGAAAAATGGGGGTCCATGGGCAACTCTCGTATCGGCCCGCGTTGCGCGGACCGTTTGAGCCCAATGTACAGCGGCCAGTCCCTCTTGTGTGTGTGCCCGGCAGGATTACAAGGCCTAAACCGGACTTAAGTGGAAATAAACCGCCTTCTGCGCATGCAGGAGGTGGCTTTCTCTTCCCAATTCCAGGTTGTCAGCCCATCACGCCGACTTCATCGAAGCGAAATGACCCCGAGGTATTTGCGCACAAGGGGATGTCACCTCAGTGCGCGCCGGCAGCGGCATCCGCGCCACCGCGGCCTGGCGCCGGTGGCCGGGTCAACCAGACCATGGCGATCAATGCAATGAAGACCATGGCCGAGGCGTAGAAGATGTCGTTGGCCGCCAACGTGAAGGCCTGCTGGTCGATCAGCCGGTTGATCTGGGCCAGGGCCTGGTCAGCCGTCAGACCCGAGGCCTGCAGACCAGTCAACGTGGCCTGCACCGCGGGGTTGGTCGGGTTCACCGCATCGGCCAGCTGGGCGTGATGCAACGCGGCGCGACTCTCCCACAGAGTGGTGGACACCGAAGTACCCATGGCGCCGGCCGTGATGCGCACGAAGTTGCTCAGGCCCGAGGCGCCCGGCATCTGCTCGGGTGACAGGCCGGACAGGGTGATGGTCATCAACGGGATGAAAAAGAAGGCCATGGCCACGCCCTGGATCAGGGTGGGCACCAGGATGGTGGCCAGATCAGCCTGGGTGCTGAAATGCGAGCGCATCCACAGCACCAGACCGAACACCAGGAAGGCAAAGGTAGCGTATTTGCGTGGATCGACCTTGCCCACGGTACGCCCCACCACAGGCGACAGCACGATGGCCAGCAGACCCACCGGCGCCATGACCATGCCCGCGTCGGTAGCGGTGTAGCCCATGAACTGTTGCAGCCACAGCGGCAGCAGCACGACGTTGCCGAAGAACAGGCCATAGGCGACCGAGGTGCTCAGTGTGCCGGCCCAGAAGTTGCGCCGCGCGAACAGGCGCAGTTCCACCACCGGGTGCTCATCGGTCAGCTCCCAGATCACGAAAACGACAAAACCGACGGCGGCGATCACGGCCAGCGCAACGATCAGAGGCGAATGGAACCAGTCATGCTCCTTGCCCAGGTCCAGCATCATCTGCAGGGCTGCGATCCAGATCACCAATAGGGACAGGCCCACGGTGTCGATGGGCAACTTGCGGATGGTGCTCTCACGCTTGTGGTACAGGGCCCAGGCGGCCGTGGCTGCAGCCATGCCCACCGGGATGTTGATGTAGAAGATCCAGGGCCAGGAGATGTTGTCGGTGATCCAGCCACCCAGCAATGGTCCCATCACCGGCGCCACCAGGGTGGTCATGCCCCACATGGCCATGGCCACACCGGCCAGCGCGCGCGGATAACTGGCCAGCAGCAGTGACTGCGACAGCGGGATCATGGGGCCAGCCACGAAGCCCTGCAGGGCACGGAAGGCGATCAGCGTCTCCATATTGGTCGCCAGACCGCACAGCCAGGACGCGATGACAAACAGCACCACACTGGCGACGAACAGACGCACCTGGCCGAAACGCTGCGAGAGCCAGCCCGTGAGCGGCACGGCGATGGCGTTGGCCACGGCGAAGCTGGTGATAACCCAGGTGCCCTGGTTGGGGCTGACGCCCAGGTCGCCCGCGATGGCGGGCAGGGACACGTTGGCGATGGACGTGTCCAGCACATTCATGAAGGTGGCCGCGGACAGGGCGATGGTGCCCCAGGTCCGGGCCGAGCCCTCCAGCGGGGCATGGGCTTGCATGGCGGGAGAGGACACGGGCTACCCTTCAGTGCGTGCTGGTCTTCTTGCCCGAGCCGCTATTGGCCGCGATCACGCGGCGCACTTCGGCATCACCATCGCGGTCGAGCTGGCTGTAGGCCTGGGCCGGCGCCACGGCTGCAAGGCGCGGCGCGTCGGCCAGTTCCTTGCCGTCCTTGGAGCTGACGTCCACCGTGGCGACCATGGAGAGGCCCACACGCAGGGGATGTTCGGCGACCTCGGCGGCATCCAGCGCGACGCGCACGGGCACGCGCTGCACCACCTTGATCCAGTTGCCGGTGGCGTTCTGCGCCGGCAGCAGCGCAAACGCCGAACCGGTGCCGGCACCGAGGCCGGCCACGGTACCGTGGTAGACCACCTTCTTGCCATAGACGTCGGCAGTGAGTTCAACGGGCTGGCCGATGCGGATGTTGTGCAACTGCACTTCCTTGAAGTTGGCGTCCACCCAGACCTGCTTGAGCGGCACGATGGACATCAGCGGCGCGCCCGCGGCCACGCGCTGGCCCAGCTGCACGGTACGACGCGCCACATAACCGTCGGTGGGTGCGAGCAAAGAGCCACGCTTGTCGGCCAGCCAGGCTTCGCGCACCTTGGCTGCGGCCACCCGCACGCTGGGATGCTGGTCCACGCTGGTGCCGTCGGTCATGGCGCGGTTGCTGGCCAATTGCTCACGGGCTGCCACGGCAGCGGCCTTGACTGCGGCCAGCGCGCTGCGCGCGCCCGCCACCTGGGCCTGCGCGTGGCTCAGCTCTTCCTTGGACACGGCGCCATTGGCGGCCACGGTTTGGCGCCGGGCCAGGTCCTGCTGGGCACGCTCCAGGTCGCTTTGGGCGCGCGCCACATCGGCCTCGCGCAACTCCACCTGGGCAGAGAGGCTGCCATTGTTGCTGTACAGAGTGCGCACCTGGCGCACGGTCTGCGCAAGGTTGGCCTCGGCCTGCTCCAAGGCCACACGCGCGTCGGCAGGGTCGAGCTGCACCAGGGGCTGGCCGGCCTTTACAAAATCGGTTTCTTCAACCAGGACGGACTGCACGGTGCCACCGACCTGCGGCGTGATCTGGATGACGTTGCCCTGCACATAGGCGTTGTCGGTGGACTCGTAGTGGCTGGCCACCAGCCATTCGTAGCTGCCCCAGGACAGGCCGGCAATGACAACGGCCGCGGCGACGAGGGTGAGGGCCTTGCGGCGTTGGGGGTTCATGGTGCGTGCGGTGGACATGATGAGGTTCCTGCGGAGATGACGGTGCGAATGCGATGAAGGGTGTGGGCTTATTGCGCCTGGGGGGCCGGCGCGGCGGCCAGGGCGGTGTCGGGGCGGTAGCCGCCGCCAAGCGCGCGGATCAGCGCGACCTGCGTGTCGAGCAGGCGAGCCTGCAGGTCCACGGCCAGGCGGCGCTGTTCCAGTACGCTGGTTTCGGCGGTGAGCACTTGCAGGTAGTTGCCCAGGCCCGCTTCATAGCGCTGGCGTGCCAGCGCGTAGGCGCTCTCGGCGGCCTGCTGGGCCTGCTGCTGCTGTTCCTGCTGACGGTTGATGGCCTGGAGCGAACTGATGGGGTCCAGCACGTCGCGGACGGCATCGATGACAGTGCTGTTGTAGTTCTCGATGGCCTGGTCCAGGTCGGCCGTCTTGCCGCGCAGGTTGGCGCGCAGGCGACCACCGTCGAACAGCGGCAGGCGCACAGCCGGGCCCACGCCCCACTGCTGGCTGTCGGACTGCAACAGGCGGTCGAAACCGATGCTGGAGAAGCCGGTGTAGGCAACGAGGTTGATATTGGGATAGAACTGGGCTTTGGCACTGGCCACATCACCCGTGGCGGCCTCCACGCGCCAGCGCGCGGCCAGCACGTCGGGGCGGCGGCCCAGCAGGTCGGCCGGGATGACGGCGGGCGTGGCGAGCGGGCGCAGGCCGGCCAGAGTAGGCGCAGACGGTACCGGTTCAGCCTGGGGCTGGCCGATCAGCGCGGCCAGGGCGTGGCGCGTGATCGTGGCCTGCTCCTGCACGGCTTCGATCTGGCGGCGCGCTTCGGGCAAAGCGGCTTCGGCCTGGCGCAGTTCGAGCTGGGAATCCAGACCGGCTTCGATGCGCTGCTTCACGAGCGACAGCGTTTCCTCGCGCTGCTGCAGGGTGCGTTGCGCGACTTCCAGTTGGCTGGTCAGCGCCACCAGGCGCAGGTAGCTGCGGGCCACCGAGCTTTCGAGCAGCACACGCGCGGCGGCAGCGTCCACCTCGGCGGCGCGGGCATAACCCAGGGCGGCGTCGAGCGCGGAGCGGTTCTTGCCGAAGAAGTCCAACTCCCAGCTGGCACCGAGTTGCAGCGTGGCCGTGTCCTGGATGGTGCCGGCGATGGGCGCGGGGATCAGGCCGGTCTTGGTATAGAGCTGGCGCGTGGCGTCCAGGCTGGCGTTGACCTGGGGGCCTTGCGCCGACTCGGCAAGCTGGGTGGCGGACAGCGCGCGACGCAGGCGTGCCTGTGCCAGGCGCAGCGAGGGGCTGTCCTGCTCGGCCTGCTCGATCAGGTGATCCAGCTGACTGTCGCCATAAGCTTGCCACCACTTGGCGTTGACAGCGGTCGCGGGCTGCGCGGCCGGGGCTTCGAGGCCGACCGACGCGGCATCACGTAACTGGGACTGCGAACTGATGCCCGAGTAGTTGGCGCAGCCGGCCAGGGCGAAGCATGCGGCGGCGATGCTCGCCAGCTTGAGGGTGAGGTTGTGTTCAGTTTTCATCGGGAGTCCTGCTGGCACTCATGGCCTGGAGGTTGGAAAGCATGCGGCGCAGCAGACCCTTGAGGGTTTCCCACTCTTCAGGCGTGAAGTCGGCCAGGGCGCCGTTGTGCACACGACTCAGCGCTTCGGGAATCGCCTTGGCCGCCTGTTTGCCGTCGCGTGTGAGGCTGAGGTTGACCACCCGGCGATCCTCTTCGGACCGCTCGCGCTGGAGCAGCCCCTTGTCTTCCAGGCGGTCGAGCAGGCGCGTGGTGGCGCCAGCGTCCAGCCCCATGCCACGTGACAACTCTGCGGCGGTGACAACGTCCAGGCGCGACAGCTTGTACAGAGGCATCCACTGCGCATGGGTCAGGCCGCTGGGCTCCAGCTCGGCCTCGATCTCCTGCACGAAGTTGCCCAGGACACGGCGCATCAGGTAACCGACGCTTTGCTCCGGGTCATAGGCCTGGGCCGAGTAGAAATCTGCCGGGGGGCGCTTGCCTGCTCGGGAGGAAGGACGTGTACTCATGGTGAAATATTAGTTGCCTAGGCAATTATTGCCCAGGCAACATAACCCCGGTGATGGCAGGGTTTTGCAGGCAACCCTCTTCCACGGTAAGCGCCGGGTCCTTGTGATGGCGCACAGGAAGCCCAGACGGCACAGGAAGCGCCCCCGGACCGCCGGAAAGGCCTCTTCTTATGTGTGCTACCGCACATACGGCTTGCGCTCAACCCGGTATTTTGAATTTCGCCAGTCGGAACCCGCCTGCAAATAACAAAGATCCGCGATGTCAGAGAAACAAATTGAGGCGCTGAATCAGGCCGTTGAAGACTTGCAGCTCCCTTTCAGATCAGCGAGCGGCTCCAGCGCTTTGCTGACCGCCGGGGCGCTCCAGAACGCCATCTTCAACAGCACCAATTTCTCGATCATCGCCACCGACGACAAGGGCATCATCCAGCTGTTCAACGTAGGGGCCGAGCGCATGCTGGGCTACCAGGCGCTGGAGGTGGTCAACCGCGTGAGCCCCAGCGACATGCACGATCCGCAAGAGGTGCGTGCCAGGGCCGAAGCACTGAGCGAGGAACTCGGCACCCCCATCGCTGCCGGGTTCGAGGCCCTGTCCTTCAAGGCCTCACGCGGTATCGAGGACATCTACGAGCTGACCTACCTGTGCAAGGACGGCAGTTCATTCCCGGCGATCGTGTCGATCACCGCCTTGCGTGACACCTATGGCGATCTGATCGGCTACCTGTTGATCGGCAGCGACAATTCGGCGCGCAAACGTGCACAACTGCTGCTCAAGGAAGCCGTCATCGCCGCAGAAAGCGCCAATCTGGCCAAGACCGATTTCCTCTCCAGCATGAGCCATGAGCTGCGTACGCCACTCAATGCGATCCTTGGTTTTGCCCAGTTGGTGGCGTCGAGCACGCCCGTGCCGACGCCAGGCCAGCAACGCAGCATCGACCAGATCCTCAAGGCGAGGCTGGTATCTGCTCGAGCTGATCAATGAGATCCTGGACCTTGCGCTCATCGAATCCGGCAAGCTCATCATGTCGGAAGAGCCCGTGGCGCTGGTCGATCTGCTCGCCGAGTGCCGCGCCCTGGTCGAGTCGCAGGCGGTGCAGCGCGGGGTGACGCTGCACTTCGCACCCGTGGACTCACCGCTGCACGTAAAGGGAGACCGGACGCGGCTCAAGCAGGTCCTGGTGAACCTGCTCGACAACGCGGTCAAGTACAACCGCAGGCCAGGGCGTGTGGACCTGACCTGCACGGTGCTGTCTCCCGATACCATTCGCATCACGGTACGTGACACCGGCCATGGCTTGTCTGCCGAGCAGCTTGGCAAGCTGTTCCAGCCTTTCAATCGCCTTGGGCGAGAGGCCGGCGTCGAGGAAGGCACGGGCATAGGGCTGGTCGTCACGCGAAGGCTGGTCCACCTGATGGGGGGACAGATCGGGGCAGAAAGCACTCCGGATGTGGGCAGCATGTTCTGGGTCGATCTGACGCAGGCGGCCGCCAACCATGTGGACCATGTTGGCAGCGACCGGGTTCCTGTCTACGAGGGATCCCTGCGACCCGGCCTGCCTGTCCAGACCCTGCTCTACGTCGAAGACAACCCCGCCAATCTGGAGCTGGTCGAACAGATCATCGGTCGCTACCCCAACCTTCGCATGCTGAGTGCCGCAGACGGCCATACCGGCATCGAGTTTGCCCGGACCTATCTGCCGCAGGTGATCCTGATGGACATCAACCTGCCCGGCATCAACGGGATCGAGGCGATGCGGGTATTGCATGCCGATCCGCTCACGGCCCACATTCCCATCATTGCGCTCAGTGCCAACGCGGTGCCACGCGACATCCAGAAAGGCTTGCAGGCCGGCTTTTTCGCCTACATCACCAAACCGATCCGGGTGCCCGAACTGATGAAGACCCTCGAGTTGGCACTGATCCAGGCCAACGCAGCCACTCCCCTCCCTTCACTACAGGAAACACCTTGACTCTTACGGCAACCGACATCCTCAACGCTCGCATTCTGGTTGTGGACGATCAGCAGGCTAACGTGAGCCTGCTGGCGGAGATGCTTGCATCCGCCGGGTACACGCAAGTCTTCACCACGCTGGACCCCACGGTCGTGTGCCGCATGCACCGGGACACGCCTTTTGATCTGATCCTGCTGGACCTGCAATTGCCCGGCATGGACGGCTTCCAGGTGATGGAGGGGCTCAAGGCTAACAGCACCGACAGCTATTTGCCCGTGCTCGTGATCACCGCCCAGCCCGGGCACAAGCTGCGCGCCCTGCATGCGGGCGCCAAGGACTTCGTGAGCAAGCCATTCGACATGGTCGAAGTCAAGGCGCGGATCCACAATCTCATTGAAATCCGCCTGCTCTACGCACAGCTGCAGCAGCAGAACCAGGAACTCGAGCGGCAGGTGCAGTACCGCACCGCCGAGTTGCAGGAGAGTGAGGCACGTTACCGCGCCTTGACAGAACTGGCCACCGACTGGTATTGGGAACAGGACCACCTTGGGAATTTCACCAAGGTATCGGGTCCGGTCCTTGAGATGCTGGGCCTGCGCGTGGCGGAACTGGGGCGCACGCAACCGACGTCGTTCAGTGATGAAGGCTGGCACGAAGAGGGACGCGTGGCCTTGCTGGCGCGCATTGAATCGTGCATGCCCTTCATCGATTTTCTGCTGGAACGCACCCGACCGGACGGAAGCCGCCAGACGTTCCGCGTCAGTGGCACGCCCATGTTCAACAAGCGCTGCGACCTGATCGGCTACCGTGGCATCGGTGTCGAGGTCCGATCCTAGGGCGTGCTGGATGCGCAGACCGCGCTGTGATCCGCGTGCGACACGCTACTTCAGCCGAGGGCGTTGCAGCTTGGGCAAGGCGGCCTGCATGCGGCCCGCGCGCAACTCCGCCACAGCCATGCCTACCGAGAGCGCCACGTGGCGAGCTTCTTCCTGCATGGTCGTGTCCTTGTCCAGCGCCTCGTGGCTGCTGGCATAGGGTTCGTAATAGCCGATGTATCGCCCCAGGCGCGCCTGTGCCCCGGCATCGATGAAACCCATCCAGTCAAGCCAGTCGGACAACGCACGGCGGGTGTCGTCGACACCCGCAACATCACCGTGCACGATCAGCCCGTAGGTACGTCCGGCCAGGTGCTGTGGGTAGTCCCAGTCGGCCAGCTCCAGCGCCTTGGCCTTGTCGGCATTCTTGCCCGAGGTGGAGGTGGGATCGGAGTTACCCCCATCGGCGCACACCAGACGATCCATCATCAATTTGAGAGGGCTGGGGCTCTGGTACCAGTACACCGGCGTGACGATGATCACGCCGTGGGCGGCGGCCCAGCGCTCATAGATTTCGGCCATCCAGTCGCTGGCCTGGTTCATGGCGTGGTTGGGGTAACAGCTGCAGGGCCAGTGGCATAAAGGCATGGCGGTGGACGCGCAGCCCTTGCAAGGATGGATGTTGCGTCCGTAGTCGGAGGTGATCAGGCTCAGGTCCAGCACGTCGGCCTCGATGCCGCCCACTTCGAGCGCCGCCAGGGCAATCTGCAGCAGGCGGTAGCTTTTGGACATTTCGCCGGGGCAGCTGCCCTCATTGCGGGCTGAGCCGCAAATGAGCAGCACACGTGAGGGGCTGGCCGGGTCGGCCCAGCGGCGCTGGGCCGCATGAATACGCTGGCTGGTCGTGACCCACTCGGTGGACAGCTGGTAATCCGGATCGGCAAAGCCCAGGCCGGCCTTCTGCGTGAACGGGGCCTTGCGGCCCTCGCTGTAGGCAGCCCAGGCGATATCTTCCAGCCGCGCAATGGATGCTTCTTCGGCGTGGAAGGCCGGGTCGGTATAGGCGATGCGGAAGCGCAGACCGAACTCCGCACGCGCGATCGGGACCGGAATTTGGCCTTTACGTAGGACGATCATGCTCTAGGGAGCCTCGTGGACCTGCAAAAGAGCCACCTTGCGCGCCTCGGCGCTGGCCTGCAGGAGGCAATGGCCACTCACCTCCCGGCCCTTCAGGTTGTTGCAGCGCCAGATGGCCTCGGCGTGGACCGCCGCGGCCTTGTGCCGCAACTCGCTTTGCTGCAAGGAACCACGCACGACGTAGTGAAAGACCAGCAACATGGCCAAGAGGACCACGACGGCCATCATCAGGGGCCAGCCGGGCCATCGGCCTTCATGGGACAAATGGTGGTGTTCATCCCTCCGCAGGTCATGCAGATACGGTACAGCGCCGCCGGCCTTGCCGTTGAAACGCGTGGAGGTTGGGAAATGGTGATCCATCGACAGCTCTCATGTCAGCCCGTGGAGTGCGGACCGTTTGAAATCAATGTACGGGCGCCCGGAGCACTTGTTTGTGCGCTGGACAACATTGCGGTGCCCGAACCAGCAAACCCCAAGAAAAAACCCGCCTCTGCTTGCGCAGGAGGCGGGTTGTCCATTTCTAGATCGGTTGGTAGCCCGCGGCTCAGGCTTTCTCGAAACTGAACTGCCCCGGGTTCTTGATGGGGTCCACGTCCACGGCGATCACGTCCTTGGCCACGAAACGACCTTCAAGCAATAGCTTCGAGAGCGGGTTCTCGATGCGCTGCTGGATGGCGCGTTTCAGGGGCCGGGCACCGAACACCGGATCGAAACCCACCTTGGCCAGCTCGGCCAGGGCCTTGTCGGACACCTTGAGCGCCAGCTCCATCTTGCCGAGGCGGTCCTGCAGGGCCTGCAGCTGGATGCTGGCGATGCTGGTGATGTGCGCGGCATCCAATGCGTGGAAGACCACGGTTTCGTCGATGCGGTTGAGGAACTCGGGTCTGAAGTGGTTCTTGAGCTCGCCCCAGACCGCGTCCTTCACATCTTCATAGGACTCGCCCACCATGCTCTGGATCAGGTGCGAGCCGATATTGCTCGTCATCACGATCACGGTGTTCTTGAAGTCCACGGTGCGGCCCTGGCCGTCGGTCAGGCGACCGTCGTCCAGCACCTGCAGCAGCACATTGAACACGTCAGGGTGGGCCTTCTCCACCTCGTCGAGCAGCAGCACGCTGTAAGGCTTGCGGCGCACGGCTTCGGTCAGATAACCGCCCTCCTCGTAACCCACGTAGCCTGGCGGCGCACCGATCAGGCGGGCCACGGAATGCTTCTCCATGAACTCGCTCATGTCGATGCGCACCAGATGGTCCACGCTGTCGAAGAGGAAACCGGCCAGGGCCTTGCACAGTTCGGTCTTGCCCACGCCCGTGGGGCCGAGGAAAAGGAAAGAACCGGTGGGACGGTTCGGGTCGGACAGACCCGAGCGTGAACGGCGGATGGCGTTGGCCACGGCACTGATGGCTTCGTCCTGGCCCACCACACGTTCGTGCAGCTTGGTTTCCATCTGCAGCAGCTTGTCTTTTTCGCCCTGCATCATCTTGGCCACGGGGATACCGGTGGCACGGCTCACCACCTCGGCGATCTCCTCCGCGCCCACCTGTGTGCGCAGCAGGCGCGGCGCACTGCCCTCGCCCTGGCCCTGTTCGCGGGCCTGGGCTTCCTTGAGCAGCTTTTCCAGCTCGGGCAGCTTGCCATATTGCAGTTCGGAGACCTTGGCGAAATCGCCCTTGCGGGTCAGCTCGGCGATCTGCGTCTTGAGCTTCTCGATGTCCTCACGCACGTGCTGGCTGCCCTGGGCCTGGGCCTTCTCGGCCTTCCAGATTTCTTCGTAGTCGGCGATCTCCTTCTGCAGCTTGCCGATCTCTTCCTGGATCAGTTCCAGGCGCTTTTGCGAGGCCTCGTCCTTTTCCTTCTTCATGGCCTCGCGCTCGATCTGCAACTGGATCAGCCGGCGGTCGAGCTTGTCCATGACTTCGGGCTTGGAATCTATCTCGATCTTGATCTTGGCGGCGGCCTCATCGATCAGGTCGATGGCCTTGTCGGGCAGGAAGCGGTCGGTGATGTAGCGGTGGCTCAGCTCGGCGGCGGCCACGATGGCCGGGTCGGTGATGTCCACGCCGTGGTGCACCTCGTATTTCTCTTGCAGGCCGCGCAGGATGGCGATGGTCTGCTCCACGGTGGGTTCCCCCACCAGCACCTTCTGGAAACGGCGCTCCAGAGCGGCGTCTTTCTCGATGTACTTGCGGTATTCGTCCAGCGTGGTGGCGCCTATGCAGTGCAGCTCGCCGCGCGCGAGCGCAGGCTTGAGCATATTGCCGGCGTCGATGGCGCCCTCGGCCTTGCCCGCGCCCACCATGGTGTGCAGCTCGTCGATGAAGAGAATGATGCGGCCTTCGTCCTGCGAGACTTCCTTGAGCACGGCTTTCAGGCGCTCTTCGAACTCGCCGCGGTACTTGGCGCCGGCCAGCAGGCCCGCCATGTCCAGCACCAGCACACGTTTGTCGCGCAGGGTCTCGGGCACCTCGCCGTTGACGATGCGCTGGGCCAGGCCTTCGACGATGGCGGTCTTGCCCACGCCGGGCTCGCCGATCAGCACGGGGTTGTTCTTGCTGCGACGCTGCAGCACCTGGATGGCGCGACGGATCTCGTCGTCGCGGCCGATCACAGGGTCCAGCTTGCCCAGGCGGGCGCGCTCGGTCAGGTCCAGGGTGTATTTCTTGAGGGCTTCGCGCTGGCCTTCGGCTTCGGGGTTGTCCACACTCTGGCCACCACGCACGGCATCGATTGCGGTTTCCAGCGCCTTGCGCGTCAGGCCGTTGGCCTTGGCCAGCTGGCCGGTGTCGCCCTTGCTGTCGGCGACCGCCAGAAAGAACAGTTCGCTGGCAACGTACTGGTCACCCCGCTTGATGGACTCCTTCTCGGCCGCCTGCAACAGAGACACCAGGTCGCGCCCGACCTGCACCTGCTCCTGGCCTTCGACCTGCGGCAGTTTCTTGACGGCGGCCTCGGCCCCAGCCAGCAGGCCGGCCACGTTGACGCCGGCACGCTGCAACAGGGCCTTGGGACCATCCTGCTGGCGCAGCATGGCCACCAGCAGATGGGCCGGTTCGATATAGGCGTGGTCATTGCCCAGGGCCAGCGTCTGTGCTTCGCCCAGAGCTTCCTGGAATTTGGTAGTGAGTTTGTCGATCCGCATGACTGGACTTCCGGTATATATTGGGCTGAGAGGGACATGAGGATGGGACCCGGGATTTCAAGGCCGCCAGGCGCATTCTTCAGCACAGGACCATCATGCCAAAATGCAGGAACTTGATGTGCATCAAAGCCGGTCGATGACCCTGCATCCAACCTGCGCATCCGCCCTTGCGCCACCCGCATGAGCTTACGCCTGCGCATCCTGTTGCTGGTTCTGGTGGCTGCGCTGCTGCCGGTGCTGTTCATGTTGTGGCTTTTGCTGCAGCAGCGCGCGACCACGCTGGAGCAGACACGTGAACAGCTCAAGGTGCGGGCAGAGACCATCGCCCACGATCTGGACGACAAGATCTCTGGTACCGCCCAGCTGCTGTTCGGCCTCGGGAGGGTCCCCGCGGTGAGCAACGGAGACAAGGTCGCCTGCTCCAGGTTCCTGGCCGAAGTCCTCAAGGAACATCCTCAGTACACAGGCTTCCTGACCATCAAGCCCGACGGCCAGTTGCACTGCGATTCATTGCAGTCGGGACGCCAGCTGAACCTCACGGACCGCGCCTATTTCCAACAGGCGCGCAGCCTGCAGGGCGTGGTGGTCGAGCCGGCGATCGGGAGGCTGACGGGCCGGTCGGTGCTGCAGATTGCCTATCCCGTGCGCGACGAACAGGGTGCGCTGAAATTCGTTCTGCTCGCCTCGCTGGACCTGGACGTCTACGGCAACCGGGCGCTCGAAAAGCAGCCCTACCCACGCACGCACCTGCACCTCTGGAACCACGACGGCTCCTTCCAGATGGTCGCGCCGCGCGGCGAGAGGGTCGAGACTTCGGTGGCCACGGACCTGCGCCAGTTCATGCTGGCCGCGGACCCCGAGGCCAGCGGCTCGCTGGGAACGGGACCGCACGCCCGTTTCGGTGTCAAGGCCGTGCTGCCACGCCTGAACATCGCCGACATGCGGCTGGCCCTGAGCGTCCCGGAGACGGACCTGTATGAACAGGTGGACCTGCAGTTCAAGCGGACCATGCTGGGCCTGCTGGCTTGCGTGGTGTTCATCATTGCCCTGGCGATACTGCTGGGCGAAGTGGCCCTGCGGCGCCAGGCGTTGCGCCTCATGCGCGCGATTTCCCGCATGGATGCGGGCAACTACAGCGAGCCGCTGGGCCAGCCCTACCCGAAAGGTGAGCTGGGCATGGTGATGCAGGCGCTCGACCGCATGGCCGCCTCGCTGGACCACCAGCGTACCGAGATCGCTCGCAACACGGAAGCCCTGGAGCGGCAGGCCCGCATCGACCCCCTGACCCATCTGGCCAACCGCCACATGCTGACGGAGCGGCTCTGGCAGGCCATGGACCATGCGCGCAAATTCCAGCGCATTGCCGGCGTGCTGATCCTGGACCTGGACCGTTTCAAGACCGTCAACGACAGCCTGGGCCACAGCCAGGGCGACGAGTTGCTGAAGGAGGTCGCGATCCGGCTCACGCAATCGGTGCGCGAGGGCGACACGGTGGCACGCCTGGGCGGGGACGAGTTCGTGGTGGTGCTGACGGACATGGGCGATGTGTCCGACATCACAGCGGTGGCGCAGAAGATCCTGGCAGCGCTGGCCCGTCCCGTCGAGCTGGGTCCGCAGATGCTGGCCATCACCACCAGCCTGGGCATCGCCGTCTACCCCCGCGACGGCGAGACACCCGACGCCCTGCTGCAGTACGCCGACACCGCCATGTACCGTGCCAAGGACCAGGGAGGCAACGCCCTGGCCTTCTTCACACCGGAAATGCGCCAGTTCATGATGGACAGGCTGGAGATGGAAGCCGGCCTGCGCTGCGCCCTGGACGAAGGCGAACTGCGCCTGGTCTACCAACCCATCCTGGATGCCCGCAGCGGCCGCGTGATCTCGGCCGAGGCGTTGGTGCGTTGGGTCCATCCGGACAAGGGCCTGGTCTCGCCCGCGGAGTTCATCCCCCTGGCCGAGGAGACCGGCCTGATCATGCGCGTCGGTGCCTGGGTGCTGCAAGAGGCCTGCCGCCAGGCCCGGCAGTGGCGCGATGCAGGACTGGGCGACATGCCCATTGCCGTCAATCTTTCACCCCGGCAGTTCAGCGACCCGCACCTGGAGCGGACCATCACCCAGGCGCTGGAAGCCTGCCAGTGCCCCCCTGCCCTGCTGCATCTGGAGATCACCGAGAGCACGCTGATGAACCAGATCGACCAGGCCGCTGAAACCATGCGCCGGCTCAATGCCATGGGCATCGAGCTGGCCATCGACGATTTCGGCACGGGCTACTCGTCCCTGAGCCGGCTCAAGCGCCTGCCCGTGAGCACGCTCAAGATCGACAAATCCTTTGTGCAGGACCTCTGCAAGGACGCCAGCGACGAGGTGCTGGTGGACGCCATCATCACCCTGGCCCACAAGCTGGGGCTGCGCACGGTGGCCGAGGGCGTGGAGACCCGGGAGCAGATGGCCTTCCTCGCGCAGCGGGGCTGCGACTGCTACCAGGGTTATCTGTACGCCAGGCCCTGCGGGCCGGAAGAGTTTGTCTTGTACGTGTGCCAGCAGCAGGCGGGCGGCTGAGATCGGCTATCGGGCCGGCTTCACTGTTTCCTGCGAGAAACCGGCGATACGTTTGTAGTTCTCCGATATCTGGCGCAGTTCGTCCTGGCTGATCAGGTCGTCGATGTGGCGGAAGGGCTTGCCGCCCGAGAGTTCATCGACCTTGATGTTGATGAAGTCCGGTGGTGTGCTGCGGTTGGTGCGCACCACCCGTGCGGTGGCCTCTACGCGGGCCTGGTCGTAGATCTGCAGGGCGGCTTGCGGGTCGGGCGTGACCGCAAGCAGCTCGGCCAGGGTGCGCGCATCGATCAGACCCTGGGCCGCGCCGTTGGAGCCGCGCGGGTACATGGGGTGGGCGGCATCGCCCATGAAGGTGACCCGGCCAAACGTCCAGCGCGACACGGGGTCCTTGTCCACCATGGGGTACTCGAGGATCTGCTGTGCATTGGCAATCAAGGAGGGCACGTCGAGCCAGTCGAACTTCCAGTCGGCGTAAATGGCCTCGAAATCGGCCTTGTTGCCGGGGCGATTCCAGTCGTTCATGGACTCGCCTTCCCCCTGGATCTCGGCCATCCAGTTGATGAGCTGGTTCCCCTGCCCGTCCACGTTGTCCACGATGGGGTAAATCACCATCTTGCCGGTCAGGATGGAACCCACGCGCATATAACTCTTGCCTGTGAGGACGGGTTTGTGCACCGTGACACCGCGCCAAGTGTTGATACCGGCGAAAGCGACCTTCTCGTCCGGGTAGAACTGGCGACGGATGGTGGAGTTCACGCCGTCGCAAGCGATCACGATATCGGCCGCCACGCTGGCGCGCTTGTTCCCCCGGGCGTCGACGAAGTGCACGGTAGCGCCGAGTTCGTCCTGGGTCACGCCGGTGCAGCGGTGGTCGGTATGGATGCGTGCGGGACCGAGCTGGGCCAGCGCCTCTTCGAACAGGATACGGTGCAGCTTGCCGCGGTGAATGCCGACCTCTGGATAGGGGTAGCCCGCATGGCGACCACGCGCTTCCTTGTAGATGTACTGGCCGTAACGATTGAAAAACACGCTCTCCAGGTTCTCGATGCCCGCGGCCTCCAGCCTGGCCTGCACACCCAGGGCGGCGAGTTCGCGCATGGCATGCGGCAAGAGGGTGATGCCCACGCCCAGTTCCTTGACCTCGGGTACAGCCTCGTACACGTCGCAGGCAATGCCACGCTGGTGCAGGGACAGGGCCAGGCCCAGGCCGGCAACACCGCCGCCAACCACGACGATGCGAGTACCGTGGTGTGTTTCGGTCATGGACTTACTCCGCCTTGATGTCGTTGCGCCGGATCACGGCACCCCAGCGAGGGTAGTCCCTTTGCACCACGCCCATGAGCTCGTCGGGCGTGGACGAGGCCGCGTCGAGGCCGGCCTTGCCCAGCACCTCGCGCACCTCGGGCAACTTCAAGATGGCGGCGATCTCCGTGTTCAGTCGCTGCTGCACGGCGGCAGGTGTCTTGGCGGGCAGGAAGAAGGCGTACCAGAGGTCCACGTCCACCCCCTTGGCACCCAGCTCCTCGAAGGTGGCCACGTTAGGCGCCACCGGATGGCGCTTGGGGCTGCCCACGGCCAGGGCGTTGAGCTTGCCACTGTTGACGAAGCCTTGGGCCACGTGCACGGGCAGGAAGCCCACATTGAGTTCACCCGCGAGCAGGTCGGTGGTATAGCCTGCCGTGCCGCGGTAGGGGACGTGCAGCATGAAGGTCTGGGTCTGAACCTTGAAGAGCTCCATGGCCATGTGGTGCGGCGTGCCCACGCCGGGCGAGCCGTAGCTGATACTGCCAGGGCGTGCTCGGGCTTTTTCCAGCAGTTCCTGCAGGGACTTGATGCCGGTCTTGGGATTGGCCACCAGCATCAGCGTGCCCCAGGCCGCCATGGAGACCGGAGAAAAATCCTTCACCGGATCGAAAGGCACGTTCTTGTAGAGCTGCGAGGCCATGAGCATGGTGTTGGCGCCCATGAGCACGGTGTAGCCGTCGGGGCTGCTCTTGGCCACCTGGTCGGCACCGATATTGCCGCTGGCGCCCGGCGCATTGGCCACCACCACCGGCTGGCCCAGGCGCTCGGACAGCTTGGGCGCCACCGTCCGGGCGATGGTGTCCATGCCGGTACCGGGCGTGAAGGGCACGACGATGCGCACGGACTGGGCAGGCCAGGTCTGCGCGCTGGCGACGCCGGCCACCAGAACCAGCAGTGCGAACAGATGCTTGATCGTTTTCATCTCGGTCTCCTCGTGGTGTCGTTGTGGTGAGCCTCAACGGATCTTGAAAACCGTTTCGGCATTGGTCTGGAAGAACTGACGCTTGTGCTCCAGCGGCATGTCCATGGCGTCAAGGATGTTGACCTCGTCGGGCGCGTACTGGTAGGGATAGTCCATGGCGTACATGACACGGTCCGTGCCCATGAAGGCCTGCGTGAACTTGACGGCCTGCTCCCAGGCCACGCCGCTGTTGGTGATGTAGAAGTTCTCGCGCAGGTATTCGCTGGGGCGCTTCCTGATGGGCTTGATGCTTTCGTAGCGCTGGGACTTCACCGTGGCCTGGTGCATGTAGTCCAGCCGGTAGGCCCAGAAGGGCAAGGCTTCGCCCATGTGGCCCAGGATCATGCGCAGCTTCGGGAACCGGTCAAACACGCCGGCGGTGATGATGCGCATGGCATGCAAGCCGGTCTCCACGCCAAAGCCATAGATGGCACCGTCCAGCCCGCACTCCTGGAAGGGCTGCAGCATCTTGGGTGGTAGCGCATTGGGGTGCAGGTAGATGGGTGCGTCATGGGCCTCTGCGGCGGCGAAGATGTCCCAGAACTTGGGGTCGGACAGGTACTCGCCCTGGGTGTGCGAGTTGATGATGACCGAGTGCATGCCCAGCCTGGTGACGCCGCGCTCAATCTCTTTCGCTGCGGCTGTCGGGTCCTGCGGAGCCACGGCGATCATGCCGGCAAAGCGCGTGGGGTGGCGACGCACTGCCTCGGCGAGCTGGTCGTTGGCAGTCTGCACAAAGGACACAGCCGTGGCCTTGTCCATCACCTGCGCGCCCGGCGATGTCAGCGACAGCACGGCCTTGTCCACCCCCGCCGCGTCCATGTGCTGCAGACGCAGCTGGTCCAGGTCCAGCAGGCCGCGCATGATGTGCTGGGCCCGCTCGCTCGGGCTGCTCATGTAAAAGCCCATGAGACCACGGAAGCCCGCGTCGGCATCCCCCCGATTCAGGATCTTCTTGTAGAGATCGATCATCTCCTGCGTCGCAAACGCCTCTTCGGTGGCGATGCGCAGGTAGGGCGCTTTCTGCGGGCGAGCAGGGTTGCTCAGGTTGGGGAGCTGGATCGTCATGCGGTCAGGCCTCGGAATTGATAAGAACTCTTACCATCCTAGGGCCGCAGGCGCGACGCCGACACTGAGGTTTCTACCGATAGCGCCACGGGAACCCGGGGCCTGTCTCCGGGATCAGGCCGCGGAGTTGCCCGAAGCGATGCCCCATTTGGCCAGGGCCTGGTCGTCACTGACGCGGGCATCGACCCAGCGCGCGCCTTCGGACGTCTGCTCCTTTTTCCAGAACGGTGCCTGGGTCTTGAGGTAGTCCATCAGGAATTCGCAGGCCTGAAAGCTCTCGCCGCGGTGCGCCGAGGTGACCACCACCAGCACGATCTGGTCCAGCGGCTGCAATGGACCCACACGGTGGATCACACGGGCGGCATAGATATCGAAACGCCTGAGGGCTGCGTCGATCATGTTTTCGATCGACTTCTCGGTCATGCCGGGGTAGTGCTCGAGCTCCATTGCGCTGACCGACTGGCCATCATTGCGGTCACGCACGGTGCCGATGAAAGTGCAGACCGCGCCGACACGCTTGTCCTGCGCGCGCAGGGCGGCGATTTCGGCACCGACGTCGAAGTCCTGGGTCTGGATGACGACGCGCCCGCCCATGTCAGCCTCCGGTCACCGGTGGAAAGAAAGCAACCTCGCAGCCTTCGGTCAGGGCCGCTTCTTCACCGCTCATGACCTGGTTCAGCGCCACGCGCACGGCACGGCCACGCGCCAGGCTTTGGGCATGGGCGCCGCCACGGGCAATGAGTTCGTCGCGCAATGCGCCCAAGTTGCCGGCCTGGGTCTCCAGCGCTTCACCACCCGTGCCCAGGCTCTCGCGGATCGAGGCGAAGTATTTGACGGTGACCTTCATCCCATGAGCTCCGCAAAAACCAGAAACTGAACGATATCGCCTTTCGCGATGGTCTGCCCGGCGGGGTTGTCCACCAGGCCGTCGCCCCAAACGGCCGAGGTCAGCACACCCGAGCTCTGGTTGGGGAACAGGTCCAGGCCGCCTGCCGCGTTGCGGCGCACGCGCAGGAACTCGCGGCGCTTGTCGCCGCGCTTCAGCTCGAAATGCGCCGGCAGGGCCATGCGCACGGGCTCGATCTGCGTGACCCCCTGCAGCTTGAGCAGGAAAGGCCTCACCAGCAGCATGAAGGTGACATAGCTGGACACCGGGTTACCCGGCAGGCCGGCAAAGTGACAGGCGTCCTGCGGACCGCGCGCGGCGCCCTCACCTCGGTAAAGTTTGCCGTAGGCAAAGGGCTTGCCGGGTTTCATGGAGATCTGCCAGAGATCGAGCTCACCCAGTTGCTCGACAGCCGGCTTGATATGGTCTTCCTCACCCACGGAAACACCACCGCTGGTCAGCACCAGGTCGTGGCCCTGGGCGGCGCCCCGCAGCGCGCTCAGGGTGGCAGCACGCTGGTCCGGCACGATGCCGAAGTCGGTCACCTCGCAACCCAGACGCTGCAACAGGGCACGCAGGAAAAAACGGTTGGAGTTGTAGATCGCGCCGGGCGGCATTTTCTCGGGCGGTACATCACCGGGCATGACCAGTTCGTCACCGGTGGAGAACAGAGCCACGCGCGGGCGACGCACCACGGCGAGTTGGGCCAGGCCGATGCCAGCGGCCATACCCAACGCAGCCGGAGAGAGTCGCTGCCCACGCGCCAGCACCACGGCACCGCGTGTCACGTCCTCGCCGGCGCGGCGTATCCACTGGCCAGGGGCAGGAACAGTGTTCACGCGCACGCTGCCTTCCGCCACCAGCTCGCAGTCTTCCTGCATGACGATGGCGTCGGCGCCAGGTGGCACGGGTGCACCCGTGAAGATGCGAGCGGCTTCACCAGCCATGAGCGGCTGGCCGCGCTGTCCTGCCGGAATGCGTTGCGTGACACGCAGCACGGTACCGGCCGCAGGTGCGTCAGCACAACGCAGGGCGTAACCGTCCATGGAGCTGTTGTCTTGCGGCGGCACGTGCAAGGCCGAGACCAGGTCCTGCGCGAGCACACGACCGTCGGCGTCAAAGGTATTGACCGTTTCCGAGCCCGGCAGCGGCAGGGCCTGCGCCAGCAATTCAGCCAGCGCCTGGTCCAGCGACTTCAGAGGGGCACGGGGCGCAGTCATGCGACGTACATCTCGGGCTTGTACTCGAAGCGCTCGCCGTGGGTCACCAACCAGCCAGCAACGGCGTCGGGATCGTTGAGGTCCAGCAGGTCCAGTCCCGTGGGAACGGGCAACTCGCTGGCGTCGTCGGTGGCGACAGCGGCGATGAAGTCGTCGTCGGGGTAACGCACGGGCTTGCCGTTGGCGGCGCGCCAGACCTCGACCTTGAGCAGGTCGCTGTTCTTGAAACCTTCGACCAGCACCCAGTCCACTCCCTCGTAGAGCTCGGCGATCAGCTCGTGCACCTTGGGCTCGTGCTCCTGCTCGAACTCTCGCATCAGGGCCAGACGGCGGTTGGAGGCGATCACCACCTCGAAGGCACCGGCCTCGCGGTGGCGGCGGCTGTCCTTGCCAGGATGGTCGATATCGAACTTGTGGTGGGCGTGCTTGACCACGGACACGCGCAGGCCGCGCAACTTGAGCGCGGGGATGAGCTGTTCGACCAGGGTGGTCTTGCCCGAACCGGAGTAGCCGGCGAAACCCACCACTTTCATGAAACGATCACTCCAAAGCTACAAATTTGATAGCACACGACGAAACCTCGGAGCGCGGCAAAACTTCAGGCGCAGTGGCGGACGATATGGTCCTTGACCACCTGCACATCGGCAGCGATCACGACCACCCGCTTGGGCAAGGCCTCGATGCCGATGAACTTGGCTGGACGGTCGGGCTCGCGCCCCAGCGCCTCGACGATGGTCGCGGCGAACTTGATGGGCAAGGCCGTCTCCAGCACGATCATGGGCACCCCGCTCTGCAGTTGCTCGCGCGCCACCTTGACACCATCTGCGGTGTGCGTGTCGATCATCACGCCGAAACGCTCCCAGGTGTCACGGATGGTAGCGAGTCGGTTGGCGTGCGTACTCCTGCCGCTGACAAAACCATACCGGCTGCGCGCCTGTGCAAACGCCGGATCTGCGCTCAGGTCAAACTTGCCGGCCTTGGAGAGCTGCTCGCCGAACAGGGCCTTGACCTTGGCGCCGTCGCGACCCAGCAGGTCGAACACGAAGCGCTCGAAGTTCGAGGCCTTGGAAATGTCCATGGACGGGCTGGAGGTCTCGTGCGTGTCGGCGCTGCCGCGCACGCGGTAGACCCCGGTGCGGAAGAACTCGTCGAGCACATCGTTCTCGTTGGTGGCGACCACCAGGCGCTCGATGGGCAGGCCCATCATGCGGGCCACATGGCCAGCACAGACGTTACCGAAATTGCCCGAGGGCACGGTGAAGCTGACCTTCTCGGCATTGCTCTTCGTCGCCTGGAAATAACCGGCGAAGTAATACACCACCTGCGCCACCAGACGGGCCCAGTTGATGGAGTTGACGGTACCGATCTTGTATTGACGCTTGAAATCCAGGTCGTTGGAGACGGCCTTGACGATGTCCTGGCAATCATCGAACACGCCTTTGACGGCAAGGTTGTGGATGTTGGCATCCTGCAGGCTGAACATCTGAGCCTGCTGGAAGGGGCTCATGCGGCCGTGCGGGCTGGTCATGAAAACACGCACACCCCGCTTGCCGCGCATGGCGTACTCGGCTGCGCTGCCGGTGTCGCCACTGGTGGCGCCCAGGATGTTGAGCTGCTCACCGCGGCGGGCCAGTTCGTACTCGAACAGGTTGCCCAGCAATTGCATGGCCATGTCCTTGAAGGCCAGCGTGGGGCCGTTGGACAGGGCTTCGAGGTAGACGCCGTTTTCCAGCGTCTTCAGCGGGACGATCTCCTTGCTGCCGAACACCGCCTCGGTATACGTTTTGCGGCAGATGGCGCGCAGGTCCTCGGCCGGGATGTCGTCGATGTAGAGCGAGAGGATCTCGAAGGCCAGGTCGGCGTAGGACAGGCCACGCCACTTCGCCAGTGTGGCGGTATCCACCTTTGGGTAGGACTCGGGCAGGTACAGGCCGCCATCGGGCGCCAGGCCTTCGAGCAGGATTTCGCAGAAGCGCTTACGATCGGCGTGACCGCGGGTGCTGAGGTACTTCATCCGGCCAGTTCTTCCTTGCGGATGCGCACGATCGGAGCCAGCACGGTCTTGAGCGCCTGCAGCTTGGACAGGGCATCGTTCATGGTGCCCTCGCGCGCATCGTGTGTGAGGATGATGACATCGGTCTGGGTGGAACCTTCACCGCCCACTTCGTCGGCCTCGCGCTGAAGCACGGCGTCGATGCTGATGCCCGCCTCGGCCAGGATACCGGTCACCTTGGCCAGCACGCCGGCCTGATCGGCCACGCGCAGGCGCAGGTAATAACTGGTCACCACCTCGCTCATGGGCAGGACCACCAGATTGCTCATAGCGTCGGGCTGGAAAGCCAGGTGCGGCACGCGGTGCAGCGGGTCGGCCGTGTGCAGACGGGCGATGTCGACCAGGTCGGCGATCACGGCGCTGGCAGTGGGCTCGGAACCGGCGCCCTTGCCGTAATACAGCGTAGTGCCCACGGCATCGCCGTTCACCACCACGGCGTTCATGGCGCCCTCCACATTGGCCAGCAGGCGCTTGCTCGGCACCAGGCTGGGGTGCACGCGCAGCTCGATGCCCTTGGCCGTGCGCTTGGTGATGCCCAGCAGCTTGATGCGGTAGCCCAGCTGTTCGGCGTACTTGATGTCCTGCGCGCCCAGCCTGGTGATGCCTTCCACATGGGCCTTGTCGAACTGCACGGGAATGCCGTAGGCGATGGCCGACATGAGAGTGACCTTGTGGCCTGCGTCCACACCTTCGATGTCGAAGGTGGGGTCGGCCTCGGCGTAACCCAGGCGCTGCGCTTCCTTGAGCACCACGTCGAAGTCCAGGCCCTTGTCGCGCATCTCGGACAGGATGAAATTCGTCGTGCCGTTGATGATGCCGGCGATCCACTGGATACGGTTGGCCGTGAGGCCCTCACGCAGGGCCTTGATGATGGGAATGCCACCGGCCACGGCGGCCTCGAACGCCACCATCACGCCCTTGGCGGAGGCCGCCGCGAAGATCTCGGTGCCGTGTACGGCCAGCAGGGCCTTGTTGGCCGTGACCACATGCTTGCCCGCGGCAATGGCCTCCAGCACGAGCTGTTTGGCAATGCCATAACCACCGATGAGTTCGATGACGATATCGATCTCTGGATTGGCAATCACCGCGCGCGCGTCGTTCACCACCTTGACGTCCGGGCCCACAACGGACTGCGCCCGCGCCACGTCCAGGTCTGCCACCATGGTGATCTCGATGCCGCGGCCGGCGCGACGCTTGATCTCTTCCTGGTTGCGTTTGAGCACGTTGTACGTGCCCGAACCGACGGTGCCGATGCCCAGCAGGCCTACTTGTATAGCTTTCATCTTTTCTCTGTCCGGAGGCCGGATGGGCCTCTCATTCATAACTTCAGGCGTGCGCGAGGCGCTTGCGGTAACTTTCAAGGAACCTGGCAACACGGGCTATGGCCTCGCGCAGATCGTCCTCGTGCGGCAGGAAGACGATGCGGAAATGCTGGTTGTCCGGGTAATTGAAGCCCGAACCCTGCACCAGCAACACGCGCGTCTCCTCCAGCAGTTCCAGGATGAACTGCTTGTCGTCCTCGATCGGGTAGACCTTGGGGTCGAGCCTGGGAAACATGTACAAGGCGGCCTGCGGTTTGACGCAGGAGACGCCGGGAATGGCGGTGATCAGCTCGTAGGCGATGTCGCGCTGGCGGCGCAGGCGGCCGCCTTCGTGCACCAGGTCGTTGATGGTCTGGTAACCGCCCAGCGCGGTCTGGATGGCGGACTGCCCCGGCACGTTGGCACACAGGCGCATCGAGGACAGCATATTGAGCCCCTCGATGTAGTCTTTGGCAGACTTCTTGTCGCCAGACACCACCAGCCAGCCCGCACGGTAGCCGCAGGAGCGGTAGCTCTTGGACAGGGAGTTGAAGGTCAGCGTGAGCACATCGTCCGACAGGCTGCCCAGCGCAGTGTGCTTGACGCCGTCGTACAGCACCTTGTCGTAGACCTCGTCGGCCATGATGACCAGGTTGTGCTCGCGGGCGATCTCGATGATGCCCTTGAGCAGTTCGTCGGAGTACAGCGCCCCGGTCGGGTTGTTCGGGTTGATGACCACGATGCCCTTGGTGCGCGGCGTGATCTTGGCGCGAATGTCGGCGAGATTGGGCATCCAGCCGTTGGCCTCGTCGCACAGATAGTGCACGGGCGTACCGCCCGACAGGCTGACCGCAGCCGTCCACAGGGGATAGTCGGGTGCCGGCAGCAGCATCTCGTCGCCGTCATTGAGCAGGCCATTGGTGGCCATGACAATCAGTTCGCTGGCGCCATTGCCCAGGTAGATGTCGTCCAGCGACACGCCTTTGATGCCCTGCTCCTGGGTGTACTGCATCACCGCCTTGCGCGCGACAAAGATGCCCTTGCTGTCGGAATACGCTGCCGCATTCGGCAGGTTGCGGATCATGTCCTGACGGATCTCTTCGGGCGAATCGAAGCCGAACACGGCCAGATTGCCGATGTTGAGCTTGATGATGCTGTGGCCCTCCTCCTCCATCTGCTTGGCGCGCTCCATGATGGGGCCGCGGATGTCGTAGCAGACGTTGGCCAGCTTGTCCGATTTGCGTATGGTTTTCAAAATCCCTCCGGGGTACGGCAGGATGGCGTGCAAAAGGCCATCCTTGTTGCGAGGCGAAACCTATAATTTGACCACAGAACCAAGTCCTTTCATGAAACTCCAGCCTGATAGACCCACAGTCCAGACCATCAACGGCTACGGCCCCGGCTGGATCGCCGTCGATGCTGAAAAATTCAGCACCAGCCTTGTGCTGGGTTCGCGTGGCGAACGCCAGGTCTGGGACTGCGCCCGCTACGAAGATCTCGCCCCCATGCACTTCGCCCCCCTGGCCGAGCTGCGCCCGGAGCTGGTGCTCTTCGGTAGCGGCACGCGCCTGCGTTTCCCCCGCCCCGAATGGCTGCAGGCCCTGGTAGCGCTGGGCATCGGCCTGGAAACCATGGACACCGCAGCCGCCTGCCGCACCTACAACATCCTGGCCGGCGAAGGCCGGCATGTGGTGGCGGCACTACTGCTGGAAACTCCTTAGCCCGTCACAGTTCCAAGGGCATGGTTTTCAGGGTAAAATTGCCAGCTTGAGTCGGGCTCGACGCCCCGCTGTCACGGCCAGCATCCCGACCCCTACACGACAGCTGCTGTCACACAAGATTTGAGTCATATGGCGATTGTTGTCAACAAACCCATTCCGGAATTCGAAGCCAATGCCACCAGTGGCATCAAGGTTTCCAACACCACCCATCTCGGACAGACGCTGGTCCTGTACTTCTACCCCAAGGACAACACGCCTGGCTGCACCACGGAAGCCATGCAGTTCCGTGACAAGTACAAGGATTTCGTGAAGGCCGGCGCCCTCGTCTTCGGCGTCTCGCGCGACAACATGAAGTCGCATGACGAGTTCAAGTCCAAGCTGGAGCTGCCTTTCGAACTGATTGCCGACACCGAAGAGAAGATGTGCCACATGTTCGGCGTGGTCAAGAACAAGATCATGTACGGCAAGAAGGTCAAGGGCATCGAGCGCAGCACCTTCCTGATCGGCGCTGATGGCATCCTCAAACAGGAATGGCGCGGCCTCAAGGTTCCCGGCCATGTGGACGAAGTCCTCAAGGCCGTCAAGGCACTGAAAAAGGCCGCGGCAGCAGCAACCGCCTGAGCTCCGGTCCTGCTGATGCTTTTGAGCAACAGCAGGGTTTACTTTCAGACGGCTCATGCATAATGAATTCATGCCGTTGAGGTTTGCAACCGCTTCCGCCACACAAAGCCGCCCAGGTTTACCGGGCGGCTTTTTTGTTTTCCGCACGGCATTTGTCCCACTCCCCTCCAGCACCTACCCACATGCCCCTGCCCCCCGCCCCCACCAAACGCGCTGCCCTCCTCTCTCCTGAAGCCTTCGAAGCTCCGGCCCGTGGCAAACCACGCAGCGGTCGCAAGACATCGGCCTCCTTCGATGGCCCGGAACCTGCAGACAAAGCACAAGCCCGCGATATGTTCGAACACGGTGGTGGCCTGGGGGTGGAAGCCCTGGCCCCGCCGGTCGCACCCGTGGTCAGCCTGCGCCAGCCGGCCCGCCCGGCAGCGGTGTCCGACCGGCCACAGACCAAGGCCCGACCCAAACGGACCACGCCCACAGGCCCGAGCAAGCTCTTTGTGCTCGACACCAATGTGCTGCTGCACGATCCCATGTGCCTGTTCCGTTTCGAGGAACACGACATCTTCCTGCCGATGATCGTGCTGGAGGAGCTCGACGGCCACAAGAAGGGCATGACCGAAGTGGCACGCAATGCCCGCCAGACCAGTCGCACGCTGGACGCGCTGGCAGGGGCCCAGGGCGCCGATATCGCCACGGGGCTCAAGCTCGACACCACGGGCCACCGTGAGGCCGGTGGCAAGCTCTTCTTCCAGACCCAGCCGCTGGACTACAAGCTACCCACCAGCCTGCCCCAGGGCAAGGCCGACAACCAGATCCTGGGTGTGGTGGAGGCACTGCGCGTGCAGTACGCCCCGCGCGAGGTGGTGCTGGTGTCCAAGGACATCAATATGCGCGTCAAGGCCCGCGCACTGAGCCTGGCCACCGACGACTACCAGAACGACAAGACGCTGGAAGATGGCGACCTGCTCTATTCCGGTTCGCTGGCGCTACCCAGCGACTTCTGGACCACCGAGGGCCAGAGCGTGGAGAGCTGGCAGCAGGGCCCGCACACCTTCTACCGCATCACCGGGCCCGTGGTACCCAGCCTGATGATCAACCAGTTCGTCTACTTCGAAGCGCCGGGCGAACCCAACTTCTACGCGCGTGTCACCGAGATCCGCGGCAAGAGTGCCGTGCTCAAGACCCTCAAGGACTACACCCACCTCAAGCACGCCGTCTGGGGCATCGCCACCCGCAACCGTGAGCAGAATTTCGCCATGAACCTGCTGATGGACCCGGAGGTGGACTTCGTCACCCTGACCGGTACGGCTGGCACCGGCAAGACCCTGATGGCCTTGGCTGCGGGCCTGACCCAGGTGCTGGACGACCGGCGCTACACCGAGATCATCGTGACCCGCGCCACGGTGAGTGTGGGCGAGGATATCGGTTTCCTACCCGGCACCGAAGAGGAGAAGATGGGCCCCTGGATGGGCGCACTCGACGACAACCTGGAAGTGCTCTCCAAGACCGACACCGGTGCCGGCGAATGGGGCCGTGCGGCCACCAGCGAACTGATCCGCAGCCGCATCAAGATCAAGAGCATGAACTTCATGCGCGGGCGCACCTTCATGAGCAAGTACGTGATCATCGACGAGGCGCAAAACCTGACGCCCAAGCAGATGAAGACACTGATCACACGGGCCGGCCCCGGCACCAAGATCATCTGTATGGGCAACCTGGCGCAGATCGACACGCCCTACCTGACCGAGGGTTCCTCAGGCCTGACCTTCGCGGTTGACAAATTCAAGGGTTGGCCGCACGGCGGCCACATCACGCTGGCGCGCGGCGAACGCTCGCGCTTGGCAGACTTCGCCAGCGAGGTGCTCTGAAGCTCACGGGTCAATGACCCATTGAAAAAGGGGCCCTCGGGCCCCTTTTTTCATTGTCGCGACGGCTCAGAAATCGCCGTTGCCGTAGCCCCCAGCCAGGCTTTCGAAACGTGTCAGGTTCTTGAGGAAGGCCAGTTTGACCACGCCCGTCGGGCCGTTACGCTGCTTGGCGATGATGATCTCGGCCACGCCCGGTTCCTTGCAGGCGTCCTTGGTGTAGTACTCGTCGCGGTAGATGAACATGATGATGTCCGCGTCCTGCTCGATCGCGCCGGATTCGCGCAGGTCGCTCATCATGGGGCGCTTGTCGGGGCGGGTTTCCACGCTGCGGTTGAGCTGCGAAAGTGCGATCAGGGGGCAGCCCAGTTCCTTGGCCAGCATCTTCATGCCGCGCGAGATTTCGCCCAGTTCGGTGGCGCGGTTTTCGTCGTTGCCGGACGAGCCACTCATGAGCTGAAGGTAGTCCACCACGATGAGGCCGAGCTTGCCACCGCACTGGCGGGCCAGGCGGCGCGCGTTGGCGCGCAGTTCGCTGGCCGTCAGACCGGCGGTCTCGTCGATGTGCAAAGAAATATTGCGCAGCTTCTCGATGGCCTCGGTCAGGCGCGGCCACTCCTCGTCCGTCAACTTGCCGGTACGCAAATGGCCCTGGTCGATGCGGCCGATGGAACCGACGATACGCACCGCCAGCTGGGCCGCGCCCATTTCCATGGAGAACACCGCCACGGGCAGCTGTTCATTGAGCGCCACGTGCTCGGCGATGTTGATGGCAAAAGCCGTCTTGCCCATGGAAGGGCGTGCGGCCAGCACGATCATGTCACCCGGCTGCAGGCCGGAGGTCATGCGGTCCAGGTCGTAGAAGCCGGTGGGCACACCCGTGATGTCATTCGGGTTGTCCGCCATCTCCTGCACGCGGTCCAGCAGGTCCACCACCAGGGTGTCCATGGCCTGGAAACCGCGCTTCATGCGCGAGCCTTCTTCGCCGATATTGAAGATCTTCTGCTCGGACTCGTCCAGGATCTGCGCCACTGGCCGGCCCTGCGGATTGAAGGCGTTGGTGGCGATCTCGTCGCTGGCGGCCACCAGTTTGCGCAGGATGGCGCGCTCACGCACGATCTCGGCGTAACGACGGATATTGCCGGCGCTGGGCACGTACTGAGCCAGCGCGTTCAGATAGGCCAGGCCACCGGTTTCTTCGGCCTTGCCCTGGCTTTGCAGGTGCTCGAAAACAGTGATCACGTCAGCCGGGCGGGTGGCATTGATCAGTGCAGCCATGGCGCCGTAGATCAGGCGGTGTTCGTAGCGGTAGAAGTCGCCGTCGCCCAGCAGGTCGTTGACACGGTCCCAGGCGGCGTTGTCGAGCAACAGGCCGCCCAGCACGCTGGATTCTGCCTCGATGGAGTGCGGGGGGACGCGCAGCTGCGCGATCTGGCGATCGGGGCTGTAGCCCTCATCTACGGCGGTCAAAACAGCTGACATTCGGTATGTGTTCCTTGTGGTTTTCTATCCTACGACGGGGCGCGCCCAGCGTCGAGTGAAATGCTGTGGACAACCTACTGAATAACTGTGGGCAGGCTGTGCACTTGCAAGGATAAGTCGCTGACCCAAAGAAAAAGCCGCCTGGGCCAGGGCCCGGCGGCTTTCAGGAGATCAGCTGGATCAGGCGGTTTCGCCGTACACCGAGACGTTGATCTCGACGACCACGTCGGTGTGCAGGGCCACGCTGACCGCGCTGTCGCCCACCATCTTGATCGGGCCGTTGGGCATGCGCACCTGGGCCTTGCTCACCTGGTAACCGGTCTTGACCAGCTCTTCGGCGATATCGAAGTTGGTGACAGAACCGAACAGGCGACCGTCCACGCCGGCCTTCTGGGTCAGCTTGATGGTGGTACCGGCCAGCTTCTCGCCCAGAGCCTGGGATTCGGCCAGCTTGGCAGCAGCGGCCTTCTCCAGTTCGGCGCGGCGGGCTTCGAAGTCCTTCTTGGCGGCTTCGGTGGCGCGGCGGGCGCGGCCCGAGGGGATCAGGAAGTTACGGGCGTAGCCGTCCTTGACCTTGACGATCTCACCGAGGTTGCCGAGGTTCACGACCTTGTCGAGCAGAATGATTTGCATGGTCGGGCTCCTTAGATCTTGTGCTGGTCGCTGTAAGGCAGCAGCGCGAGGAAACGCGCGCGCTTGATAGCGGTGTTGAGCTGGCGCTGGTAGATCGCGCGGGTGCCGGTCAGGCGAGCCGGGATGATCTTGCCGTTTTCAGCGACAAAGTCACGCAGCGTGTCGATGTCCTTGTAGTCGATTTCCTCGACGCCGGCGACGGTGAAGCGGCAGAAGCGCTTGCGCTTGAACAGCAGCGACTGGGTGTTGCGCTTCGGGCGCTTGTCTTTGTTGAATTTCTTGAACGTGGCCATGGGGCCTCCTGTTTAATCTTGACTGAAATCTTGGATGTGAAATACCAGGTTCTTGCCGTTGCGGGGAGTGGCGACAAAGCCTTGGAACCTCCAGCTGCTGCCTACAGCCTGCTTCGCAAGCCGCTCGGCCAGAGCACCAAAGGCAACTGCCTTGGCGCTGGCCTTCACCTGCCGTTCCTGTCCTGCTTCCTGGCGCACCGACTCGTGTTCGAGTCTCAGATCCAGGGCCGGCACGCCGGCCGGGGTGTATCGCATGGCACTCAGCTCTGCGATCGAAGCATTCAGGTCCAGCTGGTTGGCGCCGGGGTTCACTCCTCGCTAACGATCAGGCCTGGAATTCAGCCTGCTGGGCCTTGCGGGCGTCTTCACGCTCGACGGTCTTCATCATGGAAGACGGGCCGGTATCGGCCTTCTTCTTCAGAACCGTCAGGTGACGCAGCACGGCATCGTTGAACTTGAAGGCATGCTCCAGTTCAGCCATCACAGCCTGGTCGGCCTCGATGTTCAGGCACAGGTAGTGGGCCTTGGCCAGCTTGTTGATCATGTAGACCATCTGACGACGGCCCCAGTCTTCAACGCGGTGGATCTTGCCACCGCCGGTGGTGATCATGCCCTTGTAGCGCTCGAGCATGGCGGGAACCTGCTCGCTCTGATCCGGGTGGATCATGAGGATGATTTCGTAATGACGCATTGATACTCCTTGTGGATGGAAGCCGCCCCCGGCGTCGACTGGGGTGCAGCAAGGTGGGAACCGAGCATTATAGCTGATTTGCACCCGGATCGGTAGTCAGCTGGCCGGACCGGAACAGCAGACTGAGCAGGACGGTGATCAGGACCCCCGCCGCAATGCCAAAAACTCCAGCGGAGATGGGCTGGATGCCAAACCACAGGCTGTTGCCGCCCAACCCGAAAGCCGCCTGGACGGGCGGCGAATTGATCAGCATGTAGTAACCCGTGACCCCCACCCCGGACAGCATGCCGGCCACGGCCGCCAGACGTGAGGTCCGGCGCCAGAAGATGCCCAGCACCATGACGGGTACAAAGGCGCTGCCTGCCAGCGAGAAAGAAGCCGACACCAGGAAAAGAATGTCGCCCGGCTTGAGTGCGGCGACATAAGCCGCCACCAGGGCCACGACCAGCAGGGTGAACTTGGACATCATCACGCGGCGCATTTCGCTGACCTTGGCGTCCTTGCCCGCCTTGTTACGGTACAGGTCATGCGAAAGGGCATTGCCTATGGTCAGCAACAATCCGTCGGCCGTGGACAAGGCTGCAGCCAGGCCACCGGCCGCCACCAGGCCCGAAATCACATAGGGCAGACCACCGATCTCCGGTGTCGCCAGCATCACGATATCCGCGCCCAGCTTGAGTTCGGAGAACTGCAGCCGGTTGTCGTGATTGATGTCGTTGATCGACAGCAGAGAGCTGTCAACCCGGGCCCACTGGACGATCCAGGCTGGCAGGGCGTCGAAGTTCTGCCCTACCAGCTCGCTCATGACCTCGAACTTGACCAGCACGGCCAGGGCCGGCGCTGCCACGTACAGCAGCGAAATGAAGAACAGGGACCAGCCCACGGAGCTGCGGGTCTCAGCCACCGATGGTGTGGTGTAGTAACGGGTCAGCAGGTGCGGCATGCCGGCGGTTCCCACCATGAGGCAGAACATCAGCGCCAGGAAGTTGAGACGCGAGCTGTCAAAGACCTCACGCTCCTGGGCCGTGCCTTCAGGATCGCCGGCAAAGGGACGCGCATGCGGCGGCATACCCGCCAGTGGTTTGGCCCGGCCCAGGTTGTCCTGCATGGCACGGGTCCACACATCACGGGCAACCTGCGCATCTTTGGGCAGCAGGGCCAGTTCGCGCCGTACGGCCGTGATGGAATCGTGGTCGGCACGCGAGTCGATCAGAAGCTGCAACTGTTCCTTGAGCAGGGCTCGATCGGCCTGCAATGCGGCATCGACATTGCGCAATTTGCGCTCGTATTCCTGCGCCCGGCGCAGGTATTCCTGGATAACCTCCTGCTCGGCCGGCGAATCGATCAGCTCCTGCTCCATGGCAGAAATCTTCTCCAGCTGCTGCTGGTACACCAGAGGGGCCAGGGGATTGCCTAGCTGCTTGTAGGCCAGCCAGGACACCGGGATCAGAAAGGCCAGGATGAGGACCACATACTGGGTCACCTGGGTCCAGGTCACGGCCCGCATGCCTCCCAGAAAGGAACACACAAGCACCCCGCCCAGCCCCAGCATGATGCCGATCTCGAAGTGCACCCCGGTCAGGCGCGAGGTGATCAGACCCACGCCGTAGATCTGTGCCACGACATAGGTGAAGGAGCACAGCACAGCAGCCAGTGCAGCGATGCGCCGCGGCCAGGCCCCGCCAAAACGCTGCTCGAAAAAGTCCGGGATCGTATAAAGTCCACGCTCCCGCAAATAGGGAGCGACCAGCAGGGCCACTAAACAGAAGCCACCGGTCCAGCCCAGCACATAGGCCAGGCCACCCGGCTGCGTTTCGGTCCCCGAAAAACCCTGCAGGTACAGACCGCCGGCCAGACTGATGAAAGAGGCCGCGCTCATCCAGTCGGCTGCCGTGGCCATGCCGTTGTAGACCGCCGGGATCCTGCGCCCGGCCACGTAGTACTCTGAAGCCACTGTGGTGCGGCTGTAGATGCCGATACCGGCGTACAAGGCCACCGTCACGAACAGGAAGACCGCGCCAACCCAGCTGCGGGACAAGCCCCAGAATTCGGCGAGGGACAGCAGGCCCAGGAACACCAGCAGGCCCAGCACATAGATCGCGAAGAGGCGATGCAGGCGCTTTTTGTAGGCTGCGTAGGCTTGCGCATCCATGGACGGCAGGCCAGGGCTGTCACGCCGGTTTGTCAGCTTTGCAAAGACGGCGGTGATCACGACAAAAACCATCACCGCACCCTGGGCTGCAAACCAGTAGCTCAGGGGCCAGCCGAACACGACCTGCTGCAGGTCGCGCGCAAAAAAAAGGATGCCGAAGGAAGTCAGGAACCAGAGCAGCAACAGCGTGCTGCGCAGGGATGGCCACCACGGCCGCCGCGTTCCCGCCTCGTTCGGCATCCTGTTCAGCATGGTGCAGTCATCAGCTCATTGATGCCGGTCACCATGCCGAATCTCACTTGCCGGCCAGTTTCTGCCAGGTCTCAACCACCGAGTCCGGGTTCAGCGAGAGCGAGGTGATGCCCTGCTCCACCAGCCACTTGGCGAAGTCAGGGTGGTCGCTGGGACCCTGGCCGCAGATGCCCACGTACTTGCCCTGCTTGCGGCAGGCCGCGATGGCGCGCGCCACCATGGCCTCCACGGCGGGGTCGCGTTCGTCGAAATCGGCGGCCAGCAGCTCCATGCCGGAGTCGCGGTCCAGGCCCAGGGTGAGCTGGGTCAGGTCGTTGGAGCCGATGGAGAAACCATCGAAGTACTCAAGGAACTCGTCGGCCAGGATGGCGTTGCTCGGCACCTCACACATCATCACGATCTTCAGACCGTTTTCGCCGCGCTTGAGGCCGTGCTTGCCCAGCAGGTCGATGACCTTCTTGGCCTGGCCCAAGGTACGCACGAAGGGCACCATGAGCTCGACGTTGGTCAGGCCCATCTCTTCGCGCACGCGCTTCATCGCCTCGCACTCCATGGCGAAGGCGCCAGCAAAGTCGACGCTCAGGTAGCGCGCTGCGCCGCGGAAACCCAGCATGGGGTTCTCTTCCTCGGGCTCGTAGCGGCTGCCACCGATCAGCTTGCGGTACTCGTTGCTCTTGAAGTCGGACAGCCGCACGATCACTGGCTTGGGCCAGAAGGCCGCGGCGATGGTGGCCACGCCTTCGGCGACCTTGTCCACATAGAAGGCGCGCGGCGAGGCGTGGCCACGCGCCACGGACTCCACCGCCTTCTTCAGGTCGGCGTCGATGTTCGGGTACTCCAGGATGGCCTTCGGGTGCACGCCGATGTTGTTGTTGATGATGAACTCCAGGCGCGCCAGGCCCACGCCCTCGTTGGGCAGCTGGGCGAAGTCGAAGGCCAGCTGCGGGTTGCCGATGTTCATCGTGATCTTGACGTCGATCTTGGGCATGGTGCCGCGCTGGACCTCGGTCACCTCCATCTCGAGCAGGCCGTCGTAGATGTGGCCGGTGTCGCCTTCGGCGCAGCTGACCGTCACCAAGGTGCCGTCCTTGAGCTTCTCGGTGGCATCACCGCAACCCACCACGGCCGGGATGCCCAGTTCGCGCGCGATGATGGCCGCGTGGCAGGTACGACCACCGCGGTTGGTCACGATGGCGCTGGCGCGCTTCATCACCGGCTCCCAGTTCGGATCGGTCATGTCGGTGACCAGCACGTCGCCAGGCTGGACCTTGTCCATCTCGCTGATGTTGTGCACCAGGCGCACGGGGCCGGTACCGATCTTCTGGCCGATGGCACGGCCTTCGGCCAGCACGGCGCTCTGGCCCTTGAGCTTGTAGCGCATCTCGGCGGCGCCGGCGGCCTGACTCTTCACGGTCTCGGGGCGGGCCTGCAGGATGTAGAGCAGGCCGTCGGTGCCGTCCTTGCCCCATTCGATGTCCATGGGGCGACCGTAGTGCTGCTCGATCACGAGCGCATATTTGGCGAGCTGCTCGACATCGGCGTCGCTGAGCGAATAGCGATTGCGCTGCTCGGTGGGCACATCAACGGTCTTGACCAGCTTGCCGCCGGCTTTTTTCTCCTCGGGCGTGGAGAAGACCATCTGGATCAGCTTGGAGCCCAGGTTGCGGCGCACCACGGCGCGCTTGCCGGCCTTGAGCATGGGCTTGTGCACATAGAACTCGTCAGGGTTCACCGCGCCCTGCACCACCGTCTCGCCCAGGCCGTAGCTGGAGGTGATGAAGACCACGTCCTCAAAGCCGGATTCGGTGTCGATGGTGAACATCACGCCAGCCGCACCCAGGTCGGAGCGCACCATGCGCTGCACGCCGGCGGAAAGCGCCACGTCGGCATGGGCAAACCCCTTGTGCACGCGGTAGCTGATGGCGCGGTCGTTGTAGAGGGAGGCGAAGACCTCCTTCATCTTGTGCAGCACTTCCTCGATGCCGTGCACGTTGAGGAAGGTCTCCTGCTGACCGGCAAAGGAGGCGTCAGGCAGATCTTCGGCGGTGGCGGAGGAGCGCACCGCAAAGGTGGCCTGGGCATTGCCGGCAGACAGCTTGGCGTAGTCCTCGCGAATGGCCTTTTCCAGATCGGCCGGGAAAGGCTGGGCCTCGACCATGGCGCGGATTTCGGCACCCACCGTGGCCAGTGCACGCACGTCCTCGGTGTCCAGGGCTTCGAGCTTGGCGTTGATACGGTCGGCCAGGCCGCCGTGTTTCAGAAATTCGCGGAAGGCATGGGCCGTGGTCGCGAAGCCCGTGGGCACGCGCACACCCTGGGGCAGCTGCGAGATCATTTCGCCGAGGCTGGCGTTCTTGCCGCCTACCGCCTCGACATCGGTCATCCTCAGGTTTTCAAACGGTACGACCAAGGCGGTCGGGCTGAAAAGTGCAGACATGGGAGAGCTCCAGAGTTTAAAAACCGGGGTGCACAAGTCGGCGCGATGCCGCTTGCGCCCATGCCAACGGCCAGCCTTTGCTCTTTTTCTGGTGGGGCGGTGCGGGGCATGGAAGAATCTATGGGTTAATCAGCGATTTTATTCCCCTCCAGCGGAAACCATGCTGTTTTTGCATGTAACTCGATAACAATTTCCTGACGAGAGCCTGTCCACCATGCCCAACCGCACTGTTTTCTTCATTTCCGATGGCACCGGCATCACAGCCGAAACTTTCGGCAACGCCATCCTGGCCCAGTTCGAAGTCCAGTTCCGCCATGTGCGCCTGCCCTTCATTGACACCATGGACAAGGCACACCAGGCAGTGCGCCAGATCAACCACACAGCCGAGGTGGAGGGCAAAAAGCCCATCGTCTTCACCACCCTGGCCAACGAGGAAGTGCACCAGATCATCAACGAGGGCTGCCAGGGCATGATGCTGGACATGTTCGGCACCTTCGTGAACCCGCTGGAGGACGAGTTGGGCATCAAGTCCAACCACCGCATCGGCCGCTTCAGCGACGTGAGCAAGAGCCAGGCTTATCACGACCGCATCGAGGCCATCAACTTTTCGCTGGCACATGACGACGGCCAGTCCAACAAGGATCTGGAAAGTTCGGACGTGATCCTGGTCGGCGTGAGCCGCAGCGGCAAGACACCCACCTCGCTCTACCTGGCCATGCAGTACGGCTTGAAAGCCTCCAACTACCCCTTGATCCCCGAGGATTTCGAACGTCAGCAGCTGCCGCCAGCGCTGGTACCGCACAAGGCCAAGATCTTCGGCCTGACCATCAACCCGGATCGCCTGAGCGAGATCCGTAACGAACGCCGCCCCAATTCCAAGTACGCCGCACTGGAAAACTGCCGCATGGAGGTGGCCGCGGCGGAGGCCATGATGCGGCGCGCCGGCATACGCTGGCTGTCCACCACGACCAAGTCCATCGAGGAGATAGCCACCACCATCCTGCAGGAGATCCGGCCCGAGCGCCTGAGCTACTAAGCCAGCCCCCCCCTCCGCTCACCGGCCAGCGTACGAACTGGCCGGTTTTTTTGCGCCCCTTTGTATAAACTTAATGCGAATGATTTGTATTTGTGTATAATTTTGTAAATCTTCACAGCAAGCCACGCCGCTGAGCCCTCAGGTTCGAGACGGTAGTAGCCAGCCATCGTCAATTTCAAATCAAGGCGCTACCACCATGTCCAAACGGCAACATAGCAAGAAGAACGCTCCCCCATCTGGCCTTAAACACCCCCCCCTCGCCCAGCCCCGCACATCCACTGCATTGCTGCCCCTGGGCGCCATGCTGCTGGCCGGGTCGATGAGCGCACTGGCACAGACCACCGAAGCCGAGGGCAGCAAGACCCTGGGCACCGTGGTTGTCAAGGAACAGGCCGAAGCCCCCGAGGGCAAGGACGCCTACCGCGCTACCGAAACCGGCATCGGCAAAGGCCGGCAGAAACTGCGCGACATCCCGCAGTCGGTGACGGTGGTGACGGAGAAACTGATCGATGACCGCAACCTCGACACCCTGAAGGAGGCCCTGAAGAACACCGCCGGAATCAGCTTCCAGGCGGCCGAGGGCGGTGAGGAAGACATCCGCCTGCGCGGCTTCTCGCTGGCGACGACCGGCGACATCTTCCTCGACGGCTTGCGCGATCCGGCCTTCTACGATCGCGACACCTTCAACTACGACCGGCTTGAAGTGCTGCGCGGCTCGGCCTCCATGCTCTTCGGCCGTGGCTCCACCGGCGGCGCCGTCAATCAGGTCAGCAAAGCCCCCCGGCTGATTGACGAGAACCAGGTCGACGTCACCGTGGGCAGCTACAACTACCGCCGCACGGTGGGAGATTTCAATATCAAGACAGGTGACAGTGCGGCCCTGCGCCTGAACGTCATGGACACCAAGGCCGACAACAACGGTGCTGGCAGCAGCATCGACAAGTACGGCATCGCGGGCACCTACCGCTGGGGCATAGGCGAGCGTGACGAGTACTCGGTCGCTCTCTATCAACTGACCAACAACAACGGCATCAACTACGGCATGCCGTGGATCCGGCCGGCCGGCGCTGCCAACAACTCACCTGCCACCACAACCATGCCGGTTGACCCAAGCACCTACTACGGCATGGCCAGCGACTACAACAAGGGGCAGGCCAGCCACCTCACGCTCTCGCACCTGCACCGTTTCGATGACGGCGCCGAACTCAAGAGCCAGGTACGCAAGGGGGCCTACACTCGCGATCAGCGCGCCAGCACGGTGCGCTTCGCCGCGGCGGCGGCGCAACCCGGTGGCGTGGCTGCCAGCCTGGACACGCTGAGTGACAACACGGTACTGACCCGTGGCACACAAAACAAGATCCAGGACATGAACAATCTGCACGCGCAGAGCGACTACAGCACCAAGTTCAAGGCCCTGGGCTTCAAGCACGAACTGGTCACCGGCGTGGACCTCGCCCTGGAAAACCGCAGTGTCTATGGCGCGCGCAGCGCGGCCCAGGGCGGCGTAGACCTGACCAAGACCACGACCACCGTAGGCACGCCGGACGAGGGGGCCGCCGTCAATGAAAGCCTGCGCGTGCTGCGCAAGACCAACCAGTTCGACTCGGCCGGCTGGGGCGCTTATGTGCAGGATCTAGTCCAGGTGGCACCCCAGTGGAAACTGCTGGGCGGCATGCGCTACGACCATATGGTCGGCAACTATGACCTGATCGCCATCCCCAATGCCGCGCCTGGCCCCGAAACCTACACCAGCTACCAGATGACTGTAGCCGGCTGGAGCCAGCGCATCGGTGCGTTGTTCCAGCCCAATGCGCTGGACTCATACCACTTCTCGGCCGGCTCTTCGTTCAACACCTCTGGTGACGCCTACTCTTTGAGTGCACAAAACGTCGATACGCCTCCCGAACAAAGCTACAACCTCGAATTGGGCGCCAAGCTGGACTCGGCCGACAAGCGTTACACCACCCGCCTGGGCGTCTTCCAGTCGGTCAAGTTCAACGAGCGCAATACCGACCCGCTGCTCAACATCGCCGTGCTCTCGGGCCGGCGCCATGTCTCGGGTTTCGAGGCCGACGTAAGCGGCCGCCCCGTGCCGAAATGGGAGGTCTTCGGCTCCTTCATGTGGCTGCCCGACGCCATGATCGACGTCGGAGCCCAGGGCGCCGAGGGCCAAGGTCAGCGCCCCTCACTCACACCCATCTATTCCGGCACGATCTGGAACACCTACCAGGTCGCCCAGCCGACCCGCATCGGCGCTGGCATCAACTTCCGCGGCGAGCAGACCCCCCTGCGCAACCCCGGCTGGAAAGTGCCCGCCTTTGCCACGTTGGACTTGATGGCCGAATACAAGATCAACGAGCGCTACACGGTCAAGGGCAATGTCAGCAACGTCGCAAACACGCTCTATGCCGACCAGCTCTATGATGGCCACTACATCCCCGGCGCCGGTCGCCTGATCCAGGTCACGCTATCGGCCAAACTCTAGTCCCCTGAAATTGCCGAGCCTCACCGGCTCGGCCCCTTCCTCCATGCTGCTGCGCATCCCCGACATCCTGAATCCCGACGAACTCGAGCGCGCCCGGCAGCTTCTCAAGCAAGCGCCCTGGACGGACGGAAAACAGAGCGCCGGAGTGCAGGCGGCGCAGGTCAAGAACAACGAACAGCTGCCGCACGACTGCGAGGCGGCGCGCCAGATCCGCGCCATGGTGTTGCGCGGGCTGGACCGTTGCCCGCCATTCTTCTCTGCCGCCCTCCCCAAAAAGGTGTTCACTCCGCGCATCAACCGTTACGGCGGCGACCACAACGCCTACGGCAACCATATCGACAATGCCATCCGCGCGCTGCCCGATGGCGGCCAGCGCGTGCGCACCGACATCTCCTGCACAGTGTTCCTGTCGGATCCCAACGAATACGAGGGCGGAGAGCTGTGCATCGCCGACACCTATGGCGAGCAATCCATCAGGCTCCCGGCCGGCCACATGGTGCTCTACCCCGGCACCAGCCTGCACCAGGTGCGCCCCGTTACGCGTGGCCACCGCCTGGCCTGCTTTTTCTGGATCGAGAGCATGGTCCGCAGCGACGAGCAGCGCCGCCTGCTCTACGAACTCGACATGAACCTGCTTCGCCTGCGCCAGCAGCACGGCGAAACTGCCGAGACCACGGCGCTTACCGGCACGTACCACAACCTGCTGCGCATGTGGGCCGACACATGAAACAGCCCCCCGCGCTGGAGCGCCTACCCGAGGGTGTGGTCACACTGGCCGACCATGAAAGCCAGGCGAGGACGCGGCTGGACGCAAACGCCTGGGCCTACTTCAGCGGTGGTGCCGCCGACGAGCTGACCCTGCGTGCCAACCGCAACGCCTGGGACCAGCTTGTTTTGCTGCCACGCGTGCTGCGGCCGCTGGCGGGTGGTCACACCCGCGTTGAACTGCTGGGCCGAACGCTGGCCCACCCCATCCTGCTGGCCCCCGTGGCCCATCAGAAGCTGGCCCACCCCGACGGCGAACTGGCCACGGCCCATGCCGCCGCCGCACTGGGCGCTGGCCTGGTGCTGAGCACGCAGGCCAGCGTGCCATTGGAAGAAGTGGCCCGCGCCGTACTGAACGAGGCCGATCGCGGCCCCCTGTGGTTCCAGCTCTACCTGCAACCGGACCGGGGTTTCACCCGGGAACTGGTGCAGCGCGCCGAAGCCGCCGGGTATGAAGCCCTGGTGCTGACGGTCGACGCGCCCACCAGCGGCGCCCGTGACCGCGAGCGCCGCGCCGGCTTTCACCTTCCTTCTGGCATCCGGGCGGTCAACCTGGACGGCATGCCCTTGCCGCCTCCGCCCCGGCTCGATGCCGGCCGGAGTTCGCTCTTCGACGGCCTGCTGCGTCATGCCCCCACCTGGGACGATGTGGCCTGGTTGCAAGCCCAGACCCGTCTGCCCGTGTTGCTCAAGGGCGTGCTGCATCCCGACGATGCGCACCAGGCCGCGAGCCTGAAGATCGCCGGCCTGGTGGTCTCCAACCATGGCGGACGCACACTGGACACCACGCCGGCCACGGCCGCCGTGCTGCCGCGCATCGCCGACGCGTTGGGTGGCGCCCTGCCCCTGCTGGTCGATGGCGGCATCCGCCGCGGCACCGATGTGCTCAAGGCCATGGCCCTCGGTGCAAGCGCCGTCCTGCTGGGCCGGCCCTATGTCTACGGCCTGGCCAATGCCGGCGCGGTGGGCGTGGCGCATGTGCTGCGCCTGCTGCGCGATGAGCTCGAGATCGCCATGGCCCTGTGCGGCTGCCGTACCCTGCAGGACGTCACGCCGGCGCTGCTCGATACAGAGCGACGCGGCTCGGTGAGTTGATCACCGCGGGCCAGGTGAAGCGTAAAAATTTGAGACCCTGTTTGACTCGCCTCATTGAATAGTAATAATTCTCATTTATAATTTCTTCATCATGCCGACTTTGATCCTCCTCGGTAGCCTGGCGCTTGTGGCGTTGGCCTCCTGCTGGATCTTCAGAAAGTAGCGACATGCGGCCGCCCCGGCCGACACCTGACAATATGAATTCCACCCTGCCTTCAGCCCAAGCTACTGTGATGAACCGCCGCCTGCTCATTGCCACCAGCGTGGTCGTGCTGCACGTCTTCGTGCTGTGGGCACTCCAATCGGGTCTGATGCGCCGCGCTGTCGAGGTCATCATCCCGGGCGAAATCCTCAGCGACATCATCAGCCCCCCGGCGCCACAACGAGCCCAGCAGTCTCAGACGCCGACCCCACCACGCAAGCCCGAACCGCAGCCACCCAAGCCGCAGGCACAGCCGGTGCAGCCCCAGCAGACCCTCGCGCCGGAGCCCTCGCCCATCGTGGCGCAAGCTGTGCCGGCTGCCGCTGCGCCCGCAGCCATCGAAGCCAGCACCGTGGCCGCCACCCCGGCCGCGCCCCCTGCGCCGGCGCGCATCGAGCTCCCCTCCAGCGACGCGGCCTATCTGAACAACCCCAAGCCGGCCTATCCGGCCCTGAGCCGCCGCCTGGGCGAGCAGGGCAAGGTGCTGGTACGCGTGCTGATCGGCGTGGACGGCAAGGCCGAGCAAGTTGAAATCCGCCGCTCCAGCGGTTACGAGCGGTTGGACCAATCGGCCCTGGCCACCGTGCGCAGCTGGCGCTACGTGCCGGGCAAACGCAACGGCATCCCCGAAGCCATGTGGTTCGAGGTGCCCATCGTCTACGTGCTCGAATAATTTTCTTATCCGGAGTTTTTATGGAATCGCAATTCGGTCTGTTCAACGTCTGGGCCCAGGGTGACTGGGTCACGCGCGGCGTCGCCCTGCTGCTGCTGGGCATGTCTCTGGCTTCGTGGATGGTGATCCTTTTCAAGGCCATGGACATCGTGCGCTACAAGAAGCTGGCGCAGGAAGCCGAGGGCTTCTGGCACAGCGCCGATTTCGCCGAAGGCCTGGCCAAACTCGGCCCGCAGCAGGACAACCCTTTCCGCAACCTCGCCGAAGAAGGCCGTGAGGCCGCGGCGCACCACCGCAACACCAAGGCGCACCTGCACGACAGCCTGGACATCAGCGACTGGGTCACGCGCTGCCTGCGCAACAGCATCGACAACTCTACGGCCCGCCTGCAGGCCGGCCTGGCGGTGCTGGCCTCGGTCGGTTCCACCGCCCCCTTCGTCGGCCTGTTCGGCACCGTCTGGGGCATCTACCACGCGCTGCTGAGCATCGGCGTGGCCGGTCAGGCCACCATCGACAAGGTGGCCGGCCCGATCGGTGAGGCGCTGATCATGACGGCCCTGGGCCTGGCCGTGGCCATTCCCGCCGTGCTGGGCTACAACGCCCTGGTGCGCGGAAACAAATCCATCCTGGGCAAGCTCAACAGCTTTGCCCATGACCTGCACGCCTACTTCGTCACCGGTGCCCGCGTGGGCGGCGGTGGCGATGCCAAGGTCGTGCCCATGAAGAAAGCCTGATGCCATGGCCTTCGGAACCCAGGACGAGACCGACGAGGTGATGAACGAGATCAACATGACGCCGCTGGTCGACGTCATGCTGGTGCTGCTCATCATCTTCATCATCACCGTGCCGGTGATGAAGCACGCCGTCAACGTAGACCTGCCCCAGGCCTCAAGCCAGCGCGAGGAGATCAAGCCCGAGACGCTGCGCCTCTCGGTCGACGCCAGCGGCACCTACTACCTCAACGGCAACCAGGTCAGCGATACCGACCTGCCGGGCATGCTGCAGGCCGAAGGTGCGCGCACGCCCCAGCCCGACCTGCACATCAGCGGCGACAAGGCCGTGCGCTACGAGCGCGTGGCCCAGGCCATGGCCATGGCGCACCAGGCGGGCCTGCGCAAGATCGGCTTCGTTTCCGAGCCGACGCGCTGAACCCCGGTCACGGCATGACAACAGCAGCGAACGGCACCTTGCCTGCACCAACACCCGCCACCCCGGCACCGGACAGGACGGGGCACGGCGGCGTTGCGCAGATGTCAACGGATACGGCGCTGGACAGCGCGAGTCTCCTGCAAGGCGGCAAGGCGGTCGCGATACGCCACAACGGCGAGGTCTACCGCCTGCAGGCCACGCGCCAGGGCAAGCTGATCCTGACCAAATGACTAGGGGCCCGTCAGGGCCCCTAGTTTCGTGGGGAAGGGAGCGGCTCAGAGGCCGATGGCGGCGATACCGGCGCGCGCGATCTGCGCGTCTTCCGTCGATTTCACACCGCTGACGCCCACGGCACCCAGGCACTGTCCGTCTTTCATGATGGGCACGCCGCCCTCGAGCAGGCCGTCCAGGCCCGGGGCGCTGAGGAAGGACACGCGGCCGCCGTTGATCATCTCTTCGTAAATGCGGCTTTCACGGCGCCCCATGGCGGCGGTGTGTGCCTTGGCCGGGGAAATCTGGGCGGAGATGGGGGCGGCACCATCGAGGCGCTGCAGCCACAGCAGGTGACCACCATCGTCGACGATGGAGATGCTGACGGCCCAGTTGTTCTTCAGCGCCTCGGCCTCGGCGGCGGCGGCGATCTTCTTGATATCGGAGAGCTGGAGGGTGGCTTTGGTTTGCATGGCGAAAAAGTGGCAAAAGAATGACAGCCGCAAGCATAGCCCCAGAACCCGGGGTTTCGGCCGCACCCTGTCGCAAAACTGCCATGACAAATACACAGGGTGTGTGGTGGATTGCAGTGGGCATCTTGAATCCGCCTAGAATGGCCGCAACTGTGCAACAGCTGTTGTCAGTATGACCAGGAGATGAAGACATGAGCGAACAAGTTCAAACCTACGAGCAGGCCGGTTACGGCCAGGTGCTCTCCGCCACCGAGCGCAACAAGGTGCTGCGCAATACCTACTGGCTGCTGGCCCTGAGCCTGCTGCCCACCGTGGCCGGCGCATGGCTGGGCGTCGCCACCGGCATCACCGCCTCCCTGACCGGTTTCCTGGGCCTGATCGTCTTCCTGGGCGGGGCCTTCGGCTTCATCTACGCCATCGAGAAGACCAAGAACTCTGCCGCCGGTGTGCCGGTGCTGCTGGGTTTCACCTTCTTCATGGGCCTGATGCTCTCGCGCATGATCGCCATGGTGCTGGGTTTCAAGAACGGTGCCGATCTGGTGATGACCGCCTTTGCGGGCACCGCAGGCGTGTTCTTCGTCATGGCCAGCCTGGCCACGGTGATCAAGCGCGACCTATCGGGCATGGGCAAGTGGCTGTTCGTCGGTGCCATCGTGCTGATGGTTGGCAGCATCATCAACGTCTTCCTTGGCTCCAGCACCGGCATGATCGTGATCTCCATGCTGGCCATCGGCATCTTCAGTGCCTACATGCTCTACGACATCAAGCAGATCATCGATGGCGGCGAGACCAACTACATCAGCGCTACCCTGGCCCTGTACTTGGACATCGTCAACGTGTTCCAGAGCCTGCTGGCCCTGCTGGGCATCTTCGGCGGCGAGCGCGAATAAAGTTCACTCCCCAAAAAAAGGCCCTGCGGGGCCTTTTTTCATGCCCCAGGGTATGCCACACTCAACTCACGGCCTCAACTGCCGATAAGGTCAGTAACGCCCTCCTGAACAAGCCATGACGCCGCGCCTTCTGCTTATCCCTGCCCTCGCCCTGCTGCTGGCTGCCTGCGACATCCCCGGGATGGGCCCGGATCCGCGCATTGCCCAGCGCGAGGCCGAGGCCAAAGCCATAGGCGGTGCCTGCCGGTATGCCCTGCGCGGCATCGAAGAGTGCTACCAGCTCAATCCCAAGGCCCTGAAAACCGCTGTCTTCGAGGGCTGGCGCGAGATGGACCAGTACATGCGGGACAACAAGATCGAAGGCCAGCCCACGCCCTCACCCGAAGGCAAGGAAATGGCTGAAGAGAAGAAGCCCGCCGCCTCGGCCGAGAAGAAGCCCGAAAAGCCGGCCACGGCCGTCAAGCCCGCCGTGGCGGACAAGAAACCCTCCTGATTTCGGCCGATCAGGCCAGTTCGAACACTGCCATGCTCTCGACGTGCGCGGTGTGCGGAAACATGTTCACCACCCCCGCCGCCGTGCAGCGGTAACCCGCCTGGTGCACCAGGAGACCGGCATCGCGCGCCAGCGTGGCCGGGTTGCAGCTCACGTAGACAATGCGCTGCGGCGGCGTCCAGCCCTGGGCTCCCGGCGTGGCCGGATGGTTGGCCGGGTCCACATTCTGCTGGTGCAAGTCGGCCAGGGTCTTGGCCAGAGCGAAGGCCCCCTCACGGGGCGGATCAACCAGCCATTTGTCTGAGGCGCCATCCTGGACCAGCAGTTCGGGGGTCATCTCGAACAGGTTGCGTGCCACGAAGTCCGTCGGCGCCAGGGCCTGCCCATCGGCGCGCGTACCCTGGTTGAGCCGCAGGTTCTCGCGCGAGCGCGCCACCAAGGTCTCGCTGCCCTCGATGCCCAGCACCTCACGCGCCTGCGTGGCAATGGGCAGGGTGAAGTTGCCCAGGCCGCAGAACCAGTCGATCACGCGCTCATCCCTCTGCGCATCGAGCAGGCGCAGCGCACGCGACACCAGCACGCGGTTGATGTGCGGGTTGACCTGGGTGAAGTCAGTCGGCTTGAAAGGCATGGTGATGCCAAACTCGGGCAGCGCGTAGCTCAGCGGCGGCGTGCCCGGGGTCTCGTCCAACAGGTGCACGGTGTCCGGCCCCTTGGGCTGCAACCACCACTGCACATCGGGATGTTCCGTGGCAAAGGCACGCAGCTTGGTTATATCGCCGGCACTCAGCGGCTCCAGGTGCCGCAGCACCAGCGCCGTCACCTCATCACCGCAGGCCAATTCGATCTGCGGGCAGGTTTCAATCGCCTCGAGTGAACCGATCAGTGCGCGCAAGGGCATGAGCATGGCGCTCACATGCGGCGGCAGCACCGGGCAGACCTCCATGTCGGCCACGTAACGACTCTTGCGCTCGTGGAAACCCACCAGCACCGTCCCCTTCTTGCGCACGTTCCTCACCGAAAGGCGGGCACGGTAGCGATAACCCCAGGCCGGGCCTTCAATCGGGCGTAAAACCGTTTCCGCCTTCACCTTGCCCAGGTGCCAGAGGTTGTCCTCCAGCACGCGCTGTTTGACCGCTACCTGCGCGCCCGGGTGGAGGTGCTGCATCTTGCAGCCGCCACAGGCTCCGGCGTGCAGGCCAAAGTGCGGGCAGCCTGGCCGCACACGCTGGGACGACTCCTGGTGGATCGCCGTGACCGTGGCCTGCTCCCAATTGTTCTTGCTGCGGTTGACCTTGGCGCTGACCACCTCGAATGGCAGTGCGCCTTCAACGAACACAACTTTGCCGTCCGGCCGATGAGCGATGCCCTGGGCCTCGATGTCGAGGGATTCGATCTCAAGCCTATCGGCTGGCAGATCCATGTTTTTCCGAATTTCTTCTGTCATCCCCCAATTGTCCCCGAGGAAACGCCCGGGACTTCATAGAGCCCCATGAAATCTGGCCGGGACAGCCCGTCTCACGGACACAGTGGCTCCCTATACTTGACCCTGTCCCGAGGCCGGCCCAAGCCGCCCCGAAAATCGTGATCCAGTTTGGAACCCAATTCAGCCAACAAGGAGCCGCATGTCCCTAACCGTTCCGTTGTGGCGCTCGGTCAAGGCGCGGGTCACGCTCTCAGTGCTGGCCATTTCCCTGGCCAGTCTTTGGTCGCTGTCCTATTTCGCCAGCGGGGTGCTGCGCAAGGACATGGAGCGCCTGCTGGGCGAACAGCAGTTTTCAGCAGTCTCCGTGGTTGCGGCCCAGATCAACAGTGCCGTGGACAACCGGTTCAGGTCTCTTGAAAGCGTCGCCAGCACGGTGGCGCAAACCATGCGCAAGGGACCGGCAGCGACTCAGGCACGCCTGGATCAACTCCTGCTGCTGCCGACCCTCTTCAACGGCGGCGTGCTTGTCCATCGGCTCGATGGGACGGCCGTCGCCGAGGCGCCGAACTTGACCGGTCGGATCGGAGTCAATTACATGGACATCGGGAGCGTCGTAAACGCGCTCCGCAAAGGCGAGGCCAGCATCAGCGAGCCCATCATGGGCAAGGTGTTGCGGGCACCGGTCATCGGCATGACCGTGCCGATCCGCGACGCGCAAGGCGAGATCATCGGGGCGGTGTCAGGCCTGACCAATCTGGCATTACCCAATTTCCTTGACGACGTGTCAAAAAACACCTATGCCAAAACCGGCGGCTACATGCTGGTCGCCGCAAAATACCGGCTGGTTGTCACTGCGACCAACCGGCAGCGCATCATGGAAAAGCTGCCCCCCGCAGGCAGCATTACTCTGGTCGACCGATTCATCCAGGGTTACGAAGGCTCGGGCGTCGCGCGCAACCCGCAGGGACAGGACGTCCTGGCCTCTGCAAAAGCCATCCCCATGGCCGGCTGGTATTTGGCTTCCGCCTTGCCGACGGCGGAAGCCTACGCCCCCATCCATGACATGCACCAGCGCATGTTGCTGGCAACCATCGTTCTGACTTTGCTGGCGTGCGGCCTCACCTGGTGGATGATCCGGCGCCAGCTCGCACCGATGCTGGCAGCGGCCAGGACCCTGGCGTCCTACACGGTCGCAGCGGGCAATCCTCCACAGGCCCTGCCCATTTCGCGACAGGATGAAATCGGCCAGCTGTTGGGCAGTTTCAACCGCCTGCTGGTGGCGCTCACGGAACGCAAGGAAGCGCTCAAGAAAAGCGAACGCTTCAAGGACGTCATCCTGAACTCCATGGCGGCGCACATCGCGGTGCTGGATCAGAGGGGCGTGATCCAGGCGGTCAACGAACCTTGGCGTCGCTTTGCGCTGGAACACGGAAGCGAATCGGGACAACCCGCATCCCATAACCAGATCGGCGTCGATTACCTGGCCATGACTCGAGGCGCCATCGGCAACATTCCCGCTGAGCATGCCGAAGAGACCTGCCAGGGCATCCAGGCCGTTCTGGACGGCAAGCAACCCTCTTATTCCACCGAATATTTCTGTCATGCGCAAGGCCAGAAGCGCTGGTTCACGATGAACGTGATGCCACTGGGCCAGGAGAAGCAAGAAGGGGTAGTCATCACGCACACCGATATCAGCGCCATCAAACAGGCCGAAGATGAGCAGCGCATCGCCGCGGTCGCCTTCGAATGCCAGGAAGGGATGATCATCACCGACGCCCATCGACGCATCCTGCGCACCAACCGGAGTTTTTCCCGGATCATGGGCTATAGCAACGAAGAATCAACCGGCCAGTCGACCGATTTCCTCTACTCCGAACGCCACCCTCTCGGTTTCTATGCCAGCGCCTGGCAAGCTGCGCAAGAACAGGGCATCTGGAGCGACGAAGTCTGGACAAGGCACAAGGATGGCAAGGTCTTCCTCCAGTGGGTCACGTGCACTGCGGTCAAAAACGAATCTGGCAACATAACGAACTACGTGATCACCCATACCGACATCTCCTACCGCAAGCAGCAGGAGGCTGAGCGACAGGCTGCCCAACTGGCCCAACGCGACGCACTGGTGCGCGAAGTGCACCATCGCATCAAGAACAATCTCCAAGGCATCACCGGCCTGCTGCGTCAGTTCGCCCAGACCCATCCGGAAATCTCCGACCCCATCAACCAGGCTATCAGCCAGGTGCGCAGCATCGCTGTCATCCACGGCCTGCAGGGCCGCCGCTCCGAGCGTATGGTCCGCCTGTGCGAGCTCACGGGCGCAATCGCCTTGGACATCACGACGCTCTGGCAGACACCGGTGCGTGTCGACATCCCCAGCCCATGGACGCCCTGCGTCGTAACAGAGGCGGAAGCTGTTCCACTGGCGCTGGTGCTCAACGAGCTCATCATCAATGCGGTCAAACACGGGGATGGGCGGGCGCCCGGTGTCGACGTTCGCCTGCGCAAGGGAGAACGGGACGATCAGATCCTGATATGCATCAGCAACACCGGGGTCTGGCAGGTGCCTGATTTCGGCCCCACCTCAGGGCCAATACGTAGCGGGCTGCAGCTGGTCGAAGCCATGCTGCCCCGCTCGGGTGTCCAGTGGCGGAGCGAACAGGATCGCGGCATGATCCGTGTCTGGCTCACCATTGACCCCCCCGTCATCCATCTGGAATCAACGAATACATCCGATGAATCCATCCGTGACACAGAAGACAAGACTGTTGCTGGTTGACGATGATCGCCTGGTCCTGACCACGCTGGGCAGTGGTCTGCAGGAGGCGGGCTACGACATCAGTACCGTCGAATCGGTCGAAGAAGCCGAAATGCTGCTCTCCGGCGGCATGCGCCCGGACCTGGCCATCGTGGACATTCGGATGTCGGGACAGGATGGCCTGTACTTGGCCCGCCGCCTGCGCGAACTGGACCATATCCCCTTCCTCATGCTGAGCGCCTACAGCGAGCCCGGAATGATCGAACAGGCCAGCGAATTCGGTGCCCTGGGCTACTTGGTCAAGCCGTTGGACACGCCTCAGCTCGTGCCGGCCATTGAAGCGGCACTGTCCCGTGCCAATGAGCTCCAGGGTTTGCGGGAAATGCGCAGCCAGCTCCAGGCCGCACTGGATGCCGACCGCGACATCAGCGTGGCTGTGGGCATCACCATGGTGCAGCAGCAGCTGACGCGCCAGCAGGCCTTCGAGCTGTTGCGCAAGACCGCACGCAGCCAGCGCCGCAAACTCGCCGAACTCGCGGCAGGGATCATCCGTGGTTAATAAGCACGGAATGGGGTTCCCAGCACCGTTTCCGATTGATACCGATCAAGGTATCGTGCTATAAAAAGCTGCTAGGACTGTCCGTGTGGACGGCAGTCCACTCATGAGGCCCTGAACCTGCCTTGTTGAACCAGCATCCCGCGCTCTGTGCGGGATGGGTTTTCAACTCCCAGGAACCAGCTCGAGGGCCTCATGCGCACGAACCTGCCGATCACCCAGCGGGAATACGAATTCCCCAGCGGTGAAACACTGCTGTCAGCCACCGACACTTCCAGTCACATACAGTACGCCAATGCGGCTTTCATCCGCACCAGTGGCTACCGCGTCGATGAACTGATCGGCCAGCCCCACAACCTGGTACGCCACCCCGACATGCCGGTGGAGGCGTTTGCCGACATGTGGCGCACCCTCAAGGAAGGGCAATCTTGGACAGCCTTGGTCAAGAACCGCCGCCAGAACGGCGACCACTATTGGGTACGCGCAAATGCCGCGCCCATGCGCCGCAACGGCGAGGTCGTGGGCTACCTCTCCGTGCGCACCAAGCCGGGGCGTGAAGAGATACAGGGCGCGGAAGAGTTGTACAGGCGCTTTCGCGAAGGCAAGGCCGCGGGCTGGGCCTTTCATCGCGGCCTGGTGGTGCACACCGGCTGGCTCCGCTGGACCAGCGCCTTGCAACTGCTGCCCACAGCCTGGCGTGTGCGCCTGCCGCTGCTGACACTGGCCGCACTCCTGCTGCCCCTGCTGGTAACAGCCGGGCAAGCCGCCCAGGGCGCCGGACTGGCAATCGGCCTGCTGCTGGCGGACCTGTTTATCGAGATTCAGGTGACCCAACCGCTGGCGCGTGTGTGCGGCACGGCACAACAGGTCGCCAGCGGCGAGCCGGCCAAAGACCTGAGCCTGAACCGCTGCGACGACATCGGTCTGCTAGCGCGCGCCATCACCCAGGCGGGGCTGAACCTGCAATCGCTGGTCTCGGACGTCAGCGAGCAGGTTTCCGGACTGCATGTGGCCAGCCAGGAAATCGCCACCGCCAACAACAACCTGTCCAGCCGTACCGAGCAGACCGCCTCCAGCCTGGAGCAGACCGCTTCGGCCATGGAGCGGCAGACCGCAACCGTGCGACAGAACTCCGACACCGCCCAGCAAGCCAGCCAGCTCGCCGGCGCCACCAGCGAGGCCGCCAGCCGTGGCGGACAAGCCGTAGCCAACGTGGTCTCCACCATGGAACTGATCTCGGACGCGAGCCGCCGCATCGCCGACATCATTGGTGCCATCGATGGCATTGCCTTCCAGACCAATATCCTCGCGCTCAACGCCGCCGTGGAAGCCGCCCGGGCCGGCGAACAGGGCCGGGGGTTTGCCGTGGTCGCCGGCGAAGTTCGTTTGCTGGCACAACGAAGCGCCGAGGCGGCCAAGGAAATCAAGGCGCTGATCGCCGACTCCGTCGGCAAAGTCGATGCCGGTTCGCGGCTGGTCAGCCAGGCCGGGCAGACCATCAACGAAGTGGTCGGCCAAGTGCGGCGCGTCAACGACCTGATCACGGAGATCACCGCCGCTTCGAAGGAGCAGGCCATCGGCATCGCGCAAGTGGGCCAGGCGGTGTCCCAGCTCGACGAGATGACTCAGCAGAACGCCGCGATGGTGGAACAAAGCAGCGCAGCGGCCGGCAGCATGCGCGAGCAGACCCAGCGCCTGATGGACGCCATACGCGTCTTTTCTGTCTGAACCGACCGCCATGAACACACCGCAGCCTCCATCAATCCCCCCCAAATCGCTGGAAGAGTTCGTGCGTGCCATGGAAGCGGCACGCGATGACCTGCTGAAAGTCTCGCTACTGCTGCGCGACCACCTGTACGAGACCGACGTCACGAGTCGCGAACAGGCACGCCGGGCCGCCGAGACACTGATCCGGCATTGCAAGCCCGACTGAACCGTCGCCAGCGCATACCGCGATGCCAACATCCCACGCCCTGCACCCCCACCGTCACCCCTACCAGTTCGGCATCGGTGTGGGGCTGCTGCTGCTTTCCATCCCACTGATGCTGGCCTTGCTTCAGCGTGATCTTTCGCACGCAACAGCCGGGATGTGGCTGCCATATTGGCGGGTCGGGGCCGATCTGGTCAAGGTGGTGGTGGCCATGCTGATCTTCATCACCGGCTACCGCGCTATCCTCTCACCACGCAAGGGGACGGTGGTCTGGCTGGGCATCGCCTTCCTGGGCGTCGGGGTCCTGGGCTTCCTGCACCTAGTCACTCACGGAGAACTACGCGGTGGCATGAAGCCGCCTGGCGAACAGATTTCGCTCGGATTTAATCTGGGTGCCCGTCTGCTGGCAGCCGTTGCCCTGATGATGTACGCGGCCATGCCCGCCGTTCCGGACGTGCCTAGGTTCCGCAAGCGACTGGCCATAGGGGTCATGCTGGCGTGGGTTCTCATCCCCGGCTATCTGGTGCTGACCTACCCCGCACTTCTGCCCACGCTGCTCGGCGAGGAAGGCAGTCCTACGGCCCTGTTCTGGGTCTTGCAGGCCAGCATCCCCGTATTAAATCTGGTCACTCTGGTCACTCTGGTCATCTACTGGCAGCGTCGTCAGGCGCTCGAGCAGGAGTGCCTGATGGCCCTGATCTTCGCGGCGGCCTTGTCCGCCGTCGGAGGTGTCTTCTTCAGCTTCTCGCTGGGCGTGCAGGAAAGCATTCCTCACGCCGTGGCTCACGTCTACCAGGTCGGGTCCTATCTCTTTCTCTTCCATGCCACCTTCAACGAGGCCCTGCGTCGCCCCCTGGAACGACTGGAGATGTTGCATCAGCGCGAGAAAGCGACGCTGAGCGCAGCGCCTGATGGCGTGATCTGGGTGAACCAGCAAGGCAGCATTGCGCTGGCCAACCCGGCCATGCAGACCCTGACCGGTTACAGCCCCGGCGAGCTAGTGGGCCAGAACGTTTCCATCTTTCTGCCACCGCATCTGCGCGAGCGCCATGCCGACTCGATACGCAACTTCTTCCGTTCGCCGGAGGAGCGCGCCATGGGCATGATGGACCTGAAGCTCTACCGCAGCGATGGCAGCCTGCAGCCCGTGGACATCTCCCTGGGCTACTGGGAAGTCGATGGTGAGCCGCACGCCATCGCCTACCTGCGCGACCTGACCGAGCGCAAGAAACTGGAAGAATCCCTGCGCCACCAGGCCACGCACGACGAACTCACCGGTCTGCCCAACCGCTGGCTTTTCCAGCTGCAGCTCAAGCAGGCGTTGCTGCGAGCCGAACGCACCCGGCAGCGGGTGACCGTGCTTTTCCTGGACCTCGACTACTTCAAGACGGTCAATGACACTTTTGGCCACGCCGCCGGGGACGCCCTGCTGATCCAGGCCAGCCGGCGCATCCACAGCCAGCTGCGAGGCAGCGACACATTGGCACGCATGGGCGGGGACGAGTTCGCGATCCTGCTGCCGGATCTCAACCACGCCGACGAGGCCGTCAGCGTCGCCATCAAGATCCTGGCCTGCCTGCAGGAACCCTTTGAGCTGACGCACCAGCAGGTCTACAGCGGCGCAAGCATCGGCCTGGCCTACTTCCCGGATGACGCGCGCGACAGCGACAGCCTGCTGCGTTATGCCGACATGGCCATGTACCAGGCCAAGCAGGGAGGCCGGGGCCGGTATGCCTGTTACTCCCCCGAACTGGACCGACAGACGCATGAGGACATGCTGCTGCATTCCCGTCTGAAAGCAGCCCTGGACAACCATCTGCTCGAACTGTACTTCCAGCCCCAGGTCGAGTTGCACAGCGGCCACATCGTCGGTGCCGAAGCCCTGCTGCGCTGGCACGATCCGGTACTGGGTCAGGTCAGGCCGGACCGCTTCATTCCGATCGCAGAGGCCACGGGGCTCATCCTGCCCCTGGCCGACTGGGTACTGGAAACCGCGTGCAGGCAAATAGCCGTCTGGCAGGAGGCAGGCACACCGATGCGCCTGGCCATCAATATCTCGGCCCAGCAGTTGCACCAGGGACTACTGGCAGAGAAAGTGCACCAGATGCTGACGCGCACCGGCGCGCGGGCGGGCTGGCTCGAACTTGAGATCACCGAATCCATGGCCATGACGCAGCCGCGCCAGGCGCTGGAGCAACTCAACGCGCTTGTCGCGCTGGGCTGCAGTGTCTCGCTGGACGACTTCGGCACCGGCTACTCGTCGCTGGCTCATCTCAAGACATTGCCTGTCAGCGCAATCAAGATCGACCAGGGCTTTGTGCAGGACATCACCGACGACCCGAACGACGACATCATCGTGCAAACCATCATCGGGATGGCGCGCAACCTGGGCCTGGACGTGATAGCCGAAGGCGTGGAAACAGAAGCACAGCGGGACCGCCTGTCCCTCTACGGATGCGCCATTTGCCAGGGCTATCTCTTTCACCGTCCCATGCCGTTGCAGGCGTTCGACGCTCTGCTGCAACAGCGTTTTCAGGCGTCGGAACCATCAAATCAACAGGAGACCAAGATATGAACCAGTTCAAGATATCGACGCGACTGACCATGCTGATCGGCCTGATGTCGCTCGTATTGATTGGCATCGGACTGCTGGGCCTGTTCGGCATCAAGCAGGCAGACCGTGCCATCAAAACGGTGTATGAAGACCGCACCATCCCGCTGGGGCAGGTGGCTGACATCGAGCGCCTGCTGTTGCGCAACCGGCTGGCCATTGCGGTCTCGATCGTGACCCCGACACCCGAAACCATCCAGCCAAACACGGCCGAAATCGAAGCCAATATCACGACCATCACCAGGATCTGGGATGACTATATGGCAACAGCCCTGACGGCCGAAGAAGAAAAAGTCGCCAGACAGTTCGCCAGCGATCGCAGCCGATTCGTGCAGGAAGGCCTACGGCCGGCCGTGGCCGCGCTGCGTACGAACGACATCGAAGGCGTCAAGCGGATCGTGACCGAAAAGATTCGCCCCCTGTACGAGCCGGTCGGAACCGGTATCGCGGCTTTGAAAAAGCAGCAGCTTGACGCCGCCAAGGCGGAATACGAAGCGGCCGAAGCTCGTTTCAGCACCATACTCATGGTGTCGATTGCCGCCATCGCAGCCGGCCTCCTGTTCTCCGTGCTGTTCGGCATGGCGCTCGTGCGCGGCATCTCGCGCGCACTGGACGAGGCCATCACGGCGGCCGATGCCGTTGCGCAAGGTGACCTGAGCCACCGTTTCCAGGTGCGAGGCAAGGACGAAGTGGCGAAGTTGCTGCGGGCACTCTCAGCCATGCAGGACAGTCTGGTCAAGGTTGTTAGCACGGTACGCCAGGGTAGCGAGTCTGTTGCCTCGGCCAGCACCCAGATCGCCCAGGGCAATCAGGACCTGAGCGCGCGCACCGAAGGCCAAGCCAGTGCATTGGAAGAGACGGCGGCCTCCATGGAGGAGTTGGGTTCCACCGTCAAACAGAATGCGGAGAACGCCCGTCAGGCCAACCAGCTGGCCCAGAGCGCCTCGACTGTGGCTGTCAAGGGAGGCGAAGTGGTGGCCCAGGTGGTCAACACCATGAAAGGCATCAACGATTCGAGCAAGAAGATCGCCGACATCATCAGCGTGATCGACGGGATCGCTTTCCAGACCAACATCCTGGCCCTCAATGCTGCTGTGGAAGCCGCCCGTGCCGGCGAGCAGGGCCGGGGGTTTGCCGTAGTGGCGAGCGAGGTGCGCAGTCTGGCCGGACGCTCCGCCGCTGCGGCCAAGGAAATCAACATCCTGATCACCGACAGCGTAGAACGGGTGGAACAGGGCACCGCCCTGGTGGACGAAGCCGGCGCCACCATGGCCGAAGTGGTCAACAGCATCCGTCGCGTGAACGACATCATGGGCGAGATCAGCTCAGCCAGTGTGGAGCAGAGCGCTGGCGTATCGCAGGTCGGCGAAGCGGTGATGCAGATGGACCAGGCCACGCAGCAGAACGCGGCCCTGGTAGAGGAGATGGCCGCAGCGGCCAGCAGCCTCAAGGGGCAAGCGCAGGAACTGGTGCAGACCGTCGCTGTGTTCAAGCTGGCACAGGGGCCGGCGGCACTCCAGAGTGCCCTGCTACCCCAAGCTCCGGCGGCCCCCACCTCCAGACCCGCACTGGGCAACGCCGGGGCAACGAGCAGCCGGCACACACCCCGGCCATCCGTCAGTTCCCCCATCATCTTGCCCAAGATCGGGTCGATGAAAAGCGAGACCGCCGTCCCCACCAGGGCGCTCACTCAAAAGTCCGCCCATCCAAGCCAGGACAGCTGGGAGTCCTTCTGAAACACTGACACGCGGCCCACATCGAGGTCTGCCATTTTCTCGTTTTCTGAGTCGAATGGGCACGGCTTGCGGACCTGCTGCCCGCTCTCTGGTTCTGGCGTTACCATGTGTGCGTACTCCGGAAATAAGCCGTGCAGACCGATCCACAACATTTCACCAAGGCCGTCACCGAATTTGGCAACGTTCGGCCTGTCGTGACCACAGAGCCCATCTTCAATGCCAAGGGCATCAAGATCATCGAGCGGGGCGTGGCCATCAACCCAGGCCTGTACGAAAGGCTGATGGCGCATACGCTGTCCGCGCCTCTCGAAGACTCGGTTTCGAGTCTTCCTTCGGTCAATGGTCACACACTGCGCAAGGGCATCGAAGACCTGGCGGCCCAGACACCTTTCTTCGGACGGATGCTGGAGGATCGGGAGATACGCGACGTCCTGCTGGACGTCGTCGAACGCCTCCATCTGCCGGATCCCATCGCCTTCCAACTGACGATGGCCCACGAGATACGCCCCAGCCTGTACCAGCATCTGCTGAGCACCACGCTGACGGCCGCCTGGCTTGCGATCGTCAGCAACATGTCCCGCCTGCACCTCAGGGTGGCAGCCACGGCCGGGCTGCTGCACGACCTGGGCATGCTGCACCTCGACCCGCTACTGCTGGAATACAGGAGCGGCATCGATCGCAATCAGCACCGGCAGCTTGTTTCCCACCCCCTGGTATCCAGTACCTTGATCGAGCGGCACAAGGAATACCCCCGGGAAGTCGTTCAGGCCGTGATGGAACATCACGAATTCCTGGACGGCTCGGGTTATCCCCGCAATCTGCCGGGTGCGCAGATCAGTCCCTGCGGCAAGCTCATGGCCCTGACCGAACTGGTGACCGGTGCTTTCGCGCCCGGACGCGAAGTCCCCGAATTGCGCCTTTCGATTCTTCTGCGCATGAACACGCACCGTTACGACAGCGTGCTGTCAGAAATGATCATCGGCCTGCTCAAACCGCAAGAAGAATCGGTGGCCTCCATCACGTTGCTGAGGGACCCGATCAGCTGTCTGCTGGAAATGGAAAAGGTGTTGACCACCTGGCCTGAAGAGAAGATTGCGGAGTCCAACCTGCCTGCCGAGCAGAAAAAAGTTCTGCTGCCAATTGCCGCACAGGCCGCGCAACTCCATCGCACCCTGGCGGGGGTTGGGGCCACAAAGGAACAGCTGGAGCAACTGGGTAAGGATGCGCTGGACCCACATCTGCAGGCCGAACTGACCTTGCTGGCCAGCGAAGCCGCCTGGCAACTCCGCGCCATAGCACGCCGTGTCCGGCGGCAGTGGCGCACCGAGGCCGACGATGTCGCAGAGCAAAGACTCTACGAGTGGCTGACAAGCGTGGACACAGCCATCGCGCTCACGACGCGGGAATACAGCTCCGACGATGCCTGAGCCAGCGCTCAGGCCCGGCTAGGCCCAGGCCTTGAGGTACTCGTCCCAGTGCGATTCGGCCGGCGCCAGATTGCCCAGCGTCTCCTTGACCAGCGTGATTTCCCGGTCGTACTCGGCCTCCAACATGCCGCCGCGCATTTTCTGGAAACGGCAGTACAGCAGGTAGGTGTTCATTACGTCCGTCTCGCAGTAACGGCGAATGTCTTCCAGCTTGCCGTCCAGATAGGCCGGGTAGACCGCGGAGCCGTCCATGCCCAGCTTGCCGGGGAAGCCGCAGAGCTTGGCCATGGCGTCCAGCGGCGCGTTGTTCTTGGGTTGGTACAGGGCCAGCAGGTCCATCAGGTCCAGGTGGCGCATGTGGTAACGGCTGATGTAGTTGTTCCACTTGAAGTCGCGGTCGTCCTCGCCCTGATCCCAGTACTTGTCGGCCACCACGCCGTGCTGCAGGCCACGGTAGTGCAGCACGGGCAGGTCGAAGCCGCCGCCGTTCCAGCTGACCAGTTGCGGCACATGCTTTTCCAGCGTGTTGAAGAAGGTCTGGATGACTTTGCCCTCGCTTTTGCCATCGCGGTCCACGAAGGAGTGGATGCGCAGGCCCTCGGCGTTGCGGAACACGGCGCTGATGACCAGGATGCGCTGCAGGTGCAGGGGCATGAAATCGCTCTGCCCCTTCTCCTTGCGCTCGGCCAGCCAGGCGGCGTAAACCTGCTCGTCCGTGCTGTCGGCGGGCATGTCGCGCAAGGCGCGCAGGCCGGCGATGTCGGGTATGGATTCGATGTCGAAGACAAGAACGGGAGAAATCATGCGGGGATGTTACCCGAGCAGATTCACAGCAGGGCTTCGCGCGTGATGCCGCGGCGGGCCAGGTTGCGCTTGAGCTTGAACAGGGCCTCGTTCTGCACCTGGCGCACCCGCTCCCGCGTCAGGCCCAGACGCTGGCTCAGCACGTCCAGGGTTTCGGGTTCACGGTCATGCAGGCCGAAACGCCCTTCCAATACCTCGCGCTCCCGCTCCGAAAGGCTCTGCAGCCAGTCTTCCAGCAGGCGTTCCACCTCGTGCGTCTGCGTGATGCCGCTGGGATCGACGGCCAGTTCATCCACCACGGTCTCACCCAGGGTCTGCTCACCATCCGTGCGATCCAGCGTGGCGTCAAGCGACCTGGGTGTCTCGGCAAGCGCCAGCAACTCGGCCACCTCGTGGATGTCGCGGCCCAGGAAATGGGCCACGTCCTCGACGCGTACGCCGTCGGGCCGGCTCGCCACGAAGACCGCGTCGTTCTCAAGCTCGCGGCGTGCACGCAGCACCTGCTGCAGCTCGCGCACCACATTCACCGGCAGACGTATCACCCGACCCTGCTGCATCAGCGCCCGTTCCACCGCCTGGCGTATCCACCAGGTCGCGTAGGTGGAGAAGCGGAAACCCCGCTCGGGCTCGAACTTCTCGATGGCGTGCATCAGGCCGAGGTTGCCCTCCTCGATCAGGTCGGACAATGGCACTCCACGCCCGAGGTAGAGCTTGGCGATGCTGACCACCAGGCGCAGGTTGTGCTCGATCATGCTCTGGCGCGCGGCAAAGTCGCCTGCGCGCGCGCGCAGGGCCGTCTCGTACTCCTGTGCAGGGGTGAAAAGCTCGGTGCGCCGTATATGGCGCAGATAGGAGGTCAGCGCGTCGCCGGAATCCGACACCAGCTCGGCCACCGCCGTCGGCGCTATATCGGCCTCGATGACACCGGGCAGCGGCACCCCTTCATCAGGGCCTGCGGGTGCGGCACGCGTATCGTTTTTGCCGTGAGGGGAGCGTCGGGGCATGGCGTTTCCTCACGGTCGTCCTGCAGGCTAGCGCGGCGGCAGGTATTTGATCGGGTCGACCGGTTTGCCCTGGCGTCGCACCTCGAAATGCAGCTTCACACGGTCGGCGTCGCTGTTGCCCATCTCGGCAATCTTCTGGCCCTTGCGCACTGCCTGATCTTCCTTGACCAGCAGGGTCTTGTTGTGCGCATAGGCTGTCAGGTAGGTGTTGTCGTGCTTGAGGATGATGAGGTTGCCGTACCCCCGCAGGCCAGCCCCGACATACACCACCTTGCCCTCGGCCGCCGCCAGCACCGGCTCGCCGGCGTTGCCGCCCAGATCCAGGCCCTTGTTCTTCACCTCGTCAAAACCTGCCAGCACGGGGCCGGGCACCGGCCAGATCCAGCTCAGACCGGATTCGGCTGCCGCGGCCGCTGCGGCTGGCTCGGTCGTCGTCGTGGCCGCTGGCCGTGCCGCCGCGCTGGAGTTCTGCCCTGGCTGCACCTGGGTGGAAGCGATGCTGCCGGAGCCAATGGGCCGGGTCACGACACCGTTGCTATCGGCGGCCGTCGCCGCGACGGGCGGGGCCACGCGCAGCACCTGGCCCACGCTGATCTGGTTGGGTTGCTCGAGGTTGTTCCAGACCGCAATGTCTTTCCAGTTCTGTCCAGTCTCCAACCCGATGCGTATCAGCGTCTCACCGGGCTTGACAGTGTAGTAACCGACCTTGCCGGCGTTCTCGAAGCCCGGGGGCTGCTTCACGGGCGTAGTGTTCGGGTCCATGACCGGACGGGAGACGCTGGTGCGCCTGTCTTCCACCGGGGCGCTGCTCAGGCCCGTGCCGCAGGCCGCCAGCACCATCGTGGCCACCAGCAGCAAACCCGAGATTCCTGCCCGTCGCGAATAAACCGTCATAGCTGTTTCCTTCATGCGATGCCCGATTTTAGAGGGACAAAGTGCACCGCCTCAAGCAGGGTGTGTTGCAGGCCTGCGGGGGTCCTGTCGACCACCAGCAGCGCCTGGGCGCCGCCGACTGCCCGCGCCACCGGCGCCACCAGACGCCCACCGACGGCGAGCTGCTCGACCCAGGCCGGCGGCACGGCCTCGCCCCCCGCGGCCGCGATGATACCGGCGTAGGGTGCGCCTTGGGCAAAACCCGCCATGCCGTCGCCAAACAGCAAATGCACGTTGGGCAGGCGCAGCGGGCGCAGGTTCTCGCGCGCCTTGTCGTGCAGGCCGCGCAGACGCTCGATGCTGTAGACTTCTTTCACCAGCAGGCTCAGTACGGCCGCCTGGTAGCCACAACCCGTGCCAATCTCCAGCACGCGCCCCATGGGCTCGGTGCGTCCGGCCAGCAGCAGCTCTATCATGCGCGCCACCACATTGGGCTTGGAAATGGTCTGTCCCAGGCCGATGGGCAGGCTGGTGTCTTCATAGGCCTGCGTGGCCAAGGCTGTGTCGACGAAACGGTGCCGCTCGACGCGGCCCATGGCCTCGAGCACGCGCGCATCCTTGATGCCCTGCGCCCCCAGCTTATTCACCATGGCCAGGCGCACCGCTTGGGAATCCAGCCCCAGGCCCTGCGGCGTGGCCGTCGCCTGCACGGGACGCGAAAGCGAAACCGGCGCGCCGGGACGTGCTGGTTCGGCAGCACGGGCAGGCCGGCTGTCCAGGCGCGCCGGGAAACCGGGGCGCGGCCTTGCGCTCATGCGGGCTCCTTGCGACCCAGCTGAGCCATGGACTGCGCCCAGTAACCCAGGCGTTCGTGGTCCGAAAGATCAACCTTGAGCGGCGTCACCGAGACATGGCCCTGCAAGGTGGCATGGAAGTCGGTGCCTTCGCTCTCGTCCATCGCCGGGCCGGCCGCGCCGATCCAGTACATGGTCTCGCCGCGCGGGCTGGTCTGGGTGATGACCGGTTCGGCCGCGTGGCGGCGTCCCAGGCGACAGACCTTGGCGGGTTTGAGCTGCTCCAGGGGCAGGCAGGGGATGTTGACGTTGAGCAGCCAGGGCTGCGCACCCACCATGCGGTGCGCCATCATCTGCACCACCAGTTCACGCGCACGCGCCGCTGCAGCATCCAGGTGCTTCCAACCTTTCTCCGTCTGAGAGAAGGCGATGGCGGGTATGCCAAAGAGATAACCCTCCATGGCCGCCCCGACTGTGCCGGAATAGATGGTGTCGTCACCCATGTTGGCGCCGTTGTTGATGCCCGAGACCACCAGATCTGGCCGGTAGCCCAGCAGACCGGTCAGCGCAATGTGCACGCAGTCGGCCGGCGTGCCGTTGACGTAGCGAAAGCCGTTGGCGGCGCGGTGCACGTACAGCGGGGAATGCAGGGTGAGCGCATTGGACTTGGCACTGTTGTTGTGCTCCGGCGCCACCACCTCGACCTCGGCCACATCCTGCAAGGCTTCATACAGCGCCACGATGCCGGGAGCCTGGTAGCCGTCGTCGTTGGAGATCAGGATTTTCATGGTAACGATGTCACGCGCTCATTGTAGGTGGCTGGCCCGTCCGTCTTGATCTGCGTCACGCGAGGGACAAGAGAACAAACAGCGTTGCACGTATCATGCCCGACACACCACGGCACAGATACAGGAGACTCAGAATGCACGCATGGTTATGCACGGATCCCACGGGAGTGGACGCTCTGGTATGGACGGAACAGCCTACCCCGCAGCCCGGTCCCGGCCAGGTGCTGGTGGCGATCAAGGCGGCCAGCCTGAACTTCCCCGACCTGCTGATCGTGCAGAACAAGTACCAGATCAAGCCGCCCCTGCCCTTTGTGCCAGGCGCCGAGTACGCCGGGGTGATCGAGGCCCTGGGCGAAGGTGTCACGAATCTGAAACTCGGCCAGCACGTGGCCTGCCTCTCGGGCACCGGCGGTTTCGGCACCCACACCCTGGCACCGGCCGCCCTGTGCCTGCCCCTGCCGGCAGGTTTCCCCTTTGCCGATGCAGCCGCCTTCATCATGACCTACGCTACCTCGCACCACGCCCTGGTGGACCGGGCCCAGCTCAAGGCTGGTGAGACCCTGCTGGTGCTGGGCGCGGCCGGTGGGGTGGGCACGGCGGCCATCCAGATCGCCAAGGCCCTGGGCGCGCGGGTGATCGCCGCAGCCTCCAGCGATGACAAGTGTGCGCTGTGCAAGACCATCGGCGCCGACGACACCATCAACTACAGCACGCAGGACCTGCGCGAGCAGCTCAAGGCCCTCACCGGCGGCAAAGGCCCGGACGTGATCTATGACCCCGTGGGTGGCGACCTGGCCGAACCGGCCCTGCGCTCCATCGCCTGGCGCGGTCGTTACCTGGTGGTAGGTTTTGCCGCCGGCCCCATCCCCGCGCTGCCCCTGAACCTGCCGTTGCTCAAGGGCGCGTCCATCGTCGGCGTATTCTGGGGCGAGTTCGCCCGCCGTGAACCCCAGGCCAACGCCGCCATGATGATGGCGCTGGCCCAGTGGTACGGCCAAGGCAAGATCAAGCCCGTGATCGACAGCACCCTGCCCATGGCCGGGCTCAAGGCCGCCTACGCGCGCATGGGTGCGCGCGATGTGAAGGGCAAGCTGGTCCTCGTCAACTGAGCGCACCAGTGCAGCCATCGGGCGGCCCGGCCGTCCGGATACCTTGTCGAGAATCACGGGCTTGGTTCGTCGTGCATCATGAACTCTGATGCAAACCATCCTCGCATGACCACGGACATGACAACCCCCACCCTTGAAGCGGCACCACCGCTGGCCGGCCGGCGCGAATGGATCGGCCTGGCGCTGATCACACTGCCCTGTGCCGTCTACGCCATGGACCTCACGGTGCTCAACCTGGCCCTGCCCGCCATCAGCGCCGACCTGCGCCCCACCCCCTCGCAGCTGCTATGGATGGTCGACATCTACGGCTTCCTGGTAGCAGGCTTCCTCATCACCATGGGCACGCTGGGTGACCGCATCGGGCGCCGCCGGTTGTTGCTGATCGGTGCCGCAGCGTTTGCAGGGGCCAGCACCCTGGCCGCCTTCGCGCACAGTGCCGAAGCCCTGATCGCCCTGCGCGCCCTGCTGGGTGTGGCCGGTGCGACGCTGGCACCTTCCACGCTCTCGCTGATCCGCAACATGTTCCACGACGAGCGGCAGCGCCAGTTCGCCATCGGCATCTGGATCACCGCCTTCTCGGTCGGCAGCGCCATCGGGCCGCTGGCAGGGGGCCTGCTGCTGCAGTGGTTCCCCTGGGGCTCGGTCTTCCTGGCCGCTGTACCGGTGATGCTCCTGCTCCTGCTGCTGGGCCCGTCCCTGCTGCCTGAGTACCGTGACCGGCAGGCCGGCCGGCTGGACCTGCCCAGCGTAGCCCTCTCACTGGCCACGGTGCTGCCGCTGATCTGGGGCCTGAAGCAATGGGCCGAGAGCGGCCCGCACCGGGCTGCCTTCGCGGCGCTGGCCTGCGGCGCAGCCATGGGACTGGTGTTCGTTCGGCGCCAGTCCCGGCTGGCTTACCCGCTGCTGGACCTGGGCCTGTTCCGTCGCCCGGCCTTTGCCGCGGCGCTGACCATCTACGCCCTGTCCTGCCTGGCCATGTTCGGCGTCTACATCTTCATCACGCAGTACCTGCAGGGCGTGCTGGGGCTGAGTCCGCTGGCCGCCGGCCTGGCCACGGTGCCCTGGGCCCTGGGTTTCGTCGTGGGTTCGATGCTGGCGCCCCGACTGACGCGGCGCTGGCCCCCGCACCAGTTGCTGGCAGCGGCGCTGCTGGTGGCGGCCTTCGGTTTTGTTCTGCTGCTGGCCACCCATGACCTGGCCACCCTCCCGGTGCTGATCGCGGCCACCGTGGTCATGAGCCTGGGCATGGCGCCGGTCTTCACCGTCGGCACGGAAATCGTCGTGACCTCGGCACCGCCCGAACGCGCTGGCGCGGCCTCCGCCATGGCGGAAACTGCGTCTGAATTCAGTGGGGCTTGCGGTATCGCCATCTTTGGCAGCCTGGGCACCTTGCTGTACCGCGAACGTCTGGTGGCAATGGTATCGGCCGATGTGCCGGCCGACAGTGCAGCAGCCGCTGGCGCCACCCTGGGCGGGGCGTTGGCCGCTGCTTCGGCCCTGCCTGATCCACTGGGCATCTTGCTGCGCGATGCCGCACGCCTCGCCTTCACCGATGCCCTGCACGCCGCGGCCATCGTCGGCGCCGCCTTGCTGATCATCGCCGCCCTGCTGGTGCGGCGCATGCTGACGCCGCGAACGGCACCCTGAAACGAATCAAGGCCCCGAAGGGCCTTGATTCAATGTGATGCGTTGGGGTGGCTGATGGGACTCGAACCCACGACGACAGGAATCACAATCCTGGACTCTACCAACTGAGCTACAGCCACCGTAAGGCCGAAATTATAACCTCAGTCGTTCACGAGGCGCTGCGCGGGGCATTCGCCGGGCGCGGCACCTTGATCTGCACCTTGAGCCGCTCTTGCAGCAACTGGTAATAGGCCTGGCCCTCGGCCTGCATCCACCATTGGGCGTACTGGGCACGTTCCTGGCGCTGGGCATCGGCCGCAGGGGCTGCGCGTTCCACGCGCTTGATGACACGGGCCACGACATAACCCTGGGCACCGAGGTCCACACCCACCCAATGCGGCAGCTGGGCGGTATCGGCGCGCAACACGGCGTCGACCACGGCGGCCGGTAGGTTCTGCGTCTGGTCGCGCGACACCACTTGCGTGACGCCCGTGGCGGCGCCCGCCGGGTTGGCCTTCCAGGCTGCAAGCTTCTGCTGGCCGTCCTGGCGCGCCAATTCGGCGGCGCGCGCCAGCACCACACGCTCGCGCACCGTGGCGCGTACTTCGGCCAGCGGCAGGGTACGCGCCGGTGTGTAGGCCGTGATGCGCGCTGCGGCCAGTTGGCTGGGAGCAATCTCCACCGCTTCGGTATTGCGCTTGTTGCTTACGCTGTCGGCAGAGAAAACCGCTTCAAGCAGTTTCTGGCTGGCCAGCACGCCCTTGGCCGCCGGTGATGGCTGGCGACCCAGGCCACTGGCCGTCTGAATCTCGAGCTTGAGCTTGTCGGCCACGGGCTTGAGGCTGTCAGACTGCTCATAGACACCATTGGTAAAGAGTTCGGCGGCCTCGGCATACCGCGCACGTGCCTGCTGGTTGCGCAGGTCTTCTTCCAGGCTGGCACGCAGTTCGGCAAAGCTCTTCTGCTTGGAAGCCTTGATGTCGGTCACACGGATGATGTGGAAGCCGAAATCAGATTCGACCACCTCGCTGATTTCCCCCTTCTTCAGGGCAAAGGCAGCGTCCTCGAAAGGTTTGACCATGGCGCCGCGCGGGAAGAAGTCAAGATCGCCGCCATTGGGGGCCGAGCCGGGGTCCTGCGAGTGCTTGCGTGCCAGCTGAGCAAAACTGTCGGGGGCCTTGCGCACCTGGGCCAGCAGCTCCTGCGCGCGCTCACGCGCTTTCTGGCGATCGGCAGCCGGTGCGTCCTTGGCCGCAGAGATCAGGATGTGGCTGGCACGGCGCTCCTCGGGGCCACTCAGGCGTGCGGCATTCTGCTCGTAGTAGCTGCGCAGGTCCTGCTCGTTGAGCTTGATCGTCTTGCGCACGGCATCGATGTCCAGCACGATGTACTCGATGCTGGCCTGCTCGGGGGCCTGGAACAGGGCCTGGTTGGCCTGGTAGAAGGCTTCCAGTTCGCTGTCTTCGGGCTTGACGCGTGCCGCGTACTCCGCCGTGGCAAAACGCGCCAGCTGCACTTCACGTCGTTCGAAGTAGGCGTTCAGCGCCAGGTCGGCCGGCACGGCCGGGATGAAAGCGGTCTGGGCCACGCCGGCCTGCACCTGACGTGCGGCCAGGTCGTTGCGCATGCGGGCCTCGAACATCTCCGGGCTCATGCCCTGGCGACCCAGCAGCTGGCGATAGCGCTCCATGTCCAGCGTGCCGTCAGGCCGGCGCAGTTCGGCGATGGCCGGGATGGACTGCAACTCGCGGGCCAGGCGTGCATCGCTGGCGCCCAGGTGCGCGGCCTGAGCGGCCTGCACCAGCACGCGCTCGCGCACCAGGCGCTCGAGCGTGGCGTAGCGGGCCTGATCAGAATCGAGCAGCTTGGCATCGATCGTAGGCATGAGCTGACGCACACGCTCGACTTCCTCACGGTGCGCCGCATCCCATTCACCGCGCGTGATCTCGGCGCTGCCGACACGGGCCACCGTCCGGTCCTTCTCGAGGAAACGGTTGTAGCCATCGATGCCGACCAGCACGAAAGACGGGATGATGATCAGGAACAGAACGATCATCATGATCTTGTTGTGCTTGCGTACGTAATCAAACATGGGAACGCTCTCCAGCAAAAAAAGAAAAAAGGCGAACACATCGTTCGCCTTTGCCTGGGTGGTGGGTGCTGACGGGGTCGAACCGCCGACCTACTCCGTGTAAAGGAGCCGCTCTGCCAACTGAGCTAAGCACCCCACCGAAACAGGATCATCAGTTCAGCGCGTCCTTCAGAGCCTTGCCCGGACGGAACTTCGGCACCTTGGCTGCCTTGATTTTAATCGCAGCGCCGGTGCGGGGATTGCGACCGGTGCGGGCGGCACGTTTGCCCACGGCAAAGGTGCCGAAACCCACGAGGGAAACAGAGCCACCCTTTTTCAGCGTGGTCTTGACGGCACCGATGGTGGACTCCAGCGCGCGGGTAGCGGCGGCCTTGGAAATGTCGGCATGCTTGGCGATGTGCTCGATCAGTTCGGTTTTGTTCACAAAGATCCCCTTGTATGGAAACTGCGTTAGTCAGTTGGTCTTGTCAGAAATTTGGCTTGCCGCTCCGGTTGGGCAAACCGGTCGCGGATGGCTGGGCCATGCAGTTTGTGCTGCTGCATGCGATTAGAGCCACGGATGATACCCGTGTCAACATGGCATGCGGCATTACAACAGCGCGGGGGCGAATTCTAGACGCATTTTTCCTGCGGCTGTTATCACCCGCTCACAAATAAATCTTCCTGACCCGGTCATTCACGACTAGGCGCCGCTGTGAAAATGGTTTAGCACCGGACGTCATTCGTGCCGGCGCTCGCAGCGCACCACATCAGCGCGCAGAACGCACGACCAGACTCACGCCCACCGCCGTCAGCACCGTACCGGTGATGGTCAGCAGCGTGATCGGTTCGGAGAACAGCAACCAGGCCATCAGCGCCGTGGTGGGAGGCACCATGTAAAGCAGGCTGGTCACGCTGGTGGCCGCGCCCCGCTGGATCAGCAGGTACAGCAGGGAACTGCCCCCCAGCGTGAGCCCCAGCACCGACCAGGCCATGGCCGCCACCAGCTCCCAATTCACGCCGCCCGTCTGCGCCGTCCAGCCCATGGTTTCATTTTCAAACAAGGCCAGTGGCAGGGTGACCACCAGCGCCGCGATGAGCTGCACCGCATTGGCGCTGCGTACGTCGCAAGGCGCAACAAAGTGTTTCTGGTACAGCGTGCCTATGGTGATGCTCAGCAAAGCCAGCAGGGCGAGGGCCAGGTTGAGCGGGTCGGCTTCGCCGCCCTGGCCGAACTTGCGTGCCACCACCAGCGCCAACCCGGCAAAGCCCAGGGACAGGCCGACCCACTGCCGTCTTGTCACGGCCGAGCCGCGCGCCGACAGCCAGATGGCGGTGAGCACGGGTTGCAGGCCGACGATCAGGGCCACCAGGCCCGAACCCATGCCGGCTTTCACTGCGGCCCACACGCCGCCGAGATAGCCCGCGTGCATGAGTACACCCGTGACCGATAGATGCAACCATTGTGTGCGCGTGGCCGGCCAGGCCACACGGGCCACCAGGATCCAGGGCAGGAAACAGAGGATGGAGAACACGTAGCGCCAGGCCAGGAAACCCAGCGGGGGCGCGTGGGGCATGCCATAACGCGCCACGATGAAACCTGTGCTCCAGATCAGCACGAAGACCAGCGGCATGGCCCGCAACAGGGCCTCACTGTCACGACGGTGACTCATCGCGCAGCCGACTTCATTTCACACGGGCGCGGATTTCTGGCAGGGCCTTCTGCAGGTAGTACACCATGGACCACACTGTCAGCACCGCTGCGAGCCAGATCAGGCCGGTGCCCCATAGATGCGTGTCGATCAGGCCGAACAGCATGCCGTCGAAGAGCAGAAAAGGAATGGCCACCATCTGCACCGTGGTCTTGACCTTGCCCAGCATGTGCACGGCCACGCTGCGCGAGGCGCCGATCTGCGCCATCCATTCGCGCAGGGCCGAGATCGCGATCTCACGGCCGATGATGATGAGCCCCACGAAGACATCAGCGCGTTGCAGATGCACCAGCACCAGCAGGCTCGCACAGACCAGGAACTTGTCGGCCACCGGATCGAGGAAGGCGCCGAAGGAGGAAATCTGGTTGAGCTTGCGTGCCAGATAACCGTCAAGCCAGTCGGTCAGGGCGAACACCACGAACATCACGGTGGCGATCAGGTTGCGCGTGACGGGCTCCAGCGGCAGATAGAACACCCCAACGATCAGAGGGATCGCGACGATGCGCGTCCAGGTCATGAGGGTGGGGATGGTGAAGAACATTTGCATGATTGTGGCATGTCCGCAGGACCGGCCTGCCGCGGGCCGCGCGCTCAGTGCAGCGCGCGGTAGATGGCCTCGGCAAGTTCGTGCGAAATGCCGTCCACCGAGGTCAGGTCTTCGACACTGGCCGCCTCCACTCCACGCACACCGCCAAAACGCTGCAATAGCCGGGCGCGCCGCTTGGGGCCCACGCCGGGGATCTCCTCGATCCGGCTGCCCCCCGTGCGCACCTTGGCGCGGGCCGCGCGCATGCCGGTGATGGCGAAACGGTGCGCCTCGTCGCGGATCTGTGCCACCAGCATCAGGGCCGCCGAGTCCTTGCCCAGGTAGACCTTCTCGCGCCCGTCGGCGAACACCAGTTCCTCCAGACCGACCTTGCGGCCTTCACCCTTCTCCACCCCGACGATGAGCGCCAGGTCCAGGCCCAGCTGCTCGAAGACTTCGCGCGCCATCGCCACCTGGCCCTTGCCGCCATCGACCAGCACCAGATCGGGCAGGCGGTCCGTCCCCTCGGTGGCCATGCCCCCCTCGCCTTCGCCCCCTTCCCGCAAGGCCTGGGCCAGGCGTGCGTAACGGCGCGTCAGCACCTGGCGCATGGCAGCGTAGTCGTCACCCGGCGTGATGCCGTCGATCTTGTAACGGCGGTACTCGCTGTTCTGCATCTTGTGGTGGTGAAAGACGACGCAGGAGGCCTGCGTGGACTCGCCCGCCGTGTGCGAGATGTCGAAGCACTCGATACGCAATTCGTCCAGCCGGTCCTGCGGCAGGGCCAGGGCCTCGGCCAGCGCGCGCGTACGCGCCTGCTGCGAGCCTTCCTCGGCCAACAACCGGGCCAGTTGCAGGGCCGCATTGGTCTGCGCCATCTCCAGCCAGCTGCGGCGCAGTTCGCGCGGCTGGTGCACGGCACGGATCTTGATGCCGGTCTGCTCGGACAGGGCATCGATGAGCGACTTGCCTACCGGCTCGCTGGTGATCAGCGTGGGCACGGCCGGCACCTCCACATAGTGCTGGGCGATGAAGGCCTCCAGCACCTGCACCTCGACTGGTACGGCGGTGGATTCGTCCTCGCCTCCCAGCAGGGCCGCGGCATCCTCCACGTGCACCGGGAAATAGGCGCGATCACCCAGATGACGACCGCCACGTACCATGGCCAGGTTCACGCAGGCGCGTCCGCCCTGTACCTTGACAGCCAGGATGTCCACGTCACGGTCGTCCACGTTGTCCATGGACTGCTGGTGCAATACGTTGGACAGCGCGGCCATCTGGTCACGCAGCTCGGCGGCCTGCTCGAACTCCAGTTGTTCCGAATGCACCTGCATGCGCCCCTCGAGCTGTTGCAGCACCTGCTGCGTCTCACCACGCAGAAAACCTTCCGCATGCGCCACATCCTGCGCATAGGCCTCGGGCGTCACCAGGCCCACGCAGGGGCCGGAACAACGCTTGATCTGGTACAGCAGACAGGGCCGCGTGCGGTTGGCAAACACCGTGTCCTCGCAGGTGCGCAGACGGAACACCTTCTGCAGCAGCAGGATGCCTTCCTTCACAGCCCAGGCACTCGGGTAGGGGCCGAAGTAGTGGTGCTTTTTCTCCACCGCGCCACGGTAATAGGCTACACGCGGCCAGGCCGTGGCAGCCTTGCTGTCGGCTGGCTGGGCGACGGTGATCTTCAGATAGGGATAGCTTTTGTCGTCCCGGAACAGGATGTTGTAGCGCGGGTGCTGGGTCTTGATCAGGTTGTTTTCCAGCAGCAGGGCCTCGGCCTCGGAGCGCACCACCGTGGTCTCCAGGCGCACGATCTTGCCCACCATGTGGCCGATGCGGGTGCCATCATGGCTCTTCTGGAAGTAGTTGGCCACGCGCTTCTTCAGATTGCGCGCCTTGCCCACATAGAGCAGGCCGCCTTCGGCATCGAAGTAGCGGTAGACGCCGGGCAGCGACGGCAAAGCCGCCACCTGCGCCAGCAACTCCGCACTGTGTGCACTGCCCGGGTTGACCTCTTCCTTGATCGTCTCGTTTGCCATGCCCTGTATTGTGGACAATCCCGGCATGGGTTCTCCGCGTCTTTGGGACATTTTCTGCAAGGTCATCGACAACTACGGCGACATCGGCGTGTGCTGGCGTCTGGCGCGCCAGCTCGCCGGCCGTGGGCAGGCCGTGCGGCTGTGGGTGGACGACGCCAGCGCCCTGCGCTGGATGGCGCCCCAGGGTTGTCCAGATGTGGAGGTGCTCCCGTGGACGCAGCCACTCGCGCTGGAGAACCTGCGCCCAGGGGAGGTGCTGGTCGAGGCCTTCGGTTGCGAGATTCCTGGCGAGTTCGTGGCCCGCTACGTCGCCTGGCGCCAGGCCGATGGCCTGGCGCCGGCCTGGATCAACCTTGAATATCTGTCGGCCGAGCCCTATGTGGAGCGCAGCCATGGCCTGCCCTCGCCCCTCATGCAAGGCCCCGGGCGCGGCCTGGTCAAGCGTTTTTTCTACCCGGGCTTCAGCCCTTGCACGGGCGGCCTTCTGCGCGAACCTGATCTGCTGCAGCGCCAGTCCGGCTTTGACCGGACGGTCTGGCTGGGCCATCAGGGCCTCACACCCGACCCCGAGACGCAACTCGTCTCCTTGTTCTGCTACGAACCCGCCGCGCTGCCCGCCCTGCTGCAAAAACTGGCGCAGCAGGACCGCCCGGTCCTGCTGCTGGTCACCGCCGGTCGCGCCGCAGCTGCGGTACGCGCCTGCCCCCAGCCGCCCGGGCTCGCGCTGCACTACCTGCCCCACCTCACGCAGGACGGCTATGACCATCTGTTGTGGAGTTGCGACCTGAACTTCGTGCGCGGCGAGGACTCGCTGGTGCGCGCCCTCTGGGCCGGACGGCCCTTCGTATGGCAGATCTACCCCCAGCACGATGACGCCCACCACGCCAAGCTGGAGGCCTTTCTGTCGCAGATCGAAGCCCCGGCAACGCTGCGCAGCCTGTCCCGGACCTGGAACGGCCTGGACACCCATCCCCTGCCAGCGCTGGACTTGCCAGCCTGGTCGACCGCCATCGCGCTGGCCCGCGCGCGCCTGCTGGCGCAGACCGATTTGGGCAGCCGCCTGCTTGAATTTGTCGCCGTCCCACCCAACTGATGCCCCTGTCTCCCAAAAAACGTTAAAATTCAAGGCTTTGCGGAATCCCAACCGGCCCGGCCTGTGGAATTCCCCCTTACCTGCCGCACGAACACCGGTTTACTCGGGGCATAAAGCGGCCAACCGAATCAGCATTACGGAAACACTATGAAGATCGCTCAGGAAATTCGCGCCGGCAACGTGATCATGCACGGCAAGGACCCGATGGTCGTGCTCAAGACCGAATACAGCCGCGGCGGCCGCAACTCGGCCACCGTGCGCATGAAGCTCAAGAGTCTGATCGCCAACTTCGGTACCGAAGTGGTGTTCAAGGCCGACGACAAGATGGACCAGGTCATTCTGGACAAGAAGGACTGCACCTACTCCTATTTCGCCGACCCCATGTACGTCTGCATGGACGCCGACTACAACCAGTACGAAGTCGAAGCCGAGAACATGGGCGACGCCCTGAACTACCTCGAAGACGGCATGCCGGTCGAAGTGGTCTTCTATGACGGCAAGGCCATCTCGGTGGAACTGCCCACCAGCGTCGAACGCGAGATCACCTGGACCGAACCCGCCGTCAAGGGCGACACTTCGGGCAAGGTGCTCAAGCCCGCCAAGATCGCTACCGGGTTCGAAGTGCCCGTGCCGCTGTTCGTGAGCCAGGGCGACAAGGTCGAAATCGACACTCGCACCGGCGAATACCGCAAGCGCGTCTGAGCGTTTCAGGCACGTCGCTAAAAGGCCCCTGCGGGGGCCTTTTGTTTTTGGCCGCCGATTCGGTGTAGGCTACCTGCATGAGTGAAAAAGGCCTCATCGCACCTGCCCCGTTAGCGGCGGGTCATGACAACGGACCATCGCGTCTGGCCCTGCGCCGCGTGCTGATCGACACCTACCACGAGAACGTGGCCTATCTGCACCGCGACTGCGAGGTCTACCGGGCCGAAGGCTTCAAGGCCCTGTCCAAGATCGAAGTCCGCAGCAACGGCCGCAGCATCCTGGCCACACTGAACGTGGTGGACGACGCTTCCATCGTCGCCTGTGGCGAACTGGGCCTGTCCAAATCAGCCTTCAACCAGCTCAATGTGGAAAACGGCCATACCGTCACGGTGGCGCAGGCCGAGCCCCCTGAGTCCATCGGCGCGCTGCACCGCAAGCTTGCCGGTGAGCGCCTGTCGCTGGACGACTTCCGCGCCATCGTGCGCGACATCAGCGAGCACCATTACTCCAAGATCGAACTCACGGCCTTTGTCGTCGCCGCCAACCGTGACGAGCTCGATCGCGAAGAGGTACTTTTCCTGACCGAGGCCATGGTCGAGGTCGGCCGCCGGCTCGACTGGCGGGAGCCGCTGGTTGTGGACAAGCACTGCATCGGCGGCATCCCGGGCAACCGCACCTCCATGCTCGTGGTACCCATCGTTGCCGCGCACGGCATGCTCTGCCCCAAGACATCCTCACGTGCCATCACCTCGCCCGCCGGCACGGCCGACACCATGGAGGTACTGGCCGATGTGGAGCTGCCCATCGAAAAGCTGCAGGACATCGTGCGTCAGCACCGTGGTTGCCTGGCCTGGGGCGGCACGGCCAACCTTTCGCCGGCCGACGACGTGCTGATTTCGGTGGAACGCCCCCTGGCGCTTGATTCACCGGGCCAGATGGTGGCCTCCATCCTGTCCAAGAAGATCGCCGCAGGGTCCAGCCATTTGACACTGGACATCCCCATCGGCCCCACGGCCAAGGTGCGCTCCATGCCCGAGGCGCAACGCCTGCGTCGCCTGTTCGAGTACGTGGCACGGCACATGAAGCTCTCGCTCGACGTGGTGATCACCGACGGTCGCCAGCCCATCGGCTACGGCATCGGCCCGGTCCTGGAGGCGCGCGATGTCATGCGTGTCCTGGAAAACGACCCGCGGGCCCCCATGGACCTGCGCCAGAAGGCCCTGCGCCTGGCCGGGCGCATGCTGGAGGCCAACGCCGACGTGCGCGGTGGTGACGGTTTTGCCATCGCCCGCGACATCCTCGATTCGGGCCGTGCCCTGAAGAAAATGAACGACATCATCGAAGCCCAGGGCAGCCGGCACTTCGACGCCAACCACCCCCGGCTGGGCCGGCTCAGCTTCGAGATCCGTGCGCACGGCGCGGGCGTGGTCAGCGGCATAGACAACCTGCAGCTGGCACGCATCGCCCGTTTTGCCGGGGCGCCCAAAGTCAAGGAGGCCGGCGTGGACCTGCTGCGCAAACTGGGAGACGAAGTGCAGGACGGCGATGTGCTCTATCGCGTACACGCCAGTTACCCGGCCGACCTGGAGTTCGCGCGCCAGGCCTGCGCACGCTCCAGCGGCTATCGCCTCGGCCGTGTCGAGGACGTGCCACACGTCTTTGTGGAATTCTGAACATGCGCGCCTCCCTGTTATTGCATTTCGAGGATGAGGCCGACAGCGCCGTGCGCATCGCCGCCGCCGCTGGCATCGCTGCGGCCTGCATCTCGCGTCACCGTTTCCCCGATGGCGAGCTCAAGCTACGCCTGCCGGCCGCGCTGCCCGCACACGTCGTGCTGCTGCGCTCGCTGGCACAACCCAACGAAAAACTGGTCGAACTGCTGCTGGCCGCACAGACCGCGCGAACGCTGGGCGCCTCGCAGATCACATTGGTCGCGCCCTACCTGGCCTATATGCGACAGGACATCGCTTTCAGTCCAGGAGAGGCCGTGAGCCAGCGCATCGTGGGCCGTTTTCTGGCTGGCCTGTTCGATGCGGTCGTCACCGTGGACCCCCACCTGCACCGCATCGCCACGCTGGAAGAAGCCGTCCCCGTCCCGCGCACCGTGGTGCTCAGCGGTGCCCCCCTGCTGGCCGACCTGATCGCACGACACCGTCCGGATGCTTTGCTGATCGGCCCCGACGAGGAAGCCTTGCAGTGGGTCGCCCAGGCGGCCGCACGCCACGGTTTCGACCACGCCGTCTGCCGCAAGGTGCGCCACGGCGACCAGCATGTGGAGATCGCCCTGCCCGAAACCACCGTGCGCGGCCGTGCCGTGGTGCTGCTCGACGACGTGGCCAGCAGCGGCCACACCCTGGCCCAGGCCGCGCGCGGCCTGCTGGCCGCCGGCGCGGCTTCGGTCGACGTGGCCGTGACCCACGCACTTTTTGCCGGCGATGCCGGTCAGCTGCTCTGGAAGGCCGGCATCCGCCATGTCTGGAGCACCGACTGCATCGCCCACCCAAGCAACGCCGTGAGCATGGCCCCGGCCATCGCGGCTCATCTGAACTGAAAGACACCTGCCATGAAGACACCACACGACCTCAGCACCCGGACCCTGGCCGACGCCTGGGCCGATCTCAAAGCCCATGCCGACGCCGGCATTCCCCTGCAGGCCGATGCCTACCGCCTCGCGTTTGCCGACCCAGAATTCCTGCTGCGCCGGGAAACACGGGGCATCCGTTTCCAGCTCGAAATGCTCAAGCCCGACCTGGAGCAGCAGGAACAGGGCGTGACCAACACCGTCGTGGTGTTCGGCAGTGCCCGCTTCGCCTCGCCCGAGACAGCGCAAGCCCGGCTGGATGCGGCGCGGCGCGGCGGCGATGCCGCCGCACTGAAACTTGCCGAGCGCGACATGCGCAACGCCCAGCACTACGACCAGGCCCGACGCTTCGGCCGCCTGGTGGCCGAGCACAGCGCGCAGCTGCCCCAAAACGAGCGGCTCTACATCTGCACAGGTGGTGGCCCCGGCATCATGGAAGCCGCCAACCGCGGCGCGCATGAAGCCGGCGCCCTCAACGTGGGCCTGAACATCGCCCTGCCACACGAGCAGTCGGGCAACCCCTACATCTCCCCCAGCCTGTGTTTCAAGTTCCACTACTTCGCGCTGCGCAAGATGCACTTCATGATGCGTGCCAAGGCGCTCGTAGCCTTCCCCGGGGGCTTCGGTACGCTGGACGAGCTGTTCGAGATCCTGACCTTGGTGCAGACCGGCAAGTCCGAGCCGGTGCCCGTGGTGCTCTATGGCAGCAGTTTCTGGAAAAAGCTGATCAACTTCGAATTCCTGATCGAGGAAGGCGTGATCTCGCCCCAGGATGTCGGCCTCTTCAGTGTCGTCGACACACCTGAAGATGCCTGGGAAGCCATCCAATCGTTTTATCGGCTGGAAGACACGGCGCGGCCCTGAATTACCGCCGCCGGGCCACCCCAAGGCCATAGCGCCCGTGGAGGGCCGCGGCTACAGAGCGTGAGGAAGCGTGGGGGCCCTGAGCTTCCACGCGACAGGGCTGCCCAGCCCCACCACCGCCCCGACCACCCAGAACACCAGGGACACCCCCACCGCGGCACCGATGCTGCCAAAGAGCAGCGGCATTGCCACGCTGGAGCCGTTCAGCGACATCAGGCGCAGACCCAGGGCCTCCCCATGACGGTCGGCTGGCGTGATCTGGTGCAAGGTGCTCATGATCATGGGCTGCACCGAGCCCAGCACCAGTCCCAGCAGCACCGAACACAGGCCCATGCCCAGGGCACTGGGCATGAGGGGGTATATGCCAAACAGCACCGCCGTGGCCAGCATGGCGCCGCTGATCACCACCCGTTCGCGCAGGTGTTCGGCCAGCCAGGGCATGAGCAGACGCACCAGGGTGGCTGCAAGCGCAAAGGAGCCGAGCAACACGCCGATGGTCGAGGCGCTGTAGCCGCGCTCATGACCCAGCACCGGCAACACGAAGGTGTGCACATCCCAGCAGGACGAGAGAAACCAGTTCACCAGGAGCAGACGGCGCATCATGGGATCGCGCAGCAGGTCCCAGGCCCGGCGTTTACCCTGCTCGGCGGCTGTGGCGGCCGAAGGCAGGTCTGGCGTGCCGCGCACCCACCACCAGGTCAGCAGAGGCAGCAAGGCCAGGAACAGAAAAGCCACGCGGTAGCCGGTGAGATCCGCCGCCTCGCCGCCCAGCCACACCCCGGCGTGGTCGATCAGCAGGCCAGCCAGCAGCGGCCCCAGGAAATTGGAGGTGGCCGGCCCGATCGACAGCCAGCTGAACACCTGCTTGAGTTCGGTGGCGTCACGCGCCGCCCGGCCCACGTGACGCTGCAAGGATATGGAGGCGGCGCCCGTGGCGCCACCGCTGAGCAGGGCGGCCAGGCACAGCAGCGGAAAGACAGGGAACAGGGCCGCCAGCGCGGTACCGGCTGTGGCGGCGACCACGGCATAGGCAATCGGACGGCGCAGGCCATGGCGGTCGGCATACCTGCCGGCCGGCAGAGCGAGGAAGACTTGGGTGAGCGCGAACAGGGCCATCAGCACGCCCACGGCCCAGGCACTGTAGCCCTGCTTGAGCGCCAGCAAGGGAGCGGCCATGCGCAGGCCGGCCATGCAGGCGTGCAGGCAGATGTGTCCGCCGATGAGGCGCGCCAGCTGGAAACGCGGAGTCGCCGTCGTGCTGTTCACCCCTCGTCAGCCTCTTTGTCCACGGGCAGCAGAACCTGCGCCTGCGTCTCGGGCAGGGCCTCGACCTGGCGTAGCGCACGTTTCATGACATTGCTGCGGGTTTCGGCCTGCTGCAGGGTGTTGAGCACGGTCTCGGTCTGCGACTTGACCTTGGCCAGCACGTCGCCAAACTTACCGAACTCGGTCTTGACCGCGCCCAGCACCTGCCAGACCTCGCTGGAGCGCTTTTCCAGCGCCAGCGTGCGAAAGCCCATCTGCAGGGAACTGAGCATGGCCAGCAAGGTGGTGGGCCCGGCCAGGGTGATGCGGTGCTCGCGCTGCAGAGACTCCATCAGTCCCGGGCGACGCAACACCTCGGCGTACAGGCCTTCGGTCGGCAGGAACAGGATGGCGAAGTCCGTCGTGTACGGCGGCTCCACATACTTCTCGGCGATGGACTTGGCTTCCAGCCTGATGCGCGCCTCCAGCGCCTTGGCCGCCGCCTCGGCCGCCAAGGCGTCGGCACGCTGCTGTGCGTCGAGCAGGCGTTCGTAATCCTCGTTCGGGAACTTGGCGTCAATGGGCAGCCACAGCGGCGAGCCGTCGTCCGACTTGCCCGGCAGCTTGATGGCGAAATCCACCACGTTCTTGCTGCCTGGGCGTGTGGCGATCTGGGCTGCGTACTGGTCGGGCACAAAAACCTGTTCCAGCAAGGAGGCCAGTTGCGCCTCGCCGAACATGCCACGGGTCTTCACATTGGTGAGCAGGTGCTTGAGGTCACCGACACCGGCGGCCAGGGTCTGCATCTCGCCCAGGCCCTTGTGCACCTGTTCCAGGCGCTCAGCCACCTGTTTGAAGCTCTCGCCCAGACGAGCGTGCAACGTGGTCTGCAGCTTCTCGTCCACGGTGGCGCGCATCTCGTCGAGCTTGGCGATATTGGTCTGCTGCAGCTGGGCCAGTTGGGCCTCCAGCGTGGCACGTACCTCGGACATGCGTCGGGCATTGGATTCGCTCAGGTTGGAGAGCTGCAGCGTCAGCGTATCGGACAGCGTCTTCTGCAGCAGGGCCAGCTGCTGGCCGAAGGCATCGATCTGGGTGTTCTGCGTGCGGGTGGCCTCGGCCCCCTGCTGCACCAGGGTCTGCTGGAAGGTCGCCAGGTTCTGCGTCAGCTCCTGGCGCGAAGCGCGGGCCGATTCGCTGATCTCCTGGCGCAAACCGCGCGACAGCTGCTCGGCGGCCAGCGCCGACTTGCCTTCCTCGCGGCGCAACACGAGCGCCAGCAGCAGCACCAGATTCAAGACGCCCAGCACCAGCAGGGCCCAGAACACGACTGAGTTCAAACCATTCTCCTCCAGACCCGCTATTGTGATTGATGCGCGCGCGCCCTGATCCCCCGACGGCGGAGGGGGCAAGCAGCTAATTACATTTGTACAAATATAATTGTCCGCATGAAGGCAGTACGCCCCCTCGCGCCTGCGCGTGCCGCGAATGCCGCCCGCATCAGGCCACTGCTGCAAGACAGCCAGGATCCGGCCGTTGAATCCCTGCGGCGCTTTCGGCAGGTCTTTGCGGCCGTACGCACGCATTTCCGTCAGGTGGAGCAGATCACCGGCACCGGTGCCGCGCAGCTGCGCGCCTTGAGCCTGTTGCGTGTGCATCCGGGCATGCGCATCAGTGAGCTGGCGCAGGCCATGGACGTCCACCAGTCCACGGCCAGCAACCTGGTCAAAACACTGGTTGAGCGCAAGCTGCTCAGCAGCGCACGCAACGGCGCCGATGCCCGCGTGCTGCACCTGAGTCTCTTGCCCGCTGGCGAAAAGGTGCTGCAACGCCTGCAGGGACAGCACTACCAAGGTGTGCTGCCCCAGGCCCTGCAAACCCTGCCCCCGCGGGTGCTCAAGCGCCTGAACGCCGATCTGGACCTGCTGCTGGCCGCCATGCAGGCTGACGCTGCGGCGGCCAAATCACCCTTGGCCTCACTCTGATTCCGGGTCACGGTCTTGCGTTTGCACGCGCAAGCCGGCCCCCTCCAGGAGAGTAGATGATCGATCTGATGCTGCACTGGTCCGAATGGATCAAACCCTCGGCCGGTCTGCCCACCGTGCAGTGGGCTCTGCTGCTGGCCCTGGCTGCCGCAGCCGGGCACCTGTTGCAGCGTTACCTGGGCCTGCCCAAGGTGCTGGGATACACGGCCGTGGGTGCGTTGGCCGGCTTCTCCGGCTACACGACGGCCAGCTGGCCGCTGGACGGCATCGCCCGCTTCATGGTGGAACTGGGCCTGTCGATTGTGCTGTTCGAAGCCGGTGGGCGGATCTCGCTGCGCTGGTTCCGTCACAACCCCATGCTGCTCGCACAAAGCCTGGGCGAGGCCGTCGTCACCTACCTTGTCGCCTGGTGGGTGCTGCAGCTCTTCGGCGTGGACGAAGCCCTGCAGGTGCCGCTGGCGCTGCTGCTGGTGACCACGTCCCCAGCCGTGTTGATGCGCGTGGCCAGCGACTTGCGCGCCAGCGGCCCAGTGACCGACCGCGTGCTCGCGTTGGCGGCGCTCAACACGTTCTACGTGCTGGCCCTGGGCGGTGTCATGGCACGCCTGCTGGGACGTTCCCCCGCGGCCCTGACGGACGCCATCATCTACCCGGTGATCCTGCTGGTGGTGGCTTCGGTCCTGGTCGGCGCCCTGCTGGCCCTGGCCCTGCGCAAGGCTCTGGAGATCATGAGCCCGACCAGCGAGAACACCGCCGTGCTGCAGCTTTCGCTGATCGCCGCAGGCACGGCCCTGGCGGCCCACTTTGGCGGCTCGGCGCCCCTGGCCGCCCTGCTGGCCGGCATTCTGCTCAAGACCCTGCACCCGCGGCCCTGGACCTGGCCTCGCCAGTTCGGCACGGCCGCCGCCATCCTGACCATCTTGATGTTCGTGCTGGTCTCCATGGCCGCCGCGCAGGCCGCGTGGGACTGGCAAGCCTGGAGCCTGATCGCCGCCTTGATACTGGCACGCGCGCTGGCCAAGCTGGGGGCCATCGCCCTGACGGGTTGGGGCAGCGGTGCCAGCCTGAAGCAGGCGGTATGGACCGCCAACGCCTTGTGGCCCATGTCGGCCGTGGCCCTGCTGCTGGTTTCGCAGTTTGCCGAGTTCGCACCTGCCATCGGCCAGCCCGTGGCCATGATTGCCCTGCCCCTGATCCTGTTCATGGAAGTGCTGGGCGCGTTGATGGCCGTGCTGGCCCTGCAGCGTGCCGGCGAAGCCGGTCGCCCGCCGGCCATCCGGCGCATCAAAACCGAGGGAGACAGCACCGATGCCGCTTGAGTCCTTCAATCGCTCCGAGGCCTTGACCCTGGGCGTGGAACTCGAGCTCCAGCTCGTGAACACGCACGACTACGACCTCGCTCCCTACGCCGACGACATGCTGCGCCTGATGGCCAAGCGCAAGCTGCCCGGCAATGTGGTACCGGAGATGACCTCCAGCATGATCGAGATTTCCACTGGCATATGCCGATCCCCGTCACACGTGCAGGAGGAGCTGGGCCAGATCCGGGACGCACTTGTGCAGTGCGCCGATAAGCTCAATATCGCTGTGGTCGGCGGCGGCACCCACCCCTTCCAGCAATGGCATGAGCGGCGCATCTACGACAAGCCACGTTTCCGGCAGCTGTCCGAACTCTACGGCTACCTGTCCAAGCAGTTCACCATCTTTGGCCAGCACGTGCATGTGGGCTGTCCGGACGCCGACAGTGCCCTGCTGATGCTGCACCGCATGTCGCGCTACATCCCGCACTTCATCGCACTCTCAGCCTCATCCCCCTACGTGCAAGGACACGACACGGCCTTCGATTCGGCGCGGCTGAATTCGGTGTTCGCCTTTCCGCTCTCAGGGCGAGCCCCCTTTGTGCTGAACTGGTCTGACTTCAACGCCTACTTCGACAAGATGACACGCACCGGCGTGGTCAGGAGCATGAAGGACTTCTACTGGGACATCCGCCCCAAGCCCGAGTACGGGACCATCGAGATCCGGGTGTTCGACACGCCGCTCAGCATCGAACGCGCCGCCGCGCTGGCGGGTTATGTGCAGGCTCTGGCCGACTGGTTTCTCAAGGAGCAACCGTTTGAACCGGTGGAGGACGACTACCTCGTCTACACCTACAACCGCTTCCAGGCCTGCCGTTTCGGGCTCGACGCAGTCTACGTAGACCCGGCCAGCGGCACACACCTGCCGCTCAAAGAGCACATCCTGGCCACGCTGGACCGCGTGCAGCCCCACGCCACGACACCAGGCTCTGGCACCGCGCTGGAGCTGCTGCGTAGCAGCACGGAACGGGGATGGAACGATGCGCGCTGGTTGCGCGAAACCCAGGCCAATGAGCAGCTGCTGGGTGAGGTCACGCGCCAGGCCGGCCTGCAGTTCCGCAAGACCGGGACGTACGAAACCGCCATCAGGCCTTGAGCACCTGGGGGTTCAGGGGTGTCAGGCCCCTGCCCTTGCTGAAGAACTCGATCAGGTTGTCAGCCGCGAGCTTGGCCATGGCCTTGCGTGTGGGCACGCTCGAGCTGGCAATGTGGGGCGTGAGCACCACGTTGGGCACCGTCAGCAGATCGGCATGCACCTTGGGCTCGCCCTCGAACACATCCAGGCCGGCAGCGGCGATGCGTTTGTCACGCAACGCCTTCGCCAGGGCCGCGTCGTCGACGATGCCGCCGCGCGCAATGTTGACCAGCGTGGCCGTGGGTTTCATCTGGGCCAGTTCGGCCGCGCCGATGGCATGGTGTGAAGCGGCCGAATAGGGCAACACCAGCACCAGGTGATCGGCGCTCTTCAGCAGCTCTTCCTTGCTGACGTAACGGGCCTTGCATTCGGCCTCAGTTGCGGCATCCAGGCGCGAACGGTTGTGATAGATCACGTTCATGCCGAAACCCAGCGCCCCGCGCCGGGCAATACCCTGGCCGATGCGGCCCATGCCCAGGATACCGAGCGTGGCGCCATGGATGTCGGAGCCGGCAAACATGTCGTAGCTCCACTTGGTCCACTTGCCGGCACGCAGGTAGTGTTCGCTCTCGGTCATGCGACGGGCCGTGGCCATCATCAAGGCAAAACCGAAATCGGCCGTGGTCTCGGTCAGCACGTCGGGCGTGTTGGTGCCCAGCACACCGCGTGCCGTCAGAGCCTCCATGTCGAAATTGTTGTAGCCCACAGCCATGTTGGCGCAGATCTTGAGTTTGGGACAGGCGGCCAGCACCTCGGCATCGATGCGCACGCTGCCGGTGGTGAAGGCACCATCCTTGTCGCGCAGGTGCTCGATCAACTGGGCGTTGCTCCAAGCCTCATCGGCCTGGTTGGATTCAACGTCGAAATGCTGGGCCAGGTAAGCGATGGTTTCCGGGAAGACGGCGCGTGTCACAAGGATCTTCGGTTTCATGTTTCAGGTCTCGGTAAGTAGGCAGACGGACGGAATGATCGCAGCTCAGCGCAACAGGTGGTACTGGGCAACATAAAACAGGGCGCCGGCAAAGTAGCCGACCAGGGCCAGGCCGCTGATCTTGCGCACGTACCAGAAGAAGTCGATCTTCTCCAGGCCCATGGCGGCCACGCCGGCCGCCGAGCCGATGATGAGGATGGAACCGCCGGTGCCGGCGCAGTAGGCCAGGAACTCCCAGAGGAAGCTGTCGGCCGGGTACTGCTGCAGGCTGTACATGCCCATGGACGCGGCGACGAGGGGCACGTTGTCCACCACGGCGCTGACCAGGCCGATCAGCATGACGATGACGTCCTGACGCCCCACGCTGTGGTCCAGCCACCGCGCGATGGACGACAGGATGTGGGCGTGCTCCAGCACGGCCACGGCCAGCAGGATGCCGATGAAGAAGACGATGGAACTCATGTCGATGCGGGTCAGCGCGCGCGCCAGGGTCAGGCGCTGCCTGGCCAGGTCGTCTTCCTTGCCCCGGTGTACCAGGTCACCGACCAACCACAAGAGCCCCAGGCCAAACAGGATGCCCATGAACGGCGGCAGCTGCGTCAGGGTCTTGAACACCGGGACCGCAACCAGGATGCCCAGGCCCAAGAAGAACATCAGGTTGCGTTCGAAAGCCGTGGTTTCGACGCCCTCGGCATCGGCGGCTTGTGGCGCAATCACCGGTCGCGCGCCGAGTGCGAAGCTGGTGACAGCCAGGGGCACCAGCAGATTGACCATCGAGGGGATGAACAGACCCTTCATGATCTCCAGCGCCGTGATCTGACCGCCGATCCACAGCATGGTGGTGGTCACGTCACCGATCGGCGTCCAGGCGCCACCGGCATTGGCGGCGATGATGATGACGCCGGCGAAGAACAGGCGATCCTCGCGCTGGTCCAGCAACTTCTTCATCAGCGAGACCATGACGATGGTGGTGGTCAGATTGTCCAGGATGGAACTCAGGAAGAAACTGACAAAACCAACCATCCACATCAGGGTGGAAAGCTTGCGGGTCTGGATGCGCCGGGTGATGACCTCGAAGCCGTTGTGCGCATCGACCACCTCGACGATGGTCATGGCACCCATCAGGAAAAACACGATCTGGGCCGTGCCCATGAGCGATTCGCCCAGTTCTCCGCCCACCTTGCCGGGATCGCCCGTGGTCACGGCGTAGATCGTCCACAAGAGGCCGGCCCCCAGCAGGGCCGAGGCCGACTTGTTGATCTTGATGGGATGTTCCAGGGCGATGGCCGCATAGGCCAGCACAAAAACGAGGACCAGCAGGGTGTGCATACCGATGCGCTCAGTCCAGCCAGTGCGTGAAGGCCGATGCCGGTTCGCGCGGTGTGTGGAAGGTGTTCACGAGGGCAGAGCTGTCGGCATACCCCAGCGCCATGCCACACACCAGCATCTCGTCCGTGCCAGCCCCGATGTGCGGCAGGATGATCCTGGCAAAACCGTTCCATGCCGCCTGTGGACAGGTGTGCAGGCCGCGTTCGCGCGCCGCCAGCATGATGTTTTCGAGGAACATGCCGTAGTCCACCAGGGAACCACGTCCCATGACGCGATCCAGCGTGAACATCAGGCCGACCGGCGCATCGAAGAAACGGAAGTTGCGCTGGTGCTGGGCGTGCATCTTGTCCTTGTCGCCCTTGGTGATGCCAAGCAGGCCGTACAGGCCCCAACCGTTTTCGCGCCGGCGGTCGATGTAGGGGCTGACCCATTTCTCCGGGTAGTAGTCGTATTCCTCGCGGTACTCGGCGACCAGCGCCGGATCGGCGCGCAACGCCTCGTGCGCGGCACACACCTTCTCCACCAGGCTGTCACGGCTGGCGCCTCGCAGCACATAGACCTTCCAGGGCTGGGTGTTGGTGCCCGAGGGCGCCCGGCTGGAAAGGGCCAGGATGTCCTGGATGTGTTCGGTTGCCACGGCCTGCGGCGTGAAGGCGCGCACGGACATGCGCGTCTGGATGGCTTCGTCGACGGTCATGGGTTTCAACTCAGAGTTGCAAGAGCGGTGCGCAGGGCCGTGGGAAGCGGCACCGGACGGCGGGTCTGGCGGTCCACATAGACGTGCACAAAATGCCCCTGGGCAGCGGCCAGCTCCTCGCCCTGGGCGTACAAACCCACCTCGTAACGGACGCTGGACGTCCCCAAGCGGGCAACACGGATGCCCGCCTCGATGGTTTGCGGGAAGGACAGGGAAACGAAGTAGTTGCACTGGGTCTCGATCACCAGTCCGATGGTGTCGCCCCCATGGATATCCAGCAGGCCTTGCTCGATCAGCCAGGCGTTGACGGCGGTGTCGAACCAGCTGTAATAGACGACGTTGTTGACGTGCCCATAGGCGTCGTTGTCCATCCAGCGCGTACTGATCGTGCGAAAGGCCTTGTAGGCACTGCGCCGCTCGGGTCCCGGTTTGTCGGTCTTGGTATTCATGCTCAAGCCTGATTCTGCCAGCCCGTCTGCACGGGTTCTGGCCCGTACCGGCGCGGCCAGTACGCCCAGGTGACTCGGTGCCGGCGGCAACGGCTTTCTAGGGCGTCGCCCCTAAATTGCTGCAATGCAACAAAAACCCCTTGCAATCGGAAACGGGAGGCCTAAAATTCGCCTCATGCTGCAATGCAGCAAACATGGTTCCCCAACCCTTCCTTCAAGGAGTTCCCTATGCTGACCGTCGAACAAGTCCTGGCTACCAACAAAGCCAATGTTGAAACCCTCTTTGGTCTGACCGGCAAAGCCTTCGAAGGCGTGGAAAAGCTGGTTGAACTGAATCTGGCCGCTTCCAAGGCCCTGCTGGCCGAATCCGCCAGCCAGGTGCAGACCGTGCTGAGCGTCAAGGACGCTCAGGAACTGCTGGCCCTGCAATCCGGCCTGCTGCAACCGCTGAGCGAAAAAGCCGCCAGCTACAGCCGCGAGGTCTATGACATCGCCACCGTGACCGGTGCCGAATTCGGCAAGACTTTCGAAGCCCAGATCGCCGAAGCCCAGAAGAAATTCCTGGACGTCGTCGACAGCACGGCTCAGAACGCCCCGGCCGGTTCCGAAACCGCTGTTGCCCTGATGAAGAGCGCCGTCGCTGCCGCCAACAATGTGCTGGAAACGGCCCAGAAGTCGGCCAAGCAGGCTGCGGCCCTGGCCGAGTCGAATTTCAAGGCTGCCACCGTCAGCACCGTCGAAGCCGGCAAGACGGCCGCCAAGAAGCGCTGATGCCACGGTCAGGAGAGCCCTTGGTCTTGAAGGCCTTTTTCAAAAGGCCTTTACACCCCGGGAAAACCCTGACATAATTCACTCATCGAAAGACAAAACAGTTTTTGTTTTTCCACTGGTTGTCTCCTCGGGTCCTTTCGTAACCATCAGGTTCAGGGATCCCTTCAAAGCCTCATCCTCGGATGGGGCTTTTTTTTGCCTATTTCGCTACCGCTGCTGGCAGGGGGCGCATGCCCGACTCGATCGCCTGCCGCAGTTGCGGCAGGGCCTGCAGCATGGCAGCACGCCCGGCCTGGATGGCGCGGTTGCGCGCGGCAAAGTCCGCCCCCGAGATGCGCCCCAGGGCAGGGCGCACGACAACCAGATCGGGGCCTTTCAGCTCCAGGGTGTTGATGCTCTTGCCCATGATGGCAAAGGTCTGCAACAGGATCTGGAAGACATCCCCCGGCGCATTGGCCTCGGGCTGCTGCGAGATGTCGACGGCAATGACCAGCTCCGCCCCCATCTGCCGTGCCTGGCGCACCGGCACCGGCGCTACCAGGCCGCCGTCCACGTACTCACGCCCGCTGATGAGCACGGGCTGGAACAGGCCCGGCACGGCGCTTGAAGCCCGTACCGCCGTAGCAATGTCACCACGCTCGAACAGCACACCCTGTCCGCTTTGCAAATCCGTGGCGAGGATGCCCAGGGGCATGGCCAGGTCTTCGATGCGGCGGCCCCCGACCTGCTGGTGGATATATCGCGCCAGAGCGTCACCGCGCAGCATGCCACGACTGAACAGCGGTAGCGTCCAGTCGGTAAAGGTCGCCTCGTCCATGGTTTCGGCGATGCGCTGCAACTGCGCACCGGTGCGCCCACTGGCATGCAGCGCAGCCACCAGGCTGCCAGCGGAGGTGCCCGTCACCAGATCCGGCTTGATGCCGGCCTCCTCCAACACCTGGATCACGCCCACATGAGCAAAACCCCTAGCCGCGCCGCCGCCCAGCGCCAATCCGATGCGCGGGACGCGCGTCAGCGCTGCTGGAGGCTCGCCCGGCGGCGCTGCCTCCTGTGCGGGCGGACTCACCGAACAGGCTGACAGCGTGAGCAAAAGCATGACCAGCAGGCCCCACCAGCCCCATAAATTGGGGGCTTTATTGAGAATGATTTTCATTTTGTATATCATCTGATGTCCAATTCAAGCCAGCGAGACCATGCTCAAGCGAATTTTCACCCTCTCCCTCTTTACTCTGCTGACCACCGGCCAGACCATGGCCCAGGATCAGGTCGTCAACATCTATTCGGCCCGCCACTACCCGAGCGACGAGGCCCTCTACAGCCAGTTCACCCGCAACACCGGCATCCGGATCAATCGCGTCGACGCCGATGATGCCGGCATTCTGGCCCGACTGCGCGCCGAGGGCGCGGCTTCCCCTGCCGACGTGATTCTGCTGGTGGACGCCGCCCGCCTGTGGCGCGGCGAGGCCGAAGGCCTGTTCCAGCCCGTGAAGTCTGCCGCCCTGGACGCCGCCATTCCCTCGCAACTGCGTGGTGCCGCAGGTACCGACGGCGCTTCCTCCTGGTACGGCTTCTCTACGCGCGCACGCGTCATCGTCTACGACAAGATCAAGGTCAAGCGCGACGACGTCGACACCTATGAAGAACTGGGCGACGCCAAGAACAAGGGCCGCTTGTGCATACGCTCCGGTTCGCACCCCTACAACCTCTCCCTCTTCGGTTCGGTGTTCGAACATCTGGGCGAGCAAAAGACCGAAGCCTGGCTCAAGGGCATGGTCGACAACATGGCGCGCGCGCCCAATGGCGGCGATACCGACCAGATTCGCGCCGTGGCTTCGGGCGAGTGCGCCATTGCCGTGACCAACACCTACTATCTGGCGCGCCTGATGCGCTCGAACAAGCCCGAGGACCAGGCGGCGGTGGAACGCATCGGCGTGGTCTTCCCCAATCAGTCCAGCTGGGGCACCCACGTCAACATCGCCGGCGGCGCGGTGGCCAAGCACGCCAAGAACCAGGCCAACGCCGTGAAATTCCTGGAGTACCTGGCCAGCCCGCAGGCGCAGGAACATTTCGCCAATGGCAACAACGAATGGCCGGTCGCCCGCGGTGTGAAACTGGACAATCCCGCGCTCAAGGCCATGGGCGGCAACAGCTTCAAGAGCGAGACCATCCCGATCAGCGTCGTGGGACAGAACTCCGTCAAGGTGCAGCAGATACTGGATCGCGTAGGCTTCCGCTGATCAACAGCGTATCCCGCACATGAAAAAGCCGGCCCATGGGCCGGCTTTTTCCTTGAAGCCAGAAACCGCTCAATCGGCCGTGGCTTCCTCAGGCTTGGCCTTGCCTTCCTTCTTGGGCAGAGGCTGGATGTCGAGCGTGACCTCGGTCTTGCTCTCGTCCTTGTCGTCCAGGTCCACCGTCAGGCGGCCACCCTCGGTCAGGCGACCGAAGAGCAGCTCGTCGGCCAAGGCGCGACGGATCGTGTCCTGGATGAGCCGCTGCATGGGACGCGCGCCCATGAGCGGATCGAAACCCTTCTTGGCCAGGTGCTTGCGCAGCTTGTCGGTGAAGGTGACTTCGACCTTCTTCTCGGCCAGCTGGGTCTCGAGCTGCAGCAGGAACTTGTCGACCACGCGCAGGATGATGTTCTCGTCCAGCGCCTTGAAGCTGACCATGGCGTCCAGGCGGTTGCGGAACTCCGGCGTGAACAGGCGCTTGATGTCGCCCATCTCGTCGCCGGCCTGGCGCGGATTCGTGAAGCCGATGGTCGACTTGTTCATGGTCTCGGCGCCCGCATTCGTCGTCATGATGATGATGACGTTGCGGAAGTCGGCCTTGCGTCCGTTGTTGTCGGTCAGTGTGCCGTGGTCCATGACCTGCAACAGCACGTTGAAGATGTCCGGATGCGCCTTCTCGATCTCGTCCAGCAGCAGCACCGCGTGGGGCTTCTTGGTAACCGCCTCGGTCAGCAGACCGCCCTGGTCGAACCCGACGTAACCCGGAGGCGCGCCGATCAGGCGGCTCACCGCATGACGCTCCATGTACTCCGACATGTCGAAACGGATCAACTCGATGCCCATGATGTAGGCCAGCTGCTTGGCAGCCTCGGTCTTGCCCACGCCCGTGGGGCCGCTGAACAGGAAGGAGCCGATCGGCTTGTCGGCCCGGCCCAGACCGGAACGCGCCATCTTCACGGCGGCCGCCAGCACTTCCAGGGCCTTGTCCTGGCCGAACACCACGCTCTTGAGGTCGCGCTCGATGGTCTGCAGCTTGCTGCGGTCATCGTTGGACACATTGGCCGGGGGGATGCGGGCGATCTTGGCCACGATCTCCTCGACCTCGGCCTTGCCGATGGTCTTCTTGCGCTTGGAGGGCGTGAGGATGCGCTGCGCAGCACCGGCCTCGTCAATGACGTCGATGGCCTTGTCGGGCAGATGACGGTCGTTGATGTACTTGGCCGACAGTTCAGCCGCCGCCTGCAGCGCCGCGGTGGCGTACTTGACGTTGTGGTGTTCCTCGAAACGGGACTTCAGGCCCTTGAGGATGTCGATGGTTTCCTGCACGCTGGGCTCGACCACATCGACCTTCTGGAAACGGCGCGACAGCGCCGCGTCCTTCTCGAAGATGCCGCGGTACTCGGTGAAAGTGGTCGCGCCGATGCACTTGAGCTGGCCGCTGGAGAGCGCCGGCTTGAGCAGGTTGGACGCGTCCAGCGTACCGCCCGAGGCGGCGCCAGCGCCGATCAGGGTGTGGATCTCGTCGATGAAGAGGATGGCGTTGGGCTTGTCCTTGAGGGACTTGAGCACGCCTTTCAGGCGTTGCTCGAAGTCACCACGGTATTTGGTACCGGCCAGCAACGCGCCCATGTCCAGCGAGTAGACATTGCCTTCGGCCAGGATCTCGGGCACGTCACCCTGCACGATGCGCCAGGCCAGGCCTTCTGCAATCGCGGTCTTGCCCACGCCGGCTTCCCCAACCAGCAGGGGGTTGTTCTTGCGGCGGCGGCACAGGATCTGGATCACGCGCTCGACCTCGTACTCGCGCCCGATCAGCGGGTCGATCTTGCCATCCTTGGCGGCCTGGTTCAGGTTCTGGGTGTACTGCTCGAGCGGCGAGGCCTTGCTGTCGCCCTTTTCGGCGGCAGCGCCCTCTTCAGCTTCACCCGAGCTTTCGCTGGCCTTGCCGGTCTCGGGCGGGTCGCTCTTCTTAATGCCGTGGGCAATGAAGTTGACCACGTCAAGACGCGTCACGCCCTGCTGGTGCAGGTAGTAGACCGCATGCGAATCCTTTTCGCCGAAGATGGCCACCAGCACGTTGGCACCGGTGACTTCCTTCTTGCCGCTGCCCGTGGACTGCACGTGCATGATGGCGCGCTGGATCACGCGCTGGAAACCCAGGGTGGGCTGGGTATCGACATCGTCGCTACCGGCCACCTGGGGGGTGTTGTCCTTGATGAAGTTGGCCAGCGACTTGCGCAGGTCGTCGATGTTGGCTGCGCAGGCGCGCAGGACCTCGGCGGCACTGGGGTTGTCGAGCAAGGCCAGCAGCAGATGCTCCACGGTGATGAACTCATGGCGTTGCTGACGCGCCTCGACAAACGCCATGTGGAGGCTGACTTCCAATTCCTGGGCAATCATGTGACTTCCTTTTGCCTTGCTTACAAATCTACTTTAATCCGATTCGCCTGACTGTCCAACAGTTCCAGCTTCAAAGAAAAGTAACTTTTCCCTGCTTACTTGACATCTTTACTTTTTTTACTCGACTGGCTCGCTCAGACACTGCAGGGGATGCCCTGCACGATGCGCTGCCTCCAGCACCTGGTCCACCTTGGTCGCCGCCACGTCCTTGGTATAGACACCGCAGACGGCTTTGCCATCCAGATGGATCTTGAGCATGATCTGGGTTGCAGTCTCCAGATCCTTGCTGAAAAACTCCTGGATCACGACCACCACGAATTCCATGGGGGTGTAATCATCGTTGAGCATGACCACCTGGTACATCTGCGGTGGCTTGACTTTCTGGGTGCGTCGCTCGAGCACCACCGATCCTCCATCGTCCCGGCTGGGTTGCTGAACGGGTGGGACCGGCGCTTTGGCTGGAGGTTTCGTTGCCATGGATTGATTCTATCGAGCACACCACAGGCATGCCCTGCATGGGGTTGAATTGGAGGCGATCCCTGTGGTCTTCAAGCCCGCTGGACGGTCCGTCATGAAAAAAACCGCCCGCAGCCTGCAAACCGTGGACGGTCACTACGCCCAGGCAGGGCCGGCCGCCCCATCACAGTGCAGATCACATATGGTCGATCATGACCTGCCCAAAACCGGAGCAGCTGACCTGGGTCGCACCTTCCATGAGGCGAGCGAAGTCGTAGGTGACCTTCTTGCTCAGGATGGATTTTTCAAGGGAACTGATGATCAGGTCGGCGGCTTCCTTCCAACCCATGTGGCGCAGCATCATCTCGGCCGACAGGATCTCTGAACCCGGGTTCACGTAGTCCTTGCCGGCATACTTCGGCGCCGTCCCGTGGGTGGCTTCGAACATGGCCACGGTATCGGACAGGTTGGCACCGGGCGCAATGCCGATGCCGCCCACCTGAGCCGCCAGGGCGTCGGAAACGTAGTCACCATTGAGGTTCAGCGTGGCCACCACACTGTATTCCGCCGGGCGCAGCAGGATCTGCTGCAGGAAGGCATCGGCAATGACATCCTTGATGACAATGTCCTTGCCGGATTTCGGGTTCCGGACCCTGCACCACGGCCCGCCGTCGATCAGCTCCGCACCGAACTCCTTCTGGGCCAGGGCATAGGCCCAGTCGCGGAAGCCCCCTTCGGTGAACTTCATGATGTTGCCCTTGTGCACGATGGTCACATTGGGCTTGTGGTTGTCGATGGCGTACTGGATGGCCTTGCGCATGAGGCGCTCGGTGCCCTCGATGGACACGGGCTTGACGCCGATTGCGGAAGTATCGGGGAAACGGATCTTCTTGACGCCCATCTCGTTCACCAGGAACTTGATCAGCTTCCTGGCCTGGTCGGACTCGGCCTCGTACTCGATGCCGGCGTAGATGTCTTCCGAGTTCTCGCGGAAGATCACCATATTCGTCTTCTCAGGCTCCTTCAGAGGCGAAGGCACGCCCTTGAAATACTGCACCGGACGCAGGCAGACGTAGAGGTCGAGCTCCTGGCGCAGGGCCACGTTGAGCGAGCGGATGCCGCCACCCACGGGGGTGGTCAGCGGGCCCTTGATGGACACCACGTACTCGCGCGCCACGTCCAGGGTCTCCTGGGGCAGCCAGACATCGGGGCCGTAGATCCGCGTCGCCTTCTCGCCGGCGTACATCTCCATCCAGTGGATCTTGCGCCGGCCGCCGTAGGCTTTCTCGACGGCAGCATTGACCACCCGCAGCATCACCGGCGTGATATCCAGCCCAGTGCCGTCCCCCTCGATATACGGGATGATGGGCTCATCCGGCACATGGAGCGACTTGTCGGCGTTGACGGTGATTTTCTGGCCTAGGCTGGGCACCTGGATGTGCTGGTACATGGAAGCGGAACTCCGTGAGGGGTGCATAGACAGACGGTGCCGACCCGGGCTTGACGCAGGCGCACGTCGGATTGAACTTGTGAATAAATTCTAGTCTCTATTTCCATGCCGTTGACCTGCATCTCCGTCCGGAGAATGACAGACAATGTCCTGGCCTACAGTTTTCACGCCCCTCCATGAACCGTTTCGTCCTACGCCTGTCCTTCCTGTTCTTCGCCTTGCCGGGGCTGGTCTGGCCGCAGGAGAGCCCTCAACTCCATCTGCCGCGCGTCACGCTTTCGGCAGGCATGCACCTGATCCACGTCCAGGTGGCCGCTACGAATGAGCAGCGCGCCACCGGTCTCATGTTTCGCAAGGAGATGCCCACCAGCGAAGGCATGCTCTTCATCTTTGAACAGCCGTCCCCCCAGTGCTTCTGGATGAAAAATACCCTGCTGCCGCTGACCGCCGCCTTCGTGGCTGACGATGGCACCATCGTCAATCTCGCCGACATGAAGCCGCAAACCACGAACTCCCACTGCTCCACCCAACCGGTGCGGTATGTGCTGGAGATGAACCAGGGCTGGTTCGCCAAACGCGGGATCAAGGCCGGGAGCAAGCTGGGCGGCCAGCCCTTCGAACGCCGCCCCTGATCAACGGCCACGCTACAAAACAAAAGCGACCAGGACGGCATGGCCTTCCTGGTCGCTTCTTCGCAGCCGACCCTCCGGCTTGCCCATTGGCCGGCTTGACTTAAGCCTTGACCGACGCCAGCGCGGCGTTCAGCGTCTTGCTCGGGCGCATCACGGTATCGAGCTTGGCGAAATCGGGCTTGTAATAGCCGCCAATATCGGCCGGTTTGCCTTGCACCGCGGCCAGTTCGGCCACGATGGTCTGCTCGCCGTCGGTCAGCTGCTTGGCCAGCGGGCCGAATTTGGCCGCCAGGGCCGCGTCTTCCTTCTGCGCCGCCAGTTCCTGGGCCCAGTACATGGCCAGGTAGAACTGGCTGCCGCGGTTGTCCAGCTGCCCCGTCTTGGGCGAGGGGTTCTTGTTGTTGTCCAGCAGCTTACCGGTGGCCGCGTCCAAGGTCTTGGCCAGGATCTTGGCCTTGTTGTTGCCGGTCTTGATGCCCAGCTCTTCCAGCGACACGGCCAACGCCAGGAATTCGCCCAGCGAATCCCAACGCAGGTGGTTTTCTTCCACCAGCTGCTGCACGTGTTTGGGGGCGGAACCGCCCGCACCCGTTTCGTACATGCCCCCACCTGCCATCAGCGGCACAATGGACAGCATCTTGGCGCTGGTACCCAGCTCCATGATGGGGAACAGGTCGGTCAGGTAGTCGCGCAGAATGTTGCCGGTGGCCGAGATGGTGTCCAGGCCGCGGATCACGCGCTCGAGGGTATAGCGCATGGCACGCACCTGCGACATGATCTGGATATCCAGACCTGCGGTATCGTGCTCGTGCAGGTACATCTTGACCTTGGTAATGAGCTGAGCCTCGTGCGGGCGGTACTGGTCGAGCCAGAACACCACCGGCATGCCCGAGTTGCGCGCGCGCGTGACAGCCAGCTTGACCCAGTCACGGATCGCGGCGTCCTTGACCTGGCACATGCGCCAGATATCGCCCTGCTCCACATTCTGGCTCATCAGCACCTCGCCGGTAGCCAGATCGGTGATGTTGGCCATGCCGTCCTCGGGAATCTCGAAGGTCTTGTCGTGCGAGCCGTATTCCTCGGCCTGCTGGGCCATCAGGCCTACGTTAGGCACCGTGCCCATGGTGCGCGGATCGAAGTTGCCATGCCACTTGCAGAAGTTGATGATCTCCTGGTAGATGCGGGCAAAGGTGCTCTCGGGCATCACGGCCTTGGCATCCTTGAGGCGACCGTCGGCACCGTACATCTTGCCGCCAGCGCGGATCATGGCCGGCATGGAGGCATCCACGATCACGTCGTTGGGTGAGTGGAAATTGGTGATGCCCTTGGCGGAATCCACCATGGCCAACTCGGGGCGGTGCTCATGGCAGGCGTGCAGATCGCGCTTGATCTCTTCCTGCTTGGACTGCGGCAGTGTGGCGATCTTGTTGTAGAGATCGACCATGCCGTTGTTGACGTTCACGCCCAGTTCATCGAACAGCTTGCCGTGCTTGGCAAAGGCATCCTTGTAGAAGATCTTGACGCAGTGGCCGAACACGATGGGGTGCGACACCTTCATCATCGTGGCCTTGACGTGCAGCGAGAACATGACACCCGTCTTGTGCGCGTCCTCGATCTCCTTTTCATAGAACTCGAGCAGCGCCTTCTTGCTCATGAACATGCTGTCGATCACCTCGCGCTCCAGCAGGGCCACCTTGGGCTTGAGCACGATGGTCTTGCCGCTCTTGGTGATCAGCTCCATCTTGACGTCGCGCGCCTTGTCCAGCGTCATCGACTTCTCACCGTGATAGAAGTCGCCGTGGTGCATGTGCGAGACATGGGTGCGCGAAGCCTGGCTCCACTCGGCCATCGAATGCGGATTCTTGCGAGCGTAGTTCTTCACGGCAGCCGGGGCACGGCGGTCGGAATTGCCCTCGCGCAGCACCGGGTTCACGGCACTGCCCGTGCACTTGGAGTAGCGCGCCTTGATCGACTTCTCTTCTTCGGTCTTGGGGTTTTCCGGGTAGTCCGGGATCTTGTAGCCCTGGGCCTGCAGTTCCTTGATGGCGGCCATCAGCTGGGACACAGAGGCGCTGATGTTGGGAAGCTTGATGATGTTGGCCTCGGGCTTGAGCGTGAGCTTGCCCAGTTCGGTCAGCGAATCGGGCACGCGCTGGGCCTCGGTCAGGTATTCAGGGAACTGGCCCAGGATGCGGCCGGCCACCGAGATGTCGCTGGTCTCTACATGCACACCCGCCGGCGCGGTGAAGGTGCGGATGATGGGCAGAAAGGAACTGGTCGCCAACAGCGGGGCTTCGTCGGTCAGCGTGTAGATGATGGTGGGTTGCTGGTTGCTCATTGCGTATCTCCAGATAACGGTACCGGCGAGGCATCGGCCGAATGTGCCGACAAACTAGCTTCGGATGGTGGGAGATTTTGCTTTCTGTGTGCTGACCCACACCCCATTTTTTGAATCAAAATCTCACAATACGAAATTTGTATCAAGAAAACTCAAAATAATTTGTCATAGGTCTTATAGAAGAGGTCTTATAGAAGACCAAACACCTCCGGATCGGCCGCCGGACCAACTTCCAGCATGACAGTTCCCGGCCTCCAGCGCAAACAAAAAGGGCCCGGAGGTTGCCCTCCGAGCCCCGCCTGAACCTCGTGACGATCAGCCGAAGTTCTTTTCGGCGAAGGACCAGTTGACCAGCTTGTCGAGGAAGGTCTCGACGAACTTCTGGCGCAGGTTGCGATAGTCGATGTAGTAGGCGTGCTCCCACACGTCCACCGTCAGCAGGGCCTTGTCGGCCGTGGTCAGGGGGGTGCCGGCAGCGCCCATGTTGACGATGTCGACCGAGCCGTCAGCCTTCTTCACCAACCAGGTCCACCCGGAACCGAAGTTGCCCACGGCGGACTTCACGAAAGCTTCCTTGAAGGCTGCATAGCTGCCCCACTTGGCCATGATGGCCTTGGCCAGGGCGCCGGCGGGCTCACCGCCGCCATTGGGCTTCATGCAGTTCCAGAAGAAGGTGTGGTTCCAGATCTGGGCAGAGTTGTTGTAAACACCACCGCTGGACTTCTTGACGATGGACTCCAGGTCCATGCTCTCGAATTCGGTGCCCTTTTGCAGGTTGTTCAGGTTCACCACATAGGCGTTGTGGTGCTTGCCATGGTGGAACTCCAGCGTCTCCTTGGAGTAATGCGGGGCCAGGGCGTCGATGGCATAAGGCAGGGGGGCAGGGTGTGTTCCATGAAATCCTCGATGGGTTGTTATGAAAAGGCCGAAGGCGCCGATTGTAAGAAGCAGCGCGTCGGCCCGCGCAGGACCGACGAAGCAACCTTGCCGATGACAAGGTGGTCTGAAAGCCACAGCGGCCATCCGCGCTGGCAATCCTTCAGCCATAATTCCTTTTGACCTGAATCAACAAAAGGAGTCAACAGATGGGTGCTATTTTCCAATCGCTGGGCCGGACCGTGCTGGCCGGTGTGGTACTGCTGGTGGTCTTGGTACTGGTGGCCGGCGGCAACGTCAGCCCCAGCCATGCCTGGGCCACTTTCGTGATGCGCTGGCTGCACGTCCTGTGCGGTGTCATGTGGATCGGCCTGCTCTGGTACTTCAACTTCGTGCAGATCCCCTCGATGCCCAAGATTCCGGACGAGCAGAAGCCGGCCGTGAGCAAGGTGATCGCGCCGACCGCCCTGTTCTGGTTCCGCTGGTCCGCCCTGGCCACCGTGGTCACCGGCCTGCTGCTGGCCACCATGAGTGGCTACATCGGCGCCGCGCTGATGCTGCAGAAGCCCTTCACGGCCATCGGCATTGGCATGTGGCTGGCCTTGGTGATGGCCTTCAACGTCTGGTTCATCATCTGGCCGAACCAGAAGAAGGCGCTGGGCATCGTCACGGTGGAAGCCGCTGAAAAGGCCAAGGCAGCCCGTCTGGCCATGCTGACCTCGCGCTTCAACACCATGTTCTCTATCCCCATGCTGTTCTGCATGGTGGCCCAGCAAAACGGCGGCCTGTAATCCACAGATCGCTCAGACAAAAAGGGCCGCGAGCTGCGGCCCTTTTTTTATTGGGAGATCGGCCTAGTCCTTGTCCTGCACGGCCGTGACGCTCACATCCGCCTGACCCTGGGCGAAATGCAAATGCAGGGCCTGCCCCGGCAGCAGCCCGCGCGCGCGGGTCACCGCCTCATGGCGTTCATTGCTGACCCATGCATATCCGCGCTGTAACACCAGTGTGGGGTCCAGCAATTGCAGGCGCAGGCCTGCGCGTTCCACCCTCTGCTGTTGAGACTGCAGCCCGCGTTGCACGGACTGCGGCCATGCCTTGCGCCATTGCTGCAGGTCGCGCGAACGCTGACTCAGTACGTGGGTGGCGGCGTGACGCAGACGCTGGGCCTGAGCCGAGAGTGCCAGTTGCTGTCGGGCCACCAGGACCGAAGGCCGACCCAGTCGGCCAACGGCCAGGTCCAAGCGCTGATTCTGGCGATCCAGCTGCCATTGCAGCGCCTCCTGCAGGCGTTCCTGCAACTGCTCCAGCGCCCCCAACGCGACACTGCGTGCCTCCGCCACCAGTTCGGCTGCCGCCGTGGGTGTGGGTGCCCGCAGATCGGCCACGAAGTCGGCGATCGTGAAGTCGGTTTCGTGGCCCACGCCACTGACCACCGGCACCGGGCTTTGCACCAGGGTACGGGCCAGCCGCTCGTCGTTGAAAGCCCAGAGGTCTTCCATGGAGCCACCACCACGCACCAGCAGGATGACATCCACCCTGCCCTGCTGCGCCTGCACATACAGCTGCTGCAGGGCCGCCACCAGCTCGGCCGGCGCCGCCGCCCCCTGCACCGAAGCGGGCGCCAGGAACACCGGGATGTGCGGCACACGCCGCTGCAGGGCCGTGACCACGTCGTGCAGGGCAGCGGCCCCCAGCGAGGTCACCAGGCCGATGCCGCGGGGCATGGCAGGCAATTCGCGCTTGCGGGAGGCATCGAACAGGCCGTCGGCCTCCAGCTTGGCCTTGAGGCGCAGGAACTGCTCGAACAGGGCTCCCTGGCCGGCGCGGGACATGGATTCGACGATGAGCTGCAAATCACCCCGCGGCTCATAGACACCCAGGCGGCCACGCACTTCTACCAGTTCACCGTCGCGCGGCGTGAAGTCCAGCAGACCGGCCGCGCGGCGGAACATGGCGCAGCGGATCTGTCCGCTTTCGTCCTTCAGCGCAAAGTAACAATGCCCGCTGGGCGCGCGATTGAAGCCTGAAATCTCGCCGCGCACCGCGACAGGATTGAAGCGCGACTCCAAGGCATCAGCAATGGCGCGGCACAGCGCGCCAACCTGCCAGATACGCGGCGTGCCAATTGGGTTTTCAGGCTCGGACATAAGCAACCATGCGGCTTGCGCGAGGGCGGCCACCAGGGACTACTCCACAACGGCCCAGCAACTGCCCGGACCGGACCATATCCACCTCAGGGCCTGATTTTTCCGTGCAAGTCATTGATTTCATTGGTTTTTTATCTGCCTTTTTTGTCATCGTTTTGTCGCAAACGCGCATGAACAGGTGCATCGGAGCAGCTACCCAACAGTTCTACACAAAGTTATCCACATGAACTGTGGGCTACCTGGCGGCTTTGGCCCCATGCACGCCCGAACCGGGATGCGCGATGCACCGACAGAGGTGCGTGCATCGGCCTCGGTCATAATCGCACCGCACATTCGCGTGGAGGATCCCTTTGTTTTCCATCATACAAGCCGCTGGTTGGCCGATCTGGCCCCTGATCATTTGCTCCATCCTCGGATTGGCCCTGATCATCGAACGCTTCCTGAGCCTCAAGACCGCCAAGGTCGCCCCCCCGCAACTGCTGGACGAGGTACTCAAGGCCTCCAGCACCGCGCTGCCCACACCCGAAGTCATCGCCCAGCTTGAGAAGAACTCGGCCCTGGGGGAGATCCTGGCCAGCGGCCTGCAGGCCTTGCATACCAAACCGACCAGCAGCGACGAGGAATTGCGCAATGCGCTGGAAAGCAGCGGCCGTGTGGTGACCCACCGCCTGGAGCGCTACCTCAGCGCCCTGGCCACCATTGCTTCCGTGGCCCCGCTCATGGGCCTGTTCGGCACCGTGATCGGCATGATCGACATCTTCGGCTCGCAGGCCCCTGCGGGTGGCGCCACCGGTGGCAACCCGGCCCAGTTGGCGCACGGCATCTCGATCGCCCTGTACAACACCGCCTTCGGCCTGATCATCGCGATTCCGGCCCTGATCTTCTGGCGCTATTTCCGCGCCCGCGTCGACGAATACCTGCTGACGCTGGAGCAGGCCGGCGAGCGCCTGCTGCAGCACCTGGCGACGCTGCGCACGCCCTCATGAAGCTGCATTTCCGCCGCCCCAGCCGCGAGGAACCGGAGATCAACCTGATCCCCTTCATCGACGTGCTGCTGGTGATCCTGATCTTCCTGATGCTGTCGACCACCTACAGCAAGTTCACCGAGATGCAGTTGCGCCTGCCGGTGGCCGATACCGATGCCCAGCGCGACTACCCCAAGGAAGTCATCGTGGCGGTCAGCAGCGAGGGCAACTACGTCGTCAACCGCGCGGCCGTCGAAGGCCGCAGCGTGGAGTCCGTTGTCGCTGCCCTGCTTCAGGCCGCCAAGGCTGGCAAGGACACGGTGGTCATCATCAGCGCCGATGCCAGCGCCCGCCACCAGTCCGTGATCACCGTGATGGAAGCGGCGCGGCGCGCCGGCCTGACGCAGATCACCTTCGCCACCCAGTCCTCGGCGCAGGCGGGCGGCCGCTGAAGGTCATGGCCAGCCCCTCGCAGCCGGCCTGGCAACGCACCCTTATAGCCAGCTGGCAGCGGCGTGGCCCGCTGGCCTGGGCCCTGTGGCCGCTGTCCCTGCTCATGGGCCTGCTGGTGCGCCTGAGGCAAGGCCTCTACCTCAGCGGTTTCCTGCGCCGGCACGTGCTGCCGGTGCCCGTCATCGTGGTTGGCAATGTCGTGGTCGGCGGCGCCGGCAAGACACCTGTGGTGATGGCCCTGGTCAAACACCTGCAGTCACGCGGCCTGCACCCTGGCGTGGTCTCGCGTGGTTATGGTCGTCGCACCCTGGACTGCCGCGAAGTACGCGCCGACAGTCCTGTGCACGACGTGGGCGACGAGCCAGCCCTGATTCACCGCAACACCGGCGTACCGGTCTTTGTGGCGACACGCCGCATCGAAGCCGCGCACGCCCTGCTGCAGGCCTATCCGCAAACCGACGTGCTGGTCAGCGACGATGGCCTGCAGCACTACGCGCTGGCGCGCGATATCGAGATCTGCGTCTTCGACGACCGCGGCGTTGGCAATGGCCTCCTGCTACCGGCCGGCCCCCTGCGCGAGCCCTGGCCGCGTTATGTGGACCTGGTGTTGCACACCGGCAGCAGGCCGGCCTTCACCGGCTACACCGCACAACGTGCGCTGGCCATGCAGGCGGTGCGCAGTGACGGCAGCCGCGTGGACCTGGTGGCCCTGGCACGGGATGGGCGCCCCCTGCTCGCCGTCGCCGGCACAGCACGGCCCCAGGCCTTCTTCGACATGCTCCAGGCACTGGGCCTGCCGCTGTCGCTTACCGCGGCCCGGCCCGACCACGACGACTACGCCGGATGGCAACGCCCGCTCGACCGGGATTACACCCTGCTGTGCACCGAGAAGGACGCCCTCAAGCTCTGGGCCCACCACCCCGACGCGCTGGCAGTGCCGCTGAACTTCGCGCCCGAGCCCGCTTTTTACGCCGCACTGGACCGCCTGCTCGAAGCGACGCGGCTATCATCCCCACATGGACACCCGACTCCTTGAACTGCTGGTCTGCCCCGTGACCAAGGGCCCGCTCGAATACAACCGTGAGAAGCAGGAACTGACCTCGCGCAGCGCCCGCCTGGCCTACCCGATCCGCGACGGCATCCCTGTGCTGCTGGAAAACGAGGCACGCACCCTGAGCGACGAAGAACTCGGACTCTGAAGCCATGTCCTTCACCGTCCTGATCCCGGCGCGGCTGGCCTCGACCCGCCTGCCCAACAAACCGCTGGCCGATATCGCCGGCCTACCCATGATCGTGCGCGTGGCCCAGCGCGTCAGCAGCGGCATGCCGGCAGGCACGCGGGTGGTGGTCGCGGGCGACAGCCCCGACATCCTGCGGGCCTGCGAGCAGCAGGGCGTTGAGGCCGTGCTCACACGCGTCGACCATCCCAGCGGCAGCGACCGCCTGGCCGAGGCCTGTGATCTGCTGGGCCTGCCCGACGAGGCCCTGGTCGTCAATGTGCAGGGCGACGAGCCGCTGATCGATCCCGCGCTGGTCTCGGCCGTGGCCGAGCTGTTACGCCTACGCCCCGAGGCCAGCATGAGCACGGCCGCCCACCCCATCCACGATGTGGCCGATTTTGTGAACCCCAACGTGGTCAAGGTGGTGCTCGATGCGCGCGATCTGGCGCTGTATTTCAGCCGTGCGCCCATCGCCTGGTGGCGCGACGGGTTTGCCCAGGGTGTGAAGACCCTGCCCGATCCGGCGCCCCTGCGCCACATCGGCATCTATGGCTACCGCGCCGGCTTTCTGCGCCAATTCCCCAGGCTGCCGCAGGCTCCCATCGAGGTCACCGAGGCGCTGGAGCAGTTGCGTGCCATGTGGCACGGCCACCGCATCGCCGTGCACGTGACGCAGCAGGCCCCAGGCGCGGGTGTGGACACCCCCGAAGACCTGGCTCGCGTACGCCGGCTGTTTGCCGCCTGAAACGCCCCCGCAGGTTGCGGGGAAAACAGCCCTGGCGGCTGTAAGTTTCATTCAGGTTACGGCATGCTATCCTCAACGCAGTCATGCAGCCGATCTGCACCGCCATGGTGCTTTCGCTGGCAAAAAACACCAAAACATCCGAGGTATCCATGAGACTGATCCTGTTGGGCGCACCCGGCGCCGGCAAGGGCACGCAAGCCGCCTATATCTGCCAGAAATACGGCATCCCGCAAATCTCCACCGGCGACATGCTGCGCGCCGCCGTGAAGGCCGGAACCCCCTTGGGCCTGCAGGCCAAGGCGGTCATGGAATCGGGTGCGCTGGTCAGTGACGACCTGATCATCAACCTGGTCAAGGAACGCATCGCCCAGCCCGATTGCGCCAAGGGCTTCCTGTTCGACGGTTTCCCGCGGACCATCCCGCAAGCCGATGCCATGAAGGCGGCCGGCGTGAAGCTGGACTACGTGCTGGAAATCGACGTGCCCTTCGAGGCCATCATCGAACGCATGAGCGGTCGCCGTTCACACCCTGCTTCGGGCCGCACCTATCATGTGAAGTTCAACCCGCCCAAGGTCGCTGGCAAGGACGACGTGACCGGCGAACCGCTGGTGCAGCGCGAGGACGACAAGGAAGAGACCGTCAAGAAGCGTCTGGACGTCTACAGCGCCCAGACCCGCCCCCTGGTGGACTACTACAGCAGCTGGGCCAAGAAGGATCCGGCCGCCGCGCCCCAGTACCGCGCCATCAGCGGCATGGGCAGTGTGGAAGACATCACGGCACGCGCGCTGCAGGCACTGGCCAAATAGGAGACTCCCGCTTCCAGCCTACGCCCCGCACCTGCCGCGGGGCGTTTGTTTTTTGTGCCGCCCCTTTAACTTTAAGTTTCGCCTTCAGCCAACAGCTCCAGCATCAGGGCCAGCCGCGCCTTGACCGGGCTCAGGCCCACCGCCACGGGAAACTCGTCGGCAGGCCTGGGCTGCAGAAAACCATCAGCGCAGCGCGTGCTGCGCCGCACCCGGACTCCCGCCACCTGCGCCCGTCGCAGAGCGGCCTCCAGTTCTCGATGCACCGTGCCGCCACCTGTGCCGGCCAGCACCAGACCGTGCAGGGGGGGGGCGCCGTACCGGGCAGCAACCGTCGGATCAGCCAGGGCATCGACCGTGGCACCACAGGCCGCGGCATGGCTGAGCAGGATCTCGACGCGCGGCATGGCCGGGGCTCCCAGAACGGCTTCCAGCAAAGTCTCCTGGGGTAGCTGCGACAGGGGCCAGTCACGTACGCGCTCGACGCGCCCCTGATGCACTCGCCCGACGTCACCCGCCTCGCCCGCGCTGAAGGCATCAAGCCTAGAACTGTGCACCTTCTGCACATCCTGCGCGCCGAGGATGCGACCTGCACAGACGACCAGCACGCCCTGGGCCCCAGCGCAGGCGGCCACCGCCAGAGCATCCCGCAGGTTCTGCGGGCCGTCGGTATCCGGGGCATTGGCCGGGCGCATGGCACAGGTCAGCACCACGGGCTTGCGCGGCGCCAGAAGGGTCTGCAACAGAAAGGCAGTCTCCTCCAGCGTGTCGGTGCCATGGGTGATGACCAGCCCCTGCACGTCGGCCTGGGCCAGCCAGTGAACACAGCGTTGTAACAACTTCTGCCATACGACCAGGTCCATGTCTTTGCTGTCGATCTGGGCCACCTGCTCGCTCAGCAGCTCGCTACCGCCGGGTGCCGCAAAACCGGCCAACAGCTCTCCTACCGGCTTCTGCGCAGCCACGTAGTCACGGCTGTCGGCCGCGCTGGCGGCCAGGCCGGCGATGGTGCCTCCCGTGCCCAAAACCACGATTTTTCCTTGCCCCACTTGCAATTCCCTAGAAACTGGTTAAAAATACAGTTACTGGATATCGAGACAGTGCCGTCTTGCCATCCAACCCACAGGAGTCGCCACGATGGACCTGCCGCAGTACCCGATCAAGCTGACCGCCCGCCAGCAGCAGATTCTGGACCTGATCCAGAGCGCCATTGCGCGCACCGGCGCCCCGCCCACGCGCGCCGAAATCGCCACCGAACTGGGCTTCAAGTCGGCCAACGCCGCCGAAGAGCATCTGCAGGCCTTGGCGCGCAAGGGCGTGATCGAACTGGTCAGCGGCACCTCGCGTGGCATCCGCCTGCAAGGCGAGGCGCTGCGTTCCATCAATGAATCGCGCATCAAGCAATTCTCCCTGCCCATGCCGGACCTGTCCCAACTGGCCCTGCCCCTGATCGGGCGTGTGGCTGCCGGTTCGCCCATTCTCGCGCAGGAACATGTAGACCAGACCTATTACGTCGAGAGCTCGCTGTTCCAGCGCAAGCCCGACTACCTGCTCAAGGTGCGCGGCATGTCCATGCGCGACGCCGGCATCATGGACGGCGACCTGCTGGCCGTGCAGTCCACCAAGGACGCCAAGAATGGCCAGATCGTCGTGGCGCGCCTGGGTGACGAGGTCACGGTCAAGCGCTTTCGCCGCAACAAGCACCTGATCGAACTGCTGCCCGAAAATCCCGACTACCAGACCATCGTGGTCGAGCCGGGTGACCCCTTTGAGATTGAGGGTCTGGCCGTCGGCCTGATCCGCAACACCATGCTCATGTGAACGCGCTGCGTCCCGCCCCGAAAGGTCAACGATGAACACCGCCTACGCCCTCTGGACTCCCCTGCAAGGCCTGCTGCGCTGGCTGGCACCCGCTACGCCCGGTCGGCCCGCCATGATGGCTCCTGCGCTGCCATCCGTACGCAACCCGGCCCTGGCCGCCGTACGCAGCCGCCCCATGCAACGCCCGCTGCGCGTGGTGCGCGTCATGGAAGCCGGCCAACCCCGCTCGCAGGTCGGTCGCATGGTGATCTCCGGCCGTATGGCCGACGTCTGCGCCGAACTCGACCGTCTGGCCGCCTGCGAAGCCGCACGCCACTGAGCCCTTTCCGTCGCCGCACCCTGCCACCATGCGGGTTAGCCCGCACGGAAGGCCGAGGCACAATAGCGGCATGAACATCGTGATTCTGGACGACTATCAGGACGTCGTACGCAAGCTGGACTGCGCGGCCAAACTGGCCGACTATCCCCCCAAGATCTTCACCAACACCGTCAAAGGCCTGGGCCAGCTCTCGGTCCGCCTGCGTGATGCCGACGTGCTGGTGCTGATCCGGGAACGCACCCCCATCACCCGCCAGCTGGTCGAAAAGCTGCCGCGCCTCAAGCTGATTGCCCAGACCGGCCGCATCGGCAGCCATATCGACCTGGCTGCCTGTACCGAACGTGGCATAGCCGTGGCCGAAGGCACCGGCTCACCGGTGGCACCGGCCGAACTGACCTGGGCCCTCATCATGGCTGCCATGCGCCGCCTGCCGCAGTACATCGGCAATCTCAAGCACGGCGCCTGGCAGCAATCCGGCCTGAAGTCGGCCGCCATGCCGCCCAACTTCGGCCTGGGCACGGTGCTGCGCGGCAAGACCTTGGGCATCTGGGGCTACGGCAAGATCGGGCAGCTGCTGGCCGGCTACGGCCGGGTGTTCGGCATGCGCGTACTGGTCTGGGGCCGTGAGCCCTCCCGTGAAAAGGCCGTGCAGGACGGTTACGAGGCTGCAGCCAGCCGTGAGGAATTCTTTCAGCAAAGCGATGTGCTCAGCCTGCACCTGCGCCTGAACGAGACCACGCGCGGCATCGTCACGGCCACCGATCTGGCACAAATGAAACCCACCGCGCTGCTGGTCAACACCTCGCGCGCAGAACTACTGGAACCCGAGGCTCTGATCCTCGCGCTCAACCACGGCCGCCCCGGCATGGCGGCGATCGATGTGTTCGAATCCGAACCCATCCTGCAGGGCCATGCCCTGCTGCGCCTGGAAAATTGCATCTGCACACCGCACATCGGCTACGTTGAGCAGGAAAGCTACGAGCTCTACTTCGGTACGGCCTTCGACAACGTGGTGAATTTCATCAAAGGCCAGCCCAGCAATATCGCGAATCCGGAAGCACTGAAGGTCTCGCGCTGACTGAGCGCCTGTTCACAGTCTCTTAGGCCGGCTTCGCGCCGAGTTTGGCCAGCATCTGCTCGGTGCTGGTCTTGCGGTCCGCGTTGACCGTCTGCACATGGGGCCGCGCGCCCATGACCTTGAGGTAGTCGCGCACGGGCAGGCCCGCCAGCACATCCTCGCCATAGATGATCTTGCTGGCGCTGGTCACCAGGGGCAGATGGGCCACCGCCGCACAATCCGCCAGCGTGAACTCCGCGCCCGCCACGTAGGGCGAAAACTTCACCAGCTTGGAAAATCCGTGAACGCCCTTGAGCAGCAACTTGCGGGTGCGCTCCTTGAGACCATCGCTGACCTTGCCCCCAAAAAAGGCTTCGGCGTAGAGGTCGCGCGCCACCAGTTCCAGATGCAATTCCATGTAAATGATCAGCTCCCGTACCTTGGCCGCGGCATAGGGATCTGCGGGAAGCAGGGGACGCTGCGGATAGACCGTCTCGATGTATTCCGCACAGGCACTGGATTCGGAAATCGGACCGGACGGTGTGTCCAGAAAGGGCACCTTGCCCATGGGGGACCGGTCCATCAGCAGGGGATGGGTATTGCCCGTCCAGACCCGCTCCTCCGTATAGGGCACATCCTTTTCAAGCAGCTGCAACTTCACCTTGTTGAAATAATTGCTGGCGGCAAATCCGCAGAGCTTCAATGTCATCGTGTCACCTCGGGTTTTGATTGGGGAATCCGGAACTTGGAGTCTCTCAGAGGACAAGGACAAAGGCAGTCCGGCAGGTGACTCTGGAAGGCCAAACGCCCGGGCCATAATTCCGGCCATGAAACCCGTTTACGCACACATCGCCGTCGTCGGCACCGGCGCCATGGGCCGCGGCATCGCCCAGATCGCCGCCCAGGCCGGCAGCACCGTCACCCTTTACGACAGCCAACCTGCTGCCATCGCCGCAGCGCAACAGGCCCTGGGCGAACAGTGGGACAAGATGGTGGAAAAGGGCCGCCTGGAAGCAACAGCCGCCTCCGCTTGCAAGACCAGGCTGCAAGCCGCCAGCAACCTCAAAGACCTGGCCAGTTGTGACCTGGTGGTGGAAGCCGTCGTGGAACGCCTGGACGTGAAGGCCACGCTCTTTGCCGAACTCGAAGGCATCGTCGGCGCCAACGCCGTTCTGGCCAGCAACACGTCTTCGCTCTCGATCACGGCCATTGCCGCCAAGCTGAAATCACCGCAGCGTGTGGCCGGTTACCACTTCTTCAACCCGGTGCCGGTGATGAAGGTGGTCGAAGTGATCGCCGGCCTGAAGACCGATCCGACGGTCTGCGCCGCCCTCTCGGAATACGCGCGCCAGATGGGCCACACCCCCGTGACCGCGCAGGACACACCGGGTTTCATCGTCAACCATGCCGGCCGCGGTTATGGCACCGAGGCGTTGCGCATCGTCAGCGAGGGCGTGGCCGACTACGCCACCATCGACCGCATCCTGCGTGACCAGGCCGGTTTCAAGCTCGGCCCCTTCGAACTGATGGACCTGACCGCACTGGACGTCTCGCACCCTGTGATGGAGTCCATCTACCACCAGTACTTCGAAGAGCCGCGTTACCGCCCCAGCGTCATCACCGCGCAGCGCCTGGCCGGTGGCGTGCTGGGTCGCAAGACGGGTGAAGGCTTTTACCGCTACGAGAAGAACGTGGCCCAGGTCGCCCCCGAGTTGCCGGCACCACAGGTGACCGATATCCCACCGGTCTGGGTTTCGCCGCGCGCAGCACGTCGCGCCGAACTGCTGCAACTGCTCAAGGATCTGGGCGCGAAGATCGAAACCGGACAATCTCCCTCGGGCACTGCACTCACCGTCGTGGCCCCGTTGGGCTTTGACGTTACCACGGTAGCCGTGGTAGAGCGCCTGGACCCAGCGCGCACGGTGGGCATCGACCTGCTGATCGAGGATGTCGCGACGAAACGTCGTGTGCTGGCCACCAACCCGGCCACGCGCACCGACATGCGCGATGCCGCCCACGCCCTGTTCGCGCGCGATGGCAAGGCCGTGAGCGTGATCCGCGACAGCGGTGGTTTTGTCACGCAGCGCGTGGTGGCCAACATCGTCAATATCGCAGCCGACATCTGCCAGCAGCGCATCTGCTCGCCCGCCGACCTGGAGACCGCCGTGACCCTGGGCCTGGGCTACCCCATGGGTCCGCTGGCCATGGGCAACCGCTATGGCCCGACCAATGTGCTGGAGGTGCTGTTCAATCTGCAGACCGTCTACGGCGACCCGCGCTACCGCCCCAGCCCCTGGCTGCGCCGACGCGGTGCCATCGGCCTGTCGCTGCTGCACGAGGAAGATTGAAACTTCGTGAGACACTCCATCGTCGCCGGGCCATTCCCAAGGCGATGACCGTAGCGCGTGGCGCGGAGGCTTTCGAATTCATATGAGCGCACAACTGCTGAGCACCAGCCAGGGCCGCACCATGGTGCTGACCCTTTCCAACCCGGGCCGCCACAACGCCCTGGGGCCCGAGATGTATGCCGCCGGCGTGGAGGCCTTGAGCGTCGCCGAGAGCAATCCTGAAGTGCGCAGCGTGCTCATCACCGGGGAAGGCGAGCTCTTCTGCGCCGGTGGCGACCTGCACCGCCTGCAGGCCAGCCGCCAGCTCGATCCAGCCGTGCAAGCCGAGAGCATCGAAGGTCTGCACAACTGGATCGAGGCCATCCGCACTTTCCCCAAGCCGGTGATCGCCGCCGTGGAAGGCGCGGCGGCCGGCGCCGGTTTCTCGCTGGCGCTGGCCTGTGATTTCATCGTGGCTGCAAGCGACGCCGTGTTCGTGATGGCCTACAGCAATGTGGCCCTCTCACCTGACGGCGGCGCCAGCTGGAGCCTGGCCCAGGCCCTGCCACGCCAGCTGGTCAGCGAACTGCTCATGTGCGGCGAGCGCACGACAGCCGCACGCCTGCACGCGCTGGGCCTGGTGAACCGGGTCTGCGACCCGGGCCAGGCCATGAACGAGGCCCTGGCCATGGCCGAGAACCTGAATGCACGCGCCCCCAATGTGCTGGCCAGCATCAAGGAGCTGCTCAACGAGGCCCCCCAGGCCAGCCTGTCCCAGCAGCTGGCGCAGGAGCGCAAGCATTTCGTGAACAATCTGCACCATCCGAACGCCGGCAGCGGTATCGCCGCCTTCCTGGCGAAGCAGAAGCCGCGCTACGAATAAGCCGTGGGGGCACCCCGCCCCTTTCAGGCAGACGCCCAGGTGACAACCCCCTGGCGTTCAGTCCGTCCCTGGGGTGACAATCAGACACGATCACGTCACCCACAAGACAGCCCATGGACGATCCCATTCTTACCATCGAGGAACGCACGGCCATCAACGCCGGGCGCTGGTTTTCCACCCTGTCACCCTCACTGCGACACGACATCCTGCGATGTGCCTACGTACGACGATACAAGGACGGCGATCTCCTAGCGGCCCGCGGCGAGCCGCCCGAGGAGTGGATCGCCTGCGCCAAGGGCGCGATCCGCGTGAGCTCAACCTCGATTTCGGGCAAGCAGGTCACGCTGACCTATGTGGAGCCCGGGGTCTGGATCGGCGATGTGGCCATCTTCGACGGCGACCGGCGCACGCACGACGCCTACGCCCATGGCGACACCACCACGCTGTGCGTGGCCAAGGCCGATTTCAAGAAGATCCTCGCCAGCCACGTCGAACTCTACGAGGCATTGCTGCGCCTGCACGCGCGTCGCATCCGCCAGCTCTACGGTCTGGTGGAAGACCTCAACACCCTGCCGCTGCGCGCGCGCCTGGCCAAGCAGCTGCTGCACCTCTTGCGCAGTTATGGCGTGCCCTCGCTGAGCGATGGACGCGAGGTGCGCATCGGCTTGCAACTGGCCCAGGAAGAACTGGCCCAACTGCTGGGCGCCTCGCGCCAGCGCGTCAACCAGGAGCTCAAGGCCATGGAGCGCGAGGACGTCATCCGCATCGAACCGGGTGGCCTGGTGGTGCGCAACCGCGATGCACTGATGCACATCATCGAATCCGACCATTGAACAAGGCATCCAGCCCAACAACATGAGCGAACTCGAACAGCAATACGTGGGCACCCGCCCCGTCTCCGCCGCCCACGCCTTCGACGTGGCTGCCCTTGAAACCTGGTTGCTGAAGAACCTGCCCGGCTTTGCCGGTCCGTTGAGTGTGGAAGCATTCAAGGGCGGCCAGTCCAATCCGACCTACAAGCTCATCACGCCTACGCGCAGCTACGTGATGCGCGCCAAGCCCGGGCCGGTAGCCAAGCTGCTGCCCTCGGCCCACGCCATCGAACGCGAGTACGCCGTGATGCACGGCCTGCACGGCACGGCAGTGCCTGTGCCGCAGATGCACAGCCTGTGCGAGGACGAATCCGTGATCGGCCGCGCCTTCTACATCATGGAGTTTATGCCGGGGCGCATCCTGTGGGACCAGTCCCTGCCGGACTTCGACCCGGCAGGACGGCGTGCCATGTACCTGGAGATGAACCGGGTCATCGCCGCCCTGCACAAGGTGAATTTCGCAGCGCAAGGCCTCGCCGACTATGGCAAGCCTGGCAACTACGTCGAACGTCAGATCGGCCGCTGGGGCAAGCAGTACCGGGCCTCGGCCGACGGCGCCGGTACCCTCTCTCAACCCATCGCGGAAATGGAAAAGCTGCTCGACTGGCTGCCCGCCCACCTGCCCGCCAGCGCGCGCGACGAAAGCCTGGTCAGCATCGTGCATGGCGACTACCGACTCGACAACCTGATGTTCCACGCCAGTGAACCGCGCGTGATCGCCGTGCTGGACTGGGAGCTCTCCACCCTGGGCCACCCCCTGGCCGACTTCGCCTACCACTGCATGGCCTGGCACATCCCGCCCGGGGCCTTCCGCGGCATCGGTGGCCTGGACCTGGCTGCGCTCGGCATCCCTGCTGAAGACGAGTACATCCGCCTCTACTGCGAGCGCACCGGCCTGGCCACGCCCGAGACGCTCAAAGCCGACTGGAACTTCTACATGGCCTACAACATGTTCCGCATTGCCGCCATCCTGCAAGGCATCGCCAAGCGGGTCGAGAACGGCACCGCTTCCAGCGCCCAGGCGCAGAAATCCGCCGCAGGCGCACGCCCCATGGCCGCCATGGCCTGGCAGTTCGCTCTGCAGGCCTGAACCCTCACAACGCATCACCCCAGGAGCACAGCATGGACTTCGACTACTCGCCCAAAACCAAGGACTTCCAGGCCCGCCTGCTCAAGTTCATGGACGATCACATCTACCCCAATGAGCAGGCCATGCACGATGAACTGGAGGCCAACACAGCTGCCGGCAAGCGCTGGACGCCGCTGCAGCTGATCGAGAAGCTCAAGATCGAAGCCCAAAAACAGGGCCTGTGGAACCTTTTCCTGCCGAAAGACAGCGCCGAGATTGCTGGGGTCCAGGCGGCCGGCCTGACCAACCAGGAGTACGCGCCCCTGGCCGAGATCATGGGGCGCGTGTACTGGGCTTCAGAGGTCTTCAACTGCTCGGCCCCCGACACCGGCAATATGGAGACCATCGCGCGCTACGGCAACGACCAGCACCGCAAGGAATGGCTGCAGCCCCTGCTCGCCGGCAAGATCCGCTCGGCCTTTGCCATGACCGAACCCGACGTGGCGTCCAGCGACGCCACCAACATCGCCACTCGCATCGAGCGCCAGGGCGACGACTACGTGATCAACGGCCGCAAGTGGTGGACCTCGGGCGCCGGCGACCCGCGCTGCGCCATCTACATCCTCATGGGCAAGACCGACCCGGAGGCGCCGCGCCACTCACAACAAAGCATGATCCTGGTGCCGGCCAATACGCCGGGGGTCAAGATCATGCGCCCTTTAAGTGTCCTGGGTTACGACGACGCGCCGCACGGCCATATGGAAGTGGACTTCAAGAACGTCCGGGTGCCGGCCTCCAACATCCTGCTCGGCGAAGGCCGCGGCTTCGAGATCGCCCAGGGTCGCCTGGGCCCGGGGCGCATCCATCACTGCATGCGCCTGATCGGCCAGGCAGAACGCGCGCTGGAGTACATGTGCAAACGCGCCTCCTCACGCGTGGCCTTCGGCAAACCGGTGGCCGCCCAGACCGTGACGCAGGAGCGCATCGCCGAGGCCCGCTGCAAGATCGACATGGCGCGCCTGCTCACGCTCAAGGCCGCCTGGATGATGGACGTGGCCGGCAACAAATTCGCCAAGAACGAGATCGCCATGATCAAGGTGGTCGCGCCAAGCATGGCTTGCCAGGTGATCGACTGGGCCATGCAGGTGCACGGTGGCGGCGGCATGTGCCAGGACTTTCCCCTGGCCTACTCCTACGCCCACGCCCGCACGCTGCGTTTTGCCGACGGCCCGGACGAGGTACACCGCAACGCCATCGCCAAGCTGGAACTCGGCAAGTACGCGGTCAACCCGAAGCCGGTAGAGATGCCGATCACACGCGGTTGCTGAAAACCACGGACAATCGCGGGGCCGGCATTTGCCGGCCCCTTTTCATTGGAGCAAGAGATGATCGACGTCTACTCCTGGGCAACGCCCAACGGCCACAAAGTCCACATCATGCTGGAGGAATGCGGCCTGCCCTATCGCGTACACCCCATCAATATCGGTGCCGGTGACCAGTTCAAACCCGAGTTCCTGAAGATCAGTCCCAACAACAAGATCCCGGCCCTGGTTGACTCCGAGGGACCGGATGGCCAGCCAATCTCGCTGTTCGAGTCGGGTGCCATCCTGCTCTACCTGGCGGCCAAGACCGGCAAATTCCTCCCGAAGACAGATCGGCAGAAGTACGAAGTGCTGCAGTGGCTGATGTTCCAGATGGGCGGCGTCGGCCCCATGCTCGGTCAGACCCATCACTTTCGCATCTACGCGCCAGAAAAGATCGACTACGCGGTGAACCGTTACACCAACGAGGCCAAGCGCCTCTACGGCGTGATGGACAAGCAGCTTGCCTCGCACCGTTACATCGCTGGGGACGAATACAGTGTTGCCGACATCGCCATCTTTCCCTGGCTGCGCAGCTGGAAAAACCAGGGCATAGACTGGGCCGACTATCCACATTTGAAGCAGTGGTTCGACGCCATCGCGGATCGCCCGGCCGTGGTCCGCGGCGTGCAGGTGCTGGCCGACCAGCGCAAGCCCCTGGTGGACGACAAGGCGCGCGAGATGATGTTCGGTGCCACGCAATACCAGCGCCGTTGAAACCAGACTACCAGGGCTTGTCGGTCAGGCCGGACCAGAGCGCGTCCAGGTCAGGGAACTTCCATAGCGCCGGGTCTTCGCGGCCTGCGATCTTGTCGTGGCAGGTCGGTGCCGACAGGTCGATGATCTCGGGCGTGATGCGCAGGCTGGCCTTGGTGGAGTAGAACACCTTGACCAGCGGCGCAGTCAGTGCCTTGTTCGACTGCTCCACGACCACGCCCAGACGCCCGGAGGCCAGGCGGACCAGGGAGCCGATCGGGTAGATGCCCAGGCTCTTCACGAAGGCCTGGAACACCTTCTGGTCGAAATGCCCATTGGCCCATTCGGCCATCTTGCGCAGGGACTCGGCCGGATCCCAGCCGTTCTTGTAGGGCCGGTTGGAGGTGATGGCGTCGTAGACATCGCACACGGCACCCATCTTGGCAAACAGGCTGATCTCCGCATCCTTGAGGCCCTTGGGATAGCCCGAACCATCGGTCTTCTCGTGATGATGCAGGCAGACGTCCATGGCGATCGGGTCGACATTGCCCACGGCCATCAGCATGGCATGGCCTTGGACCGGATGGCTTTTCATGATGGTGAACTCTTCCTCGGTCAGCTTGCCAGGCTTGTTCAGAACCTTCATCGGCGTGGCCGCCTTGCCCAGGTCGTGCAGCAGGCCAGCCAGGCCAGCTGAACGGATCTGGGCCTCATCCAGGCCCAGCTGGCGTGCCAGCGCAATCATCATGGCGCAGACTGCCACGGAGTGCATGTAGGTGTAGTCGTCTGCCGTCTTCAGACGCGCCAGGCTGATCAGCGCGTTGACATTGCGGGCCACGGAATCGGAAATCTCTTCGACCAGACGCTGGGCACCGGCGGCGTCCACGGTCTTGCCCATGCGCGCCTCCTGGAACATGGAGACGACGGCCTTCTTGGACTGCAGGCAGATCTGTGCTGCCCGCTCGTATTCGGCCGCCACGGTCACTGGCTCGGTCTTGCGCTGGGCCTGCGCCAACGCTTGCAGTTCCTGCTCGACCTGGGCATCGGATTGCGCCTCGGACACAGCGCTCTGGCCGGCAGGCACATCGCTGCCCTTGTCACTGTCTATCCAGACTTCCTTGATGCTGCTGGCCAGGATGCGTTCCAGATCCTTGGGGTCCTTGAGTACGAAGCCGCTGCGCCAGAAGGGATGCTCCATCCAGGAACCGCAGAACTCCTTGATGTGCATCCCGAGGGTCAGTTGGTCGACGCGGATACGCTTGAGCATGTGTGTGGTTCAACTTCGCACGAAGCAAAGTGTGCAGCCCATTCTACCGAAGGCACCTGCACACGCGGTTCACCGCAACGCGCTTAGCGCAGCGGCACCCCTGCCTGGCGCAGATAGGTCAGCACCTCTGGGCTCACCGGCCCCAGCGCACGCGCCTGCTCGGCCTGCTGCGCCGCGGCATCCAGCTGCCCCAAGGCGGCCATGGACACGGCAGCGCCCAGCATCCAGCGCGCTTCGCCGGGCCGCATTTGCAAGGCCGCCAGATAGGATTGGACGGACTCCTGGTGCCGCCCCAGGCGCTGTGCCGCATTGCCACGCACCGCCCACAAATCGGCCTGACCCGACAAGGCCGGCTCCAGCCGGCTCAGCAGGCCCAGCACAGCAGCCGGCCGCCCCAGGGCCAATTCCATGCGCACCTGCTCGCGAACCAATGGAGCCAGCACAGGGACATCGACCGGCTGGCCGCGCTCGACCACCGCCACCGCTTCACGCACCAGCTCGAGGGCCGGTTCACGGGAACCTGCATTCCAGAGCAGCTGGGCCTGGGCCAGCGTCTCCTGGGCCAGGCCCAGACGGCGCTGCGGCACCTCACCTGTAGCGGCCGCGCCGGCCGTTGCAGGTGCGGCGGGCGCGGCCGCGGGGGCGGCCGGGCCAGGTGGCGTTGCCCCCGTATCCGAAGCCGGAGACGAAGCGCGTTTCCTGCTTGGCTTTTCCTTCTTTTCGACGGCCAAGGGGGATGGCGTCTCGGCGAGGGCCACCTCGGCTCGCCCCTTCTTCCTGGGGCTGGCCACGGCTGGCGCCATCGGCTCGGGCTCGACCACAACAGGCACGGCATTCGCGACCAAGGCAGCCTCTGCCGGCGCATTGCTGACAGCCTCCGGCGCGGACGCCGCCGATACCGGGGCCAGAGCAGGAGGATCGGCCGCCACCGGTGGCGGCACGGAAGGCGGGGAGGATAGCCCCGATCCCAGATACCAGTACGCCGCAGCGCCCGTGAGCACCAGGAGCAGAACAACCCATGACCAGCGTGCTGCGCGATGCGGCGCGGCCATCAGCACACTGGCGGTCCCCTCCATGGCAGCCGGGCTGGCCTGGCGCGGATGGCCGGGGCCCGCATCGGTTCGACGCGCATCGAGATCGCGCAGCATCTTGTTGATGACACTCACACTATTTCCCCCGCATGTGATTTGCCTTGGAGGGAACGTGGGCCAAGGAGTCGACGCCACCAGCGCGACCAGCGTCCCGCCTTCATCTGCACCCCCGGCGTATCGGCCGCGGCCAGCTCGACATGGTGCGCCTGTACGCGATGCATGTTTTCACCGAAAGCGAGCAGCAGACACTTGTGGGCCAGCACATTGATCAGGCGCGGCACACCGCGGCTGTACTGGGCCAGGGCGAGAGCGGCTGCAGGTTCGAACACCCGGATATCGGTCAGTCCGTCTTCGGCGGCCACGGCCAGACGATGCGCCAGATAGGCCCCGACCCGCTCGGGCTGCATGCCTCCCAGGTATTCGCTGAAGGTGATGCGTTGCAGCAGCTGGCGAATCTGCGGTCGCGCCAGAATTTCATCGAGCTCGGGCTGACCGAACAAGACGATCTGCAGGAGCTTGCGCTTCTCGGTTTCCAGGTTGGAAAGCAGCCGCAGGCTCTCCAGTGTGGCCATTCGCGTGGCCTGCGCCTCGTCGATGCAGACCAGCACCGAGCGCCCAGCTTCGGCGTGTCTGAGCAGGCCCTCCTGCAGGCTGGACAGCACCTGGTGGCGGCTCAGCGGCGGCACCAGCTCGATGCCAAGTTCTCGCGCCAGTGCCATGAGCAGGTCGTCCGGTCCCATATCGGGATTGGGGATGTAGGCCGTGACGAATTCGTCCTGCAGGCTGCGCAGCAACTGACGGCACAGCAGGGTCTTGCCGCAGCCGACCTCCCCCACGATCTTGAGGAAACCCTCGCCGCTACGCAGGGCGATCAGCAGGGTGTTCAGCGCCGCCTGCGCACCCTCATGCGGGTAGAAGAAGGCTGGGTCCGGCGTGATGGAGAACGGCAGTTCACGCAGGGAAAAGTGCCGCAGGTACATGGCTTACCTGGCCGCGGGTTTCGCGGATGTCTCCTGCTCCGAACCCTCGAGCTTGATCACGCGACGACGGCTGGCGTCGATGTCTTCCAGCGCTGCGCGCGAACGCTCGGTCTGTGCCTCCCAGTCCTGCGCGGTGCGGATGATGGTGGGCTTGATCAGGACCACCAGTTCCTTCTTGCGGGCAACGTTGGCGCGGTTGCCGAGCAGGAAGCCGAAGGGGTTACCCTCGGCGGTCGAACCCGGCACGCCGGAAGCGCTGCGGCTGGAGGACAGCTGCATCAGGCCGCCAATGGCTGCGATGTTGCCGTCTTGCAGACGGACCATGGTGTCGGTCTCGTTGACGCTGCTCGAAGCCAGCGGCAGACGGTAGAGACCCACGCTGCCCAGGTCCACGTCCTTGGTCTTCTCGGTGACCGTGGTCACCGAGGGATGGATGTGCAGCATGATGCTGCTGCCGTCATCGATCTGCGGTGTCACGTCCAGCGCGATCCCTGAGAAGAAAGGCGTGAGCGTCAGCGTGGGCAGAGTGGTGGTGCCGGCCACTCCAACCACGCCACTGCTGGTCGTCGTGCCACCGGTGACGTTGGTCACGAAATAGTCGTCCGCACCTACCTTGAGTACGGCTTTCTGGTTGTTCAGTGTGGCCAGGCGGGGGCTGGAGAGGGTCTGCACATCCCCCTGCGACTCCAGGAAACCCAGGACCACGCCGAACTGGCTGGTGGCCAGCGCCAGGCCGAACAGCCCGCCGCCCGCGGCCACCGAGGGAATCGCAACGGGCGAGACGCCCGATGCGGTCGCACCGGAGGACAGCAAGGCGTTGCTGGTCGCCACGCCGCTGCCCAGCACGCCGAGCACGCCCGAACCATTGCTGTCGGAGCCGAATGCCCCCCAGTTGATGCCACTTTGCTGGCCCTCGCGCAGCTCGACCTCGACGATCTTGGCTTCCAGCATGACCTGGCGCTCCACCGCCACCTGGGTCGCCTTGAGGAAGCGCTCCACCTGACGCAACTCCTCAGGCATGGCACGTACGGCCATGATGCCGGCCTGCGGGCTGATCACCACATTGCGCCCCTGCCCTCCGCCAACGAGCCCGCGCACGGCATCCGACAGTTCGGCCCAGAAATCGGATTTCGAGTCGGTCGAAATCCGGCTGCTCTCGCCCTGGCGCTGGGTGCTCTGGGCGCCGGTGCCCTGCACACCCGTCATGGAAGTGACCCCCGTGGTCCCGACGGTGCCCGGATTGGCTGGTGCAGACCCCGAGGAAACCCGCACTTCGCTGCGTCCGGTGCGCTGTGCATGCGGATAGTTCAGCGTGAAGATGCGGGTCTGCAAGGTAGGTGCATAGATGGTGATACGACGCCCCTCCATGCGAAAGTCATAGCCGTAGACGTCACGGATCGACTCGAGTGCTTCTTTCACCGTCACCCCGCGCAGCGTCACGGAAATGCTGCCCGTCACGTCCGGGTGCATCAGCATGCTGTAGCGCGTGTCGGCCACCAGGGCCAGAAAGACTTCGCGCGCGTTGGCATTGTTGACCAGCAGGTCCAGGCGCGGTTCGGGCGGCACCGGCACCGCCGGTGGCGCCGGCTCGGCCAGCGCATCGCTGACACGGGCCGGCACGGCCCCACTCGTTTTGGGAGTTGCGGCCAGTTCGGAACGGATCGTTTCGGCCACGTCAGGGGTACGTCGCGGTCGCTCCGCACAACCGGCCAGCAGGCCCAGGCACAGGACGAGGCCGGGGATCAGCCCGGGCATCGCGGGCCAGCGGTGTTTTCGGGTGGTCGTCGTAGCCATCATGGTGTTGCCATTCTCATGCATAAAGGTGGAATTCAAGGCTGTGCAGGTGGCACGCTGCGGCGCAGCACGCCGGCATACAGCGGAACCTTGCGCAGTTCGCGCCCCTCGCGCAGCCAGACTTCAGTTTCGGTGATGCGTTCAATGCGGGCGCGCCCCAGCGTCTGGCCTTCGGCATACAGACGGGTGCCCACGGCAACATGCGGCCGGCCATCGACCACGATCACGGACCAGCCGCCCGGAGTAGAGCGGGACGGCACGGCCACGCCCCCCCCACCGCTGCCCGGCGGTACGGTAGGGTCACGCAGCGTCTGAGCCTCCAGAGAAGCGGAAGCCAGCAGCACCAGGCAGATGAGCAAGCCCTTCATGGTGTGGCCCCCACCAGCCAGACCTGCAAGGTCAGTTCGGCCGATTGACGCTCGCTGTTCATCCGCATGACGCCCCAGCGCAGGGCTGGCAATGCGCGCTCCAGGGTCTGTACATAACGGGTCAGCTCATGGTAGGAGCCGGCCACGGTCAGCTCCAGGCCCTGACGTGTCATGCCCGCCGTGGCCCCCTGGCCCTGGCGGTTGTCGGGGGCCAACGTTGCCGTGCGCACGAGCACCAGCCCCTCGTGCCGCCGCAGGAAATGCACCAGCACTTTCGTCAGGGGCGTCCCGTCCGCTTTCGCCAGCGGCATCTGTGCAATCTCCTGGTTCACGGCCGCCAGGCGTTCACGTACCCGCACCAGTTCTTCGCGCACCTGCTGACCCGGCCCGTTCTCGGCGCCGCTGGTTCTGAGCTCCTCGCGCAGGCGTTGCAGTTCGGTGTCCTGCGCGGCAAAACGCTGCGTGATCTGCTGATGCAGTGCCTGGGCCGGAGCCAGCCACAACACATTGGCCAATAGCATGGACAGGATGATCAAGGTGAGGAAGAGAAACACCCGCTCCCGCAAGCTCAGCGCGTCAATGCGCGCGGCCAGTTTGACCCACCAGGCTTTCATGGCTTGCCTCCCGTGCCGCTCTGGGCCAGGGCCGTCACCAGGGTGTAGGACCAGAGCGGCCCGGCCATGGCCGGTACCGTGGCGCTGCCAGCAGCCCGCCCCTCGGTGATGACACGTTCGATCTTGACCACAGACAGCTGCTGCCCTTCGAGCAACGGACTTTCGGCCAGCCTGGCCACCCAGCCATTGAGCGCGGCTGGCTCCATCGTGTAGCCACTGAGCTCCAGGCGCAGGTCGTCGGCACGAACGTCGGTTACCCAGGCTTGCGGCGGAATGCTGCGGGCTATCAGTTGAAGCCGGGCCGCATGCCCATAGCCTTCGCGTAGCAGACCGCGTTTGAGTTCCAGAAGAAGCAGCTCACGCTGTTGCAGTTCGGTCTGCTGGGCCTGCAACTCCTTCAACTGAGCCGCATCGGCCGGAGCCGCATTGGCGCGGTTGATCTGGATGGCCGCCTGCAAACGTGCAATTTCACGCTGGTTGCTGCTCACCGACTGCTGGTAGCCCGAACTCAGGGACTGCAGGGTCCACGACCAGTAGCCCGACAGCAGGCCGCCCAGCAGTACGAATACGCCCAGTGAACGGGCCATGGTGGACGCAGAGAAATAGCGCTTCTGCGTCAGGAAGATAGGGTTGCAGAGATTGATTTGCTGGGGCATGGTCTTCTTCCCGCGGCTCAGAGCTTGCGCCCCTCAATGCGCAGCAACACACCCAGCAGGGGCCAGCACAGCAGACGGTCCGCCTCGCTGCCCCCCTCGAAACCCGGGAACATGGCCGACACATCCAGCGTAGTCACGGCCTGTCCCAGCTCCCGGGCCAGGAGCGCTGCCAGTTCGGCAGAGCGTGTACCGGCCTGCACGCTGATACGGTCCAGCATCAGCATAGGCCAGGTCCGGTCCCACAGATCCAGCGAGCGCTGGATCTCCACCACCAGACGCTGGGCCAAGTCAACGTCGTGCCCGACCTGGGCAAGCTCCAGATCGGCGTCGCCGCTACCGGCCCCAGGCGCTTGTCCCCAGGTGGCTTGCATGAAGCCTGCACCCAGGTCTATGCGGCGGGTGTAAAACAGCTCTTCGTTGGCACAGATGGTTAGCAGCGCCTGGCTGTCATCCACCATCACGATCGCGGCATGGGCCCGCTCGGCCGACCCAGAGCGCCTAGCCAGGGCTGACTGCAGATTCCGCTGCGCCAGATCCTGGATGTCGATGACCTCGACGTTGCAACGCGCCGCCTGGGCCGTCTGCATGAGCTCGCGGATCAGGGCGTTGGCGGCTGCCACCACGAAGATGCTGCCGGAAGCCCGGACCTTGTCATCGCCAACCTTGAGCACGTCCAGCGTGAGATCGTCCACATGCATGTTGACCATCTCCCGGATCTGCCAACGTGCGGCCTTGCGCAGCTCCTCGGGCGGAACCGCCGGCGCATCGATCTGCAGCATCTGGTACTGCGCCGGCCGCAGCATGGCCCGCGCTGTCTTGCCGCGCAAGCCCAGCGTCGTGAGCTGACGCGCGAGCTCATCACCCGGCTTGTCGCCCCTGGAGCGCAACACCCCGAAACGCTGCACCCGAAAGCGATCCACACCGTCCTGGCGCGCCTGAACATAGGCCAGAGCCTGGCCATCCCAGGCCAATACCAGCTGTTCGGTCTGCCGGGCACGCCGGCCGAAACGCGACAGGGTCAGCGCCACCGAAGCAGCTCCCGCATGCACGTCATCCCGAACAGTAAATCTTGATTCACCGGCATCATCTGGCAGACCATCTCTTTGATACTTGCACTGCTCATATTGTGCTCCGCTTTTCATAGCTGATCACAAAGGCAGGACGACACGGGAACACGTTTGCGTATTATTTGGCGAATTGTCCATCAAAACCCGAGCACCGCATCGCGCAGCCGTGCTCCACATCTTCGCAGTGACGAGAACGCAACGCCAGATTGGACGCACCGCCAAGGAAACACGCGACAAAGCAAAAAGCAGAGAGCCCCGGAGGGCTCTCTGCTTTTTTGTACCTGCGTCAGCGACAGTAGGCGCTGCCACTCATGGCCAGCGATTAAATGCCGATGATCGTAGCGGTAGCCGTCGCGCCCTTGGGCGATGTGACTGTGCAGCTCGTCGATACACCTGCCGCACCCACCGTACCCGCCAAGGTATACCCCGTGGGAACCCCGCCTTGAAGGATGGCGTCGGCTGCCGTCTGACAGCTCAGCGTCGCAGTTGCCGTACCTTTGGTCGAACTCGCACTACGCGCGGCATAGTTCACGGCACTGGCAGACGAAACCCCACCAGCAACACCCTGGACCGCAGCGGCATCGGCATCGGTGCTCAGATCAATGAACTTCGGAATCGCCACGGCAGCCAGAATGCCGAGGATCACGATCACCATCACTAGTTCGATCAGGGTAAAACCGCGTTGCTGCTTCATGACAGGCTCCAATCAGAAATTAACTTGCTAGGGGTACGGCACCAACAGAGGCCGCTATCACTTTCGTAGTATAGGCCCGAAGCTGCGACTTCGTACCCGCAGCGGCCTCGATTCGTGTGGAAAACGTCACACCCGACGGAGCGTTTACACAGGCCTGATTAGCCGCCCCCGCGCCCCATGGCCGCCTGGCCCAAGTTCCACAGGGGCAGGAAAACCCCGAGTGCGAGCAGCAGCACCAGCACGCCGATGAAGACCAGCAACACGGGCTCGATGGCCGTGGAGAGGCCCTTGATCGCGTAATCGGTGTCGCGTTCGTACATCTCGGCAATCTCGAACAGGAGCGAATCCAGCTCACCGGTTTCCTCGCCCACAGTCATCATCTGCAGCACGACGGGCGTAAAAACGCCGGTGGCCGCGGCACAACGGGAAATGCTCTCGCCGCGCTCGATGCCGGCACGCATCTGCTCGATGCGTGAAGCGATGTAGGCGTTGTCCACTGTCTGCGCCACCACGGTCAACGCCTGCACCAGGGGCACGCCGCTGCGACTGGACAGTGCAAAGCTGCGCGCAAAACGCGCCAACGTGGCCTTGAGGATGATAGGGCCGACAATGGGCAGGTTCAGCTTGCGCCGATCCCAGTTGTACCGCCCTTTCGGGTTTTGCAGGTAGGTACGCACCAGGACCACGGCTGCCGCGACCAGCGCCAGCAGCACCGGCCACCAGGCAATCATCCAGCTGGAGAAACCCAGCAGGCCACGCGTGATCAAAGGCAGCTGGGTATTGAAACCGGCAAAGACCTTGGCGAATACCGGCAGCACGAAGAGGTTGATGATGACCATCGCGAACAGCATGGCAATGATCACAAAGGTCGGGTAGCGCAGGGCCTGCTTGATGCGTGCTCGCACGTCACGCTCGAACTCCAAGTGTTCGGCCAGACTCAGAAAGACTTCCGTCAATCGCCCGGTCATCTCACCGACCCGCACCATGGCGACGTAAAAGGGGCCAAAGACCTTGGGGTGACGCGAGAGCGAAGTAGCCATGTCGCGCCCCTGGTCCAGGCTGCTACGCACGTCCTTGAGCACATTGATCATGGCGGGCTTCTCCGCAGAAGCCTCCAAACCGGCAAAAGCGCGGAGGATGGGCACGCCGGCCTTGTTCAGCGTGTACATCTGGCGCGAGAAGATCAGCACATCCTCAATGGCAATGGCACGGCGCTTCAGCTGTTCCCACCAGTTTTCAGAGGTACGCGCTTCTGGCGCGACCTGGATCTGTACCGGCACCAGCCCCAGGCCAAGCAACTGATCGGCCACGGCATCCTCGGTCATCGCCTCCAACTCCCCCTGGATCAACTCGCCATGGGTGTTGCGCCCTCGCCACAAATAGACAGCCATGGTTGGGTCTGGACCTAGTCTTCGAGGTCGTAGCCGACCCGCATGGCCTCAGCCAGGGAGGTGCGGCCCTGCCGTACCAGCTCCAGGGCATGATGGGTCAAGGTTTGCCCCGCCAGACGGGCGCGGGCCGCCTGCAGAAAGGCGGCGGGGTCGGAACGGCTGGCCGACTGCGTGAGTTCAGCATCCATTTCCAGCATCTCGTAAACACCCTGGCGACCGGCATAACCGGTGCCGTTGCAGGCGGAGCAGCCGCGGCCGCGCTTGGCATGGATCTGCTCACCCGGCTTAAGGAGGCCGGCCAGCCATACCGCCTCATGCGCATCCGGCTCATGCGGCTCGCTGCAGATGTCGCAATTCAGACGCACCAGGCGCTGAGCTACTACCGCCTGCAGCGAGGTCGCCACCATATAGGGCGGCACCCCCATGTCCAGCAGGCGGAAGGGGGAACTGGCCGCATCCCGCGTGTGCAGAGTGGAGAGCACCAGGTGCCCGGTGATGGCGGCCCGCAGGCCGATTTCGGCCGTCTCGGCGTCACGCATCTCACCGACCAGGATCACGTCCGGGTCCTGGCGCAGGGTCGAACGCAGGACTTTGGAGAACGTGAGTTCGATCTTGTCGTTGACCTGCACCTGGGTGATACCCGGCAGGCGGTATTCGACCGGGTCCTCGACGGTGATGACCTTGAGCTCGCTGGAATTCAGTTCGGCCAGTCCGGCATAGAGGGTCGTGCTCTTGCCAGAGCCGGTGGGGCCGGTCACCAGGATCAGACCCGAGGTGCGTCCCAGCAACTGGCGGAAACGCTGCAGCATGGCTGGCGGCATGCCGATGTTGCCCAGCTGGCGCACGCCGCCATCCAAGCTCAGCAGCCGCATGACCACCGACTCGCCATAGGTGCTGGGCATGGTGGACAGACGCACGTCGATGGTCTGCTCCTTCAGACGCACGCTGAAGCGTCCGTCCTGCGGCAGCCGTTTCTCCGAGATGTCCAGACCCGCCATGAGTTTGATGCGCTGAGCCAGAGCGGCACCAATGCGTTTCTCAGCCTGGGTCTGGGTCTGCAGCACACCGTCGACGCGCACGCGAATCTGCAAGCCGGATTCCATCGGCTCGATGTGGATGTCCGAGGCACCCACTTGGGTGGCATCCTCGAACAGCGACTGGAGCAGACGCACCACCGGCGCGCCTTCGGCACCGGCCGAGGCCGTCAGTTCACCGAAATCGACCGCATCGCCCAGATCCCTCTCAAGCGCGCGCGCCAGGCCACTGATCTCCTCGGTGCGGCGGTAAAGGCGATCGCAGGCCAAGGCCAGCTGACTTTCGGGCACGGCCGCAATTGCGACATTGCGCTTGAGCAGGCGGGTGATTTCGTCGTAGGCAAACAGGTCCAGCGGGTCGGCCATGGCCACCAGCAGGCTGTCGCCCTTGTCCTCGAGGACCAGGACACGAAAACGTCGCGCTGCCGACTCCGGCAGGAGCTTGACCACGTCACCGCGGAAAGGATAGGTCTTGAGGTTGATGAAAGGCACGCGCAGCTGACGCGCCAAGGCGTCAGCCAGCAATTCCTCGGTGATGACACCGCTCTCGATCAGCAGGCGCCCGACCTTGCGGCCGGTCTGCTGCTGCAATTCCAGCGTCTGCTGCAACTGCTCCTGGGAAATCAGGCGCTGCTGGACCAGCACGTCGCCCAGGCGCAACTTCTCCGGACGCCCGGCAGTGGCGCGCGCGCCGGCCGGCTTGGCAGATGCTGCTGCAGCCATGTTCATGAGTCAGTCCTTGAAGGGCACCATAACTATGAAAATAGTAGCATGGGCCGCCCAGTCCGGGTGGCCCCGTAGCGCACAGAAACGGCGAATCAGTGCAAATGTCGCGGTTTGCGGCCACCACCGTGACCGCTGCCGCCATGACCACCACCTGAACCCCGGGGCGGCTTGCCGATCTCCAGGGAACTGACCAGTGAATCAAAGCGCTGGCTGAACAGGCGATCGACCTCGCTCACCACACCGCTCAGCTCGGCCGCATCGAAGTGGCGCTCCATCAGGCTGATGACATCCTGAACCAGCAGATCACGCTGCACCTGCATGATGGCCGCCGGGTTGGGCCCCACGAAAAGCACCATGAAATCGTCGCGCGACTGGGCCTCGGGCTCAGCCTCGTCCTCGTCAAACTCGGTGTCGTAAAAGGTGATCTCGATGGCAGCGCCGGCCTGTGACAGTTCGTTGAGGCTCATGCACATCTCGTCCAGAGACTGGCGAAAATCTTCGTCACCGATCACGCTCCAGCACAGCTGGAGCATGTGCTCCTGGGCATCGAAGCGTATGCCCGGCTCGTCCTCGTAATGGCTGTGCGCGCCGTCAGCCAGCGAACGGGCGCCCGCATACTGCCATAAGGGCTTGAGCGCTTCCTGCAGCTGATCAAAGTCGACTTCAGTGCGCAGAAGCACCTGACCATGGACATGGATCTCAAAAGGGGCGTTGTAGCTTGCCATCGTGTTCTCTCTGTGCTGCCGTGCGCCAGTACTCAAACCAAGTCTGCATCTGCACAAGCCGGGATTGAACCCGCGCGCGCAGCGCGCTTCGTCAATACCGCCCCGTGGCGTGCCGGCTCGCCATCGTCAAACCGGCACTGAAAACTGGAATTATGGTGCCTCGAGCCGGAATCGAACCGGCACGCCCCATTTCTGGAAGCGGCGGATTTTAAGTCCGCTGTGTCTACCAATTTCACCATCGAGGCCGTGCCGCCCCCGCATTGTCCTGCAAAAGACGTGAGCAACCCATCCCACCCGCAGGGCTTGCGCAGAGGGGCAGGTCACCGGACATGTGAAATGGAGCGGGAGAAGAGTCTCGAACTCTCGACCTCAACCTTGGCAAGGTTGCGCTCTACCAACTGAGCTACTCCCGCATGGAGTCTGGAGGCGCGGGCCGGAGTCGAACCGACCTACACGGATTTGCAATCCGGTGCATAACCGCTTTGCTACCGCGCCAGAAGCATCAAAACGACCAGCCCGGAAGCCAGCCATTCCTTCAATAAAAAAGGGAAGCTTTTTTGCTTCCCTTTTCGGAATTTGGAGCGGGAAAAGAGTCTCGAACTCTCGACCTCAACCTTGGCAAGGTTGCGCTCTACCAACTGAGCTATTCCCGCGTTTCAAGCCTCAAATTATAGCGGTATTTTTTTGCTTTTGCAAAATGCCGCAAAAAATCTTGCTGCCGCCCGCAGGCTTAGTGCTTGATGGACTCCTGCACCGGCGCCGCAACGGGTGTGACCGGTGCGGCAACGGCAGGCTCCTCCTCCGGCAAGGGTGTCGGCTTGCGCTCCAGGGCGATCTCCAGCACCTTGTCGATCCACTTGACCGGCACGATGTCCAGGCCGCTCTTCACGTTGTCGGGGATCTCCTGCAGATCCTTGACGTTTTCCTCAGGGATCAACACCGTCTTGATACCGCCGCGCAATGCCGCCAGCAGCTTTTCCTTCAGGCCGCCAATGGCCGTGACTTCGCCGCGCAAGGTGATCTCACCTGTCATGGCAACATCACCGCGCACCGGAATCCCCGTCAGCGCCGACACCATGGCCGTGGTCATGGCCGCCCCCGCGCTGGGGCCGTCCTTGGGCGTGGCGCCGTCAGGCACGTGAATGTGCATGTCGCGCTTCTCAAAGTACTCGTCAGGGATGCCCAGTTGGCGGGAGCGGCTGCGCACCACGGTGCGCGCGGCCTCAACCGATTCCTTCATCACGTCGCCCAATGAGCCGGTGCGGGTGATCACACCCTTGCCCGGCATCAGCGCCGCCTCGATGGTCAGCAGATCACCGCCGACCTCGGTCCACGCAAGCCCGACCACCTGCCCGACTTGATTCTGCTGCTCGGCACGGCCATAGGTGTACTTGCGCACACCCAGATAGTCGTTGAGGTTCTCGGCCGAGACCTTGACCAGCGGCAGCAGCTTCTTGAGCTGCAGACCCTTCACCACCTTGCGGCAGATCTTGGAAATCTCGCGCTCGAGCGAACGCACACCGGCCTCGCGCGTGTAGTAACGCACGATGTCGCGCAAGGCGTCTTCGGCGATCAGCAGCTCTTCCTCCTTGACGCCGTTGTTCTTCAGCTGCTTGGGCAGCAGGTAGCGCTGGGCGATGTTGACCTTCTCGTCCTCGGTGTAACCCGACAGCCGGATGACCTCCATGCGGTCCAGCAGCGCCGGAGGGATGTTCATGGAGTTGGACGTCGCCACGAACATCACGTCGCTCAGGTCGAAGTCAACCTCCACGTAATGGTCGCCAAACTTGTTGTTCTGCTCCGGGTCCAGCACCTCCAGCAGCGCGCTGGAGGGATCGCCACGGAAGTCGGTGCCGAGCTTGTCGATTTCATCCAGCAGGAACAGCGGGTTGCGTGTGCCGGCCTTGGTCAGACTTTGCAGCACCTTGCCCGGCATGGCGCCGATATAGGTACGGCGATGGCCGCGGATCTCGGCCTCGTCACGCATGCCCCCCAGGGCCATGCGCACATACTTGCGGCCCGTGGCCTTGGCCACGGACTGTCCCAGCGAGGTCTTGCCCACGCCCGGCGGGCCGACCAGGCACAGGATGGGCGCCTTGACCTTGTCCACGCGTTGCTGTACAGCAAGATATTCAAGGATGCGGTCCTTGACCTTCTCCAGACCAAAGTGGTCTTCGTTGAGCACCTCTTCGGCATTGGCCAAGTCGTGCTTGATCTTGGTCTTCTTGCTCCACGGCAGGCCGACCAGCGTGTCGATGTAGTTACGCACCACAGTGGCCTCGGCCGACATGGGCGACATCAGCTTGAGCTTCTTGAGTTCGTTATCGGCCTTCTTGCGCGCCTCCGCCGGCATGCGGGCCGCCTTGATCTTCTTCTCGATCTCCTCGATGTCGGCCCCGTCCTCGCCCTCGCCCAGTTCCTTCTGGATGGCCTTGACCTGCTCGTTCAGATAGAAGTCGCGCTGGTTCTTCTCCATCTGGCGCTTGACGCGCCCACGGATACGCTTATCGACGTTGAGGATGTCGACCTCACGCTCGATCTGTTCGAACAGGTTCTCCAGACGTTCCTTGATGTCGGAAAGACTGAGCACCGTCTGCTTGTTTTCCAGCTTGAGCGGCAAGTGCGCAGCGATGGTGTCGGCCAGACGGCCCGGATCGTCGATGCTGGAGATCGAGGTCAGGATCTCGGGCGGGATCTTCTTGTTCAGCTTGACGTACTGGTCGAACTGCTGCATTACGGCCCGGCGCAGGGCCTCGATCTCACTGGTCTGACCGCGTTCGGTGCCACCGATTTCGGCCGGTGCCTGCACGGGTTTCACGGTAGCCGTGAAATGCGTCTCGCCTTCGACAATCTTCTCGACCAGGGCCCGTTGCTGGCCTTCGACCAGCACCTTCACGGTGCCGTCAGGCAGCTTGAGCATCTGCAGGATGGTGGAAACGCAGCCGACCTCGAACATGTCGGAGACTTGCGGCTCGTCCTTGGCGGCCGCTTTCTGCGCCACCAGCATGATGCGGCGCTCGGCCTCCATGGCCGATTCAAGTGCCTTGATGCTCTTGGGGCGGCCCACGAAGAGCGGGATCACCATGTGCGGAAAGATCACGACATCGCGCAGCGGCAGCAGCGGCAGCTCGATGGGGGTGGACGGCAGAGGGGTATGACCGGACATGGTGGAACCTTTGAAGGGTCTGCTGAATATGGATTACGAATGGATATTTTCAACCCGGCTTTGATAATAAGTCGGGCTGCGTCGTCATATCCATGAAGTTAGGACTGGAAAACCGCTTGTATCAGGCCTTTTTGGCGGCCTCGCGGTAAACCAGCAAGGGCGGCTTGCTTTCGTCGATGGTGGATTCTTCCACGACGACGCGCTCGACATTGCTCATGCCCGGCAGCTCGAACATAGTGTCGATCAGGGCCTGCTCCAGGATGGAGCGCAGGCCGCGTGCACCGGTCTTGCGCGTGAGCGCCTTACGGGCAATGGCCTTGAGCGCGGACGGACGGATTTCCAGGTCCACGCCCTCCATCGCAAACAGCTTGGCGTACTGCTTGACCAGGGCGTTCTTCGGCTCGGTCAGGATCTGCACCAGCGCGTCTTCGCTCAATTCGGCCAGGGTGGCAACCACCGGCATGCGCCCGACCAGCTCGGGGATCAGGCCGAACTTGATCAGGTCTTCGGGTTCGACTTCCTTGAACACCTCGGTCAGGCTGCGTTGCTGCTTGCTCTTGACCGCGGCGCCAAAGCCGATACCCGAGGACTCGGTACGGTTCTCGATCACCTTCTCCAGGCCGGCAAAGGCGCCACCGCAGATGAAAAGGATGTTGGTGGTGTCGATCTGGATGAAGTCCTGGTTCGGGTGCTTGCGCCCGCCCTGGGGCGGCACGCTGGCCATGGTGCCTTCAATGAGCTTGAGCAACGCCTGCTGCACACCCTCCCCTGACACGTCGCGCGTGATGGAGGGGTTGTCCGACTTGCGGGAAATCTTGTCGATTTCGTCGATGTAGACGATGCCGCGCTGGGCACGGTCCACTTCATAGTTGCAACTCTGCAGCAGCTTGGCGATGATGTTCTCGACATCCTCGCCCACATAACCGGCTTCGGTCAGCGTGGTGGCGTCGGCCATCACGAAAGGCACGTTGAGCTGGCGCGCCAGGGTCTGGGCCAGCAAGGTCTTGCCTGAGCCCGTGGGGCCGATCAGGAGGATGTTGCTCTTGGCGAGTTCAACCTCGTCCTTGCGGGCAGATTCCTTGTGCTGAAGACGCTTGTAGTGGTTGTAGACAGCCACCGCCAGCGTGCGCTTGGCGGCTTCCTGGCCGATCACATAGTTGTCCAGGTTGAGCTTGATCTCGGAGGGAGCGGGCAGATTGCTGCGCCCTTCGGTCGACTCGGTACTGGCCGGCAATTCGTCACGGATGATTTCGTTGCACAGCTCGATGCATTCGTCACAGACGAAGACCGAAGGACCGGCAATCAGCTTCTTGACCTCGTGCTGACTCTTGCCACAGAAAGAGCAGTACAGGGTTTTTTCGCTGGTAGAGCCTTTTTTCTCGGCCATGGGAGGAACGCCTTTTCGGTGTTTACCGAATCTATGATAACCAAGCGGCGCCCGCCCCGGTCACGGGACTGGCGCCAGAAAACAACAACCCGACAGGCGGCTCAGGGACGCTTGGCGATCACCTGATCGACCAGGCCGTAGTCCTTGGCCTCGTCGGCCGAGAGGTAATAGTCCCGCTCGGTGTCGCGCTCGATCTTGTCCAGGGGCTGACCAGTGCGCTCGGCCAGGATCTTGTTGAGCTGTTCGCGGGTCTTGAGGATCTCGCGGGCATGGATCTCGATTTCCGTGGCCTGGCCCTGGGTGCCGCCCAGCGGCTGATGGATCATGACCTTGGAATTGGGCAGCGAGAAGCGCTTGCCCTTGGCACCCGCAGCCAGCAGGAAAGCGCCCATGCTGGCAGCCATGCCCACGCACAGGGTGGACACGTCCGGCTTGATGAAGTTCATCGTGTCATAAATCGCCATGCCGGCGCTGACCGAACCGCCGGGCGAGTTGATATAGAAGGAGATGTCCTTGTCCGGGTTCTCGCTCTCTAGGAAGAGCAGCTGGGCCACCACCAGGTTGGCGGTCTGGTCATTGACCGGGCCCACCAGGAACACCACGCGCTCCTTGAGCAGGCGGGAATAGATGTCGTAGGAACGTTCGCCACGGCCGGACTGCTCGATCACCATGGGGATCATGCCGAGGGCCTGGGTGTCCAGGGCGCCGTTGTAGGCGGGATTTCGCAAGTTCATGTTCTCTCCAATTGATGAGTCTTACTGTACCGAAAATTTGCAGCCCAAAAGCAAGTGGGGCCTGTCCCCCGGACTACAAGCCCGGAACAAGCCCCACGAGCAGCATGGGATCAAATCGCGATCAGGCCTGGCCCATCAGTTCGTCGAAGGCAATGGTCTTTTCGCTGACCTTGGCCTTGGACAGCACGAAGTCGGTAACGTTGTTCTCGATCACCACGGCTTCGACCTCGGCCATGCGGCGGTTGTCGCCCAGGTACCAGCGCTTCACGTCTTCCGGGCGCTCATAGCTGGCGGCCAGTTCATCCACATGGGCCTTGATCTGGTCCGGGGTGGCGTGCAGGTTGTTCACGCGCACCAGCTCGGCCACCACCAGGCCCAGGCGCACACGGCGCTCGGCCTGCGGCTGGAACATTTCGCCGGGGATGGGAGCCTTGTCAGCGTCCTTGATGCCGCGCTGCTTGAGGTCCTCGCGCGCACCCTCGACCATGCGGTCGATTTCTGCCTGCACGATGGACTTGGGCAGATCCAGTTCCGCCTTGGCCGCCAATGCATCCATGGCAGCCTGCTTGTTACGTGCGGCCAAGCGCGACTTCACTTCACGCTCCAGGTTCTTCTTGATGTCGGCATGCAGGGCAGCCACGGTGCCTTCGGCCACACCCAGGGACTTGGCCAGTGCGTCATTGACTTCGGGCAGGTGGGCCGCCTCGATCTTTTTCAGGGTGACCATGAAGTCGGCGGTCTTGCCGGCCACGTCCTGGCCGTGGTAGTCAGCCGGGAATGCCAGCGGGAAGGTCTTGCTTTCGCCAGATTTCATGCCGCGCACGGCATCCTCGAACTCCTTGAGCATCTGGCCTTCGCCAACCAGAAACTGGAAGTCATCGGCCTTGCCGCCGGCAAAGGGCTCGCCGTCGATCTTGCCTTCGAAGTCCACCGTCACGCGGTCGCCGTCCTGGGCGGCGGCGTCCATGGCGCGCTGGGCAAAGGTGCGACGCTGCTTGCGCAGGATGTCCAGGGTCTTCTGGATGGCGGCTTCGCTCACTTCAGAGTTCAGTTTCTCGATCTCGGCACCGGCCAGGTCGCCGATCTTGACTTCCGGATAGACCTCGAACACAGCATCAAAGGCCACCTCGCCCTCGGACGCGCCTTCCTTCTCGGTGATCTTGGGCTGGCCGGCCACACGCAGCTTGGCTTCATTGGCGGCCTGGCTGAAGGCCTCACCGACCTTGTCGTTCAGCACTTCGTAGTGCACGGAATAGCCGTAGCGCTGGGTCACCACGTTCATCGGCACCTTGCCGGGACGGAAACCGTCCATCTTGACGGTGCGTGCCAGCTTCTTGAGGCGCGTATCGACTTCGGACTGGATGACCGCCAGCGGCAGGCTCAGGGTGATCTTGCGCTCGAGCTTCTCAAGGGTTTCAACGGTAACGGCCATGATGCAAACACTCCAAAAAATTCAAAAACGGGGACGGCTGGCAGCCGCACTCCCGGCCGGTCCGGCCGCCCTACGAGCTGTCCGGACTGGTGCGCGGGGGGGGACTCGAACCCCCACACCATTGCTGGCGTCAGGACCTAAACCTGGTGCGTCTACCAATTTCGCCACCCGCGCGGGAACAAAAATGGGGAGGTCACAGACAGACCTCCCCGATGAAATCGGTCAACCGGCTATTTTAACCTGCCGGGGCCGGCGTTTCCCGCCTGAGCCTGGCCCCGGTTTCAAGCCGAGGCTGGAACCTGACGTTTGACCCGGAACCAGACGGGGCTCGCACTACCGCGCGGCCCGCTTTGCGATCTCAGGGCAACGCCGGTGTTTCGCGCTTCACGCGAAACCATGCGGCGTACATGGCCGGCAAGGCCAGCAAGGTCAGCACGGTGGCGACGATCAAACCGCCCATGATGGCCACGGCCATGGGGCCCCAGAAGACCGAGCGCGACAGCGGGATCATGGCCAGCACGGCAGCAGCGGCAGTCAGCACGATGGGGCGCAGACGGCGCACGGCGGACTCCACGATGGCGTCCCAGGCCGGGATCCCGGCGGCACGGTCCTGCTCGATCTGGTCGATCAAGATGACAGAGTTGCGCTGGATCATGCCCATGAGGGCAATCACGCCCAGCAGGGCCACGAAACCGAAGGGACGGTTGAGCAACAACAACGCGCCAGCCACCCCGGCCAAGCCCAGCGGACCGGTCAGGAAAACCAGCATGGCACGGCTGAAACTCTGCAACTGCAACATCAGCAGCGTGAAAGTGATGAAAAGCATCAGGGGCATGCCGGCGGCGATCGAACCCGTGCCCTTGCTGCTTTCCTCCACCGCGCCCGCCACCTCGATGCGGTAGCCGTTGAGGCCAGCGGCATGCCATTTGGACTCCAGCGCGCGCAGCGAAGGCAGCAACTCGGCCGTCAGGGTCGCGCCCTGCATGCCTTCCACGGCATCGGACTGCACGGTGATGCCGAACTCGCGGTTCTCGCGCCACATCACGCCCGGCTCCCAGGTGAAGACCGGCTTGGCAATCTGCGTCAAAGGAATGGAGCGACCACTGGCGGTAGGCAGGTAGGCGTTGGCCAGATCGGTGATGGCGTTGCGCTCGTCCAGCGGCTGGCGCAGCACGATATCGATCAGCTTGTCACCTTCGCGGTACTGGCCTACGTTCTGGCCACTGAGCAGCGTGCGCGCAGCCTGAGCGATGGACTGGCTGCTCACCCCCAGCGCGCGCGCCTTGGCCTGGTCGACCTCCAGGCGCAGCACCTTGACCGACTCGTTCCAGTTGTCGTTGACGCCGCGCGTATTGGCGCTCTCGCGCATGACGGCCTTGACCTCGTCGGCGCGCGCGCGCAGCACAGCCGGATCGCCGCCAACCACGCGGAACTGCACCGGATAGGGTACAGGCGGGCCATTGGGCAGCAGCTTCACGCGGCCGCGCACTTCAGGGAATTCCTGGGCCAGCAGGGCAGGCAGTTGCACGCGCAGCGTTTCACGCGTCTTCAGGTCTTTGGGCAGGACGATGAATTGCGAGACATTGGTCTGCGGGAAGACCTGGTCCAGCGGCAGGTAAAAACGCGGCACGCCCGAGCCTACCCAGGTGCTCACCGCATTCACACCCGGCAGCGCCAGCAGGCGCTTCTCCACGCGCTTCGTCGTTTCCTCGTTGGCTGTGAAAGAGGTACCTTCCGGGAACCAGATGTCCATCAGGATTTCCGGCCGGCTCGAATCAGGAAAGAATTGCTGCTGCACCTTGCCCATGCCGGCAATGCCCAACGCAAAGGTCAGCACCGTGGCGCCGATGGTGAGCCAGCGGTGCTGCACACACCAGTTCACGACGGCGCGAAAGCGCTGATAAAACGGTGTGTCGAAATGCTCGTGCGGACCACCCGCCGGATCCGGCTGGGCCGATGCATGGTGCGGCTGGGCCTTGAGCAGCAGCGTGCCCAGGTAGGGCACGAAGTAGACCGACACGATCCAGCTCAGTACCAGGGCCAGCGCGGTCACGCCGAAGATGGCGAAGGTGTACTCGCCCACGGACGACTTGGCCATGCCGATGGGCAGGAAACCGGCCGCCGTGATCAACGTGCCCGTGAGCATAGGCATGGCGGTAATCTCGTAGGCGAAGGTGGCTGCGCGCACCTTGTCGTAGCCCTCTTCCATCTTGCGGACCATCATCTCCACGGCGATGATGGCATCGTCCACCAGCAGGCCCAGGGCGATGATCAGCGAACCCAGCGAAATCTTGTGCAGACCGATGCCCCAGTACTGCATGCCCAGGAAGGTCAGCGCCAGCACCAGGGGAATGGTGATGCCCACCACGAGGCCGGGCCGCATGTCCACGTAGTAGCGCTTCCACAGCGGCAGGTGTTGAGAGTTCTCGTGCTTGTGGAAACCCAGGCTGATGAAACTGACCACCAGCACGATCATCACAGCTTCGATCAGCACACCGACAAACTCGTTGACGGACGTCGCCACCGCCTTGGGCTGGTCCTGCAGCTGCACCAGCTCGATGCCAGCGGGCAGGTTCTTTTCAATGCGGTCCGTGGTCTTGCGCAGCGACTTCCCCAGCGCGATGATGTCGCCGCCCTTGGCCATGGAAATTCCCAGGGCGATGACCTGCTTGCCCTGGTGCCGTACCTTGATGCTGGCCGGGTCCACATAACCCCGCTTGATCTCTGCAATGTCGCCCAAGCGCAGTTGGTTGCCCGTGCTGCCGCGGATGGGCATGGCGCGCAACTGGTCCACGGCCTCGAACTGGCCGGCCACACGCACCTGTACCACGTCCAGCGGCGTCTGCACGGCACCGGCGCTCTCCACCGCATTCTGCTGGCCCAGCTGGGCCAGCACCTGGTTCAGGTCCAGACCGAGTTGTGAGAGGCGCTTCTGAGAAATCTCGATATAGAGCTTCTCGTCCTGCACGCCGAACAGTTCCACCTTGGCCACGTCGGACACGCGCAGCAGTTGCTGGCGCACGTCATCGGCAAAGACCTTCACCTCGGCATCGCTGAAACCGTCGGCCTCCAACGCGTAGATCACGCCGTAGACGTCACCGAACTCGTCGTTGAAGAAAGGGCCCTGGATACCGCCGGGCAACGTGGCCCGCATGTCGCCGATCTTCTTGCGCACGGTGTACCAGGTGTTGGCCACCGCGGCCGCCTGGGTCGAATCCTTGAGCTGAAAGATGATCTGCGATTCACCGGGCTTGGAGTAGCTGCGGATCTTGTCGGAACCCGGCACCTCCTGCAGGGTGCGCTCGATCTTGTCAGTGACCTGCTCGGCCACCTGCTGCGCCGTGGCGCCAGGCCAGTAGGTGCGCACCACCATGGCACGAAAGGTGAAGGGTGGATCCTCGTCCTGGCCCAGCTGGAAATAGGCGGCAAAGCCCAGCACCATGAGCACCACCAGCAAATAGCGCGTGAGCGCCGGATGTTCGATGGCCCAGCGCGAGAGGTTGAAGCTGGTCGATGCCTGTTCTGTGGAACTCATGCGCGCCTCACTTGCTTGCAGCCGAAGCTGCGGCTGCGTTGCCCAGCGTAGCGTTCACGGCGGTCTGCGGCTGGCTGGTCAAAGTAGAGGCGGTCTTCTCATGGTAGATCGTCACTTTCTGCCCGGGCGAGAGCACGTGCACGCCCGCCGAGACCACCAGCTGCCCATCCTTCAGGCCACCCGCCACCACGGCCTCGTTGCCGTCGGCGGTTGCGATCTGCACCGGCTGCGAAGCGACCGTCATGGTCTTGGTGTCCAGCACCCAGACCGCCGTGGACTGGCCGTCCTGGCGCAGGGCGCTGGTCGGCAGCTTGATGGCAGCCATCCGTTGTTCGTTACGCAGCTTGGGGAAAATCGTGACCGTCGCGCCCAGGGGCGGCGGCTGCTTGCCTTCCAGCGCCACCTTGACCTGGTAGGTGCGTGTCACCGGGTCTGCACTGGCCGAAACCTCGCGCACGCGACCGGCCAGCTGGGTCTGGCCAGGCCAGACCCGCACGTCCACCGCACTACCCTGGCGCATCATGGCCAGCTTGTCTTCCGGAACTGCGAAGACCGCATCGCGCGGGCCATCCTGGGCCACGCGCACCACCGTCAGGCCGGCGCTGACCACCTGGCCAGGCTCGGCCTCGACAGCCGTCACCACACCGGCGGCATCGGCCACCAGCGTCGTGTAACTGCCCTGGTTGCGCTGGGAGGCCAGTTGCGCCTGAGCCTGGTCGACCTGGGCCTGCGCCGCCTTGAGCGCGGCGTCACGCCGTTCCAGCTCGGCCCCGCTGATGAAGTTCTGCTCCCGCAGTTCCTTGAACCGCTTGTAGTCGGCAGCCGCCAGGTCGCGATTGGTCACCGCAGCCCCCATCTGGGCCTGGGCGGCATCCGTCGCCAGACGATAGTCCTGCGGGTCGAGCCGGGCCAGCACCTGCCCCGCCTTGACCCGTTCTCCCAACTCGACCTCCCGGCGCACCAGCTTGCCGGCCACCCGGAAGCCCAGGCGTGATTCGATGCGCGGCCGCACCTCACCCGAGAACTCCTGCGTGGCGTTCAGGCTCGCACTGCGCACCGTCATGATCTTGACGGCCCGTACTGGCTCTTCCGGGGGGGCCGCAGGGGAGCAGGCGATCAGAATGAAAGCCGTCATAGGCAACAGCGCCGCCAGGGCGACGCGCCTGGGCCAGTGGAAACGTGTATCGGACATGGCGGGGGTTCCGGAAGTGGGTTTTAAATTAATAACCGATTGGTCAGTAATCTAGGTAAAAACCCGATCTATGTCAAGCCGGGCGAAAATCCCCAGCGTGAACAAGCCCATCCCCCCCCGACCGGTCGAGCATTACGAGAACTTCCCCGTGGCCTCCTGGTTGTGTCCCCCACGACTGCGCCCCCCCATCGCCGCCATCTACCACTACGCCCGCACGGCCGATGACATCGCCGATGAAGGTGATGCCTCGGCCCAGCAGCGTCTGGACGATCTGAGCGCCTACAGGCAAGACCTGCTGGCCCTGGCCCAGGGTCAGGCCCATAGCGGACGTTGGCCGCAGGTCTTCGACCCGCTGGCCGCCGTTCTGGCGACTTTTCATCTGCCCATCCCCCTGCTGGACGACCTGCTCGACGCCTTTGCCCAGGACGTGCGCAAGACCCGTGACCAGGCAAGTTACGCAGACCCGGCGGAATTGCTGGACTACTGCCGCCGCTCGGCCAACCCGGTAGGCCGTCTGTTGTTGCACCTCTATGGCGTACAAGACGAGACCGCGCTGCGCGAGAGCGACGCCATCTGCAGTGCCCTGCAGCTCATCAACTTCTGGCAGGACCTCAGCCGCGACATCCCGCGTGGCCGCCACTACCTGACAGATGCCGACTGCGTTGCACATGGTGTGCGGCGCGCTGAACTGGCCACCCTTGCGCCTACACCCGGCATACTGGCCCTGATCGCATCGCAGGTCAGTGCTGCGCGCGCCCTCATGCAACAAGGCGCACCGCTGGTACACCGCATTCCGGGCCGCGCCGGCTGGGAACTGCGCCTGGTGGTGCAGGGTGGCCTGCGCATCCTGGACAAGATCGATGCCCTGGGCTTCAACAGCCTGCAGCACCGCCCCACGGTCGGCGCGGCCGATGCCCCGCTGCTGCTCTGGCGCAGCCTGCGCATGTGAAGCAGCGACAATGCGCCCCATGACGCCCGAGCAATACGTCCAGCAAAAAGCCGCCGCCTCCGGCAGCAGCTTCTACTACGCCTTTCTTTTCCTGCCCAAACCGCGGCGCGCCGCCATCACGGCTTTCTACGCCTTCTGTCGCGAGGTGGACGACGTGGTAGACGAGGTTTCCGACCCCGGCGTGGCCCAGACCAAGCTGGCCTGGTGGGAGGCCGAGGTCAGCCGCGCCTATGCAGGTCAACCCACGCATCCGGTCTTGCAGGCCCTGCTGCCGCATACCGCCACCTATGGCATCGAGGCGCGCCACCTGCTGGCCGTGATCGAAGGTTGCCAGATGGACCTGCAGCAGACCCGCTACTTGGACTACCCGGGCCTGCAGCGCTACTGCCACCTGGTGGCCGGAGTGGTAGGCGAAGTGGCGGCGCGCATCTTCGGCCAGACCCAGGAACAGACCACACGCTACGCACACACCCTGGGCCTGGCCTTCCAGCTCACCAACATCATCCGTGACGTCGGCGAGGACGCGCTGCGCGGCCGCATCTACCTTCCGGTCAACGAGCTGCAGCAGTTCGACGTCAAGGCTCACGAGGTGCTCAACCGCCAGTACTCGGAGCGTTTCGCGGCCTTGATGAAGTTCCAGACCGCGCGAGCCCACCTGCTCTACGACGAGGCCCTGGCCATGCTGCCGGACGTGGACCGCCGCGCCCAGAAACCGGGGCTGATGATGGCCAGCATCTACCGCACCCTGCTGCGCGAGATTGAGCACGACAACTTCCAGGTGCTGCACCAGCGCACCAGCCTCACGCCCCTGCGCAAGCTCTGGCTCGCCTGGCGCGTGCAGGCTTTGGGGAAGCTTTGAAGATCGCCGTCGTCGGCGCCGGCTGGGCCGGCATGGCCGCCGCCGTACAGGCCGCGCAGGATGGCCATACCGTCACCGTCTTCGAAGCCGCGCGCACCCTGGGCGGGCGCGCGCGCGCCGTCGAGGCGGTGCTGCCCGATGGTCGTGCACTCACGGTGGACAACGGCCAGCATATCCTGATCGGCGCCTACACCGAGAGCCAGCGCCTCATGCGCGCCGTGGGCGTGGACCCCGAAGCCGCGCTGCGACGCGTGCCCCTGACCCTGCAATTCCCCGACGGCGCCGGCCTGCGCCTGCCCGACCTGCCCGTGCCGCTGGACGTGCTGGCCGGCATCCTGCGCAACCGGGCCTGGCCGCTACGCGAACGCCTGGGCCTGCTGCGCGCTGCCGCTGGCTGGAAGCTCGCGCGCTTCGAATGCGCGCCCACGCTCTCCGTGGCCGAGCTCTGCCGCACGCTGGGCCCGCATGTCATGCAGGAGCTGATCGAGCCCCTGTGCGTCTCGGCGCTCAACACACCGGCCCACCAGGCCAGTGCGCAGGTTTTCCTGCGCGTGCTGCACGACGCGCTCTTCGCTGTGCGCGGCGGCTCGCAGTTGCTGTTGCCGCGCCTGGACCTGGGCGCCCTCTTCCCACAGGCCGCCGCGCGCTGGCTGCAGTCGCGCGGCGCCACGGTGCGTACCGGCGCACGCATCACAAGCCTGCTGCGCGAAGGCACGCACTGGCAGCTTGACGGCGAGAGCTTCGACACCGTGCTGCTGGCCTGCACCCCCACCGAGGCCGCACGCCTGGTCGCGCCGCTGAACGCCACCTGGGCTGCCACGGCCGAAGCCTTGCACTTCGAAGCCATCGCCACTGTCTACGCCTGGGCACAGGATGCACGGCTGGCCACCCCCATGCTGGCCCTGCGCCACGACGCGCAGCATCCCGCGCAGTTCGTCTTCGACCGTGGCCAGCTCGGCGGCCCCGCCGGCCTGCTGGCCTTGGTGGTCAGTGCCAGCCACGGCGATCGCGATGCCTTGCAAGCACAGGTGCTGGCACAGGCGCGCACGCAACTGGGCCTCGACTTGCAGGCAGTACAGACGGTCGTCGAAAAACGCGCCACTTTCGCCTGTACGCCCGGCCTGCGGCGCCCGCCTCAGTCCATCGCACTGGGCCTCTTGGCCTGCGGCGATTACGTCGAAGGTCCCTACCCCGCCACGCTGGAGGGCGCGGTGCGCAGCGGTCTGGCGGCGGTGCGGGCCCTCGCCAAGTGATACAAAGTGATATGAGACCAGCGCCCCAACATCGACAGGGCGCCGGCAGCGCAACAGAATCGGCGGCTACACCGCCGAAAATCAGGAGGCTCCGCTGAGATGAAACGCGCATTCAAGTTCCTTTTCGTCCTGCTCATCCTCTTGCTCACCGTGCTGGCCATCGCCATTGCAGCGGGTGTCTGGCATGCCCGCAGCAAGCTGCCGCAGCGCAGCGGCACGCTCATGCTGAGCCAGCTCAAGGCCCCGGTCTTGGTGGACTGGGACGAGCGCGGCGTGCCACACCTGCAGGCGCAGAACGAAACCGACCTTTACCGTGCCCTCGGTTTCCTGCATGCGCAGGACCGCCTGTTCCAGATGGAGATGGTGCGGCGCCTGGCGCGCGGTGAACTGGCCGAGATCCTGGGGCCCAAGCTGCTCGACACCGACCGCCTGTTTCGCACCCTGGAACTGCGCGCCCACGCCGAACAAAGAATCAAGAACATCGACCGCAGCAGCCCCACCTGGTCGGGCCTGCTGGCCTATCTGGACGGCATCAACGAATTCCAGGACACACGCCCCCTGCCGGTCGAATTCAGCATGTTGCGCATCCAGCCGCAGCCTTACACCCCGGTCGACACCCTGGCTGTGGCTGGCTACCTGGCCTACAGCTTCGCTGCCACGTTGCGTACCGAGCCCGTGCTGACCTATGTGCGGGACCAGCTTGGCCCCGATTACCTGCGAGTCTTCGATCTCGAATGGCAACCCCTGGGCGTGGTCGGCCCCATGGCCCGCAGGCCCTCCTCGCCCACGCTGGCGGCGGCCGACTGGGAGGGGCTGGCTCGGGTGTCCGAAGTCAGCCAGCAGGCCATGGACCTGGCGGGGGTGCCGCTCTTCGAAGGCAGCAATGCCTGGGCGATTTCCGGGCGACGCACTGCGAGCGGCAAACCTCTGCTGGCGGGTGACCCGCACATCGCCTACTCCTTGCCCGCTGTTTGGTACGAGGCGCACCTCAAGGCGCCGGGTTTCGAACTCTACGGTCACCACCAAGCGCTCAATCCCTTTGCCCTGCTGGGCCACACGCCTCAGTTCGGCTGGAGCCTGACCATGTTCCAGAACGACGACATGGACCTGGTGGCCCTGAAGGTGAACCCGGACAACCCTAGGCAGGTCTGGCACCAGGGCCAGTGGGTGGCGCTGCAGAGCCGCACCGAGACGATCGCCGTGAAGAATGCCGACCCGGTCAACATCACCTTGACCCGCTCGCCCTACGGTCCGCTCATCAACCAGGCCTTCCCCGACAGCCTGGGCCAGGCCCCGATCGCCATGTGGTGGACCTTCCTGGAAACCGAGAACCCCATCCTCGAAGCCTTCTACGAACTGAATCGCGCCGATACCCTTCCCAAGGCACGCAACGCGGCCAGCAAGATCCACGCGCCCGGCCTCAACGTGGTGTGGGCCAACGCAGCCGGCGACATCGGCTGGTGGGCCGCGGCCAGGCTGGTGCAGCGCCCGCTCAGCGTGAACCCCAGCTTCATCCTCGACGGCGGCAGCGAACAGGCCGACAAGCCGGGGTTCTACCGTTTTGCCGACAATCCGCAGGAGGAAAACCCTGCACGCGGTTACATCGTCTCGGCCAACCACCAGCCGGTGCCGCGCAGCGGCGTGCCGGTACCGGGTTACTACAACCTGCCGGACCGCGCGCGGCGCCTGGACCAGTTGCTGCGCCCCACCGGCACCCTGTGGAACCTGCAGAACAGCCAGGCCCTGCAACTCGACGAACAAACCGACTACGGGCCGCGCGTCTTGCGCCCCCTGTTGCCGCTGCTGCGCGATCAGGCCACCGACTCCATTGAACGCGCACTGATCGACCAGATGGCCGAGTGGGACGGCCGCCACAACATGACCAGCATCGCCCCCACGGTCTACAACCAGTTCGTCTACGAGCTGCTCAAGGCCAGCATGGCCGACGAACTGGGCGAGGTGCAATTCAACAACCTGCTGCGCACCCGTGCCATCGACCACGCCTTGCCCCGCCTGGCCGCCGACGTGCGCTCCCCCTGGTGGGACGATCGCCGCACGGAGAAGAAGGAGAACCGCAACGACATCGTGGTGCAGGCCTGGCGTGCCAGCCTGAAGCACCTGCAGGAGTTGCGCGGCATCTCCCTGCCCGGCTGGACCTGGGGCAACAACCACACCCTGACCCACGGCCATCCCCTGGGCCGCATCCAGCCGCTGGACAAGCTGTTCAACGTCGGCCCGTTGGAAGCACCAGGTGGGCGTGAGCTCCCCAACAACCTCGCGCAGGCCCTGGGCCCGGCACCCTGGAGCGTGAACTACGGCCCCTCGACGCGACGGCTGATCGACTTCGCCGATGCCGGCAAGGCCCTGGGCATCAACCCTGTAGGCCAGAGCGGCGTGCTGCTCGATCCGCATTACAAAGACCAGGCGCAGGACTTCATCGCCGGCCGCTACCAGCCCATGCACCTGAACCCGTCCGACGTGAAGGCCTCCACGCGCAGCACGCTGGTGCTGCAGCCGGCTCCCTAGGTCGGGCCCTGCAAGCCTGTCCCCTACCGGACAAGCTGTCCCGCCACGGACAGGCTGTCACAGCCCTGACATGGGCGCCCGACAGGGACACCCAGAATCCTCCTCGTCTGCGGCATCGCACCGCCGGCATACCACAACAGACGAGGAGACCATGGACAAGCTACTGCTCACGGGCACCGCGCGGCGTGCCCTCCTGCGCGGCGCCAGCTGCGCTGCCGCCACATTGGCCTTTCCGGGCCTGCTGCACGCCAAGGCCGACAGCTGGCGGATAGGCCAGACCGCGGCACTCACCGGGCCGCTGGCCTGGCCCTTTGTTGAACTGAACAAGGGTATCCAGGCGGCCTTCAATGAAGTGAATGAGCGCGGCGGCGTCGCCGGGCGGCCGCTGCAACTGATGAGCCGGGACGATGGGGGTGCCACCGACAAGGCGGCCGAGAACGCCCGCAAGCTGGTCGAAGAGGAGCAGGTGCTTTGCCTTTTCGCCTGCGGTGGCACCTCCAGCGTGATGGGCGCCATGGCCACCGTGACCCAGGCGCGCACTCCGCTGATTGCCCCCATCACCGGCATCGACGCGCTGCGCGCACACCACCCGCTGGTCATCCACATGCGGGCAGGCTACTCGAACGAACTGGACCGCATCGTGCGGCAGATCGGCACGGTCAATATGGACCGCTGCGCCGTGGCCTACTCGGACACGGCCTTTGGCAAGGCCGGTCTGGCGGCCTTCGACGCTGTCGCGCGCAAGCATCGCAACACGGCCTGGCGTGCCTTCCATATCAAGGACACGCCACAGGGCATCGCCGATGGCATCGCGGACATTGCCAGATTCGAGCCGACCTCCTATCTGTCGCTCTACATCGGGCAACACAGCCTGCAGTTCGCCCGCGACTTGCGCAAGGACGTCCAGGCGCCATCCTTCGCCCTGTCGCTGCTGGGGTCCGAGCCCGTGCTCAAGGCCTTGGGCCCGGCGGGCAACGGCATGACCGTGGCCCAGGTGGTCCCGCATCCGGACACCATCGCCTTGCCCGTGGTAGCCGCCTACCAGCGTGCCATGCGCAAGGCCGGCATCACCCGGCTGTCACACGCCTCGCTGGAAGGTTATCTGTCCTCACGCGCCCTGATCGAAGGGCTGCGCCGCGGCAGCCGCAACGGCAACGTCGGCACCGAGAAGCTCGTCGAGGCTTTCCACACCATGCAGCCGCTGGACCTTGGTGGTTTCGAACTGGACTACCGAACCGACAAGCACCTGGGTTCGAGTTTTGTGGAACTGACGTTTTTCACCGGCGATCGCTACAAACGCTGAGGTCGCGCCGGCTCAGCCGGTCTGTTGCAGCAACGCGCAGAGGGCCCCCATATCGGCCACGGTGACGTGGGGCTGGTGCGTCTCGTGCGCCCAGTCGTGGCCGGCCCGGTTGACCCAGACGGTCTGCAAGCCGGCGTTCACCGCCCCCACGACGTCCAGCGCCGCATCGTCCCCCACGTGCAGCACCTCGTGCGGCAGCACACCGGCAGCCTGCGCCGCCGCGTGGAAGAAACGCGGATCGGGCTTGCCCAGGCCAAAGGCCTGGGCACTCAAACTGGCGTGGAAAAACTCGCCCAACCCGATGCGCTGCACGTCGGCATTGCCATTGGACAGGGCCACGACCGGGTAACGCTGCGCCAGCCAGGCCAGCGCGGGGCGCGCATCCTCGTAGAGCTCCACACGCATGCGCTCGTTGATGAAGACCTCGTAGGCGCCTTCCACCAGCGCCGTATCCTCGCCATGACGCTGCAAGGCGCGGCGGATCAGCTCCTGACGCAGGGCGCGCAGGTCGTGGCCGATCTCGGGCCGGCTGGTCTGCACCTCCCGGCGCAGCGTCAGGCGCTGCTCGGCATCGGCCAGCCACAAGGCGGTCTTCGGAGCCTGCGGGCGCAACCAGTCCTGCAGCACCCGTTCGGCGCGGGCGATCACCGGCCAGATCGGCCAGAGGGTGTCGTCGAGGTCCAGGGATATCGCCCTGACTTTCTTCAGATCCAGCATAGGTGGGCGAGAATACCGCATGGCTTTCAAACCCGAACCTCCGTACATCCATGGCCAGGCGCCCTCCACGGCCATTCTTCTGTGCAACCTGGGCACACCCGACGCGCCCACACCAGCGGCGCTGCGTCGTTACCTGGGCGAATTCCTGAGTGACCATCGCGTGGTGGAGATTCCCAAGCCCATTTGGTGGCTGATCCTGCACGGCATCATCCTGCGCCTGCGCCCGGCAAAATCGGCTGCCAAGTACGCCACCGTCTGGACGCCCGAAGGTTCGCCGCTCAAGGTCTGGACCGAGAAACAGGCACAGCGCCTGCAAGCGTGGCTGCAACAGCAGGGCCACCACGTCACGGTGCGTTATGCCATGCGCTATGGCCATCCTTCCATCCCGGCGCAGCTGGATGCGCTCAAGGCCGAAGGCGTGACGCGCGTGCTGGTGCTGCCAGCCTACCCTCAGTACTCGGGTACCACCACGGCCAGCGTCAGCGACGCCGTCTATCGCTGGGCCGAGAAGGTACGTACCCTGCCAGAGCTGCGTTTCATCAACCGTTACCACGATGACGCTGGCTACATCGGCGCGCTTGCCGCACGCATCCGAAGCTACTGGCAGGAGCATGGCCGCCCGGACCAATTGCTCATGAGCTTTCACGGCGTGCCCGAGCGCACCCTGCACCTGGGCGACCCCTACCACTGTGAATGCCTGAAGACCGCTCGCCTGCTGGCGCAGGAGCTGAAGCTGACTCAGGACCAGTACCGCGTGAGCTTCCAGTCGCGCTTCGGCAAGGCCAAATGGCTGGAGCCCGCTACCGAGCCCACCCTGGTCCAGCTCGCGCAGGCTGGCGTGAAGCGCGTAGACGTGACCTGCCCCGGCTTCACCAGCGATTGCCTGGAAACGCTGGAGGAGATTGCGCAGGAAGCCCGTGAGTCCTTCCTGCATGCCGGCGGTCAGGCCTTCCACTACATCCCCTGCCTGAACGACAACACGGACTGGATTGCCGCCATGGGCCGGATCAGCGAACAGCATCTGGGCGGCTGGCCAACCCGGCCGGCGCCCGATGCAGCGCCGCTCGCCGCATCGCGCGCAGCAGCCCTGGCCGCCGGCGCGCAGAACTAGCTCTTCTTGGGACGCAACGACTGGTACGCCGGCCGTGCCAGGCAGGCTGCCAGCCAGGCGCTGATCAGCGGGTAGGGTGCCATGAGCTCACGGGTTGCACGCACCCAGAGCAGCACGCTGGCCACGCAGAGGTCGGCCACGGTGAAGCGGTCGGCGGCCAGGTGGGCCTGGCCTTGCGCCTGCTGCTGCGTCAGATGTTTCTCCAGCACGCGCAGCGGCACGTGCAGGCGTTGTTCGGCCTTGTCGGCCAACTCGGGTTTGCGTTCCTCGGGGGCCATGGCGAAGCGGTGCATCAGCACCGTGAGTGCATCCTTCTCCACTTCGCTCATGACCCAGAAAGCCCAACGCAGGGCCTCGGCGTCCTCGCGCGGCGTGGCAGGCGTCAATGTGTTGCCATCAGCCTGTCCATGGTGCCGTGCGATGTAGAGCGCACAGGCCATGCTTTCCCAGACCGTCACATCCCCCTCAGGCCGGCGGTCGACCACCACCGGGACGCGGCCATTGGCATTGAGTGCCAGAAATTCCCACGTGCGCGAGGCACCCGCACGGTAGTCGGTCTGCACATGCTCGAAAGCCAGGCCCAGCTCGGTAGCCGCCCACAGAGGGCGCAATGCGCGCGATGCCTGGATGCCGTAAATCGTCAATGCCATGAAGTCTCCTCATTTGGACAGCCCGCATTGTGCCCAAGGAAGATCCGGCAAGGACCCGGAGTATCGAGAGAAGCTCAGTCGTTGCGACGGATGAAATCGAGGACTGGGTCGAGCTGTGCCGGCACATTGAGCGCCGGCGCATGACCGCAACCCGGGACTTCGATGTGCTGCAAGCGGCCCTGGCGGCCCGGCCCCCTGGTTCGCATGCGCTGCGCCGTTTCGGCCAGCACCAGGTCGGACTCTGCACCGCGCAGCAGAAGCACCGGTATGTCGAGTTGTTCGTAGTGGTCCCAGATCAGGTAGTCATCGGGGTAGTTCACGAACTGCTGCACCATGGCCGGGTCGTAATGCGGCGTCACGCGGCCATCGGGCAGGCGGCGCGTCGACGTTTCGGTCAGCCTGCGCCACTGCGCATCGCTGAGCCAGCCAAAGGGCTTGTAGGCCTGACGGAAAAACGCCTCCAGTTCACGCACTGTCTCGAACGTCGGCGGGTTGCCGGCATAGGCACGGATGCGCGCGATGGCAGCGTCGGCCAGCTGCGGCGCATTGTCATTGAGCACCAGGCTGCGGATGCGGGTCTTGAGCTGGGGCTGAAAGAGACCCGAGGCGCACACGGTGCCGATGGCCCCGCCCATGGACGTGCCCACCCAGTGCGCCGACGCAATTCCCAGCTGATCGAACAGTTCCGCCGCCAGGCGCGCGTAAAAGGACAGGCAGTACTCCCGCTCGGGCTGCGGGCTCCACTGACTCAGACCGCGGCCCAGGGTGTCGGGGCAGATCACACGGTAGCCCTGGGCGCTGAGGTGTTCGGCCAGCTCGTCCATGTCGCGCCCGGTGCGCGCCAGGCCATGCCAGGCGACCACGGTGCCGGCCTGTCCGGCACCCCATTCGGTGTAGTGGATTTCGCGTCCGGCGCAGCGGACGTAGTGGGATGCCAGTGTCATGCGAAATCTCCCCCTGTCTGGATATCCGTCAGCGCAGCAACTTGCCAGAGGCGCCGATCACGGTCACCTCGACATAACGCGAACCGACCCGGTTGGCCGGAGAAAAGCTCACCCGCGTGCCACCGAGGTCGTGGTTGTTGATGGTCTCCAGCGCCTGGATCAGGCGGGAGCGTGTCGGGTTCGGCCCGGCCCGGCGCAAGCCTTCCACCAGCACCTTGGCGCCCAGGAACTCCTCGAAGCTGGTGTAGCTGGGGGCCTGTCCGTCGCCGTACTTCTGCAGGAGGGTCTGGTACTCACGCACCGCCGGCTTGTTCGCCATATAGGGGTAAGGAACCACCTGCGAGATACCCAGGCCGTGCACGGCCTTTACCCCCGCCAGCTTCACCAGCTCGGCCGGGTCCACCACCGAGATGTTGAAGAGCTGGGCGCCACCGCCCGCAGCGCGGTACTGGGCGGCAAAGGCCGCGGTGGAACGGTTGACCGAAATCATGATGACCGCCTGCGCATCCGCTGCCTGGATGGTCTTGACGGCGCCCTGCACCTGGTCGGTGTTGCGCTCGTAAGGCGCTGCAGCCACAAGCTTCAGGTTGCGCCGGGCCGTCGCTTCCTCGACACCGGCCAGGCCGGCCTTGCCGAAGGCGTCGTCCTGGTACATCACGGCAATGCGGGTCATGCCCAGCGTGACGACCTGGTTGACCATGTGCTCGGCCTCGTCGGCATAACCCGCGCGCACATGAAAGATGTAGGGATTGAAGGGTTTGCGCAAGGCCTCGCCACCGGTGTAAGGCGCCACCAGGGGAGCTCCCCCGGTCTCCAGCACACCGTCACTGAGCAGCTTGGCGATGTTGGCGGTCCCTGCAAAACCGAAGAGGGCCAGGACCTCGGGCTTTTGCAGGGCCTCGCGGGTCAGGCGCACAGTCTCGTCCACCTTGTAGCCATCGTCCTGCACCACATGACGGATCTTGGCACCATGGATGCCGCCGTTTTCATTGATCCAGTCGAAATAGATCTTGCCCCCCAGCACCATCTGCTGGCCCGTGCTGGCCAGCACACCACTGAGTGGCGCCACCTGGACGATGGTCAACTCGGCCGCCTGCGCTGTCACCGCGGCGGTGCAGGCCAGAATCAGACTGGCCAGTGTCTGTCGCATACGTGCGACCCCATACGACGTTCCCAACATTTTTGTCTCCTCGTGTAATGGCAGGTCATGCGCCCACCTGTTTTTTGCGCAGGCTGCGTGCCCGCAAACGTCCTACCACCCCGGTGGGGAAGTAGTAAACCGACAAGACAAATAGAAGACCAAGCCACAGCAACCAGCGGTCGGGTGACAGGAGTGCGGCCAGCAGCGGCAGGCCGGCGGTGGCCTCGCTGGCCAGACGCAGCAGATCCTGCAGATAACTCTGCGCCACCACAAACAGTGCCGCCCCGATGGCAGAACCGTAGATCGTGCCCATACCGCCGATCACCACGATCAGCAGCACGTCCATCATGATCTCGAAGGAGAGCGAGGTGTCCGGTCCGTTGTATCGCAGCCAGAGCGCCAGCATGGCGCCGGCCAGGCAGGCGAACAGGGCCGAAAGCACGCTGGAGAGCGTGCGGTAGACCACCACACGGTAGCCCAGGGCCTCGGCGCGAAATTCGTTCTCGCGGATGGCCTGCAGCACGCGGCCGAAGGGCGAGTTGACCATGCGCAGCAAGGCCAGCAACAACACCAGGGCCACCACAAACAGCAGGTAGTAGCTGATCAGCTTGCCGTCGATCATGGTGCCCAGCACCGGCTCCTCGAACAGCTCGAAGCTGGGCGAGAGCACCTGGGGCAGCTTGAAGCTCAGTCCGTCCTCGCCGCCGGTGAACTCCGACAGCTGCGAGGCCAGGGTCTGGAAGGCCGAGGCCACGGCCAGCGTGATCATGGCGAAAAAGATGGCTCGCACGCGCAGCGAGAACAGCCCGATCACCAGGGCCAGCACCAGCGTGAGCGCCAGCGCGCTCAGCAGCCCCACCGCCAGCGCCGCCCAGGTTGGGCCCATGTGCGTGGTCGCGATCGCAATGCCGTAGGCACCGATGCCAAAGAACATCGTGTGCGCAAAGCTGACGATGCCGGTGTAACCCAGCAGCAGGTCGAAGCTGGCCACCAGCACCACGAAGATCAGCACCTTGGCCGCCACGTTGAGCGCCTTGACGCCGGGCACGATGAAGGGGGCAACGGCCAGGGCCAGCAGCAGCAGGACCAGCAGCACGGCCAGGATGCGGCTGCGTGGGAGGTCGTTGGAGATGAGTCGAGCAAGCATGTGTTGCTCCTTAACGGTTGGTCACGGGATAGACCCCCTGCGGACGCCACAACAGGATGGCGACCATCAGCGCGATGTTGGAGAACAGCGCTACCTTCGGGACAAGGAAGCCTGTGTAGTTCGCCATCAGGCCTACGAGCAAGGCGCCGATCAGGGCGCCCGTCGTGGATCCCAGACCACCGATGATGATGACGATGAAGATCAGCACATTGACCTGCGCGCCCATCTGCGGGATGACACTCTGCTGGTACAGGCCCCACATCACGCCGCCCAGGCCCGCCAAAGCGCTGCCCATGACAAACACCCCGACAAAAAGCCGGCGGATGCGATAACCCAGAGCCTCGACCATTTCACGGTCCTGCACACCCGCGCGGATCAGCAGGCCGATTTTGGTGCGTGACAAGGTCCAAACCTGCGCTGCGAAAACGGCTAGGCCAACCACCACGGCAATCAGGCGGTATTTCTCGACCGCAGCATCACCCAGCAGCACAGCGCCGCGCATGGCTTCGGGCAGGGGCAAGGCGATCTGCTGCGGGCCCCAGATCACCTTGATCAGTTCCTCGCCGATGATCATGCCGCCCATGGTGATAAGGATCTGCTTGAGGTGCTGGCCGTAGACCGGTCGCACGATGTAGCGCTCGAAGGCCAGTCCTAGCGCGCCGGCCACGAGCATGGCCGCCACCATGGCCGGCAGCACCGCCAGCAGGTTGCGCCACAACTCCTGCGAACCAGTCCAGTCGCCCATCAGGCCCAGCACGCTGGTGGCGACAAAGGCACCCAGCGCGATGAAGACGCCGTGGCCGAAATTGAGCACGTCCATCAGGCCAAAGACCAGCGTCAGGCCGGAGGCGATGATGAAGACGATCATGCCCATGGCCAGGCCCGCCACGGTCAGCGTGAGCCAGGTCGAGCCCGAGCCGGTCAGGGGCAATGCAGCCAGCGCCAGCACGGGCACCAGCAGCAGGGGCTTGTAGTCAAAGTCTTTTTTCATAACGCCAGCCCCAGCAGCGACTGCTGCAACTCCTCGTCACCGGCCAGGGCCTGCATGGTCCCGGCGTGGACCACACGGCCGTTGTCCATCACGGTCACGCTGTCGCCCAGACGCTTGGCGAAGTTGATGTTCTGTTCGACCAGCAGGATGGTCACACCGCTGGCCTTGAGCTGCTGGAAGGCCGCAATCATGTTGTCGATCATCACGGGCGCCAGGCCCTTGCTGGGCTCGTCCACGATCAGCAGGCGACGCGGTTCGACGATGGCGCGCGAGACCGCCAGCATCTGCTTCTGCCCGCCCGAAAGCTTGCCGGCCGGGTGGTTCCAGAACTTCTCCACGGCGGGAAAGAGCCTGAAGATCCACTGCAGGCGCTCCTCGTCCATCTCGCTGGCGCGGCGCGCGCGGCGTGCGGCCAGCAGCATGTTTTCCTTGACCGTGAGGTCGGCAAAGATGCCCATGTTTTCGGGCACATAGGCGATGTCCAGCGCGGCGATGGCCGGGGTTTGCAATGCGGCGATGTCCTGGCCATCGAACGTGATGCGACCCTGCGACGCGGGCCACAGGCCCATGATGGTCCGCAGCGTGGTGGTCTTGCCTGCGCCATTGCGGCCCAGCAACAAGGTGAGCTGGCCGCGCGGCACGGACAGATCCACGCCATGCAGGATGTGATAAGCCCCGATGTGCGTGTGCACGCCTTCGAGTTTCAGGAGTGCATCACTCATGCCGGCTCCTTCGCCACGCCCAGGTACGCCTCTTGCACCACCGGCGATGCAATCACCGCAGCCGGCTCGCCGTCGGCCACCAGCGTGCCGTTGTGCAGCACGATGATGCGATCGGCGAGTTCGCGCACCACATCCATCTTGTGCTCCACCAACAGGATCGTTTTTGTTTTGTCCTGCTTCAGCTTGCGGATCAGGTTCAAGATCACCGGCACCTCGTCGTGGCTCATGCCGGCCGTGGGCTCGTCGAACATATAGACTTGCGGATCGAGCGCCATCAGCAGCGCGACCTCCAGCTTGCGCTGGTCGCCGTGCGGCAGGCTGGAAACCTGGGCGTCCTGCTGATGCGCCATGGCCACGGAAACCAGGATCTCGTGCGCCCGCGCGTTGAGATGCGCGTGGTCGCTCCAGATGCTCCAGAGGTTGAGACCACGCCGATGCGGACCGTCCAGCGTAGCCTGCACAGCCAGGCGCACGTTCTCGAGAACGCTGAGGTTGGGAAACAGATTGGTCAGCTGGAAGGCCCGACCCAGACCAGCGCGTGTGCGCGCCGAAGCGGACAGTGCCGACAGATCCAGGCCACCAAGCAGCACGCTTCCCTCGGAAGCCGTCAACTGCCCCGAGATCAGGTTGAAATAGGTGGTCTTGCCGGCACCGTTGGGGCCGACGATGGCCGTCAAGGTGCCCGGCGCGAAAGTGCACGAGACGGCATTCACCGCCACGTGCCCACCGAAGCGGATGGTGAGGTTTCTGGTTTCCAGCATGAGATCAGTTCCCCTTCCTTGGGGAGATTGAATGGGGGAGCGGCGTAGCGAGCGGCTGCCCGGCTAGGCGGACGGAGCACAGCAACCGGAACGTACTTGCGGTACGTGAGGATCGCGAGCACCGCCCAACGACGCCGGGCGGCCGCGCAGTAGCCGAGCACCCATTCAACGCGTGTTGCGGATGGGAATGGCCATCTCTTCCGGCTTGATCTCATGGATCAGCTCGGGCACACCCCAGGCAAACGCCGGATCGGCCTTGATCTTGAAGTGGTACATGCTCTGCATGGCCTGGTGGTCTTCCTTGCGGAAGGTCATCTTGCCCTTGGGCGTGTCGAAGCTCATGCCTTCCATGGTGGCAATCAGCTTGTTGGTGGCCGTATCACCATTGCTCTTCTTGAGCGCTGTGACCACGGCCATGGCTGCGCTGAAACCGCCGGCCGTGAAGAAGTCCGGCGGGGCCTTGAACTGGCTGTAGTGGCGCGAAACCATGGCCTCGTTCACCGGGTTCTTGGGCATGCCAAAGTAATAGTAGGCGGCACCTTCCATGCCCGGGAACTGCTTGTAGGCCACCATGGCCGGCAGGATGTTGCCACCTGTGGCGAGTTCGATCCCGTAGCGCTTCTGCAGCTCGAGCTCCGCGAACTTGTTGAATGGCGGGTTGGCACCAGCCCAGACCACCCAGACAAACTTGCGGCCCGGCTGGTCCTTCAGGCGGTCCACGATGCGTTGCAGGCCGGCCGTGAAATCGGTGGTGGCCGGCGGCAGGAACTCCTCGTGCACAAGCTTGGCTTTCTTGATGGCTTCACGGAAGGCCTTGACGCCGTCCTTGCCGAAGGCGTTGTCCTGCGCCAGGGTGACGATGTTCACGCCTGGCTTGTCCAGTGCCACAGCGTTGGCGATGGCGTCCTGGCTGCTGTTGCGACCGGTGCGGAAGATGTACTTGTTCCACTTGTCACCGGTGATGGAGTCGGCCACGGCGGGCTCGACCAGCAGGATCTTCTTGTATTCCTCGGCCACGGGCAGCATGGCCAGGGCCACGGGTGAGGCGGTGGGGCCAACGGCCAGGTCTACCTTGTCGTCACCGTAGGCGGCAGCCAGCAGGCTCTTGCCAAGGTCGGGCTTGCCCTGGTCGTCCTTCTCCATCACCACGATCTTGCGGCCAGCCACGGTCATGGTGCCGCCGGTCGCATAGTCCAGGCCCATCATGAAACCGGTCTGGGTCTGCTTGCCATAGGCTTCGAGCGGACCGGTCTTGCTGTAGATGTGGGCGATGCGGATATCCTTGCCCTGGGCTAATGCGCCAGTTGCCAGAACGGTGGCGGCCAGGGTGGCGCCGATCAGGCCGCCTTGAATGATCCAGTGACGACGTTGCATGGAGGTCTCCTCATGTAAATGTTATGGATTCATGTCTGCAGATACCGTGCCACGCCCTAACGCATTGATTTCATTGGAATTTATCTTCGATATCGAAGATAAATGACTGAATTAAAGGCAAATATATGTCTGATACTTAGACAATTGATCTAATTTCAGACACCTACATCCAGGCGCTCATACAGCGTGGCGCGGGCAATGCCCAGCATCCTGGCCGCTGCCACCTTGTTGCCCCCGCAAGCCTGCAGGGCTGCGGCAATGGCTCGGCGTTCGACCTCGGCGACCTGCTCGGCCAGGGGCCGGACGGCAGATGGCCCGGCAGCCGTCATCGCCTCAGCGGGCTGGGGCGATTCCAGCTGCTCGATGCCGGTCTCGCGCAACACTTGCGTGATCCGCACGCCGTCAATACGGCTTGAATCTCCCAGCAGGGCCGCCTGCTCCAGCACATTGCGCAACTCGCGCACATTGCCACGCCAGAGCTGTGCCGTCAGCAGATCCATCGCATCGCTGGTGTACTCGGGTTGCGGCAGGCCACTGCGCTGGGCCAACTCTTCGCCCAGAGCCTCGACCAACGCAGGGATATCGGCACGGCGTTCACGCAACGGCGGCACGCGTATGGGCAGCACGTTCAGGCGGTAGTACAGATCCTCGCGGAACTTGCCCTCGCGCACCAGTCGACCCAGGTCACGCGAGGTCGCGGCGATCACCTTGGCATCGAAACGCAGCAAACGGTTGGAACCCAGGGGTTCGAACTCGCCCTCCTGCAGGGCACGCAACAGCTTGGCCTGCAGACCCAGGGGCATGTCACCGATCTCGTCGAGAAAGAGCGTGCCACCATCGGCCAGCTTGAGCTTGCCGTCACGCCCCTTGCGCTCGGCTCCGGTGTAGGCGCCGGGCGCCACGCCGAAGAACTCCGCCTCCAGCAGGGTATCGGGCACCGCCGCGATATTGACGGTCACGAAAGCGCCGGCCGAGCGAGACGAGACAGCGTGGATAGCATGGGCCAGCAGCTCCTTGCCGGTGCCGGTCTCACCCAGCAAGAGCACCGGGCTGCCCGACTGCGCGGCACGACGCGCCAGGCGCTTGAGTTCCACCACGGCCGGGCTGGCACCGACAAAACTGGCAAAGGTGTACTTGGCGCGGCGTTGCCCGCTGCGCTGGTGGGCCAGTTCGCGGCGCGCATCGTCGAGCTCGCGCTGCAGGGCCGCGAACTTGTTGATCAGAGGCTGCAGATTGGTTTCGGGATGATCGAAGAGCACGATGCCCAGGGCGCCGATGACTTCGCCCGAGCTGTCGCGCAGTGGAATGCGGCTGACACCGAAGGTACCGGCCCGGTTACTGAGCAAGTCGATGAGGATGGGCTTGCCGGTTTCCAGCACATGGTGCAGCTGCGTGTTGTGCACCACGCTGGCCACCGGGTGGCCAACAAAATCCTCGACCCGTGCATAACCCAGGGCCGGCAGGAAACGCTTGTACTGTTCGTTGATCCAGACCACCTTGCCCTGGCGGTCCACCAGCAGCATGCCCTCACTGGCGTTGGCAAAAAGATCGAACATGGAGCGCGCGGCCAGCTCCAGGATGCTCTGGGCATCGCGTGGCAGGGCGTCCGTCTTTTCCATACGGCAATGGTACAGTGAGCCGCATGTTCCGCCCTCCCCTCTATCCCTGAGATGGATGCCCTGCGTATCGACAAATGGCTCTGGGCGGCGCGTTTCTACAAGACCCGCAGCTTGGCTGTGGAAGAGATCGGCAAGGGGCGCGTGCTGGTCAACGAGCAGGTAGTGAAACCGGCGCGAGAGGTGCGGCCTGGTGATCTCGTGACTCTGCGCCAAGGCCCCGTGACGCGCACCGTGACCGTTCGGGGTCTGAGCGGGCAGCGTGGCCCGGCACCAGTCGCGCAACAACTTTATGAGGAAACCGAAGCCAGCCGACAGGCACGCGAGGCCGCGGCCGAGCAGCGCCGTCTGGCCGCGGAGCCTGCGCTGAGCATCGAGCAGGGGCGACCGACCAAGCGGGATCGGCGACAGATGGACAAGGCCAGCTGGAACGATCGTTGGAGTGCGTCGGCGGAAAGTTGAATACCGACTCCCCTGCTCACAGGAGGAGGGATTGCTCAAGATTCATCTGACGCGAATTTCTCAGGGCTAGCGCCCCTGCGCTGCGCGGGTCCAGAAACAGAGGGTTCTCACCCGTCCAATTTCGCAAAAAAAAGCCCCGCACTGGGCGGGGCTTGTTTTTGGCGGAAACGGAGGGATTCGAACCCTCGATGAGGCTCTACACCCCATACTCCCTTAGCAGGGGAGCACCTTCGGCCACTCGGTCACGTTTCCTGAAAGGTCAGCGGAATTATCGCATGAATCCCGCCCTTGTCAGCGTTATTCAGGCCGCCGGCTGGTCCAGGTCAAAGGCCTTGTGCAGGGCGCGCACGGCCAGTTCCATGTACTTCTCGTCGATCACGACGGAGGTCTTGATCTCGCTGGTGGAAATCATCTGGATGTTGATGCCCTCCTCGCTCAGCGAACGGAACATCTTGCTGGCAATGCCCACGTGGCTGCGCATGCCGATGCCTACGATGCTGACCTTGCAGATCTTGGTGTCGCCCACGACCTCCTTGGCGCCCAACGCCGGCACGACCTTCTCCTTGAGCAGATCCATGGCGCGCGCAAAGTCGTTGCGGTTCACGGTGAAGCTGAAGTCGGTTTTGCCATCCTTGCTGATGTTCTGGATGATCATGTCGACTTCGATGTTGGCCTCGGCCACAGCGCCCAGGATCTGGTAGGCAATACCGGGCTTGTCGGGCACACCGACCACGGAAATCTTGGCCTCATCGCGGTTGAATGCAATGCCGGAAACAATGGCTTGTTCCATTTTCTCGTCTTCCTCAAAGGTGATCAGGGTGCCGGACTTGGCTTCCTCGTTGATGTCAATGTCCCAGGGCGTGAAGCTGGAGAGCACGCGCAGCGGCACCTTGTACTTGCCTGCGAATTCCACCGAGCGGATCTGCAGCACCTTGGAGCCCATGGAGGCCATCTCGAGCATCTCCTCGAAGCTCACGGTGTGCAGGCGGCGCGCCTCGGGCACGACACGCGGGTCGGTCGTGTAGACGCCATCGACGTCGGTGTAGATCAGGCACTCGTCGGCCTTCATGGCCGCTGCCACGGCCACGGCCGAGGTGTCGGAGCCGCCACGGCCCAGGGTGGTGATGTGGCCCTGGTCGTCGATGCCCTGGAAGCCGGTCACGATGACCACCTTGCCCTGGGCCAGATCGGCACGTACGCGCTGGTCGTCGATCGACTCGATACGGGCCTTGGTGTAGGCGCTGTTGGTCTTGATCGGCACCTGCCAGCCGGCGTAGCTGACCGAAGCCATGCCTTCGGCCTGCAAGGCGATGGCCAGCAGCGCGCTGGAGGCCTGCTCGCCGGTGGAAGCCAGCATGTCGAGCTCGCGATTGGTCGCATCATTGGATTTCGCGGGCGCGAGTTCCTTGGCCAGGCCGAGCAGGCGGTTGGTTTCACCGCTCATGGCCGAGGGCACCACCACCATCTGGTGGCCTGCGCGGGCCCATTTGGCGACGCGCTTGGCGACATTGCGGATGCGCTCGGTCGAGCCCATGGACGTGCCGCCGTACTTGTGAACGATCAGTGCCATTGAAGATGTTGGATAGGTGGCCACTGCATGCGCTTGCCGCAGCGACCGTTGTCTACAGGGGGAAGGTCTTGCCCAAGCCTGGTTTTCAGGCGTGCAAAACCTAGGGATTGTACCAAGTCAGTGCTTGCCCTTGCCGCTCCACATAACCTGCCCCGACCTTGATGCGGATGCCATGGCCCCGGGTCGTGCAAGCCGCCACCTGATCCAGCAGTTCCTCCAGCTGTGCTGCGCTCGGTGCCGTGGCATGGGCGCTGCGCAACCAATGGCGCAGCACATTGGTCTGGCGTTCGCGGCTCAGTTCCTGCAGCCGCCCGATCTGTGGCGGCAGGCCGACGCGCGCCAGGTCATCGGCCGCCACCTCGCCCAGCAGGCGCTGGGCCTGGGCAGCATGGGCGGCACTGCGGGCAAAGGTGTCACGGAACTGGGGGAAGACCGCTTCCAACGCTGGCAGCAGACGGGCTCGGATGCGGTTGCGGGTGTACTGCTCGTCGGCGTTGGTCGGGTCTTCGACCCAGGCCACCCCCCGTGTGCGCAAGGCCTCACGCAGCTCGGCCCCACTCACCTGGAGTAGCGGCCTGTAGTAGTGGATGCCGTCGCGCTCCCACTGCGCTGGCATGGCGCTCAGACCCGGAAGGCCGGCACCGCGGCTCAGCGCCAGCAAAAGCGTCTCAACCTGGTCATCAGCGTGCTGGGCCAGGGCGATGTGACGGATGGGCGGATCGGCCGCCTCAGCACACTGGCACAGGGCCTGGTAGCGCGCGCTGCGAGCGGCATCCTCCGGACTCTGCCCAGGGGCAGGCCGTGCGTCGACCCGTAGCACCTGCAACGGCACGCCCAGCCGCGCACAGAGCGCACGGCAATGCTGCTCGAAGCCGTCAGCTGCGGCTTGCAGACCGTGATGGATGTGGATGGCGCTGACCTGCCCCGGCCAGCGTTCGGCGCAGGCCAGCAGCAGCGCGGTGGAGTCGGCGCCGCCGCTGTAAGCCACGGCCAAGGGCAAGCCGGGCTGAAAGTCCTGCAAGGACTGCACCAGAGTGCGGCTCATCCGCGCACCCTGGGATCAGACACACGAGCCCGGGGCTTACTTGCCGCTGGTCTTGGTGTCGGTAAAGCGGCCATAGCTCTGCAGACGCTCGTAACGGCGCTCCAGCAGCTCCTTGACCTTGAGATCGGCCACCTGGCGGTAGGCGTCACCGAGGGCGCGCTTGAGGAAGGCCGCCATCTGCTTGGGATCGCGGTGTGCGCCGCCCACCGGCTCGTTGACGATCTTGTCGACCAGACCCAGGGCCTTGAGGCGGTGCGCCGTGATGCCCAAAGCCTCGGCCGCGTCCTGGGCGCGCTCGGCGGTCTTCCAGAGGATGGAGGCGCAGCCCTCGGGGCTGATCACCGAATAGACGGAATACTGCAGCATCAGCACCTGGTCGGCCACGGAGATGGCCAGCGCGCCGCCCGATCCGCCTTCTCCGATGATGGTGGTGATGATGGGCACCTCGAGCTGCGCCATCTCGAAAATGTTGCGGCCGATGGCCTCGGACTGGCCCCGCTCCTCGGCATCGATGCCGGGGTAGGCACCGGGGGTGTCGACGAAGGTGAACACCGGCAGACCGAACTTCTCGGCCGTTTTCATGAGGCGCAAGGCCTTGCGGTAACCCTCTGGCTTGCTCATGCCGAAGTTGCGCAGGCCACGCTCCTTGGTATCCCGGCCCTTCTGCTGGCCCAGCACCATGCAGGCATGGCCGTTGAAGCGGGCCAGACCGCCCACAATGCTCAGATCGTCGGCGAAGTGGCGATCACCGTGCATCTCGACGAAATCGGTGAAAAGCTCATTGACGTAGTCCAGCGTGTAGGGGCGCTCCGGATGGCGCGCGATCTTGGTGATCTGCCAGGGATTGAGGTCGCTGTAGACATCCTTGGTCAGTTGCTGGCTCTTTTTGCTGAGCTGATCTATTTCTTCGCTGATGTCGACGGCGGACTCGGTCTGCACATAACGCAGCTCTTCGATCTTGGCCTCGAGTTCGGCGATCGGTTGCTCGAAATCGAGAAATGTCTTCTTGGCCATGGAGAAACTCCTTGTTCTGTGTGCCCGCTCCCAAAGCGCCGGGCCCCAAACTTCAATACTCGACCGGTAGCGGATCGAGCGAGCGCCAAATATACCAAGTTGCGACGCTGCAAAATGGTGCCCAGGCAGCCGCCACTTCACGGGCATCACTGCGACTAACGGCCTCGCCGGAGAAATAGTTACGGCTGATGCCGTTGATCAGCCCCACGTCGTCCAGCGGCAGCACATTGGGCCGCAGCAGGTGGAAGATCAGGAACATCTCGGCCGTCCAGCGGCCGATGCCACGGATGCCCACCAGCTCCGCAATGATGGCCTCGTCATCCATGTCCTTCCAGGCCGCGACGCGGATGGCACCGCTGTCGAAATGCAGGGCCAGGTCCACCAAGTACTCGACCTTGCGCGCGCTCAGGCCCGCGGCACGCATGTCGTCGACCTTGAGCTTGAGCACATTGGCTGCGGTCATGCGCCGGGGCAGCTGGGCAAAACGGTCCCAGACGGTCTGCGCCGCCTTGACCGAGATCTGCTGGCCCACGATGCTGCGCGCCAGGGTGGTGAAAGGATCACCGCGGGTCTGCAAGGAGGCGTCGCCGTGCTGCGGGATCAGCCGCTTCATCACCCGGTCTTTCTTCATCAGGTGCTTGCGCGCCTCGTCCCAGTAGTCGGGCATGACGAGTTTGGTGGTCGCGGTCGGGCTCATTGCGCCGCCTCCCAGGTCGTGCCGGTGGGCGCGTCCTTGAGCACGATGCCCTGGGCCAGCAGATCCTTGCGGATGCGATCCGCCTCGGCAAAGTTCTTCTCCTTCTTGGCCGCGGCGCGTTGTTCGATCAACACCTGGATCGCCGCGTCGTCCAGCGTAGAGCCGGCTTTCAGAAAGGCCTCGGGATCGCCCTGCAGCAGACCCAGGCAGGCACCCAGCGCCTTGAGCAGACCGGCCAGCTGCGCCGAACCCGTCTTGTTCACCTCGGTCGCCAGTTCGAAGAGGACGGCCACCGCCTCGGGCGTGCCGAAATCCTCGTCCATGGCCGTCTTGAAACGGGCGGCATGGGCATCGAGCCAGTCGACCTGGACAGTCGCCGGCTTGACGGCATGCAACGCGGTGTACAGGCGCTTGAGCGCGCCACGCGCATCGTCCAGGTGGGCATCGCTGTAGTTCAGGGCGCTGCGGTAGTGCGCACGCAGGATGAAAAAGCGCACCGTCTCCGGATCGTACTGCGCCAGGATCTCACGGATGGTGAAGAAATTGCCCAGCGACTTGGACATCTTCTCGTTGTCCACGCGCACGAAACCGTTGTGCATCCAGTAACGGGCCAGGGGCTGTCCCGTGGCGCCCTCGCTCTGGGCGATCTCGTTCTCGTGGTGCGGAAACTGCAGGTCGGCGCCACCGCCGTGGATATCGAAGCTCTCACCCAACATCTCGCAGCTCATGGCCGAGCACTCGATGTGCCAGCCCGGGCGGCCAGGCCCGTAGATGCTGTCCCACTTGGCTTCGGCCGGCTCGCTGGGTTTGGCCGATTTCCACAGCACGAAGTCCAGCGGATCATCCTTGCCGTCGAGTACGGCCACGCGCTCGCCGGCACGCAATTCGTCCAGCGACTTGCCCGAGAGCTTGCCGTAGCCGGGGAACTTGCGCACCGCATAGTTCACGTCGCCGCTGCCGGCGCGATAGGCCAGGCCCTTCTGCTCCAGAGTACCGATCAGGCTCAACATCTGCGGGACATACTCGGTGGCGCGCGGCTCATGCGTGGGACGTTCGATGCCCAAGGCGTCGGCGTCCTGGTGCAGGGCCTCGACCATGCGATCGGTCAGGGAACGGATGGTTTCGCCGTTCTCCAGCGCGCGCTTGATGATCTTGTCATCGATGTCGGTGACGTTGCGTACATAGGTCACGCGATAGGCGCTGGTCTTGAGCCAGCGCTGCACCAGATCGAAGGCCACCATGGCCCGTGCATGGCCGAGATGGCACAGGTCGTAGACCGTCATGCCACAGACGTACATGCGGACATGACCGGGTTCGAGCGGGGTAAATGGCTCCAGCGCACGCGACAGCGTGTTGTAAATGCGCAGACTCATGGATCAATCAGGAACCGTCGGGCCAGGGCTGGGCGCGACGGCGGGGAACTAGGACGGGGGCTACAATCGAACGCAGTATAAAGCCCCGGCCAGTCTCTTTGGATCGGGTAAGCCCCACCCCTTGCACAGCACTTATGAAGCCCGGTAGCACCTCTCTTCTTGCCCTGGCTCGTCTGCTGACGTTGGCCGCCAGCCTGAGCGCGGGTCTGGCCCTGGCCGACGAGTACAGCGATATCAGCCAGATGCTGCGTGCCGGTCGGCTGCCCGATGCCCAGGCCCAGGTTGACCGGGCGCTGGCCGCCAAGCCGCGCGACCCGCAGATGCGATATTTCAAGGGCATCATCCAGCGCGATTCCGGCCAGATCGCCGAAGCGCTGGCCACCTTCACCAAGCTCACCGAAGACTATCCTGAGCTGCCTGAGCCCTACAACAGCCTGGCAGTCCTCCACGCCGCCCAGGGCGACCTGGACAAGGCGCGCAACGCGCTGGAAATGGCCGTCCGCGCCAACCCCGCTTACGTCACGGCCCAGGAAAATCTGGGTGACGTCCAGGCCCGGCTGGCTGCGCAGGCCTATTGCAAGGCCCTGCAGCTGGATGCCACCAACAGTGCCCTGAGAACCAAACTGGCGGCCCTGGGCAGCAGTTGCCCCTGATGACCATCGCTCGCGTGCGACGCCTCATCCTTCCGTCTGCCATTTCACGGGGTCTGTCCCCCTACAATTCTCTCCGTCCATGAAGCCCGGTCGCGCCCCTTCCTCCCCCCTGCTGCTGTCCGTCCATCTGCTGGTTTTCGCGGCCTGTCTCAGCCTGGGCGCAGCCCGGGCCGACGAGTACAGCGATGTGGCACAGTTGCTACGCGACGGCAAGCTGGCCGAGGCGCAAACCCGGGTCGATCGTCATCTGGCCGCCAAGCCGCGCGACCCCCAGATGCGCCTGTTCAAGGGCGTGATCCAACGTGAATCGGGTCGTCCGGCTGAGGCCATGGTCACTTTCACCAGGCTCAGCGAGGAGCACCCCGAGCTACCCGAGCCCTACAACAACCTGGCTGTGATCTACGCGGCCCAGGGCCAGTACGACAAGGCCCGCGTAGCCTTGGAAAAGGCCTTGCGCACCCATCCGAGCTACGCCACGGCCCATGACAACCTGGCCGAGGTTTATGCCCGGCTGGCCAGCCAGGCCTATAGCAAGGCACTGCAGATCGACGGCGCCCCCTCGTCCAGCCCCCCAACTCATCTCGCCCTGATCCGCGAGCTCCCCACCGCCCCTGGCAGCCAGCCACGTCCGTTGCTGGCCGCCGCCCCGACCGCCCCGACCCCGGCGGCGGCCAAGCCGGCAACACCGGCAACGACACCTGCCCCGGCCGCAGTCGTTGCCGTGGCGCCGCTGCAAGCCAAGCCGGCCGCTGCGCCTGCTGTGGCACCCGTCAAGCCGGCCCCCGCACCTGTTGCTGTACCCGCTGCAGCGGCAAACGGCAACCGGGAAGTCGAGCAGGCTGTGCAGGCCTGGGCACGCGCCTGGTCTGACAGGAACGTGGGCCAGTATCTCGCCGCCTATGACAAGGCTTTTGAAACGCCGGGCCAACAAAGTCGCAGCGCCTGGGAGCAGGACCGCCGCCTGCGCATCACCAGCAAGTCCCGCATCACCGTCAACCTGCTGGAACTGCAAATCACTGTCAATGGCAACCGGGCCGTGGCAAAATTCCGTCAGGACTACAAAGCTGATGCGCTGGCCGTCCTGAGCCGCAAGACGCTGGAACTGAGCAAGACCGGCGAACGCTGGCTGATCGTGAAGGAATCCAGCGGCGGCTGAGCCCCTCGCGCGCCGGCCCTGGGTCGCTCGCCGGATGGATCCGAACTGATATGAAACTAGGCCTTCGCCCTCTGTTGCTGTTGCTCGTAAGCGCCACCATCGTGCTCGTGGCGCTGGCCAGCGGCTTGCCGGCTCGCGTCGAGACGGCGGCCCTGGGCACTCAGCAGACACCTCCCCTGCAGGCCTTCCCCTCGGGCACCGAGTCGGGTGGCATGGCCCAGATCAATGGCGCGGCCGAGGCGCGCCTGATCGATGTCTACCGACTGACCGGCGCCGGTCGTACGCGCGAAGCCTTGCAGCGCGCTGAAAACCTGGTGCGCGACTACCCCCATTTCCAGCTGGCCCAGCTCGTCTACGGCGACCTGCTGACCACCCAGGCGCGCCCGGTGCGCGATTTCGGTGATGTGCCGCCAGACTTGTCGAGCGGGCATGCCGGCGCGACCCTGGGAGATCTGCGCCACGAATCCCAGATGCGCATCAAGGCCCTGCGCGAGCGCCCACCGGCCGGCACCATCCCTTCGCAGTTCCAGGCCCTGTCGCCGCGCAACCGCCATGCGATCGCCATCGATGCCTCGCGCTCGCGCCTCTACCTCTTCGAGAACACGCCGCAGCAGCTCAAGCTGGTCGCAGACTTCTACATCTCGGTCGGTAAATCCGGCATCGAGAAAATGGTCGAGGGTGATGCACGCACGCCGCTGGGCGTGTACTTCATCGTCAGCAACCTGGACCCCAAGTCGCTGAGTGACTTCTACGGTTCGGGCGCGCTGCCCATCAACTACCCCAACGTGCTCGACAGCAAGCGGGGCAAGACCGGTCGCGGCATCTGGCTGCACGGCACGCCCCCCAACCAGTTCGCCCGCGCCCCTCAGGCATCCGACGGCTGCGTGGTCCTGTCCAATCCGGATCTGGAGTTTCTCGTCCGTACAGTCGAGATCCGCACCACGCCCGTGGTCATCTCATCCCGGCTGGATTGGGTAGCACCCCACAGCGTACAGGTCGAACGCAAACCCTTCGAGGATGCGCTGGACGCCTGGCGCAACGCCAAATCACGCGGCGATGTGGATCAGCTGTTGAGCTTTTACACGCCCGACTTCAACAGTTTCGGCAAAACCCTGGCCGAGTGGGCGCCCTCGCTGCGCGGCGAAGTCGACAAGGCTCGTGGTAAGCCCATCCAGCTTAAAGACCTGTCCTATCTGCGTTGGACCGACGCAGCCGACACCATGGTCGTGACCTTTGGCGAAGTGGCCGACGGCGCGCGCAGCGGGCCGACCAAGCGTCAATACTGGGTGCGTCAGGGCAGCGAGTGGAAAATTTTCTTTGAAGGAATCATCGGATGACATTGTCTTTCTCCTCGGGGCTGCGCCGCGCCCTGTTGCTGGCCTGCGCCAGCGTTCTGTGTACTGGCGCCTTGCACGCGCAGGCCGCAGCTCCGCGCGTCAAGCTGGCCACCAGCGCCGGTGACATCGTGATCGAATTGAACTCCGCCAAAGCCCCCAAGTCGGTCGAGAACTTTCTGGCCTATGTAAAGAAGGGCCACTACAACGGCACCGTGTTCCATCGTGTCATCCCCGGCTTCATGATCCAGGGCGGTGGCTTCGACAAGTCCATGGCGCAGAAGCCCACCGAGAAACCAATTGAGAACGAAGCCACCAACGGCCTGAAGAACGACAAGTACACCCTGGCGATGGCGCGGACACCTCATCCGCATTCGGCTTCCGCGCAGTTCTTCATCAACGTCAACGACAACGCCTTCCTCAACCACACGGCACCCACGCAACAGGGCTGGGGTTATGCCGTCTTCGGCAAGGTCGTTGAAGGCATGGACATCGTCGACAAGATCGCCGCTGTGCCCACCGGCGACAAAGGCATGCACCAGAACGTGCCCCTGACCCCCATCACCATCAACGCGGCCACCGTGCTGCCCTGAGAACCACCATGAGCAATCCCCACGTCGAACTCCACATCGCCGACTTCGGCATCATCAAGATCGAACTCGATGCCGCCAAGGCGCCCAACAGCGTGGCCAACTTCCTGGCCTATGTGAACAAGGGCCACTATGACCGCACCATCTTCCACCGCGTGATCCCCGGCTTCATGGTTCAAGGCGGCGGCTTCGAGCCCGGCATGACCCAAAAAGCTACCGACAAGCCGATCGACAATGAGGCCAACAACGGCCTGAAGAACCAGAAATACACCCTGGCCATGGCCCGCACCAACGATCCGCACTCGGCCACGGCGCAGTTCTTCATCAACGTGGCAGACAACGGCTTCCTGAACCACACCGCCCCCTCGGCCCAAGGCTGGGGTTATGCCGTCTTCGGCAAGGTCGTGGCCGGCACCGACGTGGTGGACAAGATCGCCGCCGTGAAGACGGGGCAAAAAGGTTTCCACGGCGACGTGCCCAAGGAAGACGTGGTGATCGAGAAGGCCGTCGCGGTCTGAGCTCCCTGCGCATGACTTCGACCACCCCCCGGTTCGCCGAGCTGCAAGCGCCGGCGCACTGGCGGGTGGTCGATTTCATTTCTGATCTGCACCTGCAACCCTCGGAGCCTGAAACCCTGGACGCTTGGCAGGGTTATATGGCGCAGACACGCGCCGATGCGGTGTTCATCCTGGGGGATCTGTTCGAGGTCTGGGTCGGGGACGATGGCTCGGCCGCAAATGACGAAGACGCCCGCTTCGAGCGGCACTGCATCGAGGTCTTGAAGACAGCTTCCGCCCGATGCGCCCTGCATTTCATGCACGGCAATCGCGACTTTCTGCTGGGATCGGCCTGCGCCCGCACCGCCGGTTTCGCCCTGCTGGACGATCCTTCCATCCTGGTCTTCGGCGGCCAGCGCTGGCTGCTCACGCATGGCGACGCACTCTGCCTGGACGATACAGAGTATCTGCAGTTCCGCGCCCAGGTGCGTACGCCAGCCTGGCAGCAGGCCTTTCTGGCCAAACCCCTGGCCGAACGCCGCGCCATCGCACGGGGACTGCGCCAGCACAGCGAGGATCGCAAACGCAGCGGTGTCACCTATGCCGATGTCGATGCAACGCTGGCACAGCAGTGGCTGCAGTCCGGAAACGCCACCACCATGATCCACGGCCACACCCACAAACCGGCTGACCATGATATGGGCCAGGGCTTGAAGCGCCGGGTGCTCAGCGACTGGGACCTTGCCGCCCAACCGCCGCGCGCCGAAGTACTGCGCCTGCAGCGGCCGGATGCAACGGCTGCGGTCCAGGTCAAACGCCTGCGGGCTGGCGACGTCGTCTGAACATGTGGGCCTGGCTCACCCGCTTGGGGCGAGGTGAACGCCGACCGCGCACGGCCCTCCCTGATGCGCTCTGGCAGCAGGTTCTGCGTGATTGCCTCTTTCTGCAAATGCTGCTCCCTGCCGAACTGGCACGGTTGCGCGAACTCAGCGCCTTTTTTCTCGAAGACAAGGAATTCCACGGCGCCCAGGGCCTGGTCATCACCGACGCCATGGCACTCACCATCGCAACTCAAGCCTGTCTGCCGGTGCTGCACTTCGGCCCGGGCGACCGCCCTCTGGATTGCTACGACGATTTCGTCGGCATCGTTGTACACCCCGACGAGGTGGTTGCACAGCGCGAGGTGATGGATGAACACGGCGTGGTGCATCACTATGAAGAAGCGCTGGCCGGTGAGGCGATGCACGAAGGCCCCGTGATGCTGAGCTGGCGCGACGTGACGGCTGCCTCCAGCGAGACCGGCTACAACGTGGTCATCCACGAGTTCGTACACAAGCTGGACCTGCGTGACGGCCTGCCCGACGGCTGCCCTCCACTGCCCCCAGGGTTCATGGGCCAGCCCAGTCCCCGTGCGGCGCGCAGCCTCTGGCTGGCCACCCTGCAGGTAGCCTATGAAACCTTCCGCGAGGCGGTGATCAAGGCTGAGCGCTTTGGTGGCGAGCCCACCTGGCTCGACCCCTACGGGGCCGAAGCCATCGACGAATTCTTCGCCGTCACCAGCGAAGCCTATTTCGTCAACCGTGAGCGCTTTGGACGTGAGTTCAGCCCGCTGCTGCCACTGTACGACGCCTACTTCCGGGCTGGGCGCTGACCCGGTCGGTAGCTCAGCGCTTGAGCAATACCTTGAGCGCCTGTTGCAGACGCCGCGCCTGGCCCGCGTCATAGGCACCCGCGATCACACGCGCCACATCCTGTCCCCAGGTCTGTGCAGGTGCCGGTTCATTGCGCCGCGTCAGCAGCTGCAGTTGCAGGGCACGACGGGCGTCGAGCTGCTCGGCGGGGGTCGGTACCTCGGCAGCGATCTCCAGACGCAGGAGGGTATCGCCCGCCGATGCCACGGGCGCGGCCGCGAGCGCCTGTGTCCACAGGCTACGCACGGCGGGCGTCACACGCCCGCCAATCTCGGCCGCCGTCGGCAACTTGGTGGCATCGCGCTGCTCCCAGGCACCCAACAGTTGCGTCAGTGCTTCGCCGTGCGCCTGCATCGCCAGCCTCTTCAAGGTCGCCTGCGCATGCTCCAGGGCGTCGCGCTGGGCGCGGAAAGCCGCATCACCCAGACGCGGGCCTTCGCGCTCACGGCCGAATTCACGTCGACCCTCGCGTTCGGGTCGGCGTTCGTCGCGACGCGGTGCATCGCGCCGTTCACCGGGCCGGCCACGCCCGGCCGGCGCAGCGGGCTCGCTGCGCTTCATGCCCGGACGGTCATCACCGCGCACGGCCACCACGGGCTTGCGCGGCTGGACGGGCGCCGTTGGCATGGTCTCTTCGCTCGTCGCTGGGACTTGTTCCTGTACCGCAACAGACTGTGCCTGCGGTGCGGGGCCGGATTCTTTCATCGCAGCCTCCAGGCCAGCCATCGCACTGCGTATGGCCTGCACATCGCCGCTGGCGTTGGCAGCATCCAGCGCCTGAGCTGCCAGCAACACAGCCCGGTCGTGTTCACTCATGGCCGCAGCCGCCTGTTCGCGGGAGGCGCTCTTGCGTGCAAAGGCCTCGTCGATCGGCTTGCGGAAAGCATCCCAGAGCTTCTGCTCCTGGCGCCGCTCCAGCGGCACAGCATGGGCCTCGGCCTGCCAGCGCTGCTGCAAGGCCTTGACCGCGTCGATGCGCAGCACGGGTGCCGCCCCCAGGGCTTCGGCTTCCTCGATCATCGCTTGCCGGTTCTGCAGGCTGAGCTTCTGCGCAGATTCCAGGGGGGCGGCCGCGGCCTGCATGGCGGCCTTCCATTGAGGCTGCATCTCGGCAAAGGCTTTTTCACTCAGATGCCCGGCTTCGCGCCAGCGCTCGGCAAACTGGTGCAGTTCGCGGTTGAAAGTCTTCAAATCACTGGCCGCTGCGGCCGCCTGCGTTTCGCCCCAGGCCTTGAGCTCCGCGATCAGGGCCAGGCGTTTGGCCCTGTGCTCGGCCGATTCGGCCCGGATCTTCTCCAGCCAGGCCTCAACCACCTTGTAGGCCTGGTTGCAGGCCTCGTCAAAACGTTTCCACAGCCCGTGGTTGGGCACCCCGCCCTGGTCTGTCTGTTTCCATGCCTCGCGCAACTCGCGCAGGGACTCCTGCATCTTGCGCCCGCCCAGGGCTTGGCCCTCCGGCCGATGGAGCAGCGCCTCGGCCTTGGTCACCAGTTCCTCACGCAGCTGGTCAGCGCGCCAGCGTTGCCAGCCTTCAAGCTCGCCCGCAGCGGCCAAAGCTGCATGAGCCTGGCGATCCAGCTGACCATCTATATGACGGCCGTGCTCCTTGAGCGCCTGGCGCAGCGCATTCGCCGCGCCTGTGCTGGCCTTGCCATGCCCCTGTGCGACTTCAGCCTCCAGCCGGCCCAGCACATCCCGCACGGCCGCCGTCGCCTGGGCCCGGGTTTCCGGGTCAATCTTGGGCTTGGGAGCAGGCGCGGCTTCGGCCGGCAGACCGCGTGCCTGACGCAGCTCATCGGCCCAGACGGGCACCTGGGGCAGCGCTGCTGCGGGATCAGCGGCAGCCGTCCGGGCCTGGACCAGCGCCGCGCTGAAAGCCTCCCAGACCAGGGTCAGTTGAGCCCGGGAGGCCTCCAACTGCGGGGCGAAACGCAGATCGATGCTGGCCCAATGCGCATCTGCGGGCAGTGCTTGCGCTTCTGCCTGCCAGTGGCTCACATCGGCAGCCAGACTCTCGGCGGCCGCCTGGGCATCGCGCCAGGATTTGGTGGACAGTACTTCGATGCGCTGGGCGAGCAGCACCGCGGCCTCGCGCTGCACCTGCGCGCGGTGCTGAACATCCTCGATGGCTTTGACGCGGTCGGCCAAACGTGTCTTGAGTGATGCCAGAGGCTCGCGGCTCAGGGGCGCCCCCGCCTTGGCGGCATCCCGCTGCCAGGCCATGGCATCGGCCACATTCAGTTTTACGGCGTCCAGCAGAGCCTGGGCCTTCTGTGCCCAGTCGGCCGCCATGCCTTCCTGGTCGCGCTGGCGCTTGAGCTCGTCCAGTTTTTCGCGCAGGGGCTTGGCGGCCCCTTTGTCCTTGACACTCAATTCGCGGTACACCAGCTGCATCTGTTCAATGGCTGGCTCGCTTTGCAACCAAGCCCTCACGCGAGCCGCGCGTTCGCTGGCCGTGTGCGCGGAAAAGGCCCCACCGGTCAGTTCATCAAGGGCTTGGGTATCGTTGCGTTGGGCAGAAGGGGTCGAAGAAGACACTGTGCGGACTCGGCTGGCAAATTAAAACGCGATTGTCGCCGTCATTTGCACCATCCCAGCGGATTTTTGCCGCTCGGCGAGACGCCAAAGAGAAAGCCCGGCCGGGTGGCAGAAGCCAGCCCGCCGGGCCTGACGGCGGGCTATAAGCCCATGCCGTCTGGGTATCGCAAAGGGGAGAGTTAAGTCCCGCAATGCGAAGGAGGCAAGAGATTGCCCCCATTTGATTGCCAGTTTGGCGCTGGCACCTGCACCCTGTAGGTGTGTGCCGGCTACTTCCAGCAGAAGCGCCTGATGTGACAGGCCCACTCAGTCTAGCCATGCAGACTAGGGATTCAAATCAGGCTATCAATGAGACCGCCCCCCCCGATTGAGGCTGAACGCCCCACGCCCATGGGTCAGAAAAACGACTCTGGATGGCACTGTTACAAAATACAGTGGAGTTCAGGCTGTTTTTGACATGGCTTATATAAGTGATTGATTCTTATGGATTATTTTTTCAGTCCCTGCATGTATTCACTCTCTTTATTCAAATTTAAGACTAATTAATTTAATTGATATTATTGACTGGTTATATAGAGGGTCTTACAATTCGTTTCATCCCTGCTAGGGAATACCCCAATCCGCTGCCGACCCCGGCTACATCGGATCACATGCCGGCAACACGTCGCCAGGCCGATCCAGATGGCGTACCAACCCAGACGTGCTGACTGCGGTCTGGTTCTGTGCATAAACCACAGCCCCAGACCCGGCACCACGCGAGATGAGGAAGTGCTATGACAGCGTTTCAAGAAATGGGCCAAGGCCTGCGATCCGTCGCACGCCAGATCTCCCAGGTCTTCTTCGCCACCATCCACAACAGCTTTGCGCTGTTGGGGCTGGCCGTTCTTTTTGCCACCATTGCCCTGGTGGCCCGTCCTGAGCTGCGCCGGGAAGGTGAAGTCCAGTTGATGGACTGGCTCCAGAACCGCCAAACCGAAACTGCAGGCATCGAGCCTGAGCCGGAAGCGGTGGAGCGCGCCACGGCGGCTCACCCGCACGACCTGCCCAAACAGCAGGCCGCCGTGGCCTATTGGCTGAGCAAAAAGTACCGTGTGGCCCCCGAACCCGTTTCGGCGCTGGTCATGGAAGCGTATGAAATCGGCCGCCGAACGGATATCGACCCCCTGCTGCTGCTCTCGGTCATGGCCATCGAGTCCAGCTTCAATCCCTTTGCGCAGAGCCCGGTCGGGGCCCAGGGCCTGATGCAGGTCATGACCCGTGTGCACAGCGACAAATACGAGGCGTTCGGCGGCAAGCTGGCGGCCTTTGATCCGGTTGCCAACCTGCGCGTTGGCGCCCTGGTGCTGCAGGAATACATCCGGCGCTCCGGCTCCATCGAGGGGGGGCTACGCATTTACGTCGGAGCGGCCAACCTTCCGGATGACGGGGGCTATGCCAACAAGGTACTGGCCGAACACTCGCGCCTGGTACAGGTGGCCGCCGGACGTGCGGTCCCCACCCAAACCGTCCAGCCCATCCCGGTGACGGCGCCGGCCAAGCCGGCCGCGTCCGACACCCTGGTCCTGCTCAATTCCTGACTTCCTGCCTGAGCCCGGCGGTTGCTCTCCGCTACACTAGCTGGGCACGCAACTGGCGATAGGCGCGTCTGCCCCCCGGGGCAGGCGACGCTGACGTGGACCCACCACTGGGAAGCGTGCCGCGAATGGGACGACAAACCCATCCCGTGTTCAGCCGTTCGCCTGGGCAGCCCCCACCCCACCGGGGGACACCTGTTTATTCCGACCGCCATGTACAACCGCAACATCCTCGTCGAACAGACCGACCCCGAACTCTGGGCAGCCATCCTGGCCGAGAACGCCCGCCAGGAACACCACATCGAGCTGATCGCCAGCGAGAACTACGCCTCGCCTGCCGTCATGGCTGCACAGGGCACCCAGCTCACCAACAAGTACGCCGAGGGTTACCCGGGCAAGCGCTACTACGGCGGTTGCGAACACGTCGATGTGGCCGAGCAGCTGGCCATCGACCGTGTCAAGGCCATCTTCGGTGCCGACGCCGCCAACGTGCAGCCGCACTGCGGAGCCTCGGCCAACGAGGCCGTCTTCCTGGCCTTCCTCAAGCCCGGCGACACCATCATGGGCATGAGCCTGGCCGAAGGCGGTCACCTGACGCACGGCATGGCGCTTAATATGAGCGGCAAGTGGTTCAACGTCGTCTCCTATGGCCTGAACGCCAAGGAAGAAATCGACTACGACGCGATGGAGAAAAAGGCGCACGAATCGAAGCCCAAGCTCATCATCGCCGGCGCCTCAGCCTACAGTCTGCACATTGACTTCGCACGTTTCGCCAAGGTGGCCAAGGACGTGGGTGCCATCTTCATGGTGGATATGGCGCACTACGCCGGCCTGATTGCCGCGGGCGTCTATCCCAACCCCGTACCGCATGCCGACGTGGTGACCTCCACCACACACAAGAGCCTGCGTGGCCCGCGCGGCGGCATCATCCTGATGAAGGCCCAGCATGAGAAAGCCATCAACAGCGCCATCTTCCCCGGCCTGCAAGGCGGCCCGCTCATGCACGTCATTGCAGCCAAGGCCGTGGCCTTCAAGGAAGCGATGGACCCGAGCTTCAAGTCCTACCAGCAGCAGGTTGTTAAGAACGCGCAGATCGTGGCCGAGACGCTGACCCAGCGCGGCCTGCGCATCGTCAGCGGTGGCACGCAAAGCCACGTCATGCTGGTGGACCTGCGCTCCAAGGGCATCACGGGCAAGGAAGCAGAGGCCGTGCTGGGCGCCGCCCACATGACCATCAACAAGAATGCCATCCCGAACGATCCCGAGAAGCCCATGGTTACCAGCGGTGTACGCGTCGGCACACCAGCCATGACCACCCGCGGCTTCAAGGATGAGGAGGCCCGCATGACGGCCAACCTGATCGCCGACGTATTGGACAAGCCGCGCGACGAGGCCAATATCGCCGCTGTACGCGCCAAGGTCAATGCGTTGACAGCGCGCTTCCCGGTCTACAGATAAGCCCGATCAATGAAATGCCCCTTTTGCGGACACTCCGAGACCCAGGTTGTCGAGACCCGGATCTCGGAAGACGGGGATTTCATCCGCAGGCGCCGTCAGTGCGGTGCCTGCGACAAGCGTTTCACGACCTACGAACGGCCTGACGTCAACTTCCCATCCATCGTCAAGAAGGATGGCCGGCGTATCTATTACGAACGTCCGAAGCTGCTGGCCTCCATGCAGTTGGCGCTGCGCAAGCGGCCAGTCAGCACCGAACAAATCGACAGTGCCATCGAGCGCATCGAGGAAAAACTGCTCAACCTCGGCCTGCGCGAAGTACCTTCCACGCGTATCGGTGAGCTGGTCATGCGCGAGCTCAAGAAACTGGACAAGGTAGCCTATGTACGCTTTGCCAGCGTCTATCGGAGCTTTGAGGACATTGACGAGTTCAAGACCCTGGTCGACGAAGTAAGGCGCTAGGACCCGCTCATCGGTTCCAGCAGTAGTTGACATCCTTGCGACCTGACGCCCCCTTCTGCCCAAGGCTATCCAAGGTCAGTGTGCCGCAATCGCTGTCGGTCCAACCGGAAGGTACGGCCGACAAGCTGAAAGAGTTGGCCGTGGCACTGGTCAAAGAAATGGCATAGCGGGGGTTCCCCTCCTGCGGCGACACCTGCAACCGCGCGGGCAAGGCAGGAGGATTATTTGAAGCATCCAAGAACTTGAAATTCGCCGAACGGTAGCGCTCCATGAACTGGGCAGCTTCCAGCAACACGGTCTTGGCATTGGCTCGATAACCACGCTGTATATAACTTGTATATGCCGGTAGGGCGACTGCGGACAGGATACCGAGAATGGCCACCACGATCATCACTTCGATCAGGGTAAAACCGTGTGCCTTCCGAGGCCTCTCCAGAGCGCCGATTTTTATCATTTCAGTTGCCTCCAAATCTGCCGGGTGATGGTAGGTACTGCAACCGCTCCAGGCGTCAAATTGATGCCCAGCACGCGGGTCATGCCCGGAACCCCATTGATCGTAACAGTCTGCGTGCCACCGGCGATGGTACTGAAAGAGGATGTCGGAGGCGAGCTGACATTAAAGACCGTTTGACTGATATACAAAGTGGGCGCACGGGATTCAGACAGGACGAATACGCCACGCGGTGAGCCACCGACAATTTTGATGGAGTTCTCACCCAGACTCTGGAACGCATTGGCCGCACCACCAGTGGCTGGATTGATCGCAGTGATCCAGGTGTCAAGGCCCGCATTGCACTCGTCGGCGCTGGGGACAATGGATGTGAACAAGAAAGCATCGACGACGCCCGTCTGTGTATAACGCACAGGAGGAGCAATCACCCGCTCACCCACCGCCAGACCCGTGCCCGTCAATGGAACGACCCAGCCTTTCTTGCCACTGATCAGCCACCAAGCGGTACTCGGGGTTGAAACGGTTCGACGGTCTGTCGTCCCACCCGTCATGGCGATCGTCATGGACGACAGGGAACTATCGCCAGAGATTGAAGGCGAAGTGGAGAGCGTGTACAGCAGGTCATCAAACACTCCGTAAAGCGCCTGAACGGTTGTATCGGAGGCATCGGCCGAATCAAGGTACCGCCCCGTGCCGAAGTAAATCATCTTGCCGGCAGGCGCCCCCGTCGGTGAATTTCCGATCTTGATTTCTGCCGTGATATTTCGACCAGAAGGCGGCTGGAAGACCCAGGCGCCACTGCACCACGGACCGCCCACAGCAGGTGCCGTACAGGTCGTCGAACTGGTCGACAAATCGAAGCGCCAGATATTTCCTTTGTAATCGGCGCCGTATACATACTCGATCGTGTCTTGGTCCCCAGATGTTTTACGGACTGCCTCGATAGAGCTGATCCCATTACCGGTGACCGTGTTATTTGTATCCAGCACCTTGATGATCGAACCATTGTCCAGACGGACCACAAACAATTTAGCCGTTCCGGTCGTGCTGTTGTAGCCGTTGCCAAAAATCGCAACCCAGATGCCATTCGGCAATTTCCCGATGGCAGGGCGGCTCATCACGTTGCCGAAGGCATTGAGATCGGCCCCACTCAGGGTGGAGCTGTTGATTTCCCAGAGCACGTTGTTCGCGGTAAAGGTCTTTGAACTGGCATTGATGGCAAATACCGTCTTGGCCCCCGCGCCGCCTGCGGCAACCACTGCCGTCCGCCAACTGGCCGTAGCGTCACCTGGAACAGCAATCTTGGCGTGCCCCATGCCGATAGCGCCATCGACCGTGAAGCGATGCTGGTAACCTGGGAAGCTCAGGTCCGACATTTTCGTGCGTGCGGCCTGCGGCATGAAACCGAACAACTCGACCCCGCCCGCTGCACTGGGATCCGCATCGAAGATATGGAGGAAACCGTCATTGGCCCCTACCACGATCGTCTCAAAGTTCAGGCTAGCCACATAGGGGGCATAGGTCGAGTCACTCGCGGTGTAACCATAGTCGCGCGTCGTGATGATCTGCGGGTCGGAGTTCACGATATCGCCCAACACGGAACCGAATTCCGCTCCGGCGGTAGTACCACGGTTACGGTAAGTACCACCCTTGCGCTCTTCGTTCGCCTTGTCTCCCAGCAAATAACTATAACGACTGGAATCCAGGAAGTCATTCTGTTCTGCCGTCGTCAGGGAAGCCCAGGTGGAAGGCAGCAGTTGGACAGGGGTGTTGGTCCCGCCTCGGCCGAGGTAAAGATTGCGGGCGGAGGGCGCACCCAACTTCGATGCGGCCTCCCAGGCAGGCGTATCCGAAGCCGTGCCGTTGACCGACGAAACGGGGAAGGCATAAAGACGCGAGGACCAGGTCAGGGAGTCATAACTGGCCTGGTAGATGGCTGCCGAGCCCAGACTGCGCTGGCCAACGCCAACCACACTGGTACTCGCCACGGCAGCCAGGGCTGCTGCGGCACGGAAGGCCTTGCCCATCTGGACCGGCAGGTCCGAGGGGTTGGTGATCTTGAAGTAGTTGGTCGGATCACCGTTGGTATCGAACACACCGGCACCACCGTACTTGGCCGCATACCAGAGCGGATCCTTGGGCACATATTCGCCGCCGCTGCCGGACCCCAGCGTGAAGGTGCGTGTGACCGAACGGGCCAAGCGAACGGTATTGGCGGGCACACGACCGGTGGACGGAGCCGGGTCTTGGCCAGGACGCGTGTCGAGATAATAGACCGGGTTGTCAGTCTGATCGGCCACTTCCAGGTACACGCCGTCCTTGGTGGTGCCTGAAATGATGTAGCCCATGTTCTGCTGGATCGAGCCGGCCTCATAGTAGCTGTCCAGTTGGACAATCAGACTACCAGACGCGTCGACGGAGAGGGTGTAATAAACGTTCGCGTCCGCCTCGTTGTCACCGCCCTGATCCATGTCGGAGAAACTGGCCATGAAACGTATGTAGGGGCGACCGCTGTTGACGCCGGCATTGGCATTCGATGTATGAGTGTTGTAGATCGAATCGATGTACAGCAGCGTGATCAAGCCCGTCGGCTGGAATGCGCCCACCGCTTGGGAAATACTGTTACCACCCACCGATTTGGAGAACGGCACCATCGAGACTTTCTTGCCGTTATAGGTGAATTCGATGCGGGGAATCACAGACCCCAGCGCCACCGAAATCTGGTCTACGTTGCCGACACTGACGCTACTTGCACCATCCGATATCCGTACACCGGTTTCACGCCCATACTTGGCAACGCTTGCGGCCAGATAGCTGCCCTGGGTATTGGTTTCGTCCGGGGCAAGTCCACGCAAGGTGGCAAAAGTTGTCGCGGTCTTGGGAGTGGGGTTGCCATCGCTGTTGGTCAGCGTGGTCTGTCCCATGAAAAACTTCTTGGATGAGCTTCTCAAGGTTCCATCAGGAATCTGGCCGGATCCGGCCAGCAACTCCTTGGCCCAAATATCGTTCGCTTCGGCCGCGACATCCAGGGTTTTCACAGCATTCAAGGCGCCAGACCCCGAAGGCAGGGCAGTCCCATAGCCAGTGACGATAGGGAAAGGTGAACCAGGAAGCTGGTCTGAGTCGAAGCTGGTGATCGGGTCAGCAATCACCATCTGGACCGGACGCGAACAGATAGGACTCCCCCCCGATGCTTTGGGACGGTAGGGATTCGCCCAAGTGGACACCAGCGGGAGACCCAGACGGGTATCCGGACTGGTGGATGCCGAGACACCATTGATGTAGGCCGTGGTCGGCGAAAGCCCCGCAAAGTAACGCAGGCCCTCAAACATCATTTCGGCAACAGGGGCCCCCCACATATGGCACTGCCCCTGGGTCCGGAGGCTTGTGAAATTAAAGCCGCAGTCGTAGGTGTAGTTCGTTGTGCCATCGAAACCATAGGTGGTCAGCTTGTCGATCGACTTGGCAATGCCAACCACACTGGTAAAGATACCGGTGGCCGGATCCACCTCGTCCGTGAAAGATCCGATGTTCTTGCGGACCACACCACCTGAATAGTTATTGAGGTAGGAGCCGGTCAAGAGACCAAACTTCAGGCTGTCTTTCTCGCCATAGTCATGGAGCACGCCTGTCGGTTTCCAGATGGTTGGGCTGGCTTTGGGATATCCCACACAGCCCGCTTCACGCTGACCGCTGATGGCCACGCAGACTTCCACTCGAATCTTGGCATTGAAGGAAGACACTGGATACGTCTGAGCGGAGTAAGACGTACCTGATCGCTGGCCTGGAAGCCCATTGTTCGTAAAGCCGGCGGGACGGGTATAGGCAAACGTTCCGTTGGCCCCGCCAATCGGACGTTCGCTGGAAGACCAGATCCATACGCGGTCGATCACTGCATCAACGCTCTCAGCAAAGCGGATAGTGGGTACCTGCCGGTTCGTGTAGACCGTGCTGGCATCCCCCTCACTCTTGACCAGGAAGGTGTGCATTTTGCCAGCAGCCGGCGTGGACAAGGGGGTGTAGTAAGTGATGTTGTAACTGTCAGGGCCACCAACAGAAGTCGGCCGGAATTCCTTGCCCCAGATATGACTGTCATTCGGAATATTGGCTGCTTCCAAAATGGTCAGAGAACTGGTATCCGTAAGACGATAACCGCCATAGAGCACGCGGCGCAATGCATCCATACGCGACGTGGTGGCCCAGTTCAGCCAATTGCCATGCCAGCGCGCCGTGGAAGACGTGGAGCAGCCCGTGGTTGCGCTGGCAATGGAAACCGGGCGGAACCGTGCCGTGCCGGTCGACTGATAAAGATAGCATCGATCACTGGCAAAGTATCCGTAGTAGGTGATCGATGGCTTGAAGCCGACATCGATCAGGCCGTCGCCGTCCAGGTCCGTCGTATCGTTATAGGCGGAATAGTAGAGTCGATGATCACGACTCATGTTCAGCATGACCAAGCCTGGCGCGCTCTTGAGCGCCATGATCGGAGTCTGCGCGATCGGAATGGTCTGTGCCAAAGCTGCACCGGCCGTTACGACAAGCAGCGCTGACAGTGCCAGAAACCTGAGCACGGACTGGAATGAGCTGGACTTTTTCATGATGCCTCCATCCTCCCGTTTCAGGGAGTCGTGGTCCTGGAATAAAGGGTTTGCAAAATCACCTCGGCGCCACCAGAACCGCCGGTACTGCGTGTGGTGATGCGATAGACCGTGGTTGTCGAGCCACCCGATGAGGTTGACGACACTCTTTCGATTACATATTGGGCCGCCTGGGCGTTATTGGCATAAGTCGTCCCCACAGAGGCAGAACAACTCTTCCAATTGAAAGGTACTGTTGTCGCGCAGCTGGTGACGGGAATCGTGGTTCCCTCTCCCTGCGTCCAATACGTGGTGTCGCCGCCGCGCGCCAAGGGCGGATCGAAATGGCCGAGCGTCGCCGCATTGAAGCTTCCGCTCTCGATCGCCTGCAAAGCTTCCTTGCCTGAACTCTCAGCCGACTGAAAGGACACATTGCGGTCAACGGCATTGCCGGCCATACGCTCGGACATCGTGACGTTGCGGAAACCGATAGCACTGATGGCTGTCAGGATCACAAGAAGGATCATGCCTACCAGCAGGATCATGCCTTGCTCTCGCTTGAGGGAATGGGGATACGTCTGGTGCTTCATCGCGTTTATCCTGCCTCAGCGTGCCGCCACCCTGTTGCGCAACACCACTGTCGTCGAGAACTCCTTGCGCACCCGATTCGCTGAAGCGCCGGTGGGCAAGGTATAGGTCTGCCCCAACAAGGTCGGCACCGTCAGAGAAATCTCGGTATCAGCGTTGTCTTCGCCGCTGACCATGATCAGGCCAATGCGCACGGCCACGACACGAGACCAGTCGGTCACGGTAGCCGCTGTGGTGCGCCACACATCGGGTTGCATGGTCGCCGATCCATCCGGGTTGTTGGCCGTGTTTTCCCCGTAGTGAACGCGCATGGCCTCCACGTTGGAGACAATTTCCTGGGCGCTCTGGCGGTTGTTTCCGTCATAGCTGACCATGTACAAGCTGGGTGTATTCGCTCCGCTGCGAGTCGTGACGTAGAAAAACTTCCACTCGATCGGCATGACCATGGATCCCACGCCATACAGGGGATTGCCCGTGAATGAGCCCGACTGGTTGCCGAGTGCGTTGTCATGCGCCACGGAGGCCACGCTGCCCGAAAGGCTGACCTTGCCGCGAAAGAGATTGGATGTCGTGCAGTCGGACACAACGAAGTCGTAAACCCCGCTGTTGGTGGTCGTGTTACGCCACTTGTATGTATCTTCGGTGATCGTCAGGGCATCCGAGGAAGCAGCCATCGCCGTACTCAGAGATACGACATTGGCGCTGCCGCTGACAAAAAAGAGGGCGCTGTTGGAGCCGGCCGCCGGGGCTGCGCCACTGGAAAACATGGCGCTGGGGATCGAATCGAAGCCGCGCAGGAAGCCCTTGGGCATCAACGGCTGCGTCGTCACTTCAACATTAGAGGGCTCGACTATCGATAGCGGGTTCGGACCATCAATACCTCCGGGATTCGGCGTAGCAGAGCTCAGCGAAGTGGTGGGGTAATAGGTGGTTGTACTCCCGACTGTCACAGAAGTAATGCCCATACACCCGGCAAACCCCGCCATGCGCAGATCGCGGGAAATGGAGTCCAGAGCGAAATTCCCGTCCTCCACCATGCGACCGGAGGTTTCCTGAAAACGGAAGGAATGCTTGACAGCGACATACACCGAGGAGAGCCCGACCAGGACAACAAGCCCCAATGTCATGGCCACCAGCATCTCCACCAAGGTCAAGCCCTGCTGGCGGCGGCAACTGCGGTCGTACTTCACAGGCGTAGCTCCATGGTAACCGTCTGGTAGGTACCCTCGGACCCACTGGCGCAGGACACCTGATCCGCGTCGCTCAACGTACCCAAACACTTGGCCCAGCGCACCTGCAGTTCGAGCTTGCGCCCGCCACCGCTGACGTAGCTGGTCACCTTGCCGTCACCCATGGGCAATTGGGCTCGAACAGCGGTGAGCCAGTCCTTCTTATCCTGCTGCGCGATCGTGGTTGGCGTCGAGGGAATAGTCGAGGCATAGGGAGTGATGTACTCACTCGTAGCCGACAGAGCCACCGCAGGGTTGGCCCTGATTCTGTCGGCCATGTCTGCCAGAAGCTGGTTGGCCTTGGTTGTCGACTCCGAAGCCGCGGCGTTGGAAACGCCCTTGACCAGCAGACCCGCCACTCCGAGCAGGCCGAACATCAGCAGCAACATGGTGACCAGCACTTCGATCATGCTGACACCACGTTGGCGGCGCCGGATCAAGGCCGGCTCAGCGATATCAAGTCGTCGGGCAGGTTTCATTGGATTTAACATTCGCGAGCCTGACACGGCCGGTGTTGTTCACGATAAGGCAATACTTGTCACTGGTATCCGCATAAAACCAAAACGTGCGATTCGCCACGGTGCTGCCGGAGGCATCCACCATGCGCCCGAGGCCGTTGTAGCTGAAGTAGTTCAGACTGCCGGTCTGTCCATAAGATATCTCGCTGGGGGCCGCAACCACCTCCAGACGCACCACGGTACCGCTGTCAGCCGTTGGCGCCAGCCCGCTATTGGCATCGCTGGTCTTGTCCACAAAGACCGTCCAGCCGTTCGACCATTGACCCGCAGCAGTATTGGCAGCAATGGTGACCCGGGCATCACTCCCCCTGCGCACTGCTTCCGAACGCGCAAGATTGAGCGACACCTGCAAAGCCGAAGCCGCTCCGGCAGCACGATTCGACAGAATCATGCTGCGAAAGGACGGAGCAGCCAATGAGGCCAAAACAGAGATGACGACCAGCACCACCAAAACTTCAATCAGGGTAAAACCCCGAACATGATCAGTCTTGGGAACGCCGACGGCAAACCGACCGGCGCCTGAGTTCAGGGTGCGTGACACGTCTAAGTTCATCATGGGTGCATCATAGGCAGCGATATCCACTCTTGGACGGACGGACGGACAGGCGGATGGTCTTGGCCGCTGAACGGCGACATCTACCGTGGACCATAATTCTGGCCATGCTCCCCACGCGCGCCCCGGTCACCACCGCCCTCGGCTTGGCCACCCAAAGCCTGCGCCTGACCTCTCCCAATCCCCGCGTCGGCTGCGTCATCGTTGGCGCAGACGGCCAAGTCCTCGGTCAGGGCCATACCCAGCGCGCCGGTGGCCCCCACGCAGAAATCATGGCGCTGCGGGATGCCGAAGCATGCGGCCATTCGGTCAAGGGTGCGACTGCCTACGTCACTCTGGAACCTTGCGCCCACCTGGGCCGTACCGGGCCCTGCTGCGATGCCCTGGTGGCGGCCGGCATAGGCAGGGTCGTCGCCTCGCTGCAGGATCCCAACCCCAAGGTCGCAGGCCAGGGTTTTGCCCGCCTGCGTGCGGCCGGTATCGAGGTGGAGATCGGCCCGGGTGCTGCCGAATCACGCGAACTCAACATCGGCTTCTTCAGCCGCATGGTGCGCAAGACCCCCTGGGTGCGCATGAAGATTGCCGCCTCGCTGGACGGCCAGACCGCCCTGGAAAACGGCACCAGCCAGTGGATCACGTCCGAGCTGGCCCGCGCCGACGGTCACGCCTGGCGCGCGCGCGCCTGTGCCGTGCTGACCGGCATCGGCACCGTGCTGGAAGACGACCCCCGCCTGGACGTGCGCCTGGTCGATACCCCGCGCCAACCCCATCTGGTGGTGGTGGACAGCCGGCTGGACACCCCGCTGGACGCCAAGCTTTTCATCCCGGGGCGCCAGCTCTATATCTATGCCGCAGTGGTGGATGAGTCGAAAAAGACCGCCCTGCAAGCCCGGGGCGCCACCGTGGTCCACTGCCCGGGCCCCGGCGGCAAGGTCGACCTGGCCGCCATGCTGCGGGATCTGGCCGTGCGCGAGGTCAATGAACTCCACGTGGAAGCCGGCCACAAACTCAACGGCTCCCTGGTTCGCGAAGGTCTGGTGGACGAATTCCTGGTCTACCTGGCCCCCAAGCTGCTGGGTGCCGGCCGCGGCATGGTGACTATCGGCCCTCTGAGCGAGCTGTCGCAGGCCGTGCCGCTGGAATACCGTGACACCGCCCTGGTCGGGCCTGATTTGCGGGTTCTGGCAAGAATTCCCGGGCGCGACAGTTTCTGACCGTTTCCCTGCGAAAATAGCGGGATGTTCACCGGAATCATCACCGGCGTGGGGCGTATCGTCGCCAGCCACGACCTCGGAAGCTCTTTACAGCATGGCAAGCGCCTCGCGATCGCCTGCCCGCCCGGCTACCTGGACGACGTCGGGCTGGGCGACAGCATCGCCCTCAACGGCGCCTGCATGACCGTCACCAGCTTCGATCTTCCCCAGCAACATTTCACCATTGACATCTCGGCCGAATCCCTGGCCAAAACCACCGGGCTCGTCCTGGACGCCCAGGTCAATCTGGAAAAAGCCCTGCGCGCAGGTGACCGCCTAGGGGGCCACATCGTCTCGGGCCATGTGGACGGCGTGGGCAGGGTCAGCTTTTTTGAACAGGTGGGCGAAAGCTGGGAGCTGCGCATCCAGGCTCCGGCCGAACTCGCGAAATACCTGGCCTACAAGGGCTCCATCACCGTCAACGGGGTAAGCCTCACCGTCAACCGCGTCGCCGATAACGCTGCCGGTTGCGAGATCAGCATCAACCTGATCCCGCACACCGTGCAGAACACCAGCCTGGGCACGCTGAAGGCGGGCTCGGGCGTCAACCTCGAAATCGATACCGTGGCCCGCTACGTCGAGCGCATGCTCGCCGCCGGAACCACCCCGCAGAAAGCAAGTACATGAGCCCCAAAGCACCCGTGGCAATCTCGCCCGTCGAAGACATCGTCGCCGAGATGCGCGCCGGCCGCATGGTCATCCTCGTGGACGAGGAAGACCGCGAGAACGAGGGCGACCTCGTGCTGGCCGCCGACCATGTCACCGCCGACGCCATCAACTTCATGGCCCGCTTCGGCCGCGGCCTGATCTGCCTGACACTCACGCGCCAGCGCTGCGAATACCTGCGCCTGCCGCCCATGGCCGCACGCAACGGCACGGTCTACAGTACCGCTTTCACCGTTTCCATCGAAGCCGCCAGCGGTGTCACCACCGGCATCTCGGCCGCCGACCGCGCCCGCACCGTGCAGGCCGCCGTGGCGCCCAACGCACGTCCTGAAGACCTGGTGCAGCCCGGCCACATCTTCCCCCTGCAGGCCGTCGACGGGGGCGTGCTCATGCGTGCCGGCCACACCGAAGCCGGTTGCGACCTGTCCGCCATGGCCGGCTGTTCACCCGCCGCCGTGATCTGCGAGATCATGAAGGACGACGGCACCATGGCCCGCCTGCCCGACCTACAGGCCTTTGCCGCCGAGCATGGCCTGAAGATCGGCACCATCGCCGACCTGATCGAACACCGCAGCCGCAACGAGTCGCTGATCGAAAAGATCGGCAGCCGCCCCATCAAGACTGCCCACGGCGACTTCACCGCCCACGCCTACCGCGACAAGCCCAGCCAGGGCGTGCACCTGGCCCTGGTGCGCGGCCAATGGGGTGCGCAAGACACCGTACTGGCCCGCGTGCACGAGCCCCTTTCAGTGCTGGACGCCCTGGAAGTCGGCCGCGCCATGCACTCCTGGAGCCTGGACGCCTGCCTCTCGCGTATCGCGGCCGAGAACCGGGGGGTGGTGGTGCTGCTCAACTGCGGTGAAAGCGCCGAGCAGCTGCTGGCCCAGTTCGAAGGCACCGCACGCGCCAGCCAGGCGCCCGAGCGCGGCCGCATGGATCTGCGCACCTACGGCGTGGGTGCACAGATCCTGCGTGACTGCGGCGTGCACAAGATGACCCTCATGGGCAACCCACGCCGCCTGCCCAGCATGGTCGGCTATGGGCTCGAAGTCACCGGCTACCTGCAGAAATAACCCCAAGGAAATCATCATGTTTGGCGCTGACAAAGGCAACCTCGAACCCACCGATGCAAAACTGGACGGCCGCAAGCTGGCCATCGGCATCGTGCAGGCCCGCTTCAACGAAAGCATCACCAACGCGCTGGCAACAGCCTGCCGTGCCGAGCTGGCCGCACTCGGCGTGCTGACCAAGAACATCGACCACGTCATGGTGCCCGGCGCACTGGAAGTGCCACTGGCCCTGCAGGCCCTGGCCGAGAAGAACAGCTACGACGCGCTGATCGCCCTGGGCTGCATCATCCGCGGCGAGACCTACCACTTCGAGCTGGTGGCCAACGAATCCGGCGCCGGCGTGACCCGCGTCGCGCTGGACTACCAGCTCCCGATTGCCAACGCCATCCTGACCGTGGAGAACATGGACCAGGCCGTCACCCGCCAGACCGACAAGGGTCGCGACGCGGCCCGCGTCGCCGTGGAAATGGCCAACCTGATGGAAGACATCGCATGAGCACCGCTGCCGCCCCGCGCAAGTCGGCTGCCAAGTCCGGCCGCAGCCGCTCGCGCGAATTCGCGCTGCAGGCCCTGTACCAACACCTGGTCGGCCGCAACGAAACCAGCGCCATCGACACCTTCACGCGCGACCTCTCCGGCTTCTCCAAGGCCGATGCCGCCCACTACGATGCCCTGCTGCACGGCTGCGTCGAGCAGGCCACCGAGCTGGACCGCCTGATCACACCCCTGCTGGACCGTAAGCTGGCCGAACTCTCGCCCATCGAACATGCCGTGATGTGGATAGGCGCCTACGAGATGCAGCACTGCCTGGATGTGCCCTGGCGCGTGATCCTGAACGAATGCATCGAGCTCGCCAAATCCTTTGGCGGCACCGATGGCCATAAGTACGTCAACGGCGTGCTCAACGGCCTGGCGCCTGCGCTGCGCGCAGGCGAGGTCGCAGCCGACCGTGCCAGTGGCAAGGCCCAGCAGGCCAAGAGCTGACGCGCAGCGCATGAGAATCGCGAGCCGCGCGCAGAAGATCGAACCCTTCTACGTCATGGAGGTGGCCAAGGCCGCCTCGGCCCTGGCACGCGAAGCCGCCCAGGGCAGCGCGCCCATGATCTTCCTCAACATCGGCGAGCCGGACTTCACCGCCCCGCCCCTGGTGCAGGAAGCCGCCGAACGTGCCGTACGCGCCGGCCGCAGCCAGTACACCGACGCCACCGGGCTGCCCGCCCTGCGCGAGCGCATCAGTGCCTGGTATGCGCAGCGCTATGGGCTCACTGTCCCCGCGCGCCGCATCGTCGTCACCGCCGGCGCTTCGGCCGCCCTGCAGCTGGCCTGCCTGGCCCTGATCGAGGCCGGTGACGAGATCCTCATGCCCGATCCGAGCTACCCCTGCAACCGGCATTTTGTGAGTGCTGCAGAGGGCACGGCCCGCCTCATCCCCACCGGCCCCGCGGAACGCTTCCAGCTCAGTGCCGAACAGGTGCGCACCGCCTGGGGCCCCCAGACCCGCGGCGTGCTGCTGGCCTCGCCCTCCAACCCCACCGGCACGTCCATCGATCCGGCCGAGCTGCGCCGCATCCACGAGGTGGTGAAGGCGCACGATGGCATCACCCTGGTCGACGAGATCTACCTGGGCCTGAGCTACGAAGAGCGCTACGGCCACAGCGCGCTGGCGATCGACGACCACATCATCTCGATCAACAGCTTCAGCAAGTACTTCAGTATGACGGGCTGGCGTCTGGGCTGGCTGGTGCTGCCGGAAGAACTGGTACCCGTGATCGAGCGCCTGGCGCAGAACCTCTACATCTGCCCCAGCACCATCGCCCAGCACGCGGCCCTGGCCTGCTTCGAGCCCGACAGCCTGGCCGAGTACGAGCGCCGCCGCGCCGAGTTCAAGGCCCGGCGTGATTTCTTCATCCCGGCCCTGAATGAACTGGGCCTGAAGGTGCCCGTCATGCCTGACGGCGCCTTCTACGCCTGGGCCGACTGCACGCGGGCCTGCAAAAAACTCGGGGTGAAGGACAGCTGGGAACTGAGCTTCGCCCTCATGCAGCAGGCCCACGTGGCCATCACACCCGGTCGCGATTTCGGCAGCGCCGAAACTCAGCACTACATCCGCTTCTCCACCGCCAGCGGCCTGCCCCAGCTGCAGGCCGCGGTGGAGCGTCTGCAAAAACTTCTACGCTGAATACCGCATGGCCTACGAACTGCCGATCCGCGTCTACTGGGAAGACACCGATGCCGGCGGCATCGTCTTCTACGCCAACTACCTCAAGTTTTTCGAACGGGCCCGTACCGAGTGGCTGCGTTCGCTGGGCGTCGGCCAGCAGGCCCTGCGCGAGCAGACCGGCGGCATGTTCGTGGTCAGCGAAACCACGCTCAAATACCACCGCCCGGCGCGGCTGGACGACGAACTATTGGTTACAGCGCGCCTGCAGGAAAACGGCCGCGCATCCCTCACAATCGCCCAGCAGGCTTGGCGCAAGACCGCTGGCGAGCCCGAACTGTTGTGCGAAGGCAGCATCCGCATAGGCTGGGTGTCCGCAGCGAGCATGAAACCTGAAAGAATCCCAAGTACCGTTCTGGAAGCCATTCAATGAGTCAAGACCTGTCCATCATTCAACTGGTCCTGCACGCGAGCTGGGTCGTGCAGGCCGTGATGCTGCTGCTGGTGCTGGTGTCCATCGCTAGCTGGGCCGCCATCTTCAGCAAGATCTTTTCGCTACGCCGCGTGCGTGAACTCAACGAGAAGTTCGAGCGCGACTTCTGGTCCGGCGCCAACCTCAACACCCTCTATGCCACGGCTGCCCAGAAAGGCCACGCCAGCGGCCCCATGGAACGCATCTTCGTCAGCGGTCTGCGCGAGTACCAGAAGCTGCGCGAGCGCCGTGTCTCTGACGCCGCCGCCCTGCTCGATGGCGCCCGCCGCGCGATGCGCGCCAACTTCCAGCGCGAGATGGACGTGGTGGAAACCAACCTCTCCTTCCTGGCCTCGGTCGGCTCGGTCTCGCCCTATGTGGGCCTGTTCGGCACCGTCTGGGGCATCATGCACGCCTTCACCGGCCTGGCCTCGTTGCAGCAGGTGACGCTGGCCACCGTAGCCCCTGGCATTGCCGAAGCCCTGGTCGCCACGGCCATCGGCCTGTTCTCCGCCATCCCCGCGGTGGTGGCCTACAACCGCTTCGCGCGCGACATCGATCGCGTGGCCATCATGCTGGAGACTTTCATCGAAGAGTTCTCCAACATCCTGCAACGCAACGTCAGCGCGCAGCCGGCGGCGCAGGCCTCCACCTTCTGAGGGCCGCACAATGCCCACCCTGGTCAGTCGCGGGCGCGGACGCCGCACCATCAACGAGATCAATATGGTGCCCTTCATCGACGTGATGCTGGTACTGCTCATCATCTTCATGGTCACGGCCCCGCTCATCACCCCCAGCGTGGTGGACCTGCCCAGCGTGGGCAAGGCTGCGCGCAAGCCCGACCAGGTGATCGAGATCATCGTCGGCAAGGACGAAGCCCTCTCGCTGCGCACGCAGGACGGCAGCACCCGCCTCAAGCTCGGTGAGCTGGCCGCCAACGTCAAGCGCGTGCAGTCCGACGCCGGCAAGGACGTCAGCTCCGCCGTGGTCATCAGTGCCGACAAGAGCGTCAAGTACGAGACCGTGGTCCGTGTCATGGACACGCTGCAACGTGCCGGCGTGCAGCGCGTGGGCCTGTCGGTGCAGATGGTCAACTGAAAAGCAGGCCATGCACGCCGCCAGCCGCTTCGAGTTCAACCCGCCCGTGCAGCGCACGGGCCTGTTGCGCGCCTACGGCCTGGCCCTGCTGATCCACGGCCTGCTGCTGGCCGCCCTGACCTGGGGCGTGAGCTGGCGCAGCAAGGACACCAGCCTGTCGGTCGAAGCCGAGCTCTGGTCTTCCGTTCCGGAACAGGCCGCCCCCAAACTGGTCGAGCCCGAGCCCCAGCCGATCCCCGAACCGGCCCCGCCCCCACCGCCCAAGGTCGAGGAACCGCGCCAGAGTGAGGCCGACATCGCCCTGGCCCGCGAGAAGGAACGCCAGGCCAAGGAGAAGCTGGAGCAGGCGCGGCTGGACCGGGAAAAGCAGGCCCGTGAGAAACAGGAGCGCGACAAGCAGGAACGCGAGAAAAAGCTGGCCGAGGAAAAGAAGCAGCGCGAACTCGAAGCCCGGCAGGCCAAACTCCGGGAACAGCAGGAGACCGAACACCGCGAAAGACTGCGCAAGGAAAACCTCCAGCGCATGGCCGGTCTGGCCGGCGCCACAGGCGCCCCCAATGCCACCGGCACGGCCCAGAAAACTTCCGGCATCTCGTCCAGCTACGCCGGCCGCATCCGTGCGCGCATCAAGCCCAACATCGTCTTCGCCGACGAGCTGTCCACGAACCCCAGCGCCGAGGTAGAGGTGCGCACCTCGCCCGACGGCACCATCGTCGGGCGCAAGCTGCTCAAGAGCAGCGGTGTCCCCAACTGGGACGATGCCGTGCTCAAGGCCATCGACAAGACGGACACCTTGCCGCGCAACGAAGAGGGGCAGGTTCCGTCCCCCATGACCATCGTCTTCCGCCCCAAGGACTGAGCAAAAAAACGCCCCGCAATCTGCCGGGGCGTCTGAAGCCGTCAGATCGACGGCACGAGGTGACACTCAATCGCTACGGATCAGTCCACGGTCTCCAGCGCCAGCGCCGCAGTGGCCGTGTTCGAAATCGGGATGTGGTAGTTGCCAGTCACACGGCGCACGCTGGAGCCGCCGGCCGCCGCCAGAGCACCGCGCATGGCCAGCCACATCAGCAGCTCCACGCCCTGCGTGCCGGTCTTCTCCACCAGTTCGTGCACGCTGAACTGCGTGGCCCACTCGGGATTGGAGACCAGGCTGTCCAGAAATTGCAGGTCGAAGGCCTTGTTGATGAAACCGGCGCGTTCGCCGTCGAGCTGGTGGCTCAGGCCGCCGGAGGCGATCACCGCCACCTTCTTGCTGCTGTCCCAGGACTTGATGGCCTCGCCCACGGCCTTGCCCAGGGCATAACAACGCTTGGCACTGGGCAGCGGAAACTGCACAGTGTTGACGCAGACCGGCACCACCGTCACCGGGCAATCCCCTTCGGGCCAGAACAGCTTGAGCGGCAGCGTGCAGGCGTGGTCCACCAGCATCTCCTGGCAGGTCACCACGTCGAACTCTTTCTCGACCAGCGTGTTGATGAGGTGCCAGGACAGGTCCAGCTCGCCCTTGAAAGGCGGCAGCGTCGGGATGCCCCAGCCCTCGTCGGCGTTGTTGTACAGCGGCGCGGCACCCACGGCGAAGGTGGGCATCTTGTCCAGGAAGAAGTTCAGCCCGTGGTCGTTGTAGAACATCACCACCACGTCGGGCTTGTTCTTAGCCAGCCATTCGCGGATGGGCGGGAAGCCGTCGAAGAAGGGCTTCCAGTAGGGCTCCTGCTGGATGCCCTTGTGGATGGCACCGCCGATGGCGGGAATGTGCGAGGTGCCGAGGCCACCGATGAGTCTTGCCATGATCGTTATCTCCAGAAATGTTTATTGGCCGGCCGCGACCAGCTTGGCCTTGAAGGCTTCTTTGCTCATGCCGGTCTGCTGCGCGCCGATGTCCTGCATGTCGAGCTTGAAGATCCCGGCGAACTTGGCCAGGTAGTAGGCGTTGCCGCCGGCCGCGATCAGCTGCAGCACGTTGCGCGCGCGGATGGCGGCGGCCTGCTGCTCGTTCAGCCCGTACTTGCGCATATAGCCCTCTTCATCGGCCACAAAGGCCTTGCGGTTCTCCTCCGAATTGAAAGAAAAACACATCTTGTTGAGCGCGTAGCCCTTGCGGGCTTGATTCGCGTCAAACAGGGTGGTGCCGGGAATCGGCTTTTCTGCGCAGTTGCTGCTCATTTCGGTCTCCGTGGTTGACTGGGGTCAAAAGGGGTGTGAAAGCGAGTATTCGCCAGCCATTGACCAAAATAAATACATGAATCAAGATATGACTCATGAGTAAATTCGATCATTTGGACCTGGATGGCCATTTGCTCCAGCTTCTGCTGGCCGTGGTGGAGGCCGGCTCGGTCACCGGCGCAGCCCAGCGCCTGGGCGTGACCCAGTCCGCCGTGAGCCATCTGCTGGACAAGCTGCGCGCCATCACGGGCGACCCACTTTTCGTCAAAAGCGGTCGCGGCATCGTGGCCACGGCCCGGGCCGAGGAACTGGCGGCCGAAGCCCGCGCCCTGCTGCGCCAGCTGCAGCACTTCGCCCACAGCGAAGACTTCGACCCCGCCCGCTGGCAGGCCACCTACACCATCGCCGCCAACGACTTCCAGCGTGACCTGCTGCTGCCTGCCCTGGCCGCGCGCCTGAGGCTCAGCGCCCCCGGCGTGGCGCTGCGCATCATCCCCTCGGCCATCCCCCGGCTCGACATGCTGCGCAACGATGAATGCCAGCTCGTCATCAGCCCACGCCCGCCCGAGGGCAGCGACATCGTGCAGAAGCGGCTGTTCGAAGACCAGTACCGCGTCTTCTACGACCCCACCGTGCGCGAGGCCCCGCGCAACGAGGCCGAGTACCTGGCCGCCGACCACGCCACCGTGGTCTACGAACCGCGCCGCAGCCTGGACCTGGACCAGCACCTGGCGGCCAAGGGCCTGCACCGCCGTTTCACGGTCATGGTGCCCTCCTTCAGTGCCCTGCCCCCTTTCCTGCGCGGCACGCCACTGCTGGCCACGGTGCCCGGCCTGCTGGCACGCCAGACCTTCACCGGCCTGGCCACTTGCACGCCGCCCGTGAGCTGCCCCAGCAACCCCATGTACGCGATCTGGCACGCACGCTACCAGCAGGACGCCGCACACCGCTGGCTGCGCACGCAGCTGGACGCCGTGGTGGCACCGGCCCTGGCCCACTAGGGACTGCACAAGCAGGCCCTAAGATGGCGGGCATGAACGCACCCATCCTCATCATCGGCGCCGGCCAGGCCGCCGTCATGGCCGCCGAAGCCCTGCGCAGCAGCGGCTACACCGGTCCCCTCACCCTCCTCGGCGACGAAGCCCACGCCCCCTACCACCGCCCCCCGCTCTCCAAGGCCTTCCTGGCCGGCGAAATGGACGCCGCGCGCCTGCCCATGCGCACACCCGAGATGCTGGCGGGCAAAAACATCGAACTGCGCACCGGCACCAAAGCCGCCGCCATCAACCGCACCGCCAAGACTGTCACGCTGGCCGACGGCAGCACCCTGCCCTATGGCGGCCTGCTCCTGGCCACGGGTTCCACGCCGCGCACGCTGCCGCTGCCGGGCGCCGACGCCCAGGGCGTGCTGGCCCTGCGCACGCGTGATGACGCCAACGCCATCGCCCAGCGCATGGCCCTGTGTCTTGAGAGAAACCTGCCCCTGGTGATCGTCGGCGGCGGTGTCATCGGCCTCGAAGTGGCCGCCACCGCACGCAAGAAGGGCCTGGCCGTCACCGTGCTGGAAGCCGCGCCCCGCCTGCTGGCCCGCATGCTGCAGCCCCAGCTCTCGGACTGGTACGCCGAACTGCACCGCAGCCAGGGCGTGCAACTGCTGCTGGGAGCGCAGATCGCGGCCATCGAACACGACACCGGCAACAACGTCACCGGCGTGCGCATGGCGGATGGCACCGTGCATCCCGCCGGCCTGGTGCTGGTGGGCATAGGCGTGAACCCCAATGAAGAACTGGCCCGTGCCGCCGGACTCGAATGCGAGCGTGGCATCGTGGTGGACGCCTGCGGCCGCACCAGTGACCCGGCCATCACCGCCGCCGGCGACTGCACCGCGCGCCGCCTGAGCGACGGCAGCCTCATCCGCCTGGAGTCTGTGCAGAACGCCACCGAACTGGGCAAGAGCGCCGCCGCCGCCCTGCTGGGCCAGGAACGCCCCTTCACCGCCACCCCCTGGTTCTGGAGCGACCAGTACGACAAGAAGCTGCAGATGGCCGGCCTGTCTGCTGGCGCGGATCAACAGGTGTTACGTGGTGACATGGCCGGCGCCAGCTTCAGCCTCTTCCACTACAAGGGCGACAAGCTGATCGCCATCGACAACGTCAACAGCCCCAAGGAGCATCTGCTGGTGCGCAAGCTCATGGATGCGGGCATCTCGCCCACGCCGCAGCAGGCGGGGGACTTGGCGTTTGATCTGAACAGCCTGCTACCCGGCTGAACGGGGTCAATTTCAGGCAGGCAAGGTCACCGTCACGGCCAGACCCGGCTGCGCGTTGCGCACCGCGAACGTGCCGCCGTGCGCCTGCGCCATCAACCGGCACAGGTACAGGCCCAGGCCCACGCCGCCGGCGCTGCGGGTGCGGGCGCTGTCGGGTCGGTAAAAGGCCTGTGCCAATTGCGGCAGTTGTTCCTCGGGCACGCCGGGGCCGTGGTCGCGCACTTCAATGCTCAGCGCATCGGCGTTTACCGACAACGTGACCGCCGGCGCAAGAGCAGTCTCGCCGCCGTGCCGCAGCGCGTTGTCGACCAGGTTGCGCAAGAGCAGACGCACATGCGAGGCATCCACCGACACCGGGCGCATGCCAACGGGCGCCGACACCGTCACGCGCGCCGCGCCCGCGTGGGAGGCCTGCAGTTCGCCCACCACTTCTCGCGCCAGCGCCGCCACGTCGGTCGGCACGCGCTGCAGAGCGACGTGGCTGCCTGACAGACGCTCACTCTCCAGCAAGTCACTGATCAGCGCGGCCATGCCCTGCAGGTCGCGCAATAACGCCTCGCGCTGCGGTCGGATCGCTTCGGTCTCCGGCAGCAGCTCGGTGTTCAGCCGTGCTCGGGTCAGTGGGCTGCGCAGCTCATGGCTGATCGCCAGCAACAGCGCGCGCTTGGCTTCGAGCATCTGGTGGATGTCCTGGCCCATGGTGTTGATGGTCTGTGCCAGCTCGCCCAGCTCGTCCGGACCGTGGCGGCCGCGCTCGGGTATCGGCTGGCTGAAGTCGCCCCGGCCGAAACGTCGCGCGCCCTCGCCTATGGCGTCCAGCGGCTTGAGCACACGGCGTACGTACAACCAGGCCAGCAGGGTGAGCGCCAGCAGGGCGGCCAGCGCGTAGCCGATCAGGCGCGGCTTGCGGTCGAAGGCCTCGCCATTGATGCCGAACTCGATGCGGTGTCCGTCCGCGGTCTGGCGGTGCAGCAGCGTGGGCCAATCCTTGCCGCCACCCCAGTCCTTGTTCGATGCCATGGCATCGGGGTGGGAGGCCCAGTGGATCACCGGCCCGTCGATGCGCACGGTCAGCGGCAGGCGTTCGGTGATGGCCTGGGCGCGTTCCACACTGGGCGTCGGCCCACCGGCGGTCACCTCCGCGGCAAGACGGTCCACGTAGTCCATGAGGACAGGCCGCGCCGCCTCACGCCAGCCCATGGTGAAGGCCTTCTGCGCGCCTGTGATGAACACGAAAGTCATCGCCGCCGCCAGCAGCAGGAACACCAGCACCATGCGCAGCTTGATCGAATGCGCGACGCGGCGCTTGGCGCGGCGCCAGGCCGATACCTTGCCCTGGCTCATGCGCCCTCCCGCCCCAGCGCCAGCGAGTAGCCCGCGTTGCGCAGGGTCTTGATGCAGTCCAGCGGCTCCAGCTTCTTGCGCAGGCGGCTGACCACGATGTCGACCGCACGGGTGTAGAGCTCGGCCTCGTGGCCGCGCAGCTGGTTGAGGATGTCGTCGCGGCTGAACACGCGGCCCGGCTCGCGCGCCAGCATCAGGAGCAGTTCGAACTCGGTACCGGTCAGCTCGACCTCCTGCCCCGAGCGGCGCACGGCGCGGCGGGCAATGTCGACCTCCAGTCCCTCGAACTTCAGCGTGGACGCGGCGCCGGGTGCGGGCGCCTGTCCGTTGCCGTTGGGCTTGCGCCGGCGCAGCACGGTCTGGATGCGAGCCACCAACTCGCGCGGCTCGAAAGGCTTGGGCAGATAGTCGTCTGCACCCAGCTCCAGACCCACCACGCGGTCCATCACCTCGCCACGGGCGGTCAGCATGACGATTGGAATGTCGCTGTCCTTGCGGATGGTGCGGCACAGCTCGAAGCCGTCCATCTCGGGCAACATGACGTCGAGGATGGCCGCATCGAAGCTCCCCGCCCGCAACAGCGCCAGCCCGGCGCTGGGCCGGGTGGCGTGCACCAGCTGCAGCTCGAAGCGCTGGAAATAGGTGGCCAGCGGCGGCCCCAGGTTCTCGTCGTCGTCGATCAGCAGGATGCGGCTCATCGTTTCATTCTGACAGAGCCCGGTGGCGGACGATCAGGCGGCGCAGGCGGTCTTTCTCGGTCCGCTCCAGGGCGTCGAAGCGTTCGCCCACCGACAGCAGTTCAGACAGCAGGGGAATGGCTTGCACCGGCTGGCGCTGGGAGAACCGCGCCCACAGGGCCAGGGCGTGCTCCCGGTCGAACAATGGCCCCCAGAACAGGGCCAGCAGCTCGGCATGCGGGTCCTCGGCGTCGGCCAGCAAGGCCGCCGTGTGCGGGCGGCCCTGCCGGGCGATCGCGCGGATGGCGTCAGCCACGGCCCCACCAGCCATGGCCGCGGCGCTCCAGCCGCTCGCGCACCTGCTTCTGCTGCTCGGGGTTCAGGCTGTCGTAGAAATCACCAAAGGCGGCCAGGACCTTGGGGCCGGAGCCCTGCAGGGCCTGGATCTTCTGGTCCAGCATCTGCTGGGCCTTGGTACGGTCGAACTTGTCGGCGGCGATCAACGATTTCAGGTCGTTGCGTACGTCGCCCGACTCGCCACGCATGACCTTGCGCGAGGCGATCATCTCATCGGCAAGCACTTCCAGCTTGGCCTTCTGCCCGGCGTTGAGTTCCAGCTTGTCGCTGATCTTCTCCACCGCCTTGCCGCGCATTTCGCTAACGCGTTCGTCGCTCCAGCCGCGGGCATGGTCCCCGCGCGAACTGCAGGCGGACAGTGCGCCCAGTACAACGGTCGCGGAGGTGAGTGCAATCAGACTGCGCTTGATCCAGGGTTTCATGACGTGCTCCTTGTCGGGGCGTTGTTGAACATGACCGTCATGGTGCCGGCGGATCAGCAGCGGAAGGTTGCGGGGAGGTCGCGGTTTATTTCGTTTTGTTTCAGGCCTGGCCCCGCGCCTTGTGCCCGCCTCGCCTATCGGCTTGAACCAAGTCGTTTGATGGCTTGTTCAGACTTCCCCTAGCGCTGCAACCAGTTTGCCAGCGCCGCACTCACCACCTGCGGCTGCTCCATGGTCGTCATGTGCCCGCTGTCTTCCACGACGACCAGCTGCGCGCCAGGGATGGCGGCGGCCATGGCTTCGTGCTGGGCCGGACTGGCCCAGGCGTCTTGGCGGCCCGTGAGGACCAGCGTAGGACAAGTGATGCCCGGCAGCAGCGGGGCGGCGTCCAACCGCTTCAGCAGCGCGTTGATCTGCGCGGCGTATTGCGCAGCGCTGCCGCGGTCGAACATGGCCAGCACTTCTTCGAAGATGGGGCCGCCGATGCGGTCCGGGTGCACCATGCCCTTGGCCCACTCCTGGGCCATGACACGCATGCCCTGCTCCTGCGCGATCTTCAGCAGGGCCATGCGCCCGGCCTTCTCCTTCTCGCCCGCCTCACCGGCCGCCAGCGGGTGTGTGCCCGTGTCCAGCAGGGCCAGGCGCTCCACGCGCTGCGGGGCCAGGCGCATGACTTCCAGCGCCACACGGCCACCCATGGAGTGGCCGGCCACGCTGAAGCGTTCGGTCGGCGCTTCGTCCAGCACCTGCTGGGCCATGGCGGTCAGCGTGTCGCGCAGGCCCCAGGCGGGGATGCGGCAGTTCGCAAGGCCTTGGAGCGCGGCAACCTGCGGCGCCCACGCGGCGGCGTCGCAGTTGAGGCCGGGCAAAAGCATCAGGGTGGTAGCCATGATCAGAAAACTTCCGTATCGACTTCGCGGTTGCTTTGTTCGCTGTAGCGGTTGCCCACTACAGTCTGCTGGTTGACCACGGCTTCGGCCTGGGCCATGAGCGCGGGGCTGAGCGCCACGTCGGCGGCGGCCAGATTCTCGGCCAGGTGCTCCAGGCTGGTGGTGCCGAAGAGCGGGATGATGTGGGGCGCCTTGTGCAGCAGCCAGGCCAGGGCCAGCTGGGCCGGGGCACAGCCCGCCTCACGTGCCACGGCCTCGTAGGCCGGCAACAGCTTGAGGTTACCTGCGTAGTTGGCGGGCTCGAAACGCGGCATGCCGTGGCGGATGTCCTTGGCGTCCAGCGCCTTCACGTCACGCAGCCTACCGGTGAGAAAGCCACGTGCCACGGGGCTGAAGGCCACGAAGGCGGCGCCAATTTCGCGGCAGGTCTGCAGCACGGCGATCTCGGGGTTGCGCGTCCACAGCGAGTACTCGGTCTGAACGGCGGCGATGGGGTGCACAGCATGGGCCTTGCGCACCGTGGCGGCCGACACTTCGGACAGGCCGATGGCGCGCACATGGCCGCGCTCGACCTGTCGCGAGAGCTCGCCCACGCTGTCTTCCACGGGCACTTTCTTGTCCCAGCGGTGCAGGTAATAGAGATCAATCACATCGGTGCCCAGGCGGCGCAGGCTGTCTTCGCAATTGCGACGGATGGCTTCGGGCCGGCCATCGATCACGCGCACGAGCTTGCCGTCACCGGCCACGTCCACACCGGCCATGCCACCCTTGCTGGCGAGGGTGATCTTGCTGCGATGTGCCTTGAGCACACGACCCACCAGGGTTTCGTTGGCGCCGAAGCCGTAGAGCGCGGCGGTGTCGAACAGGGTGACGCCGGCGTCCAGCGCGCTGAGCAGCACGCGCTCGCTGTGCTCGGGCGATGGCGGCTGACCATAAGCATGGCTCAGACTCATGCAGCCCAGGCCCAGGGCTGAAACGTTGAAGGGGCCGATGTTGCGCTCTTTCATGGCGAAAGCTTAACAGGGCTCGAAGCTCGAACGCGGCGCTTTCAGGCGCTGCAGGGCCAACGTTTCCCAGGCCGCGCCGCCGTAGCCGCGCACCAGGTCATGGCCCATGAGGTCCCAGGCCGCATCGCCGGGGTCCACCCCCAGTTCGCGCACAAAATGGTCCTGCACCAGGAAGAACTGGCGCCGGTAAGGCAGCAGGAAAGCGCTGGTGTCGGCCTGCAACGCCGCCCGCGCCTCTTCGTACCGGGCGAACCACAGGTTCAGCAGGATGCCGGTGCCGGGCGCGTGCCAGAAGGTGCCCATGTCTTCGCCCGGCGCTGCCTCTGCGCCCAGCACCTGACGCGCGTGCTCCCAGTGGACAAAGCCCACCTCGCACGCCGCCAGGTTCAGACAGTCGCGCAGGCGCAAATCGCCCGCTTCGCCACCACGCCGGGCGGCGTTCAGGCGCAGGCGGGCCCGCGTTTTCAGTTCGGTCAACATGGTCGTCATCTCAGAGCTCCAGGGCCGGGCTGCGACACAGTCCGACCAACAAGTCCTGCGCCACAGTCAGCGACTGAGGGTTGGACGTACCCAGCGCCGTCTCGCAGATCGCCGCTGCGGTTTCCGTGGCCTCGGCCAGTTGGGCCCGACCGGCCGGGCGCAGCAGCACCTGGCGGCCGGGTTCACGCTGGATACGACCGGTCTTTTCCAGCGGCACCAGTTGGCGCATCACGGCCGAAGGCCGTAGGCCCAGGGGGCGCACCAGATCGGCCAGAGGCAAGCGTCCACCGGGCGCCTGGGCCAGCTGGCGCAACAGCATGAAATCGTCCAGCCCCATGCCGTGCCAGGTGCCCAGTGCGTCGTCCAGTTTGAGTTGCAGGCTGGCATGGCCCAGGCTGATCTGCATACAGAAGTCCAGTGCTCGGGTGTTCATGCCTTGAGCTCCTCGCGCCACAGCGCCAGGGTGGTTGCCAGCTCGGCCTTGTAGTCGAAATCCGGCGTCTCGCGTTTTTTCAGCAAGTCCAGCACCTCGAAGCGGAAATGGTCCGCGCCATGCGCCAACCAGTCGCGTTGCAGAGCCGTGTTGCGATGGCCCTTGAAACCCAGCTCGAAGCGGTCACGGTTCATGGCCGCCTCCACGTTCATGCTGGCCAGCACGTAACACCGACCGGTGGCCAGGTTGCGGATGACATAGACACCCATGGGCGGATGCGCCTCTTTGTACTGGCGCTTGAGTTCGGCGCGCGTGCGCACGCCAGTGGCCGGGTCGGTCACGAGGACCGGAGAGGAAGAAAGGGATAGGTCCATGACAGGTTCCTTGGGTTCGTTCCAGGCCAATCCCGCAATTGGCCGGCGAAACAAGGCAAGCTGTCAGGTCGAATGAAGTCGATGACGTTGGAGGGTGAGAGCCTCTTGTGCGGGCAGGCGCCCCTCAGCGCCTGAGCCGCAATTATAGCCAGCGACCTATTTCAGCTGCTGTTCCAGCTGGTGTAGTACCTGGTAGCAGGGCAGCACCTGGGCCAGGCTGCTGTTGGGCTCGCGCCCTTCGCGGATGGCAGCGAAGAACTCGCGGTCCTGCAGCTCGATGCCGTTCATGGAGACGTCGACCTTGCTCACGTCGATCTTCTCTTCCTTGCCGTTGAACAGGTCATCGTAACGCGCGATGTAGGTCGCGGTGTCGCCGATGTAGCGGAAGAAGGTGCCCAGGGGGCCGTCGTTGTTGAAGGACAGGCTCAGCGTGCAGATCGCGCCATTGGCCGCCTTGAGCTGGATGGACATGTCCATGGCAATGCCCAGGGTCGGATGGATGGGGCCTTGCACTGCATTGGCCTTCACGATGGGACTGCCACACTGGTAGGCAAACAGGTCCACGGTGTGGGCAGCGTGGTGCCACAGCAGGTGGTCGGTCCAGCTGCGCGGCTGGCCCAGCGCGTTCATGTTGGTGCGACGGAAGAAATAGGTCTGCACGTCCATCTGCTGGATATTGAACTCACCGGCCTTGATCTTCTTGTGCACGTACTGGTGGCTGGGGTTGAAGCGACGCGTGTGGCCGCACATGGCCACCTTGCCCGTCTTCTTCTGCAGGGCCAGGACTTCCTCGCCCTCCTTGAGCACGTCACACAGGGGAATCTCCACCTGCACGTGCTTGCCGGCATCCAGGCAGGCTTTGGTCTGCGCAGCGTGCATCTGCGTGGGCGTGCACAGGATGACGGCGTCGACTTCCTTGAGCTTGAGGCTGTCAGCCAGGTCGGTGGTGACGTGCTTGATGCCGTACTTGTCGGCCACTTCCTTGGTCTTCTCCAGGTCGCGGCTGATCAGGGAAACGACCTCCACGTCTTTGATGTTCTTGATGCCGTCCAGGTGCTTGATGCCGAAGGCACCGGCGCCGGCGAGTGCGACTTTGATGGTCATGACGAAAGTCCTCTTATTGGTTTTCCAGAATCAGGTTGCCCACGGCCGTGTTGGACGCGGGCACATGGTAGAAGCGGTGCGCGACCTTGGGGGCCTTGCCCTTGCCGGCCACGTCGGCCATGGCACCGCGGGCGATAAGCCACATCACGAGCTCGATGCCCTCGCTGCCGGCTTCACGCACGTAGTCGATGTGCGGCATGCTGGCCAGGTCATCGGGGTCGGCGATCATGCGGTCGAGGAAGGCGTTGTCCCAGGTCTTGTTGATCAGACCCGCACGCGGGCCCTGCAACTGGTGGCTCATGCCACCCGTGCCCCAGATCTGCACATTGAGCGGTTCGTCATAGGACTCGATGGCACGGCGGATGGCCTTGCCCAGCTCGAAACAACGGCGACCGCTGGGCACGGGGTACTGCACCACGTTGACGGCGAAGGGAATCACCGGGCAGGGCCATTCGAACTTCGCCTTGTCGGGCGTGCCGCAGACCAGAGACAGGGGCACGGTGAGGCCGTGGTCCACGTCCATCTTGTTGACGATGGTGAGGTCGAAGTCCTGCTGGATCACGGACTGCGCGATGTGCGCAGCGAGGTCGGGATGGCCCTTGACGGTGGGCACGGGGCGTGGGCCCCAGCCCTCGTCGGCCGGCTGGAACTCGGCGGCGGTACCGATGGCGAAGGTAGGGATCATCTCCAGGCTGAAGGCCGTGGCATGGTCGTTGTAGACCAGGAAGATGACGTCGGGCTTGTTGTCCTTGAACCACTGCTTGGTGGGCTCGTAGCCCTTGAACAGGGGCTGCCAGTAGGGCTCGGTGGTCTTGCCCAGGTCGATGGCCGCACCGATGGCGGGCACATGCGAGGTATAGACGGATGCGGTGATCTTGGCCATGTCAGTCTTTCAATTCAAAGCAGCTTGCCGGTGCCATGGCCTTGCGGCTGGTTCTTGGCCTGGGCGGTACCGTTCTCGCCGACGACGCGGTTGCCTTCGGCGGAGCGGCCACCCTTGATCATCATGTCGCGGTACTCTTCTTCGGTCATGCCGGTCATGGAGCCTGCCATCTGCTGGAAGCTCTTGCCGTGCGTGGCGCCCAGCTTGGCCAGGAAGTAGATGTTGCCGCCCAGGGAAATGGCCTTGTTGAGGTCGGCAGCCAGCACGGCCTGCTTCTGCTCTTCCGTCATCGGCCATTCGTCCAGGTACTTGCGCTGATCGGCCTTGAAGCGTTCGCGGTTCTCGGCTTTCATCAGGCTCATGCAGAACTGGTTGAGCCAGTAGCCCTTGCGCGACTGCTCGGCGTCGAAGATGGTCGTGCCGGGCACGTCCAGATAAGGTTTATCGAGTGACATTCATTTCTCCTCGGGCCAGTACAGGCGCATGGGGTTGTCCACCAGCAGTTTCTGCTGCAGTTCGGCCGTGGGCGCGATGTGGGGGATGAAATCCACCAGCAGGCCGTCGTCGGGCATGTGGTCCTTGAGGTTGGGGTGCGGCCAGTCGGTGCCCCAGAGCACGCGGCCCGGGAACTCCTGCACGATCTTGCGGGCGAAGGGCACCACGTCCTTGTATGCATTCTGCTCGCCATTCAGGGCCTTGGGACCGGTGACCGACAGGCGCTCGGGGCAGCTGACCTTGCTCCAGACGTTCTTGTGCTCGCGCATGAACTTCAGGAAAAGTGCGAACTCGGGGCCCTCCACGGGCTTGCTTACATCCGGACGACCCATATGGTCCACCACCACGGTGGTGGGCAATGCGGTGAAAAAGTCCCACAGCTCGGGCAGGTCCACGGCCTCGAAATAAATCACCACATGCCAGCCCAGCTTGTGGATGCGGCCGGCGATCTCCAGCAGCTCGTCCTTGGGCGTGAAGTCCACCAGACGCTTGACGAAGTTGAAACGCACACCGCGCACGCCGGCGGCGTGCAGCTTCTGCAGTTCCTCGTCCGTCACGCTGCGTCGCACCGTGGCCACGCCGCGCGCCTTCCCATTGCTGGACAGGCAGGCGTCGACCAGGGCGCGGTTGTCGGCGCCATGGCAGGTGGCCTGCACGATGACGTTGCGCGCGAAACCCAGGTGGTCGCGCAAGGCGAACAGCTGGGCCTTGCTGGCGTCGCAGGGTGTGTACTTGCGCTCGGGCGCGTAAGGGAACTCTGCGCCCGGGCCGAAGACGTGGCAGTGCGCGTCCACCGCGCCCGCGGGCAGCTTGAAGCGCGGCTTGCTGGGACCGGTGTACCAGTCCATCCAGCCGGCGGTTTTCTCGAAGGGGCCTGTGGTGGGTTTGCTCATGCGGATCTTTCTCGTCTCGGGCTATGGATCAATCGGGTTTGATATTGGCTTCGCGCACGAGCTTTTCGTAGCGCACGCGTTCGGAATGGATGAGCTTGGCGAACATGTCGATACTGCCCGGGATCACCTCGCCGCCCACCTGGCTCATGCGCTCGCGCACTTCCTTGGTCTGCAGGGCCTTTTGTGTCTCGGCGTGCAGCTGGGTCACGATGGCCTTGGGCGTGGACGCCGGCGCCATCAGGCCATACCAGACCGAGGCCTCGAAACCGGGGAAGCCGGACTCGGCGATGGTGGGCGCATCCGGAAAGATGGCACTGCGGTTGGGGCTGAGCACGGCAAGCACCTTGAGCTTGCCGCTCTTGACGTGAGGTTGCACCTCCAGCGCGTTGACAGCCACGAGCGGCAGTTGGCCGCCGATCACGTCGGTGATGGCGGGTGCGCCACCACGGTAGGGGATGTGCTGCAGACGGATGCCGGCCGCACGCTCGAAGAACTCCACGGCCATGTGCGGCGTGGCGCCATTGCCTGGCGAAGCGAACGCGATGGTGTCGGGCTTGGCCTTGGCCGCCTCGATCAGTTCCTTGATATTGGCATAGGGCGCACTGGCATTGGCGGCGATCACCACCGGCACACGGCCGATCAGGGCCACGGGGGTGAGGTCGCGCTCGGCGTCAAAGGGGGCCGGCTGGTAGAGCGCCATGTTGGCGGCCAGGGCGTTGGCGGCCATCAGCAGGGTGTAGCCGTCACCGGGCGCGTCAATGGTGGCCTTGATGGCGATGTTGCTGCCCGCCCCGGGCTTGTTCTCGACCACAAAGGTCTGCCCCATCGTGCCCGCCAGGGCCTGACCGATGGTGCGGGCCACGGCGTCCACAGCGCCACCGGCTGCGTAGCCGACATAAACGCGCACGGGTTTGGCCGGGTAGGCCTGAGCCCAGGCCATGGGCGCAGCGAGCAGGACACCGGCAGCGCCGATGGCCAGACGGCGTGTGAACTTCAGGAGTTGTATGGACATGGTATGTCTCCGGTTGTTATCGGCAGGGACGCGTCAACGGGTCGAAGGCTCGACCGTTCCGCGCAGGCCCGATCGGGCCACGATGGCGTTCAACGTGCCGTCACGCCGCACAGTCAATGCAAAATTGCTCAGGTAGGCCATGCCACTCTCGCGCCCCTTCGGGACGGCAATCGCCATGTGCTCCAGGCCCCAGCGGCCGTCGAGGATGCGGGCACCGGGCACGCTATCGGCCAGTTCGTTGAGGATGCCCTTGTTGGTGGCGAAGGCGTCGAGCTGCCCGAGCTTGAGCTGATCGGCCGCGTGCTTCATGGTCGGCACAGGCACCAGGCTGGCCTGCTTGTACTGGCGCCCGAGCACACCCTGAGACGAACTGCCCTGGGTCACGCCGACCTTGATGCCGGGCTGGTCGATCTCGATCATGGCCTGCAGCTTGCTGCCTGCGGGCACCAGATAACCAAGCTCCAGACTGATCATGGGCAGGGTGAAGTTCACGTCCCGCGCGCGCGCCTCGGTGGCGTTGGTGAAGGTGAAGTCCACCTCGCCGATCTTCATGGCCTCGACCACCTCGGCGACACGTTTGTATTCGATCAGCTCGACCGGTACACCCAGCCAGCGCGCGAACTCATGACCGAGGTCATAGGCCACCCCCGCGGGCTTGCCATTCTTGTCGGTCACCATGGAGGTGGGGCTGCCTGCGTAGACCCCCACGCGCAACTTGCCCCCAGGCGCCAGCGCGTCGCGCGCCTGCGGCGTGGGTGCCGGCGGTGGCGGCGGTGTGACAGCACAACCCGCAACGAAGGTGACGGCGGCCAGCAGGCCAAGGAACCAAGTTCTGCGCAGCATGTTCATGACGTGTCTCCTCTTATGGTTATGCATGGAAGCAGCTTAGTCGATGTACTTCAGGCCCAGCTTCTCCAGCGGCTCGCGGAACTTGTACATATCCAGGCCCAGCACGCCGGAAGCCAGCTTGGCGCGCTTCTCGCCTTCGAAAGACTCACGGGCCTCGGCAGCGTCGGCGACCTTCTTGGCATCGGCGGCGTTGACGACGACCACGCCGTCGTCATCGGCCACGATGGCGTCGCCGGGGTTGACGATCATGCCGGCGCAGACCACGGGGATGTTCACCGAACCCAGGGTGGCTTTGATGGTGCCCTTGGCGCTGATGGCGCGGCTCCAGACCGGAAAGTCCATGGACTTGAGTTCGGCGATGTCGCGGCAACCGCCGTCGATGATCAGGCCGCGCGCGCCGCGGGCCTTGAAACTCGTGGCCAGCAGGTCACCGAAGAAGCCGTCGGTGTTGGGCGACGAGAGCGCGGCCACGACGATGTCGCCCGGCTTGATCTGCTCGGCCACGACGTGCAGCATCCAGTTGTCACCCGGGTGCAGCAGCACGGTGACGGCAGGGCCGGAGATCTTGGCGCCGGAATAGATGGGGCGCATGTAGGACTGCATCAGGCCGATGCGGCCCTGGGCCTCGTGCACGGTGGCCACACCGTACTTGCCCATCTTCTCTGTGGCGGCGGCATCGGCGCGCACGATGTTGCGCTTGACGATGCCCAGGGGTGCGTTGACGCTCATGATGGTTTCCTCTGTGTGTTGCTGTTCTGTGGCGATGGACTAGCGGGCTTATTTGCCCTTGGCCTTGAGTTGTGCGTCCAGGCGCGAGAACACACGACGCGCATTGCCCTCGTAGACCTTGAAACGCTGCTCTTCATTGAGGTTGGGCGTGGCCTGCACATAACGCTTGGTGTCGTCGTAGTAGGCGCCGGTTTCGGGGTCGATGCCGCGCACGGCGCCGATCATCTCGGAGGCAAACAGGATGTTCTCCACCGGGATCACCTTGGTCAGCAGGTCGATGCCGGGCTGATGGTAGACGCAGGTATCGAAGTAGATGTTCTTGAGCAGGTGGTCCTTGAGCAGGGGCTTCTTCATCTCCTGTGCCAGACCGCGGTAACGACCCCAGTGGTAGGGTGCGGCACCGCCGCCGTGCGGGATGATGAACTTCAGCGTGGGGAAGTCCTTGAACAGGTCACCCTGGATCAGCTGCATGACGGCTGTGGTGTCGGCGTTGATGTAGTGCGCGCCCGTGGTGTGGAAGCAGGCGTTGCAGCTGGTGGACACGTGGATCATGGCCGGGATGTCGTACTCGACCATCTTCTCGTAGATCGGGTACCACTGCTTGTCGGTCAGTGCCGGGCTGGTCCAGTGGCCGCCCGACGGATCGGGGTTCAGGTTGATACCGACGTTGCCGTATTCCTTGACGCACTTCTCCAGTTCGGGAATGCAGGTCTTGGGGTCGACACCGGGCGACTGGGGCAGCATGGCGGCCGGCACAAAGTGCTCGGGAAACAGTTGCGAGACGCGATAGCAGAGCTCGTTGCAGATGGCGGCCCAGGTGCTGGAGACCTCGAAATCACCGATGTGGTGGGCCATGAAGCTCGCGCGCGGGCTGAAGATGGTGAGGTCGGAGCCGCGCTCTTTCATGAGCTTGAGCTGGTTGGTCTCGATGGCCTCGCGCAGTTCATCGTCGCTGATCTTGAGGTCGGCCACTTTGGGCTTCTGGGCCGGATCCTTGATGCCGGCGATCTGCTGGTTGCGCCAGGCCTCCAGCTGCTTGGGCGCCGTGGTGAAGTGACCGTGGCAGTCGATGATCATGGGTTTTTTCATACAGGTCTCCTGGGATTCAGATTCGGTTCAGGCCGGGTCCATGCCCTGGCGGCGTTTGGCCTCGGCCGCGACGGGGGATGCCATATAAGCCAGCATGGCACGCACGGCATCAGCCCGTGTGCTGCTTGCACAGATGCCAGCGGAAAAGGTGGTGGTGATCTGGATGGCGGGCGGCAGCGGGCCCAGCACGGTGAGGCCTTCAAGATTCAGCATCTCGCTGAGCTGCTGGAAACCCAGCGCCACCTCGCCCTTGGCCACCAGGCTGCCCACGGGAATGCCCGGCGGCGGGGTGACGATGCGGTCCTTGATCTGTCCGGCGATGCCCCAGCGCTCGAACAGCTTGGCCAGGGCCACACCGCTGGGGCCGGTGGAGTAGCTCAGGTTGCGCGCCTGAAGGATGGCATCGCGCACGGCCGCCTCGCTGGAGATGTCCGGCTTGGGTGCGCCGGCGCGCACCGCGACGGCCACGCCCGAATGCACCAGATCCACCTTGCTTCCGGCCAGCACGTGGCCGGAAGCGATCAGCTTGTCGATGGCGTCGGAGGACAGGATGACCACGTCGAAGGCTTCGCCGGCCGCCACGCGTTTGGCCGCATCCACGCCGCCCACCGACTCGATGGCCACGGACTGGCCCGCATGCTGCTGGTAGGCGTTCACCAGCTCGGCCAGTACCTGGCGGGTGGCCATGGAGGAGATACCTCGTAGGGGGATGCTCATATAGGAGAGAGGGCGGCCAATTGATAAGAACAGACAGCGATTGTGGCCACCCTGCCCCGCCGTGCCAAGGCGGGGCGGTTTCTAGCAGGTATCGCATTTCGGCATAATCGATGGCAAGCTATCCCGCAAACCATGGACCTGAAACAACTCGAATATTTCGTGCGCGTCGCCGAATTGGGCAGTTTCACCCGTGCCGCCGGGGTGCTGAACATTGCCCAGCCCGCGCTGAGCCGTCAGGTGCGTCTGCTGGAGGTGGAACTGAGGCAGAACCTGCTGCTGCGCAACGGCCGCGGCGTGACCACCACCGACGCCGGCAAACTGCTGCTGGAACATGGCCGCGGCATCCTGCACCAGGTGGAGCGCGCGCGCGAGGACCTGGGCAGGGTGCGTGGCGCCCTGGCAGGGCGCGTGGCCCTCGGTCTGCCGCCCAGCATCGCCCGCATGATGACGGTGCCCCTCACACGCGCCTTTCGCAAGCGCCTGCCCAGCGCCGCGCTGTCCATCAGCGAAGGCCTGACCATCTCCATGCAGGAAGGCCTGCTGACCGGGCGCCTGGACATCGCCCTGCTCTACAACCCGCCGGCCAGCCCCGAACTCAACACCCTGCCGCTGATGGACGAGGAACTGTTCCTGATCGGGCCGCGTGCGCCCCGCGGCAAGGCCACGACACAGCCCATCAGCTTGAAGGAAGTCAGCGCCCTGCCCCTGGTCATCCCGAGCCGGCCCAACGCCATCCGCATGGTGGTGGAGACCGAGATGGCCGGCATCGGCTGCAAGCCCGGCATCAGCCTGGAGATCGACGGCGTGGCCGCCATCCTGGACCTGGTGGCCGACGGCGCCGGTTACGCCGTGCTGCCCAAGTACGCACTGGCCACCACGCAACGGCCCGAGGCCTACCAGGCCCGCCCCATCGACAAACCCCGCCTGTCCAGCCGCCTGGCGCTGGCCACCGCAGCCGGTCGCACCACGACCATGACGCAGCAGGCCATGCTGGAACTGATCCAGCAAGTGGCCGGTGAAGTCTTTGGCGCAGCCCCCACACCCGCATGAAATCTACCAACACCATGGCAACTGACAAGCACTACACCCTCGCCGGCGTGATGGGCTGGCCGGTGGCGCATTCGCGCTCGCCCGCCATCCACAACCACTGGATCCACCACCACGGCCTCAAGGGCAGCTACGTGCTGCTGCCCGTGTTGCCGGAACGTCTGGTCGACGCCGTGCGCGGATTGCCCGCCCTGGGTTTCGCCGGCTGCAACATCACCATCCCGCACAAGGTGGCAGCCATGGCACTGGTGGACCGCGTCGACCCGCTGGCCGCACGCATCGGCGCCATCAACACCATCGTCGTCGAACCCGACGGCACGCTCTCCGGCTACAACAACGACGCCTACGGTTTCATCCAGAGCCTGCTGGACGCGCAGCCCGACTGGCGCGCCGATGCCGGCCCCGTCACCGTGCTGGGTGCGGGCGGTGCGGCCCGCGCCATCCTGGTGGCACTGGCCGAACGCGGTGCCAGGGAGATCCGCCTGTGCAACCGCAGCCTGGACAAGGCGCAGGCCCTGGCCGCCGAATTCGGCGGGCCTATCAAGGCCATGCCCTGGGAGCAACGCGAAGACGCGCTGGAAGGTGCGGCCCTGCTGGTCAACAGCACCAGCCTGGGCATGAAGGGGCAGGAACCGCTGCAGTTGTCAATCGAGCGGCTGCCCAGACAGGCCCTGGTCTGCGACGTCATCTACGTGCCGCTGGAAACACCGCTGCTGACCGCTGCGCGCGCCCGCGGCAACGCCACTGTGAATGGCCTGGGCATGTTGCTGAACCAGGCCCGCCCGGCTTTCCAGCGCTGGTTCGGTGTGATGCCGGAAGTGACGCCCGAACTGCGGCGCATGGTCGAGGCGACGCTGTAAACGCGCACCGCCATCACGCAAAGTGATGGCGTCATCTCGTGGCTTGCTGTCATTCAGCATGCGTTTGTGACGACTTGTGACACCTGGTGGGTGCGGGCAGAACTACACTGCGCCCGCGTCACACTTTTGCGCAAGCTCCACGCCTATGAAAATCATCTCCTACGCGCTGCTGGCACTTTACGCCGCGCTGGGCTCCCTCCCGTGCCAGGCCGAATTGCTCATCGGCCAGATCACCGGCCTCACGGGGCCGATTGCCACGTCGTCCAAGGAGGCGCTCGCGGGTTCGCGGCTGTACATCGACCACATCAACAGCAAAGGCGGTGTCTACGGCGAGAAGATTGAACTGATCGTCCTCGACGACAAGTTCGACCCGAAGCTGTCGGCCGAGAAAGCGGATGAGCTGATCAAGCAGAAGAATGTGCTCGCGTTTTTCATGAACCGGGGCACCGCGCACATCGAGGTCATCATGCCGCTCATGGCGCAATACGGCGTGCCGCTGATCGCACCGACCTCCGGCGCCATGGTCCTGCGCCAGCCCTTCAACAAGCTGATCTTCAGCCTGCGGGCCAGCCACCAGCGCGAAGCGGAGAAGGCCATCGCCCATCTGAAGCTGGTGGGCGTGACCCAGATCGCGGTGGTCTACGTCGACGATTCCTTCGGCACCGACATCCTGGAAGGCGCGCGCAACGGCTTCAAGACACAGCAGCTCACGCCGGCCGCCATCATCAAGGCGGACCGCGCCAACCCGGATCTCAAAGGCATCGTGGACGCCGTAATCCAGTCCAAGGCCCAGACCGTGCTGTGGATCGGCGCAACGGCCGTGGTATCTACCGGCGTCAAGGCGCTACGGGCCGCAGGCTCCACCGTGCAGGTCGCCACCATGTCGAACAACGCCTCCGCCGGTTTCATCAAGCTGCTGGAGAAGGATGCCCAGGGGGTGATCGTCGCCCAGGTCTTTCCCTCGGAACGCGCCCTGTCCTATGGCGTGATACGCGAAGCCCAGGCCATGGCCAAGGCTGCCGGCCTCACCGACCTGTCGCCGATCTTTCTGGAGGGGTTCACCGGTGCCAAGCTGCTGGTGGAAGGCCTGCGCCGTGCCGGGCCCAAGCCGACGCGCCTGGGTCTCGTAAAGGCCCTGGAAAGCATGCGCCCCTACGACCTCGGCGGCCTGACCATCAACTACGGCCCGGATGACCACAATGGCCTGGACTTTGTGGAGCTGTCCATCATCGGCAGCGACGGCAAGTTCAAACGCTGATTCGCAGGGCCTCCATTTTCCAGTCTGTCACTCGTTGATCTCACGACGCGTGCGCAGCGTTTTCACACCTAGACTTCCCCCTCATCACATTCAAGAGAAAGGTTCACCATGCGTACCCTGTTGCTCCGTATGTTCACGACCCTCGCCTGCAGCCTGCTTCTGGGCGCCACCGCACATGCCCAGGGCCACGCCGAACTGCTGTGGCTGGGCCAGGCGGCCTTTCGCCTGACCACGCCCAGCGGCAAGGTCATCGTGATCGATCCCTGGCTCAAACCCAATCCCAAGACGCCGGCCGAGTACAAGGACCTGGCCAACCTGGGCAAGGTGGACCTGATCCTCGTGACTCACGGCCACTTCGACCACATCTCCGATGCACCGGCCCTGGCCCTGATGCACAAGGCCCGCGTCTACGCCCCGGGGGACCTGAACCAGACCCTGACCGTGCTGGGCGTGCTGCCGCCCGAACTGACGCCCCGCATGAACAAGAGCGGCACGGTCACGCCCTTTGCCGACGTGCCGGGCCTGAAGATCACCATGGTCAAGGCCGAGCACTCCTCGCTCTACGTCTGGAAGAACCCGGCCACCGGCAAGGACGAGACCCATATCGGCGGTGAGCCCGTGGGCTTCATCATCGAGCTCGAGAACGGCCAGAAGATCTACCACATGGGTGACACCGGACTTTTCGGCGACATGAAGTTCATCGGCGAGTACTACAAACCCGATGTGCTGCTGATCCCCATCGGGGGCAACTTCACGATGGGCCCGGTCGACGCGGCCTACGCCACACGCGAATGGCTCAAACCGAAGTTCGCCATCCCCATGCACTACGGTACCAACCCCCTGAACCAGGGCACACCCCAGCAATACCAGCAGGCCCTGGGCCAGACCGCTACCAAGGTGCTCCCCCTGCAGCCCGGTGAGAAATTCAACTTCTGAAACCCTGAAACTCTGACATGACACGACACACACGACGCGGCCTTCTACTCGCTGCAGCCGCCCTGAGCCTGACCACCGCCGCCGTTGCCCAGCAAGCCTGGCCCACCAAACCGATCCGCCTGGTCGTTCCTTTCACCCCTGGCGGTAGCTCGGACATCCTGGGCCGCGCCATCGGCCAGAAGCTGACGGAATCCCTGGGCCAGCCCGTGGTAATCGACAACGTGCCGGGCGCTGGCGGCTCCCTGGGCGCCGACAAAGTGGCCAAGTCCGCAGCCGACGGCTACACCCTGCTCATGGGGCACATCGGCAATCTGGCCGTGGCCCCCGCCATGTACCCCAAGCTGCCCTACGACCCGGTCAAGGACTTCGCGCCTGTGGCCTGGGTGGCCAATGTGCCCAATGTGCTGGTGGTCCATCCCTCGGTACCGGCCAAAAATCTGCAGGAGCTGGTCGCCTACGCCAAGTCGCGCCCGGGCAAGCTCAACTACGGTTCGGGCGGCAACGGCAGTGCGGCGCAGCTGGCGACCGAGTATTTCAAGATGCAGACCAAGGCCTTCATCGTGCATGTGCCCTACCGCGGCACGTCCCCGGCCGTGACCGATCTGGTGGCCGGCCAGACCGACATGCTGTTCAGCGGCGCACCGGCCGTGATTTCCTTCGTCAAGTCGGGCCAGCTGCGCGCGCTCGCGGTCTCCAGCAAAAAGCGGCTGGAGGCCCTGCCCGATGTACCCACCGTCGCCGAGACGGGCTACCCCGGCTTCGAGGCGGACCAGTGGTATGGCGTGGTCGCGCCGGCCGGCACACCGGCCGACATCGTGCGCAAGCTCAACAGCCAGATCAACCAGGCCTTGAACTCGCCCGAGCTCAAGACCCGCTTGCAGACCGAAGGCGCCATCGCGATGCCGACCACCCCCGAAGCCTATGGCGCGCACATCAAGCGCGAGATCGCGCGCTGGAAACCAGTGGTGCAGGCCGGCAATATCCAGCCCAACTGAGTTGGCAACAGGCGTCGCAGCGACGCCCGAAATAGAACAGGGCGCCGAGGCGCCCTGTTCTATTGGTGACGATCAATGCCCCGTCTTACTGGCGCGGCACATTGGCCTTGATGATCACATCACCCCAGCGCTTGATTTCCTTTTGCAGGAAAGCCTGGGTCTGCTCGGGGGTCTGCGAACGCGGTTCGATGTTCATGTCACGCAGGCGCTTGCTGACTTCAGGATCCTTGAGCGCAGCCACGATCTCGCGGTGCAGGCGTGCCACGACGTCCTTGGGCGTGCCGGAGGGCACGGCCAGGGCGTTCCAGGACGAGGCCAGGTAGTTCGGCAGGCCGACTTCCTTGGTGGTCGGCACATCGGGCAGCGAGGGCGAACGTTCATCGTCCGTCACAACGAGGGCGCGCAGGGCACCGCCCTTGATCTGGCCCATGATGGGCGAGAGGATTTCAACCGCGACGTCGATCTGGCCGCCGCGCAGGGCGTTGATCACGGCCGGTGTGCCGTTGAAAGGCACGATCTGCATGTCCACGCCGGCATTCGTCTTGAAGAGCTCGGCCGCCAGGTTCTGCGTGCTGCCGGTGTTGATGCTGCCGACGTTGAGCTTGCCGGGATTGGCCTTGGCATAGGCCAGCAGCTCGCCCATGGTCTTGAACTTCGACTCGGTGGCGGTGACGACGCCGATGTCAAAGAAGCCCAGCGTGCTGATGGGCGTGAAGTCCTTGACCGTGTCATAGGGCAGCTTGGTGAACATGGTCGCGCTCACTGCGCTGGCGTTGGACATGAGCAGCAGGGTGTAGCCGTCCGGTGTCGACTTGGCGACGAGGTCGGAACCGCCCACGCCACCCGCCCCGGGTTTGTTCTCGATGACCACCGGTTGACCCAGGGACTGGGACAACTTTTGTGCCACGGTACGGGCCGTGAGGTCGGCCACACCGCCAGCGCCGAAGGGCACGATGATGCGCAGGGGCTTGCTCGGAAAGCTCTGGGCCCAGCCGGCAGACGCCAGGCTGGCGCCCAGCAAGAGGGCCACGGCACCACGACGATTGATCAACAGCTTCATCTCTACTCCTTAGGCTAAGCAATATGGCGAGGGGCGGCGCTCAGCGCGCCACACCCAGCAAACGGTCCAGCAGCTCGGGCTGGTCCAGCAGGGACTGTGCCGTGCCCGAATGCACGACGGTGCCGCGGTCCAGTACGGCGGCCACATCCGAGATGGCCAGGATGGCCTGCGGATGCTGCTCGACGATGATGGCCGAAAGGCCCTCTTCGCGCGTGATGCGGCGAATGGCGCGCAGCAGCTCCTGCACGATGATGGGCGCCAGGCCTTCGAGCGGTTCGTCCAGCAGCAGCAGCTTGGGGTTGAGCACCAGGGCGCGGGCCACGGCCAGCATCTGCTGCTCGCCGCCCGAGAGCTGGGTGCCCAGGTTGGTCTTGCGCTCGGCCAGGCGCGGGAACATCTCGTAGGCGCGCGCCGGCGTCCAGGGACCCAGTCGCGCCACGGCGGTGAGGTTCTCGTCCACCGTGAGCGACTTGAAGATATTGCGTTCCTGCGGCACCCAGCCGATGCCGGACTGGGCGCGCAGGTGCAGCGGCACCTTGTGCAGGGCCACGCCATCGAAGGTGATGCTGCCGCCATGCTGGCGCGTGGCGCCGGCCAGGGTGTTCATGAAGGTGGTCTTGCCGGTGCCGTTGCGCCCCAGCAGGGCCAGGGTCTTGCCCTGGTCCAGGCTCACCGACACATTGTTCAGCACCACGGCCTCGCCGTAGCCGGCACTGAGGTTCTCGACCTTGAGAAGTTCAGCCATGGGCGGCCTCCTCGCCATGGCCCAGGTACACGGCCTTGACCTGCGGGTCGTTGGCGATGGTGTCGGGGTCACCCTCGGTGAGCACGGTGCCGTTGACCAGCACGGTCATGCGTTTGGCAAAACTGAAGACGAGATCCATGTCATGTTCAATCAGGAGCACCGACACATCGGCCGGCAGGGCCGCGACGGTCTGCAGCAGTTCCTCGCGCTCGCCGGCGGGCACGCCGGCCACGGGCTCGTCGAGCAGCAGCACACGCGGCTCGCAGGCCAGGGCGATGGCGATCTCCAGCAGGCGACGCTTGCCGTAGGCCAGCACATTGGTCTTCTGGTTCATCACCTCGGTCAGGTGGAATTGCTCGAGCAGCTGCTCGCAGCGCTCCACGACCTGCGGGCGTTTGCCCAGCGGCTGCCACCAGCGCGTGCCCAGGCCGCTTTGCTGCGAAACGGTCAGCGCCAGAGTTTCCAGCGGGGTGAGCGTATCGAACAGCTGGTTGATCTGGAAGGTGCGCACCATGCCGCGGCGCACGCGCTGGTGCGGCGCCAGGTTCGTGATGTCCTGCCCTTCGAGCAGGATGCGGCCTTCGGTAGGCTCCAGCACGCCGGTCAGCAGGTTGATCAGCGTGGTCTTGCCGGCGCCATTGGGACCGATCAGGGCATGACGGGCGCCCTTGTGCAGATTGAGGCTGACGTTGCCGGTGGCCGTGATGCCGCCGAAGCGCTTGACCAGGTTCTGCGCGGAGAGAACGATTTCAGGAGAACTCATGACTTTTTGCCCCCGAACCAGTTCCAGGGACGGATCAGGCGCTCACGGCCGACCAGCATCAGCACGACGAGGAAGAGGCCGATCCAGAAGGTCCAGTACTGCGGGGTGATGGAGGAAATCCAGTCCTGTAGCAGCTTGAAAACGATGGCTCCGGCCACACCGCCATACAGCCAGCCGGTACCGCCGATGACCACCAGCAGCATCAGATCGGCCGAGCGGTCGAAGGCGAACAGGTCCACCGAGGCAAAACTCGTGGTCTGCGCCATCAGGCCGCCGGCCGCGCCGGCCACGCCCGCGGCGATGGTGTAGATCACAGCCAGGCGAGCGGTCACCGGAATGCCGATGGCCATGGCGCGCAGGCGGTTGTCACGCAAGGCCTTGAGGGTGCCGCCCAGCGGCGAGTGCACCAGCCTGCGCGCCAGCACAAAAAGCAGCAGCAGCACGCTGATCGAATACCACGCCGCCGTCTGGCCCTGCAGGTCGAATTCAAAACGACCGAGCAGCGGTCCCATCATCACGCCCTGCAGACCGTCGGCGCCGCCGGTGATGTCCAGCTTGTTGGCCAGCTCCATCAGGATCAGGGCCACGCCCATGGTCACCATGAGGCGCGTGAGGTCGGTGCCGCGCATGATGGTCAGCGAGCAGACGGCGCCCAGCAGCGTGGACACGGCGATGGCAAAGGCCAGGCCCACCAGCGGATCGGGCATGACCAGCTTGGCGAACAGGGCGGCCGCATAGGCGCCCATGCCGAAGAAGGCGGCATGGCCCAGCGAGACAATGCCCGCGTAACCCAGGATCAGGTCCAGGGACACCGCGAACAGCGCGACGATGGCGATCTCGTTGATGATGAGCGCATGGGTGGACAGCAGCCAGGGCGAGGCCAGGGCCAGCAGCCACAGCACGGGCTCCCAGAGCTTCCAGCGCTGCAGGTCGTGCAGGGATTGCATTGCGTTTTTCATGCCTTGCCCCCCTTGCGCACGAACAGGCCCTGGGGACGCCAGATCAGGATCACGATCATCAGGAAGTAGACGATGAAGGCGCCGAAGCGCGGGATGTAGTACTTGCCGGCCACGTCGGCAATGCCCAGCAGCAGGGCCGCCAGCAACGGGCCGGTGATGGACGAGGTGCCACCGACGGCCACCACGATCAGGAAATAGATCATGTTCTTCAGGGGGAAGGACGGGTCCAGCCCCAGCACCTCGGCGCCCAGGGCACCGCCCAGTCCGGCCAGGCCGGAGCCGACCGCAAAGGTCAGCAGGAACACCACGTTGACATTGATACCCAGGCCCGCGGCCACGCGCTGGTCGTCCACAGAGGCGCGCAGGCGGCTGCCGAAACGGGTCTTGGCCAGGATGTACTGCAATGCGATGGTCAGGGCCGCGCAGATGGCGACGATGAAAAGACGATAGTGCCCCATGCCCAGCATCCAGGCGCCCTCGCCGATCTCGGTGCGGCCCTTGATCCACTCGGGCAGCTGCACGATCTGCTGGCTGGAGGTCATGAAGTAGTCCATGGTCGCCACGGCCATGAAGGTCAGGCCGATGGAGAACAGCACCTGCTCCAGGTGGGGCCGGCTGTACATGGGACGGTACAGCGTGCGCTCGAGCACGGCACCCAGCAGGGCCACGCCGAAAAAGGCGATGGGCAGGCACAGCAGGAAGGGCACGTCCATGCGCTGCATCAGCAAGACGGTGATGTAACCGCCCACCATCGCAAAAGCGCCGTGGGCCAGGTTGATGAAGTTCATCAGCCCCATCGTCACGGACAGGCCGACCGCGAGGATGAAGAGCAGCATGCCATAGGCAATGCCATCAAAAAGTATTGTCAGCATGAGCTCGGTCTGTCAGGTCAGTACAAAAAACATGGGCGCCACCCTGACTGGTGGCGCCCATTGCTGCTTGGCCGCTTATTTGTCCTTGCCGGGGTCCTTGACGTCCTTGATGACGTCAAATTCCACGTTGTACAGTTCGCCGCCCTGCTTCTCCACCTTGCGCAGGTAGATGTTCTGCACGACGTCGCGGGTCTGTGCGTCGATGAACATGGGACCGCGCGGGCTTTCCCAGACCTGGCCCTTCATGGCGGCCAGCAGGCCGTCGCCACCGCCCTGGCCCTTGCTGTTCTTGAGCGCCGTGTAGATCAGGTGCATGCCGTCATAACCGCCCACGGCCATGAAGTTCGGGCGCATGCCCTTGTTGGCCTTCTTGAAGGCTTCGACGAACTTCTTGTTGGTCGGCGAGGGGTGGGCCGCCGAATAAAGGTGGGCCGTCACCACGCCCAGGGCGCCATCGCCCATGTCGTTGAGCTGGTCGTCATCGGTGATGTCGCCCGGGCCGATCAGCTTGATGCCGGCCTTGTCCATGCCGCGCTCCAGGAACTGCTTCATGACGGCCGCGCCGGCGCCCGAGGGCACGAAGACGAAGAGGCCGTCGGGCTTGGCGTCACGCACCTTCTGCAGGAAGGGGGCGAAGTCGGGATTGCGCATGGGTACACGCAGGGATTCGATCACAGTGCCGCCATTGAAGATGTAGCGGTCCTTGAAGTACTTCTCGGCATCGTGGCCCGGGCCGTAGTCGCTGACGAGAGTCACGACCTTCTTGATGCCGCCCTTGGCCATCGTCCAGTCGGCCATGGCGACCGAAGACTGCGCCAGCGTGAAGCTGGTGCGCACGATGTAGGGGGAAGACTGGGTGATGCTGGACGTGCCAGCGGCCATCACCACCATCGGGGTCTTCGACTGGGTGGCAATTGGTGCCGTGGCAAATGCCGAGGGCGTGATGCCGAAACCGGCCAGCACATTGACCTTGTCGTTCACGACCAGTTCCTGGGCCATGCGCTTGGTCACGTCCGGCACGCTGGTGTCGTCCTTGATGATCAGCTGGACCTTCTTTCCGGCGACGGTGTCACCGTGCTGGGCCATGTACAGCTTGGCGGCCGCTTCGATCTGGCGACCGGTGGAAGCCTGCTGGCCCGTCATCGGCAGGATCAGGCCGATCTTGAAGGTGTTGTCCTGGGCCAGCACGGCCGAGGAAGCCGTTACCGCCAATGCCAGAACGGACGCGCTCAGAAACACACGCTTTTTCATGAAAGACTCCTAATAGGTTTTATCGCCCCACTCACGCCGCCGGAAGCTCGCAGGAGCAAGCCCTGTCCTCGTACGCGAAGGTGCATTACTTTCGCCTCAAACCAGATGGCGCGCAAGTCAAGTTTCGGACTGATAGATATAGCAAAACGACATATCTTATGGACAGCCATCTGAAGCATAAACGAACACAGGGCCCCGCGGGCCCTGTGACACCATCATCCTGCAGGTGACCGTTCAATAACGCAGCCGACCTTCCTGGTCCATGACGGCAATGTCCACATAACGGCTGCCGGCATTGCTCTTGGAGAAGTCGATGCGATAACCGTCGAAGTCGATCTCCCCCATGGCCTGCAAGCTCTTGGCCAGGGCCGCCGGAGTGATCTCACCACGGATGCGCTTCAGGCCCTCGGCGAGGATGCGCGCTGACAGATACCCCTCCATATGGAACGCGGCGTAGGACGGGAGGTCGGGATAGGCCGCCTTCATGGCCGTCTGGAAATCCCGTATCAGGGTCTTGGTCTTGCCATTGGGGTTCGGGTAGATCTGGGCCACACCCACACCCCGCGCCAGCTCGGGCGTGGCCACCTTGGCCAGCATGCCAGGTGCCGTATCGGCCAGCACGAAGATAGATTGGCTCACACCGGCCTTGCGCAGGGCCGCCACGCTGTTCGCCGTGAAGGGCGGGGCACCGATCACGATGACGCCCTGGGGGCTGGACTTGAAGACCTCTTCGGCCGCCTTGGCCTGATCTTCGGGCTTGAAGACGGACTGGTAACCCTTGACGTCCATGCCCGTGAGACGCGCCGCCTCGTCCGCCACCACCTTGACGCCCCCCGTTCCCATCGGGATGTCCTGGTGCATCACGGCCAGCTTGACGATGCCCAGCGTGCGGGCGTGGTTCACGATCTTCTCGATCTGCTGCTTATCGCCGGCCCGCACGTGGAACAGGCGCGGGTGCCCGGGACTGCGGAAGGCCTCAGCCCCAGGCACGGCATTCATCATGACAACGTCGTGTTTGTCCAGCAGCTTGTCGGCGAACATGCGCTGTAGCGACGCCGAGCCGACCGGGGAAATCAGCGCCACGGGCTTGCGCTGCATGGCCTGCTCAAACGCTGCCACGAAGCCGTCGGGCTTGTAGGTGTCGTCCAGCTCGAAGAAGCTGACCTTGCGCCCGTTGATGCCGCCAGCCTTGTTGAGCTGGGCGAAATAGGCCTTGGCGCCCTGGTTGATCTGCGGCGCATCGGGCGCCGGCAGGCCCGAAAAAGGCCCTATCTGGCCGATCACGATGTCCTGGGCCTGTACGCCCTGCCATGCGCCGAACACACCCGCCAGCCCCAGCAGCAGGGAAGCGAAACACCGGTTGATCTTGTACATGGCTTTCATCGCCGCCTTCCTTTTCGTGATACTCAATTTCACCTGACAAGATACGACATTTGGATGGCAAACGGGAGTCTTTGTGCGGGATCCGTGTGAATTTTCTGACACCTGGTACGGTATGTAGACCCGGTTCCTGTCTAATAATCCGTATCCTGAATGTGCAGGACGCATTCTCGCCCAGAATCATATTCACTAGAGGAGAACCACCCGTGACGCTACGTACCACGCCCCCCTTCCGCGCCGACCATGTCGGCAGCTTCCTGCGCCCCAAATACCTGCTGGAGGCCCGTGAGCAGAAAGCCAAGGGTGAAATCACGGCTGAACAGCTGCGCAAGGTCGAAGACAAGGCCATCACCGAGATCGTCAAGTTCCAGGAAGACGTGGGCCTGCAGAGCATCACCGACGGTGAGTTCCGCCGCACCTACTTCCACATCGACTTCCTGGAGCAGATCGGCGGCGTGCGCACCGACGTGCCGGTCACCATCGTCAAGCCTGACGGCACCAAGGAGCTGGCGCCCCCGGTGATGCGCGTGATCGACAAGGTGCGCCACGTCAAGGACATCCAGCGCGCCGACTTCGAATACCTCAAGAGCCAGATCAGCCCCGGCCGCGGCAGCGTGGCCAAGGTCACCATCCCCTCGCCCACCATGCTGCATTTCCGTGGCGGCCGTGCCGGCATCAGCAAGGAGCACTACCCCGAGCTGGACCCCGCCTTCTACGATGACGTGGCCAAGGCCTATGGCGACGAGCTGCGCAGCCTGGCCGCTGCCGGTTGCAGCTACGTGCAGATGGATGACACCAACCTGGCTTATCTGTGCGACGACAAGATGCGCGAAGCCGCCCGCCAGCGCGGTGACGACCCCAATGAACTGCCGCACCGTTATGCCATGTTCATCAACAAGGTCGTGGCCCAGAAGCCGGCCGGCATGACCCTGGCCATGCACTTGTGCCGCGGCAACTTCAAGAGCACGCATGCCGCCTCGGGCAACTACGAGCCGGTGGCCGAAGCCCTGCTCAAGGAAATGAACCTCGACGCCTATTTCCTGGAGTACGACGACGACCGCAGCGGCGACTTCCGCCCCCTGCGTTTCCTCGCCCCGGGCAAGATCGTGGTGCTGGGCCTGGTGACCACCAAGTTCGGCAAGCTCGAAACCAAGGACGAACTCAAGCGCCGTATCGACGAGGCCGCCAAGTACGTCGCCATGGACCAGCTCTGCCTGTCACCGCAGTGCGGTTTCTCCAGCACGGTGCACGGCAATGACATCGCCGTGGAAGACCAGCGCGCCAAGCTGCGACTGGTGGTGGAAACGGCCCAGGAGGTGTGGGGCAAGGCCTGATACCAGGTCCTGACCGGAACGGGGGCGGCCTGCAGGCCGCCCTTTTTTATGCGCTGGCCTTGGCCGCGCGGTCCTTGACGAAGTTGTAGCCGAAGTCCATCGCTGCTTCGAGCGAAAGTTCGATGGCATGGCGCTCGTGCTCGGTCAGGTAGAACATCAAGTCCACGTCATGCCGCACATACCGCGCAGGCAGCCGGTTGAGCGCCACGCAGGCCACGTCGGCCAGCATGTCGGGGGTCATGCCCGGCCAGCGGGGGGCACGGCGCAGCACTTCCTCGAACACCAGGCGTTCGTAGTAGTTGTGGACCTGCTCGAAATTGCTGATCATGGAAAATCTCCAGGGGAACTGCCGGTGACCTTAGCAGTTCCCGCGCGGCCTGACAAGGCCGCGCGCCTCAACGCTACCTCAGCTCAGACCCAATAGGCGCACCGCATTGCCCTTGAGGATGCCGGGCATGACCTCAGGCTTGAAGCCGGCTTCCTCGAAGTCCTTCATCCAGCGCTCGGGTGTGATCAGCGGATAGTCCGAACCGAACAGGATGCGGTCCTTCAGCAAGGTGTTGGCGTACTGCACGAGCTGCTTGGGGAAGTACTTGGGGCTCCAGCCGGACAGGTCAATCCAGACGTTGGGCTTGTGTGTGGCGACCGACAGGGCCTCGTCCTGCCAGGGGAAGCTCGGATGCGCCATCACGATCTGCATGTCGGGGAAGCTGATGGCCACATCGTCCAGGTGCATGGGGTTGCTGTACTCCAGACGCAGGCCGCCGCCGCAGCGCATGCCGCTGCCGATGCCGCTGTGGCCGGTGTGGAAGATGGCCGGCATCTTGTACTCGGCGATCACTTCATAGATGGGCCAGGCCATCTTGTCGTAGGGGTGGTAGCCCTGCACCGTGGGGTGGAACTTGAAGCCCTTGACGCCGTGCTCCTCGATCAGGCGGCGCGCCTCGCGCGCGCCCATCTTGCCCTTGTGCGGGTCGATGCTGGCGAAGGCCATCATCATGTCGCTGTTGGCCTTGGCCGCCTCGGCGATCTCCTCGTTCGGGATACGGCGGCGGCCCAGCTGGGACTCACTGTCTACCGTGAACATGATCAGGCCGATCTTGCGTTCGCGGTAGTAGGCGATGGTCTCGGCTATGGTCGGGCGGCGGTTGGAACGGAAGTACTTGTCCGCCGCGCGGTCGTACTCCTCGCCGTAGTTGTCGAAAGGGTTCCAGCAGCTGACTTCAGCATGCGTGTGGACATCGATGGCGATGAGGTTCTTGTGGTCCATGACCGTCTCCTGGCGGGGGATGCCGAGCTCAACATCCTAGGGTAAACACTGATGAAAAGCGAGTGTCGCTCGCTTGAATTGGTTATATTTCATAACCATAATCGATTCCAGAAAGAAACGCAATATGAAGAACCCCGACCTCCATTTCGAGCGCCGCGGCGAGCAGCAGGAAGTTGCTGTCATTCGCCTGACGCGACCCGCCAAGCGCAATGCGCTCAACGACGCACTGATCTTGGCCATCCGTGACCTGTTCGAGAACCTGCCCGAAGGCGTGCGCGCCGCCGTGATCGACGGTGAGGGCGAGCATTTCTGCGCTGGCCTGGACCTCAGTGAACTGAAAGAACGCGACGCCGGCCAGGGCCTGCACCATTCCCGCATGTGGCATGCGGCGCTGGAGCGCGTGCAGTATGGCCCGGTGCCCGTGATCGCCGCGCTGCACGGCGCGGTAGTGGGCGGCGGCCTCGAGCTGGCCAGCGCCTGCCATATCCGCGTGGCCGATGAGTCCACCTTCTACGCCCTGCCTGAGGGCTCGCGCGGCATCTTCGTCGGCGGCGGCGGCGCGGTGCGCATCCCGCGCCTGATCGGTGCCTCCCGCATGGCCGACATGATGCTGACCGGCCGTGTCTACAACGCGGCCGACGGCGAAAAGATCGGCATGGCCCAGTACCTGGTGCCGCAGGGCACGGCCTTCGACAAGGCCTTCGAGCTGGCCCAGCGCGTGGCGCAGAACGCCCCTCTCACCAATTACGCCCTGATCCACGCCCTGCCGCGCATCGCCGAGCAGCCGGCCGACCAGGGTTTCCTGACCGAAGCCATGATGGCCGCCATCGCCCAGAGCGCCCCCGAGGCCAAACAACGCGTACGCGCCTTCCTGGACGGCAAGGCCGCCAAGGTCAGCAAGGGCTGACATCTTCCCGGATACGAACGACCCATGAGCGAGACAAAGACAACAACCGCCCCGCGCTACCGCCCGGTGCCCTTCGGCGTGACCCGTGTGCAGGTGCGCGACGGCAAGCCCGGCACCCGCTATGTGCAGGCCGAACTGCCGCTGGGCGCCTACGCCCGGCGCCTGAGCGACTTCCTGGTCCACTGGGCCGAGGCCGAGCCCGAGCGCACCTTCATGGCCCGCCGCGAGCAGCTGGGCGAGGGCCGTACCGGCGAGTGGCAGCGCATCAGCTACGCGCAGGCGCTCGATGCCGCGCGCCGCATCGGCCAGGCCCTGCTGGACCGCAAGCTCAGCGCCGAACGCCCCGTGGTGATCCTGAGCGAGAACACGCTGGAACACGCCATGCTGTCGCTGGGCTGCATCTACGCCGGCGTGCCCTACTGCCCGGTCTCCCCGGCTTATGCCACTGTGAGCCAGGATTACGACAAGCTCAGGCACGTGCTGGACACCCTGACCCCGGGGCTCGTGTTCGCCGCCGACGGTGCGCGTTATGGCCGCGCCGTCACCGCCACCGTGGGCAGCGATGTGGAAGTCGCGCTCGCCCAGGGCAGCATCGAAGGACGCCAGACCACGCCCTTCTCCGCATTGCGCGAGACCGTCGCCACAGCCACGGTGGACACGGCCATGCACGCCGTGCGCCCCGACACCATCGCCAAGTTTCTCTTCACCTCGGGCTCGACCAAGATGCCCAAGCCGGTGATCAACACCCACCGCATGTGGTGCGCCAACCTGCAGCAGATCACGCTGTCCATGCCCGTCATCGCCGAGGCCCCGCCGATCTTCGTGGACTGGCTGCCCTGGAACCACACCTTCGGCGGTAACCACAACGTGGGCCTGACGCTGAAACACGGCGGCACGCTCTACATCGACGACGGCAAGCCCACGGCCGCGCTGATCGGCGAGACCCTGCGCAACCTTCGCGAGATCGCCCCCACGCTGTACTTCAACGTGCCCACGGGCTTCGAGATGATCGCCCAGGCCATGAAGACGGATGAGGCACTGCGCAAGAAGCTGCTCTCGCGCGTGCGCATGTTCTTCTACTCGGGCGCCGGTCTGGCCCAGCCGGTGTGGGACAGCCTGCACCAGACCGCCGAAGCCGAAGTCGGCGAGCGCATCGTCATGGCCACCGGCCTGGGCATGACCGAATCTGCCCCCTCGGCCATGTTCACCAACAGCCCCAACGTCAAGGCCGGCGACATCGGCGCGCCCGTGCCCGGCATGACCCTCAAGCTGGTCGAGGTGGATGGCAAGACCGAGGTGCGCTACAAGGGCCCGAACGTCACACCCGGCTACTGGCGCTCCGAGCAGGCAACGCGCGAGACCTTCGACGAAGAAGGGTATCTATGCACCGGCGACGCCGTTCAGTGGATCGACCCGCAGGACATCCACCGCGGCCTGAAATTCGACGGTCGTATTGCCGAGGACTTCAAGCTCGCCACCGGCACCTTCGTGAGCGTGGGCCCCATGCGCGCCAAAATCATCGTGACCGGCGCGCCCTATGTGCAGGACGTGGTACTGACGGGCCTGAACATGAAAGAAGTCGGCGCGCTGATCTTCCCCTCGCCCGCCTGCCGCGCTGTCAGCGGCCTGCCGGCCGATGCATCGTGGGAAGCCGTGCTGGCCAGTGCTCCGGTGCGCGACCGCCTGCAGGCCGTCATCAACGAACTGGCCCGCCAGGCCACCGGCAGCGCCAACCGCATTGCGCGCGCTCTGCTGCTGGCCGAACCGCCCTCGATCGACAAGGGTGAGGTCACGGACAAGGGCTCGATCAATCAGCGTGCCGTGCTCAAGCACCGCGATGCGCTCGTGCAGGCCCTGCACGATGGCAGCGCCCCCGGCATTCTCCAACCGCAAGCCTGAGACCACACACCATGAAGATTGAAGGACAAGCAGCACTCGTCACCGGCGGCGCCTCCGGCCTCGGGGAAGCCACGGCGCGTGAGCTGGCCCGTCTGGGCGCCAAGGTCGCGGTACTCGACGTCAATGCAGCACTGGCCGAGAAAGTGGCCGCCGAGATTGGTGGCATCGCCTGCGTCTGCGACATCACCAGCACCGATAGCGTCACCGCCGCGCTGGCCAAGGCCGCTGCCGCCCACGGCCCGGCGCGCATCCTCATGAACATCGCCGGCATCGGCTCGGCCAAGCGCATCGTCGGCAAGGACGGCAAGCCCGCACCGCTGGAAGACTTCACGCGTGTGGTCAACGTCAACCTGATCGGCAGCTACAACATCAGCCGCCTGTTCGCGGCCGCCTGCGTGGCCTTGCCACCGCTGGACGACGGCGAGCGCGGTGTGATGATGTTCACCGCCTCGGTCGCCGCCTTCGACGGCCAGGTCGGCCAGCAGGCCTACAGCGCATCGAAGGGCGGCCTGGTCGGCATGACCCTGCCCATGGCGCGCGACCTGGCCCAGCACGGCATCCGCGTCTGTACCGTGGCACCCGGCCTCTTCGCCACGCCGCTCATGAAGGAGTTGCCCGAGGAAGTACAGGCCTCGCTGGCCGCCTCCATCCCCTTCCCCAAGCGCCTGGGCCACCCCGAAGAGTTCGCCCAGCTCGCAGCCCACGTTGTCACCAATGGTCACCTCAATGGCGAGGTGATCCGCCTGGATGGCGCGCTGCGCATGGCGCCGCGCTGAAACCCTTTTTCGTTCCCGTTCCCCACCACCAACCACTGCACAGGAGACAAACCATGATGCAACGTCGCACTTTCGTCCAGGCCGCCGCCAGCGCCACCGCGCTGGGCGCGCTCACGCCTTACGCCGCCCTGGCCCAGCTCATTGACCAGGTCAAGATCTTCTATGGCTTCCCCGCCGGCAGCGCTGGCGACAGCGTGGCACGCCGCGTCGCTGAAAAAATCGGCGGCACGCCTTACAGCAAGACGCCCGGCTTTGTGGAAAACAAGCCGGGTGCCGGCGGCCGCATCGCCGTCGAAACGCTGAAGAACTCACCCGCCGACGGCTCGGTGCTGGCCCTGGCGCCGGTCTCGGCCCTGACCGTGTATCCCTACATCTACCCCAAGCTGGCGTACAAGCCGGAAGACGTGACCCAGGTGTCCATCGGCGCCATCATGTTCCACGGCCTGGCCGTGGGCCCGGCCGTGCCGGCCGAGGTCAAGACGCTGAAGGACTTCCTCGCCTGGGCCAAGGCCAATCCCGGACAGGCCAACTACGGCACGCCAGGTGCCGGCTCCATGCCCCACCTGCTGGGTGCGCTGCTGGGCCTGCGCGCTGGCGTGGAACTCAAGCAAGTGCCCTATCGCGGCACGGTGCCCAGCATCACCGACCTGGTCGGTGGCCAGATCGCCGCCGCGATGAACCCCAGCGGCGACTACCTGCAGCACATGAAGACCGGCAAGGTGCGCGTGCTCGCCACATCGGGCAAGAAGCGATCGCCCTTCCTGCCCGACGTGCCGACCTTCACCGAACTCGGCTACCCCGACGTGACCTCGGAGGAATGGTTCGGCTTCTACGCGCCGGCCAAGACGCCGGCAGCCACCATCGCCACGGCCAACGCTGCCATCATGGCCGCGCTGAAGGACAAGACCGTGGTTGACGCCCTGGCAACGGTCGGCCTGGTCGCCCACGGCAGCACGCCGCAGGAGATGGCCGCGGACCAAAAGGCCGAGTACGAGCGCTGGGGACCGCTGGTCAAGCAGATCGGCTTCACGGCCGAATCCTGAAGGTCTGCGGACCGCCCTAGCGGCCCGCAGGTCCCTCGCCCCGAATGCTGCAAGCGCCTTCATCCGCCCACCGGCGGGTCGGGGCGTTTGCGCTCCAATCGTGCCTTGAACCCTGACCTTCTGGAGTCGTCCCATGAAGCATCGCCCCTACCCCCTTCTGCTGCTCGTGCCGGCCGCGCTGCTGCTGGCCTCCTGCAGCAGCACCCAGCCGGTTGCCTCCCCGCCGGTCCTGGGCGCCAGTCGCGGCGCCCTGCTGCAGACCTGCGAGGGCCTGCTGGCCGGCTTCCGTCATGAGCAGACGCAGATCGATGCGGTGACGGCGGTGACCGAGGGCGCGCTCAAGCAGGGTACGCAGCCCATGCCGGCCCACTGTCTGGTCAAGGGCAGCATGCACAAGCGCAAGGGCAGCGACGGGCGCGACTACGCCATCGGTTTCGAGATGCGCCTGCCCCAGGCCTGGAATGGACGTTTCTATTACCAAGGCAACGGCGGACTGGACGGCAATGTGCAGCCCGCGCTCGGCGCATTGGGCGGCGGACCACTGAGCGGCGCGCTGTTCCAGGGTTTTGCCGTCATCAGTTCGGACGCCGGCCACACCGGCGCACAGACGCCCTACTTCGGGCTCGAGCCCCAGGCCCGCCTGGACTACGGCTACCAGGCCGTGGCCAAGCTCACGCCCATGGCCAAGGACCTGATCCGCACCGCCTATGGCAAGGGGCCGGACCGCTCCTACATCGGCGGCTGTTCGAACGGTGGACGCCACGCCATGGTGACCGCGGCGCGCCTGGGTGAGCAGTACGACGGTTACCTGATCGGCGCGCCCGGCTACCGCCTGCCCCGGGCCGCCCTGGCCCAGCTCTGGGGCGCGCAGCAATTCAGCGCCCTGGCCACGCCGGGCGCTACCACGCCCCACCCCTTGGCCCCGCAGGGGCGCATCCCTGATCTGAGCAGCGCCTTCACGCCGCAGGAGCGCCAGACCGTGGCCCAGGCCATCCTGGCCAAGTGCGACGCCCTGGACGGCGCGCGCGACGGCATGGTGCTGGACGTGCAGGCCTGCCAGGCCCGCTTCAATCTGCAGACCGATGTGCCCAGCTGCAGCGGCGAGCGCAATGGCCAGTGCCTGAGTGCCGCGCAGAAACAAGTGCTGGGCACACTCTTCAGCGGCGCGCGCAGCAGCAGCGGCCAGCCGCTGTACGCACCCTTCCCCTATGACAGCGGCCTCGTCGGCGCCAACTGGGGCACCTGGAAGTTCGTGAACTCGCTGGCACTGGACCCGCTGTCGGTAGGCACGGTGTTCAGCGTCCCGCCGGGCCGGGTCGATCCGCTCAAGGAAGACCTGGGTGCGCGGCTGGCGCTGTTCAACGCCACCGATGCAACCTACAAGGAATCGGGCCTGTCGCTCATGACACCGCCCGGCCATGAGCAGCCAGCCAACCTGGCCCCGTTGCGCGCACGTGGCGCCAAGATGCTGCTCTACCACGGCGTGAGCGATGCGGTGTTCTCGGCCGAAGACACCCGGCAGTGGATCGGAGCCCTGGGCAAGGCCCTGGGCGGCCCGGTCGACGATTTCGCCCGCTACTTCCCCGTGCCCGGCATGAACCACTGCAGCGGCGGCCCGGCCACCGACCAGTTCGACCTGCTCGGCCCCCTGGTGCAGTGGGTGGAACAGGGCTTGGCACCTCAGGGTGTACCGGCGACGGCGCGCGGCGCAGGCAATGCGGGCGGCGTCAACGCCGAGCTGCCGCAGGACTGGTCTGCCACCCGCAGCCGCCCCCTGTGCGCCTACCCGGCCGTGGCCCGCTACAAGGGCGAAGGTTCGCTGGAAGAAGCCGGCAGCTTCGTTTGCCAATAAGCTCGCCGATGGACTACCGCCCCCCGCTCGAAGACATCCAGCGCTTGCTGATGGGCGTGCTGGATGCCCCCACCCAGTTGCAGGCCCTCCCCGCTTTTGCCGAAGTGGACGCTGCACTCATGCAGCAGGTGCTGGAAGAAGCCGGCAAGTTCGTTGCCAGCGAGATCGCGCCGCTGCAACGCGTGGGTGATGAGATTGGTGCCCGCTTCGAACGCGGACAGGTCACCATGCCCCCGGGGTTTCGTGATGCCTACCGGGCCTTCTGGCAGGCAGGCTGGCCCGCGCTGGCCTGCGCCCCCGAGGACGGTGGCCAGGGCCTGCCCGCTGTGCTGGAGGCCGTGCTCTATGAGATGCTGAGCGCGGCCAACCACGGCTGGACCATGGCGCCCGGCCTGCTGCACGGCGCCTACGAATGCCTCAAGCACCACGGCAGCACGGAGCTGAAAACCCGCTACCTGGAAAAGATCGCCACTGGTGAGTGGCTGGCCACCATGTGCCTCACCGAACCGCAGGCCGGCAGCGACCTGGGCCTGGTGCGCACGAAAGCCCTGCCGCAGGCCGACAGCAGCCACCTTGTGTCCGGCGGCAAGATCTTCATCTCGGGTGGTGAGCACGACCTCAGCGACAACATCGTGCACTTCGTGCTGGCCCGTCTGCCCGATGCGCCGCCCGGTCCCAAGGGCCTGTCGCTGTTTCTCGTCCCCAAGCTGCTGCCCGACGACCGCCGCAACGGGGTGCATTGCGAGCGCATCGAAGAAAAGATGGGCCTGCACGGCAGCCCCACCTGCGTGCTGCGCTTCGAGGACGCCACGGGCTGGCTCGTAGGCGAGCCGCACCGCGGCCTGAACGCCATGTTCGTCATGATGAACGCCGCCCGCCTGCACGTGGGCCTGCAGGGCATCGCCCTGCTCGAGGCCGCCTGGCAGAAGGCCCATGCCTATGCGCAGGAACGGCGCCAGATGCGCGCGCCCGGCGCCACACAGACCAGCCTGATCGAGGACCACCCGGCCATCCAGCGCATCCTCGCCACGCAGCGCGCCTGGATCGATGGCGGCCGCCTGCTGGCCTACCGCACGGCCATTGAGCTCGACATGCTCAAGCACCACCCCGATGCGGCACGGCGGGAATCCGCACAGCGCTGGTGCAGCCTGGTCACGCCCGTGCTCAAGGCCGCCTGGACGAACCAGGGCTTCCATGGCGCCAGCGCCTGCCTGCAGGTCTTCGGCGGCCACGGTTATGTACGCGAATGGGGTATCGAGCAGATCGTGCGCGACGCGCGCGTGACCATGATTTACGAAGGCACCAACGAGATCCAGGCCATCGACCTGCTGGTGCGCAAGGTGCTGCCCGACGGGGGAGCAGCGCTGGCTGCGCTGCTCGACACGCTGGCCGCCGAAGGCCCGCTGCCGACCGCAGTCACCCAGCGCTTCGATGAGCTGCGCAGGGCCACGGACCGTCTGGGCCGTGCTGCGGCCGCGCACGCCGACCTGCCCTATTGGGTGGCCGATGACTATCTGCAGGCCCTGGCCCTGGCCCTGCTGGGCTGGGCCGGCGCATGCCTGGCCACCGGCCTGCCGCGGTGGGAAGCTCCTGCACGCGCCCTACGGCTCTGGGTACTGCCAGAATTCAACCTGCGCCTGCAGATCATCGAACAACAAATCTCGGAAACCGAGACAACCGCCCCGGCGCGCCCCGCCGCATGACACCATGGCCACCAGCCGCAAACCCACCCCGGACACCGCCGTCGAAGAGGTCGACACCAGCTACCTGGAAGGCCTGGTCGGCTACAACGCCCGACGCGCCACCCTGGTCATCGTCGACGCCTTCCTGCGAAACATGGCGGTCTACGGCCTGCGCCCGGTGGATTTCTCGGTGCTCTCGCTGATCGCGCACAACCCGGGCATCACCTCGCGCCAGCTGTGCACCACGCTCAACATACAGCCGCCCAATCTGGTGGGCATGATCAGCCAGCTGCAAAGGCGCGAGCTCATCACGCGTCGGCCCCACCCCCATGATGGCCGTGCCATGGGACTGCACCTGACGGCCGAGGGTCGCAAGATGATGAAACAGGCCGAAGCCACGGCCTCCGAGCTGGAGGAGACCGCCACGGCCCGGCTCAGCCCGGCCGAGCGCAAGACGCTGATGCAGTTGCTCAAAAAAATTTATATTTGACGACTTTTGTCACGCTCCATGGTGACAGCGAGCCGCTGGGGTACCTGAGGGAATACCCGTCAGCTATTAATCTTGTAGCAGTCTGGAATCTGCGCTATAGTCCGCCTTCGCCTCGTCTGCTTGCTGTACAGCGGCTGCATCAGGCTCAGGGAGGGTGCGCCAGGCCTCAGGTCTGGCGTTTCAAGGAGTGCTGTGGAATGAGCTACAAGGAAAACGCCGCCATTGGTCAGCTGCTGGCTCTGCTGGAGTCGCGCTACGCCATGCGCGTGCTGTGGGCCCTGCGTGACGGCCACGCCCAGACCTTCCGCCTGCTGCAGGACAGCGTGGGCGGCATCACCCCCAACACCCTGAACACCCGTATCAAGGAGCTGCGCGAAGCCGGTCTGCTCAGCCACGGCAGCGAAGGCTATCTGCTGACCGGCACAGGCACCGAGCTGACCCGCCGCATGGGCGAACTTCCCCCCTTTGCCACCAAGTGGCTGGCCAGCCAGGCGCGCAAGGCGCGCTGAGCCCCGCCATCCGGTCTTCAGCCGGCCTTCAACTGGCATAATTCGCCCTTCGCCAGCTGGCGTGCGGGCTTCTGACCGGCGCCGTCAGCTATCAAATAAATAGCAAGAAGGACCGCGCCATGGCCACCATCACCACCCCCTCGGGCCTGCAGTACGAAGACACGGTGCCCGGTACCGGCGCCGAAGCCAAAAGCGGCCAGGACGTGACCGTTCACTACACCGGCTGGCTCTACAACAATGGCGTGCAAGGCGCCAAGTTCGACTCCAGCAAGGACCGCAACGACCCCTTCGAGTTCTCCCTGGGCGCCGGCATGGTGATCCGTGGCTGGGACGAGGGCGTGGCCGGCATGAAGATAGGCGGCACCCGCGTGCTGGTCATCCCCGCGGCCCTGGGCTACGGTGCCCGTGGCGCTGGCGGCGTGATTCCCCCCAACGCCACCCTGAAGTTCGAGGTCGAACTGCTGGCCCTGGCCGGCTGACCCTCCCACCGGCCGCCCAGCGGCCGGTCCCGTTGTACCCCCTTGAAATGCCGGATTCCGCCCCCAAGTCGGCGGCTGATCTTCATTTCCCCCGAAAAATGACCGACCCGCAAGCCACTCCCACGCCCGACCAGGCCACTGACGGCATCGCCGCCGATCCCTTGACGCAGGCCCAGGCCGAATTGGCCGAACTCAAGGCCAAAAGCGCCGAGCTGGCCGACCAGTTCCTGCGCGCCAAGGCCGAGGCCGAAAACGCCCGCCGCCGCGCCGAAGAAGACATCAGCAAGGCCCGCAAGTTCGCCGTGGAAGCCTTTGCCGACAGCCTGCTGCCCGTTACCGACAGTCTGGAGGCGGGTCTGACCATCAAGGACGCCACCCCCGAGCAGATCCGCGAGGGTGCCGAAGCCACCCTGCGCCAGCTCACCGCAGCTCTGGAGCGCAACAAGGTCATCGCGATCAACCCGGCCGCCGGCACCAAATTCGACCCGCACCAGCACCAGGCCATCAGCGTCGTGCCGGCCGATCAGGAAGCCAACACCGTGGTCAGCGTGCTGCAAAAGGGCTACACCATCGCCGAGCGCGTGCTGCGTCCGGCACTTGTGACCGTCGCCGCGTCCAAATAAGGGCTTGAAACCGGCCAGGTTATCCACAAGTACGACACATCCGAATTTCCAAGCATCTCAGGAGTAAGAACATGGGCAAAATCATCGGCATCGACCTCGGCACCACCAACAGCTGCGTCTCCATCATGGAGGGCAACAGCACCAAGGTGATCGAGAACGCGGAAGGTGCGCGCACCACCCCCTCCATCGTCGCCTACCAGGAAGACGGTGAAGTGCTGGTCGGCGCCTCGGCCAAGCGCCAGGCGGTCACCAATCCCAAGAACACGCTGTACGCGATCAAGCGCCTGATCGGTCGCAAGTTCACCGAGAAGGAAGTGCAGAAGGACATCGACCTGATGCCTTACAACATCGTGGCTGCCGACAACGGCGACGCCTGGGTGGAAGTGCGCGGCAAGAAGATCTCGGCCCAGCAGGTCAGCGCCGACATCCTGCGCAAGATGAAGAAGACCGCCGAGGACTACCTCGGCGAAGAAGTCACCGAGGCCGTGATCACCGTGCCGGCCTACTTCAACGACGCCCAGCGCCAGGCCACCAAGGACGCCGGCCGCATTGCCGGCCTGGACGTCAAGCGCATCATCAACGAGCCCACCGCCGCGGCCCTGGCCTTCGGCCTGGACAAGGGCGGCAAGGGTGACCGCAAGATCGCCGTGTACGACCTGGGCGGCGGCACCTTCGACGTTTCCATCATCGAGATCGCCGACGTCGACGGCGAGATGCAGTTCGAAGTGCTGTCCACCAACGGCGACACCTTCCTGGGCGGCGAAGACTTCGACCAGCGCATCATCGACTTCATCATCACCGAGTTCAAGAAGGACCAGGGCGTGGACCTGTCCAAGGACGTGCTGGCCCTGCAGCGCCTCAAGGAAGCCGCTGAAAAGGCCAAGATCGAGCTGTCCAGCTCGGCCGCCACCGACATCAACCTGCCCTACATCACGGCCGACGCCTCGGGTCCCAAGCACCTGAGCATCAAGCTGACCCGTGCCAAGCTCGAAAGCCTGGTCGAAGAGCTGATCGAACGCACCATCGCTCCCTGCCGCACGGCCATCAAGGACGCCGGTGTCTCCGTGGGCGACATCCACGACGTGATCCTGGTCGGCGGTATGACCCGCATGCCCAAGGTGCAGGACAAGGTCAAGGAGTTCTTCGGCAAGGAACCGCGCAAGGACGTCAACCCCGACGAAGCCGTGGCCGTCGGCGCCGCCATTCAGGGCCAGGTGCTCAGCGGTGACCGCAAGGACGTGCTGCTGCTCGACGTCACCCCCCTGTCCCTGGGCATCGAGACCCTGGGCGGCGTGATGACCAAGATGATCGCCAAGAACACGACCATCCCGACCAAGTTTGCACAGACCTTCTCCACTGCCGACGACAACCAGCCGGCCGTGACCATCAAGGTCTACCAGGGCGAACGCGAGATGGCTGCCGGCAACAAGTCCCTGGGCGAGTTCAACCTCGAAGGCATCGCCCCGGCCCCACGCGGCCTGCCGCAGATCGAGGTGACCTTCGACATCGACGCCAACGGCATCCTGCACGTGGGCGCCAAGGACAAGGCTACCGGCAAGGAAAACAAGATCACCATCAAGGCCAACTCGGGTCTGTCCGAGGAGGAAATCCAGAAGATGGTGAAGGACGCCGAGCTCAACGCGGCCGAGGACAAGAAGCGCCTGGAGATCGTGCAGGCCCGCAACCAGGCCGATGCCACCGTGCACGGCGTGCGCAAGAGCCTGGCCGAGCACGGCGACAAGCTCGATGCCGCCGAGAAGGAAAAGATCGAGGCTGCCGCCAAGGAGCTGGAAGAAGCCATCAAGGGCGAGGACAAGGCTGACATCGAGGCCAAGACCGAGGCCCTGATGCTGGCCAGCCAGAAGTTGGGCGAAAAGCTCTACGCCGAGCAGCAGGCTGCGGCGGGTGCCGCCGGCGGTGCGGCCCCGGGCGCCGAGCAGCCCCAGCAGGCCAGCCGTCCGGCCGACGACAATGTGGTGGACGCCGAAGTCAAGGAAGTCAAGAAAGGCTGAAGCCCCAACCGCGCGCCGCGTCCGCATGGTCCCCCAGGATCGTCGGCGCGGCGTTTTGCGTAGATGACCGGAACACCCCATGGCGACCAAAAGAGACTTTTACGAAATCCTCGGCGTGCCCAAGAACGCTTCCGAGGAGGAGATCAAGAAGGCCTATCGCAAGCTCGCGATGAAGCACCACCCTGACCGCAACCAGGGAGACAGCGCCAAGGCCGCCGAGGAAAAATTCAAGGAGGCCAAGGAGGCCTATGAGATGCTGTCGGACGCGCAGAAACGCGCGGCCTACGACCAGTACGGCCACGCCGGTGTGGACCCGAACATGCGTGGCGGCCCGGGCGACGGCTTTGGCGGCGGGTTTGCCGAGGCCTTCGGCGACATCTTCGGCGACATGTTCGGCCAGCAGCGCGGGCGTGGTGCCGGCGGCCGCCAGGTCTACCGTGGTAGCGACCTGAGCTACGCCATGGAAATCACGCTGGAAGAAGCGGCCCGCGGCAAGGACGCGCAGATCCGCATTCCCAGCTGGGACAACTGCGAAACCTGCCGCGGCAGCGGCGCCAAGCCCGGCACCCAGGTCAAGCCCTGCAGCACCTGCCACGGCTCGGGCTCGGTACAGATGCGCCAGGGTTTCTTCAGCGTGCAGCAGACCTGCCCGCACTGCCACGGCAGCGGCAAGATCATTCCTGAACCGTGCACGACCTGCCAGGGCCAGGGCCGCATCAAGCGCCAGAAGACGCTGGAGGTGAAGATCCCCGCCGGCATCGACGATGGCATGCGCATCCGCAGCGCCGGCAACGGCGAACCGGGCATGAACGGCGGCCCGCCGGGCGACCTCTACATCGAGATTCGCCTGCGCAAGCACGACATCTTCGAGCGCGACGGCGACGACCTGCATTGCGCCGTGCCCATCAGTTTCGTCACCGCGGCGTTGGGCGGCGAGATCGAGGTACCTACGCTTCAGGGCAAGGCCGCCATCGACATCCCCGAAGGTACGCAGACCGGCAAGCAGTTCCGACTGCGCGGCAAGGGTGTCAAGGGCGTGCGTGCCAGCTATCCGGGCGACCTGTATTGCCACATCACAGTGGAAACACCGGTCAAGCTCACCGAACACCAGCGCAAGCTGCTGCGCGAGCTGGGCGAATCCCTGCAGAAGGGTGGCGCCAAGCACTCGCCGGGTGAGGGCAGCTGGGCCGACCGGCTCAAGAGCTTCTTCAGCTGAGTCAGTTGCACTCCAGCCAGCCGCGACGGTGTCAGCCCTCGCGGCTTTTTCTTTTGACCTGCGTCGTGTTCGCAAGCGCAGCGCGCGGCTAAGATGCGCGCATGAGCGTCTCCATCACCTTCCTGGGCGGTGCCAGCACGGTCACCGGCTCCAAATACCTGGTGCGCCACGGCGCTGAAACCCTGCTGGTGGACTGCGGCCTGTTCCAGGGCTACAAGCAGCTGCGCCTGCGCAACTGGACTCCCCTGCCTGTGGCGCCCGACCAGATCGACGCCGTCATACTGACGCATGCCCATCTGGACCACAGCGGCTACCTGCCCCTGCTGGGGCGTGAAGGCTACGGCGGCCATGTGCATGCCACTCGCGGCACGCGCGACCTGTGTGCCATCCTGCTGCCCGACAGCGGCCACATCCAGGAGGAGGACGCGGCCTTCGCCAACCGCCACGGATTTTCCAAGCACGCCCCGGCCTTGCCGCTGTACACGCGCAAGGATGCGCTGGCCTGCCTCAAGCTGATCAAGGCACATGATTTCAACCACGGCTTCGAGCCCCTCAAGGGCTGGCGCGCCACCTTCCTGCGGGCCGGTCACATCCTCGGTGCGGCCAGCCTGCTGCTGGAAGTGGCAGGGCGTCGCATTCTGTTCTCGGGTGATCTGGGTCGTACAGATGACTTAATCATGAACCCGCCCGACCGCGCCCCCGCGGCCGACACGGTGGTGGTCGAATCCACCTATGGCGACCGTACCCACCCCAAGGAGGATGTGCTGGCCGAACTCGGCCCGGCCCTGCACCGCTTGGCCGGGCGCGGAGGCGTGGCGGTGATCCCGGTCTTCGCAGTCGGGCGCGCGCAGGAGATCCTGCACGCCATCGACCAGCTCAAGCTGCGCGGCGAGGTCCCGAAGAACCTGCCAGTGTTCCTGGACAGCCCCATGGCCGTCCATACCACCCACCTGTTCGACAACTACATGGACGAGCACCGGCTCGACGCCAGGGAGGTGCGCGCCCTGACGCACAGCGCCACCATGATCACCACGCCCGACGAGTCCAAGGCCCTGGCGCGCCGCCACGGTCCCATGGTCATCCTGGCCGCCAGCGGCATGGCCACCGGCGGGCGCGTGCTCCATCATCTGGCGCTGTATGCCGGGAATCACCGCAACATGATCGTTCTGACGGGTTTCCAGTCACCCGGCACCCGCGGCGCCACCCTGGCCAGCGGCGCGCCCTCGGTGCGTATCCACGGCAAGGATGTCAGTGTCAGCGCCGAGATCGTGCAACTGCAGTCGGCCTCGGCCCATGCCGATGCGCCCCAGCTCGAGGCCTGGCTGCGCACGCTGCCCACCCCGCCGGGCCAGGTCTACGTGGTGCACGGTGAAATCAACGCCGCCGACGCCCTGCGCCAGCGCATCGAGCACGGCCTGGGCTGGCGCGCCCTGGTACCTGAACATGGCGCCACCTGGCCGGCCTGAGGCCCTCACGCAGGGTTACCCCCTGTTACCTGACCCGCCCGCAATCGGTCAGAATGACGCGCCATGAGCCTGAGACTCTTCCATGTCACCGAATTCGCGCAATCGATGCTGTCGCCCGCCGACCAGCGCGAGGCGCGGCATCCGGCGCAACTCCTGCTGCTGGCCAGTCTCTGGCTGGCGCTGGCCGGCAATGCCCCCCTCTGGCGTGAGCTCAGCCGCCTGCCCATGGACTTCGGCTCCCTGCTGTGGATCGGCTTGTGTTTTGGCCTGCTGACGACCGCCGCCCTCGGCGTGCTGCTGAGTCTGCTGAACTGGGACTGGCTGCTGAAAACAGGCATCACCGTCTTGTTGTGGCTGGTCGCTCTCAATACGCTGCTCTTGTGGGCAGGTCATAGCTATCTGAGCGCCAGCCTGAAACCCGGTACCCTGCAGACGATCTGGACCCAGCTGCGTGCGATGCCGCTGTGGCAACCCCTGCTGGTCTTCGGACTGCTGGCGCTGGCGCCGTCGGTGTGGATGTGGCAGCTCAGTCTGCGCCGCGTTGCGGTGGCCAGCCGTCTGCCGCAAAACCTGCTGCTGCTGCTTGCCTTCTTTTGTCTGCTGGGCCTGGTCTGGTTCCTGGGCAAGGCGGCCCTGCTGCCACTGCTGCAGGACCAACCCCGCTGGCTCGAATTGCTCAGCCCTTTCAACACCTTGCTGAGCCTGCGCCACTGAGGCCTCCCCGGCAGTCCGCTCTTGTCAGCAGGCCTGCTTTCGTTATGATGGGCCGCGCGCCCTGGCACCGCAGCCGACACCTGGGGACGCAGGAGGCAAGCGTGGAACCCACGACAAGAGACGAGAAGTCCAGGAGCGACGAGGCGACTGATTTTCAGTCCCGGTTGATCAAGGCCATCTACGAGACCACTCCCGATGGCATCCTCGTCGTGGATGCCCAGGGCATGGTCGTTTCGCACAACCGCCAGTTCCTGCTGCTCTGGGACATTGCCCCCAGCCAACTGCACATGCGGGCCGACGGCACTGCCATCGGGGAATCGGATGCGCCCCTGCTGGCCGAAGTGGTGGCCCGTGTACAGAACCCGGCCGCTTTCCTGGAACGGGTGCGCGAGCTCTATGACAACCCGCAACTCACGGACCACAGCGAGATCGAGCTCAAGGACGGGCGCACGCTGGAGCGGCACTCCACCGTGCTGCGCGGGGAGCAGGAGGACTATCTCGGCCGCGTCTGGTTCTTCCGTGACATCACGGTACAGAAAGACCACGAAGCCGCGCTCATCCAGCTGGCGCGCAACGACCCGCTGACCGGCGTGTCCAACCGGCGCTATTTTTTCGAACGTGCCGAGCAGGAGTTCATGCGCAGCCGCAGGTACCAGACACCCCTGTCCATCGCGCTGATCGACGTCGACCACTTCAAGCACATCAACGACCAGCACGGCCATGCCGTCGGCGACGAGGTGCTCAAGCTGCTGAGCCAGAAAGTCTGTGCCCTGCTGCGTGAAAACGACCTGCTGGCACGCATCGGTGGCGAAGAATTCGCCATCCTGATGCCCAGCACCGGCCTGGCCGGGGCGGCGCTCATGGCCGAGCGGCTGCGCCTGGCGATCACCGTTGAGGCCACACCCGTGGCCGGTCAGATCCTGCACCTGCGTTTCAGTGCCGGCGTGACCGAGCTCAAGGCCCAGGACCAGTCCATCGAAGACTGCCTGCGCCGCGCCGACGAAGCCATGTACAAGGCCAAACAGGCCGGACGCGACCGCGTCGAAGCCTGCGCCTGAGCGCCGCTTCCGGCTTCAGACCCCGGCGGAGACGGCCAGCAGGCGCTCGCGCGCGGCGCGGTACTCGCGCCGCAGCTGCTCGACGAACTCTGCCGTGCCCTGCACCTGGGTGATGGCACCGATGCCCTGCCCCGAACCCCAGATGTCCTTCCAGGCCTTCTTGGCATCGCCACCGAAGTTCATCTTGCTCGGATCACTCTCGGGCAGCTGCTCCGGATCCAGGCCCGCGGCGCGGATGCTGGGCGCCAGGTAGTTGCCATGCACGCCGGTGAAGAGGTTGCTGTAGACAATGTCGTCTGAATTGCCCTCGACGATGGCCTGCTTGTAGGCATCCACCGCACGCGCTTCGTGGGTGGCGATGAAGGCCGTGCCCATGTACGCGAAATCCGCACCCATGGCCTGTGCGGCCAACACGGAGGCGCCGGTGCTTATCGATCCACTGAGCGCCAGCGGGCCGTCAAACCACTGGCGGATTTCCTGCACCAGGGCAAAGGGGCTCTTCACCCCCGCGTGGCCGCCGGCACCGGCCGCCACGGCGATCAGGCCGTCGGCGCCCTTCTCGACGGCCTTGTGCGCAAACTTGTTGTTGATGATGTCGTGCAGCACGACGCCGCCGTAGCTGTGCGCGGCCTGGTTGATCTCTTCGCGCGCACCCAGCGAGGTGATGATGACCGGCACCTTGTACTTCACGCACAGTGCCATGTCATGCTCGAGCCGGTCGTTGGACTTGTGCACGATCTGGTTGATGGCAAAGGGTGCGGCCGGACGGTCCGGATGCGCCTTGTTGTGCGCGGCCAGGGCCTCGGTGATCTCGGCCAGCCACTCGTCGAGCTGCGCAGCCGGGCGCGCGTTGAGCGCGGGCATGGCACCCACGACCCCGGCGATGCACTGGGCAATGACCAGCTTGGGGTTGCTGATGATGAAGAGCGGCGAGCCGATGATGGGCAGCGGCAGGTTCTGCAGGGATGCGGGGAGCTTGGACATCATGTCTCCGGAAGAAGGTTCAGGTCATTGTCATGAAAAACGGCTGCCGCCGATGTCGATCGGGCGACAGCCGTAAGCTATCAATTCAATAGCAGATTAGAAAGCATCCAGGGCCAGCGCCGTCACGCTGCCAGCACCTTCGACGATGCTGTCGCGCGCACCCGGGGCCTTGCTCAGGATGTGGTCGGCATAAAAACGTGCCACGGTGATCTTGCTCTGCATGAAGGCAGTGTCCACACCGCGGGCCAGTTCGGCCTGGGCCACCAGCAGCGCACGCGCCAGCTGCCAGCCAGCCATGAGGTTGCCCGCCAGCATCAGGTAGGGCACGCTGCCGGCGTAAACAGCGTTCGGGTCCTTCTGGGTCGACATGAACTCGACCACGTCGACAAATGCCAGCCGGGCCGCCGTCAGGCGCCTGGCCACGGCCAGGGCATCGGCACTGCCGTTTTTCCTGAGTTCGGCTTCGGTCACTTCGATCTGTTTGGCAATGGCCTTGGCGGTCTGGCCGCCATCGCGCAGGGTCTTGCGGCCCACGAGGTCGTTGGCCTGGATGGCCGTGGTGCCCTCGTAGATGGTCAGGATCTTGGCGTCGCGGTAGTGCTGGGCTGCGCCAGTCTCTTCGATGAACCCCATGCCCCCGTGCACCTGCACGCCCAGGCTGGTGACCTCCAGGCTCATCTCTGTGCTGTAGCCCTTGACCAGGGGCACCATGAATTCATAGAAGGCCTGGTTGGTCTTGCGCGCCTCGGCATCGTGATGGTGATGGGCGGCGTCGTAGGCCGCGGCCGCTACGGAGGCCATGGAACGGCAGCCCTCGACATAGGCGCGCATGGTCATGAGCATGCGTCGCACATCGGGGTGATGGATGATGGTAGCGCTGGTCTTGAGCGAACCATCGACCGGTCGGCTTTGCACACGATCCCGCGCATAGGCTACGGCCTGCTGGTAGGCGCGTTCGGCCACCGCGATGCCTTGCATGCCCACGGCGTAACGCGCCGCGTTCATCATGATGAACATGTACTCGAGCCCACGGTTCTCCTGGCCCACGAGGTAACCCACGGCGCCACCATGGTCGCCGTACTGCAGCACCGCGGTCGGGCTGGCCTTGATACCCAGCTTGTGCTCGATGCTCACGCAGTGCACGTCGTTGCGCGCGCCCAGCGAACCGTCCTTGTTGACGAGAAACTTGGGCACGACAAAGAGGCTGATGCCCTTGATACCCTCGGGCGCGCCGGTCACACGGGCCAGCACCAGGTGGACGATGTTGTCCGCCATGTCGTGCTCGCCATAGGTGATGAAGATCTTGGTGCCGAAGACCTTGTAGCTGCCGTCGGGCTGCGGCTCGGCGCGGCTGCGCACCAGGGCCAGGTCGGAGCCGGCCTGGGGTTCGGTCAGGTTCATGGTGCCGGTCCACTCGCCGCTGACCAGCTTCTCCAGGTAGGTGGCCTTGAGGTCATCGCTGCCTGCGGTCAGCAGAGCCTCGATGGCGCCGTCGCTGAGCAGGGGGCACAGTGCGAAACTCAGGTTGGCGCTGTTGACCATCTCGATGCAGGCCGCACCGATGGTCTTGGGCAAGCCCTGGCCGCCAAAGTCGGCCGGGTGCTGCAGGCCTTGCCAGCCACCTTCACCGAACTGGCGGAAGGCGTTCTTGAAACCGGGTGTGGTGGTGACCTTGCCGTCCTTCCAGCTCGAAGGATTCTTGTCCCCATCCACGTTGAGCGGCGCCACCACCTGCTCATTGAACTTGGCCGCCTCCTCGAGCACGGCCTGGGCCGTGTCGTAACCTGCGTCCTCAAAACCGGGCAGCTTCGCGATCTCTTCGATCTGCGCCAGGTGCTTGATGTTGAACAGCATGTCCTTGAGGGGGGCGGTGTAATTGCTCATGAGACGGTCTCCGGAAACAAAAAAAGGGCGTCACATGGTGACGCCCTTGCGACGAGAGATCAAAGGGCCTTGACCAGCTCGGGAATGGCGGTGAACAGATCGGCTTCCAGGCCGTAGTCGGCCACGGAGAAGATCGGGGCCTCGGGGTCCTTGTTGATGGCCACGATGACCTTGCTGTCCTTCATGCCGGCCAGATGCTGGATGGCGCCGCTGATACCTGCGGCGATGTAGAGCTGCGGCGCGACGATCTTGCCGGTCTGACCGACCTGCAGGTCGTTGGGTGCGTAACCCGCATCCACCGCGGCACGGCTGGCGCCAATGGCGGCACCCAGCTTGTCGGCCAGCGGGGTCATGACCTCGTTGAACTTCTCGCTCGAGCCCAGAGCGCGTCCGCCGGACACGATGATCTTGGCGGCAGTCAGTTCGGGGCGATCGTTCTTGGCGATCTCGGAACCGACAAAGCTGCTCTTGCCGCTGTCGGCTGCGGCTGCTGCGGTTTCCACCGCGGCGCTGCCACCGGTGGCGGCTGCGGGATCAAAACCCGTGGTGCGCACGGTGATGACCTTCTTGGCATCCGTGCTCTGCACGGTGGCAATGGCGTTGCCGGCGTAGATCGGGCGCTCGAAGGTGTCGGGGCTGTCCACCTTGGTGATGTCGGAAATCTGGCCCACGTCCAGCTTGGCGGCCACGCGCGGGGCCACATTTTTGCCCGAGGCCGTGGCCGGGAACAGGATGTGGCTGTAGTTGCCGGCAATGGCCAGCACCTGGGCCGCCACGTTCTCGGCCAAGCCGTGACCCAGCTGGGCGCCATCGGCATGGATGACCTTGCTCACGCCAGCGATCTGCGCGGCGGCAGCAGCGGCGGCAGCAGCGTTGTGGCCGGCCACCAGCACGTGGACGTCGCCACCGCAGGCCTTGGCTGCAGTGACGGTATTGAGGGTAGCGCCCTTGATGGACGCGTTGTCGTGTTCGGCAATAACAAGTGCAGTCATTTAGATCACCTTCGCTTCGTTCTTGAGCTTGGCCACCAGGGTAGCGACGTCGGGCACCTTGATACCGGCGCTGCGCTTCGGGGGTTCCGAGACCTTGAGGGTCTTGATGCGCGGGGCCACATTGACACCCAGGTCTTCGGGCTTGAGCGTGTCGAGCTGCTTCTTCTTGGCCTTCATGATGTTGGGCAGCGTGACGTAACGCGGCTCGTTCAGGCGCAGGTCGGTGGTGACCACGGCCGGCAGGCTGATGCTCAGGGTCTCCAGGCCGCCGTCAACTTCACGGGTGACCTTGGCCTTGCCGTCAGCGATCTCAACCTTGGAAGCGAAGGTGGCTTGCGGCAGGTCGGCCAGGGCGGCCAGCATCTGGCCGGTCTGGTTGCAGTCGTCGTCGATGGCCTGCTTGCCCAGAATGATCAGGCCGGGTTGCTCCTTGTCAACCAGCGCCTTGAGCAGCTTGGCCACGGCCAGGGGCTGCAGTTCTTCGCTGGTCTCGACCAGGATGGCGCGGTCGGCGCCGATGGCCATGGCCGTGCGCAGGGTTTCCTGGCACTGGGCCACGCCGCAGGAGACGGCGATGACCTCGGTCACCACGCCCTTTTCCTTCAGGCGGACAGCCTCTTCGACGGCGATCTCGTCGAAGGGATTCATGCTCATCTTGACGTTGGCGATATCCACACCGGTGTTATCCGACTTGACGCGGACCTTGACGTTGTAGTCGACCACGCGCTTGACGGGGACCAGGACTTTCATGGGAGCCACTCCTGCTAGTTGCAAATTCGGTTGTTGCGATTGACGTGAACGTCAACCGAAGGATTCTAGGCGCAGCTGTGTCTCAGCCCGTGCACCTGCGCGACATAAAAAAGAACGGTCGTGCTTTTTTGAATTATACGCGGAGAAATGCGGCGTCTCTCAGCTTTTCATGTGGACAACGCGTTGCGGGTACGGAATCTCTATACCCGCCCCACGCAGACCACGCAAGATGGCCATATTGATCTCCGAACGCAGCGCCAGCTGCCCGTTCTCGGGGTCGCGTATCCAGACCGACAAGGTGAACTCCAGTCCGTCGGGGCCGAAGCTGGCCAGGTGCGCCGCCGGCGCCGGGTCTTTCAGCACACGCCCGCTTGCCACCGCGGCGCTGACCAGGATCGCTTGCACCTGATCTACATCGCTGTCGTAGCCCACGGTCACGTTGATTGCAAGCTGCACCTTGGGATCGGCCGTGGACAGGTTTTCCACCCGCTGGGTGATGATCAATTCATTGGGCACCACCGATTCGCGCCCGTTCAGCGCCCGGATCAGGGTGTAACGCGTCTTGATGTCAGTGACCACGCCTTCGAACTCGTCGACCCGCACAACGTCACCGATGCGCAGCGAGCGTTCCAGCAGGATGACAAAACCGCTGACATAGTTGGCAGCCAGTTTCTGCAGGCCGAAGCCCAGGCCCACACCCAGCGCGCCGCCCATCACCGACAGGGCCGTCAGGTCCACCCCCACGGCTGAGAGCACGAAGAGCAGGCCCAGCAGCAGGAGCACGGCACGGATGGCGTTGGCCGCCACCTTGCGGATGGACAGGTCACCCACCGATTCACGCAGGATGCGTCTTTCGATGGTGGCCGAGATCCATAACACCACCACCAGCATCACCCCCGAGGACAAGGTCCCTTCGAGCAGGGTGCGCACGCTGATGCGGGACTTGCCGAAGAGGAGGTGGATGGCGTCCAGTTCCTCCAGCACGGCCGGCAGCAGGCCGGTGATCCAGAGCACGGCGGCGCCCCAGGCCAGCCAGGAGATGAAACTCTCCATCAGCTGCACGGTGGACGACAGAGGGAAGGACGAGCGCAGCACCTGAACAAAGAGGCGGATGGCGGCCAGCGAGGTGAAGATGGGCAGCGCCACCTTGAGCACCGCCACCGTCTGGACCTGGGCTACGCCGTAACGGGCGGCATAGATCAGCACCAGGGCCAGCACCGGAAACAGCAGGCCGTCAAACACATGGCGGCCAAACCAGACGGAATCAGCGCCCTGCCCGCGCCGCGCATAACGCGCCACGCCATAAGCCAGGGCCAGGCAGGCCAGCAGGACCAGCACCTCGACCCAGACACGCGCACCGCCCAGGTCATGCAGGAGATTTTGGAGTTCAGTCATGGTCCGGGATTTTCGCCGATTGCGCTGGGAACCCGGCACGGCATGGGCTAATCTACGGCAGACCCCACGGAGAACACTTCATCATGTCTCACCCCACTCCCCTGGCGCGCCGCCATTTGCTCGGTGCCGTCGCTGCAGCCGCCACGGCCGGCGCAGCACTCCCGACCCGGGCCGCCAGCCAGCAGGCCGCGGCCGAAGGTCCGCCGCACAAGATCGTCTACCAGCTCAACCGTCCGGAACATGAGTACCAGGAAGCCATCCTGAACTCCATCGGCGCCATGCTCAAGAAATATGTGGACGACGTGGCCATCGCGGTAGTGGCCTGGGGACCGGGCATCCATCTGCTGGCCAAAAAGCCTCAGCGCCCCGTCGCTCCCTTGCTGCAGCAGCGTGTCAGGAGCATGAGCGAGTCCTACGGCGTGGAGTTCGTGGCCTGCGGTAACACCATGCACAGCCTGGGCTGGGACAAGACCCACATGCTGGAGATCGCGCGCGTCGAGGAAGTGGGCGCAGCCGCCCTCATGGAATATCAGGAAAAGGGCTATGCCTATGTGGCCTGGTAGCCCGAGGACTCAGACATCCGCCAGCGCGCGCAGGTGCGCCTCCACGCTGCGGCCCAGCGCGCTGAGGTTGTAGCCACCTTCCAGACAGGACACGATGCGCCCCTTGCCGTAGCGGCGTGCCACAGCCATCAGGCGCTCGGTGATCCAGGCGTAGTCCGCCTCCACCAGGCCCAGCTGGCCCAGATCGTCCTCGCGATGCGCATCAAAACCGGCACTGATGAAGATCATCTCGGGCTTGAACGCTTCGAGGCGCGGCATCCACAGCATCTCGATCAGTTCACGCACTTCCATGCCCTTAGTGTAGGCTGGCACGGGCACATTCACCATGGTATCGGTGTCCGGCCGCGCACCACCGTGCGGATAGAAGGGGTGCTGGTAGATGCTCACCATCAGGATGCGCTCGTCGTCGGCCACAATGTCCTCGGTGCCGTTGCCGTGGTGCACATCGAAGTCGGCGATGGCCACGCGCTTGAGGCCATGACGCTCCACCGCGTACTTGGCAGCCAGCGCGACGTTGTTGACAAAGCAGAAGCCCATGGCCTTGTCGCGACAGGCATGATGGCCCGGCGGACGGATGGCACAGAAGGCGTTCTCCAGTTCACCGGCCATCACCGCATCGGTGGCCGCCATCGCGGCCCCGGCACCGCGCAGGATAGCGTTCCAGGAGTTCACGTTCATGGCGGTATCGGGGTCGACGTGCGCGTAGCTCGGGCCGCCGGCCTCGACTTCCTCGATCAGGGAGGCGCTCAGGCCGCGCAGCGCAGCGATGTGCATGCGGCCATGGGCCAACTCCATCTCCTCGACCGAGGCCAGCGGCGCTTCGATGCGCGTCAGCGCGAGGTCCAGGCCCGAAACCAGTAGACGGTCTTCGATGGCATCAAGCCGCTCCGGGCATTCCGGATGTCCCGGCCCCATCTCGTGCTTGCGACAGTCACGGTGGGTGAAAAATCCGGTCTTGCTCATGACGATGCCCGTCCTCAGAAAATTTCAGTTATGGTCATGCCATGGACGCACAACCCAAGCTCAAATTATTGCTGGACCAGCTTAACACGGTGATCGTGGGCAAACCGGCCCAGGTGCAGGACGGCGTGGCCTGCCTGCTGGCCGGTGGCCACCTGCTGATCGAGGACGCGCCCGGCGTGGGCAAGACCACACTGGCCCATGCGCTGTCGCGCAGTTTCGGCCTGCAGTTTTCACGCGTGCAGTTCACGGCCGATCTGATGCCCAGCGACCTCTCGGGCGTGTCGATCTATGACCGCAACCAGAACGCCTTCGTCTTCCACCCCGGGCCCATCTTCGCGCAGGTGCTGCTGGCCGATGAGATCAACCGCGCCAGCCCCAAGGCACAAAGCGCCCTGCTCGAAGCCATGGAGGAGAAGCAGGTCAGCATCGAGGGCGAGACCCGCCCCCTGCCCGTGCCTTTTTTCGTGATCGCGACACAGAACCCGCAGGAGCAGCTGGGCACGCACCCGCTGCCTGAGTCGCAGCTGGACCGCTTCCTCATGCGCATCTCCTTGGGTTACCCGGATCGCGCCTCCGAGCGCGCACTGCTCTCTGGCAGTGATCGGCGTGAGATGGTGGACCGCCTGCCCGGCCTGCTGAGCGCGCAGGAACTGCAGGCCCTGCAGCAGCAGGTGCAGGCCGTGCACGCCGCCCCGCCGCTGCTGGACTATCTGCAAGACCTGATCGCCGCCACGCGCAACGGCCGCTGGTTCGTGCAAGGCCTCTCGCCGCGTGCGGGCCTGGCCGTGCTGCGCGCCGCCAAGGCCCAGGCGCTGCTGAGCGGGCGCGACTACGTGGCCCCCGACGACCTGCAGGCCATCCTGCCGCAGACCACGGCCCACCGCCTGGTGCCCGTGGCCAGCGCCGGCCGCGGCCCGCTGGAGCAGGTGCGCGCCATGCTGGAAGCCGTACCCCTGCCCTGAGCGTCGGGCCACCATGGACGCTGCACCCCCTCTGCCCAACCCGGCACTGCACCCCTTGGGTCATGTGCGCGCCCGCTGGCAGCGCTGGTGGCAGGCGCGGCTGCCCAGCAACGACTCCCTCACGCTGACCCAGCGCAACGTCTATATCCTGCCCACACGCGCCGGGTTCATGCTGGCCGGCACCCTGCTGGTGCTGCTGGTGGCATCTATCAACTACCAGCTCAATCTGGGCTACCTGCTGACTTTTCTGCTCGGCGGCAGCGCCATCGTCAGCACCTACATCTCGCACGGCACGCTGAGCGGCCTCACACTGGTGCTGCACCCGGTCGAGGCCCACCATGCGGACGCCCCGAGCAAGCTGCGCATCAGCCTGCACAACGCGCGTACGGCCCCGCGTTACGGCATCGGCCTGCGCGTCTACGGCGAAGATCCACACGCGCCCTGGGTCTGGTGCGATGTGCCCAGCCAGGGCAGCGCCGACCTGGAACTGGTGCTGCCTCACTTCACACGCGGCCGTCACGTCGTGCCCATGCTGACGGCCGAGACACGCTTTCCCCTGGGCATCTTCCGCGTCTGGACCCTGTGGCGCCCGGCCGGCACGGTGCTGGTCTATCCCCAGGCCGAGTCCTCGCCCCCCGCGCTGCCCGAAGGCCAGCCCCACAGCAGCGGCGGCAGCGCTGTGCGCCACGTCGCGAGCAGCGAGTTCGACGGCGTGCGCCCCTACCGCCGCGGCGACCCGCTCAAGAGCATCGTCTGGAAGAAGGCCGCCAAGACCGATGAACTGGTCAGCCGCGACAGCCTGCAGGCCCAGCACTTCCAGCTCTGGCTGGACCTGGCCGAAACCCAGGGCGCCTCGCTGGAACACCGCCTCTCCCGGCTGTGCGCCTGGGTCTTGTTGGCGGAGGCCCAGGAACTGGATTACGGCCTGCGACTTCCGGACACGGAACTGGCCCCGACACAGGGGGAGACGCACAAACGGCAGTGTCTGGAAGCCCTGGCTTTGTACTGAACCTGCAGCCCTTAGCATGCGGACATGCCGAACAGCCCAACCCAGAGCAACGCCAGACTCCTGACCCCTGCCCTCCTGGGCTGGATCACTGGCCTGGCCCTGCAACTGCAACAAGGCGAACTCTGGCCCGCGGCTCCCTACGGTCTGCTGATCGCCGTCGCCCTGGCGCTGCTTCTGATGCTCGGAAGACTGCGCCAACAAATCGCCAGACTGCTCGTGGTATTCGCCGCCACCGCCCTGCTGGCCCATGCCAGCACCGGCCTGCGTGCCCTGCATTTCCAGCAGCAGGCTCTGGACCCTGCGCTGGAAGGCCAGGACATCCGTGTCACCGGTCGCATCAGCGCCATGCCGCAGTTCGGAGAGAACAGCACACGCTTTCGCTACTCCGTCGAAAGTGCGGTCCAGAACAACCAGCTTGTGCAGGTCCCACCACAGCTCTACCTCAGCTGGTACGGCAGCTGGCGCAACGAGGACGGCGCCTTGCCGGAACCCACGCAGATGGCGCCGCCCCTGCAGGCCGGGGAACGCTGGCAGTTCACGGTGCGTTTGCGTGCGCCGCATGGGGCGCGCAACCCGCATGGTTTCGACTTCGAACTCTGGCTCTGGGAACAGGGTCTGCAGGCCACGGGTTATGTGCGCACGGGCAAACGCGATCCGCAGCCGCAAGCCTTGGGCCCCAGCGGGCGGCACCCGGTGGAACGGGCACGCCAGCAGGTGCGCGACGCCATTGAACAACGTGCGCCGGTCGTCAGCGGCGACCCGGCCGAGGAAACCCAGGCCCGCGCGATGGGCATCGTGGCGGCCTTGGTCACGGGTGACCAGCAGGCCATCGCACGCAGCGACTGGGACGTGTTCCGCGCCACCGGCGTGGCCCACCTCATGAGCATCTCGGGTCTGCACATCACGCTCTTCGCCTGGCTGGCCGCGCTGCTGCTGGGCGCACTCTGGAGCACCTCGCCACGCCTGTGCCTGGCCTTCCCGGCCCAGCACGCGGGCCTGCTCGGCGGCCTGCTGCTGGCCACGGGGTATGCCCTGTTCAGCGGCTGGGGTGTGCCGGCGCAGCGCACCATCCTCATGCTGGCCACGATGACCATGCTGCGCCTGTCGGCCCGGCGCTGGCCCTGGCCGCAGCTCTGGCTGCTGGCCGCGGGCGTGGTGCTGGCGGCCGACCCCTGGGCCCTGCTGCAAGCGGGCTTCTGGCTGAGCTTCGTGGCCGTGGGCGTGCTGTTCGCCGGCGCCGGTCGTGAGACGCTGGAAACGCCCCGCACGCTGCGCCAGCACCTGTGGGGCATGCTGCGCGAACAGTGGCTGATCACCCTGGCCCTGGCGCCATTGACCCTGCTGCTCTTCGGCCAGGTCTCGCTGGTCGGCCTGCTGGCCAACGCGCTGGCCATCCCCTGGGTGACGCTGCTGGTGACACCTCTGTCCCTGCTCGGTGTGCTGTGGGCACCGCTTTGGGATGCAGCGGCCCAGACCGTGCTGTGGCTGGGCTGGGTACTGGCGGGCCTGGCCGCGCTGCCCTGGGCCACGTTCTCGGTCGCGCAGGCACCGCTGTGGGCCGGCGCGGCCGCGGTGCTGGGAGGCCTGCTGCTGGTACTGCGCCTGCCCTGGGCTGTGCGTTTTGCCGGGCTGCCGCTGCTGCTGCCCGTGCTCCTGTGGCAGGCCCCACGCCCGGCACCGGGACAGTTCGAGCTGCTGGCGGCCGATATCGGCCAGGGCAATGCCGTGCTCGTGCGCACGGCCGAACACGCCTTGCTCTATGACGCGGGGCCACGCTATGCCAACGACAGCGACGCCGGCCAGCGCGTGCTGGTGCCGCTGCTGCGAGCCCTGGGTGCAAGACTGGACCGCGTGGTGCTGAGCCACCGGGACAGCGACCACACCGGCGGGGGTGGCGCCGTGCTGTCCGCCCAGCCTGGCGCAGACCTGCTGAGTTCCCTGGAAGACGCGCATGAGCTGCAAAGCCTGCGCCACAGCAATCGCTGCGTGAGCGGCCAGGCCTGGGACTGGGACGGCGTACGTTTTGAAGTGCTGCACCCGCAGGCCGAGGACTATGGCAAGGCCAGGCGCAGCAATGCCCTGTCCTGCGTGCTGCGCATCAGCAATGGCTTGCAGACCGTGCTGCTTGCGGGCGACATCGAGAAAGCGCAGGAAGCCCGACTGGTGGCAGCAGGCGCTGCCTTGCGCGCCGACTGGCTGCTGGTGCCGCACCACGGCAGCAAGACCTCCAGCACGGCCGCCTTCCTTGATGCGGTGGCGCCCCACACGGCTCTGGCGCAGGCCGGCTACCGCAATCGTTTTGGCCACCCGGCCGCCGAAGTGGTGGCGCGTTATGAGGAGCGCGGCGTGCACTTGATCAACTCGGCGCAGTGCGGCGCGGCCCACTGGCACTCCGGGCAGCCACGCCAGACCCTGTGCGAGCGCCAGATGCAGCCGCGCTACTGGCAGCATCGCCCCTAGGCTGGGGACGTTACAGCCGATGGAACTTGCGGCAGCGCAGGGCCATCCGGTGTTTTTCTGCGGATAATGGGGCGCACAGGAGTCACCATGGGCATACAAGTGACGGATATCGACCGGGAACTCGATCAGGCCAGATCGGAAGGACCGGTGCGCGACATCGTCATCCCGCCCTGCCCGGAACTGCTCACGGCCTTGCAGCTGGAGATGCGCCAGCGGGACCCTGACCCGGCTGAAGTCACGCGCATTGCCAGCAGCGACGTGGCGATGGCCGCCGCGCTCATGCGCATGGCCAACAGCCCGCTCTATTCACGTGCCCGCCCCGCCAATACGGTGGCCGAGGCCGTGACCATGCTGGGCATGGGCCAGGCGGCCGCCATCCTGACCGGCTTCCTGGCGCGCAGCGCAATACCCGTCAACTCACCGCTGGTGGAGCATTTCTGGGAAACCTCGACACGCCGATCGCTGGCCATGGCCTATATCGCCCGCCAGCTCTATGGGGTGGACGCGGAGGTGGCACAGACCTGCGGCCTCTTCATGCACGTGGGCATCCCCATCATGCTGCAAGGGGTGCGCGGTTACGCCGGCACGCTGGCCGAGGCCCTGGCGCGGCAGGACCGCAGTTTCACCGAGACCGAAAATGCCGTGCACCGCACAGACCACGCGGTGGTGGGCGCCATCGTGGCGCGCACCTGGTTTCTGCCGCCCGTGATCGCCTTCGCGATCCGCCTGCACCACGATTTCACCGTACTGCGCGTGAGTTCGATCCCGGCGGGGGTGCGCAACCTGGTCGCGCTGGCCGCCGTGGCCGAGCATCTGGTGGCCGATTACGAAGGCGTGCAGTTGCAGACCGAATGGCAGCGCTTTGGCCCCGCCTGTCTGAACTATCTGCAGATCGGCGAGTCTGAAGTCGACCTCTGGGTCGACACGCTGCACCCGGTGTTCGAGGCCGTGGTGCTGGTCTGAGCCTGGGCCAAGGCGGCCTGCCGCGCCGCCGCCACAGCCTGGCCCAGTTCGATCACGGCCAGGGCGTAGTAGCTGCTCCAGTTGTAGCGCGTGACGGCGTAGAAGTTCTCGGTGCCGGCCACGTAGCTGGGCGAGTAATCGCCATTCTGCAATTCGACCAGGGCCAGGGGGCCCGCATGCTGGCGACCCGCCGCACCCAGCAGGATGCCTTTGGCCGTGAACTGGTCGACCGCAAAGGTCGGCCGGATATCAGGGGCCAGCAGGGCCGGCATGTCCAGGCGCTCGTAGTCGAAATCCACCGGATAGTGGGTAGGCATGCCCGGTCGCCAGTTGTGTGCCTTGAAATAACTGGCCACCGAGCCTATCGCATCGGCCGTGCTGTCGACCAGGTCCACGCGGCCGTCGCCGTCAAAGTCCACCGCGTGGCGCGCCCAGCTCGACGGCATGAACTGCGGGATGCCCATAGCACCCGCATAACTGCCGCGCGCCTTGAGGGGATCGGCACCGGCCTGCTGACGCAGCTTGAGGAACTCGCCGAGCTCGCTGCGGAAGAAGGCCGCACGTTGGGCCGCGCGAGGATGCTCGTCGGGAAAATCCAGTGCCAGCGTGGCCAGGGCATCGATCACACGGTAGCGACCGATATGGCGGCCGTAATAGGTCTCCACGCCGATGATGCCGATGATGATCTCCGCCGGCACACCGTAGGTGCTGCTGGCGCGCTCCAGCAGTTCACGGTTGGCCTGCCAGAAGGCCACGCCCACCTGGACACGCTCGGTTTCCAGGAAACGGCTGCGGTACTGCAGCCAGTTGCGCGGTACCGTCACCGGCGGCGGCACCACCAGCTTGATCACCTGGGGCACCTGCCGCGCCTTGCCCAGGGTACGGCGCACCCATTTGCGGTCCAGGCCGTGGCGCTCGGCGATCTCGTCGGCCAGGGCCATGGCCTCGGGCCGGCCGGCGTAGAACGGACCACTGCCTTCGATCAGGGTGACGCCCATGTCCTGCACCCGCTTGAGACGGGGCTTCTTGGCAGACGCTGCCTGCGCGGGCAGCACGCAGGAGAGCAGGAACAGCAGGGCCGTCAGCAGCAGGAAGGTCGGATGTCGTTTGCTCACGTGGGCCAGCTCAGTTCTTTCAATTCGCGTCGCAGGACCGCCAGGTCGTTGGCGCTGTTGCGACCGCCGCGCGGCGCATAACGCAATTGTTCGTAGCGCTGCAACCAAGCCTGGATGGCCTGTACCCGATTGTCCTTGGGATCATGGGTTTGCGCCAGCCGTGTGGCCATCTCGCGTGGCGTCACCGCCGCACCCAGGCTCAGGCCGGTGCGTTCCAGCTGCCCGCGCACCCGCTCGATCAGACGCAGCCAGGGGTCCTGGCGGCGGCGCTCCCAACGCGTCCAGAGCGCGCCGCCCAGGCTGGCCGTGACCAGAAACGCCAGCAGCAGATAACCCAAGTCTTCCCAGCTCGGCGCCTCGAAGCCCAGCGCGCGCAGGAGGTTGAGCTGGCGACTCTGCGTGTAGTTCAGCACGCGCTGGTTCCAGGCATTGTTGACGGCCTCCCACAGGGCCCGCACGTTCTGCACGAAGTTCGGGCTGATGACATTGCCCATGGCCGTGGCCATGGCCCCCCGGGGCGCCACCAGACGTTGCAGCGAGCCGATGCGCCCGGGCGAGACGGCCGCCGTCGGATCCACCCGCAGCCAGCCCTGACCGGCCAGCCAGACTTCGGTCCAGGCGTGGGCATCACTTTGGCGTACCACCCAGAAATTGTCCACCGCATTGCGCTCGCCGCCCTGGTAGCCGGTGACGACGCGCGCCGGGATGCCAGCTGCGCGCATCACGATCACGAAGGCCGAAGCGATGTGTTCGCAGAAGCCCAGCTTGCGATCGAACCAGAATTCGTCGGCCGTGTGTTGGCCGTATTCACCGGGCTCCAGGGTGTAGGTGTAACCCCCCGTGCGCAACTGCTGCAGCACGCGGTCGATCAGCCGGGCGGGGTCATTGCCGGTTTCGCGGCCCAGATCGGCTGCCCACTGCAGGGTGCGTGGGTTGAAACCGCGCGGCAGGGAGGTGTAGTCCTGCAGACTGGCCAGCATGCGCTGTGGACCGTGGCGGAAGTCGGTGTAACTCTGTGCCCGGTAACGGAGCAGGTCGTTGATGGGGCCGTTGGCACGCCACTGCAGCTCCTCGCTCATGCGCGCCTCGAGGTCGCCAGGCATCACGGGCGCGGTGGCCGTGGCGTCCAGCGTCAGCAGCCAGGGGCGGTTGTGCGGCTCCAGCGTGAGTTCGTAGCGCAAAGGCGTGCCCCGCACCTGCAGCTCCGCACGCGGCTGCATGGATAGCGGGAAAGTAGCCTGCAAGGGCAACCATTCACGACCGTCGAAGGTGGAGAGCACGGGCCCGCGGAAATACAACGTGCCTTGCAGCGGCTGCGGAGAGCCCTCCTCGAAACGCAGGCGCAGAGCCACGCTGTCGTCCAGCGCCAGGCTGGCGATATTGCCCACCTGCATGCGTTGCGACAGACCGCTGCGGCCGCTCAGGGCGTCGCCGGGCGTGCCCCACAGCGGTGACAGGCGCGGAAAGAACAGGAAGAGCAGGACCATGACGGGCGCGCCCAGCAGCGTCATGCGCGTGGCCATCCGCGCCGATTGCCAGAGCGAAGGCCGGCCTGCCGGCATGTGGCTGTTGACCAGCGCGGTCAGCAGGCCCATGAGGCCCAGCAGCATGGCGGCAGCCGTGAGCAGCGACTGCGAATAGAAGAAATTGGTCAGCATCGTGAAGAAGCCGAGGAAAAAGACCACGAAGGCGTCGCGCCGTGCGCGCAGCTCCAGGGTCTTGAGGGCCAGCAGCACCACGATCAGCGTGACACCGGCATCGCGTCCCAGCAGGGTGCGGTGCGTTGCCCAGGTCGCGCCCACGGTCAGTACCAGACAGGCGAGCAACCACCAACGGCTGGGCAACGGGCGCAACGTGAAGGCCAGCCAGCCGCGCCAGGCCAGCATGCCCGCCGCCATGGCACTGCACCACCAGGGCAGGTGCCCAGCATGCGGCAGCAGCACCCAGGCGATCACCCCCAGCAGGAACAGGGTGTCACGGCTGTCGCGGGGCAGATTGACAAAGGGGTTCTTCATGGCTCACTGCAACAATACCCGACAATGACGCGCTTTGCAGTTTCCCGGAACCAGGAGTCCCCATGAACATCAACGACAAACTCAAACAGCTCGGCATCACCCTGCCCCCGGTGGCCACGCCGGCCGCTGCCTACCTGCCTTTTGTGCGGACCGGCTCGCTGGTTTTCCTCAGCGGCCACATCGCCAAGAAAGACGGCAAGCCCTGGGTCGGCCAGTTCGGCAAGACCATGACCACCGAAGAAGGCAAGGCTGCAGCACGCGCCGTGGCCATCGACCTCATGGGCACGCTGCAGGCCGCCGTCGGCGACCTCAACCGCGTCAAGCGCATCGTCAAGGTGATGTCCCTGGTGAACTCCACACCGGACTACACCGAACAGCACCTGGTCACCAATGGCGCCAGTGAACTGCTGGGCGAAATCTTCGGCGCCAAGGGCTCACACGCACGCAGTGCCTTTGGTGTGGCGCAGATCCCCCTGGGTGCCTGTGTGGAGATCGAGCTGATTGCCGAGGTGGACTGAGCAGGGGAAAGAGGCTGGGAACTGGAGAAGCCAGCGCCCTCAGAAGCTTTCCCAATCCGCGTCGCTGCCGGCCTTGGCCGGGGCGACGACAGGCGTCGCCGGCTTGGTCGCCGCTAGCGCCGGGGCTTTGGTCGCGGCCGGCTTGGTGGCTGCCGGTGCGGAACGGGCCACGGCTGGCGGCTTCGGGCGGTTGTCGGGTACCGCACGTGGCGCCACAGCCATGGCCGTCTGAGCACCTGCCAGCTTGAACACCGCCACGGCCTGAGCCAGCTGGTCGGCCTGTTCGCGCATGCTTTGCGCAGCGGCGGCGCTCTGCTCGACCAACGCGGCATTCTGCTGCGTCATCTGGTCGAGGTTGGCAATGGAGGTGTTGACCTGGGCAATGCCGGTGCTCTGCTCGCCGGCAGCGGCGGTGATCTCACCGATCACATCGGCCACGCGGCGCACCGACTGCACGATCTCGTTCATGGTGTCACCGGCCTGACCCACGAGCTGGGCACCCGAATCGATCTTCTGCACCGAGGTGTTGATCAGGGCCTTGATCTCCTTGGCCGCTTCGGCGCTGCGCCCGGCCAGGGAACGCACCTCACCCGCCACCACGGCAAAACCACGGCCCTGCTCCCCGGCGCGCGCAGCTTCCACCGCGGCATTGAGCGCCAGGATATTGGTCTGGAAAGCGATGCCGTCGATCACGCCAATGATGTCGCTGATCTTCTTGCTGCTGGCGTTGATCTCGCTCATGGTCGTGACCACTTCCTGCACCACGGCCCCCCCTTTTTGCGCCACGGTGGAAGCGCTGGAGGCCAGTTGCGAAGCCTGGCGCGCGTTGTCCGCGCTGTGGGACACCGTGCTGGTCAGCTCCTCCATCGCCGAGGCCGTGGACTGCAGATCGCTGGAAGTCTGCTCGGTACGCACCGAGAGATCGTGGTTGCCGGTGGCGATCTCTGCACTGGCGATGGCGATGCTGTCCGTGCTCTGACGCACCTGCTGCACCATGCGGGCCAACGCCTCGTTCATGCGCGCCAGCGATTTCATGAGGGTACCGAACTCGTCACCACGTGCCGTGTCGATGCGCGCACTGAGATCACCCTGGGCGATGCGCGCAGCCAGCTCATTGGCCTCCTCCAGCGGCTCGCGGATGGAGCGGATCAGCACGGTGGCCCCGATCAGGATGGCCGCCAGGATCACGACGATGGCGCCACCGGCGATCTTGATCGTCAGACCACGCGCGACCGAAATTTCTTCCGAGTAGCGTTTCTCGGCGCTTTCCTCCAATTCCACCAGCTCACGCAGGGTAGCCACATAGGTATTGACCGCGGGCATGTACTGCTCGTTCACGATCTTCTGGGCGCCTTCGCTGTCCCCCGAGGCCTTGGCCTTCTGTGCCTGGTCGCGAAAATCGAGCATGGTCTTGCGTATGCCAGCGATCTTAGCCATCTGCGCTTGTTCCTCAGCGCTCAGCTCCATGGCCTCGATCGCCTGCTGGGCCTTGGCAATCCGGGCGGCGGTACCTTTGATGTCCTCGGCCATGCGCCCCTCGACCACCGGATCAAAGGTCATGATCATGGACACGGTGCGGGCCGCATTGGCCTCGGTCAGGCCGGCCCAGGCACTGGCCAGATTGACCCGGGTATTGAGCGCACGCAAGGTCGTTTCGCTTTCAACTTGCAGCCGGGCTGAACGCGCGGCCGCGAAAGCAATCAATGCGGTCAGGGAAATGATGATGACGGCAACACTGAGCCAGAGCTTGGTCGCCACATGCATGTTTCTGAAATTCATCGCTGGATCCTGATGGGCAATCGCTTCATTCTAGTGGGGCCCTCAGAGCCCTATCACAGGCTGGAGATGCGGGAAATCACCTGCTTTTCAACCTTTTGCAGCTGGGCTGGGCTGACGAGGGCCGGGGCGATTTCCGCCAGGGGCAGGAGCACAAAAGCACGTTCGCTCATGCGCGGATGCGGCAGGGTCAGCAGCGGGTCGTCCTGCTGCAATTCGCCGTAAAGCAGGATGTCCAGATCCAGGGTGCGCGGGGCGTTGCGCCAGGGGCGCTCACGGCCGGCGGCCTGCTCTATGCCCTGCAGGCCAGCCAACAGCTCGTAAGGGCCCAGGGCCGTGGACAGCTTGGCCACTGCATTGACGTAGTCCGGACCCGAGGAATCAACCGGCGCACTGCGATAGAGCGAAGAGGCACGCAAGACCTGTGTGTGCGGCAGGGTTCCCAGGTCGTTCAACGCCTGGCGCAGTGCGGCCTGCGCGTCCCCCAGATTGGCCCCGAGTGCGACATAGGCCGTCACCAAGGCATGGGGGACCGGGTTCACGCCCCGGTGCCCGGCGCGCCGTCGCCGGATTTCTTCGCACCGGAACGGCGACGCCTGCGGCGCTTCTTGGGCGCGGCGTCGTCCTCCGCAGCCGCCTCGGGTTCGGCCGGGCGTGGTGCGGCAGCCTGGCGTTCAGCGCCTGCCGTGCGCGGCTGGCGCGGAGCCTGGGCACGTTGACGCGTCTGCTCCTCCCGCGCCTGGTCGATCAGGTCCTGGCGCAGATTGTCGTCACCCGTGCTGAACTCCTGCCACCAGTCGGCCAGCACCACGTCGATCTCGCCGATGTCGGCACGCAGGCGCATGAAGTCGAAACCGGCGCGGAAACGCGGCTGCTCGGCCAGGCCGTAGGGCGCGCTGCCCACGCGCTTGTCGAAGCGCGGCTGCATCATCCAGATCTCGCGCATATCGGCGGCCAGCTTGCCCCGCCCCGACACATCGCCGATGCGGGCGTTGAAGACATCGTCGATGGCGTCCTGCAGTGCCGGGTGGGCATGCTGACGCTCTTTGATGCGTTGGGCCCAGCCGTCGCGCACGTCGGACCACAGCACGCAGGCCAGCAGGAAGCTGGGCGCCACCGGCTTGCCTTCGCCCACGCGGCGGTCGGTGTCTTCCAGCGCAGCCTTCACAAAGGGTTCAGCCGCACGCTCGACCACCAGGTCCAGCAGCGGGTAGATGCCGCGGTCCAGCCCCAGCTTCCTGAGTTGCTCCACCGTGGCCAGGGCGTGGCCGGTCTGCAGCAGCTTGAGCATCTCGTCGAACAGGCGGCTCTGCGGCACATCGGCCAGCAGGTCCCGCATCTCCTTGAGCGGCTTGGCGGTCTTGGCCTCGAACTTGAAGCCCACGGCGCTGAGCTTGGCGGCAAAACGCACGGCGCGGATGATGCGCACCGGGTCTTCGCGGTAACGCGTGGCCGGGTCGCCGATCATGCGCAGCACGCGTTTCTTCGCATCCTGGATGCCACCGTGGTAGTCGACCACCACCTGCGTCTCCGGGTCGTAGTACATGGCATTGATGGTGAAATCACGCCGCGCGGCATCCTCGTCCTGCGGACCCCAGACGTTGTCGCGCAGCACGCGACCGCTGGAATCGACCGCGTGCTTCATCCCGGCCAGTTCGCTCTTGCTGGTGCGCTCGTTGCCGGCCACCTGCTCGGCGGCTGCGTTGTCCATGTAGGCGCGGAAGGTGGAAACCTCGATCACCTCATGTTCGCGCCCGCGCCCATAGACCACGTGCACGATGCGAAAGCGCCGTCCGATGATGAAAGCACGCCGGAACAGTCCCTTGACCTGCTCGGGCGTGGCGCTGGTGGCCACGTCGAAATCCTTGGGCCGCAGGCCCAGCAGGAGGTCGCGCACGGCACCGCCCACGATGTAGGCCTCGTAGCCGGCATCCTGCAGGGTCTGAACCACATCCAGCGCGCGCTTGTCGACCAGCGTCGGGTCGATACCGTGTTCGGCCGCGCTGAATTCACGCCGTTTGCCGAAAGCCGGCTGGGGCGCATTCGCCTTGCCCAGCAGCCTGTTGATGATTTTCTTGATCATTAGTTGAATAGTTCCAGTACCCGCCAGCCGCGCTCCAGAGCCAGGGCGCGCAGGCGGTCGTCGGGGTTGGTGGCCACCGGACAATCCGCATTGTCCATCAGGGGCAGGTCGTTGACCGAATCCGAGTAGAAAGTGACCTCGGCGTCATGGCGATTCAGTCCGCGCGCGGCCAGCCACTCGCCAAAACGCTGCACCTTGCCTTCACGAAAAGAGGGGGTGCCGCGGATCTCTCCAGTAATCCAGCCGCTGGCGTCCCGCTCGAGCTCCACGGCGATCAGCTGCTGCACGCCAAAGGCCTCGGCGATCGGACGCGTGACGAACTCGTTGGTGGCCGTGATGATGAGCACCTCGTCGCCGGCATCCCTGTGCTGGCGCACCAGTTCCAGCGCCTGCGGGCGGATCGCCGGGCGTATCACTTCCGACATGAAGCGTTCACGCGCCGCCAGTGCCACCTCGGGCCCCTTGAGGCGTGCCGCCTCGGTGGCAAAACGCACGTAGTCGTGCACGTCCAAGGTTCCAGCCTGGTAATGGGCATAGAACTCGTCGTTGCGCCGCGCGAACGCCACCGGGTCGGTCCAGCCTATGGTGGTGGTGAAGGTACCCCAGGAATAGTCGGAATCGATCGGCAGCAGGGTGTGGTCCAGGTCGAACAGGGCCAGCCTGGTTTTGGTCTTGTGGGTCATATCTCTTGAAGCATCGCCTTGATCAGCGGGATCGTTATGGCGCGCTGGGTCTGCAGGGCGTAGCCGTCCAGGTGGTCGAGCAGCTGCATGAGGCTGCCCAGGTCTCGGCTGAAACGCGTGAGCATGAAATCCATGACCTCGTCGCCCAGGAAGATGCCACGTGCATCGGCCGCCTGGCGCAGCACGGCGCGGCGTTCGGCCTCGCTGAGCACCTGCAGGCTGTAGACATGGCCCCAGCCCAGGCGGGTGCGCAGATCTTCCCTGAGTTTGAGCCCCGCCGGTGCCAGTTCTCCCGCAGCCAGCACCCACTGGTGCCCCGTCTGCGCATGCACGAACCAGTTGAAGGCCGCGTGCTGCTGCACGGCGGTGTAGAGCTGCACATCGTCCAGCAGGACGGCGGCCCAGCGCTCGTCAAACGGCGGTGGTTCGGCGATGCTGGCGTCAAGCCAGCCGACCGTTGCGCCCTGCTCACGCAGGGCCTCACGCACAGCCTTGAGCAAATGGGTTTTGCCGCTGCCCGAAGGCCCCCAGAGAAAGGTCGGCACCGGCGAGCGCATGGCCGCACTGGCACCGCCACCGACCCACAGTTCGAGATGGCGCAGCACGGCTTCGTTGGGTCCGGCCATGAAATTGGCCAGGGTCGGGCCGCTGCCCAACCCGATGTCCAGTGCGATCTGTTTCATCCCCGGTACACGCTGCTGCTCAGATAACGCTGTCGCAGGCGCCTGATCGCCACCAGCAGCACAGCACTGACCGGCAATGCGACCAGAATACCGACGAAACCAAAGAGCTGCCCAAAGGCGAGCAGTGCGAAGATCACGGCCAGCGGGTGCAGGCCGATGCGCTCGCCCAGCAGCCGCGGCGTGAGGTACAGGCTCTCGACCAGTTGGCCCAGGCCGTAGACCACACCCACCATGAGGGCGACGCGGCTCAGGCCACCGTCACCGCTGAATTCCAGCAGGCCCGCCAGCACGGCCAACAGCAGGCCCAGGCCGAAACCCACATAGGGCACGAAGATGGCGAGGCCGGTGAAAATGCCGATGGGCAGCGCCAGATCGAGGCCGAAAAGGCTCAGCGCCACGCTGTAATACACCGCCAGGATCAGCATAACCAGCAGTTGACCCCGCAGGTACTGGCCCAGCACTGCATCGGCCTCGGTCACAAAGCTGTCGTAGCTGCCACGCAGATGCCTCGGTACCAGATCGGTCACGCGCTGCACCACAGCTTTCCAATCCAGCAGCAGATAGAACAGAGCCACGGGGATGAGGATCAGGTTGCCCAGCACCGTCAGCGCGACGCTCCCGCCGATCTTGAGCGAGGTCAGCAAAGAGCCCAGGGCCTCCTCCATATTGGCGTTGAAGTACTTCATGAGGGCCGGCTTGAGGCTGGCCGTGTTGAAGGACAGTTTGATCCCCAGCTCCCGCAACAGGGGCTGGACACCGGCATTGAGCCGGTCCAGCAGTTGAGGCAGCTGTTCGCGCAGCAGGGGCCACTCGCGGGTAAGCACGGGCACCAGCAGGAGCAACAAACCCAGGACAGCCAGCACCAGCAGCAACTCCACCACCAGCACCGCCAGCAGTCGCGGCACGCGGCCGCGCGCCAGGGCGTCCAGTCGGTCCACCAGGGGGGTCAGTGCGTAAGCCAGCACGGCCGCCACGACGAAGGGCGTCAGCACCGGGCCAAGCAGCCAGAGCGCCAGCACCAGTACACCGGCGGCGGAACTCCAGGCAAGGGCACTTTTTTGGGAGGTGGTCAGGGACATGGAAAAAGGTGGTGGCCAGGGCCCGCCAAGGCAAACCCTTAAAATCAATGCAAATTCTATCGGGCTTGGCCTCTGCCAAGTCTGGCACTACCTCATGAGCACCTCCAAGACCCCCTCCCCCCTGTCCTACAAAGACGCTGGCGTCGACATCGACGCCGGTGATGCACTGGTCGAGCGCATCAAGCCCCTGGCCAAGAAAACCATGCGCGAGGGCGTGCTGGCGGGCATCGGCGGCTTCGGCGCCCTGTTCGAGGTGCCCAAGCGCTACAAGGAGCCTGTGCTGGTCTCGGGTACCGACGGCGTGGGCACCAAGCTCAAGCTGGCCTTCGAATGGAATATGCACGACACCGTGGGCATCGATCTGGTGGCCATGAGCGTCAACGACGTGTTGGTCCAGGGCGCCGAGCCCCTGTTCTTCCTGGACTATTTCGCCTGCGGCAAGCTGCACGTGGACACGGCCGCCGCCGTGGTCGGCGGCATCGCCAAGGGCTGCGAACTCTCGGGCTGCGCCCTGATCGGCGGCGAAACCGCGGAGATGCCCGGCATGTACCCGGCGGGAGAATACGACCTGGCTGGCTTTTGCGTCGGGGCGGTCGAGAAGTCCAAGATCCTGACCGGCCAGAGCGTGAAGCCCGGCGACGTTGTACTGGGCCTGGCTTCCAGCGGTGTGCATTCCAACGGTTTCTCGCTGGTGCGCAAGTGCATCGAGCGCGCCGGCGCTGACGTCCCCGCCACCCTGGACGGCAAGCCCTTCAAGCAGGCCGTCATGGAGCCGACCCGCCTCTACGTCAAGAATGTGCTGGCCGCCCTGGCCCAGCACCCGATCAAGGCCCTGGCCCACATCACCGGCGGCGGCCTGCTGGAGAACATCCCGCGCGTGCTGCCCGAGGGTACGGCCGCCCACCTGAAGAAGGGCAGCTGGCCGCAAACCGAACTCTTCGCCTGGCTGCAGAAGACTGCGGGCATCGACGATTTCGAGATGAACCGCACCTTCAACAACGGCATCGGCATGGTGGTGGTGGTCGCCGCTGCCGACGCTGCCGCCACCGCCCGGACCCTGCGTAGCCTGGGCGAGCAGGTTCACGAGATCGGCACCATCGCCGAGCGTGGCGCCGGCGCGCCGGTGGTCGTCGCCTGACCTTCATCCCGTCAGGCCCGCATGCCTGAAAAATCCCTGCCCCCACGCATGCCCGCCAGCATCTGGGCGCTGGGTTTCGTCAGCCTGCTGATGGATATCTCGTCCGAGTTGATCCATAGCCTGCTGCCGGTCTTCCTCGTCACCGGCCTGGGCGCCAGCATGCTGGTGGTTGGCCTACTCGAAGGTGCAGCCGAGGCCACGGCCCTGATCGTCAAGGTCTTCTCGGGGGCGCTCAGCGACTGGTGGGGCCGGCGCAAGCCGCTGGCCGTGCTGGGCTACAGCCTTGGCGCCCTGACCAAACCCCTGTTCGCCCTGGCCACAACGGTCGAACCCGTGGTGATTGCCCGCCTGCTCGACCGTGTGGGCAAGGGGATCCGCGGCGCCCCGCGCGACGCCCTGGTGGCCGACATCGCGCCGCCAGAACTGCGCGGCGCCGCCTTCGGCCTGCGCCAGTCGCTCGACACGGTTGGCGCCTTTCTCGGCCCTCTGCTGGCCATGGGCCTGATGTTGGTATGGGCCAATGACTTCCACGCCGTGTTCTGGGTGGCCGTGATCCCCGCCTTCCTCTGCGTGGCCCTGCTCGTCCTTGGCGTGCAGGAACCGGAGCGCCCGGCCGGCGCCCCCCGCACCAACCCGATCCGGCGCGAAAACCTGCGTCGGCTGACCGGCGCCTACTGGTGGGTCGTCGGCATCGGGGCGATCTTCACGCTGGCCCGGTTTTCCGAGGCCTTCCTGGTGCTGCGCGCCCAGCAGGATGGCCTGTCCCTGGCCTGGGTGCCGCTGGTCTTGATCGCCATGAACGGGGTCTACGCGCTGGGCGCCTACCCCTTCGGCAAACTGGCCGACCGGATCGACCACCGCCTGCTGCTGGCCTGGGGCCTGGGGCTGCTGATCGCCGCCGACCTGTTGCTGGCCTGGAGCGGCCGTGGCCTGTTCGTGTGGGGTGGCATCCTGCTCTGGGGCCTCCACATGGCCATGACCCAGGGCCTGCTGGCCACCATGGTGGCCGACACAGCCCCGGCCGATCTGCGCGGCACGGCTTTCGGCATGTTCAACCTCGTGAGCGGCCTGTCCATGCTGCTGGCCAGCGCCCTCGCCGGGCTGCTCTGGGACCGGTGGGGCGCACCCAGCACCTTTGTTGCGGGCGCCGTGTTCAGCATCGCCGCGCTTGTGCTGCTGGCGCTGCGACCACCGGCCCCGCGCCCGGACAGCAAGGGCTGAACCGCCGCCGCCCTCTGGCGAGTGTTGCTTTTCGCTACAAAATCCCTAGCTATCTATACCCGCTGGTACTGGACTTTCAGATTGTTTCAGGTCACACTGCAGTTTTTGGTTCACCGCCAGGAGCATTCATGCCTGTGATCGCTGTGGTCAATCGCAAGGGAGGGAGCGGCAAAAGTACGCTCGCGGCTCACCTGGCGGCTTGGTGCGCACACCAGGGCAGCGCGGTCATGCTCGGTGATGTGGACCGTCAGCAATCCACCCGCTCCTGGCTGCGCAAGCGCAGCGAATCCCTCCCCGCCATTGCGCCCTGGACGGTCGACCAGAACATCCTGCGCGTGCCCGCCGGCATCACCCACGTGATCCTGGACACCCCGGGTGGCCTGCACGGTTTTGATCTCGCGCGCATGGTCATGTTCGCCGATATCATCCTCATGCCGGTCTGCGGCTCGGCCTTCGACCGCGAATCGGCCGCCGACTGCCACGCCGAACTCATGGCCCTGCCTCGCGTGGCCACCGGCCGCTGCAAGGTTGCCTGCATCGGCATGCGCATCGATACGCGCACGCGCACCCCGCAGGTCCTCAAGGATTGGGCCACCGGCCTGGGCATGCCCTTTCTCGGCGTGCTGCGCGAAAGCCAGGCCTACGTACAGTGCCTGGAACGCGGCATGACCATCTTTGACTTGCCGGCCGACCGCGTACCGACCGACGTACGCCAGTGGCAGCCCATCCTGGGCTGGCTCGAACCGCAGCTGACCATCGCACCCACAACGACCACGGGCAACCAGGCATCGGCCTCTTCCGCCGCCTTGCCAGCCCGCCCCCCGGTCGCGCCTGCGCCCCTGCCCAGCCGTTTACTGGCCACGCACCAGCCGGCAGCAGCCAGTCGCGGCCTGGCGTCCGGGCCAGCCGCTGCTCCCATTGCCAGCCCGGCCACACCATCGGCTGCCCGACCAGCCCCCAGCCCGCTGGCACGTGAAGCCGCGCCGGCCGTTCCCCGCATGTTGGTCTCACGGCCGCAGCCGGCCGTTACACGCCTGAACAACACGCGCGTGCTGGACCGGGTCGCAGGCAACAATGCGTCGCTGCGCAGCACCACGGCGGCCACACGTGCCACCGATGCGCCCCAGGCGCAGGAGGCGCCGCCGATCCCGTCATTCCTGAAGCTGGTGAAGTGCTGAGGCCCTGAAGGGCCTCTAGCCCAGCGCGCGGCGCAGGTCGGCCACGCGTTCGGCAATCGCCGCAGCATCCTCTCCGCCCTCGACCTGTTCGAGGTAGATTTCCAGATCCTGCACCGCCAGGCCCAGTTGGCCCAGCTCAGCCTGAGCCAGACCGCGGTCACGGTATTCATTCCAGGCCTGCGGCAACAGCACCAGCAAACGATCCTCCACGGTGACCAGGCGCTGCCAGTCCTGCTGCGTGCGATGGATTTCCTTGAGGTTGCGCAGCATGCGCGCAACGATCTCGCGCGCCGGCATGGCCTGCAGATAGTGACCCAGCGGAACCTCGGAACTGCCAGGCATGCTGTGGTTGCCGCGCCAGGCCTCCAGCCGCATCTGCAATTCCTCGCGGCTCAGCGACTGGCCGCTGAAGGGGTCGATCACCACCTGCGCATGCGGCAGGTTGACCTTGACCATGAAGTGACCGGGAAAGCCCACTCCATGCGCCGGCAGGCCCAGGCCCTGCGCCAGCTCCAGCCACAGCACAGCCAGCGAAACCGGGATGCCGCGCCGGCGCTCCAGCACCCGGTGCAGGTAGCTGTTCTCCGGGTCGTAGTAGTGGTTGAGGTTGCCGCCGAAATGCAGCTCGTGAAAGAAGAAGTGGTTGAGCAGACGCAGCTTGTGCATGGCCGGCGCGTCGGCCGGCAGACGCCGGCGCAGGCGAGCCAGCAGCGCATCCACCTCGGCCAGCACCTGCTGCACGTCCAGGCGCGGGTATTCGTCCTGCCCCAGGCAAACGGCGGCTTCGAGCAGATGGAACTGCGTGTCGCTCTGGACCAGGGTACCGAAATAATCCAGCGGCGTGGGCAGTTTGAAGGACAGGTTCATGGGCGCGCGTCCCTAGCGCTTCAGGAACTGCCGGAAGCGCAGGCCCGCAGCCCAGACCGCCCCCAGATAGATGACCGCCGCGCCCAGCACCATCAGCGCCAGCAAGGCAATGCGCAGGCCGGCCTGCGACTGCAGGCGTGTCCAGTCCCAGGCACCGGCCCCCCACATCAGGAACACCGTCAACAGGGCGGAGGCTGCCAGCACCTGCAGGCCGAACACGCCCCAGCCCGGCAAGGGCTTGTAGCTGCCGCGGCGCAACAGGCCGATCAGCAGCCACAGTGCGTTGACCAGGGCACCGATGCCGATGGCCAGCGCCAGCCCGGCGTGTGAGAACACCGGCACGAAGACAAGGTTGAGCAACTGCGTGATGACCAGCACGGCCATGGCGATCTTCACCGGCGTACGGATGTCCTGGCTGGCGTAATAACCCGGGGCCAGTACCTTGATGGCCACCAGCCCCAGCAGGCCCGCGCCATATCCCACGAGCGCCGTGCTCGTCTGCACCACATCACGGTCGGTGAAGGCACCATAGTGATAGAGCACGGCCACCAGCGGCTTGGCAAACGTCAGCAACGCCAGCGCGCAGGGCACCGTGAGCAGCACCACGACACGCAAGCCCCAGTCCAGCATGGCGGAGTATCTGGCCGTGTCATCGGCCGCCTTGGCCGAGGCCAGTTGCGGCATGAGCACCACGCCGATGGCCACGCCCAGCAGGGCGGTGGGGAATTCCATCAGCCGGTCGGCATAGGTCAGCCAGCTCACGCTGCCCGGCACCAGGTGCGAAGCGATCTGCGTGTTGATGATGGTGGAAATGTGCGCCACACTCACGCCCAGCAAGGCCGGCAGCATGAGACGGGCAATGTTCCTCGTCCCCGGATCAGCCCAGGCCGTTTTGATCGCAGCCCAGCCCAGGCCGAAGCGTGGCATGAGCCCCAGCTTTTTCAGCGCCAGCAGTTGCACGCCCAGCTGCAACACGCCGCCCAGCAGCACACCGCCGCCCAGCGCATAGATTGGCTCCACGCCCCGGCCAGCCAGCCAGGGGGCGCCCAGCCAGGCGGCGGCGATCATGGCCACGTTGAGCAGCACCGGCGTGGCCGCCGGCACCGCAAAACGCTTCCAGGTGTTGAGTACGCCCGCACACAGCGCCACCAGCGACATGAAGGCGATGTAGGGGAACATCCAGCGCGTCATCACCACCGCCGCCTCGAATCCCTGCGCCAGGCCGCTGGCCAGCACCCATACCAGCGCCGGCGCCAGCGCAACACCGATGACGCTGAGCCCCAGCAGCGCCCAGGCCAGCACCGTGGCCACGTGATCGATCAGCTGCCGCGTCTCTTCCTCACCTTGCTGCGTACGGGCGGCGGCCAGCACCGGGACAAAAGCCTGGCTGAAAGCCCCCTCGGCAAAGAAGCGGCGAAACAGGTTGGGAATACGAAACGCCACATTGAAGGCGTCCGTCATGGCGCTGGCGCCGAAGGTGGCCGCGATCAGCAGTTCGCGCACCAGCCCGGTGATACGCGAGGCCAGGGTCAGCAGGGAGACCGTCGAGGCGGCTTTGATAAGGCTCATCAAGGGGGAGTGTAGCCCGCCCGCCCAAGCCCGGAGTGCCCACTCACCCCCATCAAGCCGAAGTGCTACAATAGTCGGCTTTGCTGACATCATCCACAGACACAAGGAAACACTGATATGGCATCTGGAAAGCCGAAGAAAAAGAACCCGCGCCTGGCGTCGGGCCGTAAACGCGCACGTCAGGACGTGAAGCTGAATGCAGCCAACACCTCCCTGCGCTCCAAATACCGCACCGCCGTGAAGAACGTCGAAAAAGCCGTTCTCGCTGGCGACAAGACCAAAGCTGCCGAACTGTTCGGCAAGATGCAAGCCGTGGTGGACACCGTGGCCGACAAGGGCATCTTCCACAAGAACAAGGCTGCTCGCGACAAGAGCCGCCTGTCCGCCAAGGTCAAGGCCCTGGCCACCGCCTGAATCTCAGGCAAACAGCCCGGAGGGGCGCGTCCCCTCCGCCGTTTGTAACGGGTGCGCTGTCAGCAAAGCAAAAAAGCCGCTCATTGAGCGGCTTTTTTGTTGTCCATCCGGCATTCAGGCGATGGGCCGGCCCTGTCCGTCGCTCTCACGCACCTGCAGATTGTTGTCGCGCGCGAAATTGATGCAGAAATCCCAGGCCATGGGCTCGGCGTCGCGCAGCTCGCGGTTCACGATGACGCACTTGACGTTGTCGACCGAACTCGGAACACACCAGGGGGAATAGCCCAGATGGCTGCCGGGCTGCGGCCCGCCGGGCCGGAACTGGCTCATGACACCGGCCAGGCGCTCGGCCCAGTCACTGGGACGAAAAGCCTTGCCGGTCCGGGTGAGGCCGAGTATGAAGACTTCCTTGGTGGCGTTGGAGACCATGGGTTGGGACTCGGGCAGCGGACACGGGCTGGGTACAGCGGCTGGTCCGACAGCGGGTGGGTTGGCAGTATTGTATCTTATATAAGACTTAAGACCTCGTTCGCATGCCGCGAGCGGCGTCGTTGCGCGCAGTGTGACACCGCTGTGCATCCGCGGCCCGTTCCCACTTGCAAAAAGTGTGCGAACAGGCCCTAAAATCATGTCTCAACGGCCCAACCTGCGTTGGGCCGCCTTGTTTTGTGATCCCTACGGAGTGTGTAGCCATGAACGCCCCCGCCGCCAAGCCCGTCGAAGCCGCGTCCCCCCACGTGATGAACACTTACGGCCGCGTGCCGATCGCGCTGTCGCACGGCCAGGGCTGCCGCGTCTGGGACATCAACGGCAAGGAGTACCTCGATGCGCTGGCTGGCATCGCCGTCAACACCTTGGGGCACAACCACCCTCGTCTGGTGCCGGCCCTGCAGGAGCAGATCGCCAAGCTCATTCATACCTCGAACTATTACCATGTGCCCGGTCAGGAGCAGCTCGCGACCAAGCTGGTCGAGCTCTCGGGCATGAGCAATGCCTTCTTCTGCTCCACCGGTCTGGAGGCCAATGAAGCGGCCCTCAAGCTGGCACGCAAGTTCGGCCATGACAAGGGCATCGAGAAGCCCCAGATCGTGGTCTACGAAAAGGCCTTTCATGGCCGCTCCATCGCCACCCTGAGCGCCACTGGCAACGAGAAGGTGCAGAAGGGCTTCGGCCCGTTGGTGGAAGGTTTCATCCGTGTGCCGCTCAACGACATCGAGGCGCTCAAGAAGTCCACGGCCGGTAATCCCAATGTGGTGGCCGTGTTCTTCGAGACCATCCAGGGGGAAGGTGGCATCAACGCCATGCGCGCCGAATACCTGCAGCAGGTGCGCAAGCTCTGTGACCAGAACGACTGGCTGCTGATGATCGACGAGGTCCAGTGCGGCATGGGCCGTACCGGCAAGTGGTTTGCCCACCAGTGGGCCGGTATCGTGCCCGACGTCATGCCCCTGGCCAAGGGCCTGGGCTCGGGCGTGCCCATCGGCGCTGTCGTGGCGGGCCCCAAGGCCGCCAACATCTTTCAGCCCGGCAACCACGGCACCACTTTCGGAGGCAATCCGCTGGCCATGCGTGCCGGCATCGAGACCATCCGCATCATGGAAGAGGACCGCCTGCTGGAGAACGCCGCCAGGGTCGGTGCCCATCTGAAGGCGGCACTGGAGCGCGAACTGGGCAAGCTCCCCGGCGTCAAGGACATCCGTGGCCAGGGCCTGATGATTGGCGTGGAGCTGGCCAAGCCCTGCGGCGTGCTGCTGACCCGCGCGGCCGATGCCGGCCTGCTGATCAGCGTGACGGCCGACAGCGTGATCCGCCTGGTGCCTGCGCTCATCATGACCACGGCCGAGGCCGACGAAGTGGTGGGCCTGCTGGTGCCCCTGGTGAAGTCTTTCCTGGCCGAGGCCTGAGGGCAGTGCGATGACGGCAAGCAAGCTCAAGCATTACCTGAAATTCACCGACCTGAAGGCCGACGAATACGCCTACCTGTTCGGTCGTGCCGCACTGATCAAGAAGAAGTTCAAGGCCTACGAGAAGCACCAGCCCCTGGCGGACCGCACCCTGGCCATGATCTTCGAGAAGGCTTCCACACGCACGCGCGTAAGCTTCGAGGCCGGCATGTACCAGCTCGGCGGCAGCGTTGTTCACCTGACCACGGGCGACAGCCAGCTGGGCCGTGCCGAACCCATCGAGGACAGCGCCCGCGTGATCAGCCGCATGGTGGACCTGGTCATGATCCGCACTTTCGGACAGGACAAGATCGAGCGTTTCGCCGAGTATTCGCGCGTGCCGGTGATCAACGGCCTGACCAACGAATACCATCCCTGCCAGATCCTGGCCGACATCTTCACCTACATCGAGCACCGCGGCTCGATCGCGGGCAAGACCGTGGCCTGGGTCGGCGACGGCAACAACATGGCCAACACCTGGCTGCAGGCCGCCGAACTGCTGGGTTTCACAGTCCATGTCAGCACGCCTAGCGGCTACGAGATCGACCAGGCCGTGGCCGGTGCCAAAAGCGACTGCTACAAGGTCTTCAAGGACCCCATGCAGGCCTGCGCGGGCGCCGATCTGGTGACCACCGACGTCTGGACCAGCATGGGCTTCGAGGCCGAGAACGAGGCTCGAAAAAAGGCCTTTGCCGACTGGTGCGTGGACGCCGAGATGATGCGCTCCGCCAAGCCCGACGCCCTCTTCATGCACTGCCTGCCCGCGCACCGCGGCGAGGAGGTGGAAGCCGAGGTCATCGACGGCCCACAATCCGTCGTCTGGGACGAAGCCGAGAACCGGCTGCACGTGCAGAAGGCCTTGATGGAATATCTTTTGCTGGGCCAGCTCTGATGTCCGCCTGCACCAGCTGCGGCGCCTGCTGTTCCTGGTGCCGTGTTGACTTCTCCAGCTACGAACTCGATGAAAACGGCGGCCGTGTACCCACGGGCCTGACTGTCGAAGTCAACGGCAACACCGCCCGTATGCGCGGCACCGACCACTGGCCCCCGCGCTGTGCGGCACTGACCGGCAAGCTCGGCGAGAAGGTGGCTTGCGGCATCTATGAGTGGCGCCCTTCACCCTGCCGCGAGTTCGAGGAAGGCAGCGAGGGCTGCCATCGCGCCCGCGCCAAGGTAGGCCTGCCGCCCCTGCCTGAATCCTGAGCTTCAAGGCCCCTGGTAAAGCCAGGGCACATCCAGCAGGCGTTCGCCCAGCAGGCGCAGCGAAGCATCCCGCGCCCAGGCCGCAGGCCCCTCCAGGTGGAAGATCTCGCCATTACGGATGGAGCGGGCCTGCACCCGTGCACAGCGCTGCCAGCGGTTGAGGGCATACCGCTGCAGCAGCGTGGGCACGTCCAGCACACCGTCGACCAGCGCCACCTGGCGCGCCAGTTCCGCCGCGTCCTCGATGGCCATGCCGGCACCCTGGGCCAGATAGGGGCGCATGGGGTGGGCGGCATCCCCCAGCAGCGCCACATGGCCGCGTGCCATCTGCCCGGCTGCGGCTACAGGCGGGCGGTCGCACAGCACCCAGAGGCGCCAGTCCGGTATGGCCGCGATCAGGTCGCGCAAGGCCGCGCAGGTGTGGCCCAGTGCGACCTGCAGATCGGCCGCATTGGCACCATGGTCCCACTCCTCCAGGCTGCCCTGCACATGGCCGTGCACAATGGCCACCACGTTGAGCCAGTCGCCACCGCGCACGGGGTACTGCACCACGTGCAGGCGCGGGCCCAGCCAGGCCGTCACCTGCCGGCTGCGCTGTGCAGCGGGCAGGCTGGCCTGCGGCAGCATGGCCCGATAGGCCAGATGCCCGGCCACACGCGGAGGACCGTCATGGAGGAATTGCTCGCGCACCCGGCTCCACAAGCCATCGGCCGCGATCAGGGCATCGCCCTCGACGTCCAGGCCGTCGTCCAGGCTCAGGCCAACGGCACCATTCGTCTCGACATAGCGGTTCACCGTCTTGCCAGTGTGCAACCAGACCGCGTCGCGCTGCTGCAAGGCGTTCAGCAGCAACTGCTGCAGATCGGCACGGTGGATGGTGGCGTAGGGCGCGTCGTAGCGCCGCACCACGTCCTGCCCGAGGCGCAGGACGCCCAGCTCGCCCCCACTAAGGGCATGGCGCACCTGCAGCCTGTCGGGGAAGGCCGCCACCTGTCGCAGCGCGGCGTCCAGGTCCCAGCCCTGCAGCACGCGCACGACGTTGGGGCCCATCTGGATCCCGGCCCCAACTTCACCGAAGGTGTCGGCGCGTTCGTAGAGGCGGACATGGCAGCCGGCCCGTGAGCAGGCCAGCCCGGCCGCCAGACCGCCTATGCCGCCGCCCGCAATCAGTACATCGGTATGCATCGGGTCTGATTTTGCCCGATGCCTGGCGACTTACTCGACGCGGACCACCGAGGTCGGCTTGAAGCCCAGGTCTGCCGCCTTGCCTTTGCGGCCGCGCGCAGCGCGTGCGTTGTTAAGGCTGCGGATCTCCAGGGTCTCGTCGCGCTCCTTGCCACCGCGTCCCAGGCCCTCGATCTTCACGCTGCGCGTGTAGGCCGCCGCACCGGCCAGGGTGTCCTTGGGCTCCAGGTCGATCAGCATCAGGCCGCGCCCGCCGTTGGGCATGGGTTTGAGCTCGCTGATCTCGAAGCTCAGGATGCGCCCTCCCGTCGATGCGCAGACCACATGGGTGGCCGGCGGCTGCGGCGGCACATTGGCTGGCGAAGGCCGGCACACGGTGTCGTCATCGCCGCAGTTGATGAAGGACTTGCCGCCCTTCTGGCGTGAGCTCATGTTCTCCACGGTGGCCAGGAAACCGTAGCCCGAGGAGGTGGACAGCAACAGCCAGGCGCCCGGAGCGCCAGCGTAGTAATGCACCAGCTGCGTGCCGGCTTCCAGTTCGACCAGGGTGGTCACGGGCTGGCCGTCCCCCCGGGCACCGGGCAGGCTGGCGACAGGCACCGAATAGACCCGGCCCTTGTTGCCGAAGGCCAGCAAGGTATCCACCGTGCGGCATTCAAAGGTGCTGTACAGGCCGTCGCCGGCCTTGAAGGCAAAACTTGCGGCCTCATGCCCGTGGCCCTGGCGCGCGCGCACCCAGCCCTTTTGCGAGACGATGACTGTCACCGGCTCGTCGACGACCTTGACCTCGGCCACGGCTTTTTTCTCCGCCTGGATCAGGGTGCGGCGCGCATCGCCATAGACCTTGGCATCGGCCTCGATCTCCTTGACCATGAGGCGGCGCAGCGCTGCCGGGCTGCCCAGGATCTCTTCGAGTTTCTTCTGCTCTTCGCGCAGTTCCTTGAGTTCCTGCTCGATCTTGATCGCTTCGAGCCTTGCCAGTTGGCGCAGGCGGATTTCAAGAATGTCTTCGGCCTGGCGCTCGGAGAGCTTGAAACGCGCGATCAGCGCTGGCTTGGGTTCGTCCGAATTGCGGATGAGAGCGATGACCTCGTCGATCTTGAGCAGCACCAGCTGCCGGCCTTCGAGGATATGGATGCGCGCCAGCACCTTGTCCAGACGGTGCTGCGAACGGCGTTCGATGGTGCCCTGGCGGAAGGCAATCCACTCTTCGAGCATCTGGCGCAGGGTCTTCTGGGTCGGCCGCCCGTCCAGCCCCACCAGCGTCATATTGATCGAGGACGAAGTCTCCAGGCTGGTGTGCGCCAGCAGCGTTGTGATCAGTTCCTGCTGCTCGATCCGGCTGGTCTTGGGCTCGCAGACCAGGCGCACCGGCGCGTCCTTGCTGGACTCGTCACGCACCACATCGAGTACCGCCAGTACCGTGGCCTTGAGCTGGTTCTGCTCCTGGGTCAGTGCCTTCTTGCCGGCTTTGACCTTGGGATTGGTCAGCTCCTCGATTTCCTCAAGCACCTTCTGCGTGCTCACGCCTGGCGGCAATTCGGTCACGACCAGCTGCCACTGGCCGCGTGCGAGCTCCTCGATCTTCCAGCGCGCACGCACCTTGAGCGAGCCACGCCCCGTGCGGTAGGCCTCGGCAATGTCGCTGGCCGGGCTGATGATCTGGCCACCGCCCGGGTAGTCGGGGCCCGGCAGCAAATCGAACAGCTCGCCATCGGCCAGCTTAGGGGTCTTGATCAGGGCCACACAAGCGGCCGCTACCTCAGCCAGGTTGTGGCTGGGGATCTCGGTGGCCAGACCCACGGCAATGCCGCTGGCGCCATTGAGCAGGGTGAAAGGCAGACGGGCCGGCAGCTGTTTGGGTTCATCCGTGGAACCGTCGTAGTTAGGCTGGAAATCCACCGTGCCTTCGTCGATCTCGTCGAGCAACAGTGTGGAAATCTTGGCCAGGCGTGCCTCGGTGTAACGCATGGCGGCGGCGCCATCGCCGTCACGACTGCCGAAGTTGCCTTGTCCGTCGATCAGCGGGTACCGCTGCGCAAAATCCTGCGCCATGCGCACGAGGGCGTCATAAGCGGCCTGGTCACCGTGCGGATGGAAACGACCCAGCACATCCCCCACCACCCGCGCGCTCTTCACCGGCCTGGCCGCCGTGTTGCTGTTGGGTCCGCTGTAACCCAGGCCCATGCGCGACATCGAGTACAGGATGCGTCGCTGCACCGGCTTCTGGCCGTCGCAGACATCGGGCAAAGCCCGGCCCTTGACCACGCTGAGCGCGTATTCGAGGTAGGCGCGTTGCGCGTAATGGGCCAGGGTCAGGGCATCGTCGCCGGCCGGATCGGCCATGGGGTCTAGCGTGGTGGAGTCCATCGTGTCTTCAGTAATTCAAGGCCCAGTACGACATGGCATCGTCGATCCGGGTGGAAGCTTGTGCGGCACGCCAGGTCGGCGGCTTGAGAACGGCATACAAGGCCAGCACGGTACGCACGTAGTCTTGGGTCTCGCGGATGGGCGGCACTTGGTTGCCAGCCTTGCGCACCGTGCGCAGACCGGCGTTGTAGGCCGCCAGCGCCAGATCCGGGCGTTCAGGGAACTTGTTCAGCAGGCGGCGCAGGTGCTGGCTGCCGACCTGGATGTTGGTGCGCGCATCGGTCAACTGCCTCGCCACCGGTCGGCGCCGCATATCGGCCAGTCCATAACCACGCGCCGTGGCCGGCATGACCTGCATGAGGCCCACCGCCCCCCTGGGCGACACGGCGTCGGCATCAAAACCTGATTCGGTGGCGATCAGGGCCTGCAGCAATTCATAGTCGATATCGTGCGCGCGCGCGGCCTCGCGCAGCAAGTGGCGCACGGCCTTGTAGTCGGGCGAAATTTCGAAGAAGGCGTGCAGGCGCGTGGGCGCCATGGGCACGCCGCGCGCGCGTGTGGCGTCCTCGGGGGCCTCGTCGGAGAAATAGAGCTCGTAGCGCTCGTCCACGCGCTCGGTGGCGAAATGGGCCACGCCCTTTTCGTTGACATAGGCCCAGACGTCGGCACGCGCCGCGCTCTGCCCCAGCAGGAACAGCACGGCCAGCGCGGCAAAAACCGGGCGGATCAACATCAAATGTCCACCTCCACCGAATCCCCGTGCAATTCCATGAGCTCGCGGCGCGCAGCGGCCTCGCCCTTGCCCATGAGCTTGGTGATCTCGGTCTCGGTCTGCGCATTGTCGAAGGTGCCCAGGCGCACCTGCAACAGGCGACGCGTGTCGGGATTCAGCGTGGTCTCCCAGAGCTGCTCGGCATTCATTTCACCCAGTCCCTTGAAGCGGCTGATCTGGCAGCGCTCCTTGACCACCCCCTCCTTGGCGGACTTGTCCAGGATGGCGGTGAGCTCGCCCTCGTCCAGCGCATAGGCCTTGCTCGCGGCCTTCTTGCCCCGCGCCGGAATGTCCACGCGGAACAGCGGCGGGCGTGCCACATAGACATTACCGGCGTCGATGAGCTTGGGGAAATGGCGGAAAAAGAGCGTGAGCAGCAGCACCTGGATGTGGGAACCGTCCACGTCGGCATCACTCAGGATGCAGACCTTGCCATAACGCAGCCCACTCAGATCCGGCGTGTCGTCGGGGCCATGGGGATCGACACCGATGGCGACCGAGATGTCGTGAATTTCCGTGTTACCAAACAGGCGATCGCGCTCCACCTCCCAGGTGTTGAGCACCTTGCCGCGCAGAGGCAGGATGGCCTGGCTTTCCTTGTCGCGGCCCATCTTGGCGCTGCCGCCGGCCGAGTCGCCCTCTACCAGGAAGAGTTCGTTATGGGCGAGGTCGCGGCTTTCGCAGTCGGTCAGCTTGCCCGGCAGCACAGCCACACCCGAGCCCTTGCGTTTTTCCACCTTCTGGCCCGCGCGCTGGCGCGTCTGCGCGGCGCGGATGGCCAGCTCGGCCAGCTTCTTGCCGTACTCCACATGCTGGTTCAGCCAGAGCTCCAGCGTCGGGCGCACGAAGCTGGAAACCAGGCGCACGGCATCGCGCGAATTGAGCCGTTCCTTGATCTGCCCCTGGAACTGCGGGTCCAGCACCTTGGCGCTCAGCACGTAGCTGGCGCGGGCGAACACGTCTTCCGGCAACAGCTTCACACCCTTCGGTAAAAGGCTGTGCAGCTCGATGAAACTCTTGACCGCAGTAAAAAGGCCGTCACGCAGGCCGCTGTCGTGCGTACCGCCGGCGCTGGTGGGGATCAGGTTGACGTAGCTCTCACGCACCGGCGCGCCGTCTTCGGTGAAGGCCACGGCCCAGGCCGCGCCCTCGCCTTCGGCGAAGCTGTCGTTGTTCTCCGCGTACCCCTCGCCCTCGAAGAGCGGGATCACCGGGTCAGCAGGCAGCGACTGCATCAGGTAGTCACGCAGACCACCCTTGTAGAGCCAGGTCTGGGTCTCTTTGCTCTTCTCCACCGTCAACGTCACCGTCACGCCGGGCATCAGCACGGCCTTGCTGCGCAACAGGTGGGTGAGCTCGGCCATAGGCAGGGCGGCCGATTCGAAATACTTGGCATCGGGCCAGGCGCGCACTGTCGTGCCTTGCTTGCGGTCTCCCGCAGCCTGGGCCCGGGTGCTGAGCTTTTCCACGACGTCGCCGCCCGAAAAGGCCAGCGTCGCCACCTTGCCCTCGCGGTAGGTGCTGACCAGCAAACGCTTGGACAGGGCATTGGTGACCGACACGCCCACGCCATGCAGGCCGCCCGAGAAGCTGTAGGCCCCGCCCTGTCCCTTGTCGAACTTGCCGCCGGCGTGCAGTCGCGTGTAGACCAGCTCGATCACCGGGGCCTTTTCCTCGGGATGCAGGCCGAAGGGGATGCCGCGGCCATCGTCCTCGACGCTGACCGAACCATCGGCATGCAGGGTCACTGCGATCTTCTTGCCGTGGCCGGCCAGGGCCTCGTCCGCCGCGTTGTCCAGCACTTCCTGGATGATGTGCAGTGGATTGTCCGTCCGGGTGTACATGCCTGGACGCTGCTTGACCGGCTCCAGCCCTTTCAGGACGCGGATCGAGCCTTCGGAATATTCAGGGGTAGGTTTGACAGCCATGGCGCGGAATTGTAGACCCAGTCACCCGGATAGCTGGATAAACATACAGTTACAACTTAACCCTCACCGGCAAATCAGGAGCGAATTGGCTACAGTGCAACGATGAGCACACATAGCAACAAGAAACTCTCCATGGCCCAGGTCCTGATCTGCGGCGCCGCCATCGTCACACTCTCCATGGGCATACGCCACGGCTTCGGTCTCTGGCTGCAACCCGTCACCCAGACCCAGGGCTGGACCCGTGAGACCTTCGCCATGGCCATGGCCATCCAGAACCTGACCTGGGGCCTGGCTGGCATCTTCGCCGGCATGCTGGCCGACAAGTTCGGTGCCTTCAAGGTCATCATCGCTGGCGCCATCCTCTACGCCCTGGGCCTGATCGGCATGGCCAACGCGCCCACGCCCCTGCTCTTTGCGCTGAGCTGCGGCGTGCTGATCGGCGTAGCCCAGGCCGGCACCACCTATGCCGTGATCTACGGCGTGATCGGTCGCAACGTGAGTCTGGAGAAACGCTCCTGGGCCATGGGCGTGGCCGCAGCAGCAGGCTCCTTCGGCCAGTTCCTCATGGTGCCGGTCGAGGGCTTCCTCATCAGCAGCCTGGGCTGGCAACAGGCGTTGATGGCGCTGGGCATGGCGGCCCTGCTCATCATTCCGCTGGCCTGGGGCCTGCACGAACCTAGTTTTGCCGCCGGCACGGCGCCCAAGCGCGAGCAGTCCATCCTGCAGGCCCTGCGCGAGGCCTTCGCCTATCCCAGCTTCCAGCTGCTGATGGCAGGTTATTTCGTCTGCGGCTTCCAGGTGGTCTTCATCGGCGTGCACATGCCCAGTTATCTGAAAGACCACGGCCTCTCGCCCCAGGTGGCCAGTTATTCGCTGGCGCTGATCGGCCTGTTCAACGTCTTCGGGACTTATATCGCCGGCACCCTGGGCCAGCGCCTGGCCAAAAAGAACATCCTGGCCTTCATCTACTTTGCCCGCTCCATCGCCATCACGGTCTTCCTGCTGGTGCCGCTCACACCCATGAGTGTCTACATCTTCTCCGCCGTCATGGGTGTGTTGTGGCTGTCCACCGTGCCGCCCACCAATGCCATCGTGGCCCAGATCTTCGGCGTGGCCCATCTCTCCATGCTCGGTGGTTTCGTCTTCTTCAGCCACCAGGTCGGCTCATTCATGGGCGTCTGGCTGGGCGGTTACCTCTACGACAAGACGGGCAGCTACGACATCGTCTGGTACATCGCCATCGGGCTGGGCGTTGCCGCCGCCCTGGTCAACCTGCCGGTACGCGAGGCCGCGATCCGGCGACCCGAGGTGGCCCGCGCATGAAAAAGACCACACGCCAGTTGATTGCCTGGGCCTCGGCCCTGCTGTTGCTGCTGGCCGTGTTCGCGCTCTACACACGACCGGACTTCCTGCTGACCCTGGCCGACCAGCTCTGGGCCTGTTTCTGATCAGGACAATCCCGCCCCCGGCGGGGGACGGCGCATGGCAAACTCGGCCCATGAAGACCGAGACCATGAAAACCTTCATCATCACCGGCGCCTCCGACGGCATCGGCGCAGAACTGGCACGCCAGCTGGCGCAACGGCACGGCGCCGGCGCTGGCCTGGCGTTGGCCGCGCGCAAGGAAACCCAGCTTGAGGAAGTGGCCAGAGAGTGCCGCAGCCATGGCAGCGAGGTGCTGGTCGTGCCGACGGATGTGACCGACCCCGCCCAATGCCGTACCTTGATCGAGCGCAGCGTGGAACGCTTCGGCTGGCTCGATGCGCTGGTCAACAACGCCGGCGTCTCGGCCCAGGCCCTGTTCGAACAGGTCCAGCCGGAAGACCTGGGCTGGTACGAAGACCTGATGCGCGTGAATCTCTGGGGCAGCGTCTGGTGCACACACGCCGCCCTGCCCCACCTCAAGGCCAGCCGCGGCCAGGTGGTGGCCGTCTCGTCCCTGGCCGGCCTGATCGGCGTGCCAGGGCGCACGGCCTACAGCGCCAGCAAATTCGCCATGAGCGGTTTTTTCGAAGCACTGCGCGCCGAGCTCAAGCCGGCCGGCGTGGCCGTGACCACGGCCTACCCCGGTGTGGTCGCCACCCAGATCCGCTACCGTGGCCTCAATGCGGCGGGCGTTGCCGCCGGCTCGAGCGGCCTGAAAGAAGACGACGCCATGCCGGTCGAGGTCTGCGCACGTCTCATCCTTGACGGCATGGCGCGGCGCCAGCGTGAAGTGGTCATGAGCAGCAAGGGCAAGCTGGGGCGTTACCTCAAGCTGCTGGCCCCCGGCCTGGTGGAGCGCATGGCCCTGGCTGCGCTCAAGGACGAGGTCAAGCCGAAATGAGCCTGCCCCCCGTGCACGGCACGGAGGCGCCTTCGGCCTGGGTCCGGCGCTGGTCGCATCTGGTCCGTCCGGGAGGCGACGTGCTGGACGTGGCCTGCGGCCATGGCCGCCACCTGCGCTGGTTCGCGAGGCACGGCCACCCGGTGACCGGTGTGGACCGCTCACCCGAGGCCATCGCTGCCGTGGCTACCCTGGGCAAGGCGGTGCAGGCCGACATCGAAAACGGCCCCTGGCCCCTGCTGCGGGACGGCCAGCCCCAGACCTTCGACGCCGTAGTCGTCACCAATTACCTCTGGCGCACCCTGTTCCCCGTGCTGCTGCAAAGCCTGGCACCGGGTGGCCTGCTGATTTACGAAACCTTTACCGCAGGCAACGAGACCGTGGGCAAACCCTCGCGCCCGGATTTCCTGTTGCGACCCGGTGAGCTGCTGGAGGTCTGCAGCACCCTGCGCATCGTGGCCTATGAAGACGGTTATCTGGCTGCACCGGAGCGTTATGTGCAGCGCATCACAGCCGTGCGCGAGACGGGTCTGTCCACGGATGGCGCACCCGCGCGTTATCCACTCTGAGGCTGGGCCCCCAGGGCCGGGCTCCACCCTCGGTAGAATGCTTCTTTGGCCTGAACTTAACTCTCTGCGGACATGACCTCCTCCCATCGCCAGATCACCGGCAGCATCGTCGCCCTCGTCACCCCCCTGCACGAGGACGGTAGCGTCGACTACCCCACGCTGCGCAAACTGATCGACTGGCACATTGCCGAGGGCACGGACTGCATCGGCGTGGTCGGCACCACGGGTGAATCGCCCACCGTCAACGTGGACGAGCACTGCGAAATCATCCGCGTCTCGGTCGAACAGGCCAAGGGCCGGGCACCCATCATGGCCGGTTGCGGCGCCAATTCCACGGCCGAGGCCATCGAACTGGCCCGGTTCGCCAAGAAGGTCGGCGCCGACTGCCAGCTGCAGGTCGTGCCCTACTACAACAAACCCACCCAGGAAGGCCAGTACCTGCACTTCAAGGCCATCGCCGAAGCCGTCGGCGATCTGCCCATGGTGCTGTACAACGTGCCCGGCCGTACCGTGGCCGATATGGCGCACGACACCGTGCTGCGCCTGACCCAGGTGCCAGGCATCGTCGGCATCAAGGAAGCCACGGGCAATATCGAACGCGCGCAGTGGCTGATCCGCGAAGTCCCCAAGGGCTTCGCCATCTACTCGGGCGACGATCCGACCGCCGTGGCCCTGATGCTGTGCGGCGGCCAGGGCAACATCAGCGTGACAGCGAATGTGGCCCCGCGCCAGATGCACGAACTTTGCGTGGCCGCCATGGCCGGTGACGTGAAGCGCGCCATGGACATCCAGTTCAAGCTCATGCCCCTGCACAAACAGCTCTTCGTCGAACCCAACCCCATCCCGGTCAAGTGGGCCATGCAACGCATGGGCCGCTGTGGCGGCACCCTGCGCCTGCCCATGACGCCGCTGACGGCGGCCAACCAGCCCGTGGTCGAAGCGGCGCTGCGCGCGACCGGCCTGATCTGAACCCTACTGTTCCCCAAGGAAATTGCCGGTGAAGCTTGTTTCGAAACTGGCCCTGTTGGGCCTGCCGCTGGCGCTGGTCGCCTGCTCCACGTTGGATGGCGACAAGGTCGACTACAAGGCTGCCACCAAGGCGCCTTCGTTGTCGGTGCCGCCGGACCTGACACAGTTGCCGCGTGACACCCGTTATGTCACACCGGGCAGCACGGTCAGCGCCACTGGCTACCAGAACGCCACGAACGCCGCACAGGGCGTCGCGGCCAATGCGATCGCGGTAGCAGCCTATCCCGGCATGCGCATCGACGGTGTCGGCGGACAGCGCTGGCTCGTGGTGGACCAGCCCGCCGAAAAGCTCTGGCCCCTGATCAAGGAGTTCTGGCAGGAAACGGGGATGACCCTGATCCTGGAACAGCCCCAGCTGGGCATCATGGAAACCGACTGGGCCGAAAACCGCGCCAAGCTGCCGCAGGATTTCATGCGCCGCACCTTTGGCAAGATCATCGGCGCCGTGTTCTCCACCAATATGCTGGACAAGTACCGTACCCGCCTGGAGCGCAATGCCGCCGGTGGCACCGAGATCTACATCAGCCAACGCGGCCTGGAAGAGGTCTATACCGACGCCAGCAAGGAAAAACTGGCCTGGCAGCCGCGCGCGACTGACCCCGAAGTGGAAGTGGAGATGCTGCGCCGTCTGATGATCAAGCTCGGCGCACCCAGCCAGCAAGCCGACCAGCAGGTTGCCGTGGCGCCCCGCCGGACCTCGCGTCTGGACCAGCGTGACGGCCAGCCCGTGGTGTTCGTCAGCGAAGGTTTTGACCGCGCCTGGCGCCGTGTCGGCCTGACGCTGGACCGCACCGGTTTCACGGTCGAGGATCGCGACCGCAGCCAGGGCATCTATTTCGTGCGCTACGTCGAACCCAAGAAACCTGGTGAGGAAGAACCCGGCTTCTTCACGCGCATGTTCAGTGCGACCCCGAAGGACAAGACCCCGCAAAAGTACCGCATCACGGTCAGCGGCCAGGGTGACAGCAGCACCGTCACCGTGCTCAATGCCGAAGGCACGCCTGAAGTCTCGGACAACGCCCAGCGCATCCTGCAGGTGATCACCGACGACCTGCGCTGAGAGCCTGTTCGCGGTCTCGCAAGGGCCGCGCGGGCACAAAAAAAGCCACCGCGAGGTGGCTTTTTTTCTGGCGGGACAAGAATTACTTCTTGGCCGGCTCAGCAGCAGCAGGAGCAGCGGCCGGAGCAGCAGCAGCGGGAGCCGAGGCGTCAGCAGCGGGAGCGGGAGCAGCGGCCGGAGCAGCAGCAGCGGGAGCGGCGGCGGGAGCAGCAGCTTCTTCCTTCTTGCCGCAAGCGGCCAGGGCAGCGGCGGCGATCACGGCGGCCAGAACGAGAGTCTTGTTCATGTTGATATATCTGATTAAAAGTTGAAGACAATTTCCGGAAATTGCCAGCACGGTGAACCGCACTGACCAAGCAGGCTCGCTTACACAAAGCTTGCTTGGCGAAAAATTATATGGCGGATTTGATGCCACATTGCGAAATAAATAGGGCTAACCCTTAGGGCATGCCCGAAAGGCCCCACCAAACAGTCCGGGCATGCCTGGAGCCCCGTTTAGAGTCCAAGCACCGAGGCCGGGAAACCCGGTGTGCTGTCGCGCCGCCATTCGTCGAGCAGTTGACGCAACTCGACGCGCCGGGTCGCGGCGCTGTCACACAGCAGCACGTCGCGTTCGGGGTCGATGCGCTGCATCACCCAGGCCGGCGTCCAGAGCGCGCTCGGGAAAGCCAGGGCATCGCCAGAGCGACAGACGCGGCACTCGATGATGTGGTCCCAGGTCTGGCGCCATTTCACAAAGCGCGCATGCTGGCGCATCACCCCCGCGTAATCCATGCCCAGCATGACAAAACGGCGCCCGCCGCGTGACCAGGCCTGCAACGATTCGACCACGGCCCGCTCGCCCAGGGGCCAGTCGGCGTAATTGGCGTCACACAGGATCAGTTCGTTCCAGCCTTCGCGGGCAGCGGCTTGCAGCACATCGCGCACGGCCTGCGTGAACACGCTGCGCCCCTGCAGCCGTCCCTGCGGCAGTAAGCCGGTCGTGGGCTCTTCAGCAGGCATGGGCCCACCCGTCCTCGCACCAGGACTGCAGCAGTTCTCGTGCCGCCTTGCTGGCGCGGGCCACCTCGGCCGCACTCAGGCCGCGCTGGTCGGCCAGGCCTTGCATCAGCAAGGCGTCGCGCCCTGCGGCGCGGTAGCTCTCCCCGTTGATGAATACGTGGTGGTCGTCGTAGAGCATGCGCGTGCGCCGGTCCAGCGTCACACCCCAGCGCCCTCTGGGCAGGGCCCCCGACTCGAACCAGACATGCGCCTTGGGTTCGCTCAGGGTCTCACCCAGGGCACGCGCCAGGGCCAAGGGATCCTTCAGCACCTGCTGCAGGGCCTGGCGGGCAAAACGCGTCATGTCGGCCGGCATGGCGGCAGGTGTGGGTACGGCAGGCTGCTTGGGATCACGATAGAACGCCTCCCCTCCCGCCTCGGAGGCATCCTCGGCCAGGCGCTGCAGCAGGTCCTGGGCCAGTTCACCTGCCTTGGGCGAACGGAAGCCGATGGAATAGGTCATGCAGTCGTTCCCCACGGCCACCCCGTCATGCGCATAGTGGGGCGGCAGGTAAAGCATGTCACCTGGCTCCAGCACGAACTCCTGTTCGGGCTGGAAATTCGCCAGGATCTTGACCGGCATATTGGGCTTGAGGCTCAGGTCCTGCTGGCGACCGATACGCCAGCGCCGCTGGCCATGGGCCTGCAGCAGGAAGACGTCGTAGTTGTCGAAATGCGGCCCCACGCCCCCGCCCTCGCTGGCGTAGCTGATCATCAGATCGTCCAGTCGCGCATCGGGGATGAAACGGAAACGGTTCATCAACTCGTGAATGGCATCACTGTGCAGATCCACCCCCTGCACCAGAAGGGTCCACTCGGGCGTCTTGAGCGCCGGCAGGGCACGGCGCGCGAAGGGCCCTCGCTGCAGGCTCCAGGCCTCCTTGCCACGCGCGTGCTGCAGCATGACCAGGCGCGACTCCACCTCCTCCCGCCCGGCCAGCTCGAACAGCTCGCTGCGCGCCAGCAGCGGTGCAAAGCCGGGTATGGCCTGGCGCACCAGCAAGGGCTTCTTGTGCCAGTGACGCTTCATGAAGACTTCGGGGCTCAGGCCACCCAGCAGGGGCAAGGGCTTTTTCACATCCATGGCAATTTCAGGTCCATTCATTAACTGCGACAATTCTGCCCCATGGATATCAATCAGCAATGCGTGGTCGCCCTGACCTGGACGCTCAAGGACACTTTGAACGAAGAACTCGACGTGCTCGACGAGCCGGTGGAGTTCCTGATCGGCGGGCGGGACCTGTTCAAGAAAATCGAAGATGCCCTGCAAGGCCACCGCATAGGCGCCACCGTGGCCCTGCAACTGGAACCCGAAGAGGCTTTCGGCGACTACAAGGAAGAGCTCGTCTTCCTGGAATCGCGCACGCTTTTTCCGGCTGAACTCGAAGAGGGCATGACCATCGAGGGCTCGGCCCTGCCGGCGGGCTGCAACCCGGACGCACCCAAGGACGTGCTCTACACCGTGACCGAGCTCTATCCAGAGCACGTGGTGCTCGACGGCAACCACCCGCTGGCCGGCATTGCCCTGCGCCTGACGCTCAAGGTAGAAAGCGTGCGCGAAGCCACCGAAGAGGAGATCGGCCGCGGCACAGCCGGCACCGGCTTCTTCCGCATCCAGCCCATCGACACCATGCCGCCAGGCAGCGACAGCCTCCATTGAACGACACCGTCGCCCCGCCAATGCCTGAAAGCGGGGAACCCCGCGGAACTGGCTTTGCCAGGCCGCTGGGGTTGTCCCCCTCAGGGGGAGAGGGGGCTACACGCAGTGAGCCCCAACAGGGGGATCAAGTCTTGCCTGTGGAACCGTAGCCACCGGCGCCGCGCTCGGTGGCGGCCGGGAATTCGCTCACCACATTGAACTGCGCCTGCACCACAGGCACCACCACCAGCTGCGCAATGCGCTCCATCGGTTCGATGGTGAAGGCCGTGGGGCTGCGATTCCAGGCGCTCACCATCAGCTGGCCCTGGTAATCGCTGTCGATCAGGCCCACCAGATTGCCCAGCACGATACCGTGCTTGTGGCCCAAGCCCGAACGCGGCAGGATCAAGGCCGCATAACCGGGATCGGCGAGGTGGATGGCGATACCCGTGGGAATCAGCTGCCAGGCATTGGGCTGCAGGGTCACGGCCTCGCTGAGACAGGCTCGCAGGTCCAGGCCGGCACTGCCGGGTGTTGCGTAGGCGGGCAATTGATCCGCCATGCGCGGATCCAGAATCTTGACGTCAATGTGCATAGATGAAGAGGAAGAAAGATTCAAAGCAGCACCGGCAAGCGGCCTGCTATCTCGGCCACGAGCTGGCGCGCCAGCGTGAGCTTGTCCGCACGCGGCAGCTCGGTCACACCCTTGTCATCCACCAGCAGCAGCACGTTGTCATCCTGGCCGAAGGTGGCCGGGCCGATATTGCCCACCAGCAGGGGCACCCCCTTGCGCTCGCGCTTGGCCTGGGCATGGGCCAGCAGGTCATGGCTCTCGGCGGCGAAGCCCACGCAATAGAGCTTGCCGCTCTTCGCGCGCGTACCCTGGGCCACGGCGGCCAGGATGTCGGGGTTCTCGATGAAGGTGAGTGCAGGCACCGCACCGGAGCCATCCTTCTTGATCTTCTGCTCAGCCGAACTGGCCGGACGCCAATCCGCCACAGCCGCGGTAGCTACAAAAATGGTAGCAATCTGGGCCTCTGCCTCGACCGCCTGCTGCATCTCGCGCGCCGAGCGCACATCCACGCGGCGCACACCACGCGGCGTGGGCAGGTGCACCGGCCCCGCCACGAGGGTCACCTCGGCACCGGCCTCGCGCGCTGCGCGCGCGATGGCGAAACCCATCTTGCCGCTGGAGCGGTTGGTGATGCCGCGCACCGGGTCGATGGCCTCATAGGTCGGGCCGGCCGTCACCAGCACACGCTGGCCGCGCAGGGACTTGGGCTGGAAGAAGGTAATCACCTCCTCCAGCAATTCCAAAGGTTCCAGCATGCGGCCGTCGCCAGTCTCGCCACAGGCCTGGTCACCGCTGCCCACCGCAAACACATGGGCACCATCCGCCTGCAGCTGGGCCACGTTGCGTTGCGTCGCGGGGTTGGCCCACATCTCACGGTTCATGGCCGGGGCCACCAGCAGGGGCACCGTCTCGATGGGACGGGCCAGGCACATCAGGCTCAGCAGGTCGTCGGCGCGGCCGTGCAACAGCTTGGCCATGAAATCGGCGCTGGCCGGGGCGATCAGGATGGCGTCGGCCTCGCGGCTCAGGTTGATGTGCGCCATATTGTTGGTCTCACGCGGGTCCCACTGCGAGTGGTAAACCGGCCGGTTCGAAAGGGCCTGCATGGTCACCGGCGTGATGAACTGGGCGGCGGACTCGGTCATCACCACCTGGACGGTGGCGCCCTCCTTGATCAGGGCGCGGCAGAGCTCGGCCGCCTTGTAGCAGGCAATGCCCCCGGTCAGGCCCAGGACGATGTGTTTTCCAGCCAAGTCGTTCATGGCCCGCAATGTAACAGTTTGGCAGGAACTTTCAGCCCTACGGCAGGGCTGTCACGCCCCGACGCCTATAATCTCGCTTTACCACCTCCTCGGACCCGCGTCCGAACCTGACATGACCAAATTCGTCTTCGTCACCGGCGGTGTGGTGTCCTCCCTGGGCAAGGGAATCGCCTCAGCGTCTCTTGCCGCGATCCTGGAATCGCGGGGCCTCAAAGTCACCCTCATCAAGCTCGATCCCTATCTGAACGTCGATCCGGGAACGATGTCGCCCTTCCAGCACGGCGAGGTCTTCGTGACCGATGACGGTGCCGAGACCGACCTGGACCTGGGCCACTACGAGCGTTTCATCGAAACGCGGATGAAGAAGACCAACAACTTCACCACCGGCCAGATCTACAAGAGCGTGCTCGAGAAGGAGCGTCGCGGCGACTACCTGGGCAAGACCGTGCAGGTCATCCCGCACGTCACCAACGAAATCCAGGAATACGTCAAGCGCGGCGCCGGTTACGACACCCCTGAGGCGGTGGATGTGGCCATCGTCGAGATCGGCGGCACCGTGGGCGACATCGAGTCCCTGCCCTTCCTGGAAGCCGTGCGCCAGCTGAGCCTGCGCCTGGGACCGAACAATGCGGCCTTTGTGCACCTGACCTACGTGCCCTGGATCGCCGCCGCCGGCGAACTCAAGACCAAACCCACCCAGCACACCGTGCAGAAGCTGCGCGAAATCGGTATCCAGCCCGACGCTCTGCTGTGCCGTGCCGACCGCTCCATCCCCGATGACGAGCGCGAGAAGATTTCGCTCTTCACCAATGTGGCGCAGTGGGGCGTGATCTCCATGCCCGACGTGGACACCATCTACAAGGTACCGCGCGTGCTGCACGAGCAGGGCCTGGACGGCCTGATCTGCGACAAGCTGCGCCTGAACACCCCGCCGGCCAATCTCAAGCGCTGGGACTCGCTGGTCTACGAGACCGAACACCCACAAGGTGAAGTCACCATCGCGATGGTGGGCAAGTACGTGGACCTGTCCGACAGCTACAAGTCGGTCAACGAGGCCCTGCGCCACGCCGGCATGAAGAACCATGTGCGCGTGAAGATAGAGCACGTGGATTCGGAAACCATCACCGATGAGACCCTCGCGCGCCTGGCCAAGTACGACGCCATCCTGGTGCCCGGCGGCTTCGGCAAGCGCGGCATCGAAGGCAAGATCAGCACCGCGCGTTATGCCCGCGAGCACAAGGTGCCCTACCTGGGCATCTGCCTGGGCATGCAGGTGGCCACCATTGAATTCGCACGCCATGTGGCCGGCCTCAAGGACGCCAACAGCACCGAGTTCGAACCGCATTGCCAGCACCCCGTGATTGCGCTGATCACCGAGTGGAAGGACGCCGACGGCAGCATCAAGACGCGTGATGCCAACTCCGACCTCGGCGGCACCATGCGCCTGGGCGCGCAAAGCTCCGACGTCACCAAGGGCACCCTGGCCAACAAGATCTACGGCGACGTGGTCACCGAGCGCCACCGCCATCGCTACGAAGCCAACGTCAACTACCTGGACACGCTGCGCAAGTCCGGCCTGGTGATCTCGGCGCTGACACAGCGCGAACAGCTCACCGAAATCGTCGAGCTGCCGCAAAACGTCCACCCCTGGTTCGTCGGTGTGCAGTTCCATCCCGAGTTCAAGTCCACCCCCTGGGACGGGCACCCCCTGTTCAACGCCTTCGTCAAGGCCGCGCTCGAGCACCAGGGCGCCGGCAAAAAGAGCCTGAAGGTTGTGGCCTGAGGCCGGAGCAAAGACCATGAAACTCTGCGGCTTCGACGTCGGTCTCGACCAGCGCTTCTTCCTGATTGCGGGCACCTGTTCCATCGAAGGGCTGCAGATGTCCATCGACGTGGCAGGCCAGCTCAAGGAAGCCTGCACGTCCCTGGGCATCCCTCTGATCTACAAGGGCTCGTTCGACAAGGCCAACCGTTCTTCGGGCGCAACCAAGCGCGGCGTGGGCTTGGAGGCCGGCCTGAAGATCCTGGACGAAGTGCGCCGTCAAACCGGCCTGCCCGTCCTCACCGACGTGCACGACGAGTCGCAGGTGGCCGAGGTCGCCAGCGTGGTCGACGTGCTGCAGACCCCGGCTTTCCTGTGCCGTCAGACCGACTTCATCCACGCCGTGGCCAGGTCGGGCAAGCCTGTGAATATCAAGAAGGGCCAGTTTCTCGCGCCCTGGGACATGAAGAACGTGATCGACAAGGCCCGTGGGGCTGCCGCTGAAGCGGGCCTGGACCCGGATCGCTTCCTGGCCTGCGAACGGGGCGTCAGCTTTGGCTACAACAACCTCGTGGCCGACATGACCAGCCTGGCCGAGATGCGCAAGTCAGGCGCACCTGTGGTTTTTGACGTGACCCACTCCGTGCAAAAACCCGGCGGCTTGGGGCAGGCAAGCGGCGGCGCACGCGAGATGGTGCCCGTGCTGGCTCGCGCTGGCGCAGCCGTGGGCGTGGCGGGCTTCTTCATGGAGACCCACCCCAACCCCGATCAGGCCTGGTCCGATGGCCCCAACGCCGTGCCGCTCAAGCACATGAAAGCCCTGCTGGAAACACTGGTCGCGCTAGACCAGGTGAGCAAGAAGAGCGGCTTCCTCGAAAACAGTTTCAACTGAAACCGACCTAAATAGCACCAAGCCACCATGACCGCTGCCTACATCATTGTCGACATGCAGATCACCGACATGGAGCAGTACAAGCAGTACATGGCCGAGGCTCCCGCCGCAGTCAAGGCTGCCGGCGGCGAATACCTGGTGCGCGGAGGCCGTTTCGAGGTCATGGAAGGCCAGTGGCAGCCGGCCCGCGTGGCCATGCTGCGCTTTCCCAGCTTCGAGCAGGCCAAGGCTTTCTATGACGGCGAGATGTACACCCGGGCCCGCGCCAAACGCGCCGGTGCCACGCAATTCTTCAACATGATCCTGGTGGAGGGCGTGGCCGCCCCCATCGCCTGAACACCAAAACTGCAATTTCCAAATCGAAAGGTAAGCATGAGCGCTATTGTTGATATCGTCGGCCGCGAAGTTCTGGACAGCCGAGGCAACCCCACCGTCGAGTGCGACGTCCTGCTGGAGTCCGGCACCATGGGCCGCGCAGCCGTCCCCTCGGGTGCCTCCACCGGCTCGCGCGAAGCCATCGAGCTGCGCGACGGCGACAAGGCCCGTTACCTGGGCAAGGGCGTGCTGAAAGCCGTCGAGCACATCAACACCGAGATCAGCGAAGCCGTGCTGGGCCTGGACGCCTCCGAACAGGCCTTCCTGGACAAGACCCTGATTGACCTGGACGGCACCGAGAACAAGAGCCGCCTGGGCGCCAACGCCATGCTGGCCGTCTCCATGGCCGTGGCCCGCGCCGCGGCCGAAGAAGCCGGCTTGCCCCTGTACCGCTACTTCGGCGGCATGAGTGCCGTGCAGATGCCTGTGCCCATGATGAACGTCATCAACGGCGGCGCACACGCCAACAACAACCTGGACCTGCAGGAGTTCATGCTGCTGCCGATCGGCGCGCCCAGCTTCCGCGAAGCCCTGCGTTACGGCGCAGAGGTTTTCCACGCGCTCAAGAAGATCCTGCACGACAAGGGCATGCCCACCTCCGTCGGTGACGAAGGTGGTTTCGCCCCCAGCGTCGCCAACCACGAAGCCGCCATCCAGCTCATCCTGGAAGCCATTGACAAGGCCGGCTACACCGCCGGCGAACAGATCGCCCTGGGCCTGGACTGCGCCGCCAGCGAGTTCTACAAAGACGGCAAGTACCACCTCGAAGGCGAAGGCCTGGTGCTGTCCGCCACCGAGTGGACCGACATGCTGGCCAGCTGGTGCGACAAGTACCCCATCATCAGCATCGAAGACGGCATGGCCGAAGGCGACTGGGACGGCTGGAAGATCCTGACCGATCGCCTGGGCAAGAAGGTGCAGATCGTCGGCGACGACCTCTTCGTCACCAACACCAAGATCCTGAAGGAAGGCATCGACAAGAACATTGCCAATTCCATCCTGATCAAGATCAACCAGATCGGCACGCTGACCGAGACTTTCGCCGCCATCGAGATGGCCAAGCGCGCGGGTTACACCGCCGTCATCAGCCACCGCTCGGGCGAGACCGAAGACAGCACCATCGCCGACATCGCCGTCGGCACCAACGCCGGCCAGATCAAGACCGGCTCGCTGAGCCGCTCGGACCGCATGGCCAAGTACAACCAGTTGCTGCGCATCGAGGAAGACCTGGGCGAAGTCGCCGTCTACCCCGGTCGCTCGGCTTTTTATAACCTGCGCTGATCGGCCGCATGGGCACACGCTTCGTCCCGGCCATCCTCCTCACCCTGCTCGTGGTGTTGCACGCGCAGCTGTGGTTCGGTCGGGGCAGCGTGCCCAAGGTCGCCAGCTTGGCGACCGAACTCGAAGCACAAAAGCAGAAGAACGCCCAGGCCCAGCTGGTCAACGACCGGCTGGCCGCCGAGGTGCAGGACCTCAAGGAAGGCCTGGCCATGGTCGAGGAAAAGGCGCGGCTGGAACTGGGCATGGTCAAGCCCAACGAGATCTACGTCCAGGTTACCAAATAAGCCCGGCATGAAGCTCGCCGTCGTCGGCGCACGCGCTACCGGCAAGACCCAGCTGGCCCAGGCATTGGGCCAGCACCTGCCCGCGTTGCAGGTCAGCGATGCACCGCCCCCCGAATCCTGGCAACCCGGCGTCTATGGGCGCGTGCTGCTCATGGGCCTGGACCTGCCGGGCAGCGGCCCAGCTCAGCATGAAGAAGATGCGCGCCTGCGCGCGCAGTTGGCGGCGTCCGGCCTGGACTACGGCGTGGTCTACGGCCGGGGCCCGCAACGCCTGCGCGCCGCGCTGCGCCTGATCACCCCTCAGGACGGTCCACTGCCCCGCTGGACCGGACCCTGCGAACGCTGCGCCGACCCCGAATGTGAATTCAGGATTTTTACTGAATTGATGGACTCGAAGGCGGCTGGGCGCCCGCCGTCGTGAAGAGCTGCGCCGCGTCGATGGCGTCGAAGCGGTAGTTGGCGCCGCAGAACTCGCAGCCGACCATGATGGCGCCGCGCTCGGCGACGATCTCCTTGGCCTCGGTCTCGCCCAGCCCCTGGATCATGCGGCCCACGCGCTCGCGGCTGCAGGTGCAGGCAAAACGCGGCGCCGTCTCGCCGGCATGCGGCATGAAACGCTGCAGTTTCTCTTCCCAGAACAGGCGGCGCAGAATTGTCTCCACGTCCAGCGTCAGCAGCTCCTCGCGCTTGAGGCTGGACGCCAGCGTAGCGATGCGGTTGTAGTGCTCGTATTGCTCGGCTTCGAACAGTTCGGCCTCGGCCGGGTTCTGCCCCGCCAGATTGCCCATGCCCTCGATGGGCAGGCGCTGGATCAGCAGGCCGGCCGCCACCTTGTCGTCAGCCGCCAGCACCAGCGTGGTCTCCAGCTGCTCACTCTGACGCATGTAAAGCTGCAGCGCCTGCGCCAGGTTCTGCAGGGGCTGGTCCTTGGCATCCGTCAGCGGAACCACACCCTGGTAGGGCTGCTGGCCCGGCAGGCGGTCCTTGGGGTCCAGCGTGACGGCACAGCGGCCCAGACCCTGCACATTGAGCATGGCGGTCAGGCCGGCGTCATCGGGCACCGGGCCCTGCACGGTCGCGGTGGCACGCAGGCTGAGGTCGGACTGCACCTCGGCCACGGCCAGCTTGACCGGCCCGTCGCCATAGATCTGCAGGATCAGCGCACCATGGAACTTGATGTTGGATTGCATCAACGCGCCGGCCGCGACCATCTCACCCAGGAGGGCTTGCACCGGTGGCGCATAGGCGCCGGTGTTGCTCTGCGCGCGGCGCTTCAGGATCTCGGTCCAGGCGTCGGTCAGTCGCACGACCATGCCGCGCACGGGCAGGCCTTCGAAAAGAAATTTGTGGAGTTCAGACATACCAGCACATAGGGCTCAGCCGATTTTCTTCAAGCCCTTGCGGAAACGCTCGGCGTTGTCGACGTAGTGCTGGGCAATGCGCTGCAGGCCGGCGATCTGCTCAGGGCTGAGCTGCTTGACGGCCTTGGCCGGGCTGCCCAGGATCATCGAGCCATCCGGAAACTCCTTGCCCTCGGTCACCAGCGCGCCGGCACCCACCAGGCAGTTCTTGCCGATCTTCGCGTGATTGAGCACGATGGCCCCGATGCCGATCAGCGAACCGTCGCCCACGGTGCAACCGTGCAGCATGACCTGGTGGCCCACCGAAACGTTCTCGCCCAGAACCAGCGGCACACCCGGGTCGGCATGCAACACGCTGGCGTCCTGGATATTGGAGTTGCGGCCGATGTGGATGTGTTCGCTGTCGCCGCGGATGACGGTGCCAAACCAGACGCTGACGTTGTCTTCCAGGGTGACCTGGCCCATGACCTGGGCGCTGTCGGCGACGTAGGTGTTTTTGCCCAGCTTGGGGGATTTGCCGTCGAGTTCGTACAGGGCCATGTTCTTGTCTCTTTTGGGGATAGGCTCGATTGTAAAGAGCCTTGGCTTTTTGCTCTTGTGTAGGGTTGGTCTTCCTGGCAAGTGGGGTCTCGCCCCGGCTTGCCACGACCAGCAGAACATCAATCAGAGAGGTTCACTCAGATTGAAGGGCGAACAATTCGGCGTCAGAAAAACCCGCGGCCCGCCGCGCATCCAAATTGAACGGCTTCTTCAACTTAGGCGCCTCGTACTTCACCACCAACTCGGCATAGGTAGCCACAGGCTCCAATCCCCGCTGCGCACAAGCCCACGCATACCACCGGTTGCCCGTAGCAACATGCCCGATCTCATCCCGCAAGATGATGTCCAGAATCTCTCCCGCCCGGTGATCGCCAATGGAAACCAGCTTGGTCTTCACCGCCGGTGAAGCATCGAGACCCCGGGCTTCCAGCGTGCGCGGCACCAGGGCCACGCGGGCCAGAAGGTCGCCCCGCGTGCGCTCCGCCATGGCCCACAGGCCATCGTGCGCGGGGAAGTCGCCGTAATCGAAGCCCAGCGTCAGCAAGTGCTCACGCAAGAGCGTGAAATGGTAGGCCTCTTCGTATGCCACCTGCAGCCAGTCGCGGTAGAAGGCCTCGGGCAGGCCGGCGAAGCGCCAGCAGATGTCCAGCGCCAGGTCGATGGCGTTGCGTTCGATGTGCACGATGCTGTGCACCAGGGCGGCATGGCCGCGCGGGGTGGCAAGCGAGCCGGTCTTGATCTGGGTGTGGGGCAGGAGTTGCGGGCGCTCGCTGCGGCCCGGAACACTGGGCGGCTCAGCGAAAACGCGGGCGCAATCGATGGTGCCCAAGCGGTCCAGCGCGGCCACGCCGGCGGCCTTGGCCACGGGGTCGGCCAGGGCCAGCAGTTCGAGGCAGCGCGCACGCAGTTCCATGGTGGCGAAATTATCCCCCTAGAATGCCGGAGAACCCCCGCAGACCCCCATGACCACGCCTTCCGAAGCCCCCGCCACGCCGGCCACCGGCGACCAGACCGCCATCGCACGCCAGGCCATCCTGGACGAGGGCCGCAACGTCATCGGCTACGAGCTCTACGACCGTTCGCTGACAGCCAACGCGCACACGGCGGCCAGCGATGCCGAACTGCTGTTCAACGTGCTGTCCCATGCCGAGCACCAGTCGCTCATGGGCCGCAAGACCATGTTCATCAACTGCACGCACGAAAGCCTGGTCGGCCGGCATCTGGAGCTGATCCATCCCGAGCGCGTCGTGCTGGAGATCCCGCCGCTCGAAGGCCACAGTCCCGCCGAGATCGAGGCCCGCCTGCCCGTGCTGATGGAGGTGCGCCGCAAGGGTTTCCGCCTGGCTTTCAGCCAGGTCATGCTGACGCGCCCCTATGCCGCCTGGCTGCCGCTGGCCAGCTACATCAAGCTCGACATGTCGCAGCTCAAGCCCGAGCTGATCGAGCCGCTGGTGAAGTTTGCGCAGAAGCACAGCACGGCCAAGCTGATCGCCGAGAAGGTGGAGACCGCCGCGCAGCACGAACTTGCGGCCCAGCACGGCATCAAGCTCTTCCAGGGTTACTGGTTTGCCACGCCGGTGCTGGTCAGGGGCCAGACCCTGCGCCCGGCACAGGCCAACATCATCCAGTTGATCAACCTGGTGCGGCGCCAGGCCGAGGTGGGCGAAATCGAGGCGCTGCTCAAGCGCGACCCCACCCTCTCGTTCAACCTGCTGCGTTTCATCAACTCGGCCGGCTTCGGCCTGAGCTGCGAGATCACCTCCTTCCGCCACGCGGTGATGATCCTGGGCATGCAGAAGCTGTTCCGCTGGGCCGCGCTGCTGATGACCACCTCGCGCGTGGGTGGCACCTCGCCGGCCGTGGGCAATATGGCCGTGGTGCGCGGCCGCCTCATGGAACTGCTCTCGGCCGAACTGCTACCGCCCGAGGAGAGCGACGACGCCTTTGTGGTGGGTGTGTTCTCGCTGCTGGACACCATGCTGGGCCTGCCCATGGAGCAGGCGCTGGAGTCAATCTCGCTCTCGGCCCATGTGACCGACGCGCTGTTGCATCGCAAGGGCATGTTCGCGCCTTTCCTGGAATTGACCCTGGCCTGCGAATCGGCCGACGAGGCAGCCTTCGCCCGCGCTGCCACCAACCTGCACCTCTCCAACCACCAGGTCAACTGGGCCCACCTGCAGGCCCTGAGCTGGGCCGAGAACCTGGACCCGGCCAACGCCTGAAGTGCCGGATTAGAACTTCGCGATCACCGGGCCGCCACGCTGCAGCCCACGCAGGTAGGCCGGGCGCGCATTCATGCGTTCGCGGTAGGCCCGAACATGGGGATAGGGCGTGGTGTCCGTGCCACGCGTGAGCGCGGCCTCCACGGCGAAGCTCATCTGAAAATCCGCGATGCTCAGCGCTTCCCCGGCAAACCAGGTGTTCTGCTTCAGGTGCTGCTCCATGTAGGCCAGGGCATCCACCACATTGGGCTCGATCAGCTTTTCGATGACCTTGGCGCAGAGCTGGCGCGCAATGGGTTTCACGAAAAAGGGCATGGGCTGCTGCGGAATGCTGATGAAGACCAGCTTCATCACCAGCCAGTTCATCAGAGAACCTTCGGCGTAATGCATCCAGAAGCGGCACTGGCGGTGCGCGGGCGTGCCCGGCTGCGGGACCAGCTGTGCCAGCTCACCGCTGGCCTGGCCGCCGTAGCGTTCAGCCAGGTATTCGATGATGGCGCCGGATTCGGCAATGGTCTCCCCGCCGTCGGTGATCACGGGCGACTTGCCCAGGGGATGAATCTTGCGGAGCTCGGGCGGGGCCAGGCGGCTGCGCGGGTCACGCGCGTAGACCTTGAGGTCGTAGGGCAGGCCAAGTTCTTCGAGCAGCCAGAGGATGCGCTGCGAGCGCGAGGTTTCGAGGTGGTGGACGGTGATCATCACCCGATCTTAGCCGCGCGGGTGGTGCTGTGCGTGCAGGGACTTGAGGCGCTCGCGCGCCACATGGGTATAGATCGTGGTGGTCGAGATGTCCGCGTGGCCCAGCAGCATCTGCACCGCGCGCAGGTCGGCGCCGTGGTTCAGCAGGTGAGTGGCAAAGGCATGGCGCAGGGTATGAGGGGACAAGGGCGCCGTGATGCCGGCAGCCAGCGCATGCTTTTTCACGATCATCCAGAACATCACCCGCGACATGGCCTCACCAGCCCGCGTTCCGCGCAGGGTCACGAAGAGGTCGTCGGTCTGCTTCCCGCCCAGCAAGGCCGGGCGCGCGTCCTGCAGGTAGCGTTGCAGCCAGTTCGAGGCCTCCTCGCCGAAAGGCACCAGGCGCTCCTTGTTGCCCTTGCCGAAGACCCGCAGCACGTGTTCGGACAGGCTCACGTTGTGGGTCTTCAGGCCTACCAGCTCGCTCACGCGCAGGCCGCTGGCGTACATCAGCTCGATCATGGTGCGATCGCGCACGGCCAGGGGTGTGTCTTCACCGGGCGCGGCCAGCAGGGCTTCGACCTGGGCCTCGGTCAGCGTCTTGATGGCACGCGCCATCTGCTTGGGCGCCTGCAACTTCAGCGTCGGATCGGCGGAGATATGGCGCTCGCGCAGCGCCCAGCGGAAGTAGCGCTTGAAGACCGTCAGGCGCCGGCTGGCCGTGGTGGTTTTCGTTTCACTGTGCCGGGCCGAGAAATACCCGTTGATATCGGGTTCCGTGCTCTCCAGAAGCGTACGCCCGCGGGCGGTGAGCCAACGGGCGTAGAGCGTCAGATCACGACGGTAGGCTGCCAGCGTGTTGCGCGACAGGCCCTCCTCCAGCCACAGGGCATCGACGAAGGCATCGATGGATGCGTCGTCCATGCCCGGTCCCGGATCAGTCGAGCTTGAGGCCGGCGGAGTCGACCACCTTCTTGTAGACCTCGTACTCGGCCTTGATCTGGGCCGCGAACTCGGCCGGTGTATTGCCGATCACCAGCGAGCCTGTGTCCTCGATGCGCTTGCGCACGGCCGGGTCCTGCAGGGCCTGGCGCACGCCGGCGTTGATCTTGTCCACGATGTCCTTGGGCAGGCCCTTGGGGGCCAGGATGCCGTAGTAGGCCATGCGGTTCACCGGCTCCAGCCCCACTTCCTTGAAGGTGGGCACGTTGGGCAACTGGGCCAGGCGCTGCGGCGCAGCGATCACGATGGGCACCAGGCGGCCGGCCTGGATGAAAGGCAGGGCCGAAGGCAGGTTGTCAAAGATGATGGGCACTTGGCCTGCCACCGTGTCGTTGAGCGCCGGGCCGGCCCCTCGGTAGGGGATGTGGGTGATGAAGGTGTGGGTCTGGCTCTTGTAGAGCTCGGTCTGCAGGTGGCCGATGCCGCCCGTGCCCGAAGTAGCGTAGGAATGCTTGCCGGGAGACTTCTTGAGCTCGGCGATGAAGCCCTTGTAGTCCTTGGCAGGGAAACTGGGGTGCACCGCGATCACATTGGGCGTGGCCGCAATGTTGATGATGGGCGTGAAGTCCGTGATCGGGTTGTAGGGGTTCTTGGGGTTGATGGCCGGGTTGGCGGCCGTGGTCGACACGGTGGCCATGCCCAGCGAATACCCGTCCGGCGCAGCCTTGACGGTTTCGGTCGCGCCCACGACGCCGCCGCCGCCGGCCTTGTTCTCCACCACCACGGGCTGGCCCAGGGCTTTGCCCAGGGGTTCGGCAATCACACGCGCGATGATGTCGGTGGTGCCGCCGGGCGCGAAGGGCACCTGCAGCTTGATGGGCTTGTTGGGATAGCCCTGGGCAAAGGCGGTGCTGGCGGCAGCCAGCAGGCTGAGGGCGAAGAGAACGCGTCGCTGCATGGTGAAGGTCTCCTGAACGGATGAAGGATGACTGATTCTAGGGCCGCCGGCTGCCGGCTCTTAGTCGGGTATCCACGTACGTAACACCCTCTGCCAACGCCACCGGAACGGGCTTCGCTGGTATTCTTGCCCTTGTGAACTACGCCCAGCTGCTTTTCCCCGACTTCTCCCTGATCCTGTGCGGTTATCTGGTCTGCCGTTACACGGCCTTGAGCCGTCCGGTGTGGGACCAGGTCGAGATCCTGGTCTACTACTTCCTCTTTCCGGTGCTGCTCTTCCACAGCATCGTGCGCAGCCCGCTGGACCTGGGCGGCGCCTCCAGCCTGATCGGTGCGGCGTTGAGCATGGGACTGATCGGCATCGCCCTGGCCTACGCCCTGCCCTTTCTGCCCTTCATCGGCCGCCACATCGACGCACGACTGCATGCGGCCAGCACGCAGGTGGCCTTCCGCTTCAATTCCTTCATCGGCCTGGCCCTGGCCGAACGCCTCGCAGGTACCCAGGGCCTGCTGCTGATCGCTGTGCTGATCGGTTTCTGCGTGCCGCTGTTCAACGTGGCGGCGGTCTGGCCCATGGCGCGCCACGCCAAGCGCAGCGTGGGGCGCGAACTGCTGCGCAACCCGCTGATCATCGCCACCGCCTCCGGGCTCGTCGCCAATGTGCTGGGCTTCAAGGTGCCAGCCTGGGCCGACCCCACGCTCAACCGCATCGGTGCGGCCTCCATCGCCCTGGGTCTCATGGCTGCTGGCGCCGGTCTGCGTTTTGCGAGCCTGGGCCAGGCCAAGACCCTGGCAGCCAGCGTGTTGACCATCAAGCACCTGATGCTGCCTCTGGCGGCGCTGGGGCTGTCGCTGGCCTTCGGCCTGTCACCGGTACAAACCACCATCCTGCTGGCCTTCTCGGCCCTGCCCACGGCCTCCAGCTGCTATGTGCTGGCCGCGCGCATGGGCTATGACGGGGCTTATGTGGCAGGCCTGGTCACCCTGTCCACCCTGCTGGGCGTGGTGAGCCTGTCCTTCGCGCTGGGCGTGCTGCGCTAGGCAGCCGGACAGCGATCAGTCTTTCAGCAGCGTAGCCGCGAATTCGTGGATGGCCTGGACCTCGGGCTTGAGCGGGGTGAAAGGAATGCCCTCGCGGCGCAGCAAGGCACGCATGCCGCGGTCCACCTCCTTGGCCTGCTCCTCGTCCTGGAAGCGCCCGGTGCGGATGTACTTGCGGTCACCACGCTCCACCATGATGTTGACGTTGTTGTGCTGCTTGTACCAGTCCAGGATCTGCTTGCGGGTCTTGCCCACGTCGCAGATGTTGTCGGGAAAGAACTCGTTGTAGTAAAGGATCTGCGGCAGGGAGGACTCGCCCACCAGGAACTGCACCTGTCCGTCGAGCAGCTCCAGCATATGGAACTGCTGCTGGGCGATCTTGTACTGGTTGCGCAGTGCCTCGTAGTCTTTTTGCCACACCAGCGATTTGGCGTAGTCCGGTATCAGTTCCACCGTCTTGTGGTGCAGGTGCAGGTACAGGATGATGGCGGCAGTGAACAGCGACTTTTCGCAGCCTGGCCCGCCGATGATGTTGATCACCTTCGTCGGGTACATGCGCATCTTGTTTTCCGGCAAGTGGGGCGAGACGTAGGTGTATTGCATGGTCATGTTCCGACTCCGTCACTCAGGCGATGGGCTGTGGTCCGGGCTGCTGGGCCAGGGCCCAGGCCGCGTGCTCTCGCACCAGCACACTCCCCTGCTCCAGCTGCCGCTGCAGTGCCCCGACTATCGCAGGGTCACGCGCCACGCGCAAGGCATTTCCCAGGGCCACCACGATGTTGCGTTGCCAGCGTTCGTGCCCTATGCGCCGGATCGGACTGCCTTCGGTGCGGCGCAGAAATTCTTCCTCGCTCCAGGCCAGCAACTCCAGCAGGCTGGCCCCGCTCATGCCGGGGCGTGGCGCGAAATCCGGCAAAGGGCTGCGCTGCGCGTACTTGTTCCAGGGGCAGATCAGCTGGCAGTCGTCGCAGCCGTAGATGCGGTTGCCCATGAGCGGGCGCAACTCCAGGGGAATAGGCCCTGCGTGCTCGATGGTCAGATAGGAGATGCAGCGACGCGCATCGAGCCGGCCCGGGCCCAGGATGGCCTGGGTGGGGCAGACCGTGATGCAGGCCTCGCAACTGCCGCAATGGTTGCTGGTGGGCTCGCTGGCCGGCAGGGCGATGTCCACGTAGATTTCGCCCAGGAAGAACATGGAGCCGGCCTCGCGGTTGAGCACCAGGGTGTGCTTGCCGCGCCAGCCCTGACCACTGCGTGCGGCCAGCTCGGCCTCCAGCACCGGGGCCGAATCGGTGAAGACGCGGTGCCCGAAGGGCCCTGCCTCGGCGGCCATGCGCTCGGCCAGCTGCTGCAGGCGCGCGCGCAGCACCTTGTGATAGTCGCGACCCCGGGCGTAAAGCGAGACGATGCCCTCCGTGGGGCGTTGCAAGCGCTCGAACTCGATGGCCTGCCAGGCCTCGGGCATACTCGCGCCCAGGTAGTCCATGCGCGCGGTGATCACGCTCACCGTGCCTGGCACCAGTTCGGCCGGGCGGGCGCGTTTGAGGCCATGCGCGGCCATATAGGCCATCTCACCGTGGAAACCACGCGACAACCAGTCACGCAAACCCTCTTCCGCGGACGACAAATCGACACCGCTCACGCCGATTTGGGAAAATCCAAGTTCACGGGCCCAGGCCCGTATCTGGGAAATGAATTGACTGCTGCTGAACGTCACGAAGCCATTGTAGAAACCCGCGTCCTGTCTGACGAATCCGCCACACAGGCCCTGGCCGCCGTGCTGGCGGCGCAGCCGTCCCTCCGCAACGCCTTTGTCGAACTGCACGGCAACCTGGGCGCCGGCAAGACCACCCTGGTGCGCCACCTGTTGCGGGCCCTGGGCGTGGCCGGCCGCATCAAGAGCCCCACCTATGCCGTGGTCGAACCGCACGAGGTGGCGGGCCTCAACATCTGGCACTTTGATTTCTACCGCTTCAGCGACCCGCGTGAGTGGGAAGACGCGGGCTTACGCGACCTGTTTGCCAGCCGCGGCCTGAAACTGGCCGAATGGCCCGAAAAGGCTGTCGGCCTGCTGCCGGTGGCAGACCTGGCGATTGAACTGCAGGTGCAGGCCGATGAGTCGCGCCTGGCCCTCCTCACGGCCCATACGCCTACAGGAACTGCGCTGCTGCAAGGCCTGCGGGAGGCCCACGCATGAAGATGAACCGGCGCGATCTGCTGCAGACCGGCACCCTGGTGCTGCTGCTGGGCCGCGCCCATATCGCGCGCGGCGCGGCCATCGTTGCCGTGCGCGTCTGGCCGGCCGAGGACTACTCGCGTGTCACACTCGAATCCGACACCGCGCTCAAGGCCAAGCAGACCTTCATAGGCCAGCCGCCGCGCCTGGCCGTGGACATCGAAGGCATCGAGCTCAACCCCGCCTTGCGCGAGCTGGTGGCCAAGGTGCTGCCCGAAGACCCCAACATCGCCGGCATCCGCGTGGGCCAATATGCGCCGGGTGTGGTGCGCTTGGTGATCGACCTCAAGCAGGCCATCAAGCCCCAGGTCTTTACGCTCAAGCCGATCGAGCCTTACCAGCACCGCCTGGTCTTTGACCTCTATCCCACGCAGCCGCCCGACCCGCTGGCCCAGCTGATTGCCAGGCACCTGGGACCGCAGGCCGCCCCAGCCCCATCCGCGGCGGCGGCTCGTCCCGAAGTCGACCCGCTGGGCGACCTGATCGCACGCCACGCCGACAAACCACCGACACCCGCCCTGCCCGCGCGCAGCGGCGGCAACCAGACCGACCGCCTCATCATCATCGCGCTCGATCCCGGCCATGGCGGCGAGGACCCGGGCGCCATCGGCCGCAACGGCACGCGCGAGAAGGACGTGGTACTGCGCCTGGCACGCCGCCTGCGCGACCGCATCAACGCCAGCAGCATCAATGGCCACACCCTGCGGGCCTACCTCACCCGTGACGGGGACTTCTTCGTGCCCCTGCACGTGCGCGTGCAGAAGGCGCGCCAGGTGCAGGCCGATCTCTTCGTGAGCATCCATGCCGACGCCTTCTACACGCCGCGCCCGCAAGGCGCCAGTGTGTTCGCACTGAGCCACGGTGGTGCGTCGAGCAGCGCAGCGCGCTGGATGGCAGCCAAGGAAAACAAGGCCGACCAGATCGGCGGCATCAACGTGCAGACCAAGGACGCCCAGGTACAACGCGCCATGCTGGACATGAGCACCAGTGCCCAGATCAAGGACAGTCTGCAGCTCGGCGGCACCCTGCTCAGCGAGATCGGCCGCGTGGGCAAGCTGCACAAACCGCGTGTGGAGCAGGCCGGTTTTGCCGTGCTCAAGGCGCCCGACATTCCCAGCGTGCTGGTGGAAGCCGCCTTCATCAGCAACCCGGAGGAAGAATCCAAGCTCAACAGCGACCGCTACCAGGAGCAGCTGGCCGATGCGCTGATGCGCGGCATCGAGGGCTATTTCGCCAAGAACCCGCCGCTGGCGCGCAACCGCAGCGTCTAGAACCCGGAACCGCACCCGCGTATGGATTGGATCGTCCACTACCCTGCCCTGCGCCATCTGCACATGGGTCTGGCCTTCACCAGCGGCGCCCTGTTCGCCGTGCGCGGCGCGGCCGTGCTGGCCCGCCAGCGCTGGCCCCTGCATCCGGTGCTGGTACGGGTCAGTGCCATCATCGACACCGGCCTGCTCGCCGCAGCCCTGCGTCTGTTGTGGGAGCTGCGCCTGAACCCCCTGCTCACGCACTGGCTGCAGGTCAAACTGGCCGTGCTGCTGCTCTACATCGTGCTGGGGATGCTGGCGCTCAAATACGCACGCAAGCGGGAGGCCAAGGCCCTGTGCTACATCGGAGCCCTGGCCTGTTATGTCTTCATTGTCTCGGTGGCGCTGACCCACTCGCCCTGGGGGTTGTTCACCAGTTGGGGCGACTGAGGCTCTAGTCGTTGTCCAGGTGCGGGGGTGACATCCCTTCGGCGGGTTCGCCGGTCTCGGGGTCGATCCAGTCAGAAATGCCCAGCTCGCTCTCGGCCTCCTGCAGGCTCTCGCCGGGCTCAGGCGCTTCCAGGTCGGCCGCTGCCTCCATGTCGGCCTGGGCTTCCTCGAAGCTGTCGTAGGGGCCGAATTCGCGCCCGCCGTCCGTCAGGCTCCAGTAGTAGCCGCCGGGGCGCTTGAGCACCAGCCCCACCAGCACCTCCTCAGCCTCAGGCACCGCCTTCATGCTGGGCGTCTCGTGGCGGCTGTTGCTGCTTGCGTCGGCTTTCTTGCGTGGCATGTCTGCACCTTCCTGCTGGCAGGAGACCGGTGCCATGGCAACCGGCCTGAACACTCCCGGCCCCCATCATGCACGCAGCCGCCCACCCCCGGCAAGCTGGTGATTCATCCACCCCGCAAAGGCTCAGGCGCCGCGCGACTTGCGGTGGGTCTTCCAGGCACCAAAGATCACGAACAGGCCGGGAACCAAGATCATGGCCCAGATGATCTTGTCCAGATGCAATTTCACAAAGGGGATGTTGCCGAAGAAATAACCCGCGGTAATGATGCCGCCCACCCACAGCGCACCGCCCAACAGGTCGTAGAACAGGAACTTGGCCCGTGTCATCTCGGCCACGCCGGCCACAAAAGGCGCGAAGGTGCGCAGAAAAGGCATGAAACGCGCCGCCACGATGGTGATGCCGCCGTATTTCTCGTAGAAGGCATGGGCCTGATCGAAAGCCCGCTTGTTGAAGAAGCGTGAGTTCTCCCACTGGAAGACCTTGGGGCCGAAGTAGCGACCGATCGTGTAATTGCTCTGGTTGCCCAGCACCGCCGCGGCAAACAGCAGGCCCACCGACAGGGGGTAGCTCATCAGCCCCACGCCGCACATGGCCCCCACCACAAATAGCAGCGAATCGCCCGGCAGGAAGGGCATGACCACGACGCCGGTTTCGACGAAGATGATGAGGAAAAGCAGCGCATAGACCCAGGCCCCGTAGCCCTGCACAAAGGCCTCCAGGTACTTGTCCACATGCAGAATGAAGTCGATGGCAAAGGCGATGAGTTCCATGGAGCCGATTATCCCTGCGGCCGCCGGCCCACCGGCGACGCGGCCTAAAATGCCCTGGTGAACGCCGCCCTCAACCCAGTCCCGCGCCGCCCCATCCGTGAACTGCCGGATGAGCTGATCAGCCAGATCGCTGCCGGCGAGGTGGTGGAGCGCCCCGCCTCGGTGGTGCGCGAGCTGGTGGACAACGCGCTGGACGCCGGCGCCAGCCAGATCACCGTACGCCTGCTGGCCGGCGGCGTGCGCCTGATTTCGGTGGAAGACAACGGCGTCGGCATCCCGCGCGAAGAACTGCCGATTGCGCTGAAGCGCCACGCCACCAGCAAGATCGCCAGCCTGCACGATCTGGAGTCCGTGGGCACCATGGGTTTCCGGGGTGAGGCGCTGGCCGCTATCAATTCAATAGCTGACTGCGCGATCCTCTCGCGCGTGGCCGAACAGTCCAGCGCCTTCCTGCTGGACGGGCGCACCGGCGAGATCCGTCCCGTGGCGCGCAGCACCGGCACCACGGTCGAGGTCAAGGAGCTGTTCTTCAGCACCCCGGCGCGCCGCAAGTTTCTCAAGACCGACGCCACCGAACTGGCCCACTGCATCGAGTCCGTGCGCCGCCATGCCCTGGCCAGGCCCGACGTGGGTTTTGCCATCTGGCATGAGGGCAAGCTGGTCGAACAGTGGCGCCTGTGCAGCGGCGAGGACGCCCAGAACCAGCGCCTGGCCGACGTGCTGGGTGCAGACTTCATCACCGAGTCGGTGGCCGTGGACTTTGGCACGGCCCAGGTGCCCGGCAGCATGCACGGCGTACGTGTCTGGGGCCGCGCCGGCATCCCCGATGCCGCACGCTCGCGCGCCGACCACCAGTTCTGCTACGTCAACGGTCGTTATGTGCGCGACAAGGTGCTCACCCACGCCGCGCGCAGCGCCTACGAGGACGTGCTGCACGGCCACCGGCAGCCGGTCTACGCGCTCTACGTGGAGATCGACCCGGCGCGTGTGGACGTCAACGTGCATCCGACCAAGATCGAAGTGCGCTTCCGCGACAGCCGCGAGGTGCACCAGGCCCTGCGCCACGCCGTGGAAAATGCCCTGGCCGTGCCACGTGCCGAAGCCGCGGTCTTGGGCGGCTCGGCTGTGCCGGCCAGCCTGGCCGAGATCGCGCGACCCATCGCGCCCGCACCCTGGGCGCAGCCAGCTATCAATTTTGCAGCATCGGACACCTCGACGCGCGGCCACGAGGTGCGTGACTTGGGCGCCTTGTGGCAGCCGACAACGGCCAGCGCGTCGGCCTCGACCCTCGCACCCTGGCCGGTGCGCGAGACAGCACCAGCCTCGGTGACATCGCCTTCCGCCGAGGCCTGGCCCCTGGGCCGTGCCCTGGCCCAGTTGCAGGGCGTCTACATCCTGGCGGAAAACGCCCAGGGGCTCATCGTGGTGGACATGCACGCTGCACACGAACGCATCGTCTACGAACGCCTGAAGAACCAGCTCGACGTGCAGGCCATCAGCAGCCAGCCCCTGCTGATCCCCGCCACCTTCCCTGCCACGCCGCAGGAAGTGGCCACGGCCGAGGCCCATGCTGCCACGCTGCTGACCCTGGGCCTGGAGATCTCGCCCTTTTCACCGAGGACGCTGGCCGTGCGCGCTGTGCCCTCCACGCTGGCGCAGGGCGATGCCGTGGAACTGGCGCGCAGCGTGCTGGCCGAACTGGGACAGCAGGAAGGCAGCACTGTGATCGAACGGGCCCGCAACGAGCTGCTGGCCACCATGGCCTGCCACGGCGCCGTGCGCGCCAACCGCAAGCTCACGCTGGAAGAGATGAACGCCCTGCTGCGCGACATGGAGCAGACCGAGCGCTCCGACCAGTGCAACCACGGCCGCCCGACCTGGCGGCAAGTCACGCTCAAAGATCTGGACGCGCTGTTCCTGCGCGGGCGCTGACAGCGCCGGACCCGGGAGGGCGCGGTTATCCGCGCGCGGCACCGCGCCGTAGCTTGGCCAGGAACTGCAGGGCCCGCTCGCTTCGCGGCGCATCGAAGAAGGCATCGGGTGCGGCCTGCTCGATCACCTGCCCGGCGTCCATGAACACCACCCGGTCCGCGACCTCGCGGGCGAACTCCATCTCGTGGGTCACGCACAGCATGGTGATGCCCTGCGTCGCCAGCTCGATCATGACGTCCAGCACCTCCTGCACCATCTCCGGGTCCAGCGCCGAGGTGGGCTCGTCGAACAGCAGGATCTGCGGCGACAGGCACAGCGCGCGCGCGATGGCCACGCGCTGTTGCTGCCCGCCCGACAGCTGCAGGGGAAACTTGTGCGCCTGTTCGGCAATGTGCATGCGCTCCAGCTGCGCCAGGGCCAGGGCTTCGGCTTCTGCGCGCGCGAGCTTGCCCACCTGCCGGGGTGCCAGGGTCAGGTTGTCGAGCACCGTGAGATGAGGGAACAGGTTGAACTGCTGGAACACCATGCCCACACGGCGGCGTACCCGGCGCACCGCCTGTTCATCCAGTCGCTCTTCCACCTGCAGCGGCACACCGGCCACGGTCAGCCGCCCCTCCTGGAACGGCTCCAGCGCATTGATGCAGCGGATCAGCGTGGACTTGCCGGAACCCGAAGGGCCGCACACCACGATGCGCTCGCCGCGCGCGATGTCCAGATCGATGTCGCGCAGCACATGGAAGTCCGGGCCGAACCACTTGTTCAGCTGCTCGAAACGGATGATGGGTTCGGAGGATGGGGTCATCTTGCGGATTTCTTCAACGTGCGTGGCTCAACGCCTGCTGCTGTTCCACCCACAGGCTGTAACGGGACATGGCGGCGCAGACGACAAAGTAGATGGCCGTGATGAAAAGATAGCCCTCCATCATGTACGGGCGCCACACCGGGTCGCCGTTGAGGGCCAGTCCCAGGGAACCGGTGAGTTCATACAGGCTGACGATGGTGATCAGCGAGCTGTCCTTGAAGATGGAGATGAAGCTGTTCATCAGCCCCGGCACCACGGCCGCCAGCGCCTGGGGCAACACCACCTGGCGCTGCGTCTGCCACCAGCTCAGCCCCACGCTGTAGGCCGCTTCCACCTGGCCCTGCGGCACGGACTGCAGGCCGGCCCGCACGGTCTCGGCCAGGTAGGCCGCCGCAAACAGGGTGATGCCCAGCAGCACACGCAACAGCACATCCGGGGCCGTGCCGACGGGCAGGAACAGCGGGAAGAGGAAACTGGCCATGAACAGCACGGAAATCAGCGGCACACCGCGCACCAGCTCCACGTACCAGCCGCAGAGCACGCGGACGGCCGGCATGCGGGAACGCCGGCCCAGGGCCAGCGCCACGGCCAGCGGGCAGGCCAGCACGATGGACAGGATGGACAGGATCAGCGTGAGCGGCAAACCACCCCAGCGCTCGGTGGGCACAGGGGTCAGGCCCAGGACGCCCCCGCCCATCAGAACCAGCACCAGTCCCCACGCCAGCAGCCAGACCGGCACCAGCCAGCGTGACCAGCACCGGGGCAAGGCGCTGCCCACCACCAGGGCCAGCAGGAGCATCGTGGCCAGCAGGGGACGCCACTGCTCTTCCACGGGGTAGCGCCCCAGAAGGATGAAGCGGTACTTCTCGACCAGCATGCCCCAGCAGGCCCCGGTACCGCTCACGGCCTGGCAGGCCTCCTCCCGGGGCCACCAGACCGCCTGCCACAGAGCCCAATCCGCGAGGGGCGGCAGGATCACCCACAGGCCGGCCAACAGGCCCAGGGTGAGCAGGGAACTCGTCGCACTGCCGAAGCATTCACGGCGCAACCAGGCCAACAACCCGCCGGGCTGCTGCGGGGCGGGTCGGGCCGGCAGAAGTTCCTGGCGCACCATGACTTCACCTCTCACGCAAGGCCGCCCGGCGGTTCAGGACCCCCATGAGCCCGGCGGTCAGCAAGGACAGGCTGAGGTACACCGCCATGATGATGGCGATGCACTCCAGGGCGTGGCCGGTCTGGTTGAGGGTGGTGTTGGCGATGGACACCAGATCCGGGTAGCCCACGGCCACCGCCAGCGAGGAATTCTTGGTCAGGTTCAGGTACTGGTTGGTCAGCGGGGGCACCACCACCCGCAAGGCCTGTGGCCCGGTGACACGCCACAGCGTCTGGCGCCGGCTGAGGCCTATGCTCCAGGCGGCCTCCACCTGCCCCCGTGGCACGGCGGTGATGCCCGCGCGCACCACCTCTGCGACAAAAGCCGCGGTGTAGAACGTCAGCCCTGCCAGCACGGCCAGAAATTCGGGCGACAGGCTGGCGCCGCCGACCAGCGCATACCCTTCCAGCACCGGCACCTCCCAATGCCAGCCGCCGCCCTCCCAGGCGGGTGCAGGCAGGGCCAGCCCGGCCTTGCTCAGGAAAACCAGCTCATGGCTATGCCAGGCCTGGCTCGCATCGGGCAGGTACGTCACCAGCAGCAGGTACCAGACCAGCAGTTGAACCAGCAGGGGCACGTTGCGGAAGAACTCCACATAGGCCCGGCAAAGGAAACGCATGGGCCCGTTGCGCGACAGGCGTCCCACGCCGATCAACGCGCCCAGCAAGGTGCACAACACGATGCCCAGCAGGGCCACACGCAGGGTGTTGAGCAAACCGACCAGGAAAGCGCGACCGTAGCTGTCGGTGGATTCAAAGGCGATCGGCCGCTCGCCGATGTCGAAACCAGCCGTCTGCCACAGCAGATCCCAGCCCCCCTGAATGCCGCGCGCGGCCATATTGGCCAGGGTGTTGTGGGTCAGCCAGCCAAGCAGGGCCAGGGTGGCGCTTACGGCCAGGGTCTGCCAGAGCAGGCTGCGCACGGCCGGGTTGCGCAGCGAGCCGGGCCGGGCCGCGCGCTTGGGCGCGGGTCGCGGCGGGATCAGGGGCGTATCACTCACCGCACAGGCAGGGCATAAAGCAGGCCGCCCTCGGTCCACAGCCGGTTGCTGGCGCGCGGCAGGCCCAGCAGGGTTTTTTCGCCCACATTGCGCTCGTAGATCTCGCCGTAATTGCCCACCGCCTTCAGGGCCCGCGCCAGCCAGTCACGGTCCAGGCCCAGCAGCTTGCCTGTGTCTTCCGTCTTGCCGAGCAGGCGCCCGATCACGGGGTCGGTGGTCTGCGCCTTGAGCTCATCCACATTGGCCTGGGTGATGCCGTTTTCCTCCGCTTCGATCAGGCCGTTCACCACCCAGCGCACCACCGCCAGCCACTCGTCGTCGCCCCGGCGTACCAGCGGGCCCAGCGGCTCCTTGGAGATCCGCTCGGGCAGGATGGCGTGGTCTTTCGCCTGGCGCACGTCCTTGGCGCGCACCGAGGCCAGGCCCGAGATATCGGTGGTGTAGGCCTGGCAGCGACCGGCGAAGTAGGCTGCGTTGGCCGCTTCGAAGTTATCGAACACCACCGGTTTGAGGTTGAGCTTGTGGATGCGCGAGTAGTCCGTCAGGTTCTTCTCCGAGGTGGTGCCGGACTGCACGCACACCGTGGCCCCCTTGAGCTGCTTGGCACTCTTGATCTTGAGTCTGGCCGGCGCCATGAAACCCTGCCCGTCATAGAACACCACCGCCGTGAACGCCAGGCCCATGGAGGCATCGCGGGTCATGGTGACCGTGGTGTTGCGCGACAGCACATCCACCTCACCCGACTGCAGGGCCGTGAAACGCTGCTGCGAGGCCAGGGGCACCCACTTGATCTTGCGCGCGTCGCCCAGCAGGGCGGCCGCCACGGCCTTGGCGATGTCCACGTCCAGGCCGGTCCACTGCCCCTGGCTGTCGGCCGCCGAAAAACCCGGCACCCCCGTGCTGACACCCACGGCAATCTGGTCGCGCTGTTTGATGACGTCCAGGGTCTTGCCCGCCTGTGCCGGCGTCCAGCCGGCACAGGCCAGCGCCCCGAGGATGAAAAGCAGAGTTCGCATGGGTGCCCCCGTGAAAGATGAGATCGAGTTTACAAGTGTGCACGGACGCCGCCTCACCTCAAGGTCTTGTCAAGACCCCACAGGGCCGGGGTTTTGGCGCTTCCGCGGGAACTTCGGGTCGAAGCCGGGCATCATTCCATGGATGAAACGCTGGTTCCTGCTGCTCCTGGCCCTGCTGGCGGCCTTCGCCCTGATCACGGGCTGCGCCACGCTGGACGAGAAGCAGCGCGGCTGGATCTTCCAGCCCTCGGACCGCAGCTGGTGGCGCGGCGACGAGGCCGCCCAGGGCATGAGCGATGTCTGGGTCAACTTCAGCTCGCGTGAAACCGGCCAACCCGTCAAGCTGCACGGCTTGTGGCTGGCGCACCCGGACCTGGCCCGCAATCCCCAGGCCCCGGTCATGCTCTACCTGCACGGCGCCCGCTTCAACGTGGTGGGTTCCGCCTTCCGCGCGCGACGCATGCAGGAGCTCGGTTTCTCGGTACTGGCGGTGGACTACCGGGGCTTCGGCAAGAGCTCGCCTGAATTGCCTTCGGAAACCATGGCCTACGAGGACGCCCGCGCGGCCTGGGACTGGCTGGGCCGGCAGTACCCCGGCCGGCCGCGTTACATCTTCGGCCACTCCCTGGGCGGCGCCATCGCCATCGAGCTGGCGGCCCAGGTGGAGGACGAGTACGGCACCCTGGTCGAAGGCACCTTCACATCCATCCCCGACGTGGTCAGCAGCTTCAAATGGGGCTGGCTGCCCGTAGGCCCGCTGATCACCCAGCGCTTCGAGGCCGTCAAGCGCGTGCCCGACATCGGCTCACCCCTGCTGGTGGTGCACGGCGCCAATGACAACCTGATCCCGCCCGAACTCGGCCGCAGGCTCTTTGACGCCGCCACGGGCCGCAAGGCCTTTGTGCTGGTCGAGGGCGGCTCGCACCACAACACCAACTCGGTGGGGCAGGCGCAGTACCGGGTGGCCATCAACGAGCTGTTCGGGCTGCGTTAGCGCCCCGTGCGCAGGGCTCACCGGCCCGGTCGATCTGCTACCCTCGACCGGATGTCTTCCCCGGCCCCCGCTTCTGCCATGTCCCCCGCCCTGATCGTGCTCGTGCTGTCCCTGCTGCTGGGCCTGCAGCCGATCACCACCGATCTCTACCTGCCGGCCCTGCCCGCACTGACCGAGGGCTTTGGTGCCACGCTGCCGCAGGCGCAGCTCACGCTCACGGCCCTGCTGCTGGCCTTCGGTCTCTCGCAGCTGGTCTGGGGCCCGCTGTCGGACCGTTTTGGCCGCCGGCCCATCCTGCTCTGGGGCCTGGGCGCCTATGTGCTGGCCTCACTCGTCAGCACGCTGGCGCCCACCATGGCGCTGTTGATCGTGGCACGTGTGCTGCAGGGCGCGGCCATGGGCGCAGGCGTGATGTGTGCGCGCGCCATCGTGCGCGACCTCTACCGCCCGGTGGACGGCGCCCGTGTGATGTCCAAGGGTCTCACGGGCCTGGGCATCATCGCCTGCCTCAGCGGGCCGCTGGGCGGCCTGCTCACGGATATCGCCGGCTGGCGCGTGGCGCTGCTGGCACTGGCGCTGTTCGGTGCGGGCGCACTGGCCCTGGTGTTCTGGCGCTACGAGGAAACCCTGGCACAGAAAAACCCGCTGGCCCTGCAGCCCGCCACCTTGCTGTCCACCTGGCGCGGCATCCTGGGCCATCCCACCTTCTGGTCCTGGTCGGCGCTGTCGGCGGCCTCCTACGGCGGGCTGTTCACGGTGCTGGCCTCCTCGTCCTTCATCTTCATCCAGGTGCTGGGCGTCTCGCGGCCGGCCTACGGTCTCATCATGTGCTCGGTGTCCTTCACCTACATCCTGGGCACCATGGGCTGTCGCTGGCTGCTGCCGCGCTTCGGGGTACGCCGTACGGTGGCCCTGGCGGGCTGCTTCACGCTCGCCGGCGGCACGCTCATGGGGGTGTTCGCGCTGGCCGGCCTGCACAAAGGCTGGACCATCATGGGCCCCTTCTACCTCTTCATGCTGGCGCACGGCGTGCACCAGCCCTGCAGCCAGAGCGGTGCCGTGGGCCCCTTCCCCTACGCGGCGGGCGCGGCCTCGGCGCTCAACGGCTTCGGCATGGCCCTGATCTCCTTCCTCATGGGCAGCGTGCTGGGCGAGGTCATGGACGGCACGGCACGACCCCTGATGTACGGTGTGTTTTTCTGGAGCGTGATGATCGCGCTCGCAGCCTGGACCCTGGTGCAGAAACATGGCAAGTCCGAACACTGAACTGCCACGCTGTCTTGCCCTGGCCGGACCGACGGCTTCAGGAAAGACGGCTGCGGCCCTGGCCATTGCCGCCGAACTGCCGGTGGAGATCATCAGCGTCGATTCCGCCCTGGTCTACCGCGGTATGGATGTGGGCACGGCCAAGCCCAGCGCGGCCGAACTGGCCGCCGTGCCGCACCACCTCATCAACATCCGCGACCCGCTGCAGGCCTACAGCGCCGCCGAGTTCGTGGCGGACGCCACCGAGCTGATCCACGCCATCCACGCACGCGACCGATATCCGCTGCTGGTGGGAGGCACCATGCTGTACTTCAAGGCCCTGTTCGACGGCATCGACGACATGCCCAGGGCCGACGCGCGAGTGCGCGAACAGATCGAGGCCGAGGCCCGGGCCCAGGGCTGGCCGGCCCTGCACGCCGAGTTGATGCGGGTGGACCCGCCCACCGCCGCGCGCCTGGCGCCCGGTGACGCGCAGCGCATCCAGCGGGCGCTGGAGGTGTACCGCGTATCGGGCCAGCCCCTGTCCTCCTTCCACACGCGCGGCGCCCAGGCCCAGCCCTCGGCCATGGCCAGCGCCACCACACTGGTCTCGCTGGAGCCACAGGACCGCGCCTGGCTGCACGAGCGCATTGCCCGGCGCTTCGACGCCATGCTGGCCGGGGGTCTGCTGGACGAGGTACAGCGTCTGCGTGCGCGAGGCGATCTGCGGCCGGACCTGCCCTCCATGCGCTGCGTGGGCTACCGCCAGGCCTGGGAAGTACTGGACGGTGTGTTTCCGATGAGCGAGTTGCGTGAGCGCGGTATCTACGCCACGCGCCAGCTGGCCAAACGCCAGATCACCTGGCTGCGCTCCATGCCGCAACGCCGCGTCGTGCCCTGCGATGCCCCCGACGCGGTGCAACAAGTGTTGCAAATCGCGCGCAACTGGTCCGTCATCTAGGGAATTTCGTTAACATGGCCTGGGGTCCGATACCGGGCCCGAAAGGGAGTCCCGCCATGACCATGAAGCGACGCATGTTCCTGGGCGCCACCGGCGCCCTGACCTTGTCGGCCTGCAGCACACAGCAGATGGTGAACATCGCCACGGCCAGGAGCCCGGAAACGGCCTTGCGCAGCATGGCCCAGAGCCGGGTCAACTCCTACACCTACAACCCGCAACTCGTGCTCGCCGATCTGCGCAAGATCAAGAACGAATACGACAAGCTCATGGGCAACCTGGAGAAGGAGAGCGGCGAGAAGTGGGGCAAGCGCGAATCGGGCACCCTGCCCAGCCGCACGCGCTATGTGAAGTACACGGAGAACTACAAGAACCGCGTCGTGGTCGATTACGACGCCGGCACCATCCTGATCGAGCACCTGGACGAAGAAGGGGTCAAGGACAAGCTGCGCCGCGCCACCGTCGTGGCCGTGCTCACACCGGGCGACCCGGGCGCCGTGGACCTGTTCTCGGACAAGGAAGTCACTCTGACCGGTCAGCCCTATCTGCAGGACCTCGTGGTGGACCAGAACAACGTCGTCCTCAAGACCCGCGACGACGTGGAGCGTTACGCGAGCTACCTGGTCGAGAACCGCCTGCAGCAGCGCAGCATCGACGTCAACGGCACGCCCAAGACCGTGTTCTACGTGCAGCTGAACATGGTCAACGCCGCCATCGACAAACGCGCCCTGCAGTACGCCAGCCTGGTGCGCCAGAACTCGGAGAAGACCCGGGTCAGCCGCAGCCTGATCTACGCCATCATCCGCATCGAGAGTTCCTTCAACCCCTACGCGGTCTCCAGTGCCCCGGCCTACGGCATGATGCAGCTCGTCCCGACCAGCGGCGGGCGCGAAGCGTACCGCAAGTCCCGCAACGAGGACGTGATCCCCAGCAAGGAATTCCTGTTCGTCCCCGAGAACAATATCGAGCTCGGTTCGGCCTACCTGGGCGTGCTGCTCCACGACAGCCCGCTGCGCGAGATCCGCGACCCGGTGTCGCGCGAGTACTGCGCCATCGCCGCCTACAACACGGGCCCCAGCAATGTGTACCGGGCCTTCAGCAGCAGGAGCGGGCGGGAACGCCAGGACGAGGCGCTGAACGCCATCAACGCCATGCGCCCCGACGAGGTCTACAACGCCCTGCGCAGCAAGCTGCCTTATGAGGAGACACGCGGCTACATCGCCAACGCGGTACAGGCCAAGAAGCGCTACGCCATGATGTAGCCTGGGCAAGGAGGCCCGGCGCGCAGGCCGGGACAGCCTTCACAGTACTGTCATCTGCGCTTCCTAGCATGCGACTTGTGTGTTCAACCAACCCAAGTCCATCATGCGCATTCCCCTGCTGCTGTCACTGCTGAGTCTCGCCGCGCTGGCGCCTGCCCAGGCCCAGACCGCCTTCCCTGCCACCCTGGCCGGCCACGCCGCCCTGCCGGCCACCAGCTTCATCGCCGCGCCCAAGGACGCACCGGCCAGCCTGCAGACCTCCGGCAAATACACCACCCCCGACGGCCGCCGTGAAGACCGTCTGAACGTCATCGCCGGCACGTCCTTCCTCTCGGCCAAGGAGGCGCCCCGCCCCACCGGCATCAACCTGCCCTTCCAGGGCCAGCCCGTGCAGGGTTTCTCGGGCATCAAGGCCATGAAGGACGGCAGCTACTGGGTGCTGACCGACAACGGTTACGGGAGCAAGGCCAACTCGGCCGACGCCATGCTGATGTTCCACCACGTCAAGCCGGACTGGAAGAGCGGCAAGGTCCAGCGCCTGCAGACCGTGTTCCTGCACGACCCGGACCACAAGGTGCCCTTCCTCATCGTCAACGAAGGCACGACCAAACGCTACCTGACGGGCGCGGACTTCGACATCGAATCCATGCAGTTCATCGGCGAGCACGTCTGGTTCGGTGACGAACTCGGCCCCTACCTGGTCAAGACCACCCGCCAGGGCAAGGTGCTGGCCGTCTACAGCACGATGATCGACGGCAAGCTGGCCCGTTCACCCGACCACTACACGGTCACCACCCCTGCAACGCCCGGCGCCTTCAACACCCCGGTGCGCCGCTCGCGCGGTTACGAGGGCATGGCCGCCTCGAAGGACGGCCAGTTCCTCTACCCCCTGCTCGAAGGCCCGCTGTGGGACGAAGCCGGCAAGCAATGGGAAAACAAGGACGGCCGCGAATACCTGCGCGTGCTGGAGTTCAACGCGGCCAAGGGTGAATGGACCGGCCGCTCCTGGAAGTACGCACTCGAAGTCAAGGGCAACAACATCGGCGACTTCAACATGATCGACGCCGACACCGGCCTCATCATCGAGCGCGACAACGGCGAAGGCCTGGAGAGCACGGCCTGCAATGGTCCGGCCCGCCCGGACTGCCAGAACGTGCCGGCCAAGTTCAAGCGCGTCTACAAGGTCAGCCTGAAAGAGGTGGACGCCGACGGCTTCATGCGCAAGATCGGCTACATCGACCTGATGGACATCCAAGACCCCAAGGGTCTGGCCAAGGTGGGAGGCAAGGACGGCAAGTTCACCTTCCCCTTCGTGACCATCGAGGACGTGGACGTGGTGGACGCAGCACACATCGTCGTTGCCAACGACAACAACCTGCCCTACTCCTCAGGCCGCCAGCTCGGCCGCAACGATGACAACGAGTTCATCCTGCTGCACGTGCCTGAACTGCTGAACGCCCGCTGAGCCGACCCCGGAGTCCTCACCATGCAACGCCGTAGCCTGCTGCTTACCCTGCTGCTCGGCCCGGGCCTCATGGCCGGTGCCGCAGCACAGAACGACGAGCCTGTGCTCGACCTTTACCTCGTGCGCCACGGCCAGACCGGCTGGAACCTCGAGAAGCGCCTGCAAGGCAGCACCGACAATGTGCTCAACGACACCGGTCGCCGCCAGGCGGCCGAGCTGGCCTCGCGCCTGGCCGGCGTGAAGTTCGCGCACATCTACAGCAGCGGCCTCAAGCGCGCGCAGGAAACCGCTGCCGCCTTTGCCGGCAGCACGCCGGTCACAGCCCTGCCCGCGCTCAACGAACGCTCCTTCGGCAAGTTCGAAGGGATCTTTGAAGACGAGCGCAGCGCTGCCCTGTACGCCGAGTTCGGCAGACGCGGCAGCGTGCTGGACGACGGGCTCGACGGCGGCGAATCGCTGCAGAGCCAGGCCGAACGCGTGAAGTCGGCCGTGCGCGAGATCACGACGCGGCATCACTCGGGCAGCGTGGCCATCGCGGCACACGGTGGGGTCAACCCGCTGGTGCTGGCCGTCCTGCTGGACCTGTCGGTGGCCGAGGCCGTGGCCCGCATCAGGCAGGCCAATGACGAGGTCTATCTGGTGCGCCTGCGCCCGGGCCAGCCGCCGTCGGCCTGGAAACAGATCGGTCGCAGTACGCTCGAACAGCTCTGACGACGGCGTGACAGGAAAACGGGGGCCGCGGCCCCCGTTTCTTTTTCACTCGATGCGCAGCTTCTGCCCGCCCTTGCCCTGTTTCTTGGGCAAGGTCAGCGTGAGCACGCCGTTGTCGTATTTGGCCTTGGCCTGCGCCTGGTCCACGTCCTGCGGCAGCTGGATGCTGCGTGCGACCGAGCCGAAATAACGCTCGCTGCGCAGCTGCTTGTCATCCTTGTGCGTGTCCTCCTGCTTGACCTCGGCCCGCACCACGACCATGCCGCCTTCGATGGTCACGTGGATATCGTCCTTGCGCACGCCCGGGATCTCGGCAGAGACGGTGTAGTCGTTGCCGTTTTCCTTCACGTCCAGACGGATCTGGCCTGGGCTGGGCAGCGGGTCGCCGTGCAGTGGCTTGACGTAGAAGCCGGGCGCCATGTCGCGGAAAAAGTCGTCGAAGAGATTGCCGCGCGAAATGAGAGAGTTCATGGATTCCTCCTGTATTCAAGCTGGCCGGCGGTCCACCGGATCGGCAACGGCCACGTCAAAAATATAGGAGTTGCTCCTGCAAATCTCAAGGGTGTCGAACAGCACCGTTGACGCAGATCAAACCGGCCCGGGCGCGCAGGATGCGCTCCGGGCCAGGGGCCGCGCTCAGGCGGCCTGCAGCACGGGATAGTCCGTGTAACCCTCGGGGCCTTCGGTGTAGAAGGTCTTGGGGTTGGCCGCGTTCAGTGGCGCGCCGACGCGCAAGCGCGCCGGCAGGTCCGGGTTGGCCAGGAAGGGCACGCCAAAAGCCACTGCATCGAGCTGGCCCGCAGCCACGGCCTGCGCAGCCTCAGCGCCGCTGTAACCCATATTGCCGATCAGCACGCCCTGGTAGGCGGCGCGCGCCGGTGTCATGAGGTCGCCCTTCTGCAGGCCCTTGAAGTCACCGCGCATCAGGTGCAGATAGGCCAGCTTGAAACGGTTGAGTTCCCCGGCCAGCCAGGTCGTCAGGCCCACGGGGTCGCTGTCCATCATGCTGTTGAAGCTGTTCAGCGGCGACAGGCGCAGACCCACACGATCGCTGCCCCAGACACCACTGACGGCCTCCAGCACCTCGAACATCAGGCGGGCGCGGTTCTCGCGCGAACCACCATAGGGACCGCTGCGCTGGTTGGAGCCGTCACGCAGGAATTCATCGAGCAGGTAGCCGTTGGCGCCGTGCACCTCCACGCCGTCGAAGCCCGCAGCCTTGGCATTCTCGGCCGCCTTGCGAAAGCCGGCCACGATGCCGGGCAGTTCGTCGTCGCGCAGCGCGCGCGGCACGGCATAGGCCACCTTGCCCTTGGGGGTGTAGACCATGTCGCTGGTGATGGCGATGGCGCTGGGAGCCACCGGTTGGGCATCCCCGTTCAGGTCCGGGTGACAGGCCCGCCCACCGTGCCAGAGCTGCAGGAAGATGCGGCCGCCGGCCTTGTGCACGGCATCCGTCACCAGACGCCAGCCTTCTACTTGTGCCTGGGAGTGCACGCCGGGTTCTTTCCAGAAAGCGGAGTTGCCCTCCATGGCCATGGTGGCCTCGGCGATCAGCAGGCCGGCGCTGGCGCGCTGGGCGTAGTGCTCGGCCATCATGGCGTTGGGCAGATGGGCCTCACCGGCGCGCGCACGCGTGAGCGGGGCCATGAAGATACGGTTGGGCACGGTCAGCGCGCCCATTTGCAAGGGGGTGAACAGGGTGGTCATGGAAGAAGGAGGGGAAGAAAGGAAATCGGGTGCTGCATCTTGCCCCAGCGCCTGCCCTTCTGCAGGTCACGCCACAGAACACGGGGCTGGCGTGCGGGTTCTGCGGGCGCCTATGCCGCTTCAGCGGCCAAAGGTGTAGAGAGCGCAGCTTCCCAGGCCAGCATGGCACTCTTGCGCTCGTCGCCCCAGCGGTAGTGACCGCTCTCTCCGCTCTCGCGGATCACGCGGTGACAGGGGATCAGGTAGCCGATGGTGTTGGCCGCCAGCGCGCTGCCTACGGCCCGCTGCGCCCGGGGCTGCCCGGCCAGTGCCGCTAGCTGCGTGTAGGACACGCGCCGCCCCGGCGGCAGGCGCAACAGCGCCTCCCAGACCTTGAGCTGGAAGTTGGTGCCGCGCAGCAGCAGGTGCAGGCGGCCGGGCTGCGGCGTGTCCGGAAACACCTGGCCCATGAGTCGCCTGGCCTCGCCGTCGTCGCGTTGCATGGCCGCCGCCGGCCAGGCCGTCCGCAGCTCGTCCTGGCGCTGCGCACTGTTGTCGTCCAGAAAAGCCAGGTAGCAGATACCGCGCGGCGTCCAGCCCACCAGCACCGTGCCAAAGGGTGTGCCGGCCTCGCCCCAGGCCAGCGCCACACCGGCGCCACCACTCTTGATCTCGCCCGGCGTCATGGCCTCGCAGCTCACCAGCAGGTCATGCAAGCGCCCCGGCCCCGACAGACCGCTGGCCTGCGCAGCACCCAGCACGTCCTGCGCCTCACGCAGGGCGGCCAGCGCGTGCTCCTTGCTCAGGTACTGCAGAAAGCGCTTGGGCGAGATACCGGCCCAGGCGGCAAAGACGCGCTGCAGGTGGTGCTCGCTGAGGTGCACCGCCTGCGCGACCTCGGCCAGCGTGGGCTGCTGCTGCGCGTGTGCACGCAGATAGCGTATGGCCTGCGCCACCAGCGCGTACTGGCGGCCGGACTCTGCCAGCAGTGCGTCATCCATGGCTGGCTCCCTTGCGTGCCCATAGCGTGCGTGGATCGAAACCCGTCACCAGCGCCGTACCCGTGAGCACCACCAGCGCGCCGGCCAGTGTCTGCCAGCCCACGGTCTCGCCCAGGAAGAGATGGCCCCAGAGGATGCCGAAGACGGGGATCAGGAAGGTCACGGTCAGGGCCGAGGCTGCGCCCAGCGCCGCCACCAGACGGAAATACATCAGATAGGCCAGGCCTGTGCACAGCAGGCCCAGGCCCAGGACCGCGCCCCAGACCAGCACCGGTGTGGCCGTCTCGGGCAGGGGTGCATGGCCGGCCAGGGGCAGCACAGGCCAGAGCAGCGCGGTCGCTGCCCACATGCTGCCGTGGGCATTGGCAAAAGGCGTGAGCGCATTGCCGGCCGACTTGGCGTAGTGGCTGGCGATGGCGTAGCAGCAGGGGGCCAGCAGCACCCCGGCCAGCACCCAGCCCGAGCCGGGCTTGAGCATGGCCGGGTCCAGGCCCATGAGCAGGGCCACACCGGCCACGCCCAGGGCCAGGCCGGCCGCCACCCGGGGCGTCAGCGGCTCGCGGCTCCAGGCCCAGGCGATCACCGCGCCCCAGATCGGCGCCGTGGCGTTGACCACCGAAAGCAGGGACGCCGTGAGCGTCTGCGCAGCCCAGGCGAACAGCACAAAGGGCAGCGCGCTGTTGAACAGGCCCAGCAGCAGGTAGTGGCGCCAGTGCACACCCATCTGCAGGCTGTGACGGATCCAGCGCCCCGCCAGAGCCAGGGACAAGGCCCCCAGTAGCACCCGCCATTCGATCAGCCAGACCGGTCCCAGCGCGGGCACGGCGATGCGCATGAAAAGAAAAGAGGCGCCCCAGATGGCGGCCAGAGTGACCAGTTGGAGCAGGTGGGCAGGTGTCATGAATCTGGAAGATGTGGACTACGGGCCTATTCTCGCCGCCCGGTCAGGCCCGGGCCACCCGTTTCTTGCGGACTTGAGAGGCGAAATGGGGTATTTTCGGCGGGCATGGCTTGCCTGCGGCAGGACAAGCCGTTACGCTCTTACCCGAGACCCACAAGGATGACACGCATGAGTTCCCAGCCCGCCTCCCGCAGCACCGACAACCGCAACACCGCCGGCAACAGCAGCAAGTTCGAACTGCTGCTGTTCCAGCTGGGCACCGCCGCCGGCTCCGACCAGCGCGAGCTGTTCGGCATCAATGTGTTCAAGGTGCGCGAGATCATGGTCATGCCCCAGCTCACCAAGATGGTCAATGCGCCGGCCCATGTGCTGGGCGTGGCCAATATCCGCGGCCAGATCATCACCGTGATCGACCTGCCCGCCATCACGGGGCGTACGCCCGGCAAGGGTGAAGGCATCCTGCTGGTCACCGAATTCGCCCGCACCACCCAGGGTTTCTTCGTCGAGAACGTCACGGAGATCGTGCAGGTGGACTGGAAGCAGGTGCTCTCCGCCGAAGGCCGCGGCGGCGAGCTGGTCACCAGCATCGCCCGCCTGGACGGCGACGCGGAGAACAGCCGGCTGGCCCAGGTGCTCGACGTGGAGCGCATCCTGCACGACGTGATGCCGGGCACGGCGGATTTCGAAAAACCCACGGGCCCCAAGATCCAGCTCCCGCCGGGCAGCGTGGTGCTGGCGGCAGACGATTCGGCCATGGCGCGCGGCATCCTCGAAAAGGGCCTGAACTCCCTGGGCGTCTCCTTCATCATGACCCACAGCGGCAAGGAAGCCTGGGATCGCCTGCAGGCCCTGGCGGCCCAGGCCAGGAACGAGGGCAAGTCCGTCAGGGACAAGGTCGCCCTGCTGCTCACCGACCTGGAAATGCCCGAGATGGACGGCTTCACGCTGACGCGCAATGTGAAGGCCGACGTACAGTTCAGCGGCATCCCGGTGGTGGTGCACTCCTCGCTCACGGGCACGGCCAACGAGGCCCAGGTCCAGAGCGCCGGTGCCGACGCCTACATCGCCAAGTTCCATATCGACGATCTGGCCACCACGCTGCGCGAAGTGCTGTCCCGCCGCTGAGCCGCGGTCCACGGGCCCCCGATGACCGTCCCCGGCAGGGGTCATGGGGGCGCGGTATGCTGGGCGGTCACCCTCACCTCCTAGCCCGCCATGCCCAGCGACAGCAACCGACCCCGCGCCACCAACCCCACTTCCCTCAGCGGCCTGCTGCCCTTTCTGCGGCCCTACCGCACACGCATCGCGCTGGCCCTGCTCTTCCTGCTGCTCGCCGCAGCGGCCACGCTGGCCTTCCCCCTGGCCCTGCGTGAGCTGATCGACGGAGGCCTGCAGGTGCAGGACCGCGGCACGCAGCTGATGGCCCTGCGCGAACACTTCGCTCTGCTGTTCGCGGTGGCTGCGGCCATGGGCGTGTTCTCGGCCGTGCGCTTCTACCTCATGAGCTGGCTGGGCGAACGTGTCACCGCCGACGTGCGCGACGCGGTCTACGGCCACGTGCTGCGCCAGAGCCCGGCCTTCTTCGAAACCACACAAACCGGCGAGGTACTCTCGCGCCTGACCACCGACACCACTCTGGTGCAGACCGTGGTGGGCTCCTCCTTCTCCATGGGCTTGCGCAGCGCCGTCATGGGCCTGGGTGCCCTGGGCATGCTGATCTGGACCAACCCGCTCATCATGTTGCAGGTGCTGGCCGTGCTGCTGCTCGTGGTGGCGCCCAGCGTCTGGTTCGGACGCCGCGTGCGCCGCCTTTCGCGCGCCAGCCAGGACCGCGTGGCCGACTCCAGCGCCATCGCCGCCGAAGTGCTCAACGCCATCCCCGTGGTGCAGAGCTACAGCGCCGAGGCGCGTGAGGCTGCGCGTTTTGACGCCGCCACCGAGAGCGCCTTCGGCACCGCCAAGCGCCGCGTGCGCGCACGGGCCACGCTCATGGCCTTCATCATCACGGCCACCTCCGCCGCGTTGCTGTGGGGCCTGTACCAGGGCACGCAGGCCGTGCTGGCCGGCGAGATCACCGCGGGCCACCTGGGACAGACCGTGGTCTTTGTGATCATGCTGGCCAGTTCCTTTGCAGTACTGGGTGAGGTCTATGGCGAGCTGCTGCGCGCCGCCGGCGCCACCGAACGACTCATGGAACTGCTGGCCAGCCGCTCTCCCATCGCATCGCCTGCGCTGCCCCTGCCTGCCCCCTCTGCGGCCGCCGGCACGTCCATCGCCTTCGAGGCCCTGACCTTCCACTACCCCTCACGCCCGGCCCAGGCCGCGTTGAGCGACTTCACGCTCAACGTCGCACCCGGCGAAACGCTGGCCCTGGTGGGTCCCAGCGGCGCAGGCAAGACGACGGTGTTCCAGCTGCTGCTGCGCTTTTACGATCCGAGCGCTGGCACGCTCAAGCTCAACGGCGTGCCCCTGCCGCAGCAAAGCCTGCAGGCCCTGCGCGAGCAGATCGCCATCGTGCCGCAGGAGCCGGTGATCTTCTCCAGCAGCGCGCTGGAGAACATACGCTACGGCCGCCCTGGCGCCAGTGACGAAGAAGTGAAAGCCGCCGCCCGCGCCGCCTTTGCCGACGACTTCATCCGCGCCCTGCCCGAGAGCTACGGCACCTTCCTCGGCGAGCGGGGTGTGCGCCTCTCGGGCGGCCAGCGCCAGCGCATCGCCATCGCGCGCGCCATGCTCAAGAACCCGCCGCTACTGCTACTGGACGAAGCCACCAGCGCGCTGGACGCAGAGAGCGAACGCATGGTGCAGGCCGCGCTGGAAACCGCCATGCGCGGCCGCACGACACTGGTCATCGCCCACCGCCTGGCCACCGTGCAGCAGGCCGATCGCATCGTCGTCATCGACCAAGGGCGGCTGGTAGAACAGGGAACGCACGATAGCCTGGTGGCGGCGAATGGGCTGTATGCCAGGCTGGCGGCGCTGCAGTTCAAGTCCTAGGGGCATATGCCCCTTTTGGGGGATATACGGTGGTCTGGCCTGTGCCTAGAATCTTTCTATCCTCCACTGCCTAATGTTCTGCATCTTGCTGCGCCGACACCTTACCCTTATCCTGATGCTCGGTCTGGCAGGTTGCGCCTCGGCCCCTGTTCCCCAGGCACGCGACAACTGGCGGTCCGCACAGTTTTCTATCCCCCCCAAGGAAACACTGATCGTTCTGCTCCCCCCTCCTCTGCAGCAGGTCAAGGAGCTTCAGAAGGGCGACAGCATGATGGTCGCCCAATTGGGTAAGCAGCTTGAGCTGGCCGGCTTCAAGGTGACCTTGCTAAACCGCGACAATTACAACGAGATCTGGAGCAAGATGTCCGCCGAGGTGGGCGGTATCTACGACCCGGTAACAGGCACCCGGCGTCCACAGGCCTATGGGCAGGCCATGTCCCGCCTTGCTCAGCATGTCTGCAAAGAGGCCGGATGCGCGCTGCTGATCCAGTCTCGGATCGTCGCGCGTACGGCTGTACTGCAAGGCAGTTCAGCCACCTGGGATGGACAAAGAACCCGAATCCCGACCATCAATGACAGAGGTACACGCGAGCCAAATTTCACGGGCAGCACCAGTTCTTTTTCCATTCAGTTGACGGCAGTCATGTCCACAGGAGCCCCAGCCTTTCTGACCTATGGTGGGGCATCCATCATCCATGCCATGGACATGGAACGGCCGCGCGGCGAAGTTCGCCGGGACCTGTTCAACAATGATCTGGAAGTTGCCGAAGGCGTGCGCATCGCACTTGCGCCACTCATACCCGCCCGCGCCCCCTGACCCTCAGCCTCTACTGCAATGGCCCTTTGAGCCCCTCAGGCAAAGGCAGTGGCATCACGGCAATGCCCTCCTCCATCAGCGCCTCAGTCTCCTTGCGTGAAGCCTGACCTCGGATGCCGCGCTCTTCCGTTTCGCCGTAGTGGATCTTGCGCGCCTCTTCGGCGAAACGTTCGCCCACGTCTTCCGTTTCCGAGACGATACGGCGCGCGAGTTGCAGATAAGCCGCCTGCAGGGCCTGTGCCGGGTCACCGGCGACCACCGCCTGTTTGTCCGCGGCGGAGGCGGCGGTCGTGGACTGGGTGCTTGCGAGCGCGCCGAAGTTCAGGCGCGGGGCGCTGGGCAACTTGTGCACGGTCTTGTCGGCGCACATGGGGCATTCGAGCAGGCCCCGCTCGATCTGGCTGGCGTAGTCCTCTTCGGAGGCGAACCAGCCTTCAAAGCTGTGGTGCGCGCTGCACTGGAGATTGAAAACCTTCATGTCGTGATTATCGGCAACAAGCGACTCAGGCCGCAGTCTGCCAGTCCAATGCCCATGCGCCCGAGAGGACGTTCTGCAACCAGAGCGTGCCGGTCAGGGTCTTGGCGTCGGTCACCTTCCCGTCGCGGCACCATGACAGCAACTCCGCGGGTGTGGCACTGAAGACGTCGAGGAATTCGCCTTCGTCCAGATGGCGTTCGCCCTGGCTGAGGCCGCGTGCAAACCAGACTTCGATGAATTCGGTGGAATAGGAGATGACGGGGTGCAGCACGCCGGCCCGCGCCCATTCGGTGGCGCGGTAGCCGGTTTCCTCCTGCAGCTCGCGTCGCGCGCAGGCGAGGATGTCCTCACCCGGGTCCAGTTTGCCGGCAGGGAATTCGATCATGACCTGCTTGACCGGGTAACGGTACTGGCGCTCCAGCACCACGCGCATGCTGCCGTCAGGCTGCGGCAGCAGCGGGATGATCATGACGGCGCCGGGGTGGATGACGTATTCGCGCACAGCCTCGCTGCCATCGGGCAGGCGCACGGTGTCGCGGAAGGCGTGCAGGAAACGCCCCTTGAGCAGCTCTTCACTGCTCTGCTGCGTTTCGATCAGGTGGCGGTCATCCATGATCGCTGCCGCCACTCAACCGTGGCGCTTGTAGAGGTAGCGATAGACAAAACCCGGGAAGGCCAGGGTCAGGAAGAGCGCGCCGGTGATGGCGTAGAACTCCCAGCCTTGCGGGGCGATGCGGCCGGCGCGCTGCTCCAGCAGCAGGGCCAGGCCGCCCACGATGAAGTAGAACAGCACCAGCTCCAGTAGGCGCAGGCCCAGGTTCTTGGGAAACTTCAGTGGAACGACCGCCAGCAGACGGCCGTTGAGGAAAGGCAGGTTGGCGGCGACCAGGGCCGCCAGCACCACGAACCAGACCGCGGCGCCCTGTGTCATGTACCGAGCATCTGCACCACGGCCTGCGCGCACAGCGCCATCAGGCCGCCGGGCGCGATGCCCAGTGCCAGCACCAGCAGGCCGTTGACGGAGAGCACGGCGCGCACGTCCAGCGGGGCCGAGACGGTGCTGGCGGTGATGGGTTCGTCAAAGTACATGACCTTGACGACACGCAGGTAGTAGAAGGCGCCGATCAGCGACATCATCACGGCGAACACGGCCAGCACGATGTGCAGGGTCTGGCCCGAGGCGATCAGGGCCTGTAGCACGGAAAGCTTGGCGTAGAAGCCGACCATGGGCGGAATGCCGGCCAGCGAGAACAGGCAGATGGCCATGATGGCGGCGTACAGCGGGCTGCGCTGGTTCAGGCCGGCAAAATCGGCGATCTCTTCGCTCTCGAAACCTTCACGCGCCAGCAGCAGGATGACGCCGAAGGACGCCAGCGTGGTCAGCACATAGGTGATGACGTAGAACATGGCCGAGCTGTAGGCGTTGGCAGCGGAATAGATGTTGCCGTTGATCACGCCCGACATCAGGCCCAGCAGCACGAAACCCATCTGCGAGATGGTCGAGTAGGCCAGCATGCGCTTGAGGTTGGTCTGCATGATGGCGGCCAGGTTGCCGACCAGCAGCGAGGCCACGGCCAGCAGGGCCAGCATCTGCTGCCAGTCGAACCACAGGGGCAGCATGCCCTCGACCAGCAGGCGCATGACGATGGCAAAGGCAGCCAGCTTGGGCGCGCCGCCGATCATCAGGGTGATGGCGGTGGGAGCGCCCTGGTAGACGTCGGGGATCCACATGTGGAAGGGCACCACGCCGAGCTTGAAGGCGAGGCCGGCCACCACGAAGACCAGGCCGAAGGTCAGCACGCTGGGGTTGATCAGGCCGGAGTTGACACCGCGGAAGACTTCGTTGACGTTGAGCGTGCCGGTGGCGCCGTACATCATGGACAGGCCGTAGAGCAGGAAACCCGAAGCCAGTGCACCGAGCACGAAGTACTTCATGGCCGCCTCGGTGGAGGTGGCGTGGTCGCGACGCAGGGCCACCAGGGCGTAGCTGGACAGCGTGAGCAGCTCCAGGCCCAGGTAGATCAGCAGGAAGTTGTTGCCCGAGATCATGATGAACATGCCCAGCAGCGCGAACAGGCTCAGGCTGAACAGTTCACCCCCGCGTAGCATGTCGCGGTCGGCCGCGTAGGGGCGGCCGTAGACCAGGGTGACCATGACGGCGATGGTGGCGAAGAACTTGAGCCAGTTGCCCATGCTGTCGCTCACCACCATGTCGTTGAGCCCGTAGAGCGTGCCACCGGCGTTGGCGTACACGGCCTGGAGGGCGGCCACGACGGCCAGGGTCAACAGGGTGATGATGTAGGTGGTGGTGCGCAGGCGGCTCTTGACGGTGAGGTCCAGCAGCGTGATGGCACAGGCCATGACGAGCAGGATGACCTCGGGGAATACCGCGATCCAGCTGAGGGTGTCAGTCATCTTCAGTCTCTCTTGATTCAGTTCAGCTTGGACTGGGCGACGTGCTTGAGCAGCTCGGTCACCGAGGTGTCCATGACGTCGGTGAAGGGCTTGGGAAACACACCCATCCACAACACGGCGATCGCCAGCAGCGTGAGCATGAGGAATTCGCGGCTGTTGATGTCGTCCAATCCCTTGACGTCGTCATTGGCCACGGGGCCCAGGTAGACGCGCTTGAACATCCACAGCGTGTAGGCAGCGCCGAAGATCAGCGCCGTGGCGGCCAGCAGGCCCAGCCAGAAGTTGGCCTTGACCGCACCCAGGATGACCATCCACTCGCCCACGAAACCGGCGGTGGCGGGCAGGCCGCAGTTGGCCATGGCAAACAGCAGCGCAAAGGCCGTGAACTTGGGCATGGTGTTGATGACACCGCCGTAACTGGCGATCTCGCGCGAATGCACGCGGTCGTAGAGCACGCCGATGCACAGGAACATGGCGCCCGATACAAAGCCGTGGGCGATCATCTGTACCAGGCCGCCGGCCACGCCGAGGTCGTTGAAGATGAAGAAACCCAGGGTGACGAAACCCATGTGGGCCACGGACGAGTAGGCCACGAGCTTTTTCATGTCCTGCTGCACCATGGCCACCAGGCCCACGTAGATCACGGCGATCAGCGAGAGCGCGATCATGAGCCAGGCCCACTCGCGCGCGGCATCGGGAGCGATGGGCATGGAGAAACGCAGGAAGCCGTAGGCGCCCAGCTTCAGCATGATGGCGGCCAACACGGCGGAACCACCCGTGGGCGCTTCGACGTGCACGTCGGGCAGCCAGGTGTGTACCGGCCACATCGGCACCTTGACGGCGAAGGCCGCGAAGAACGCGAAGAAGATCAGGGTCTGCGTGCGGCCATCCAAAGGCAGGGAGTGCCAGGTGGCGATGTCGAAGCTGCCACCCGACTTGGTGTACAGGAAGATCAGCGCGATCAGCAGCAGCAGCGAGCCCAGCAGCGTGTAGAGGAAGAACTTGAAGGCCGCGTAGATCTTGTTGGGCCCGCCCCAGATGCCGATGATCAGGTACATCGGGATCAGGGTGGCTTCGAAGAAGACGTAGAACAGGATGCCGTCCAGTGCCGAGAACACGCCGATCATGAGGCCGCTCAGGATCAGGAAGGCGCCCATGTATTGGTTGACGCGGCTGGTAATGACTTCCCAGCCGGCGATGACCACGATCACGTTGATGAAGGCGGTCAGCAGCACGAACCAGAAGGAGATGCCGTCCAGGCCCAGGTGGTAGTGCACATTGAAGCGCTCCATCCAGGGCAGGAGTTCCACGAACTGCATCTCGGCCGTGCCGAGCTTGAAGCCCGTGTACAGCGGCAGCGTGACCAGGAAACTGGCGATCGCGCCCACCAGCGCGACCCAGCGCACGGTGCGTGCCTGGTCGTCACGTCCGAGGACGAGCAGCAGCACGCCGAAAGCGATCGGCATCCAGATGGCGAGGCTCAACAAACCCATGTTCTTCTTCTCCTTAGCGGCCGAGCAAGCCGGCCAGCATGGGCCAGGTCACGAAATACGTCATCAGCGCCACGATGCCGAGGATCATGGCCAGGGCATAGTGGTAGAGGTAGCCCGACTGGAACCAGCGCACGATGCCGGCCACCCAGCCCACCACCTTCCAGGAACCGTTGACCAGGGTACCGTCGATCACCGCCTGGTCGCCGCCCTTCCACAGGCCCATGCCCAGCAGACGGGCGCCGCGCGCCAGGATGTTCTCGTTGATCCAGTCCATGTAGTACTTGTTGTCCAGCAGGGTATAGATCGGCTGGAAGATGCGCTTGATGGCCGCCGGCAGCGCCGGGTTGATCATGTACATGTAATACGAAGTGGCGACACCGGCCAGCGCCAGCCAGAACGGCAGGGTGCTGAAGGCGTGGACCGCCATGGCCAGCGGGCCATGGAAGGCCTCGGCCAGTTCGGCCATCACGGGGTGCCTGGCCGCGTCGACAAAGATCGCGTCCTTGAAGAAATCACCGTACAGCATGGGCCCGATGGTCAGGTAGCCGATCACCACCGAGGGGATGGCCAGCAGCACCAGCGGCACCGTCACCACCCAGGGCGATTCGTGCGGCTCGTGGTGATCGTCATGGCCGTGGCCATGGTCATCATGGTGCGCGTCGGGGTTCTGGTCGTAGCGCTCCTTGCCGTGGAAGACCAGGAAGTACATGCGGAAGGAATAGAAGGCCGTCACGAAGACGCCGGCCAGCACCGCGAAGCTGGCGAAGCCGCTGCCCCAGAGATGGCTCTCATGGACGGCTTCGATGATGCTGTCCTTGGAGTAGAAACCGGCGAACAGCGGCGTGCCGATCAGGGCCAGGGAACCGAGCAGCGAGGTGATCCAGGTGATGGGCATGTACTTGCGCACGCCGCCCATCCAGCGGATATCCTGGTTGTGGTGCATGCCGATGATGACCGAGCCCGCGCCGAGGAACAGCAGGGCCTTGAAGAAGGCGTGCGTCATCAGGTGGAACACTGCCACCGAATAGGCCGAGGCGCCCAGGGCGACGGTCATGTAGCCCAGCTGCGAGAGCGTGGAATAAGCCACCACGCGCTTGATGTCGTTCTGGATGATGCCCAGGAAGCCCATGAACAGGGCCGTGATGGCGCCGATCACCATGATGAAGCTCAAGGCCGTGTCGGACAGCTCGAACAGCGGCGACATGCGCGCGACCATGAAGATGCCAGCCGTCACCATGGTGGCGGCGTGGATCAGCGCGGAGATGGGCGTGGGGCCTTCCATCGAATCGGGCAGCCAGACATGCAGAGGGAACTGGGCCGACTTGCCCATGGCACCGATGAAGAGGCAGATGCAGATCACGGTGATCAGCATGGCGTCCTGGCCCAGGATGTACCAGGGGAACGAGATGGCGCCCAGTTCACCAGCCTTGGCGAAGACTTCCGTGTAGTTCAGCGTGCCAGCAAAGGCGGCGATCAGGCCTATGCCCAGGATGAAGCCGAAGTCACCCACGCGGTTGACCAGGAAGGCCTTCATGTTGGCGAAGATGGCCGTGGGCTTGTTGAACCAGAAACCGATCAGCAGGTAGGACACCAGGCCCACCGCTTCCCAGCCGAAGAAGAGCTGCAGCAGGTTGTTGCTCATGACCAGCATGAGCATGGAGAAGGTGAACAGGGAGATGTAGGCGAAGAAACGGTTGTAGCCCTCGTCTTCTTCCATGTAGCCGATGGTGTAGATGTGCACCATGAGCGAGACGAAGGTCACCACGCACATCATCATGGCGGTGAGGCCGTCGACCATGAAGCCGACTTCCATCTTGAGACCGCCCACGACCATCCACTCGTAGAGCGTTTCGTTGAAGCGCGCCCCGTCCATGGCCACGCTCTTGAGCGTCATGGCGGAAATGATGAAGGCCACCAGTACGCCCAGGATGGTCAGGGTGTGCGAGAGGCGGCGGCCGATCCAGTTGCCACCCAGCTTGGTGCCGAAGATGCCGGCCAGCGCGGAGCCGACCAGCGGCGCCAGCGGCACCGCCAGCAGGGTGGATGCATTCAGGGTTTGACTCATCTTCTAGTACCTTGATGAACCGGTGGGTTCAGCCCTTGAGCGTATTGAGTTCGTCCACGTTGATGCTGGACTTGTTGCGGAACAGCAGCACCAGGATGGCCAGGCCGATGGCCGACTCGGCTGCTGCGACGGTAAGGATGAAGAACACGAAGACCTGACCGTGCATATCGCCCAGGTAATGGGAGAAGGCCACGAAGTTCAGGTTGACCGCCAGCAGCATGAGCTCGATGGCCATGAGCAGCACGATCAGATTCTTGCGGTTCAGGAAGATACCGACCACCGCGATGGCAAACAGCGCGGCGCCCAGCGTCAGATAGTGCCCCAGGGTCAGTGTCATGGTTTGTTCTCCTCGGGCGCGGGCGCAGGCGGCGCGGCGCGGGTGGTCTCGACCTTCACGATGGACAGGCGGTCGGCGGCGCGCACGCGCACCTGGATGGACGGGTCGATGGCCTTGCTGTCCTTGCGCGAGCGCAGGGTGAGCGCGATAGCGGCGATCATGGCCACCAGCAGGATCACGGCGGCCACCTGGACCGGGTAGACGTATTCGGTGTAAAGCAGGATGCCCAGCTCCTTGGAGTTGGAGATCTCCACCGGCGCCTGGCCGATGACCTGGGCAACCTGCGGCTCATCGGTGACGCGGAAGCCCGACAGCAGCACGGCGGCCATCTCGAGCACCACCACGGCGCCCAGGGTGGCGGCCAGCGGCAGGTGCTTCCAGAAACCCTGGCGCATCTGGTCGATCTTGATGTCCAGCATCATGACCACGAAGAGGAAGAGCACCATCACCGCGCCGAGGTAGACCAGCACCAGGGTGATGGCCAGGAACTCGGCCTTCAGCAGCAGCCAGATGGCCGAGGCCTGCGAGAAGGACAGCATGAGGAAAAGCACGGCGTGCACGGGGTTGCGTGCCGTGATGACCCGGAAGGCTGCGAACAGCAGCACCGCCGAGAACAGGAAGAAGAAGCCGGTTTTGACGTCCATGATCGTTTCTTGGTGTTTCGTGGCGCCTTAGCGGTACTTGCCGTCGGCCGCGCGGGCGGCAGCGATCTCGGTCTCGTAGCGGTCGCCCACGGCCAGCAGCATGTCCTTGGTGAAGTACAGGTCACCGCGTTTTTCGCCGTGGTATTCGAGCACGTGGGTCTCGACGATGGAGTCCACCGGGCAGCTCTCTTCGCAGAAGCCGCAGAAGATGCACTTGGTCAGGTCGATGTCATAACGCGTGGTGCGGCGGCTGCCGTCCTTGCGCACTTCGGACTCGATGGTGATGGCCATGGCCGGGCAGACGGCTTCGCAGAGCTTGCAGGCGATGCAGCGCTCTTCGCCGTTTTCATAACGACGCAGGGCGTGCAGGCCGCGGAAGCGCGGCGACAGCGGGGTCTTCTCTTCGGGGTACTGGATCGTGACCTTGCGGGCGAAGGCGTAACGCCCCGTCAGGGCCATGCCCTTGAAGAGTTCCACGAGCATGAAGCTCTTGAGGAAGTCCTTGAGGGAGAAGCTAGTGGTGGCAGCAGCGGCTTGCATATTGTCAGCCCCTTAATTCCAGATATTCCACGACGTCTGCATCCAGATGCCGACAACGAGCAGCCACACCAGGGTGACCGGGATGAAGATCTTCCAGCCCAGACGCATGATCTGGTCGTAACGGAAACGCGGGAAGGTCGCGCGGATCCAGATGAACATGGACACGACGACGAAGGTCTTGAGACCCAGCCAGATCCAGCCCGGGACCCAGTTGAACAGGGCGCTGTCGATCGGAGACAGCCAGCCGCCCAGGAACATGATCACGGCCAGGATGGAGACCAGCCACATGCTGGCGTATTCGGCCAGGAAGAAGATGGCAAAGCCCATGCCCGAGTACTCGACCATGTGGCCGGCCACGATCTCGGCTTCGCCCTCGACCACGTCGAAGGGATGGCGGTTGGTCTCGGCCACGCCGGAGATCAGGTAGACCAGGAAGATCGGCAGCAGGGGCAGCCAGTTCCAGGACAGGAAACCCAGGCCCTTGTCGGCGAAGTAGCCGTCGCCCTGGCCCAGCACGATGTCGGTCAGGTTCATGCTGCCCGAGACCATGAGCACCACCAGGAAGCAGAAGCCCATGGCGATCTCGTAGCTCACCATCTGCGCCGAGGCACGCAGCGCGCCCAGAAAGGCGTACTTCGAGTTGGACGCCCAGCCCGCGATGATCACGCCATAGACCTCGATCGAGGTGATGGCCATCACCAGCAGCAGGCCGGCATTGATATTGGTCAGCGCCACGTCCGGGCCGAAGGGAATGGCCACCCAGGCAGCCAGCGCCGGCATGATGGCCATGATGGGGCCGAGCCGGAACAGTCCGCCGCTCACGGCGCTGGGCGTGATGATTTCCTTGGTCAGCAGCTTGACCGCATCGGCGATCGGCTGCAGCAGGCCGAAGGGGCCCACACGGTTGGGCCCGTAGCGCACCTGCATGAAGCCCAGGAACTTGCGCTCCCACAGCGTCAGGTAGGCCACCGCGCCCATGAGCGGCGCGAGCACGGCCACGATCTTGAGCAGGATCCACAGGACCGGCCAGGCCAGGGTGGCCCACCAGCTGGCGGCGATCAGGTTCAGGCCGCCGTTGTACAGCGCATCAATCATGCGGGCACCCCTTGTTCACGGGCGTCGGCCGTCAGCTGCAGCGACGGCGCGCGACGGACCAGGCCGTCGAGTTGGTAGATGGAGGCCGTCACCGGCTCGGCCGCGGTGGCCGCGACGCTGATGGCGGCCTGTGTGGCGTTGGAGAGGTTCGCGGGCTTGGTCGTGGCCGCGGCCAGCACTTCCTGCGAAGACTCGTAGGCGAAACCCTGAAGCCCCAGCAGATTGCCGAGCACACGCAGCACCTTCCAGGCCGGCCGGGTCTCGGTCAGAGGCTTGACCACGGCGTGGAAACTCTGCACGCGACCTTCGGCGTTGACAAAACTGCCCGAGGTCTCGCTGAAGGGCGCGATGGGCAACAGCACATCGCTGAACGCCAGGTTGGTCTTGAAGGGACTGAGCGTGACGACCATCTCGGCGGAGTCCAGCGCGGCCGCAGCGGCCTGACCGGCAGCCGTGTCGTACTCGGGCTCGACGGCCAGCAGCAGAGCGGCCTTGAGCTTGCCACCCAGCATCTGCGCGGCGTTCAGACCCGCGGCTTGCGGCTGGGCACCGACCCATTGCGCACCCACGGTGTTGGCGGCTTCGGTGAGGTAGCCCACGCTGGCACCCGTCTGGGCGCCGATCCAGTTGGCCAGGGCCAGCAGGCTGGACGCGTTGGCATGGTGCGCGGCGGCATTGCCCAGCAGCACCGCCTTGCGCTCGCCACCCAGCAGGGACTTGGCGATGGCCTGCGCTTCGGGCGTGGACTGACCGGCGGCCGGGGCGGCAACGCCCTTTTCTGCCGCAATGGCCGCTGCCACGTTGGCCAGGGCCTGGGCCCACTGTCCAGCCGGGCTGACCTGTGCATTCGCCACCTTCATGGCCCAGGCGTCGGCGCTCTGGTAGAGGTTCTTCGAGGTGATGGCGCTGACCTGCGCGCCGTGGCGCACGGCCTGGCGGATGCGTTGCGCGAACAGCGGATGGTCCTTGCGCAGGTTGCTGCCGACCACCAGCACGCGTTGCAGTTGCGTGAGCGCGGCAATGGGCAGGCCCAGCCAGCGCACACCCTCGCTCTTGCCGAATTCGGCGTTGCGCAGGCGGTAGTCGATGTTGTCGCTGCCCAGGCCGCGCAGCAGACCGGCGGCCAGGTACAGCTCTTCCAGCGTGCTGTGCGGGCTGACCAGGGCGCCGATGCTGTTGGCACCGTGATCGCTCTTGATGGTCTTCAGACCGTTGGCCACGTACTCCAGGGCGGTCTGCCAGTCGACTTCCTTCCACTGGCCACCCTGCTTGACCATGGGGTTGGTCAGGCGGTCGGCACCGTTGAGGGCCTCGTAGGAGTAACGGTCACGGTCGGCGATCCAGCACTCGTTGACGTCTTCGTTTTCCAGGGGAACGACACGCAGCACCTGGTTGTTCTTGACCTGGACGATCAGGTTGGCACCGGTGGAGTCGTGCGGAGATACGGACTTGCGACGGCCCAGCTCCCAGGTACGGGCCTGGTAGCGGAAAGGCTTGCTGGTCAGGGCACCGACCGGGCAGATATCGATCATGTTGCCCGACAGCTCGGAGTCGACCGAGTGCCCCACGAAGGTCTCGATCTCGGAATGCTCGCCGCGGTGGCTCATGCCGAGCTCCATCACGCCGGCGACTTCCTGGCCAAAACGCACGCAGCGGGTGCAGTGGATGCAGCGGCTCATCTCCTCCATGGAGATCAGCGGGCCCACGTCCTTGTGGAAGACCACACGCTTCTCTTCCTCGTAACGCGAGGAGGAAGCGCCGTAGCCCACGGCCAGGTCCTGCAGCTGGCATTCGCCGCCCTGGTCGCAGATGGGGCAATCCAGCGGATGGTTGATCAGCAGGAACTCCATGACCGACTTCTGGGCCTTGATGGCCTTGTCGGTCTTGGTGCGCACGATCATGCCCTGCGTGACGGGGGTGGCGCAGGCCGGCATGGGCTTGGGCGCCTTCTCCACGTCCACCAGGCACATGCGGCAGTTGGCCGCGATGCTCAGTTTCTTGTGATAGCAGAAGTGCGGAATGTAGATCTTGGCTTTCTCGGCCGCATGCATCACCATGCTGCCTTCCTGGATCTCTACCTTCTTGCCGTCGAGTTCGATTTCAACCATGTTCGTATGCTCGGTGTGTGCGCTCAGACGTAGGCGCCGACCACGCAGGTCTTGTTCGCCACGTGGTGTTCGAATTCGTGCCGGAAGTGCTTGATCATGGCGCGCACCGGCATGGCCGCCGCATCGCCCAGCGCGCAGATGGTGCGGCCCTGGATGTTCTCGGCCACGTTGTCCAGCAGGTCCAGATCTTCGGGACGCCCCTGGCCGTTCTCGATGCGGTCGACCACGCGCGAGAGCCAGCCCGTGCCTTCGCGGCAGGGCGTGCACTGGCCGCAGGATTCGTGCATATAGAAGTAGGACAGGCGCTGCAGGGACTTGACCATGCAGCGGGTCTCGTCCATCACGATCACGGCGCCCGAGCCCAGCATGGAGCCTGCCTTGGCGATGGAGTCGTAGTCCATCGTGCACTGCATCATGATGTCGGCCGGCAGCACCGGAGCAGACGATCCCCCGGGGATCACGGCCTTGAGCTTGCGGCCACCGCGCACGCCGCCGGCCAGCTCGAGCAGCTTGGCGAAGGGCGTGCCCATGGGGATCTCGTAGTTGCCCGGACGCTCGACGTCACCGCTGATCGAATAGATCTTGGTGCCGCCGTTGTTGGGCTTGCCGCATTCGAGGTAGGCCTGGCCGCCGTTGCGGATGATCCAGGGCACGGCCGCGAAGGTCTCGGTGTTGTTGATCGTGGTCGGCTTGCCGTACAGACCGAAGCTGGCCGGGAACGGCGGCTTGAAGCGCGGCTGGCCCTTCTTGCCTTCCAGCGATTCGAGCAGCGCGGTTTCTTCGCCGCAGATGTAGGCGCCGAAACCGTGGGCTGCATGCAGCTGGAAACTGAAATTGCTGCCGGCGATGTTGTTGCCCAGCAGGCCGGCGGCGCGCGCCTCTTCCAGCGCAGCCTCGAAACGTTCGTAGACCTCAAAGATCTCGCCGTGGATGTAGTTGTAGCCCACCGTGATGCCCATGGCATAGGCCGCGATGGCCATGCCCTCGATCACGATGTGCGGGTTGTACATCAGGATGTCGCGGTCCTTGCAGGTCCCGGGTTCGCCCTCGTCCGAGTTGCAGACCAGGTACTTCTGGCCCGGGAACTGGCGCGGCATGAAGCTCCACTTCAGGCCGGTGGGGAAACCGGCGCCGCCACGGCCGCGCAGGGCGGATTCCTTGACGGTGGCGATCACCTGGTCTTGCGTCAGGCCTTCTCCGCCATCCTTGCCCAGGATCTTCTTCAGGGCCTGGTAGCCGCCGCGCGCCTCGTAGTCCTTGAGGTGCCAGTTGCTGCCGTCGAGGCCGGCGTAGATCTGGGGTTCGATATGGCGGTTGTGGAAACAGGTCTCGGCGCCGGTGGCGGCGAATTGCGCGAGGAGTTTGTCGACAGACATCACTTGCCCCCCGCGGCGCGCAGGCCGTCGATCAGTTTGTCCAGCTTGTCGTTGCTCATGAAGCTGCACATGGTGCGGTCGTTGACCAGCAGCACGGGTGCATCGGCGCAGGCGCCCTGGCACTCGCTCTGCTGCAGTGTGAACAGGCCGTCGGCCGTGGTCTCGCCCATGTGGATGCCCAGCTTGTGCTCCAGATGGTGCAGGGCCTTCTGGCCGTCACGCAGCTGGCACGGCAGGTTGGTGCAGACGTTGAGCTTGTACTTGCCCAGCGGGCGCTGGTTGTACATGTTGTAGAAGGTCGTGACCTCGTGCACGGCCATAGGAGCCATGCCCAGGTAGGCGGCGACTTCGGCCTCGCTGTCGGTGCTCACGAAGCCGAGCTCCTGCTGCACGATGGACAGGCAGGCCATGACGGCAGACTGCTTCTGCTCAGGCGGGTACTTGGCGACTTCCTTGGCGAAGCGCGCCTTGGTGGATTCCGAGATCATCGGTCAATCTCTCCAAACACGATATCCAGCGTGCCGATGATGGCCACGGCGTCGGCCAGCATGTGGCCACGCGCGAGCTCATCGAGCGTGGCCAGATGGGCAAAGCCCGGGGCACGAATCTTGAGGCGGTAGGGTTTGTTGGCGCCGTCGCTCACCATGTAAATGCCGAACTCGCCCTTGGGGTGCTCGACAGCGGCATAGGCCTCTCCGGCGGGCACGCGGAAACCTTCGGTGAAGAGCTTGAAGTGGTGGATCAGCTCTTCCATGTTCGTCTTCATCGCCTCGCGCGCCGGCGGAGCCACCTTGTGGTTGTCCGTGATGACGGAGCCGGGGTTGGCGCGCAGCCAGTCCACGCACTGCTTGATGATGCGATTGGACTCACGCATCTCCTGCACACGCACGAGGTAGCGGTCGTAGCTGTCGCCGGTCTTGCCCACGGGGATGTCAAAGTCGACACGGTCGTAGGCGTCGTAAGGCTGGGTCTTGCGCAGGTCCCAGGCGATGCCCGAACCGCGCAGCATGGGACCGGTCATGCCCAGGTTCAGGGCGCGCTCGGCGGTCACGACGCCGATGCCGACCGTGCGCTGTTTCCAGATGCGGTTGTCGGTCAGCAGGGTTTCGTACTCGTCCACGCACTTGGGGAAACGTGCGCAGAAATCGTCTATGAAGTCCAGCAGCGAACCCTGGCGGTTGGCGTTGATCTCAGCCACGGCCTTGGCGTTGCGGATCTTGTTGACCTTGTGCTGCGGCATGCTGTCCGGCAGGTCGCGGTAGACGCCGCCCGGACGGAAATAGGCCGCATGCATGCGAGCGCCGGAGACAGCCTCGTACATGTCGAACAGGTCTTCGCGCTCGCGGAAGGTGTAGATCAGGATGGTCGAGCTGCCGCAGTCATTGCCGTGCGAGCCCAGCCACATCAGGTGGTTGAGCAGGCGCGTGATCTCGCCGAACATCGTGCGGATGTACTGGGCGCGCACCGGCACTTCCAGGCCCAGCATCTTCTCGATAGCCAGGCAGTAGGCCTGCTCGTTGCACATCATCGAGACGTAGTCCAGGCGGTCCATATAGGGCAGCGACTGGATGTAGGTCTTGCTTTCGGCCAGCTTCTCGGTGGCGCGGTGCAGCAGGCCGATGTGCGGATCGGCGCGTTGCACGACCTCGCCGTCCAGCTCGAGCACCAGGCGCAGCACGCCGTGCGCGGCGGGGTGCTGGGGCCCGAAGTTCAGGGTGTAGTTCTTGATTTCGGCCATGATTATTTCAACCCGCCGTAGTTGTCTTCACGGATGATCCGCGGCGTGATCTCGCGCGGCTCGATGGACACCGGCTGGTAGACCACGCGCTTGAGTTCGGCGTCATAACGCATCTCGACGTGGCCGGACAGCGGGAAATCCTTGCGGAAGGGATGGCCGATGAAACCGTAGTCGGTCAGGATGCGGCGCAGGTCGTCGTGACCTTCGAAGACGATGCCATAGAGGTCGAAAGCCTCGCGCTCGTACCAGTTGGCAGCACGCCAGACGTCGTTCAGGGAATCAACCACCGGGAAGTTGTCGTCGGTCGCAAAGACCTTGAGGCGCACGCGCTGGTTCAGGCTGACGGACAACAGGTGAGAGACCACGCAGAAGCGCGCGCCCTCCCAGGCACCGTCACCCCAGGCGGAATAATCGACGCCGCAAAGGTCGATCAGTTGTTCGAATTGACAGCCGGGCGCATCGCGCAGGATACGGGCGGCAGCAAGGTAATCAGGGGCAGCCACCTCGACAGTGAGCTCGCCCAGCTTGATCTCGATACGGCGCACCTTGCCACCCAATGCGGCGGTCACGGTGTCCTTGAGAGTCTCCAGATTCACGGCATAAGCAGTCATCGACGGTCCTTCAAACGCGGGCGATGGTCTGCGTGCGGCGGATCTTCTGCTGCAGCTGGATGATGCCGTAGATCAGCGCTTCGGCCGTGGGCGGGCAGCCCGGGACATAGACGTCGACCGGCACGATGCGGTCGCAGCCGCGCACCACCGAGTAGCTGTAGTGGTAATAGCCACCGCCGTTGGCGCAGGAGCCCATGGAGAGCACGTAACGCGGCTCGCTCATCTGGTCGTAGACCTTGCGCAGGGCCGGGGCCATCTTGTTGCACAAGGTACCGGCCACGATCATCAGATCGGACTGGCGCGGGCTGGCGCGGAAGACCTCGGCGCCGAAACGGCCGATGTCGTAGCGGGCCGCGGCCGCATGCATCATCTCGACTGCGCAGCAGGCCAGACCGAAGGTCATGGGCCATAGCGAGCCGGTCTTGGCCCAGTTCACCACCGTGTCGTAACTGGTGGTGATGAAGCCTTCTTTCATCACGCCTTCAATCATGGCTGCGATCCTTGTCGATGAGTCAGTTCATTCCCAGTCCAGGGCGCCCTTTTTCCACTCGTAGGCAAAACCCACGACGAGGATGGCGATGAACACCATGGCCGCCCAGAAACCGACCGCACCCACCTCCTTGAGGGCCACGGCCCAGGGGAAGAGGAAGGCGATTTCCAGGTCGAACAGGATGAACAGGATGGCGACGAGGTAGTAGCGCACGTCGAATTTCATGCGCGCGTCTTCAAACGCTTCGAAACCACACTCGTAGGGAGAATTTTTGGCCGCGTCGGGACGGTTCGGACCCAGGATGTAGCCGATGACCTGGGGGATGACCCCCACGGCAATGCCGACCAAGATGAACAGAAGGACGGGAAGGTATTGATCGAGGCTCATCTTGAAATGCTGATCACCGTTGCGCCGCCCGGGCCATGCCCGGGCAGTCATTTATCTGGTGCCGTCGGCGAGACTCGAACTCGCACAGCTTTCGCCACTACCCCCTCAAGATAGCGTGTCTACCAATTTCACCACGACGGCTGGTCTCTTTTGCCGGGCTCGCATGAGGGCCCGATGGCTGACCCGGCAAGCCTCAGAGTTTACTCCGAATTCCCCCCTCTGCCCCGGCGGGAATTCGCAATTCTTGACTCAGGTCATCGCGCCGGAATCTGGCCGGGGCCAGGAACGACAGGCGCGGACGCCGGAGCCGTCTCGACCGGTGCCGAAGTGCCCGGAATCTGGGCAGCCGTATCAGGCGCGGCAGGTGCTGCCGGTGCAGTCACGGCGCTGCCTTCGAGCACGCTGCCGGTGCTGGCCGGACGTGCGTTGCTGAAGTACGCCAAAGCCAGCGTGCTGACGAAGAAGATGGTGGCGAGCACGGCCGTGGTGCGCGAAAGGAAGTTGGCACTGCCGCTGGCGCCGAACAGGCTGCCCGAAGCACCGCCACCGAAGGCCGCACCCATGTCAGCGCCCTTGCCGTGCTGGATCAGGATCAGGCCGATCATGGCCACTGCCGCGATGATCTGTACCGTGATGATGATGGTGATGATGAAACTCATGTTTACTCCTAAATTCGTAGCATTCGAGCGGCGGCTTCAGGCCGCTGCGGCGATGATGGTCAGAAAATCCGGGGCCTTGAGCGAGGCGCCGCCGATCAGGCCACCATCGATGTCGGGCTGGGCCAGCAGCGTTGCAGCGTTGGCCGCGTTCATGCTGCCGCCGTAGAGGATCTTGATGCGACCCACCTGCTTGGTGGCCGCCTGCAGCTGCGCACGCAGCACGGCATGCACCTGCTGCGCCTGCTCGGGCGTGGCGGTCTTTCCGGTACCGATGGCCCAGACCGGCTCATAGGCCACGACGATCTCGCTGATGCAGTGTCCGTTGAGGTGGATCACCGCAGCCAGCTGGCGCTTGACCACTTCTTCGGTCTTGCCGGCTTCACGCTCGGCCAGGGTCTCGCCCACGCAGACGATGGGCGTCACGCCATTGGCCAGGGCCCGCTGCGCCTTGGCTGCCACCACGGCATCGGTCTCGCCGTGGTACTGGCGACGCTCCGAATGGCCGACGATGGCGTAACGCACGCCGAAATCCTTGAGCATGGCGACAGACACCTCGCCCGTGTAGGCGCCCAGCTCGTGCTGCGACACATCCTGCGCCCCCAGCTCCACCGGGCTGGTGGCCAGCAGCATCTGGCATTGCGCCAGATAGGGGGCGGGCACGCAGACGGCGATGTCGCAGGCCGGGTCCTTGAGGCCGGACAGCAGGCCCTTGAGCAGGGTCTGGTTGGCGGCCAGGCTGCCATTCATCTTCCAGTTGCCAGCGATCAGTTTCTTCATGCGCCACTCCAGGTCAACACGATCTTGCCGATGTGCTGGTTCGACTCCATCAGCGCATGCGCACGTGCCGCACCGCTGCCGGTGGGGTCCTTGGCGTCCACGGCCGCATAGGTGCTGTGGATCACGGGCTTGATCTTGCCGGCCTCGATCAGGGGCCAGGCGTGCTTGAGACAGGCCTGCGCGATCGCCTGCTTGAAGGCGATGGGGCGCGGACGCAGCGTGGATCCGGTGATGGTCAGGCGCTTGCGCAGCACCAGACCGGCGTTGAAGCTGCTCTTGGTACCACCCTGCACGGCGATGATGACGATGCGGCCGTCCTCGGCCAGGCTCTCGACCTCGCGTGCGACGTACTCGCCGCCCACCATGTCGAGGATCACGTCCACACCCTTGCCATCCGTCAGGCGCTTGACCTCTTCCTTGAAGTCCTGCGTCTTGTAGTTGATGGCATGGTCGGCGCCCAGCTTCAGGCAGGCGGCGCACTTGTCGTCGCTGCCGGCCGTCACGATGACCTTGGCACCCCAGGCCTTGGCCAGCTGGATGGCGGTCACGCCGATGCCGCTGGATCCACCCTGGATCATCAGGGTCTCGCCGGGCTGCAGACGGCAACGGTCGAAGACATTGCTCCACACGGTGAAGAAGGTCTCGGGCAGCGAAGCCGCCTCGACATCGCTCAGGCCCTTGGGATAGGGCAGGCTCTGCGCGATGGGAGCGGTACACAGCTCGGCATAACCGCCGCCGGCGACCAGGGCACAGACCTTGTCGCCGAGCTTGAAGCCGGCTGCGGCGAGTTCGGCAGCGTTGCCACCCACGATCTCGCCGGCGACTTCCAGACCGGGAATGTCGGACGCACCCGGCGGCACCGGGTAGTTGCCGGTACGCTGGAACACATCAGGCCGGTTGATGCCGCTGGCCGCCACGCGGATCAGCAGCTCGCCCGCCGCGGGCAACGGGTCGGGGCGCTGGCCCAGACGCAGCACCTCAGGCGCACCATAGGAAGTGATTTCGATGGCTTTCATGGTCTTTCGCTCCGACAGCGCCTGCGGACGCAGCCGCAGGACATCGTCGATTCAATCGCAGGTTGAAACCGGTCGATCAGGCCTGTTCGCCGCCGTTGTTCTGGGCCGGACGGTCCAGCAGCGCCTTCATGGACAGCTTGACGCGACCCTTCTCGTCGGTCTCCAGCACCTTGACCTTGACGATCTGGCCTTCGGACAGGTAGTCCGTGACCTTCTCGACGCGCTCGTGGGCGATCTGGCTGATGTGCAGCAGGCCGTCCTTGCCGGGCAGCAGGTTGACCAGGGCACCGAAGTCCAGGATCTTGGTGATCGGGCCTTCGTAGACCTTGCCGATTTCGACTTCGGCGGTGATCTCGGCGATGCGGCGCTTGGCTTCCTCGGCCTTGGTGGCGTCGGTGGCGGCAATAGTGATGGTGCCGTCTTCCTCGATGTTGATCTGGCAACCGGTCTCGTCGGTCAGCGCGCGGATGACGGCGCCGCCCTTGCCGATCACGTCACGGATCTTCTCGGGGTTGATCTTCATGGTGAAGAGCTTGGGCGCGAAGTTGCTCACCTCGGTCTTGGCCTCGCCCATGGCTTCCTGCATCTTGCCCAAGATGTGCATGCGGGCTTCCTTGGCCTGGGCCAGTGCGACCTGCATGATTTCCTTGGTGATGCCCTGGATCTTGATGTCCATCTGCAGGGCGTTGATGCCGTTGGTGGTACCGGCCACCTTGAAGTCCATGTCACCCAGGTGATCTTCGTCACCCAGGATGTCGGTCAGCACGGCGAAGCGGTTGCCGTCCTTGATCAGGCCCATGGCAATGCCGGCCACGTGGGCCTTCATCGGCACGCCGGCGTCCATCAGCGACAGGCAGCCGCCGCAGACGGAAGCCATCGAGGAGGAGCCGTTGGACTCGGTGATCTCGGACACCACTCGCATGGTGTAGGGGAACTCTTCCTTGGTCGGCAGGCAGGCCACCAGGGCGCGCTTGGCCAGACGGCCGTGGCCGATTTCGCGGCGCTTCGGGGTACCGAAACGGCCAGCTTCACCGGTGGCGAAGGGAGGCATGTTGTAGTGCAGCATGAAGCGGTCTTCGAACTCGCCGGCCAGCGCGTCGATGCGCTGCGCGTCGCGCTCAGTGCCCAGCGTGGCAACCACCAGGGCCTGGGTCTCACCGCGCGTGAACAGGGCCGAACCGTGGGTACGGGGCAGCACGCCGTTGCGGATCTCGATGGGGCGCACAGTGCGCGTGTCACGACCGTCGATGCGCGGCTCGCCGGCCAGTATCTGGCTGCGCACGATGCGCGCTTCGATGTCGAACAGCATGCCTTCGACCTTGACGCTGTCGAACTCGACGCCCGAATCCTTCAGGCTGGTCATGACGGCGGCGTAGGTCTCGCGGCAGGCCTGGGTGCGGCTCTGCTTGTTGCGGATCTGGTAGGCGGTGCGCAGCTTCTCTTCGGCCAGCGCGTTGACCTTGGCGATCAGCTCTTCGTCCTTGGCCGGAGCCTTCCAGTCCCAGGCCGGCTTGCCAGCGTCACGCACCAGGTCGTGGATGGCGTTGATGGCGATATTGCCCTGCTCGTGGCCGAAGACCACGGCGCCCAGCATGACCTCTTCGGACAGCTGCTGCGCTTCGGATTCCACCATCAGCACGGCGGATTCAGTGCCGGCGACGACCAGGTCCATCTGGCTGTCCTTGAGCTGGGTCTGGCCCGGGTTCAGGACGTATTCGCCATTGATGTAACCCACGCGGGCAGCACCGATGGGGCCGTTGAAGGGGATGCCGCTGATGCTCAGCGCGGCGCTGGTCGCGATCATGGCGGCGATGTCGGCCTGCACTTCGGGGTTCAGGCTCACGACGTGCACGATCACCTGGACTTCGTTGTAGAAGCCTTCGGGGAACAGCGGACGGATCGGGCGGTCGATCAGGCGGCAGGTCAGGGTCTCGAGTTCGCTGGGACGGCCTTCACGCTTGAAGAAGCTGCCCGGGATCTTGCCGGCGGCGTAGGACTTCTCGGTGTAGTCCACGGTCAGCGGGAAGAAGTCCTGGCCGGGCTTGGCGCTCTTGGTCGCCACCACGGTGGCCAGCACCACGGTGTCGTCGATGTTGACCAGCACGGCGCCGGTGGCCTGACGGGCGATTTCGCCGGTTTCCATGGTGACCGTGTGCTGGCCCCACTGGAAGGTCTTGGTGACTTTGTTGAACATGGTCATGTGTTTCTCCTGTATGGATCAAGGGAGGTCTAAGCCGCCTCCCCTAGGGCTCGGAGCCACATCACAGAACACGATGCCATTCCAGAGAAAGTCGAGGAAATTCGCCCAATTTCCTCTGGAATGACACAGCTTCGCTCTGTTCCTGTCTGCTCCGAAGTACAAAGCGCCTGAGCTAGAAAACCAACTCAGGCGCTCTTGTTCATCTGTCCGGGGCGATTACTTGCGCAGACCCAGCTTGGTGATCAGCGCGCTGTAACGATCGAAGTCCTTGGACTTCAGGTAGTCCAGCAGCTTGCGGCGACGGCTCACCATGCGCAGCAGACCGCGACGGCCGTGGTGGTCCTTGGCGTGGGTCTTGAAGTGGGGGGTCAGCTCGTTGATACGGGCGGTCAGCAGGGCGACCTGGACTTCCGGGCTGCCGGTGTCGGTAGCGGAACGGGCATTGGCCTTGACAACTTCGGCCTTGATGCTGGATGCGATCATTTCTATTTCCTGTCATGCGGGACGAAACCGGCCGCTATCGGTCGGGACGTCCCAGGTTTACAACTTGCGCCGGTGGCTGGAACTGCTGCCGGCGTGCGCTTGCGGGATGCAAAGCCTTGAAATTATAGCCGAATCCGAAATCCGGAGCGCCTACTTACTTCCGAGCCATTTCTGGAGCCGTTCCACCCCCTGCCCCAGGCGCTGCGGGTCCTTGGAGGCAAAGCACCAGCGCAGCCAGCCCTGGGCCTCGGGCGCAAAGGCCTCGCCCGGGGCCAGGCCCAGGCCGGCCTCGCGCACCAGGTGCTTGGCCGTGGCCAGGGAATCGCCGTGCCCGGCCAGGCGGAAAAAGGCGTACATGCCGGCCGCTGGCCTGGCCAGCTCCACACCCGGCAGGGCCTGCAGCAGCGGCACCAGGGTGTCGCGGCAGGTTTTCAGGTGGGCCACCACGCGCGGCGTGATCTCGCCGGCCCGCTGCAGGGCCGCCACGCCCGCGCGCTGGGTGAAAACGCTAGCGCAGGAGGTGTTGAACTCGATCAACTTGCCCACATCGTGCGTGATGGCCGACGGCAGCACCAGCCAGCCCAGGCGCCAGCCCGTCATCAAGAAGCTCTTGGAAAAGCTGTGCACCACGATCAGCCGGTCTTCGGAAGAAGCGATGTCCAGGAAACTGGGCGTGCAGCCATTGGGCGTATCGGCTTCGTAATACAGCTGCGAGTACACCTCGTCGGCGAGGATCCAGGTGCCGGTGCGACGGCAATGGTCCAGGATGCGCTGCTGCTCTTCGCGCGTCAGCGTCCAGCCCGTGGGGTTGCTGGGCGCGTTGAGGATCAGCACCTTGGTGGCCGGGGTCACCGCGGCCAGCAGCGCTTCCAAGTCCAGCGTCCAGGCACCCGCCACCGGCTTGAGTGGGATGGGCTTGAGTTTGGCGCCCAGGATGAGCGGCTGCGCCGTGAGGTTGGGCCAGACCGGGGTCACGATGGCCACCTCGTCGCCCGCTTCCAGCAGGGCCTGCATGGCGATCATCAGCGCGTTCACGCCCCCCGAGGTCACGGCAATGCGGTCCGGCGCCACGGTGCCGTGCAGGCGGCTCAGGTGCAGGGCGATGGCCGCGCGCAGCTCGGGCAGGCCCAGGTTGTGGCTGTAGAAGGTCTCGCCATTACCAAGAGAGTCGATGGCCGCCTGGCGCACGAAGTCTGGGGTGACCTCGTCGCCCTCGCCGAACCAGAAGGCCAGCACATCGCTGCGCCCCAGGCCGGCATTGGCCACTTCGCGGATTTTGGATTCTTCGAGATCACGGATCACCTGGCGCATGTTTTCTCCATCGCAAGGGAGAGATTGTGCCGCCTGGCCGGTGGGGTCGCAGTGCCCGGGCATAGAGGCAGCCTCCCTATTTTCAAGATCCGGCCTGGAAAAATTTGCCACGGGCTGCGGGCCTTGAAAACTTCCCGGCCCGTTCCCAGTTATGCCCTGCGGCCGGCAGTGCCCCCGCACACCGAGTCCACCGTTAACACCACAGGAGTTCAACCATGCTGTTCGTACCCGTCATCCGCCGTTCTGCCTTCTCCCCCTCGCTGCGCGCCTTCGACCGCTTCTTCAGCGAGTCCGCCCCCGCCGAGCAGCCGGCCAAGGCCGCCGACGACAAGGCCTACGAGCTGAGCTTCGACGTGCCCGGCGTCAGCCGCGAGCAACTGTCCATCGGCATCGAAGGCAATGTGATCCGCATCGAAACCCTGCCCGAAGCCAAGCGCCAGTACAAGGCCGCCTACGAGCTGCCGCAGGACATCGACGTCTCTGCCAGCGAAGCCAAGCTGGAAAACGGCGTGCTCACGCTCAAGCTGGTCAAGGTCCAGCCGGCCGACAAGACTGTCAAGCTGGCGATCAACTGAGACCGCAACCCAAAAGATAAAGGCCGCGAAGTTCGCGGCCTTTTTATTTGCTCAACGTTTGAACTCGGTCACTTGAGGAGGTGGGTGAAGCCAGCCGTAGCAGATGGACTGGAACAAGTAGTTAGATGCATGCCTTAGAACCACCACTTGTATCTTCGTTTGTTTTTCTTGTGCAATTCGACATCATCGCGGAAAGCATAACGATCGCCACCTTGTCCCACCATGCCAACGTAAAGCACAAAAACGCCGAGGGCAATTGCTGCAACCTTTGCGAACCACGAGTGCTTATCGAGAGAGGCATCTGGCCAGACAAGAAAATAGAAGCCGGCAAGAACCATGGGGAGCCCCAGAATCAAGCTGACACCACGTCTCAACCACACCCATAAATTGGCCATAGACTTCTCTATCGCAGATGGCTCCTTTGTTCGATCACGAGTGCCAAAGTACAAAGGAATTGCCATGAGCATGGAGACAACAAAAAACAGTGTCGCCGTTCGGTTGCTCATCCCTATCTGCATCACGAGGAGCAAGGCGAGGGCTGCAATGGACAGGAAATAGGCAACTGCTCGCATACATCTAACTTGATTTGGGCTGCAAATCTGTCGGCATAACAAAGTTCATTGCCCCTCCCGTATTTTGATTTAATTGTTGGAAATATATCGGGTTTCAGGCGCGCTCTCCCACCCAAACACCATGAACAAACCGACAAAGTCCGCAGCTCAGACCGACTGGCTGATCGCATCCAGCGGCCAACGCGGCTTGACCTCAAAGGTGTAAGCACGGGTCGCTTCCTGCTGGCCTGCCTGCAGGCGCATGGCGGCAGCCATGGCGATCATGGCGCCGTTGTCGGTGCACAGGTGCAGCTCGGGGTAGTGCACGCGCACCTTGCGCTTCGCGCATGCAGCGTTGAGCTGCTCGCGCAGCAGCTTGTTGGCGCCCACGCCGCCGGCCACGACCAGGCGCTTCATGCCCGTCTGGTCCAGCGCGGCCAGCGATTTCTTCACCAGCACTTCGACGATGGCGGCCTGTGTCGAAGCCGCCAAATCCGCTTTGCGCGCTTCCAGCTCGGCCCCCAGGCGCTGCGCCTGCGTGAGCACGGCCGTCTTGAGCCCCGCAAAAGAGAAATCCAGGTTGCCGCTGTGCAGCAGCGGACGCGGCAGCTTGAAGGCCGCGCCGTCGCCCTGCTCTGCCAGCTTCGCCAGGCCCGGCCCCCCGGGATAAGGCAGGCCCATGAGCTTGGCTGATTTGTCGAAGGCCTCACCGGCCGCGTCGTCGATGGTCTCGCCCAGGATCTCGTAGCGCCCTACCCCGTCCACGCGCATGAGCTGCGTGTGGCCGCCGGAAACCAGCAGCGCAACGAAAGGAAACTCGGGCGGATCGGCGCTCAGGAAGGGTGAGAGCAGATGGCCTTCGAGGTGGTGCACGCCCAGCACCGGCTTGCCCAGGGCCGCGCCCAAGGCACAGGCCACACCGGCGCCGACCAGCAGCGCGCCGGCCAGACCGGGGCCGCGCGTGTAGGCCACCACGTCAATGTCTTTCAGCGACTTGCCTGCCTCCTGCATCACCTGGCTTGTCAACGGCAGCACACGGCGGATATGGTCGCGGCTGGCCAGTTCGGGCACCACACCGCCATAGGCTTGGTGCATCTCGATCTGGCTGTAGAGCGCGTGCGAGAGCAGCTGCGGCACCGGACCGCCATGGCTTTGCACCAGGGCCACGCCGGTTTCGTCGCAGGAGGATTCGATGCCCAGGATCAGGGGCGCAGTGTCGGACATGAAGCGAGTCTAAGCGAATGACCGCTTACTTCATCACCAAACCACCATCGACCACCAGCACCTGACCCGTGACAAAACGGCTCCACTCCGAGGCCAGGAAGAGCACCGGCCCCGCCACGTCTTCGGGCCGGGCGATGCGCCGCAAGGGCGTCTGCGCCACGATGGCTTCCTTCACGTCTTCTTTGGTCGCGCGGCTGGCGTCGGTCGGGTAGACCAGGCCAGGCGCCACGCAATTCACGCGTATGCCCAGCGGCCCCAGTTCGGCCGCGAGGTTGCGGCTGAAACCCACCAGCGCGGACTTGGCCGTGCTGTAGTCGTGGTAGGGCACCACGGGCCGCTCCACCAGATCACTGGCCAGGTTGACGATGCAACCCTGCGCGCGCTGGCGCATGCCGGGCAGCACGGCCTGGCAGACGTTGTAGGTGGCGCGCACGGCGCCGTCGAACTGGGTCTGGTAATCGGCCCATCCGGTTTCCCAGAAGCGCTTGCGCTGCTCAGGGTCGAAGCGGTAGGGTGCGAAGGCGTTGTTGACCAGCACATCGATGCGGCCCAGTTCGGCCTGAACCTGGGCCACGAGGGCCTGCACCTGCGCAGCGTCATTGGCGTCGGCACGCAGGGCCCAGGCATCACCTCCCACGGCCTTGCACTGCGCCACCACCTCGTTCGCGGCCGCCTCGCTGCGCAGGTAGTTCACCACCACGAAGCCACCCTCGGCCGCAAAAGCCTGGGCAATGGCCGCGCCGATGCCGCGGCTGGCGCCGGTGACGAGGATGACCTGGCCCTGGAATTTCATGTTCACTTGCCGGGCAAAAGATCAGGGCTCGCCACGTCCTTCATCTTGAGGTCGCGCTGGATCAGGCCGATCCTCTTCCACGCGTCGGCGCCTTTCTGCAAGGCGTCCACGTCGATGGCGCCCAGGCCTTTTTGTTGCGTCAGCGGCGAGACGCTGGACAGATTGCGCAGCTTGATCACCTCCAAGTTCACGGCCTCGTTCTGGCCGTTGATGGCCCGCTTGACCGCCAGCGCGGCGGCTTCCTGCGGCTGGGCGATCATCCACTGCATGCTTTCGCGGTAGGCCGCGAGGAAGCGCCTGAGCAGGTCCTTCTTCTGCTGGTACGTTTCTTCACGCACCACGAAGATGTCGCTGGAGACGTTGAGCGAGTTGCGCACTTCCATCACGTTCACCTCACCCACACCCTTGGCACGGGCCACCAGCAGGCCGGTGTCGGTGGCGGCGGTGGCGTCCACCTGCCCCTGCATCAGCGGCGCGAAGTTGAGCAGGCCGGTGACGACGATGGTCACATCCTTTTCCGACAGGCCCGCCTGGTTCAGCAGCAGCTGCAGATTGGTCAGCGTGCCGCTGGACAGGCTGTAGACGCCGATCTTCTTGCCCTTGAGGTCTGCGGGCTTGCTGATGCCGCTGCTCTTGAGCGCCACCACGTTGAAGATGTTCTGCGGATAGATGTCGTAGATCACGCGCAGCTTCTCGCCCTTGTCCAGCGCGGCGTAGAGCGAGCCCGGGTCTGTGAAGGCCACGTCGCCCTGGCCGCTGAGCAGGTTGCGCACGGCATCACCACCACCGGCACCGGGCATGTACACGACATCGATCCCCTTGGCGCGGAAAAACCCCTTGTCGGGTTCGACCAGGATGTTGGTGATCTCGGAGATCGGGCCGCCCCAGCCAGCGATGGTGACCTTGTCCAGTTTGGTGTCCTGGGCCATGGCCGTGCCGGTGCCCAGGCTGAGCAGCGCGCAAGCCGCCAGCGCACGCAGGGTTTGTCGTTTCATGATGTCGTCCTCAGTTGAAAGTAGATGAATAGGATTGCAACAGGCGGCGCTCCAGCCAGAGCGTGGCCTCGTACAGCAGCAGGCCGATCAGCGTGATGAGCAGCAGTGCGGCAAACATCAGCGGTGTGTCCATGGAGCCCTGGGCGGCGATGATCAGCGCGCCCAGGCCCTTGCTGGCCCCCACGAACTCACCCACCACCGCGCCCACCAGCGCCAGCACCACGGCCACGCGCAAACCGGCGAGGATCGCAGGCAGGCCCGCAGGCACCTTGAGCCGCCACAGGGTCTGCCAACGCGTGGCGCCCAGCATGCGGAACAGTTCCAGCCGCGCGGCGTCCACCTGGGCGATGCCGGTCAGCGTGTTTTCCAGCAGCGGGAAGAAACAGATCAGCGCGGTGATGACCACGGTAGGCACGGTGCCAAAACCGAACCAGACGATGAAGAGCGGCACCAGCGCCAGCTTGGGCACCACCTGGCTGGTCACCACATAGGGCATGAGCACACGGCGCAGCACGGCCGATTCGCCCAGCAGCACGCCCCCGGCAAAACCCAGGACCACGCCCAGCACCAGGCCCAGGCCCAGTTCCAGCAGGGTCTGGGCGATGTGCGGCCACAGGTAACCCGTCTGCAGGCCACGCCAGAGCGCGGCAAGGATGCCGCTCGGCGGTGGCAGCACCAGCGGCGAAAACCTGAAAACCTGCACGGCCCATTCCCAGGCCAACAGCAGGACGAGCAACAAAACGAAAGCGAGAAGACGCGGGTACTTCATGCGCCCTCCCCGTCCATGGCGTGCCGCAGCTCGGCGCAGATGGCATTGAAGGCGGCGCTGTAACGCACGTCACGGCCGCGCGGGCGTGGCAGCTCCACCCGGATGTCACGCCGGATGCGACCGGCGTCCATCACGGCCACGCGGTCGGCCAGGTAAACCGCCTCCGCGATGTCGTGCGTGACGAAAAACACCGAGGTGCCGCGCGCGCTGCACATCGCCAGCAACTCGTCCTGCAGCTCCTCGCGTGTGATCGCATCCAGCGCGGCGAAGGGCTCGTCCATCAGCAGGATGGGCGGATCGAGCAACAGCGCGCGCGCGATCGCCACGCGGCTTTGCTGCCCACCCGACAGCTGGCGCGGATGGTGGCGCAGGTAGGCACTCAAGCCCATCTGTGCCAGCAGTTGTTCTGCACGGGCCACATCGGCCGCGGTCGGCTTGCGTTGCAGGGTCAGCGGCAGCAGCACGTTGTCCAGCACGGTCAGCCAGTCCAGCAGCGTCGCTTGCTGGAACACGAAGCCGGTACCCGGCCCGGGTTGAAGGATGGGCTGATCCTGCAGGCTCACCGTGCCTGCGTCGGGTTGCAGGAGACCGGCAGCGAGCTTGAGCAGCGTGGTCTTGCCGCAGCCGCTGCGACCCACCAGACAATGGAACTCGCCGGGCGCGATGTCCCAGTCCACCGCCTTCACCACCGGCGACCAGCCGGGGAAGGTGTAGCTCACCTGGCGCATGTCGAGGAAAGGCGTGCTGCTCATCTCAATCTCGATAAGGCGCGTAGGTTTCAGCCGCGCTTTCGGCCGAAGCTTCGAGCTCGACCATGCGCACCAGGTCCAGCAGACTGAAACGTCCGTCGTGGTGCCAGCCGGCTTCGGGCGCTGTCATATTGCCAATGGCGCAGATGCGCGTGGCCCCAGCGGCACCCAGCTGTTCGGCCAGGTCCTGCAACTCCTGCGGCGCGGCTGCCAGGCCCACGGTCTGCAAAAACGTGCGTTGCGCGGCCAGCAGGGGCAGGGTGTCTCCCAGATGATCCACCGCCTGCACCTGCACGGTGCGGTTCAGCGCGCCGGGCAGCAGCACACTGGCCTGCTCGGCATAGGCCACGCACCAGGAGGCCTGCGCATCACCGAGCAGCTCCACACCAGCTCCCGCGTAGCCTTTGAGCTCCTGGCCCTGGCGCCAGCCGGCCACGCCGGCCGCTTCTTCGAGTGTGAGCGTGCGGCGCGCGAACTTGTGCTGCAACGCAGCCAGTTCACCGGCCAGCTGCTGCGCGAACTCGCGCGGCGTGACCCGGCCGCCGCGCGCCACGTAATAGGTGTGTGGCGAATAACAGCCCTGCTGCTCGTAGCGCACCACGTCCAGCGCCGCCGCGCGCGCCGTGGCCGGGGCATGGGCCACGTCGAGCGCAGCCGCCGAGACCAGGCCCACGCTGAGCTTGTGGCCGTGGGGCAGAAAGCGCGTGCTCACCGGCACCTGCTGCCGCAAGGCAGTCAGCGTGTCGTTGCCACCATAGGCCAGCACCGTGTCAGCCTCGGCAAACAGCACTTGTTCGCTGTCGACATCTCCGCCTTTGAACCAGACGATGGCAAGTACCCCGGCCAAGCGCGGCTCGACCTCGGCCAGCAGGCGGGCGAAGAGGGACGCGAAGAACGGCTCGGCGCTGGCGACCTTGCCGATGGCCGGCGCCTTGACCAGCAGGCCGCAGACCAGGCTCCACAGGGGCAGGCCCGGCACATTGCCGGCCCAGACATGCACCAGCAGTTCGGGGCCGAGCGCGCGCGCCATGCCCCCCTTGGTCCGCGGCTGGAACTCGTCGAGCAGCTTGGGGTTGGCGAAGTCTTCGGCCACGAAGCGCTGCAGCTGCGGCGCGCGGAAAGTCTTGAGGTAGGCGTTGAGGCCCAGGCGCACCATCTCGGCATCGAAACCGGAAATGCGCGGCAGCAGGGCATCGAGCTGCTGCCGATAGGGATCGTTGGCATCGAGCAGGCGCGCGATGGCGCGGTCGATCACCGTGATGATCTGCGAGACCGGCATGGGCTTGAGTCGGGCACGGCCCTGTTCGCGCACATGCGCAGCCAGGGTGCGCAGCTGCTCAGGCGTGAGCTGCGGTACGTCCACGTCGATCCGGTCCGCACCGGTACCGAAGGACAGGGTCTGCCACCGCATTTCACCGGCCGACAGCCCCGGCAGATAGCCTGCGTTGACTTTCATGACTGTGCCGCCCGCAGGAATTCATCCACCGCCAGCGAACAGCCCTTGGCCTGCGCGCCCTGGGCGCGGCCCAGCAGCAGGAAGCCCCCCTCCACTTCCACGCCCACGTCTTCGGTGAGGATGGTGGTGACGGAGTTGAAGTTGCCCAGGTCGGTGTGTGCCAGGATGCCGCGTTCGCCCCTGGGGCTCTCCTGCCCCGTGAGCGGGTCCAGCACGCGCGTGCGGATCCAGTGCGGGCCGGACTTGAGCGATGGCAGCACCGCATTGCCCGCGTCATAGAACTGTGTGCTGAGCTCCGTCATGCCATACATATTGATGCAGGCGCTGCGCGGTACACCGAAGGTCGATGCCAGCATGTCGTAGAACAGGTCCATGTCCATCTCGCGCGACTGGCCCTTGAAACCGCCGGTGTCCAGCAGGCGGCTGCCGGCGGGCAATCGGAATGACAGTCCGCGCGCCTGCAATGCATCCATGAGGTGCACCAGGCTGTAGCTCGCACCCAGCAAAGCCATGGGTTCGCCGCTGGCCTGCACTTGCGCCAGCATGGCACAGAGTTCGTCGACCTGCAGGCCTTGGGCTCCGAGGTAATAACGACTCTCGGGGGTGCCGAAGTTGTGCAGCGCCAGCGCCAGGTAGTGCGCCAGAGAAGAGTTGGGCAGGAGCTGTTCGCTGGGGAACAGGATGCCCATGCGAACGCGATCCAGCCCGGCCATGAAACGCTGGCGGAAGTTCAGCAGCATCGAGCGGTCGTAGACCTGCAGGTGCGGGTGATGGTGCCGACCCTTCACGTCGCCGCGCGTGGTGCCACTGGTCATGAAGACACGTTCACAGGTCTCGGGGGGCACGCAGCTCAGCGTGAGGTCCTTGAAGCCGTTGATGGGCACAGCCGGGATATCGCGCCAGCTCTTCACGCTGCGCGGCGTGCGGCCGCGTTGCTGGCAGAACTTCTGGAAAGCGGTGTTGTGCTGGAACTGGTGCGCAAAAAGACGCAGCGCCAAGGCATTGAAATCCTGCTCACCCGCATCGGGCTGGGCGATAAAAGCCAGCACATCCGGAACCAGACCGGATGTTTCCAACGACGATGGGTGTACTGTCTCTGCCACGACGACCTTTCCTTCTGTGCCTGGGCACGTTTGCTCCGAAAGGTGTGGCAGGGCCCGTGGGCGCTCTGTCAGCTCTTCTTACGTCGGCATGATCCGAGTCAAGTTCACGGGTTCGGTTCGACCATCTCAGCCCTCCACTTGCGCGGATGACACCCCGGAGCAGGGATAATTCTATGCCATGCGCAAAAGCGCATCGACGCCGTTTGGCGTATTTCTTGCATCTGGAATGACATGAATGAAGCCTTGCGCATCGTGGTGGTGACTTCGGACCTGGGGGTCGGTGAACCCGCAGACGAGGATGCCGTGCAGCAGGCCGAGCGTTCACGCAGCCTGCGCATCGGCCTGCTCGAGAGCGGCTTCAACCTGATCGCATCGCTGCCCGCCGACGTCTTCCTCAACGAGCGCATCGCCCAGTTGCAACCCGATCTGGTGATCGTCGATGCCGAGAGCGGCGCGCGCGATGCGCTGGAGCACGTGGTCATGGCCACGCGCGATGCGCCGCGTCCCATCGTCATGTTCACCAACGACCAGGACACCTCGCACGTGCGCGCCGCCGTGGCCGCGGGCGTGACGGCCTACATCGTGGCCGGCCTGGCCGCCGAGCGCATCCGCCCCATCCTGGACGTGGCCCTGGCCCGCTTCCAGCACGAGCAGGCCCTGCGCCAGGAACTGGCCGTCACGCGCAGCGAACTCGACGAACTCAGCGCCGAGCTCAAGGACCGCAAGACCATCGATCGCGCCAAGGGCCTGCTCATGCAGCGTCAGGGCCTGAGCGAGCAGGCCGCCTACGAGAAACTGCGCAAGACAGCCATGGACAAGGGCCTGAAACTGGCCGAGGTGGCGCAGCGCATGCTCGACGTGGCCGACCTGCTTTAGGCCGGACCCCCGTCTTCTTTTGGTGCGCTGCACCAATCCAGAGCGGTCTGCCCCGAAGGCCGCCCGATTTCTGAAAAATCAATTGAAATCAATGACTTGCGGTTAAGTCGGGCCGCAGCAGCCCTGTGCCGGCAAGTTGGCACGCCCCTTGCGTAGCAGTAAACAAGACCATAGAGGTCAATCGGTCCCGTACCCAACGGCGGGTGCAGGGCCGGTCCGGACAAAGGCGTCCCCACGGAGCAGACAGCGTCACGCAGACGCGCCTGTTCGGTGAGGACGCCTTTTTTGTTTACTTCATCGCCACTAGGAGCCTGCCATGCCTGACCTTCTGAACGCCAAACTCAGCCGCCGCGCCGTGCTGCAGACCGCCGCCGTGGGGGCGGTCGGCATCGACCCGGCCCTGCGCGCCGCCGTCTACGCCGCGGGCTCCGACGCCCCCGAGAAGAAGGAAGTGAAGATCGGATTCATTCCGCTGACCGACTGCGCCAGCGTGGTCATGGCCTCGGTGCTGGGCATCGACCAGAAGTACGGCGTCAAGATCATCCCCAGCAAGGAAGCCAGCTGGGCCGGCGTGCGCGACAAGCTCGTCAACGGCGAACTCGACTTCGCCCACGTGCTCTACGGCCTGGTCTATGGCGTGCACCTGGGCGTCTCCGGCCCCAAGAAGGACATGGCCGTGCTCATGACCTTGAACAACAACGGTCAGGCCATCACCCTGTCCAAGAAACTGGCCGACAAGGGCGCGGTCAACGGCGAAGGGCTGGCCAAGCTCATGGCCACCGACAAGCGCGAGTACACCTTCGCCCAGACCTTCCCCACCGGCACCCACGCCATGTGGCTCTATTACTGGCTGGCCGCCAACGGCATCAACCCCATGAAGGACGCCAAGGTCATCACCGTGCCGCCGCCCCAGATGGTGGCGAACATGCGCGTGGGCAATATGGACGGCTTCTGCGTGGGTGAACCCTGGAACCACCGCGCCATCATGGACGGCATCGGCGTCACAGCGACGACCACCCAGGCCATCTGGAAGGACCACCCCGAAAAGGTGCTGGGCACCACGGCCGAGTTCGTGCAGAAGTACCCGAACACAGCGCGTGCCGTCACGGCCGCCGTCATCGAAGCCGGCAAGTGGATCGACGCCGGCCTGTCCAACAAGATGAAGATGGCCGAGACCGTGGCCGACAAGAGCTACGTCAACACGGGCGTGGACGCCATCAACCAGCGCATCCTGGGTCGTTACCAGGACGGCATGGGCAAGACCTGGGACGACCCCGACCACATGAAGTTCTACAACGATGGCGCGGTCACTTTCCCCTACCTGTCGGACGGCATGTGGTTCCTGACCCAGCACAAGCGCTGGGGCCTGCTCAAGGAGCACCCGGACTACCTGGCCGTGGCCAAGCAGATCAACCGCATCGACGTCTACAAGCAAGCTGCGACGGACGCCAAGGCGCCCCTGCCCAAGAGCGACATGCGCACCAGCAAGCTCATCGACGGCGTGGTGTGGGACGGCAAGGACCCGAAGAAGTACGCCGACAGCTTCAAGATCAAGGCCTGAGGGCCGAGCAAAGGAACGCACCATGGTCAGCGCCGTCTTTCACACCCCCCTGGAGCGGGCGGTCCCCGTTCCACTCCCGCCCACGGGCGGGAAAAAAGCCATCGCCCCGGCAGCCCCCACAGCGGATGCGGTCAAGGTACCGGGCTACGACTGGCGCGGCCTGTGGCTGCGCGTCATCCCCCCCGTGCTGGGCCTGGCCCTGCTGGTGGGCATCTGGGCGCTGGTGACAATCACCAGCAACAGCAGCATCCCCAGCCCGGTCGAGACCTTCAAGCAGGCCGTCGATGTGTTCAGCGATCCCTTCTACCGCAAGGGTCCCAACGACCAGGGCGTGGGCTGGAACGTGCTGATGTCGCTGGAGCGCGTGGCCCTGGGCTTCGGCCTGGCCGCTGTCGTCGGCATCCCGGCGGGTTTCATGATCGGGCGCTTCACCTTCCTGAGCCGCATGTTCAACCCGCTGATCAGCCTGCTGCGCCCGGTCTCACCGCTGGCCTGGCTGCCCATCGGGCTGCTGGTCTTCAAGGGTGCCAACCCGGCGGCCATCTGGACCATCTTCATCTGCTCGATCTGGCCCATGATCATCAACACCGCGGTGGGCGTGCAACGCGTGCCGCAGGACTACATGAACGTGGCGCGGGTGCTGCAGCTCTCCGAATGGAAGATCGTCACCAAGATCCTCTTCCCCGCCGTACTGCCCTACATGCTGACCGGCGTGCGCCTCGCGGTGGGCACGGCCTGGCTGGTGATCGTCGCGGCCGAGATGCTGACCGGCGGCGTGGGCATCGGCTTCTGGGTCTGGGACGAGTGGAACAACCTCAACGTCAAGAACATCATCATCGCCATCTTCGTGATCGGCATCGTCGGCCTGGTGCTGGAGTTTGCGCTGATCAAGCTGGCCACCGCCTTCACCTTCGAAGAAGTGAAAAACTGAGGAGTCCGTCATGAGCGAATCACTGAGCACCAAGTACATCGAGGTCCAGGGCGTCGAGCAGACCTTCAAGACCCAGAAGGGCCTGTTCCCTGCGCTGCGCGACATCAACCTCACGGTTGCCAAGGGTGAGTTCGTGGCGCTGATCGGCCACTCAGGCTGCGGCAAGTCCACCCTGCTCAACCTGATCGCCGGGCTGACCACCCCCACCAACGGCACACTGCTGTGCGCCAACCGCGAGATCGCCGGCCCCGGCCCCGAACGCGCGGTGGTGTTCCAGAACCATTCGCTGCTGCCTTGGCTGACCTGTTACGAGAACGTCTACCTCGCGGTGGAGCGCGTCTTCGGTGCCGGCAGCAAGAGCACGGGCGCCGCAGCCGAGAACAAGGCCCAGCTCAAGGCCCGCACCGAGGCCGCCCTGGCCCTGGTGGGCCTGACCCCGGCGGCACAGAAACGCCCCGGCGAGATTTCGGGCGGCATGAAACAGCGCGTGGGCATCGCCCGCGCCCTGTCCATGGAGCCGCAGGTGCTGCTGATGGACGAGCCCTTCGGCGCCCTGGATGCGCTCACACGCGCCAAGCTGCAGGACGAACTGCTGGAAATCGTGGCACGCACGAAAAGCACCGTGGTCATGGTCACGCACGACGTCGATGAAGCCGTGCTGCTGTCCGACAAGATCGTGATGATGACCAACGGTCCCGCCGCCACCATCGGCGAGGTGCTGGCGGTGGACCTGCCCCGTCCGCGCAAGCGCGTGGAGCTGGCCGAAGACCCGCGTTATGTCGCCTATCGCAAGGCGGTCATCGACTTCCTCTACACACGCCAGGCCCACGTGGAAAAAGCGGCGTAGAGAACAAAACACCCCCGTGCCGCGCCTAGAGCGCGGCCCCCTCAAGGGGGCGACACCAGCGGCCCGGCAAAGCCGGTTCCGCGGTGTCGCCGAGTCGGGAAACCGTATCGAGATCGATGCGCCCCATATCCGGGCGCGAATATTGCTTATTTGATTGAGAACGGGCCAATGTCGGCCTGAACTCCCAGATTCGGTGCAAAGACGCACTGGATCGCCCCAGACGAAGGCGTCTTGCACGTGTGCAACCCAGTTGCATGCACGTGCAGGCGCCTTTTTTCTTGGCTCATGGACACGATGATGAACAGCTTTCGCAAATTTCTTCAGTCCGGTCACAGCCCCACGCTGCTGGCCTCCTTCGTCTATTTCAGCTACTGCTGCGGCGTCTGGGTGACCAACGGCGCCATGGCGCCCTTCATCAAGGAATCACTGCAGCTCAGCCCCGCGCAGATCGGGGTCATGCTCTCGGTGCCCATCTTTGCCGGCGCGCTCATGCGTTTTCCCCTGGGCATCCTGGCCCAGTACATCGGGCGCAAGAACGCCACCCTGGTGGAGATGGGTGGCATCGCCCTGGCACTGCTTTTCGGCTATTTCTTTGTCGAGACCTTCAACGACTTGCTGGCCATGGGCGTGCTGCTGGGCATCGCCGGCGCCAGCTTCGGCGTGGCGCTCTCGCTGGGTTCGGGCTCCTTCCCTGCGCGCTACAAGGGCCTGGCCATGGGCTTGGTCGGCGCCGGCAATGTGGGCACGTCGGTCTCGGCCCTGCTGGCGCCGCAACTGGCCCAGGCCTTTGGCTGGAAAGCCGTCTATGGCCTGGCCGCACTCGGCCTGCTCCTGCCCGTGCTGGTCATGGTCTTCATCGCCCGCGAACCGGACGACGTGGACAAGCACGCGAACTTCCGTGACCACATCGCCTGCCTGTTCGAGAAGGACGGCTGGGCCTTCAGCATCATCTACGCCATCACATTCGGCGGCTTCATCGGCCTGACCACCTTCCTGCCCAGCTACTACTACGACCAGTTCGGCGTGAGCAAGGTGCAGGCCGGCCAGCTCACCATGCTGGCCGCCTTCATGGGCGCTGCGCTGCGCATCTTCGGCGGCTGGATCTCGGACCACTGGGGCGGCATCAACACGCTGACCACCGTGCTGGTCATCATCACCATCACCCTGCTGCTGTGCGGGATGAGCAGCGGCTCGCTGGTGCTCACCACCCTGCTCATGATGCTGTGTTTTGCCGCCCTGGGTGCGGGCAACGGTGCGCTGTTCCAGCTGGTGCCGCTGCGCTGGCCGCTGACCACCGCCGTGGCCGGCTCCATGATCGGCGAGATCGGCGCTCTGGGCGGCGGCCTGGTCCCCAATGCCATGGGCCTGTCACGCCAGCACACCGGAACCTACTTCTGGGGCTTCGCCCTGTTCGCGCTGCTCTCGCTGGGTGTGCTGGTCATGATGCGCTTCATGCAGATCCGCTGGACGCGGACCTGGGCAGAAAAAGGCGGGCGCGCCCGCTGACCGTTACAAGCCCGCACCTCCAAGCAATCCATTCAACCCAAGGAGACAACCATGTCCTACGTCGTGCCTTCCGAATTCGTCACCAAAATGGTGGACGCCGGCGAATCCAAGATCTTCATGTCCACCCGCGACACACTGATCCGCGCCTATATGGCCGGAGCCATACTCGCGCTGGCCGCGGCCTTCGCCGTCTCGGTCACGGTCAACACCGGCAACCCGCTGATCGGCGCCCTGCTCTTCCCCGTGGGCTTCTGCCTGCTGTACCTGATGGGCTTCGACCTGCTGACCGGCGTGTTCACCCTGGTGCCGCTGGCCGTGTTCGACAAGCGTCCCGGCGCCACCTGGGCCGGCGTGCTGCGCAACTGGTGGCTGGTCTTCATCGGCAACTTCGCCGGCGCGCTGACGGTGGCCGTGTTCATGGCCATCATCTTCACCTTCGGTTTCACGGAAGCCCCGAACGCCATCGGCCTGAAACTCGGCTCCATCGGCGAGAGCCGCACGGTGGGCTACGCCGACCACGGCGGCGCCGGCATGCTCACGCTGTTCATCCGTGCCGTGCTGTGCAACTGGATGGTGTCCACGGGTGTGGTCGCTGCGATGATGTCCACCTCGGTCTCGGGCAAGGTGATCGGCATGTGGATGCCCATCCTGGTCTTCTTCTACATGGGCTTCGAACACTCCATCGTGAACATGTTCCTGTTCCCCTCGGGCCTGATGATGGGCGGCCACTTCACCTGGGTGGATTACCTGCTGTGGAACGAACTGCCCACCGTGCTCGGCAATCTGGTGGGCGGACTGACCTTTGTGGGCGCCACACTGTATTCCACCCATTACAAGACCGCCCCGAAGCGCAAGGTGAAATAAGCCAAGGCCCCTACTGTCCACGAGCCTCGGTACCATCCGGTCCGAGGCTCTTTTCATTTCAGACCCATGCGCACAGAACTCCAGATCAGCGTTGGACAGCATTCCGACCCGGGACGCAAGCCGGCCAATCAGGATTTCCATGGCGTGTTCATCCCGCGCGGGCCGCAACTTGCCACCAAGGGCATCGCCATAGCGCTGGCCGATGGCATCAGCAGCAGCGACGTGAGCGACGTTGCCAGCGAGTCGGCCGTGAAGGGGTTCCTGGAAGACTACTACTGCACTTCAGACGCCTGGTCCGTCAAGACCTCGGCCCTGCGCGTGCTGATGGCCACCAACGCCTGGCTGCACTCGCAGACCCACCAGAGCCAGTGGCGTCACGACCGTGACCGCGGTTACGTCTGCACCTTCAGTGCCCTGGTCATCAAGTCCAACACCGCCCACCTCTTCCACGTGGGCGACACACGCATCTATCGCGTGCAGGGCCAGACGCTGGAGCAGCTGACCACCGACCACCGCGTGCTGGTCGCGCAGGACGAGAGCTATCTGAGCCGGGCACTCGGCATCCACCCGCAGCTCGACATCGATTACCTGACTGTTAACGTCGAGCCTGGCGACACCTTTGTGCTCGCCACCGATGGTGTCTACGAACATCTGGCCAGCACCCGCATCGTGCAGACGCTCCAGCGCCTGCACGAGAACCTGGACCAGGCCGCCCAGGCCCTGGTCGAAGAGGCCTTGCACCAGGGCAGCCCGGACAACCTCACCGTGCAGATCGTGCGCATCGAGCAGCTGCCCGCTCCCGAAGCCACCGAGATACCGTCGCAGATTTCGGAACTGCCCGTGCCCCCCCTGCTGCAGGCCGGCCAGCTGATCGACGGCTACCGCGTGGTGCGCGAACTGCACGCCAGCCACCGCAGCCACATCTACATGGCCATAGACGAGGCCAGCGGGCAAACCGTGGTCCTCAAGACCCCGTCGATCGACCAGCAGGACGACGCGGCCTATCTGGAACGTTTTCTGATGGAGGAGTGGGTCGCGCGCCGCATCCACAGCGACCACGTGCTGCGCGCCTGTCCACCGGACCGCAAGCGCAATCACCTCTATGTCGTGATGGAGTACATCGAAGGCCAGACCTTGAGCCAATGGATGATCGACCACCCGGCGCCGTCTCTGGAAACCGTGCGCGACATCGTCGGCCAGATCGCCCGCGGGCTGCAGGCCTTTCACCGGCTCGAGATGCTGCACCAGGACCTGCGCCCGCACAACATCATGATCGACGTGAACGGCACAGTGAAGATCATCGACTTCGGCGCCACCAGCGTGGCCAGCCTGATGGAGGTGGCCCCGCCCGATGAGCGCAATGCCCTGCTGGGCACCGTGCAGTACACCGCGCCGGAATACTTCCTGGGGGAAGGTGGCAGCACACGCTCTGACGTCTTCTCACTCGGTGTCATCACCTACCAGATGCTGACCGGCCACCTGCCCTATGGCGCGCGGGCCGCCCGGCTGCGCACCCACCGCGACCGGCAAAAGCTGGTCTACGCGCCCATGCGCGACCATAAACGGGATATCCCGGTCTGGATCGAGGGCGCGCTGCGCAAGGCCGTCCACCCCGACCCGGGGCAGCGTTACGAGGAAGCGGCCGAATTCGCCTATGACCTGCGCCACCCCAACCGCGAATTCCTCAGCCGTCGCCACCCGCCGTTGATTGAGCGCAATCCCGTGGCCTTCTGGAAGGGCGTCTCGCTGCTGCTGGCCCTGCTCCTGCTGCTTCTGCTGAGCCAGCACCCGGGCCTCAGGTAAGGCCGCCCTCTTACACCCCTAGGCTCACGCCATCCCCGGTGTCGGCAGGCACTCCATGATCTCCACGGATTCGCCGGGGAAGATCGCGAAGTGCGGATGGTTGATGAAAAGCTTCGCCGCCGCTTCATGGGTTTCGGCCCGAACGACTACGTAGCCGCAGATGGCGTTGTTCACATCGCTGAGGCCGGACGCCGACACGCGCTTGGTTTTGCCGACCGGCGCGCCGGATTCGACGATGCGCGCGGCGTTGGTCGTCATCCAGGCATGCCAGGCCTGGATGCCAGCACTGGTACGTTCCTGTTGCACGGCCTCGCTCAACGCATTCCAGCCCGAGCGCTCGGCGGCTTCGGGGGTGCCCAGGAAAACGGCCAGAAAGTTCTTCATAGGGTGCTCCTTGTGTGTGGCCACTGACTCTCAACCCCTGTGGTCTTGAAAGCGGCTCACCTCTTACGACGAACGACCCTCTGGTGTATCGACAAAAGGCCCGGCATTCCGACACCGTTTTTTACCCAATACGTCAAAGAGTGACTTTGGGCGGAATATAGATACCTTTCTCTTTGTCTTTCCTGTGTCGGCTAGGCCAATCGCAGCTGCACCCATCGGCACAACTGAACGCATCGGACGCATCACACGACTTCCACTCCGGCATGTCACAGCCACCATCCACCGGTAGATCACAGCCCAGATCGCAATCACCCCGCTGACTGCGATGCGGTCTGGCGCGCAACACCCCATAGCGACGGTGCGCCACTCCACACAGGAACAACCGCTTGCGCAAGACCTTCAAGCCATGGATCACCCCAAAGCGTCGGACAACCCGAAACCCCAGGGTCGAACAACTCCCATGCCCGGTGTGCAGGCCATAGGCGCAACGAAACCCCTTGTGAGGCGAAATATGGCGCTGATACAGCCGGATGGCGCCGAGAACAAGAATACGCATCTGAATACACTGAATACTCAAACAACCGAGCCTCTGGACATCAGCCCATCGGGGGATCGCTGAATTCTAGTGAGCGTACCTGCTTGAGCTCATCCCCCAAATGGGGGATCGAGCAACACTTGCTGTCTGCATTACCGTGAGCCAGAAGCTGCTACCAGCAAACTCCTCCTACTTCGGCAGAAACAGCAACCAGTAGACCAACAGCAGGTTGAACAACCCGCTCACCACGAACAGCAGTTTCCAGACGAAGGTCGGGTCGCGCTGCAGCAGGGGCGAGGCGGGCGGCGCCGTCAGCGGGCGGCTGGCGCCGCGCTCCAGGGCCAGCAGGAACTCCTCGGCCGTTTCGAAACGCTGGCGCTTGTCGCGCGCCACGGCCTTGAGCACCACGTGGTCCATCCAGATCGGTACCTCGGGGTTGTAGCGGCTGGGTGGTTGGGGGTCCCGGTAGTAGCGGCCACTCTGGTAGGGCAGCACCGCGCCGTAAGGCAGCTTGCCGTCGGCCAGCAGTTGATAAAACGTCACCCCCAGGGCGAAGAGATCGCTCATGGCGTCGGGGTCTTCGGGCGGCACATTGGTGTCGATGCCACCGGCGCGCATGGTGAACCCCCACTGCTCGGGGTTGATATAGCTGGGTGTGCCGGCGTGCAGCCGGCGCATGGCTTCGGGCTCGCGCCCGCTCAGGGCCACGCCCAGGTCCAGCAGGCGCAGCACCCCGTCTTCACCCTGGTGCAGGTTGGCCGGCTTGATGTCGCGGTGGACCACGCTCTGGCGGTGCAGGCGGCCCAGGGCCTTGAGCACCTGGGTGGCCAGCGCCACGGCCTGGGCCGGGGCGAAGCGGTGCTTGCGCTCCATCATCTGCTGCAGGGTTTCGCCGGCGTGCCAGTCATAGAGCAGGTAAAAAGCGGTCTGTCCCTTGCCACCGGGCGGCCCATCGTGCAGGCGCACCAGGTGGTCGGCGGCGCGCGAGGTCTGCATGGCGTGCGCCAGCCAGGCCTCGTGGGCCAGCATGGCGCACTCCTCGGGGTCATGCGCGCGCGCCGGATGCAGGGTCTTGAGCGCGTAGTCGGTCTGGCTGTGCGGGTCTCGCACACGGTAGATCAGGTTGATGCCGGTATCGGCGGCAACACCCATCACGCGCAGGCCATCGATCAGGTCGCCCTCCTTCAGACGCACCGGTACCGGCAGATCCTGGGCCGTGCGGCTCACGTCCTGCAGCGTGGCGTCCAGCAGGCCCAGCACACGCACCACCAGGGCCGTGGCGTTGTCGTTGCTGCCGGCCTTGATGGCCGCCTGCACCAGGCTTTCGCTGATGAGCTGGGCATTGGACAGCTCGGCCATTTCCGCCAGCATGCGCAGGCGCAGGGAACCGTGCACCCCGTCGCTGAGCAGGATGAAGACATCACCCACCTGCAGGTCACCCTGGATGTAGTCCACCACGAGGCGATCCTCGGCACCCACGACCCGCATGAGCTGGTGGCGGAAATCGGGGTGCGGCATGACGTGGTCCACCGTGAGCTGCGTGACCTGTCCTTCGCGCAACAGATAGGCCCGCGTGTCGCCCACATGGGCCAGGGTGTAGGAATGCCCACGCAGCACCAAAGCGGTGAGCGTGGTCATGCCGACATGGGGCTCACGCCTGCGATTGGTGGCTGCCAGCCAGGCGTTTTGCGCGGCGATGATACGGTCCAGCGCCACCGTGGTGTCCCAGGTTTGGGGCGTGCCGTAGTAATCACGCACCAATGTGGCCACCGTGGTCTGGGCCGCCTCCTGCCCATTGCCGCCGGCGCTGACACCGTCGGCGATGGCGGCAATCACCCCCATGTCCTCGCGCCCTTCCTCGGGCAGCATGGCGCCGGCGAAGTCCTCGTTGACGGCCTTGGCACCCGCAAGCGAGGTGTAGCCGATGTCCATTTCAAAACTCATATGGATGGGTGTTCCGCAAGATTGATGCCTGTATTGGTGCATTTTGCGGGCTGGCCAGCCCTCCTCGCCCATCTTTGCTGCTTCGCACAAATCTGGCACGACACTTGCATGAGTTCTCGCGTAAGCGGCCGAAGCTGGCCCCTATTCACTCATCCGGTGCAACGGCGCAGCGGATGAAACCCGGACGAAGGCGTCCCCACATGCATATCCCCGACCGGGAGCATCGTGAGGACGCCTTTTTTGTTGGCTCGCTTGATTTGGATGGATGGAGTTTGTCATGAAGAAACTCAAACTGGTGATGATCGGCAACGGCATGGCCGGCGTGCGCTCGCTCGAAGAGCTGCTGAAGATTGCGCCCGATCTCTATGAGATCACGGTCTTTGGCGCCGAACCCCACCCCAACTACAACCGCATCCTGCTCTCGCCGGTACTGGCCGGCGAACAACAGCTGGAAGACATCGTCCTCAACGACTGGGCCTGGTACAAGGACAACGGCATCACCCTGCATGCAGGCTGGAACGTGACCGATGTGGACCGCGTCAAGCGCACCGTGCACGCCAGCAACGCCCAGGGCGAAACGATCAGCGCCGACTACGACCGCCTGATCCTGGCCACGGGCTCCAACCCTTTCATCCTGCCCGTGCCGGGCAAGGACCTCAAAGGCGTGCTGGCCTACCGCGACATCGCCGACACCGAGGCCATGATCGAAGCCGCCGCCAAATACAAGCATGCTGTGGTCATCGGCGGCGGCCTGCTGGGCCTGGAAGCGGCCAACGGACTGATGAAACGCGGCATGATGGTCAGCGTGGTGCACGTGATGCCCTGGCTGATGGAACGCCAGCTCGACGACGTGGCCGGCAAGATGCTGCAAAAGTCGCTGGAAGACCGCGGCATGCAGTTCCTGATCGGCGCGCAGACGCAGGAGCTCGTCGGCGGGGCCGACGGCCGCGTCAAGAGCGTGAAGTTCAAGGACGGCAGCGAAGTGCCGGCCGACCTGGTCGTGATGGCCGTGGGCATCCGTCCCAACACGGCGCTGGCCGAGAAGATGAAACTGCACGTGAACCGCGGCATCGTGGTCAGCGACACCATGCAGACCACCACCGACGCGCGTATCTACTCGGTGGGCGAGTGCGCCGCGCACCGCGGCATCGCCTACGGCCTGGTGGCCCCCCTGTTCGAGCAGGGCAAGGTGCTGGCCAACCACCTGGCGCAGTTTGGTATCGGTCGTTACACCGGTTCGCTGACCTCGACCAAACTCAAGGTCACAGGCATCGACCTGTTCTCCGCCGGCGACTTCATGGGCGGCGAGGGTACCGAAGAGATCGTGATGAGCGACCCCTCCGGCGGCGTCTACAAGAAGCTGGTGCTCAAGGACGACAAGCTGGTGGGCGCCTGCCTCTACGGCGACACGGTCGACGGTTCCTGGTACTTCAAGCTGCTGCGCGACGGCCGCAGCGTGGGCGACATCCGCGACAAGCTGATGTTCGGCGAATCCAATATCGGCGACGCCGGCCACGAAGGCCACAGCAAGGCTGCCGCCATGGCTGACACCGACGAGGTCTGCGGTTGCAACGGTGTGAACAAGGGCACCATCTGCAAGGCCATCAAGGAAAAAGGCCTGTTCACCCTGGAAGAAGTGCGCAAGCACACCAAGGCCAGCGCGAGCTGCGGTTCCTGCACCGGTCTGGTGGAACAGATTCTCATGTTCACGGCCGGTGGTGACTACTCGGCCACGCCCAAGACCAAGGCCATGTGCGGCTGCACGGACCACGGCCACCAGGCGGTGCGCGAGGCCATCGTGGCCAGCAAGCTGCTGACCATCGCCGACGTCTTCAAGGGCCTGAACTGGAAGACCCCCAACGGTTGCGCCTCTTGCCGCCCGGCCGTCAACTACTACCTGATCTCCAGCTGGCCCAAGGAGGCCAAGGACGATCCGCAGAGCCGCTACATCAACGAACGCAGCCACGCCAACATCCAGAAGGACGGCACCTACAGCGTGATCCCGCGCATGTGGGGCGGCGAAACCACGGCCGACGAGCTGCGCCGCATCGCCAACGCGGTGGACAAGTACAAGATCCCCACGGTCAAGGTCACGGGCGGCCAGCGCATTGACCTACTGGGCGTCAAGAAGGAAGACCTGCAGGCTGTCTGGAACGACATCGGCATGCCCAGCGGCCACGCCTACGCCAAGGCCCTGCGCACGGTGAAGACCTGCGTGGGCAGCGAATGGTGCCGCATGGGCACGCAGGACAGCACGCAGATGGGCAAGGACCTGGAACGCGCCATGTGGCGCATGTACGCCCCGCACAAGGTGAAGTTCGCCGTCTCGGGCTGCCCGCGCAACTGCGCCGAGGCCGGCATCAAGGACGTGGGCATCATCGGCGTCGATTCGGGCTGGGAAATGCACATCGCCGGCAACGGCGGCATCAAGACCGAGGTGGCGCACTTCTTCACCAAGCTCAAGACCGCCGAGGAAGTGCTGGAGTACACCGGCGCCTTCATGCAGCTCTACCGCGAGGAAGGCTGGTACCTGGAGCGCACCGTGCACTACGTGAACCGTGTAGGCCTGGACTACGTGAAGAAGAAGATCCTGGACGACCACGAAGGTCGCAAGGCCTTGTGGGAACGTCTGCAGTTCGCGCTGGACGGTGAACCCGATCCCTGGTTCGAGACCAGCAAGGCCCAGGTCGACACGCGCCAGTTCATCCCGATCAAGGTCGAAGGGGTATCGGCATGAAACGCCGCGAGCTGCTGATCCTGGCCGGCGCAGCCCCCTTCGGCGCGCAGGCCCAGGTGCTGGACGTCAACGACGCCATCAACAAGGCCGGCCGCCAGCGCATGCTCTCGCAGCGCATGGCCAAGGCCTGGCTGGCCCTGGTGCACAAGACCGAGAGCACCGCCGCCCAGCAGATCCTGGACCGTTCCATGGCCCTGTTTGACCGCCAGCTGGTCGAACTGAAGTCCTATGCGCCTAACGCCGAGCTCCGCAAGACCTATGCGGACCTTGAAAGCGCCTGGAGCGAGTACAAGGCCGCGCTGGTGGGCAACCACCCCAGCCGCGACGGTGCGGGCGGCCTGCTCAACACCGACGCGCGCGTGCTGGCCCTGGCCCACCAGGGCACGGTGCAGTACGAAGCCGTCACGAGCAAACCCGTGGGCAAGCTCGTGAACGTGGCCGGCCGCCAGCGCATGCTCTCGCAACGCATGGCCAAGTACTTCTATGCCGCGACCCTCAAGGTGGAACCCGCGCAGTCCCAGATCGAAATCGGCAAGGCCCGCACCGAATTCCTCTCGGCCATGGAAGTGCTGCGCAACGCCCCCGAGGCGACCAGTGGCATCAAGGAGCAGCTGGTCCTGGCCGACAACCAGTGGATCTTCTTTGACATGGCCCTCAGGGAAATCAACAATGCCGGCCCCAAGGCCCTGTCTGACATGTTCGTGACCAGCGAGAACCTGCTGAGTGTCATGGACCGCATCACCGGCCTGTACGCCGGTCTGAAAGCTTGAGGAGTAAGAAATGAGTGAATGGAAGCCCATCTGCCGCGTCGATGACATCCCCGTGCTGGGTTCGCGCCGCGTCGCACGCCCCGAAGGCATGGCCGTGGCCGTGTTCCGCAACGACCAGGACCAGGTCTTTGCCCTGCTCGACCGCTGCCCGCACAAGGGCGGCCCGCTCTCGCAAGGCATCGTCTTCGGCACCAGCGTGGCCTGCCCCCTGCACAACTGGACCATCGGCCTGGACACGGGTTGCGCCCGCGCCCCCGATGAAGGCAGCACGACCCGTTTCGCCGTGAAGGTGGAAGACGGCGTGGTGCATCTGGACGGCCAGGAGCTCAGCACGCTGGCGCTGGACATCCAGCCGCCCGTGGCCGGCCCCTGCACGCGCAAGACGGCCTCCTGCGCCTGAAGAAACGGTTGACTGCACGCAACACCTTGGTAGAAATCCGGCATGCATAAGGAAACCAAGTCCACCTGTCCCTACTGTGGTGTGGGCTGTGGGGTGATCATCGAGTCGCGGCGCGAGCAGATCATCGGCGTGCGCGGGGACCCGGACCATCCGGCCAACTTCGGCCGCTTGTGCTCCAAGGGTTCCACCCTGCACCTGACCGCCACGCCCGAGGTGATCGCGCAGACGCGGCTGCTGCAGCCCATGCGCCGCCTGCAACGCGGCGAAACGCCCCAGCCCCTGGGCTGGGACGCCGCGCTGGACCTGGCCGCCACACGCTTTGCCGACATCATCCGCACGCACGGCCCCGACGCCGTGGGCTTTTACGTCAGCGGGCAGTTGCTGACCGAGGACTACTACGTCTTCAACAAGCTGGCCAAGGGGCTCATCGGCACCAACAACATCGACACCAACTCGCGCCTGTGCATGAGCAGCGCCGTGGCCGGCTACAAGCAGACCCTGGGCGCCGATGCACCGCCGGCCTGCTATGAGGACGTGGACCACGCCGATTGTCTCTTCATCGCCGGCTCCAACGCGGCCTGGGCCCACCCCATCCTGTTCCGCCGCATCGAGGACGCCAAGAAGAAACGCCCCGGCCTGAAGATCGTGGTGGTGGACCCGCGTCGCACCGACACCGCCGGCACGGCCGACCTCTTCGTGCAGATCCAGCCCGGCACCGACGTAGCCCTCTTCAACGGCATGCTGCACCTCATGCTGTGGGAAGGCTGGACCGACACCAACTTCATCACCACCCGCACACGCGGCTTCGAAGAGCTCAAGGCCACGGTGCGCGACTACACGCCCGACATGGTGGCGCAGACCTGCGGCATCGCCAAGGACACGCTGTACGAGGCCGCCCGCCTGTTCGCCACCTCCAAGGCCACGCTCAGTCTCTACTGCCAGGGACTGAACCAATCCAGCAGCGGCACAGCCAAAAACGCCGCACTCATCAACCTGCACCTGGCCACGGGCCAGATCGGCAAACTCGGTGCCGGCCCCTTCTCGCTGACGGGACAGCCCAATGCCATGGGCGGGCGCGAGGTGGGTGGTCTGGCCAATCTGCTGTCTGCGCACCGCGACCTGGCCAACCCCCAGCACCGCGCCGAGGTGGCCGCGCTGTGGGGCATCCCCACGGTGCCCGAGAAAGCTGGCAAGACTGCGGTGGAGATGTTCCAGGCTGCCGCCGACGGCGAGATCAAGGCGCTGTGGATAGCCTGTACCAACCCGGCGCAAAGCATGCCGGACCTGACCACCGTGCGCCGCGCGCTGGAACGCGCCGAGTTCGTGGTGGTGCAGGAAGCTTTTGCCACCCCCACCACCTGCGACTACGCCGACCTGCTGTTGCCAGCCAGCACCTGGGGTGAAAAGGACGGCACCGTCACCAACAGTGAACGCCGCATCACCCGCGTGCGTCCCGCCGTGCCCGCACCCGGCGCCGCGCGGCACGACTGGCAGATCGGCGTGGACTTCGCACGCCGGCTCGAAGCGCTGGGCATCGGCCCGCGCACCGGGCTGTTCAGCTACGACCACCCCGAGGCTGTCTGGAACGAACACCGCGAATCGACACGCGGACGCGACCTGGACATCACGGGCATGAGCTACGCGCAGATCGAACAGGCGCCCCAGCAGTGGCCCCTGCCCGAAAACGCAACGACCGGAAAACAACGCCTCTACGAAGACGGCATCTTCCCCACCGACGATGGCCGTGCGCGTTTTGCCAACACGGTCTACAAGCCCGTGGCCGAGCCGCGCGAATCACGTTTTCCCTTCGCACTCACCACGGGCCGCCTGCGCGACCAGTGGCACGGCATGAGCCGCACGGGCACTCTGGGCCGCCTCTTCGGCCACGTGGCCGAGCCCACGGTGCAGATGAGCCCCGGCGACATGACACGCCGCGGTTTCAAGGAGGGTGATCTTGTGCACGTCACCAGCAAACGCGGCTCCATCGTGGTGCCGTTGCAGGCCAGCGAGGAGTTGTCCAGTGGCCAGGCTTTCATCGCCATGCACTGGGGCGCGGAATACCTCAGCGGCATGAGCAGTTCGGGCCAGCCCCTGGCCGGCGTCAACGCGCTGACCACCTCGGCTTTCTGCCCCAGCTCCAAGCAGCCCGAGCTCAAGCACGCCGCCGTCAAGATCCTCAAGGCCGAACTGCCCTGGACCTTGCTGGCCATGGCCTGGCTGCCGGCCGAGCGGGCCCTGGCCACGCGCGAGGCGCTACGCCGCCTGATGCTGCGTTTCCCCTTTGCCAGCTGCGTGCCCTTCGGGCACGAGCGCCAGGGCGTGCTGTTCCGCGCCGCCGGACATGAGGCCGTCCCCGACGAGCTGCTCGTCGAGATCGAACAACTGCTGGGTCTGGACGCCGCGGGCACGCTGCGTTATGCCGACCGCAAACGCGGACAACGCCGCGCCGCCCTGCTGCACCGCGAAGGCGAAAGCACCACGCTGCAAGCCGTGCTGCTGGCCGGCGACACCAGCGCCGAAAGCTGGATCCGCTCCCTGCTGCAGCAGGAACTGCCGGCGCAAAGTTATGGCCGCCTGCTGCTGCTGCCCGGCGGCAAGGCACCCTCCGCATTGCCCGCGAGCAGCCGCCAGGTCTGCACCTGCTTCAATGTCAGTGAAAACGCCATCGAAAGCACGCTGGCGCGATGCAGCGGCAGCGAGAGCGCGCGCCTGACTGCCCTGCAGCAGACGCTGAAATGCGGCACCAACTGCGGTTCCTGCGTGCCCGAGTTGCAGCGGTTGGTGCGCCGCGTCGTTCCACTGAAACAGGCCGCCTGATTTGTCTCGCATGCTCACCATGAACCCCCGCCCTGTCCCGCATACCGGTTCCTGCACGCTCGTGGGTGCAGGCCCCGGCGATCCCGACCTGCTCACGCTCAAGGCACTCAAGGCCATCCAGCGCGCCAGCGTGCTGCTGGTCGACGACCTGGTGAACGAGGCCATCGTGGCGCATGCCGCACCCACGGCGCGCATCGTGTACGTAGGCAAACGCGGTGGCTGCAAGTCCACACCACAGTCCTTCATCGAAAAGCTCATGATCACCGCCGTGATGGAAGGCGAACACGTGGTGCGCCTCAAGGGCGGAGACCCCTTCATCTTCGGCCGTGGCGGCGAAGAGGTGGAGCACCTGCAGCAAGCCGGCATCCGCGTGAGCGTCATCAACGGCATCACATCGGGCCTGGCGGCCGTCACCAGTCTGGGCGTGCCGCTGACCCACCGTGAGCACGCGCAGGGCGTCATCTTCCTCACCGGCCATGCCAAGCCCGGCGCCAGCGGCCCGGACTGGGCCGCCATCTCGACCACGGCACGGGCCGCCAGGCTCACGCTGGTGATCTACATGGGCGTGAGTGGCGCGTCGCAGATCGAACAGGGCCTGCTGAGCGGCCTGCCCGGCGACACACCGGTGGCCCTGGTGCAGCACGCCTCGCTGCCCACACAACGCCATGCGCTCACCACCTTGGATCAACTGCACGCCACGCTGGTGCGCGAAGAGCTCGGCAGCCCCTGCATCATCGTCGTCGGCGATGTGTTGCAAGGCGTTTTGAACCTGCAGCAAGCTGGCCCGGCATTTGCATGGGGTACATGAACGGGACCATCGGGTCCTGCCCTGCCCACGGCCCCCGACATGAACTACCAGCCCTCTACCGCTGTCACGCCCATCACACACCGCACTCCGGCCAGGACCCCGGCCGTATTGCCCGCCCACATCAACGGCTTGTCCCTGGTCAACTTGGCCGCTCGCCAGCGCATGCTCTCGCAGCGCATCATCCTGCAGACCATCCTGGCCGCTCGCGGTGATGCGCAGAAGTTCGAGATGGCGCAGCGCAGCCTGCAGATCTTCACTGAGAGCCAGCTGCACCTGCTGGCCACCACACAGCAGCTCGAAACCGCAAGCGCTCAGAAGATAGACGCGACTTACCACGGCCCGCGTGGCGTGGGCCCCGTCATTGACAGCTTCATGCAGCTCATGCGACGCACGCTGGAACAGATCGAGCGCAAGGCCCCTGGCGTAGCCGAGACCCTGATCGAGCTGGTCGGCTTCACCGACCGCATCCTGGAGGCACTCAACACCGCGACCACCGCCTTCGACGAAGTCACCAAGGCCAAGTCCGAGGCCATGATGAAGGAACTGGCGGGCATCGTGGGCGACATCCAGAGCGTGGCCAAGGAGGCCAAGGTGGTCAGTTTCAACGCCCAGATCATGGCTGCACGCGCCGGCCAGCACGGCCGCGAATTCGCCGTCGTCGCCAACGTGCTCTCCGATATCACGGGCGAGATCGACGGCCTCACGCGCAAGGCCGCGGTACTGGCCGATCGCAACAAGCTCGCCGCCTGAACAGGCCCTGGGCACGCCCCCTACACTTGGGGGCATGCAACAGTTTGATGTGGTGGTGGTCGGGGCTGGCGCCGCCGGCCTTTTTTGCGCCGGTGTGGCCGGCCAGCGCGGTGCCAAGGTGCTGCTGATCGACCACGCGGCCAAGGTGGCCGAGAAGATCCGCATCTCGGGCGGCGGACGCTGCAACTTCACCAACCGCGACATCGACTTGCGCCAGCCGCACAAGCACTTCATCAGCGAGAACCCGAACTTCTGTCGCTCGGCGCTCTCCCGCTACACCCCGGCCGACTTCATCGGCCTGCTGCAGCGTGACGGCATCGCCTTCCACGAAAAACACAAGGGCCAGCTCTTCTGCGACCGTTCGGCAGATGACGTGATCCAGCTGCTGCTGCGCGAGTGCGACAAAGGTGGCGTGACACGCTGGCAACCCTGTGGCGTGCAGGCGGTGCGTCATGGTGCAGCGGCTTATGAGCTCGACACCGACCAGGGCACCGTCAGCTGCAAGTCGCTGGTCATCGCCACGGGCGGCCTGTCCATCCCCAAGATCGGCGCCACGGATTTCGGCTACCGCATCGCCCGCCAGTTCGGATTGAAGATCATCGATACGCGCCCCGCCCTGGTGCCCCTGACCTTTGACGGCGCGGCCTGGGCGCCCTATGCCGGCCTCGCCGGCCTGGCCCTGCCGGTGCAGATCGAGACCGGTGGCAAGAAGGAGCGCATGGCCTTTCTCGAAGACCTGCTGTTCACCCACCGCGGCCTCTCGGGCCCGGGCGTGCTGCAGATCTCCAGCTACTGGAAGCCGCAAACACCCATCCGCATCAATCTGGCACCGGACCGCGAGCTGCTGCCCCTGTTGCAGGACGCGAAGCTGCGTTCGCGCAAGCTCGTCGTGAATGAGTTGGCCACCCTGCTGCCCAGCCGTCTGGCCGAGGCCTGGGCCGGGCAGGACCCGGCGTGGTCCCGTCCCATCAACGAGGCCGCCGACAAGGCCCTGGCCGCCCTGGCCGAGAAACTCAGCCGCTGGGAGCTGACCCCGACCGGTACCGAGGGCTACGCCAAGGCCGAAGTCACGGCCGGCGGGGTGGACACCCGGGAACTGTCGAGCCAGACGATGGAGGCCCAGAAGCAGCCGGGCCTGTACTTCATCGGGGAGGTGGTGGACGTCACGGGATGGCTGGGCGGTTACAACTTCCAATGGAGCTGGGCGAGCGGCCATGCGGCAGGCATGGCCGTCGCCCAGAGGGCGCAATAAGGCTTCGCCCCCTGACGGCCTCACTTCGTGCAGGCCGTCCGCCCCCCGTCCGGGGGACAGGCCGCCGCTGGCGGCCCTGGTTTGGGTCCTGGGCGGGCCGGTTGCCGGAGCGGCTTAACCCGTTATAATGTTGGACTTTGCTGGCATAGCCCCGCCGGCCAAATACTAGTTACAGGCGGGGCATTTCGCGATTCACGGCGTGCAGGCCCGATCTCCTGCCCACCCTCTGTCCGCACATTTCGGAAACCATGACGTAATGACGACCATCCGTGTTAAAGAAAACGAGCCGTTTGACGTGGCTCTGCGCCGCTTCAAGCGCACCATCGAGAAACTGGGCCTGCTGACCGACCTGCGCGCCCGCGAGTTCTACGAAAAGCCGACGTCCGAGCGCAAGCGCAAGAAGGCTGCCGCCGTCAAGCGCAACTACAAGCGCATCCGTTCGATGCAGCTGCCCAAGAAGCTGTACTGATCGGCGCCGGGGTCCCAGACCTCAAAGCATGCAAGAACCCGCGCCCGGGACGCCAGGCGCGGGTTTTGTTTTTCTACGGAGAAGAAGATGTCCCTCAAAGACCAGATCACTGAAGACATGAAGACCGCCATGCGCGCCAAGGACAGCGAGCGCCTAGGCACGGTGCGCCTGCTGCTGGCGGCCATGAAGCAGAAGGAAGTCGACGAACGCATCACGCTCGATGACGCGGCCGTCGTGTCCATCATCGACAAGCTGATCAAGCAGCGCAAGGACTCGGTCGCCGCCTATGTGCAGGCCGCGCGCCAGGACCTCGCCGACAAGGAAAGCGCCGAGATCAAGGTGCTGGAAGCCTATCTGCCCCAGCGTCTCACCGCCGAAGAAGTGGCGGCCGAGGTCAAGGTCATCGTCGCCGAACTCGGCGCCAAGGGCCCGGGCGACATGGGCAAGGTCATGGGCGCGGTCAAGACCCGCCTGGCCGGCAAGGCCGAAATGGGCCAGGTCTCGGCCGCCGTCAAGGCCGCGCTCGCCGGCTAAGCAGCCGGTCGGGGCTCAGCCCCTCAGAACGATTCCCAGTCATCGCCACCACCGGCCTTGGTCAGCTGCGGCTTGGGCGTGGCAGGCGCAGCTGACAGCCGGGCCGGCGCCTTCCGGGGCGCGGCAACCGATGCAGTCTGGGGCTTGCCGATCCTGGGCGCCGAGGTGGCGCTGCTGACGGCGGGCGCACGCGCCGGAGCCGGTGCGGATGCCTGCGTGGCATTGAGCTTGAACACCGCCACTGCCTGCACCAGGTCCTGTGCCTGGCCTTTGAGACTGCTCGCGGCTGCGGCCATCTCCTCCACCAGCGCAGCGTTTTGCTGCGTGGCCTGGTCCATATTGGTCACGGCCTCGCCAATCTGCGCCACACCCTGGCTCTGCTCGGTGCTGGCCGCGCTGATCTCGCCCATGATGTCGGTCACGCGGCGGATGCTGCTGACCACCTCGTTCATGGTCTTGCCCGCCTGATCGACCAGCGCCGTACCCTGGTCCACGCGCTGTACGCTGTCGGTGATCAGGGTCTTGATTTCCTTGGCCGCCTCGGCGCTGCGGCCTGCGAGTGAACGCACTTCGGAAGCCACCACGGCAAAACCCCGGCCCTGTTCACCCGCGCGGGCGGCTTCAACCGCCGCGTTCAAGGCCAGGATGTTGGTCTGGAAGGCGATGCCGTCGATCACGCTGATGATGTCGGCGATCTTCTTCGAGCTGTCGCTGATGCCCTTCATCGTGTCCACCACCTGGGACACGACCTCGCCGCCCTGCACCGCCACGGTGGATGCGCTCTGCGCGAGCTGGTTGGCCTGACGCGCGTTGTCAGCGTTCTGCTTGACGGTGGAAGAGAGTTCTTCCATCGAGGCGGCGGTTTCTTCGAGCGCGCTGGCCTGGCTTTCGGTGCGCGCGCTGAGGTCCTGGTTGCCCTGGGCGATCTCGGCGCTGGCCGTGGAAACGGATTCGGAGCCCTGGCGCACACGCGAAACGACGGAGATCAGGCTGTCCTGCATCGAGCGCAGGGTGAGCAACAGATGGCCCAGTTCGTCCTTGCTGCTGCTGTCCACGTAAGCCGTCAGATTGCCGCTGGCGACCTCGCCGGAGAAAGCCACGGCCTGGGCCACCGGCCGGGTGATGGAGCGCGTGATGAACCAGGCCAGCAGGGCGCCCAGGGCCGTGGCCAGCACGGAGGCCACCACGATCATCGTGGTGGTCGAGCTGTTGGTTTGCGCGGCCGCTGTGTTGGTCTCCTGGGCCAGCTTGACCTGAATGGCGATGAGCTGCTCCAGGTACTCCGCCACCGGAGGCGCCAGGGACTTGACCTTGTCCCGATTGATCCGCTCCCCCACCTCTTTCTGGCCAGCCACCATCGCTTGTCGCATGGGCTCGAGCGCCTCCTCCCGATAGCGCTTGCGCGCGTCCAGGTATTTGGGAACCAGGTCCTTCTCGGCCTGCGTCAGGCTGGTGGCCATGTAGGCGTCCCAGTTCTTGTTGATCTTGTCGACATTGCCCACCAGTTCATCGCTGCGCCGCTTGATGTTCTCAGGGCTGGAATCCGCAAGCATGTCCAGCAACAGCACGCGGTTGCGCTGGTTCACGATGGCCACGGTGCTCAGGTACTGCATGGGGTTGACATTGTTTTCGTACATGTCTTTCAGCCCGTCGTAGGTCTTGCCCACGCCGGAGACACCCAGCACCGAGCTGACGATGAGCAGCAGCAGCAAGATGGCGAACGCCAGACCCAGGCGCATCCCGATTTTGAGATTGTTCAAAAAATTCATCGTTTATTCCTCTTGAGATCTACCGGCGGTCTGGTCTATGGCGACAACTTGCGCATGACTAAGCCAAGAAATTTGACTCGAGTCAATTTCACAGCTTTCCCATCGGAGCGTCAAGGCAGAGAAGCAGGGGAACACGCTGGTATTTACCGCTTGTGTCTACGTCCCTGAAATTGGTCAGCCTCTGGTCAGTTTGAGCGCAAGATTGAAACCCGCAAAGCAGATCTGCATACGGCGCATGAGGCGCAAGGCCTCGGATGGCATCAAGGCTGCGCCGAAAAGCGGAAGCGCAACAGACGATCGTAGGTGCGATAACCGAGTCGCTGGTAGATCGGTTCACCGTAGGGGCTGGCCTGCAGTGTGACCGCTTGTGCACCCGATGCAAAACCGGCGTTGGTCGCCAGCCGCGTGCACAACTCGCCCAGGCCCGAACGCCGCGCCGCGGCCGCTGTGCCCACCCAATACACCCCGGCACCCTGGCCGCTGAGCAGCGTGAGCGCCGTGGACAGCGGCACACCATCGCGGTAAGCGACAAACCCGATGACATGCGGCGACAACACTTGCTGCGGACGCCCGAAGAACACCCGCGTCTCGGCCGCCGGCAGCTTGAGCGCTTCGTAGGCCTCGGCGTTGATGGCTAGCGCATCCTGCACATGGCGCAGCTCCGTCATGGACTCGACGCGGATGCCGGCCGGCACCTTGGGTTCCTTGACGGCCTGGTCGATCAGCATGCAGGGACTGTCGGCCAGCGGTGTCATGCCAGCGGCATGCAAGGCAGCGATCAAGTCTGGGTCACGACGGGCCCGTGCCAGCAAGGTGTAGCCGCGACCGTGTCCGGAGAAAAAAGTCCGGGCCCTCTGCAGCACCTCGGCCACCGGGACACGTGCGTCGACTCGTACCACGCAGTTGCGGAACGCGCCCGGGTAGGCATTCGCCCCGGCCATCAGCAGCACACCGCTCTCTTCCATGCAGATGCAGGGCTCTTGCCAGCGCGCATGCTCACGCAGGGCTTGCAGCAGGTTGGCGTCGGCGAGATCGTCCAGCGAGAGGGTCGTCACAAGAACTCCTGACTTCACGGAATTCTAGGAGTCGAGTCGGTACCGCCCTGTCTCCTCGGTGGCAGGATCTCAGCGTCGCGCCGTCCACCAACCGCCACTCTGATTGACCAGCATGCCGCAGAGCACAGCCACCGTGCCGGCCCATTGCAGGGCGTTGGGCTGCTCACCCAGCAGGGCCATCGCAGCGACCAGGCCCACCACGGGCACCAGCAGGGAAAAAGGCGTGATGCGGCCGGCCGGGTGGCGCTGCAGCAGACGTGTCCACAGACTGTAGGCCAGCAAAGTGGACAGCAGGGCCAGGTAGAGCACAGCGAACAGGGCCTTGCCATCGAAGGCCAGCAACTGCGCGTTCATCTGCTGCGGGCCGTCCACCCACCACGACAGAGCGAAGAAGGGAACTATGGGCACCAGGCTGCTCCAGACGATGAAGGGGAAAGCCTCGTAGCGTCCGGCCTGTGCGGCCTTGCGCGCCACCAGGTTGGAGACCGCCCACATGAAAGCCGCGCCGAGGGTGAGAATGAAACCCGCCAGCGTCATCTGCTGCGCGCCTTCGCCGTGGGCGCCGGCAATCATGAACAGGCCCGCAAGCGAGATGCACAGGCCCAGCCACTGCGACAAGCGTGCGCGCTCGCCCAGCAAGGTCACGGCCATGAGCAGCGTGAAGAGGGCCTGGGTCTGTATCACCACCGAGGCCATGCCCGCCGTCATGCCCAGCTTGAGGCCCAGGAACAGGAAACCGAACTGGCCCACGCCCTGGGCCAGGCCGTAGGCGACAACGTATTTCCAGGGCAGCGTGGGTCGCGGCACAAAGAGCAGAAAGGGCAGCGAGGCCGCCACGAAACGCAGGGCCCCCAGCAGCATGGGGCTGAGCGACTGCAGGCCGATCTTCATGACCACGAAGTTCAGGCCCCAGATGACAACCACGCCCAGGACACGCAGCAGGTCCCTGGTCGACAGCGCGGCCTGCGTCACGCTGCCGCACTCCGTGTCACCGCTCGACCCTGGCGCTCTCGCGCGGCGATGAAGACATCGAAGGCCTTGGCACTGCTCATGCGCGGTACATACCCCAGGCGTTCCTTGAGTGCGGTGTTGAGCAGAACAGGCCGGTACCGCAGGAAGTCAAGTTGCTCGGGTCCGTAGCGGGTGAGCCGCAGCCGCGAGCCCATGGCCAGGGCCGCAATCAACAGCCAGCCAGGCAGCGCGAGTATGGGCTTGCCCAGGCGCGCGGCGATCTGGTGGATGGTCAGTGCGCCGTCACCGGCCAGGTTGTAGCAACCGGGCGTGGCGCCTTCAAGGGCATGCAGCAGCGCGCCGGTGACATCTTCGTCCCAGATGAAAACAAAGGGGCTGTCGCTGCCACGCACGGCCAGCAGGCGCGGCTTCTCGAACAGCGCCGTGATCTGGTTGTCCACGCTCTCGCCCAGGATGGTGCCGATGCGAAAGACCGTCTGGGCCAGTTGCGGGTGCTGCCGGCGCCAGTCGGCCAGCATCTCTTCCACCAGGCGTTTGTGGTGGGCGTAGGCAAAACTCTCGTTGCCGCGCAAGGGATGCGACTCAGCGAGCCAGGCCGGATTGTCCGCGTGGTAGCCGTAGGCCGCACCGCTGGAAGACACGAGTACGTGCCGCACCCCCTCCTCTACGCAGGCCTGCAGCACGTTGCGCGTGCCGTTCACGTCCACGTCGTATTCGAAAGCACGGTTCGAATCACGTCCCGGCGTGACGATGGAAGCCAGGTGCACCACGGTATCGATGGCGTGCTCACGCAGGGTAGCCCGCAGGGCCGGGTCGCGCACGTCCTGCTGGCGATAGACCACGCCGGCTTCGCGGCGTGTCATGGGCACTTCACGCACGTCCAGGGCTACCACCACATCGGTGTTGTCCCGCCAGGCCAGGGCAGCGATCACACCCCGCCCCAGGAAACCGTCGGCCCCCGTGACCAGGATGCGGCGCGCGCGCGCCGTCTTCACTGTGCTCATGCGCGCAGCTCCTCGGGCGGCGGTACTGGCGCCCGGCGCCCCCACCAGCTGGCCAGGGCCAGCCCGGCGATGATGTCCCAGAAACCCCAGACGCCGGCCACCACGGCCATGCCGCCCAAGCCACCGAAGAAGCTGAAGATCAGCACCAGGCCCAGGCCGGCGTTGCGTATGCCCACCTCGATGCTCACGGCGCGGCGGTCGTAGTCCTGCAGGCCCGTCAGGCGTGCGCAGACATAACCGGTGCCAAAGGCCAGGGCATCGTGCAGGGCCACGGCCAGCAGGACCAGGCCCACGTAGTCGAGGAAAAAGCGCCAGTTGCCCACGATGGCACCGACGATGAAGCCGATCAGCGCCAGGAAGCTGATGATGCGCGCGGGCTTTTTCACGCGCTGGGTGAAGTTCGGCAGCTGGTGCGCGCATAGCAGGCCCAGCACGAAAGGCACACCGATGATGGCCACGATGTGCCCCACCATCTCGACCGGGTCCAGCGCGATGGTCTTGAGCAGGCCCGAGGCCTGTGGGTGCATGCCGCCCCAGAAGGCGAAGTTCAGTGGCATGACCACGATGGAGATGGCGTTGGAGATAGCCGTCATGGACACCGACAGGGCCACGTTGCCGCGTGCGCGGTGCGTGAGGATGTTGCTCACATTGCCCGGCGGGCAGCAGGCCACCAGAATCATGCCCAGGGCGATGCTGGGACCCACGCCCAGCAGCAGGGTCAGCGCAAACGTGACCGCGGGCAGCACGATGAACTGCGCGGCGATGCCCACGGTCATGGCCCAGGGCATCTTGGCCACGCGTTTGAAGTCCTCGACCCGCGTGTCCAGCGCGATGCCGAACATCAGGAAACCCAGCACCACATTGAGGACCGCCAGCGAGGCGGGATTGAAGTTCAGGCGTATTTCATCAACCGGCAGCATGGGTTCTCCCTGTGATCCGTTATCAGGCCAATGCGGCCGAGGCCTTGCGCACGGCGGCGCGGTAGGTGTCCTTGTGGACGTAGTAGGCCATGCGTTCGAGCTGGAGGTACTTGTAGCCGCCCGACATGTCGGGTGCGGGCCCGGCCATGGCAGCCGTCAGGGCCAGGGCCTGCGGCTTGTGTTCATCCATCGACTTGAAGTAACGCGCCACCAGTTCGGCCTGTTCGTAACGTCCTTGCCAACCTATACCGCTGGCCTCGATCATGCCCAGCACCGCCAGGCGCTGGAAACGCGGCGTGAAGATGTTGAAGTAAAGACGCGGCGCCATGCCCCGCCAGTTGAGATGCTCGCGCGCGATGAAGGGGTAGTGCAAGGTGTAGCCGGTCGCGGCCAGCACCATGTCGTAGTCCTGCTGGGTACCATCTTTGAAGTGCACGGTGCGGCCGTCGAAGCGCGCGATGTCGGGTTTGACGTGGATGTCGCCATGACCCAGGTGATGCAGGATCAGCGAATTCACGATGGGGTGCGACTCGTACATCTTGTACGTCGGCTTGGGAAAACCGAAACGTGTGGGATCGCCCGTGAACCATTTGAGCACGGTGCTGTCGACCTTCTGCTTGAGCCAGGCCGGCAGCGGGCGTTTGCCTCCCAGCGTGTCGGCCGGCTTGCCGAAGACGTACTTGGGCACGAAGTAATAACCGCGCCGCACCGAGATGTCCACGCTCTTGGCGTAGTGCACGGCGTCCACGGCGATGTCGCAACCCGAGTTGCCCGCGCCCACGATGAGCACGCGCTTGTCCTTGAACTGTTCGGCATGTTTGTAGGCCGAGGTGTGCAGCAGTTCCCCATCGAACTTTCCTTCGAAACGCGGCATGTTCGGTTCGGCCAGCGTGCCGTTGGCGATGACCACACCCTTGTACTCGGCGGTTTCGATGCGCCCGCCGCCGGCGTCGACGCTGACGCGCCAGAGCGTGTCGGGGCTATCGCTGACGGGCTCGACCTGCAGCACGCGCACGCCGAAGCGGAAGTGGCAGCGCAGATCAAAGTGGTCGGCGAAGTCGCTGAAATAGCGGCAGAGCTCACGGTGGCTGGGATAGTCGGCCGTGCCCTCGGGCATGGGGAATTCGGTGAACTCCGTCGTGCGCTTGCTGGAGATCAGATGGGCCGATTCATAGACGGTGGAACGCGGGTTCTGGATGTTCCACAGACCGCCCACGTCGGTGTAGGCCTCGAAACCCTGGAAGGGAATACCGAGCTTTTGCAGGTTGCGTGCGCCCGCCAGACCCGAAGGGCCGGCACCGATGAGCGCGATCATCTGTTGGGTGGGAAGGGAAGCAGGGGAAGCGACGGGCATGGTCAGTTTGTCTCTGGGTCGTTCTGGGAAATCAGATCAGTAGCGAGGCCGACGGCTCAGGGCGGGGGCGGCGGATGCAAACCCGGGATGGTCGTGGCGCCGGCCTCGCCTACACGCGGCTTGCGCGGCTGGCCGCGCAGCAGGTGGTCATGCAGTCTTGCCGGCAGGCAGGACAGCAGGCGCGACAGCCAGCCAATGCGTCGGGGCAGCACGATGTGCTCGCGCCCGCGCGCCACGCCGAGCAACAGCGCATGTGCCGCATCCTCGGGCGACATCAGGCCCGGCATGGCAAAGCGGTTGCCCGCGGTGAGCGCCGTGCGCAGGTAACCGGGGCTGACCGTGTGCACGCTCAGCGCGCTGCCACGGCATTCGGCACGCAGGCTTTCCAGGTAGCGGATCAGACCACCCTTGCTGGCACAGTAAGCCCCGTTGCCCGGCAGACCACGCCAGCCCGCGATGCTGGCCACACCCACCAGCGCGCAGCGCGCCTGCGGCTGTGCGCGCGCGGCCTGGACAAAAGGCTGGAAGGTGGTGGCCGGGCCCAGCAGGTTGATCTCCAGCATGCGGCGCATCACGGCCAGGTCGCCGGCTTCGGCGGTCTCGTAACCACCCGCCACGCCGGCGTTGGCGATCACCAGGTCAGGCAGGCCGGCGCGTTGCATCCAGTCCGCCGCCAGAGCCTGCATGGCGGCGCTGTCGGCCACGTCGGGCGTATAGATGGCGCAGCGGCCCGGGGCTGTGGCAGCCAGCGCTTCGAGCACGCCGCGGTGCAAACCCACCAGAGCCACCTGTGCACCGGCCCCCAGCAGTTCGCGCGCCAGGGCCTGACCCAGGCCGCCACAGGCACCGGTGATCACGGCATTGCGAAACGGCAGGGAGACAACGGGCATGGGATCTCTGGTATCGATGTTCTTTTAGGTGCGCCCCACAAGACTGGGACCGCCGGGGGCTTGTCTTAGACTGTAAGAGGGTGCGAGAATATTCCAGAATATTTTATTAAATCGTCTCGAAATCAGAGATTTATGACTGAAAAAGCGACGCCCTCCCCCGGCCTGCGCCTCTTCGATCTGCTGGAAATTCTGGTGCGGGAAGCCCGCGCGCTGACCCTGGCCGAGGCCGTGGCCGCCAGTGGCTGGCCCAAGCCCACGGTACACCGCATGCTCGCGCAGCTGGAGGCCGGCGAACTGCTGGTGCGCGAACCCGATGGTCGTCGTTATGCCCTGGCGCCGCGCCTGCTGCGCCTGTCCGAAGCCGCACTGGCCGGCAGCACCCAGCAGGGCGTGCGCCACGCCGTGCTGCGCCAGCTGGTGAGCGATGTGGGCGAGAGCTGTAACTTCACGGCGCTCTCGGGCAGCGAGGTGCTTTACCTGGACCGCATCGAGTCGGCCTTTCCTCTGCAGCTCAATCTGCGGCCGGGCACGCGCGTGCCCGTGCACTGCTCGGCCAGCGGCAAGCTGCTGTTGGCCCACCTGCCCGCCGCGCAGCGCAACGCCCTGCTCGACGGCCTGCCGCTCGAGCGCCACACCGCCACCACCTTGACCACGCGCGCCGCGCTGGAGGCCGAGTTCAAACGCATCCGCAAGGAAGACTATTCGGTGGATGCCGAGGAATTCGTCGAAGGCCTGGTCTGCGTGGCCGTGCCGGTGCGTGGCCCGGACGGACAGGGCGCACGCTGCGCTGTGGCCCTGCAGGCCCCGGTGGCCCGCATGTCGCTGGCGCAGGCGATCGAGAAGTTGCCGCGCCTGCAGGACGCTGCCCAGGCCCTGGCGCGGACCTGGGGCTGAGGCTGGTCCTAGGCCGGTGAGAGCAAGCGCCCTTCGGCAAAGAAGGACTGCAGGTTGTCAAACACACGGTCGGCCATGGCCTGGCGTGTTTCGCGCGTGGCACTGGCGATGTGCGGCAGCAGCACCACGTTGTCCAGCTGCATCAGCGCCTGCGGGACCTCGGGCTCGTGCTCGAACACGTCCAGCGCGGCACCCGCGATGCGCTTGTCCTGCAAGGCGCGGATCAGGGCCTGTTCATCCACCACGGAACCGCGTGCAACGTTGATCAGGAAACCATCGGCGCCCAGCGCGTTGAGCACGGCTTCATTGATCAGGTGGCGCGTGGCCGGGCCACCGGCGGTGATGACCACCAGGTAGTCGGCCCAGCGGGCCAGCTCCGTCAGGGAAGACTCGTAAGCCCATTCGGCATCGGCCACGGGTTTACGGGCGTGGTAGCGCACATCCATGTCGAAGCCGATGGAACGCCGGGCGATGGTGCGACCGATGCGGCCCAGGCCGACGATGCCCAGCTTGGCACCACTCACCTTGCGCCCCAGGGGGAAGGCCGGGCCCTGTACCCACTGCCCCTTGCGCACATAACGATCCGCCGCGCTCATGCCACGCGCGATGTCCAGCAAGAGGCCAAAGGCTGTGTCCGCCACGCAATCGTTGAGCACGTCAGGTGTATAGCCCACGGCGATGCCGCGGGCCTTGGCGTGGTCCACGTCGATCTTGTCCAGGCCGACGCCGAAATTGGAGATGACCTTCAGGTTGGGCAGACGGTCGATCACATCGTTCGACACTCCCACGGCGGCGGAACTGGCCAGCGCCGTGAACCCGGCCGCATGCGCGGTGAGGAAGGCCTCGGGGTCTTGTTCCTTGGCCAGGGTCGTCAGGTCGTAGGTCTGCGCCAGCCGGGTTTCCAGTGCGGGCGGCAAGCGGCCCACGTTGAGCAATTTGATTTTCATGGCCTCGTTCGATGTCTCAGTCCAGCGTGATGCCGCGGTTCTTGATGATGGCGGTGTAACGCTTGCGGTCCTCGTCGATCATCTTGGCAAATTCAGCCGGGGTGGTGCTGCGCGGGACGCCACCCAGATCCACCAGCCTGGACTTCACCTCGGGCGCGTTGATGACCTCACGCAGGTCCGCCGCGATCTTGTCGACCACCGCGGGCGGCGTGCCGGCCGGCGCCAGCAGGCCGATCCAGCTGATGGAGTTGAAACCCGGTACCGCGCTCTCCGCCAGCGTGGGCACCTCGGGCAGAGCGCTGACACGCTGGCTGCTGGTCACGGCCAGGGCCTTGAGCTTGCCGGCCTTGATGTGCCCAATGGCTTCCAGCACGGTCATGAAGGACAGCTGCACATTGCCGGCCAGCAGGTCCGCCACGGCAGGCCCGCCACCACGGTAGGGTACGTGCAGGATGAAGGTGCCCGTGGCTTCCTTGAACATTTCTGCGGCCAGATGGGGCGCGCCGCCGCCACCCGAGCTGCTGTAGTTCAGCCGGCCCGGCTGGCTCCTGGCCAGCGTGACGAACTCCTTGGCCGACCTGGCCGGTACGCCGGGGTTGACCATCATGGCCAGCGGCAGTTCCGCCACCAGCGAGATCGGGGCAAAGGCCTTGTCCGGGTCGTAGGGCAGCTTCTTGTACAGGATGGGATTGATGGCCTGGGTGCCGATATTGCCCATCAGGATGGTGTAGCCGTCGGGCTTGGCCTTGGCCACGAAGTCCGCGCCCAGCTGGCCCGCAGCGCCACCCTTGTTCTCGATGACCACGGGCTGCCCCCAGCGCATGCTGAGCCGCTGGGCCACGATGCGCGCGCCCGTGTCGGTCCCCCCACCCGGCGGGAAGGGGACGACCAGGGTCACGGGCCGGTTGGGAAAGTCCGCCTGCGCCAGGGCGGTGGCAGAAGCCAGAGCCAGGAGGAGAACGGTGATCACTTTTTTCATCTGCTTCGCTCCTGGCTGGCGGGTGGCACTCAGGCTTGCGTGTACGCCGTCTTCACCGTGGTGTAGAACTCGGCCGCGTAACGGCCCTGTTCGCGCGGGCCGTAACTGCTGCCCTTGCGACCGCCGAAGGGCACGTGGTAGTCCACCCCCGCCGTGGGCACGTTGACCATGACCATGCCGGCCTGGGCGTGACGCTTGAAATGCGTGGCGTGCTTGAGGCTGGTGGTGGCGATGCCGCTGGACAGGCCGAAAGGCGTGTCGTTGGCCAGGGCCAGGGCCTCGTCGTAGTTCTTGGCGCGGATCACGCTGATCACGGGGCCGAAGATCTCTTCGCGGTTGATGCGCATGGAGGCGCTGGTCTCGGTGAACAGCGCGGGCTGCAGGTAGAAACCGGGCGCGCCGTCGGCGTTGTGTTCCATCACCTGGCCACCCGCTGCGAGCTTGGCGCCTTCGGCCTTGCCGATGGCGATGTACTCCAGGTCCTGGGCCAGCTGCGACTGGTCGACCACGGGGCCGATGTCGGTGCCCTTCTTGCGCGCGTCGTCCACCTTGATGGCTTTCATCTTTTCGGCCACGGCCGCCACGAAACGGTCGTGGATACCCTCGGTCACGATCACACGCGAGGACGCCGTGCAGCGCTGGCCGGTGGAGTAGAAGCCGCTCTGCACAGCGCAGTTCACGGCCACGTCCAGATCCGCGTCGTCGAGCACGACGAAGGGGTTCTTGCCCCCCATCTCGAGCTGGAACTTGGCCATGCGGGCCACGCAGGCCGCGGCCACCTTCTGGCCGGTACCCACCGAACCCGTGAAGCTGATGGCGTCCACGCGCTTGTCTTCCAGGAACACGGCGCCCACTTCGGAGCCTCGGCCCATGACCAGGTTGAACACGCCCTTGGGCAGGCCGGCGCGCTGCAGGATGTCGGCCAGGGCCCAGGCCGAGCCGGGTACCAGCTCGGCCGGTTTCATGACCACGGTGTTGCCGAAAGCCAGGGCCGGCGCTAGCTTCCAGGCGGGAATGGCGATGGGGAAATTCCAGGGGGTGATCAGGCCCACCACACCCAGGGCTTCGCGCGTGACTTCCACGCCCACGCCCGGGCGCACCGAGGGCACCACCTCACCGCCAACGCGTAGGGCTTCGCCTGCGAAGAATTTGAAGATGTTGCCGGCACGGGCCACTTCACCGATGGCTTCGGGCAGGGTCTTGCCTTCTTCGCGCGCGAGCAGGTCGCCCAGCTCGTTGCGACGCGCCAGGATCTCGGTGCCGGCAGCGTCGAGGATGTCGAAGCGCTGCTGGGGTGTACTCAGCGACCAGCCGCCAAAGGCAGCGCGGGCCGCACCGACGGCATCGCGCGCCTGGGCTGCGTCGGCCTGGGCGTACTCACCGACCACGTCACGCGTGTCGGAGGGGTTGATGTTTTTCGAGACGCGGGCGCCTTCGACCCATTCGCCATTGATCAGATTCTTGAACATGATTACTCTCTTTCAGCGGACCATGCAGGGCCGTTTGTTGTCGAATTTCCAGCCGGGGATCAGGTACTGCATGGCGGTGGCGTCGTCGCGCGCGCCCAGGCCATGCTGCATATAGAGTTGATGCGCTTTCTCGACCTCGACCATGTCGAGCTCCACGCCCAGGCCCGGTTTTTTGGGCACCTGCACGTGGCCGCCCACGATCTGCAGCGGCTCTTTGGTGAGGCGCTGGCCGTCCTGCCAGATCCAGTGCGTGTCGATGGCCGTGACCTTGCCGGGCGCGGCCGCGCCCACGTGGGTGAACATGGCCAGCGAGACGTCGAAGTGGTTGTTGGAGTGCGAGCCCCAGGTCAGGCCCCAGTCGCGGCAAGTCTGCGCCACACGGACCGAACCGGCCATGGTCCAGAAGTGCGGGTCGGCCAGCGGGATGTCCACGCTTTGCAAAGACAGGGCATGGCTGAGCTGACGCCAGTCGGTGGCCACCATATTGGTCGCGGTGGGCAGGCCGGTGGCTCGGCGGAATTCGGCCATGACCTCACGACCTGAAAAGCCGTCTTCGGCGCCGCAGGGGTCTTCCGCGTAGGCCACCACACCGCGCATGCGCTGGCCCAGGCGGATCGCGTCCTTGAGCAGCCAGCCGCCGTTGGGGTCCAGCGTCACGCGCGCCTGCGGGAAGCGCTCGTGCAGCGCAATCACGGCGTCGACCTCTTCGTCGCCGCGCATCACACCGCCCTTGAGCTTGAAGTCATTGAAGCCGTACTTTTCGCGGGCCGCCTCGGCCAGGCGCACCACGGCCTGTGGTGTCATGGCCTCTTCGTGGCGCAGACGGAACCAGGCGTTGTCGGCGCCAGGTTCGCTGGCATAGGGCAGATCGGTCTTCTTGCGGTCACCGACGAAGAAAAGGTAACCGAGCATCTCCACCGCGTCACGCTGCTGACCTTCGCCGAGCAGGGCCGCCACGGGCACGTCCAGGTGCTGGCCCAGCAGGTCCAGCAGGGCCGATTCGACGGCCGTCACGGCGTGGATGGTGGTGCGCAGATCGAAGGTCTGCAGGCCGCGGCCACCGACATCGCGGTCGGCGAACTGCTTCTGCACCTGCTGCAGCACACGCTGGTGCGCGCCGATGGGCTGGCCCACGACGAGCGCACGCGCGTCTTCGAGGGTCTGGCGAATCTTCTCGCCGCCCGGCACCTCACCCACACCGGTGCGGCCAGCGCTGTCCTTCAGGATCAGCAGGTTGCGCGTGAAAAAAGGCGCGTGGGCGCCGCTGAGGTTGAGCAGCATGCCGTCACGGCCGGCGACGGGAATGACGCGCAGCTCGGTGACCAGGGGAGTCGAAGCGTTGGGCATGTGAAGGAAAAGAAAGCGGAGAGAAGAAACCCGCCCTGAAAGTCTGGTTTCGGGGCAGGCGCCAGGCCGGGATCAGTCGGCCGAGATCTTGCGGCTCTCGATCAGCTTCTTCCAGCGCGAGAACTCCGCAGCCTGGTAGGCCGTGAACTGCGCCGGCGTGTTCGCCACGATCTCGAAGCCCAGGTCCAGCAGCTTGGGCTTGACGGCCGGGTCGTTCAGGCCGGCCACGATGGCGGCATGCAACTTGGCCCTGATGTCGGCCGGCAGCCCCCTGGGCGCGGCGATGGCCTGCCAGGAGTAGACGTTGGCGTCCTTGATGCCCGACTCTTCCAGCGTGGGCACGCTGGGCAGCAGGGGCGAGCGCTGGGCGCTGGTGATGGCCAGGGCCTTGAGCTTGCCGGCCTTGATTTGCGGCATGGCGGTGTTGATGTTCATGAAGGAAGCATCCACCTGGTTGCCCAGCAGGTCGTTCATCACCGGGCCGCCGCCCTTGTAGGGCACGTGGATGCCGGTCGTCTTGGTCTGCTGCCAGAAGAGTTCGGCCGTGAGGTGATCGCTGCTGCCATTGCCCGAGGAGGCAAAGGTCATCTTGTCCGGGTTGCCGCGCAGCCAGGTCAGCACGTCGGCCAGGCTGTTGTGCGCCGAAGCCGCCGGCACCACGAGCACATTGGGTGCCTGCACGGCGACCGTGATGTAGTCGAAGTCCTTGAGCGCGTCATAGGGCACCTTGATCAGGTGCGGCGTGATCACATAGGGACCGAGCGAGGCCACCAGCAGGGTGTGGCCGTCCGGCGCGGAGCGGGCCACCTGGCCGGCACCGATGGAGCCGGTGGCGCCGGCCTTGTTGTCCACCACAAAGGTGCCACCAAGCTTTTCCTGCAGCTTGGGCGCCAGCACGCGGGCGATGAGGTCGGTGGAGCCGCCCGGCGGGAAGGGCACGAGCAGGGTCACGGGCTTGTCGGGCCAGGCCCAGGCGCTGCAGGCCGCGGCCGCGAGGGTCAGCGACGTCAGAAATTTCTTCATGGTTGTCTCCTTCGTGGTGATAGGCAAGGGCTGCTCTCTGCGGAGCAGTGGCAGCTTACTGCGGGCCCAGCTTCTTGATCAAGGCGGCCAGCTCTTCCATCTCGGCGGGCTTGAGGTCGGTCAGCGGCGCGCGCACAGGGCCGGCATCGTGGCCGACGATCTTGGCGCCGGCCTTCACGATGCTCACAGCATACCCATGACCCTTGTTGCGGATCTGCAGGTAGGGCATGAAGAAATCGCGCAGCAGGCGGTGCTGCGTGGCCATGTCGTCCTTGGCCACCGCGTGGTAGAAATCCATCGCGGTCTTGGGGATGAAGTTGAACACCGCCGAGGAGTACACGGGCGTGCCCAGGGCCTTGTAGGCCGCGGCGTAGACCTCGGCCGTGGGCAGGCCGCCCAGATAGGCAAAGCGGTCGCCCATCTTCATGTAGACGGAGGACATGAGCTCGATGTCGCCGATGCCGTCCTTGAAGCCGATCAGGTTGGGGCAGCGCTCGGCCAGGATGGCCAGGGAGTCGGGGGTGAGGCGGCAGACGTTGCGGTTGTAGACGATGACACCGAACTTCACGCTCTTGCAGACCTGCTCCACATGGGCAATCAGGCCTTCCTGGCCGGCTTCGGTCAGGTAGTGCGGCAGCAGCAGGATGCCGTGGGCGCCGGCGCGCTCGGCTTCCTGGGCGCACTGGATGGCAAAACGCGTGGGGCCGCCTGCGCCAGCGATGATCGGCACCTTGCCGCGACAGGTGTCCACGGCGGTCTTGATGATGCGGGTGTATTCGTCACCCGTCAGCGAGAAGAACTCCCCCGTGCCGCCGGCGGCGAACAGGGCACTGGCGCCATAGGGGGCCAGCCATTCCAGGCGGGCTGCGTAGCCCTTGGGGTTGAAGTTTTCCTGCGCATCAAAGTCGGTCAGCGGGAACGACAGCAGACCGCTGGACATGATGGATTTGAGTTCTTGGGGTTGCATGGATGTGTCTCCGAAAAATTCAGGGCCAAAAAGACAAGTCAGATCTTTTGTTGTCAGTCATCATACAACATAGACCGGGATTGTCAAACCCCTCTCCACGCCACTTCCAGACCCGCCGGAGATCCGCTCCAGCCCGGCAAAAGCTATTTGTTGTCGGTCAGGTCCGTCGACAGGACGGCGGCACGGCGGCGACGCTCGCGGCTGTTGGCCAGGTGCGTGCGCATGGCCGCGCGGGCTGCGTCCGGGTCCTGGTTGGCAATGGCGTCGTAGATGTTCTCGTGCTCGGCGTTGGCCCGCAGCAGATAGCTGCGCTGGGCCTCGTTGGCGGCCCCGGAAGCGGTCAGGCGCGCGCGCGGGATGATCATGGAACCCAGCGTGCTCATCAGCTCGGCGAAATGCGGGTTCTGCGTGGCGCGCGCAATCTCCTGGTGGAACTGGAAATCGGGGCCCACGGCATCGCGCCCCTCGGCCAGGGCCGCGGCGAAACCATCGAGCGCCGTGCGCATCTCCGAGAGATTGCGCGCCGTGCGCCGCGCCGCCGCCAGAGCCGCTGCCTCGGTCTCCAGACCGATGCGCAGCTCCAGCACGGCGATCACGTCGTGCAGGGTGGCAATCTGCTCGGGCGCGATGCGGAAGGCCGCACCGTCCCCCAGGCCCACGACAAAGGTGCCGATACCGTGTCGCGTCTCCACCAGCCCCGAGGCCTGGAGCTTGGAGATCGCCTCGCGCACGACAGTGCGGCTGACGCCGAACTCCTCCATGATCTCGGCCTCGGTCGGCAGCTTGTTGCCAGGGACGATACGGCCGTCGCGAATGCGGTCCCCCAGGGAGTCGACGAGTTCCAGCGCAAGGGTGCGGGGCCGGCGGCGCTGGACGGGCGGGAGACTAGAGCTCATCAGGGTTTACCCCAGTAATTTTGAGATTGACAAGACTGGCTGGCATCAGGAAGATAGTTGTATGACAACTGATGACAAAAAGCAAGTCATATAACAACACTTTAGCCGATCCACTTCAGCACCTGACCCACATTTTCATGCCGACCGCTCACGCCACCCCCCTACGTTTTGCCCGACTCCTGCTGACCGGCGCTGCCGGCGGCCTGGGCAAGGAACTGCGCACCCGCCTCAAGGCCTACTGCGATGTGCTGCGCCTGTCGGACATCGCCGACCTGGGCCAGGCTGCCCCTGGCGAGGAAGTCATGCCCGCAGCCCTGGAGGACAAGGCCGCCGTGGACGCCCTGCTCAAGGGCGTCGATGCGGTGGTGCACCTGGGCGGCGTCTCGACCGAGCATTCGTTTGAAGACATCCTGCCGGCCAACATCCTCGGCACCTACCACATCTACGAAGGCGCGCGTCGGCATGGCGCCAAGCGCATCATCTTCGCCAGTTCCAACCACGTGACGGGCTTCTACCGCCAGGACGAGGTGATCGGCACCGATGTGCGCATGCGTCCCGACGGTTATTACGGCCTGTCCAAGGCCTTCGGCGAGAACCTGGCCCAGTTCTACTGGGACCGTTACGGCATCGAAACCGTCTCGCTGCGCATCGGGTCCTCCTTCCCTGCTCCCCGGGACCGCCGCATGCTCGCCAGCTGGATGAGCTACGACGACCTGGAGCGCCTGGTCATGTCCGCGCTGACCGCCCCCGTGGTCGGCCACAGCGTCATCTACGGCATCAGCGACAACGCCACCGCCTGGTATGACAACACCCAGGCACGCCACATCGGCTACCGCCCGCAGGACAGCTCCGATCGCTTCCGCGCCGAAGTCGAAGCCCGCCAGCCGGCGCTGGACCGCAAGGACCCGGCAGTCGTCTACCAGGGCGGCGGTTTCGTCAAACAGGGCCCATTCGAAAGCTGAACCTCAACCTTTTCCCGAAGCCAACCTACCCTAACCACAAGGAGACATCCGTGAAAGCCTATCCCCGTACCCTCATCACCCTGCTGGCCGCGCTCGGCCTGGCCAGCGCCGCCCAGGCCGTGGAGTTCCGCTCTGCCGACATCCACAACGCCGACGACTACCCCACCGTGGTGGCCGTCAAGTACATGAGCGATGTGCTCGAGAAGAAGAGCGGCGGCAAGTACAAGATCAAGGTCTTCAACAAGGGCGCCCTGGGCACCGAGAAGGAAACCATCGACCAGGTCAAGATCGGCGCGCTGGAAATGACCCGCGTGAACATCAGCCCCATGAACGGCATCTGCCCGCTGACGCAGGTCCCCACCATGCCCTTCCTGTTCCGCTCGGTGGACCATATGCGCAAGTCGCTGGACGGCCCGGTCGGCGAGGAAATCCTCAAGAACTGCGAATCGGCCGGTTTCATCGGCTTGGCCTTCTATGACAGCGGCGCCCGTTCGATCTACGCCAAGAAGCCGATCAAGACCGTGGCCGACGCCAAGGGCCTGAAGATCCGCGTGCAGCAGTCCGACCTGTGGGTCGCCCTGGTCGGCGCCATGGGTGCCAACGCCACGCCCATGCCCTACGGTGAGGTCTACACCGGCCTGAAGACCGGCCTGATCGATGCCGCGGAAAACAACATCCCGTCCTTCGACACCGCCAAGCACGCCGAGGCCGTCAAGATCTATTCCAAGACCGAGCACTCGATGGCCCCTGAAATGCTGCTGATGTCCAAGCTGGTCTGGGACAAGCTGTCCAAGGCCGACCAGGACATGATCCGCTCTGCCGCCAAGGAATCGGTGGCCGTGCAGCGTCAGAAGTGGGACGAGCAGGAGACCAAGTCTCTGGCCAACGTGAAGGCCCAGGGCGCGCAGATCATCGAAGTCGACAAGGCGTCCTTCCAGGCCGTGATGGGCCCGGTGTACGACAAGTTCATGACCACGCCCGAGATGAAGCGTCTGGTCAAGGCCGTGCAGGACACGAAGTAAGCACACCCCTGAAGCGTCTGCGGCGCCTCCCCCTCAAGGGGGCGCCGCCAGCGGAGGACCGGCAAAGCCGGATCCGCGGCGGCCCTCGAAAACCCCCTCTCCAGTTCAAATTATGTATACGCGTCTTTGCGTCTGGCTCTCGCGCCTGAGCCTGGGCCTGGCCGTCATCGGCCTGCTCGCTGTGATCCTGTGCGTGCAATGGCAGGTGATCGGCCGTTATGTTTTCAATGACACACCGACCTGGGCCGAGGCCCTGGCCATGTTGCTCGTTCTCTTTGTCACGGCCTTCGGCCTGGCGGTCGGCGTGCGCGATGCCGGCCACATCGGCCTGGAATCGATGGTGCAGCTGCTGCCACCGAAGTGGCAGCACGGCATCGAGTTGCTGATCCACGCCCTGGTGGGCCTGTTCGGCGCTCTCATGGTGAAGGGCGGCTGGCTGTGGGCCTCCGCCAAGTGGACCGAGAAGAAACCCATGCTCCCTGTACCCGACGGGATCGACTACGTGCCGCTGGTCATCGCCGGCGCCCTGATCGTCCTGTTTTCAATTGAACACATCGTAGCGTTGCTGCAAGGCAAGGAAGTGGTGCCCGCATGGAACTGACCGTTCTCGCCCTGAGTTTCACCGTCCTGCTGCTGCTGGGCGTTCCTGTGGCCTTTGCCATCGGCCTGTCCTCCGTCGCCACCATCATCGCGGCCGGCCTGCCCGTGGCCGTCGTCTTCCAGAAGATGGTCGGCGGCATGCAGGTCTTCAGCTTCCTGGCCATCCCCTTCTTCGTCTTTGCCGGCGAGCTCATGCTCTACGGCGGTATCGCCGAACGCATCGTGCGTTTCGCCAACAGCCTGGTGGGCCATGTGCGCGGCGGCCTGGGCATGAGCAATGTGGTCGGTTGCACGCTGTTCGGCGGCGTCGCCGGTTCGCCCCTGGCCGACGTCTCGGCCATGGGCTCGGTGATGATTCCGCTGATGAAAAAGGAAGGGTATGACGCCGACTATGCGGTCAATGTCACCACCCACGCAGCCCTGGTCGGCGCCATCATGCCGACCTCGCACAACCTGATCATCTTCACGCTGGCCACCTCGGGCATCGCCTCGATCAGCGTGGTCGGGCTCATCCTGGCCGGCCTGATTCCGGCCATCCTTTTGACGCTGTGCAACCTGGCCGCCGCCTACTGGGTGGCCGTGCGGCGCGGCTACCCCACGCACGGCGCTTTCCCAGGCTGGCGTGAGGTGGGGTTGGCCTTCGCCGCGGCGATGCCGGGCCTGCTGGTGGTGGTCATCATCCTGGGGGGCATCCTCTCAGGGGTTTTCACCGCGACCGAGTCGGCCTCGATCGCCGTGGCCTGGGCCCTGCTGATCACCACCCTGGTCTACCGCTCGCTGAGCTGGAAGAACTTCCTGAAGGCCTGCGCCAAAGCCTGCAAGACCACGGGCGTGGTATTGCTGCTGATCGGCATCTCGGCCGCCTTCGGTTATTTCATGGCGCTGTACGAAGTGCCGCAGAAGACCGGCGACCTGATGAAGAGCGTGAGCAGCGATCCCTGGGTCATCTTCCTGATGATCAACGTGCTGCTTTTCCTGCTCGGCACCTTCCTGGACATGGCGGCCACCATCCTGATCTGCACGCCCATCTTCATGCCCATTGCCATGCAGTTCGGCATGGATCCGCTGCAGTTCGGCATCGTGATGCTGATCAACTGCGCACTGGGCCTGAACACGCCACCGGTCGGCTCCGTCCAGTTCGTGGGCTGCGCGATCGGAGAGATATCGGTCGGGCAGGTCATGCGCTCCATCGCGCCGTTCTACGGTGCCCTGGGTGTGTGCCTGCTGCTGGTCACCTATGTGCCGGCGTTCTCTCTCTGGCTGCCGGGCATGCTGGCGAAGTGATCCACGCCCTCCAGGCTCCACACGCGTCATGACCACCTCGCACGCCATCCGGCACGTCCGCATCACGCCCATCGCCTTCCGCGACCCGCCGCTGCTCAACGCGGCGGGCATTCACGAGCCCTGGGCGCTGCGCTCCATCATCGAGATCGAGACGGCCTCGGGCTTGGTCGGCATCAACGAAAGCTACGGCGACCTGCCCATGCTGGAGTCGCTGGCCACGGCGACCCAGGCGCTGCAGGGCCTGTCGCCCTGGGCGCTCAACGAGATGGAAAGCCGCGTGCGCGCGCTGGTCACGCCGCCCGCATTGACCAAGTCGGAGTTCCTGGGCCAGCAGGTTTCGCTGGCACCGGGCACACACGTCTCCAAGACCGTGGCCAAGGTCATCAGCGCCTTTGAAGTGGCGATGATGGATCTGCAGGGCCAGCTGAGCAACGCACCCGTGGTTGATCTGCTGGGTGGCGCGGCGCGTGACCGCGTGCCCTACTCGGCCTATCTGTTCTACAAGTACGCCGGGCACATCGAAAAGCCCTACCCCCCGGATCCTTGGGGCGAAGCACTCACACCGGAACAGCTCGTCGCGCAGGCGCGTCGCATGATCGACCAATACGGTTTCCAGAGCATCAAGCTCAAGGCCGGCACACTGCCGCCCGAACAGGAGGCCGCAGGTGTCCTCGCGCTGGCCAAAGCCTTTCCCGGCACGCCGCTGCGCATCGACCCCAATGGCAACTGGACCGTGGCGACCAGCCTCAAGATCGTGCAACAGCTGCGCGGCGTGCTCGAGTATTACGAAGACCCGGCCCCGGGCCTGGACGGCATGGCGGCCGTCGCGCGTGCATGCGAAGTGCCCCTGGCCACCAACATGGTCGTGACCGACTTCGCCGAATTCCGTCGCAACGTCGAGATGGGCTGCCCCGTCAAGATCGTCCTCAGTGACCACCACTACTGGGGTGGCCTGCGCGCCACGCAGCAGCTCTCCATGCTCTGCCGCACCTTCGACCTTGGTCTGTCCATGCACAGCAACTCGCATCTGGGCATCAGCCTGGTCGCCATGACCCACCTCTGCGCCAGCGTACCGCTGCTGACCTATGCCTGCGACACGCACTACCCCTGGCAAGACGAGGAAATCGTCACCGGCGGGCGCCTGAAGTTCGAGAACGGCAGCCTGCGCGTGCCCACCGGCCCCGGCCTGGGCGTGACGCTGGACCGCGAGGCCCTGGCCCGCCTGCACGACAACTACCTGCGCTGCGGCATCCGCAACCGCAACGACCTGGCGCAGATGCAGAAATACGACCCCGGCTTCTCAGGCATCCAGCCCCGCTTCTGAACCATCCGTGTCAACCCAGGAGACTTCCATGCAACGCCGTACGCTGATCCGTCACTCTTTCGCTGCCAGTGCACTGCTGCTGGGTGGCGCTCTGCTCACCTCCCTGCCCGCCATGGCGCAAGGCAGCTGGCCCACGGGCAAGGCCATCACCTATGTGGTGCCCTTTGCGCCCGGCGGCAACACCGACACCCTGGCCCGCCTGATCGCCCAGCCCCTGGGTGCGGCGCTGGGCACACCGGTGGTCATCGACAACAAGGGCGGCGCTGGTGGCAGCGTGGGCTCGGCCATCGCCGCGCGCGCGCCCGCCGACGGCTACACCATCCTGGGCGGCACCATCAGCTCCCACTCCATCAATGTGAGCCTGTACGCCAAGATCGACTACGACCCCGTCAAATCCTTCACGCCCGTGGCCATGCTGGGCTCCGGCCCGCTGGTCCTGGTGGTCCCCGCCTCCAGTCCCTACAAGACACTGAACGACGTGCTGGCCGCCAGCAAGGCCAAGACAGGTGGCCTGTCCTCGGCCTCGCCGGGCACCGGCACCTCGCCGCACATGGCACTGGAGTTGCTGGCCTACCAATCCGGCGTGAAATTCACGCACGTACCCTACAAGGGCAGCGGCCCGGCGGTGCAGGACGTGATCGGCGGCCAGGTGGACATGATGTTTGACACCGTGCTGATCGTCGGCCCTCACATCCAGTCCGGCAAGCTGCGCCCCATCGCCGTGAGCAGTTCCAAGCGCCTGGAGTCGCTGCCCGACGTGCCCACCATCGCCGAAGCCGGCCAGAAGGGCTTCGACATGGGTTCCTGGCAGGCCGTGTTCGCGCCGGCAGGCACGCCCAAGCCCGTCGTGGACCGCCTGCACACGGAGATCATGAAGATCGTCGCCACACCCGACGTCCAGGCGCGCCTCAAGTCCTTCGGCATGGTGCCCTCCAGCATGACGCCCGCCGAGCTCGGCGACTACCAGAAGGCGGAAGTCGCCAAGTGGGCCAAGGTGATCAAGGCAGCAGGCATCACTGCCGACTGACCGACGCTGACATCCAGGCGTCAAGCCCCTTCAAGAACCGCCAGCCAAGTTTGCCGAATTTTCTGAAACGACGATAACGATGACCACAAGGAGACCTGTTCCATGTCCATCCGCCAACTCCTCTGGGGGGCCGCTGCGGCGGCGTGCCTGATGCTGCAAGGCTGCGCCACCTCCACCACCGCCACGGCCTATGTGACCAACGCCGACAGCCGCGAGATCAGCGTGCTGGAACTGGACAAGCGCGCGGGCACCCTGCGTTCCATCCAGACCGTGCCGGTCAGCGGTGTCGCCATGCCCATGGCGCTGAGCCCGGACCAGAAAAAGCTCTACGTGGCCCTGCGCTCCGAGCCCTTCACGGCCGCGGCTTTCACCATCGACGGCACCACGGGTCAGCTGAGCCCCCTGGCGAACGCGGCCCTGCCGGACAGCATGGCCAACATCGCCACCGACCGCAGTGGGCGCTGGTTGTTCGCCGCCTCCTACGGCGGCCACCGCGCCAGCGTGTCGCCCATCGGTGTCGACGGCAAGCCCGCCGCCGCAGTGCAGATCGTGGCCAACGGCAAAAACGCCCATGCGGCCGTACCCGATGCGGCCAACCGCAATGTCTACATCACCAGCCTGGGCACCGACCAGGTCTTCCAGTGGCGCTTCGACGCCGCCAGCGGACAGCTCACACCCAATGATCCGCCAGCCATGGCGGCGCGCCCGGGCAGCGGCCCGCGCCACCTGGTGTTCCACCCGAACGGCCGCCACGCCTACCTGCTGGGCGAACTCGACGCCACGGTGGAGCTGCTCGAGGTCGACGCCACCAAGGGCTTGCTGAGCCGCAAGCAGCACTGGTCCACCCTGCCTGCCGGCTTCACGGGCAAGGCCTGGGGCGCCGACCTGCACCTGACACCGGACGGCCGTTTCCTCTACACCAGCGAACGCAACTCCAACACACTGGCGATCTGGCGCGTCGACGCCGGCAGCGGTATGCTGAGTCTGGTGGGCCATCAGCCCACCGAACAGCAGCCCCGCGGCTTCCAGATCGACGCCTCGGGCCAGTGGCTGATCGCCGCCGGTCAGGTCTCGCATTCCGTCACGCTGTACCGCATCGATGGCGACAGCGGTCGCCTGACCCCCACCCAACGCCTCCCCGTTGGCAAGAACCCGAACTGGATCGAAATCGTCGATCGTCCCTGACCCTTTGACTGAATGAACGCACAGCCCATCATCATCCGCATGCACGCCACGGACAACGTGGCCATCGTCGCCAACGAGGGCGGGCTGCCGGCCGGCACCGCCCTGCCCGGCGAGGGCATCACCCTGCGCGACAAGGTGCCGCAGGCGCACAAGGTCGCGCTGGTCGACATCGCGACCGGCGCGCCCGTGCTGCGCTACGGTGTACCCATCGGCTACGCCAAAACCGGCATTGCCGCGGGCAGCTGGGTGCATGAACGCCTGCTGGACATGCCCGCCGCGCGCGAGTTGCAGGGTCTGCCCATGGCCACGGTCAAGCCGGCCCCGCTGGCGCCGCTGGAGGGCTACACCTTCGAGGGTTACCGCAACGCCGACGGCTCGGTGGGCACACGCAATCTGCTGGCCATCACCACCACGGTGCAGTGCGTGGCCGGGGTGGTGGACGTGGCCGTCGAACGCATCCGCAAGGAGCTGTTGCCGCTGTACCCCAACGTGGACGGCGTCGTGGGCCTGGAACACACCTATGGCTGCGGCGTGGCCATCGATGCACCCGAGGCACCGATCCCGATCCGCACGCTGCGCAACATCAGCCTCAACCCCAATTTCGGTGGCGAGGTCATGGTGGTCAGCCTGGGCTGCGAGAAGCTGCAGCCCGAGCGCCTGCTGCCCCCGGGCAGCATCCCGATCAGCGGCAACGCCAAGGAAACCGCGCTCGACGTGGTCTGCCTGCAGGACAGCGCGCACGTGGGTTTCATGAGCATGATCGACTCGATCCTCGCCACCGCCAAGGTGCACCTGGAACGTCTCAACCGGCGCCGCCGCGAGACCGTGCCCGCCAGCGAGCTGGTGGTGGGCGTGCAGTGCGGCGGCAGCGACGCTTTCAGCGGCGTCACCGCCAACCCGGCTGTGGGTTACATGGCCGATCTGCTGGTACGTGCCGGCGCCACCATCATGTTCAGCGAGAACACCGAGGTGCGCGACGCCGTGGAGCAGCTCACCAGCCGCGCCGCCACGCCCGAGATCGCCGAGGCCATCGTGCGCGAACTGGGCTGGTACGACCAGTACCTGGAACGCGGCCGTGTGGACCGCGCCGCCAACACCACGCCGGGCAACAAGGCCGGCGGCCTCTCGAACATCGTCGAGAAAGCCATGGGCTCCATCATCAAGAGCGGCACCGCGCCCATCGCCCACGTGCTCTCGCCCGGCAACAAGCTGGCGCGTGAACAACGCGGCCTGGTCTACGCCGCCACGCCCGCGAGCGACTTCATCTGCGGCACGTTGCAGCTGGCCGCGGGCATGAACCTGCACGTCTTCACCACCGGCCGCGGCACGCCCTACGGCCTGGCCGAATGCCCGGTGATCAAGGTGGCCACGCGCACCGAACTGGCCCGCCGCTGGCACGACCTCATGGACGTGAATGCCGGCCGTGTGGCCGACGGCGAGATCAATATCGAGCAAGCCGGCTGGGAGCTCTTCCAGCTGTTGCTCGATGTCGCGAGCGGCAAAAAGAAGACCTGGGCCGAGCAATGGAAGCTGCACAACGCACTCGTCTTGTTCAACCCCGCCCCTGTGACCTGAGCCAGACGCCAGGCACCCGATTCTCGAAAAACTAGCAAGGAGCTACACATGCTGTCCATATTCCACAAAACCTGGCTCGGCGCGCTGTTCGCGGCCCTGAGCCTGGGCGCCTCCGCCCAGAGTGGCACCATCAAGATCGTCGTGCCCTACCCGCCTGGTGGCTCCTCGGACATCATCGCGCGCTCGATCAGCCAGCCCCTGTCGGAACTGCTCAAGCAGACCGTGATCGTGGAAAACCGTGCCGGTGCCAATGGCAACCTGGGCGCTGATGTGGTGGCCAAATCCAAACCCGACGGCCTGACCCTGCTGCTGTGCGACACCGGCGCCCTGGCCATCAGCCCCTCGATCTACACCAAGCTGGCCTTCGACCCGTCCAAGGATCTGCGTGGCGTGACCATGCTGGCCTATTCCCCGCACATGCTGGTGGTTCATCCCTCGGTGCAGGCCAACAATCTGCAGGAGCTGGTGGCCCTGTCCAAGAAGTCGCAACTCAATTTCGCCGTCACAGCCACGGGCAGCGCACCGCACCTCGCTGGCGTGTCCGTGCAGCGCGCCAGCGGCGCCGAGTGGGCTTTCATCCCCTACAAGGGCGGCGTGCAGGCCGTGACCGACACCATCGCCGGCCAGACCCAGGTCACCATGAACGGCATGCTGGCCACCCTGCCCCATGTGCAGAGCGGCAAGCTCAAGGTGCTGGGCATCTCCAAGGCCACACGCATGCCCCTGGTGGCCAACATCCCCACGCTGGCCGAACAAGGTCTGAAGGGCTTTGAATCGGGCACCTGGCAAGGGGTGCTGGTACCCACCGGCACACCCAAGGCGGTGGTGGACAGACTCAACGCCGCCCTGATCCAGGTCATCCGCAGCCCCGAAGTGCGCAGCCGTCTGACCGCCCAGGGCGCGGAAGTCGTGACCATGAGCCCCGATGAGCAGGACAAGTTCTTCAACCAGGAACGCGCCCGCTGGCAGACCGTCGTCAACGAGGCCAAGATCCAGCTGGAGTGAGATCGCCCCCGCGATCGGGCGGCCTGGTCAGAGCGCCGCAGGCCGGCTGAAACCGCTGGTTTCCGGGGCCACGGCCAGGCTGCCGTTGAAGAGCCGGTAGCACTTGCGGCCAGCCGCTTTGGCCTCGTACAGCGCCGCATCCGCGGCCTGCAGCAGGGCATCGCTGCTGTCGCCATCCTTTGGACCCATGGCGATGCCTATGCTGCCCCCGGCAGACACCGTCTCCTGGCCTATGGTCACCGGCTGCATCAGGGCTTCCAGCACCTTGTCGGCGATGAGGGCGGCCGTTTCAGCTGTATCGACCTCTTCGGCCAGCACGACAAACTCGTCCCCCCCCAACCGCCCCACCGTGTCGATGCCGCGTATGGCGCCCGTGATCCGGCGCGCCACCTCGCGCAGGAACAGGTCGCCCGCGGCGTGCCCCATCACGTCGTTGATGCGCTTGAAGTTGTCGAGGTCGATGAACATCACCGCTACCGACTTCTTGCGCCGTACCGCATGGTGGATCGCGTGGTCCAGGCGCTCGTGCACGAGCAGGCGGTTGGGCAGGCCGGTCAGCGCGTCGTGGGTGGCCTTGTCGCGCAGCTCCAGGGTCACGTTCTCGCGGCGAGTCACGTCGTAGATCATGCCGTACCAGCCCACGACTCGGGCCGTGTCGGCCGCCTGACGGGGCACCAGCGTGACTTCCACCGTGCACCAGACGCCGTCCGGCGCCAGCCTGCGCATGCTGAACTCGACCACATCACCGCGCAGCACGGCAGACTGGTAGGTCGTGAAGTCGCGCACTGCGCCCCCACCCAGCAACTCGACCATGGGCGTGCCCAGCAGGGCCTGGGCGGGTTTGCCGAAAAACAAGGCCAGGCGGTGATTGACGAAAACGCAGCGGCCCTGCGTATCGCACTCGAAGATCAGGCCGGGCAGGTGATCCGTCAGCAAGCGCAGGTCGGTCTCGCGGGCCCGGGCAGCCTGCAGGTCCAACTGGTTCTGGCCCTGGGCCTGGCGCAATTCGGCATACCGCCCGAGAAAGGCACGCACCATGCGAAGCGACATCATCACGGCCAGCGACATCGCAAGCAGCAGGGTCACGGCTTCGTTGGTCACCAGGACCGATCCCGCGTTGCCGATCCGGCCAGTGGCCTGCCCGACCGCCAGCAGCAAGACCGAGAGGCAGCTCAGCACAAACAGGGTGACGCAGTAGCCCGCGCCCAGCAGCCAGGCGGCAAAGACCAGCAGAACAGGATAGGCCGCGAGACTGGGGGCCTGCAGGCCAGCCCCGGTGTAGGCGTACAGGGTGATGCACAGCCAGCCCCCCAGCAACAGCAGGCGCAGGGGCCGCAAGCCAGCCCCCAACCGCGACGCGCGGCCCAGGAATAACTCCGGGTATTCCTCGACAGGCGCGCGCCAGACAGGGAATTCCCCGGATGGACCTGAGTTCATGAGCTCCCTTTTCGGTGGTGCGCAGCATATTAGCCTGCGTCATCCCCGCTGTCACCGGCTGACGCCCTGAAACGCAGCGCCCTTACAACGGCCGGGCCGCCCCGGCCTCCGCTCAGGCCGGCAGGTAGCGCATACCCCCCATTTCGGCCGCTGTTTCCCCCTGCCCCAGCCTGAACACCGCCACCGACTGGACCAGATCCTGGGCCTGGTTCTTGAGGCTCGAAGCCGCAGCTGCCATTTCCTCCACGAGCGCCGCGTTCTGCTGCGTGGCCTGGTCCATATTGGTCACGGCCTCGCCCACCTGGGAAACACCTGTGCTTTGCTCCGAACTCGCGGCACTGATCTCGCCCATGATGTCAGTCACGCGGCGGATCGCAGCCACCACCTCGTTCATGGTGGCACCGGCCTGATCCACCAGGGCCGTGCCCTGTCCGACCCGCTCAACACTGTCGTTGATCAGGGTCTTGATCTCCTTGGCGGCATCGGCGCTGCGCCCGGCCAGACTGCGCACTTCGCTGGCCACCACGGCAAAACCCCGGCCCTGCTCGCCGGCCCGGGCCGCTTCCACCGCGGCGTTCAGGGCCAGGATATTGGTCTGGAAGGCGATGCCGTCGATCACGCTGATGATGTCGGCGATCTTCTTGCTGGAATCATTGATACCCTTCATGGTGTCCACCACCTGGGCCACGACTTCACCACCCTTGGTAGCCACCGTGCTGGCGCTTTGCGCAAGCTGGTTGGCCTGGCGCGCATTGTCGGCGTTCTGCCGGACCGTCGATCCCAGCTGCTCCATCGAAGCCGCCGTCTGCTGCAAGGCGCTGGCCTGGCTTTCGGTACGCGAGCTGAGATCCTGATTGCCCTGGGCGATCTCGGAACTGGCCGTAGACACGGACTCACTGCCATGCCGCACCGACGAGACCAGGCGCGCGAGGTTCTGTCGCATCGATTCGAGCGACAGCAACACCCGCGCCAGCTCATCGTGTCCCTGCGTATCCAGCACACGGGTCAGGTTGCCCTGTGCAAATTCGGAGGTAGCCTCGCTCGCCTGTGCCAGCGGGCGGGTGATCGAGCGGGTTGTCAGGACCCCCAGGACAATGGCGGCCGCCGTGGCCAGCACGCCCACCCCGACCAGTTGCGCGCGCAAGGCGCGGAAGTCCTGGTCCGAGACCTGGACATTGGCTTCGCTCATGCGCTTGCTCTCGGCCAGAAAACCATTCAGGCTCTGGAGCAGTTGCGCCAGCAGAGGACGGCATTCGACGTTGATCTTGGCAATCGCTTTTTCGCGCTCGCCGTTGACTCCCAGGCGCGTGATTTCCAGCGCCACCGGTCCATACGCCGCCTCGACCCTGACGACCTCATCGTAGGCACGGCGCAGGGCCTGCGTGTCTCCAGGCACAGACGCCAGCGCTTCCTTGAGCTCCAGCAAGCGCTCACCCATGCTGGCATGGGACTTGGCGATCTTGCCCTTCTCCAGTTCCACATCGGCCGGCGTCGCGGAAATCACCAGATTGCGGGCCGCCACGGCGCGCGCATTGGCGGCATCCACCACGTTGTTGCCCAGCTCCTGGACACGGCCCAGAACCTTGACCTGATTCTCAAAGCTGTCGTAGGACCGCGAGAGCGCCCGGATCGCGACGATGGAAACAAGAAGCACGGCCACGGTCAGCAGTGCGTACCCGAGGGCCAGCCTGGCCTTGATGCTCCAACGATTCAGAAAATTCATGATCACCCCCTGAATGTGTTTTTAGATCACCGGAACCGCGCAGGCGGCACGGTCACCCGCGTATACGACATGCAAGAGCAGCCGCCGGCCGCCCCTCTTCATGTCAGCAGGCGTCTTCATTCTGGGGATTCCCCCCGACTTTGGCAAGCGGGGACGAAGCAACCCGCGCCTCAGGAGCGGCTTCAGTACACGGCATCCGACTGGAAGCGGGACCGGCATGACGCCGGCGTATCACAGCGGGATCAGCTGCCCGCCACCTTCATGCGGTTGACCAGGATGGAGCCCACGGTCTTGGCTCCGTAGTTGTAGGCATCGGCGCCCACGGCCGTGATGCCCAGGAGCATGTCCTTCATGTTCCCCGCGATGGTGATTTCCTCCACCGGGTAGGCGATGCGGCCCTTGTCCACCCAGAAGCCGCTGGCCCCGCGCGAGTAGTCGCCGGTCACGTAGTTCACGCCTTGTCCCATCAGTTCGGTGACGAAGAGGCCGGTACCCAGCTTTTGCAGCATGGCGTCCAGGTCGTCGCCCGGTTTCGTCAGGCGCGAGCTCAGGATCAGGTTGTGCGAGCCGCCGGCATTGCCCGTGGTTTTCATGCCCAGTTTGCGCGCCGAATAACTGCTCAGGAAATAACCCTGCACCCGGCCGGCCTCGATGACCGAGCGCGCCTGGACCTTAACACCCTCCTCGTCGAAGGGGGAACTGCCCTTGCCGCGCAGCAGGAAGGGGTCTTCCAGGATGTCGATGTGGCCGGGCAGCACGGCCTTGCCCAGCGAGTCCAGCAGGAAAGAGCTCTTGCGGTAGAGCGCCCCGCCACTCAGGGCCTGCACCAGCGCGCCCAGCAGGCCGGCGGCCAGGGGAGACTCGAACAACACCGGCACCTCGGTGGTGGCGATCTTGCGCGCCTTCAGGCGGCTCAGCGCCCGCTCGGCCGCGTAACGGCCGATGGCCTCGGGCAGGGCCAGATCCTCGGGGTGGCGGTGCGAGCTGTACCAGTAGTCGCGCTGCATGCCTGCGCCCTTGCCGGCGATGGGCGAGACCGAGACAGAATGGCGCGAGCTGGCGTAACCGCCGCGGAAACCACGGGTGTGGGCGCTGAAGAAATGCGACTGCTGCGCCGATACCGCGGCGCCTTCGCTGTTGGTGATGCGCTTGTCGGTGGCGAAGGCGGCGTCCTCGGTCTGGCGCGCCAGCTCGGCGGCCTGCGCGCTGTCGATGGCCCAGGGATGGAACAGGTCCAGCTCGCGCTGCGTATCGGCATGCGTGGCGATGTCCCCGGCATCGGGCAGACCGGCCACCGGGTCTTCGGCCGTGAAACGCGCGATGTCATAGGCCGCCTGCACGGTCTGTTCGATGGCGGGGCGCGAAAAATCGGAGGTGCTGGCGTTGCCACGGCGCTGGCCCAGGTAGACCGTGACGCCCAGGGACTTGTCGCGGTTGCGCTCCACGTTTTCCAGTTCGCCCTTGCGCACCGAGACGCTCAGACCGCAGCCCTCGGAGGCCTCGGCCCCGGCGTCGGTGGCGCCCAGTTGTTTGGCGTGGGCCAGCGCGGCATCCACGAGTTCTTCGAAGTAGGCACGGCTGTAGCTGAAGCCGCTTTCGGCACGGGGATCGGGTTTGTTCATGGCAAGGCTATGATACTTGCCCGTGTACGCAGGCATTGCGGCATAACGAATTCACCCCACACATGTCCCGCAAACCGAAAAAAGGCTATTACGTCAAAGGCCAGTTCGTCGCCGAAGGCAGCGAACTCGACCTGGAGCTCAAACGAGAGCTGCGGGGCGACACCGACGTCAGCCGCACCGACCTCAAGCGCGAAAGCACCGAGCTGCAAAAGCTGGGAGAGGCCCTGCTGAACCTGCGCGCCGACCTGCTGACCAAGCTGGAACTGCCGGACAAGCTGCTGGAGGCCATGGCCGAAGCCAAGCGCATCACCAACTTCGAAGGCAAGCGCCGCCAGATGCAGTTCGTGGGCAAGCTCATGCGCCAGCTCGACCCCGCCGTACTGGACACCGCCCGCGCCGCCCTGGTCGAACAGCACATGCCCTCGGCCCGCGAAACCGCCCTGCTGCACACGGCCGAACAGTGGCGCGACCGTCTGATCGCCGACGACGAGGCGGTGGCCGCCTGGATCAAGGACTTCCCGCAGACCGACACCCAGCAGCTGCGCGCCCTGGTGCGTCAGGCCCGCAAGGATGCCCTCCCTGCCGACAAGGCCGCCGTATCGCAGGGCCTGGCGCCGCGCCAGGGTCGCGCCTACCGCGAGGTCTTCCAGCTGGTGCGTGAGCTGCTTGCCTCGGTTGAAGCGGATGGTGAAGAAGATGAGTGACTTCGACCCCATCAAGATCGGCATCGTCTCCATCAGCGACCGCGCCTCGACCGGTGTCTATGAAGACAAGGGCCTGCCCGCCCTGCAAGAGTGGCTCACGCGCGCGCTCAAGAACCCCGTCACCTTCGAGCCGCGCCTGATCCCCGACGAGCAGGCACGCATCAGCGCCACGCTGATCGAGCTGGTCGATGCCGGCTGCTCGCTGGTGCTCACGACGGGTGGCACCGGCCCCGCGCTACGCGACGTGACGCCCGAGGCCACGCTGGCCGTGGCGCACAAGGAGATGCCGGGTTTTGGCGAACAGATGCGCCAGATCAGCCTGAAGTTCGTGCCCACGGCCATCCTCTCGCGCCAGGTGGCCGTGGTCCGTGATCAGAGCCTGATCATCAACCTGCCGGGCCAGCCCAAGTCCATCCAGGAGACGCTGGAAGGCCTGAAGGACGCCGAGGGCAAGTCCATCGTGGCCGGCATCTTCGCCGCCGTGCCCTACTGCGTGGACCTGATAGGCGGGCCTTACATGGAAACGAACGACGAAGTCTGCAAGGCCTTCCGCCCCAAGTCGGCCATCCGTCATTCGAAGTGAGCGGCACTGCCGCTCCGCTTCAACGCGCAGTCTTCACCTGCGGGGTCAACTGCCTGGCCTGCGCCACCAGCTGTTCACGAAAGACCTGCGCGATCGGCGAGAGTCGTTTGCCTTTGGGGTAGACGATGTGCCACTGCGACTGGATGGGGAAGCCCTGCACATCCAGAATGGCCACGCCCTGTGTCGCGGGCTTCGCGGCCAACGCATGCACCGAAATCACGGCCAGCCCCAGACCACCGGCCACGGCCTCGCGCACGGCCTCGTTGCTGCCGAGCTCCAGCCGGAGATCAGGCGTGTAACGCTGCTTGAGGAAATGTGCGTCGGTCGCCAGGCGGGTGCCGGAGCCCTGCTCACGCAAGATGAAGCGCATACCGCGCAGGGCCTGCAGCTGCAGGCCGCGCTGGCGGGCCAGCGGGTGCGTGAGCGAGCCGATCAGCACCAGCGGGTTGGGCAGGAAGACGTGGTCTTCGAGCTCCATCTCGGCCGGCGGCCGGGACATGATGTACAGGTCATCGAGGTTCTCGCGCAGCCGGCCGACCACACCGTCGCGGTTGAGCACCTCCAGCGAGATGTCGACCTCGGGGTGCTGCGCGCAAAAATGACCCAGCAGGCGCGGAATGAAGTACTTGGCCGTGCTCACCACCGCGACCTTGAGCTGGCCGCGTGTCAGGCCTTTGAGCCCGTCGACCATCTGGCCATAGGCCTCCCACTCAGTGGCCATGCGCCGGGCCGTGCGCGCCAGCTCCACACCGGCTTGGGTGAGATGCACGCGGCGCGCCACCACCTCGTACAGGGGCAAACCCACCGCCTCGGTGATTTCGCGCAGCTGCATCGAGGCCGTGGGTTGTGTCACGTGCATGGCGCGCGCCGCGCCGCTGACGCTGCCGGTCTCGGCCAGCGCAAGAAACAGGCGGAGTTGTCGAAAGGTCACGTTCATAGATTTTTATCTATGGATAAGTCTTTGAATATCGATTTTACTTTGTACAAGTAGAACCCTAGGATGCGCAGGACTGGAGAAAAACGTGAATAACCTGCTCGACCCCGCCATCCTCTTTTTCGTCTTCGGCATGTTCGCCGGGACGGTAAAGTCCAACCTCGAAATCCCCGCGCCGATCACGCGCTTCCTCTCGCTCTACCTCCTGATGGCGCTGGGCCTCAAAGGCGGTTTTGCGCTCTCGCACTCGGGACTCACGACCGAGGTAGCTACCAGCCTCGCCTGCGCCGTGGCACTGGCTGCCCTCGTTCCCCTGCTGGGCTACCAGCTGCTGCGTCGCCTGGTCACGCCGTTTGACGCCGCCGCCCTGGCCGCCACCTACGGATCGGTGAGTGCGGTCACCTTTGTCACGGCCACGCAGTTCCTGGACAACCAGCAGATCGGCTACGGTGGCTACATGGCCGCCGCCATGGCACTGATGGAATCCCCGGCCATCGTGCTGGCGGTCGTGCTGGCCAACACCCTGCGGCGCCAAGCCGGCGCCGGTCTGAGCGTATCTCCTGGGAGCGTGGCCACGCTGCCGGCCACGCCATCCGCCGGCATCTGGCCCATCCTGCGCGAATCCTTCACCGACGGTGCCCAGCTACTGCTGTTGGGCGCGATGTTGATCGGCCTCCTCACGGGCGACAGCGGCAAGGCTGCCATGCAGCCTTTCTCGGGGGATCTGTTCAAGGGCATGCTGGCCTTCTTCCTGCTCGACATGGGCCTGCTCACCGCGCGCAACCTCGGCCCGCTGCGCCGCCAGTCACCCTGGCTCATCGGCTACGCCCTGCTGGCCCCGCTGGCGCACGCCACGCTGGGGCTGGCCCTGGCCTGGGCCATGGCTGTTCCCCTGGGCGATGCCATCCTGCTGATGGTGCTGGCAGCCAGCGCCTCCTACATTGCCGTGCCCGCGGTGCTGCGCCACGCCATTCCCGAAGCCCAGCCCGCGCTGTACTTCGGCATGTCGCTGGGAGTCACCTTTCCGCTCAACATCCTGCTGGGCATCCCCTTGTATGCCACGGTGGCACAATTCGTCTTGAAGTGAGGAAGCCGCGCGCCTGGACCAGATAGGCCAGCGGGCGGGGCGCCTCACGCTCAACCACCAGCCGCACCTTCCCTTGCCCCTCTCGCACATCCTGCTCGCCCTGGCCGTGGTCGCGGTCTGGGGCACCAATTTCGTTGTCATCAAGTTCGGCCTGACCGAGCTGCCACCACTGCTGCTGGCCACCCTGCGTTTCGTACTGAGTGCCTTGCCCTGGCTGCTGTTCATCAAGCGCCCGGCCGTGGCCTGGCGCTATCTGGTGAGCTACGGCGTTTTCATCGGATTCATGTTCGGCCTGCTCTTCCTGGCCATGCGCAACGATGTCTCGCCGGGCCTGGCTTCGCTGCTGATGCAGTCGCAGGTCTTCATGACCCTGCTGCTGGTGGCCTGGCTGCAGCACGAGCGCATGCCACGCATGCAGTTCGGCGGCCTGGCCCTGGCCACCCTGGGTTTTGCGCTGATCGCCTGGCAGAGCTTCCACCAGACCCATACGGACGTCACGCCGCTGGGCCTGGTTCTGGCGCTGGGCGGTGCCCTGTGCTGGGCTTGCGGCAATGTGCTCGCGCGCAGCATCGGCAAGGTCGACATGCTGGGTTTCATGGTCTGGAGCAGCGTGTTCGCGGTGCCGCCGCTGCTGGTGCTGAGCCTGTACTTTGAAGGCGCGGCCGCCATCACCGAGGCGCTGCCGCGCGCCAGCCCGGCGGCCTGGGCCGCCATCGTCTGGCAGGCGGTGGGCAACACCCTGTTCGGCTTCGGCGCCTGGGGCTGGTTGCTGGCACGCCACCCGGCCGCCACCATCACGCCCATGGCCCTGCTGATTCCCGTGTTCGGCATGGGCAGTTCGGCCCTGTTGCTGGGTGAGCCGCTGCAGGCCTGGAAACTCGGCGCCGCGGCGCTGGTGATGGGCGGGCTGGTCATCAACGTGCTGGGCGCACGCGTGAGCAGCAAGGCCTGAAGTCGCAGCCTATTTGCCGACCAGCTGGTTGAGCTTGTCTTTTTCGAAGTTCTCTTCACGTGCGGCGTCACCGGGCACGCAGTCGGACATCGATTTACCCGAGGACAGCTTCTCGATGGCCTGCCACAGCAGGGCGATCTGGTGCTCCTGCGAACCGGCGTTGTCGATCAGGCCCTTCATGGCCAGGCCCAGCGGATCGTCATCCAGCGTGATGCCGTAGGCCGTGAACTTGTTCTGCGGCGCGGTCACGTCGGCGCTCTCGCCGGCCTTGGACGGGATGATGCGCGCCGGGATGCCCACGGCCGTGGCACCGGCCGGCACGGGCTTGATCACCACCGCATTGCTGCCGATCTTGGCGCCGTCGCCCACCTCGAAACCACCCAGCACCTTGGCGCCCGCGCTCACCACGACGTCCCTGCCCAGCGTGGGGTGGCGCTTGGTGCCCTTGTAGAGCGAGGTGCCACCCAGCGTGACACCGTGGTAGATCGTGCAGCCGTCGCCCACCTCGGCGGTCTCGCCGATGACGACACCCATGCCGTGGTCGATGAAGACACGCTCGCCGATCTTGGCCCCCGGGTGGATCTCGATGCCCGTGAGCCAGCGGCCAATATGCGAGACAAAACGCCCCAGCCACTTGAGGCCGTGGGTCCAGCACCAGTGACCCCAGCGGTGCATCACGATGGCGTGCAGGCCGGGGTAGCAGGTCAGCACCTCCCAGGCGCTGCGGGCGGCCGGGTCGCGGTCGAGGATGCACTGGATGTCGGAGCGGAGGCGGGAAAACATGGAGGCAGTTTACTTCTTGGCCCGCTCGGCCGTCTCCAGCATGGCTTTGGCGACACCTCTGAGGATATGGATTTCCTCCTGCGTCAGTTCCGCGCGGTTGAAAAGGCTGTTAAGGCGCGGCATCAGTTTCTTGGGCGCCTCGGGGTCGAGAAAATCCACTGCCACCAGGGCTTGTTCCAGATGCGCCAGCATCCCGGCGACCTGGGATGCATCGGCGCGCAGGACCGGGGCCGTGGCCTCCTGCACGGGAAAGCCACCGAGGGCCAGGCGCCATTCGTAGGCGATGACCTGCAGGGCCGAAGCCAGGTTCAGCGAGCCGAATTTCGGGTTGGTCGGGATGCTCAGGGCCACGTGGCAGCGGTAGACGTCCTCGTTGCGCATGCCGAAGCGTTCGGAACCGAAGAGAAAGGCCACCCCCTGGGTGCCGGTCTCGGGCGTGGCCGTCTGCACCAGCTGCGCGAAGTGCTCGCGCGGCGCGCGGGTGGGGGGACCGAAGTCGCGCGGGGTCATGGCGGTGGCGCACAGGTGGGTCATGCCGTCGAGAGCCTCGTCCAGGGTCTCCACAATGCGGGCGTTTTCCAGCACGTCCAGCGCCCCGCTGGCGCGCTGGATGGTTTCCTCGCGCCGCAGCACATTGGCCCAGCGCGGCGCCACCAGCACCAGTTCGTCGAAGCCCATGACCTTGACGGCACGGGCCGCGGCGCCCACATTGCCAGCATGGCTGGTCTGGATCAGCACGAAACGGGTGCGAAATGCGGGGGTTTGGGGGCTGGTTTGCATGGAAAACGGGCACTGCGGGTAAAATCTGGTCCTATTGTCGCCGCCCGCATCGCCGGAACGGCTTCCCGCTCTTCCAGCCTGTCAGGGACTGCCCATCACGCAGACCCTCAACGCCTCACAATTTATGTCGTCCCCTAATCTGCACCCCATGCTCAACGTGGCCATCAAGGCCGCCCGCGCCGCCGGCGCCATCATCAACCGCGCGGCCCTCGACGTCGAGTCGGTGCGCGTTTCGCAGAAGCAGGTGAACGACTTCGTGACCGAGGTGGACCACGCCAGCGAAGAGACCATCATCGAGACCCTCCTCACGGCCTACCCGGGCCACGCCATCTGGGGTGAGGAAACCGGTCGCACGCGCGGCGCCCAGGATTCCGATCATGTCTGGATCATCGATCCGCTGGACGGCACCACCAACTTCATCCACGGCTTCCCGGTCTATTGCGTGAGCATCGCGCTGGCCGTCAAGGGCAAGGTTGAACAGGCCGTCATCTACGACCCCTCGCGCAACGACCTCTTCACGGCCACCAAGGGCCGCGGCGCCTACATGAACGAGCGCCGCATCCGCGTGAGCAAACGCACCCAGCTCTCGCAGTGCCTGATCTCCACCGGCTTCCCCTTCCGCCAGGGCGACAACTTCCCGGCCTACCTGGCCATGATGAGCGACATCATGCAGCGCACGGCCGGCCTGCGCCGTCCGGGCGCCGCCGCGCTGGACCTGGCCTATGTCGCCGCTGGCTTTACCGACGGTTTCTTCGAGACCGGCCTGAGCCCCTGGGACGTGGCTGCCGGTTCCCTGCTGGTCACCGAAGCCGGTGGTCTGGTCGGCAACTTCACCGGTGAGTCCGACTTCCTGGAGCAGAAGGAATGCCTGGCCGGCGCCCCGCGCATCTATGGCCAGCTTGTGCCCCTGCTGCACAAGTACAGCAAATTCGCCGGCGCCGGCGAGAAAGCCGAAGCGCGCCAGGCCGCCGAGAAACTCAGCCTGCCCTCGGCCGAAGTCAACGGCGACGAGCGCGACCAGGGCGCTTTCGAGTAATTTCCGGAGCTACGCCGGCCCTAGGCCGGTATGACGGTATGGCCTAAGGGCCCGGGGCGACCGAAGAGGTAGCCCTGGAACACCATGCAGCCGCTGTCCAGCAGGAACTGGCGCTGGCCCTCGGTTTCCACGCCTTCGGCGACCGCCTGCAAGTCCATGCTCTGGGCCAGGGCCAGGATGGTGCGCACGATGGCCGCGTCGTTGGGATCGGTCAGCACGTCGCGCACGAAACTCTGATCAATCTTGAGTTGGTCCAGCGGCAGGCGCTTGAGGTAACTCAGCGATGAGTAACCGGTGCCGAAATCGTCGAGTGCAAAACGCACGCCGCGTTCGCGCAGCTGACCCATCTTGCGGATGGCGTCTTCCACATCGCTGATCAGCACACTCTCGGTCAGTTCCAGCTTGAGGTACTGCGGGTTGACCCCGGTCTCGTCCAGCACGGACTGCACCTGGCTCACGAAATCGCTCTGGCGGAACTGGCGTGCGCTGACGTTGACCGCCAGGCTCAGCTTGCTGGTGGCAGGCTGTGCCGACCAGGCCACAAGCTGGCGGCAGGCCGTGCGCAACACCCACTGGCCGATCGGCAGGATCAGGCCGGTCTGCTCGGCCATGGCGATGAACTCGCCCGGCTGCACCATGCCCCGCCCGGGGTGGCGCCAACGCAGCAGGGCCTCGTACCCGACGATGCGGTTGCGCCCATCCACCAGCGGCTGGTAGTGCAAGAGCAGCTCCTCGCGCTGCAGGCCCAGGCGCAGATCGGCATCGAGCGCCGCGCGTGCCAGCACGGCCGCCTGCATCTGCGGGTCGAAAAAGCGCAACGTGTTGCGCCCGGCCGCCTTGGCCTGGTACATGGCCACGTCGGCGCGTTTGAGCAGTTCATCCACACCCAGCACCGCGCCGCAGAACAGCGTGATGCCGATGCTCGGCGAACTGTTGTGCTCGCGGCCCACCAGTTCGTAGGGCGCGTTGAGCCGGGTCAGGATCTTCTCGGCCACCAGCTCGGCCTGGCGCGCGGCATCGGTGTCGTTCTCGCTGAGGTCCTCCAGCATCACCACGAACTCATCGCCGCCGAAACGCGCGGCCGTGTCGCCTTCGCGCAGGCAGGAGACCAGGCGCAACGCCACCTGCTCGAGCAGCAGATCGCCGACGTCGTGGCCCAGGGTGTCGTTGAGGTCCTTGAAGTTGTCCAGATCGATGAAGAGCAGGCCGCCGTAGCGGCGGTTGCGCGCGCTGGTGACCTGGGCGTGCGCCAGCCGGTCCATCAGCAGGCGCCGGTTGGGCAGGCCCGTCAGGGTGTCGTAGAAAGCCAGGCGCTGGGTCTCGTCCTCGGCGAGCTTGCGCTTGCTGATGTCGCGACCGATGCCACGGTAACCCCGGAACTGCCCCTTGCCGTCGAAGATCGGCGTGCCGCTGACGGCCACCCAGTAGGTCTGCCCATTGGCATCGAGCCGCTGCAGTTCCAGATCGCGGAAGGACTGGTGTGACTCCAGCACCCGGCGGTGCGCGGCCCAATCCTCTTCGGTCAGGTTGAGCGCGCCCAGCTCCCACCGCGTCTTGCCCATGCTGTCCTGCTGGGTCATGATGGACTTGCCGTCGCGGTAACCGACGAAGTTGGTGAAACGGAAGTTCTCGTCGATCTCCCAGTACCAGTCAGAGGAGAGGTCGGTCAGGCTGCGGAAACGCGCCTCGCTCTCCTGCAAGCGCGTCTCGGCGATCTTTCTCTGGGTGTATTCGCGCATGACGCCGTACGACGAGAGCTCGCCATCCGACTCGCGCAGCGTGATCGCGTTGCCGCGCATCCAGTGGATGTCGCCGTCCGGCGAACGGACCCTGAACTCATGCTGCCACGAAGCGCCATCCTGGTAGGCCGCCCGCATGGACTGCACCAGCGCCGGGACGTCCTCCTGCTCGATGACCGCCAGCATCTTGCGCGCATCGTGGCGTACCTGCTCCGGCTCCAGGCCGAACAGGTTGCGCACGCTGTCGTTGATGAAGGGGAAAGTCAGTCGTCCATCTTTGTGGTACTGGTACTGGAACAGCACGTCGGGCACCCGGCTGGTGAGTTTCTCAATGAAACCCAGCTTCTCCTGCAGGGCGAGGCTGGCCTGCCGCTCGGCAGTGATGTCCTGGACGACACCGAAGTCGATAGGCTCGCCCCGGCTGTTGAACTGGCGATGCAGGCTGGATCGCAGCCAGACTTCGGCACCGTCGGCGCGAAACGCCCGGTACTCGAAGGGCACACCCCGCATCAAGCGGCGCTCTTCGGCGAAAAGAGCCTGGTCGCCGGGGTGGATGGAGCGGCGGGCCTGCTCGCTGGTCATGGGGAACTCGCCTTCCATGCCCACCCCCCGGATCATGCGCAGCCCCTTGGACCAGACCACCTTCTGGCCATCGGCCGTGGCCATCCAGTAACCCACGCCGGCCAGCCGCTCGGTCAGCTCGTGCAAGGCCAGCTGCTGGCTCAGTTTCTCATTGGCCTGCGCCAGCGCCATCTCGCCCGAACGCAAGGACTCCTCGGCCATGCGCTCGGAGGTGATGTCCTTGATGTACATCAGGATGTGCTTCTCGCCATTCACCTCGATCACGGTGCCGTTCAGTCGCACCAGGCGCTTGCCCTTGCCCTTGAGGTGGGCGATCGCCTCGTGGTCGCGCAGGCGGCCGCTGATGCGCAGTTCGCCGATGGCCGCTTCACGCGTATCACGGTCGGGCCAGTGCCCGATTTCCACCACGGTGTGGCCGATGACCTCGTCGCGCGTGTAGCCGGTGACGGCCAGCCATTCCTGATTGACGTCGACGATCAGGCCGTCGTCCAGGCGCGACAGGCCGATGGCCTCCGGGCTTTCGTCAAAGGCCGCGGTGAAGAGCTGCTGGGTGTGGCGCCGCTGGCGCTCCAGCAATTCCCAGTCGCGCTCACGCGCTTGCAAGCGCAGCTCCGCCTCCCTCAGCTGGGCACGCAGTCGCGTGATCTCGTTCTTGTCGTCAGCTGTACCCATGAAAGATGCTGGTCGGCAACGTCCCGCGCCAGCTTGGTGGCCGGCTGTGCTCCTGGATGCTGCCTTGTATTGATAGACCATGTTAATCGAGTTGGGGCCCGGGGCTCCCCACCGCCGCGGGAATAAGTCCCGAAAGCCGGCATTCCTGCCGCTCTCCTACCTGGCGACAAACCGGCGGCGGCACAGGGTCATGTGCCGGGCGGGAGCGGGGAAGCCGGGCAGCCGCTACATTCGGCGCTTCACAGCCCATCCGCGCACAGCCCATGCCCCCGTCCAAAGACTTCAAAGGCAACAAGCAGTCCCTGCCCGGCAAGCCCTGCAGCGTCTGCGGCCGTCACATGAGCTGGCGCAAGAAGTGGGAAAAGAACTGGGAGCAGGTCAAGTACTGCTCACAAGCCTGCCGCGTTGCCGGCGCCCGGCCAATCCCATGAGCCTGCTGCGTTCGCTCGTCATCGTGCTGGGTGACCAGCTGGACCCGCAGGCTGCCGCCTTCGACGGTTTCGATCCTGCGCAGGACCGCGTCTGGATGGCCGAGGTGACCGAGGAGTCCACCCACATCCCCTCGGGCAAGGCGCGCACCGTGCTTTTCCTCAGCGCCATGCGCCATTTCGCGCTGGCGTTGGGGCGGTCGGACCGGCCGCTGCACTACGTCCGGCTGGACGACGCCGATAACCGTGGCAGCTTGGCCACCCAGCTGGCACACGACCTGGCGACTTTGCAGCCGCGGCAACTGATCATGACGGCGCCCGGTGACTGGCGTGTGCTCAAGGCCCTGCAGGCCACGGCAATGGCAGCAGGCATCCCGCTCGAGATCCGCGATGACCGGCATTTCTACACCACGGTACGCGAATTCGCCGCCCATGCGCGCGGCCGCAAGAGCCTGCGCATGGAGTACTTCTACCGCGAGCAGCGCCGCAAACACAAGGTGCTGATGGACGGGGATCAGCCCGCCGGCGGCCAGTGGAATTTCGACGCCGACAACCGCCAGGCCTTCGGACCCCAGGGCCCGGGTTTCGTGCCGCCACGCAGCCGGTTCGAACCCGATGCGATCACGCGCGAGGTCATGGCCCTGGTGCAGCTGCGCTTTGCGGCGCATCCAGGGGAACTGGACAGCTTTGCCTGGCCCGTCACGCGCGCGCAGGCCTTGCAGGCACTCGACGACTTCATCACCCAGCGCCTGGCCGATTTCGGCCACTGGCAGGACGCAATCTGGCCAGGTCAGCCCTGGCTCTACCATGCCCACCTCTCCGCTGCCCTCAACCTCAAGCTGCTGCATCCGCGCGAAGTCGTGGCCGCCGCCGAAGCCGCCTGGCGCGCCGGCCACGCCAGCCTGCCGAGCTGCGAGGGTTTCATACGCCAGATCCTGGGCTGGCGCGAATATGTGCGCGGCATCTACTGGACGCAGATGCCGCACTACCTCGAAGGCAACGCCCTGCAGGCCCGGGAAGACCTGCCCGCCTGGTACTGGGACGCCCGCACCGACCTGGCCTGTCTGGCCGACGCCATCGGCCAGACCCTGCAGCACGGCTATGCCCACCACATCCAGCGCCTCATGGTGACCGGCCTGTTCGCCCTGCTCTATGGCGTGGAACCCCGTCAGGTACATGCCTGGTATCTGGGCGTCTACGTCGACGCAGTGGAATGGGTGGAACTGCCCAACACCCTGGGCATGAGCCAGTACGCCGACGGCGGCCTCATGGCCAGCAAGCCTTATATCGCCAGCGGCAAATACATCGAACGCATGAGCCCGTTGTGCCAGAGTTGCCGCTACGACCCGGCCCAGCGCGCTGGCGAACGCGCCTGTCCGGTCACCACGCTGTACTGGGATTTTCTGCTGCGCCACGAAACCCTGCTGTCGCATAACCCGCGCACCGCACTACAGGTCAGGAACCTGGCGCGCCTTGAAGACGCCGAACGCGGCGCGATCCGGGATCGTGCGGCCGCCATCCGGCGCGGCGAGATCGGCTCTCTGGCCTGAGCGGGTGATAACCGGACCCGTGCCAAACGAGGCTTTTTGTCATAAGCTCACGCCATGACCACCCTGAACGTCCTGGGCTCCGAGCTCGTGCCCTGCTCCTACGACCCGCTCACCGGTTTCCACCGCGACGGCTGTTGCAAGACGGACGCACACGACCTCGGTTCACACGTGGTCTGCGCACGCCTGACGCAAGCGTTCCTGGACTTCGCCCTGACGCGTGGCAACGACCTCGTCACGCCGCACCCTGAATACCGCTTCCCCGGTCTCAAGGCCGGTGACCGCTGGTGCCTGTGTGCCCTGCGCTGGAAAGAGGCGCTCGAGGCCGGCGTGGCCCCGCCCGTGGTGCTCGAATGCACGCACCTGCGCGCGCTGGACTACGTCACGCTCGACCAGCTGCGTGCGCACGCTCTGGTACCCGGCAAACGCGAGTCCCAGCCCTGAGACTCAGCGCGACGACACCGCCGGCGCCGCCAGCAGGCTCACGTGGGCGGCCACCACGCGCCAGCCCGCGGGTGTGCGCAGCCAGGTCTGGCTCTGGCGGCCGATGGCCTCACTCCCTGCGCGACGGAACTCGGTGTTGGCCGTGGCGTAGTCGTTGCCATAGGTGGTGATGACCGTGCGCGTGAGCTCGCGCATCAGTCCGCCAGAAGGGCGCCCCGCGCGAAAGGCCTGGATCTCGGCAAAACCGTAGAGGTTCTCGGTGGCACCGTAACGCAGGGTGTGCGGGCTGTTCCAGAACAGCTCGTCCAGCACGTCCACCTTGTTGTGCACCAGTGCGTCCTCGTAACGCATGAACGCCGCCGTGACTTCGGCCAGCACGGCCGGCGCATTGATCTCCATCGCCATGTTCGCTCCCACTTTTCAATGATGTCTCAGTGATGTCCCACCTGCTCGCCCAGATAGGCCTGGGCCAGGGCACCGTCGGCGGCGATCTCCGCCGCCGTGCCCTGCGCCACGATACGCCCACCTTCGATGACATACGCACGGTCCGCCAGGGCCAGGGCCAGCCCGGCCATCTGGTCCACCAGCAGCAGGGTCATGCCCTCGCGCCGCAGCTGGTCCAGCGCGGCAAAGAGTTCGGCAATGATCTTGGGTGCCAGGCCCAATGAAGGTTCATCGAGCAGGAGGATACGCGGCTTGGACATCAACGCACGCGCGATGGCCAGCATCTGCTGCTCACCGCCCGACAGCAGGCCGGCGCGCTGGTGCAAGCGCTCGCGCAGGCGCGGGAAACGCTGCAGCTGTTCCTCCACCCGCGCCTCGCGGTCCGCAGGTTGCAGGAAAGCCCCCAGGCGGATGTTGTCCAGCACCGAGAGTTCGGGGAAGACCTGACGCCCCTCGGGCACCAGCACCACCCCCTGGGCCACCACTTGTTCGGCCCCCAGGTTCTTGAGTTCGCGGCCTTCGAGGTGGATGCCGCCCAGCACCGGCCGGTGCAGACCCGCCAGCGCCTTCATCAGCGTGGATTTGCCCGCGCCGTTGGCGCCCAGCAGAGCCACCACCTCACCCTGTCGCACCTGCAGTTCGATGCCGTGCAGCACGGGCTCGGCGCCGTAACCGGCCACCAGCGCGCCCACGCCCAGCATCTCGGGCCGCGCAGCCACCGCCGCGCGCGGCACGCTCTCGCCGGCCAGGGACTCGCCCAGGTAAGCCTGCTGCACCGCCGGGTTGGCCTGCACCTCGGCCGGCGTGCCTGTCGCCAGGCGCACACCTGCATCGAGCACCACCACATGGTCGCTGATGCCCATGACCAGGGTCATGTCGTGTTCCACCAGCAGCACCGTGATGCCCGCCACAGCGATGCGCTGCAACAGCGCGCCCAGGCGCTCCTTGTCCTCGCGTGAGAGGCCGGCCGCCGGCTCGTCGAGCAGCAGGGCCTCGGGGTCGGTGGCCAGGGCACGGGCGATCTCCACCAGGCGCCGGTCCACATGCGCCAGATCGGCTGCCAGGGCCGCCGGGTCGCCGTCATAACCGCAGAAGGCCAGCAGTTCGGCCGCGTGCGCCGTGTGCGCGGGCGCAAGGCGTCGTGCCGCGCCCAGCAGCGGGCCCAGGCGGCCACGCTGCATGGCCAGCACCACGTTGTCCAGCACGCTCAAGGTTCCGAAAAGCTGTGAGGTCTGGTAGGTGCGCGCCACACCGCGGCGCGCGATCTGCATGGCGCTGCGGCCGGCCAGCGCCTCACCGCCCAGCGCAAAGGCGCCGGCCGTGGGCAGGTAAAAGCCGCCCAGCATATTGAGGGCCGTGGACTTGCCCGCGCCATTGGGACCGATCAGGCTGGTCACCGCCGCGGCGCGCGCCTCGAAGCTCAGCTCCGACACCGCGCGTACGCCACCGAAATGCATGCTCAGGCCCTCGGCCTTCAGGCCCAGGCGCGCACGCGCCGGCAGGGCCAGGCTGCCCACCCTATTGGGGCGCGGCTCGGTTGCCGGCGCCGCAGACCACAGGGCGCGCAGGCGCTGCAACCAGCCCACCACGCCATCGGGTGCCACCCAGAGCACCACGAGCAGGAGCACACCGAAGAACAGCAGACGGAACTCCTCCAGCCCCGACAGCAGTTCGGGCAGCATGCCCACCAGCAACGCGCCCACCAGGGGACCGGCCACCGAGCCGGCGCCGCCCAGCATCACCACGAGCACAAAGAGGATGGACTGCAGGAAACCGAAAGTATGCGGCGTGACAAAACCCGAGAGTGGCGCGAACAGCGCACCGGCCGCCGCCGCGCACAGCGCGGAGACGGCAAAAGCCACGGTCTTGATCACCAGCGGGTTCAGGCCCACCGATTCGGCCGCCGTCTCGGCGTCGCGCACGGCGCGCATGGCCGCACCCCAGGTGCCGCGCGCCAGCCAGGCATAAGCCGCCAGCCCCAGGCCCGCCGCGGCGATGGCCAGCAGGGCGGCCGCACGTTCACCCTGGGCGAGGCCGCCGAGTGAAGGCGCCGCCAGGCCCATGATGCCGTTCTGCCCACCCGTCAGCGCGCTGGCCTCGACGATGCCGTTCTCGACGATGAACCCGAAGGCGATGGTGATCATGGCCAGGTAAGGGCCCTTCACGCGCAGCGCCGGCAGCGCCAGCAGCGCACCGCAGGCGCCACCGATCACGGCCGCGATCGGCCAGGCCAGCCAGAAGCTGACACCCGCCTTGGTGGTGAGGATGGCCACCGTGTAGGCGCCGATGGCGTAGAAACCCACATGGCCGAAGGACACCTGGCCCGTCAGCCCGACCAGCACATTGAGGCCTACGCCTACCAGCGTGAGCAGCGCCACCTGCGCCAGCACGAAAACCCAGTACCCGTTGAGCGAGAGCGCCAGGCCGGCGCCGAGCGCCAGCACCATCAGCAGCGCAAGGATCTGCAACGGCGTGCCCAGTCCCAGCAGCGGGCGGCTTGTCTTGTAGGTGCTCATACCTTCTTCACCTCCGCACGGCCGAACAGGCCGTTGGGCCGCCAGGCCAGCGCCGCGATCACCAGCGCGAAGGTCAGGATCTGCGTGTAGCCCGAGCCCAGCGTCGCGGTGATCATGGCCTCCACCACACCGAACAGGAGACCGGCCAGCATGACGCCCCAGGCGCTCGTGATGCCGCCCAGGATGGCCACGGCAAAGGCCTTGAGGCCGAACAGCGTGCCCATGTCCGAATGCACGTTGGTCAGCGGCGCGATCAGCACCCCGGCGATGCCCGCGAACAGGGCCGAGAGCGCAAAGGCCAGCGCCACCGCGCGTCGTATCGGAATACCCATGAGCCGCGCCGCGGCGCGGTTCTGCACCACGGCCAGCATGGCCGTGCCCCAGCGCGTACGGCGCGAAAGCGTGTGCAGTACCGCGGCCAGCGCCAGGCCCACGACGGGAATCAACAGCTGCAAGGGGTACACCCCCAGCCCCACGCCCGCCACTTCCAGCGGCGACTGCGCCAGCGGCGAGGGCAGGCTGCGCGGCTCCTTGCCATAGGTGGCCATGATCACGTTGTCGAGCACGATGCCCAGCGCCACCGTGGCCATGAGCCAGGCGTCTGAGCCGCGGTTCACGAAGGGCCGCACGGCCAGCAGTTCCACCAGCAGGCCGTAGGCCGCGCACAGGGCCAGGGCCAGCAGCACGGCCGCCCAGCCCGGCCAACCGAAGGTCTGCGCGAAGGTGTAGGTGAGCACCGCGCCCAGCATCATGGAACTGCCCTGTGCGAAGTTGACCGTGCCGCTGACGGCATAGGTCACATAAAAGCCCAGGGCCATCAGCCCATACATGCTGCCCAGTCCCAGGCCGCTGACCAGCGCGGATAACACCAACATGAAAGATCCTTCCCAGGAAAATCAAAGGCGGGCCCCGCTCCTTGGAGGAGCAGCGACCCGCGTCGTCATGGTTGAGGGTAAGTCCCCAACCTTAGTTCAGGCCCACGGGCACGATGCGGTTGTCGATGAACTGCGCCCAGACGTAGTCGTTGGACTGCACGGCGTCGTGCACCTCGGCCGCGAAGGGCTTCACATAGGTCTTGATCAGGCCTTCGTACTTGTCGATCTTGTAATAGCCCTGGCGCACAGCGTCACCGTTGGTGGAACCCGCGGCCTGGATGGCCAGCGCCGTCAGGTGCATGGCATCGTAGGCGTTGGCCACACCCACGGCGGGCGAGATGTCGTCCGGCCCCTTGATGCTGGGGTACTTGGCCATCAGAGCCTTGATCACGCGTTCACCCACGGGGGACTGCTTGCCGAAGAAGCTGTAGGTCTGCACGAAGTGCACGTCCTTGCCCATGGCGCCGGCCAGTTCGGTGAAACGGCCGCCGGCCGGACCCCAGTGCGACACGATCGGCACCTTCCAGCCCATGCGCTCCAGCGACTTGACCACCTGGGCCGAGGGGCCCACATTGCCCACCATGAACAGGGTGTCGGCGCCCGCGGCCTTCAGGCGCGTGAGCTGCGGCACCATGTCCACGTCATTGGCTTCGAACTTTTCCACGCCGGCGGGCGTCACGCCCTTGGCGGCCATGGCGGCCTTCAGACCCTTCTCGTTGCTCTCGCCCCAGGGGTTGTTCACGAGGATCAGGCCGGGCTTGGCCGACTTGAAGTTCTTCTGCGCGTAGGCCAGCATGCCCACGTCGACGATCTCGTCCACCGCCGACACACGGAAGGCGAAGTTGGGGTTGGCACCGTTTTTGGTGATGCCCGTGCCGGCGGCCCAGGGGCCCATGAACGGTACCTTCTCCTGGTTCATCAGCGGCACGATGGCCATGGACACTGGCGTGTCCAGACCGCCGAAGACCACGGCGACCTTCTCGCGGTAGATCAGTTCGCGCGCGGCCACCACGCCCTTGGCGGGGTTGGCCTCGTCGTCGCGGCGCACCAGTTCCAGCTTGCGCCCGCCCAGCAGGCCGCCCTTGGCATTGATCTCGTCGATCGCCACCTGCATGCCGCGCGTGATGGCCTCACCGGCCAGGGCCGACTGACCCGACAGCGCCGTCACCAGGCCGATCTTGATGGGTTCATTGGCCAGCACCGGACCGGCCGCGGCCAGGGCCAGGCCGGCGGCCAGCAACGCGCGACGTGTCGCGGAGAAAGAGCAAGGGTTCATGGCGGTACTCCTGTGAGTGGAAGGACAGAAAGCGGGTGGACCCGCGGGCTCTTTCCACCATGCAATTCGCATGCCAGTGTCAGCACGATGGACATTTCTTTGTTTTCATATATATGATCAGATTGTCAACAATATGGCATATCTTTTGCAAGCACTTTTATGGCACGCCCCTGGCGACACCGGATGGTGCATCCGGCACCAAAAGGGGGCTTACCAAGAGGAAAACGACCATGGAAACCAAGGCCATGAACCACACCGAGGCACCCGCCACCCCTGCCGCCGTGGTGGACGAATACCTGCGCCTGCTGATGATCCCCGAGCCCGCCGCGGCGAGCCGCTTTGTCGCGCCCGGCCTGCGCATCCGTTTCACGGGCGGGCGCGAGATGCGCGCACCCGCCGAATGCGCAGCCTTCAACGCCACGCGCTACCAGTGGGTCAAGAAAAAGATCGATGCCACCGAGACCGTGGCCGGTGGCACGGCGGACGAGACCGTGGTCTACAGCCGCGGCACGCTCTACGGCGTCTGGCCTGACGGCACGCCTTTTGAAGGCAACCGTTATGTGGACCGCTATGTCGTGAAACAGGGCCTGATCACGCAGATGGACGTCTGGAACGACAGCGCCGAATGGCTGCTGGTGCGCGCCGGCCTGGCCACACTGTGAGGCGCATGAGCACCATGCCGGCCCAATACCTCGGCCCCCTGCCCGACCACGGGCGTTTTGCCTACCGGCCCATCACGCGCCGCCCGGATTACCGCTGGCCCGGCGGCGCCGGCCTGGCGGTCTACCTCGGCTTCAACATCGAGCACTTCGCCTTCGGTGAAGGCCTGGGCGCCATGATCGGCCCGGCCTCGCCCCAGCCCGATGTGCTGAACTACAGCTGGCGTGAATACGGCAACCGCGTGGGCGCCTGGCGCTGCCTGGAGCTGTTCGACCAGCTCGGCCTGCCCGCCGCGGCCCTCATCAACACCGCGCTCTACGACCACTGCCCCGAACTCGTGGCGGCCTGCGTCGCGCGCGGCGACGAGATCGTGGGCCACGGCCACAGCAATGCCGAGCGCCAGGGTGTGCTGGACGAAGCCTCCGAGCGCGAGCTGCTGCAACAGTGCCGCGAGCGTATCCGGCTGCGCAGCGGCACCACGCCGGCCGGCTGGCTCTCGCCCTGGATCTCCGAGAGCCTGCTCACCCCCGACCTGCTGGCCGAGACCGGCTACCGCTACACGCTCAACTGGAGCCACGACGACCAGCCCCAGATCATGCGCACGCGGGATGGCCGCGGCCTGTGGTCCATCCCCTACCCGCAGGAGATCAACGACATCCCCATGATCGTGGGCCGCCAGCTGGACGGCAAGGACTTCGCGCAGATGATCATCGACAACTTCGACGAGATGCTCGATCAGTCGCGCAGCCAGCCCCTGGTCATGGGCATCGCCCTGCACCCCTATCTGGTGGGCCAGCCCTACCGCCTGCGCCACCTGCGCCGTGCCCTGCAGCACCTGGCCGCAGCGCGCGACCGTGGCGAGATCTGGTTCACCACCCCTGGCGCCATCTGCCAGCACATGGAGGGCCTGGCCCGCCTGCACCCCGAGGACTACGCATGAACTTCCCTATCACAGACACCGTCGGCGCCTGGGTGCCGCACGGCCGTTTCGTCGTTGAAGGCCAGCCCACCGGCCCCCTGGCCGGCCTGCGCTTCGCCGCCAAGGACCTGTTCGACGTGGCGGGCCACCCCACGGGCGCCGGCAACCCCACCTGGCTGGCCACCCACCCCGTGGCCACGCGCCACAGCGACGTGGTGGCCCAGCTGCTCGAGGCCGGCGCCACCCTCATGGGCAAGGTGCTGACCGACGAGTTGGCCTACAGCCTGCACGGCGACAACCTCCACTACGGCACGCCCCTCAACGCCCGCTACCCGGACCGCGTCACCGGCGGCTCCTCCAGCGGCTCGGCCGCTGCCGTCACCGCCGGCCTGGTGGACTTCGCCCTGGGCACCGACACCGGCGGCTCCACACGCGTGCCCGCCAGCTACTGCGGCCTGTGGGGCCTGCGCACCACGCACGGCCTGGTCTCTGCCCGCGGCCTGGTGCCCCTGCATCCCAGCTTCGACACCGCCACCTGGCTGGCCAGCGATGGCGAGGTGTTCGAACGCGTGGGCGCCGTGCTGCTGCCCGCCAGCAGCTACACACCGCGTCGTCTGCTCGTGGCCCAGGACGCCTGGGACCTGGCCGACCCCCTCTTCACCGAACCCCTGCAGGCCGTGCGTGACGCACTGGCGCGGCAACTGGCCGTCACCCCCGAGGTGGTGCGCGTGGCCGAACCCCAGGGTCTGGCGCAATGGCGCCAGACCTATGTCACGGCCGGCGCCTACGAGGGCTGGCGCTCCCACGGCGCCTGGATCCAGCAGGCGCAACCGGTCTTCGCCCCGGCCATCGCCGCGCGCTGGCACAACGCCAGCACCGTCACGGCCGAGGCCGCCGCCACCGCGCGCGGCGCAGCGGCCGCCATGCGCGCCCAGGTGCGCAGTCTGCTGGGCACGGACGGCGTGCTGGTGCTGCCCTCGGCCGCCAGCCTGGCCCCGCTGCGCAACGCCGACCCCGCCGCGGTGGACGCGGTGCGCCTGCGCAGCATGGCCATCACCTGCATCGCCGGCCTCTCGGGCCTGCCCCAGGTCAGCCTGCCCTTGCGCGCGTCCTCAGGTGATATGCTGGGCATCTCCTTGCTGGGACCCGCAGGCAGCGACCTGGCACTGATCCGACTGGCCCGTACCCTGCATGCCCAAATCGACTGACACTTCCACCCGCGCCAAGCGCCCCCGCCACACGGCACCGGCCCGCAAATCCGCCGCCGCGGCACCGCGCGTGGAAGAGGCTCTGCTCAAGAACGATGAAAGCGGTGACGTGGAAGAGCGCATCTACCGCGCCGTCTTCGACAGCGTGATGAGCCAACGCCTCAAGCCCGGCACCAAGTTGCCGGAGGCACCGCTGTGCGAGCTGTTCAACGTCAGCCGCTCGGTGGTGCGCAAGGTGCTACAAAAACTGGAGCACGATCACATCGTGCAACTGCGCCCCAACCGCGGCGCCATCGTGGCCGTGCCCACCCGCGAGGAAACCCGCCAGATCTTCGAGGCACGCCGCGCGCTGGAAGCCGCCATCGTGCACCTGGTGACCGAACGCGCCACCGCACGCGACCTCAAGGCCCTGCGCGAGCAGCTGCGCGAGGAACACCAGGCCATGCACCGCTACGACCAGCCGGCCTGGGCCCGTCTGGCCAGTGCCTACCACCTGCGCCTGGCCGAACTCTCGGGCAACCCCATCCTGCAGCGTTACCTGAGCGAGATCGTCTCGCGCTGTTCCCTCATCGTGGCCGTGCACCAGCCCCCGGGCAATGCGGCCTGCGAACACGACGAGCACGAACGCATCGTGGACTGCATCGCCAAAGGTGATGCGGCGGGCGCGGTCAAGCTCATGGACCAGCACCTGCGGGAGCTGGAGCAGCACCTGATGCTGGTGTCACCGGGGGATGAGCAGAGCCTGGCGCGCCTGCTCGGTCTGGCCTGATTCAGCGCGACGTCAGTGCCCGCGGGCCTTGCTAGCCGCGGTGAGGAAACGCTGGCGGTCCTCGGGCTTGTCGATCTGTGCCGCCAGGGCCTGCAGCAAGGCGCCCCATTCGGTCTGCTTCGACGCTTCGCGCCGCACCAGGGTCTTCGACAGCGGGCCGATGTACTGGCTCAGGGCACGTTCCAGCGGCTCCAGCTGTGCGGGCTCGAAGTTGGGCACGCCGCTACCGGTACGTGTGCTGGCACTGGTGCGGCCGCTGGTGTTGGCGCTGCCCGAGTACGGACGCGAGATCGGTTGCGACAGGGGCTGACTCAGCGGATGGGTACGGCCGGGCGGCAAGGTGGTCGTCTGCTCCCGCCGGCTGCGGCCCGCCACAAAGGCCGCGCGCGCGACCAGGTCCTGGATGGACACCGACAGCATCTCGCGCAGGGCCTGGGCGTCGGCCGCGCGCGAAACGCTCTTTTTCATGAGCACGTGGGCCAGCGGACCGATGGCCTTGGTCAGCTCGGCTTCGATGGCCTGCACCTCCTCGACGGGAATGGGCGGCAGGTCGGCCAGCAGCATGGTCGTGGACTCGCTGGCGGCCGGGTTTAGGCGCACGCCGCGCTGGTCCAGCAGGCGGTAGACCTCGTGCGCGCGCTGGTGCTTGTCATAGCGCTCGCCCAGGAACTCGAACAGTTCCTCGGCGCCGTCGCTGATGCGCGAGATCACGTCGTAGTAGGCGCGCGAGACCATGATCTGGTTGGCGCTGGAGAAATCCATGATGCGCTGCGCCACGTTGATGCCGTCGCCCACCACGTTCATGCGGTCATTGATGTCCTTGAGCAGGCGCAGCGGCCCCAGGTGCAGGCCCACGCGCATGGACAGCTTCTGGTGGTATTTCTGCAGCAGCAGGTCGCGCAGCAGCTGTGCCGAGACCAGCGCCTCTTCCGGATCGCCCAGGAAGCAGATGGCCGCACCGTCCCCCGTGTCCAGCATGATGCGCGAGGAGGCATCCACCCCGTCGATGGCCTTGCTGATGAGTTCGTTGAACAGGGTCTTGATGGCCACCTGCTGGTCCACGCTGCGCGTGGAATAGGCCACCAGGTCCAGGAACATGATGGTGCCCATCACGTTCTTGCGTGAATGCTCGTCGCCGTCCGTGCGCGGCGTGCTGCGCCGATCCGGCATCACCTGGGTCTGGAGCTGGGTATGGAGCTGCGTCTTGAGTTCGGTCGGGGCCAGCTCGGAATTGCGCAGGGCATTGCGCAGGGCGGCCACACTCTGCGGGCGGTCTTTCTCATGGGGTTGCAGTGCCCAGTCGATGGCCTGCAGCAGCGGCAGGCCGAAGGCCGCGCGGTTGGCCATGTCCACCGCCTTGGGCATGGTGTCCTCGCGCACGCGCGAGGCGGCCTCCATGGGCTTGTTCCCCGTGACCAGCCAGTACAACACCGCACCCAGCGAATACAGGTCGGTCCACGGCCCCTGGTTGCCCTTGCTGTGGTACTGCTCGAAGGGCGCGAAACCGGGGCTCACGATATTGGTCATGTCGTGGTCGCTGCTCACACGGCGCGCGGCCCCGAAGTCCAGCAGAACGGGGCTGCCGTCGGCGCGGATGTAGATGTTGTCGGGCTTGATGTCGCGGTGCAGGAAGTTGAGCTTGTGCACCGCCTCCAGCCCGTCGAGCAGGGGGTAGACCAGCTGCAGCAAGGCCCCCTGGTTCAGGGCCAGCTGGCGCGCCGCCCAGAGCTTGAGCGGATCGCCTGACTCGTACTCCATCACGATGTAGGCGGTGCCGTGTTCCTTGAAGTAGCGCAGCACCCGCACGATATTCGGGTGCCGAAAGGAGGCCAAGGCTCGCGCTTCATCGATGAAACGTTCCAGCCCCCAGTCGAAACGCTCCGAGCCGTCGCCGGAGCGCACACGCACCGTACAGTCTCCGTCGCGCACCGCCACATTGGCCGGGAAATACTCCTTGATGGCCACGGGCAACTGCAGGTTCACGTCCTGCGCGAGGTAGGTGATGCCGAAGCCCCCGCCCCCCAGCACCTTGTCGATGCGGTACTCGTAGACGGTCTGGCCCGGCTCGAGCGCCGCCACGTCCCCGGAGTTCGCTTTGCCTGTCATGTGCCTGCCGCGGCCCTCACTCGCCGCGGTCGATCATCTGCATGGCCTTGTCCAGGCTGCGGCGCATGCGGTTGAAGGCGCCGCCCAGCACGGCCACTTCGTCCTTGCCGCTCTCGGCGAACTCGGGCACATCGAAGTCACCCGTGCTGACCTTGTCGGCCGCCAGGGACATCTGCCGGATGGGGCGCACGATCATCCAGCTCAACATCAGGTTGAGCACGACGAAAACGAGCACGAACACGCCGGCCAGCGAGATCAGGAAGGTCTGGAGCGCGCGATCGGCGTTCTGGATGGGCACCTCCATGGGAACGGTCACCACCTGCGCACCAACGATCTCGTTGTGCTTCCATCCGAAGCCATTGGCCTCGCCGTAGATCTTGAGCATGCTCGCCGGCGCCGCGGCGGGCAGGCTGTGGCAGGCCAGGCAGGCGCCATTGGTGATCTGGATCGGGTGCGCGATGTAGAGCTGACGCCCGGTCGCACCCTCGCGTTCCGAGATCACTTCACTCACCGACACGTTGTTGCGGAACTGCTGCACGATGTCGGCCTCCCAGTCCGTCGTCCGGTCGCGCGGATTCGTGGGGTTCAGCGTGGCTTCCTTGTAGCTGTAGCCGGGGTGTTTCTTCTGAACGGCGGAAAGTATCTCGGTCGCCGCATAGGCCGACACCGACTGGGGCAGGAAGACCTCCTCCAGCCGCGGGTCGAGCAGGGGCTTGATCTGGGTCACCGTGTAGGAGCGGGCAGCAAGCGCCGCCTCCATCATCAGCCGAGCGTTGCGCACCACCTCGTCGCGCGCATTGTTCTGCAGCAGCTGGCGCGAGATCAGGCCCGAGGCCGCAAAGCCGACCAGGAAAACCGCGACCAGCACCAGATTGAATTTGAGTCTCAAGCCCATGGAACCCCCACTCGTATGTGAATGAACACTTGCAGCAAGTTGTGCATCGCGACAGTGTAACTTTCCGCGGGTGCGCCGGCCATGGCTGGAAAGCCGCGGCGACGTGCGCGCACCACGGTATTGATAGACTCGACCGGATGTCAGCAAACCCAGTGGCCGATCTCGCCTCCCACACCCCCATGATGCAGCAGTACCTCGGCCTCAAGGCCGGGTACCCGCAGACCCTGCTGTTCTATCGCATGGGCGACTTCTACGAGGTGTTCTTCGAGGACGCCGAGAAGGCGGCCCGCCTGCTCGACATCACCCTGACCCAGCGCGGCCAGTCCGGCGGCAAGCCCGTGGTCATGGCCGGCGTGCCCTTCCACTCGGTCGAAACCTATCTGGCCCGCCTGATCAAGCTGGGTGAATCGGTGGCCATCTGCGAGCAGGTGGGCGACGTGGCCACGGCCAAGGGGCCGGTGGAGCGCAAGGTCGTGCGCGTGGTCACCCCCGGTACGCTGACCGACAGCGCCCTGCTCAGCGACAAGAGCGAATCCCTGCTGCTGGCGGTGCACCAGGGCCCCCGCAACAGCCTGGGCCTGGCCTGGCTCAGCGTGACCCAGGGCGAAGTCAACCTGGCCGAATGTGGGCCCGACGAGCTGCCTGAATGGCTGGCCCGCATCGCCCCCGGTGAACTGATCTACAGCGCCGGCAGCACCCCCGTTTTCGAACAACGCCTGCAGGCGCTCAAGCAGGCCAGCGGCATGGCCCTCGCCCTGCGCCCCGAATGGCAGTTCGACAGCGCACTGGGCCAGAGCAAGCTGCAAGGGCTGCTCAAGGCTGCCAGCCTGGCCGCCTGGAGCGCGGCCGACCTGCCCCAGGCCCACGCCGCCGCCGCCGCGCTGCTGGCCTACGCCGAACACACCCAGGGCCGGACCCTGAGCCATGTGCACAACCTGCGCGTGCAGCGCAACGACCAGCTGATCGACCTGCCACAGACCACGCGCCGCAACCTCGAGCTGGTGCAGACCCTGCGCGGCGAGGACAGCCCCACCCTCTTCTCCCTGCTCGACACCTGCATGACCGGCATGGGCAGCCGCCTGCTCAAGAGCTGGCTGCTGGAGCCCGCGCGCGACCGGGCTCCAGCCCAGGCGCGGCTCGACGCCCTCACCGCCCTGCGCGGCGGCCCCTGGACCCAACTGCGCGAACAGCTCAAGGGTTGCAGCGACGTGGAGCGCATCACCGCGCGCATCGCTCTGCGCCAGGTGCGCCCGCGTGAACTCGTGGCGCTGCAGCAGACGCTACAAAAAACAGAGCAACTGGCGCCGGTGATGGCCGGGCAGACGGGCCTGCTGGCCCAGGTCGCCCAGAACCTGCTGCCGCCTGCCGGCTGTGCCGAGCTGCTGGCCCGCGCCATCCTGCCCGAACCCGCCGCCCTGGTACGCGACGGGGGGGTGATCAACGACGGCCTGGATGCCGAGCTCGACGAGCTGCGCGCCATCCAGACCAACTGCGACGGTTTCCTGCTGGAGCTGGAAACCCGTGAGCGGGCCCGCACCGGCATCACTAACCTGCGCGTGCAGTTCAACAAGGTCCACGGTTTCTACATCGAGGTCACGAGCAGCAACCTGGACCGCGTGCCCGAGGACTACCGGCGTCGCCAGACTCTCAAGAACGCCGAGCGTTTCATCACACCCGAGCTCAAGGCCTTCGAGGACAAGGCCCTCTCGGCGCAGGAGCGCGCCCTGGCCCGCGAGAAGTGGCTCTACGAACAGCTGCTGGACCAGCTGGAGCCGCACATCCCCGCGCTCACACGCACGGCACGTGCCCTGGCCACGCTGGACGTCCTGTGCACGCTGACCGAACGCTCGCTCACGCTGGACTGGTGTGCGCCGGTCTTTGCCGCCGAGCCCTGCATCGACATCACCGCCGGCCGCCACCCCGTGGTGCAGGCCCGCCTGGCCGAGACCAGCTCCGGCGCCTTCATCGCCAACGACACGCGCCTCGGCCCGAAGCAGCGCATGCAGATCATCACCGGGCCGAACATGGGCGGTAAGTCCACCTATATGCGCCAGGTGGCCCTCATCGTGCTGCTGGCCTCCATGGGCAGCTATGTGCCCGCCGGCGCCTGCCGCCTCGGCCCCATCGACGCCATCCACACCCGCATCGGCGCCGCCGACGATCTGGCCAACGCGCAGTCCACCTTCATGCTGGAGATGACCGAGGCCGCGCAGATCCTGCACGCCGCCACGCCGCAGTCCCTGGTGCTGATGGACGAGATCGGCCGCGGCACCTCCACCTTCGACGGTCTGGCCCTGGCCGGGGCCATCGCCACCCAGCTGCACGACAAGACCCAGGCCTACACCCTGTTCGCCACGCACTACTTCGAACTGACCGAATTCCCGGCCAAGCACCACGCTGCCGTCAACGTGCATGTGAGCGCCACCGAGTCGGGCCACGACATCGTCTTCCTGCACGAGATCCAGAGCGGCCCGGCCAGCCGCAGCTACGGCATCCAGGTGGCCCGCCTGGCCGGCATGCCCGCCGGCGTGGTCAACCACGCGCGCCACGCGCTGGAGGCGCTGGAGACCTCGGCCTCCGAGAGCCAGGCCCAGGTGGATCTGTTCGCGCCGCCGCCCGTGATGGACGCCGGCGCCCCCAGCGCAGTGGAAGCGCGGCTGGCCGAGATCAACCCCGACGACCTGAGCCCGCGCGATGCGCTCGATGCGCTCTACGCCCTCAAGAAACTCGCGAACCGCCCATGAATTCCCACCTACCCCCCATCATCTTCTCGCACGCCAACAGTTTCCCGGCCAGCACCTACCGTGTGCTCTTCGCCGAACTGCGCCGCCGCGGCTTCAAGGTCAAGGCTATCGAGAAGTACGGTCACGACGAGGCCTACCCCGTCACCAGCAACTGGCCGCACCTGGTACAGCAACTGGCCGACTTCGCTGGCGCCGAAGTGAACAGGAGCGGCGAGCCGGCTTTCCTGGTCGGCCACTCGCTCGGTGGTTTCCTCAGTCTCATGGCCGCCGCGCGTCACCCGGAACTGGCTTGCGGCGTGCTGCTGATCGACTCGCCCATCCTGGGCGGCTGGCGCGCCACCAGCGTGAACGTCGCCAAACGCACGCAGCTCATCGGCGCTGTCTCGCCCGGCGCCATCAGCAAGGCGCGGCGCAACAGCTGGCCCGGCGTCGAGGAGGCTATCGAACACCTGCGCCACAAAAAGGCCTTCGCCCGCTGGGACCCGCAGGTGCTGCGCGACTACGTGGAACATGGCATGCACGACGAAGACGGCAAACGCGTGCTGAGCTTCACGCGCGAAGTCGAAACCGCCATCTACAACACCATCCCCCACCATCTGGACAACCTGCTCAAGCGGCATCCACTCAAATGCCCGGCCGCCTTCATTGGCGGGCGCCATTCGGTGGAGATGAAACAGGTGGGCATGGCCATGACCGAGAAGGTGACCAAGGGCCGCATCACCCTGCTGGACGGCTCGCACCTCTTCCCCATGGAGCAGCCCATCACCACGGCCGCGGCCATCGAAGCCGCGCTGCTGAACCTGCAGCGCGTGCGTGAACTCAAGGCCGCAGCGGCCTGATCACTTCAGCTCTTCGCTCAGGAAGCGGAACATCCGCTCGCGCGAAGCCACCCGGGCGGCCGGGTTGCCGCCCACAGTGGCCTGACCGCTGCGCGTGCTGCCCACGTTGTCGCGCACCCTCGGCTCAGACGCATGGTCGAAGCTGTGGTAGCTGTCGGCATAGACCTCCAGCTCGAAGCGCGGCGCCTGCGTGCCCAGACGCTGGTGCAGGCGCACGCAGGGGGCGGCCGCTGTCCAGTCATCGCGCTCGCCCACCATCATGAGCAGCGGCGCCTGCAGGCGGTATTGGCTGTTTTTCAACACCTCGGTACAGCCGGGGTAGAAGGCCACGGCGGCGCGCGGCTGCAGGGTCTGTCCCTGCACGGCCGCAGCGCTGGCATCCAGCGAGGCCAGCACAGTCTGCGCCCCGTGCGACCAGCCCAGCAGCACCAGGCGCGTGGCGTCCACCTCGGGCCGGGCCGCCAGCCAGCGCAGCGCAGCCTGCGCATCGGCACGCCGGTCCGTCTCGCGCACCGGGCGCTTGCCCTGGGCCAACTCGCAGATCGAGCGCAGGCCGCGCGAACCGAAGCTGTCGAGCACCAGCATGTGCATCTGTGCGGCATTGAGGTCGGCGGCGTATTGGCGCAGGTGCGCCGTCAACCGCCCGCGTGTGTCATAGGGGCCGCTGCATCCGTGCAGGGCCACGACAGCAGGGCGCGGCCCCGGTGCTGCGGCCGCAAACCAGTAAGCCACCAGGGGAACACTGCCCGGCACCTCGACCTTCACGCCAGCGGGCAGCTTGTCGGCCAGGGCCAGGGTCGGCGCAAAACACAGCGCAGCCCACAGCAAACCCAGGGCGAGGCGCCGCATGGTCAGGCGCTCCAGCGCACCGCGCCGCTCCAGGCCGTGGCCAGCACCACGCAACCGAAAACGATGCGGTACCAGGCAAAGCCGTTGAAGTTGTGCGTGGAAATGAAACGCAGCAGCCAGCGCACGCAAAGCCAGGCGCTGATGAAAGAGAAGAGCAGGCCCACGCCGAACATGGGCAGGTCGGCCAGGGAGAGCAGCGCTCGCTCCTTGTACAGGCTGTAGACGCCGGCGCCAATCAGCGTGGGGATGGCCAGGTAGAAGGAGAAGTCGGTTGCGGCCTTGCGCGACAGGCCCAGCAACATCCCGCCGATGATGGTGGCGCCGCTGCGGCTGGTGCCGGGGATCATGGCCAGGCACTGCACCAGGCCCACCTTCACCGCATCCTTCCAGCTCATCTGGTCCACGTCCAGGATGCGCGGCGCGGTGGCCGCCTGCGCCTGGCGCTTCTCGGCCCAGAGGATGATGAAACCACCGATGATGAAGGTCGTCGCAACCACCTCGGCCGTGAACAGGTGCGCCTTGATGGCCTTGCCGAAGAGCAGGCCCAGCAGCACGGCCGGCACGAAGGCGATCAACACATTGAGCGTGAACTGCTGCGCCTGGCGCTGCGTGGGCAGGGCCACCACGGTGGCGCGGATCTTCTGCCAGTAGACCAGGATCACCGCCAGGATGGCGCCGGTCTGGATGGCGATGTCGAAAACCTTGGCCTTCTCGTCATCGAAACCCAGCAGCGCACCGGCCAGGATCAGGTGGCCGGTACTGGAAATGGGGAGGAATTCGGTCAGACCTTCGACGATGCCCATCAGGGCGGCTTTGATCAGCAGGGTGATATCCACAGAGGCTCCAATGAAGTCGCTGGATTATCGCTGGCCCTGCGGCCGCGGCAGGCCGTCAGCCCGCTGCAGCTTTGCGCTGCGTGGCCCGATGCGCCACGGCCATGATGACCGGGACCAGCAGCTCGGGGATGAGATAACCCACCCACAGCCCCGCCGGCTCGGGCAGTCCGACCTGGCTGATGGAAAGCAGGCGGCCCAGGCCGGCCATGAACACGCCCAGGGCGATCAGATAGACCAGGGTGCCCTGCTGGCGCACTGTCACAGCCGCCCAGGCGCTGATGAAACCCATGGACAGATAGACACCGGCCATGAAGCGGTGCACGTTGTCGAGCCGTGGGGTGGTCTCGGGCTGGCCGAGGTACATCTGCAGCGAACCGCCAAACAGGGCGATGGCGGCAACGAGGAACAGGCAGACCTGGACGAGGCGCTGGGTGGCTGGCATGGAAGACCTTCGGGAATGGTGGTCCGTCCATTGTGACGCCTTGGGGCGTCAGCCCCCGCGACTAGAGCGGCGCGAGACCCGAAAACTGGCTTTGTTCGGGGTTGAAGTCCGGGTCCAGGCAGGCGTTGGTGAAACCGATAGGACCGTGGTCCACCAGGATCACCGCCCAGGTGTCCCATCGGTTGCGCGGGTCGATGCCATAGGGATCCATCTTGACCTCCTCCGGGTTGACCTTGCGGCCCACATAGGAGGAGATGACCTGGAGTAATTGGCGGAAGTCCTCTACGCGCTGGACTTGCTGCATGGATTGCTCGAATCCGCATCCGCTGGGTCTGAACCGTGGCACTTTCGTTTCCTTGTCTGCTAAGGCGCCCATTCTGCCGATTCCACGGCAAGCCATGTATCAATATGTATACCGGCAAAAGGGTCTTGTCAGACTACTCGTACCTCAGCGCCTGGATGGGCAGCAGGTGCGACGCGCGACGCGCCGGGTAGAAACCGAAGAACACACCCACCAGGGCCGAAAAGCCCACGGCCAGGATGATGGCGCCGATGGACATGCTCACCTGCCAGCCGGCCAGTGCGCCCACGCCCCAGGTCGCCACCGCGCCCAGCACCACGCCCAGGGCGCCACCCATCAGGCTCAGCGTGACCGCCTCGATCAGGAACTGCGCCAGGATGTCGGTCGGGCGGGCGCCCACGGCCATGCGCAGGCCGATCTCGCGCGTGCGCTCGGTCACGCTGACCAGCATGATGTTCATGATGCCGATGCCGCCGATCACCAGGCTGATGCCCGCCACCGCCGCCAGCAGCAGCGTCATGATGCGGCTGGCCTCCTCCTGTGCCTGCAGGATCTCGGTGAGGTTGCGCACGTTAAATGGGTCTTCGGTGCCGGCCGGCACCTTGAAGCGCTGGCGCAGCAGGTCCTTGATGTTCTCCTCCACACCCTTCATGTTCTCGCCTTCGCGCACCTTCACGAGGATGGTGCCCACGCGCTTGAGACGGCTGGTCGCGTCGCCACCCCAGATGCGGTTGCGCAGGGTGCTGATGGGCATCATCAGCACATCGTCCTGGTCCTGCCCCATGGAATTCTGCCCTTTGGAGGCCAGCACGCCGATGATCTTCATGGGCACGCCGCGCACGCGCACCACCTGGTCCACCGGGTCCTGCTCGCCGAAAAGCTCGCGCGCCACCGTGGCACCGATCCAGGCCACCTTGGCCGAACCGGCCATCTCGGCCTGGTCGAAGGGGCGGCCCGACGACAGACCCCAGTCCCGTGCCTCCAGGAAATCGTTGGTCACGCCATAGATCGTCGTGCCCCAGTTGGTGTTGCCCGAAACCACCTGGCCGCTGGTGCGCGAGGTGGGCGCAGCCACCTGCACCTCGGGGATTTCCACGGCGATGGCCAGGGCATCCTCTTCGGTCAGGCGCTGGCGCGTCTGCGCGCCCAGGCGCACACCGGCCTGCGAAACGCCGCCGGGCACCACCAGCATGATGTTGGAGCCCAGGCCCTTCATCTGCGCCTGCACGCGCTCGGTCGCGCCGCTGCCCACGGCGATCATGGTGATCACCGCGGCCACGCCGATGATGATGCCCAGCATGGTCAGGATGCTGCGCAGCGTGTTCGAGGCCAGGGCGCGCCAGGCCGTGCGCAGGGCGGCCAGCCAGTTCATGCCAGCGCCTCTTTTTCCAGATGCCCGCGCTGGCGCACGTCTTCGAGGATCTGCCCGTCGCGAAAGACCAGCTTGCGCCGCGCCCAGGCCGCAATGTCGACCTCGTGCGTGACGATCACCACCGTCATGCCCTGCTGGTTCAGTTCGGTCAGCAGACGCATGATGTCGTCGCTGGTCTTGCTGTCGAGCGCGCCCGTGGGTTCGTCGGCCAGGATCAGTTGCGGGTCGTTCACCAGCGCGCGCGCAATCGCCACGCGTTGCTGCTGCCCGCCCGAAAGCTCGCTGGGCGTGTGCTGCCAGCGCTCGCCCAGACCCACACGCGTGAGCGCGGCCAAGGCACGCTCGCGCCGCGGCAGCGGCTTCACACCGGCATAGACCATGGGCAATTCCACGTTCTCCAGCGCGCTGGTGCGCGGCAACAGGTTGAACTGCTGGAACACGAAACCGATGCGCCGGTTGCGGATGGAGGCCAGCTGGTTGGCCTCCATGCCTTCCACCTCTTCGCCGGCCAGGTGGTAACGGCCCGACGTGGGCAGGTCCAGACAACCCAGGATGTTCATCAGCGTGGATTTGCCGGAGCCCGAGGCCCCCATGATGGCGACGAAGTCACCCTCCTCGATGTCCAGCGACACGCCGCGCAGCGCATGCACGGTGGTGTCTCCCATCGTGTAGGTCTTGACGAGATCGCGCGCTTCGATCAGGGCCATGTCTAACCGTCCGTTCAGAAATTCGTGCGAAACCGCGGCGTGATCAGAACATCATCCGCGGACCGGCCGGCGGGCGGGAACCGGAGGCTGCAGCCGGTGCGCCACCACCCGTCGTGCCGATGATCACCGGCGCGCCTTCCTTCATCAAGGCAGCCTCGGGTGCATTCGGCGGCACGATCAGCTCGGTGCTGCTGCCATCGGTGATGCCCAGGCGCACGTTGTAAGCCTGCGGCTTGCCGTCCTCGCCCATGAGGTAGATGCGCCCGCGCGTCACCGTGCGGCCGGCCGCCTCGGCCTGCAGCGCGGCGTAGCGCTTCTTCTGCTCCGCGGTCAGCACGTCGGCTATGCGTGCGCGGATGTCGGCCGTGATGCGCTCGCGTGCCTTGGCGCGGTCGGCCTCGGCCATCTCGCGCAGGCGCCCGAACTGCGGCCGCGCCGATGCGTAGATCGCATCCACCTTCTCGGTCTGCGCTGCGCTCAGCTGCAACTCCTTGACCAGGCGGTTACGGAATTCGTTCATGGGGTTGTTGCCTCCGGCCGCGGGTGCGGCGGCAGGTGCAGCTGCGGGCGCGGAAGCCCCGTCCTGCGGCGCCGGCGCGGCCGGCTCCAGGCCGGCGATGCGCACACGCAGCGCCGCGTTGGGAATCTTCAGCGGGTTCTCGCGCGTGTCGGTCACCACCCGCACATTGGCCGTCATGCCCGGCAGCAGGCGCCCGTCCACGTTGGAGAAATTCACCACCGCCACATAGGTCACCACATTGGCCACGTTGGTGGCGGCCTTGCGCACCTGGCCGATCTGGCCCTCGAAAGTCTGGCCCGGGTAGGCGTCCACCGTGAAGCTGGCCTTCTGCCCGCTGCGGATGCGGCCCACGTCGGCCTCGTCGATGGCGGCCTCCACCTGCATGTCGCGCAGGTTCTGGGCAATGATGAACAGCTCGGGCGCCTGCAGGCTGGCCGCCACGGTCTGCCCTTTTTCGATGGAGCGCTTGATCACGATGCCGTTGACCGGCGAGGTGATGCGCGTACGCACCAGGTCGATGCGGGCCTGCGCCAGGGCGGCCTCACGCTGGGCTACGCTGGCCTGCGCGCTTTTCACCTGCGCGTCCGTCACGCCCAGCTGGGCTTCGGCCGCCTTCACGGCCTCCACGCTGGTGTTGACCAGGGCGTTGGACTGGTCCGCCGTGCTCTGGGCCACAAAACCCTTGCCCACCAGCATCATGTTGCGCTCGTGCGTGCGGCGCGCCTCGGCCAGGTCGGTCTGCGCGCGCGACACCTGGGCCCGGCTGGCCACCACATTCGCCTGGGCCGTCAGCACCACGGCGCGCGCAGCGTCCACATCGGCCTGGGCCGAGCGCACGCGGTATTCGAAGGTCTCCGGGTCGATCACGGCCAGCAGCTGGCCGGCCTTGACCTCGGCGTTGAAGTCCACGTACAGGTCCTTGATCTGGCCCGAGACCTGGGTGCCCACCGTCACCTGCGTCACCGGGCTCACCGCGCCGGTGGAAGCCACGGCCGCCTGCAGCGGGCCGCGCTCGATCTTGGCCGTGCGGTACTGCACCTCGCCGCTGCCGGCGCGTTGCGTCCACCACAGACCCAGCGCCGCCACCAGCACCAGCGCCACCCCGCCCGTCACCAGATATGTCTTCTTCATGCGCCCGATTGTAGGAACAAGGCCCAAATCCATATGGGTCGCAGGTGTCGCTTGTGTAAAGACCAGGCAAACCCGCCCGCCGTTCGCGCCGTCTGGCGGCATCTGGCGCCACGCCGGGCGCAATCCGTCGCACAGCGCTGGCCTGGCGGGCGGGCCCGCCGCACAGTCCACCCTACCGAACACCCAAGGAGAGCCCCATGGCCCTGGAAATGACCCCTGTGATCGCCATCCACCTCAGCGCCGCCGTCGCGGCCACCGTCATCGGCCCGCTGGCCCTGTGGGCCCGCCTGGGCCGCGCCCAGCACCCGCGCCTGCACCGTGCCTTCGGCTACGCCTGGGTCACGCTCATGGTGGTGACCGCCGTCTCCGCCATCTTCATCCGCAGCACCACCATCATCAACATCAACGGCTACACGCCCATCCACATCCTGATCCCCGTGGTCTTCGGCCTGCTGTTCGTGGCTTTCCGCCATTTGCTGCGCGGCAACATCGCCGGCCACCGCCGCGCCATGCTGCGCCTGTATGCCGGGGCTTGCCTGGTCGCGGGCGCCTTCACCCTGCTGCCCAACCGCTATCTGGGCAACCTGATCTGGGGCCAGTGGCTGGGCCTGCGGGACTCGGCCTCGCTGGTCCAGCAGATCCTCGCGGGCACACCGCTGTGGGTTTGGGCCCTGCTGGCCGGCCTCGTAGCGCTGGGCCTGTCGCAGATCCGCACCCGCCGCGCCGGGCTGGCCCGCGCCATGGCGCTGCCGCTGGCCATGGGTACGCTCTCCATCTACGGCACCGTCAGCGCCTTCGGTGCCACGGCCACGGTGCTGGCCTGCTGGGCCCTGGCCGCAGCCCTGGCGCTGGCCCTGGTCCTGCGCCAGCCCCTGCCCACCGGTGCGCGCTACGACGCCGGACGCCGCGAGTTCGAGCAACCCGGTAGCTGGGTGCCGCTGCTGCTGATCCTGGGCATCTTCTGCACCAAGTACGCCGTCGGCATCCTCCTGGCCCTGCACCCCGAACAACACGCCCACACCAGCCTGGCCCTGCCGGTGGCCGCCCTCTATGGCTTCTTCAGCGGTCTTTTCGCCGGCCGCAGCCTGCGCCTGCTGCGCCTCGTGCTGCCCTCGCAGCGTGGTGCGGCAACGTCCCTGTCCCTTCCCACCCACGCCTGAAAACATCCAAGCAAGGAGCAAAGCATGAACACCTCGCACCACGACGACATCGAACGCCTCGCCCGCCGGCACGCCAAGGTCAAGCTCGGCTGGTACTTCCACGCCTGCGTCTACATCCTCGTCAACCTGTTGCTCGCGGGCCTGTCCAGCCTGGGGGAACGCCAGTGGGCCGTCTACCCGGCGCTTGGCTGGGGCCTGGGCCTGGCCATCCACGGCCTGGCCGTGCTGCTGGTCACCCACGGCCACCAGCTGCACGAACGCCTGGTCGAACGCGAGCGCGAACGCCTGATCGCCCAGCGTGATCCCTGGTAAAGCACGACACTAGCGGAACCCCCATGAAACACCCTCGCATGAACCCCTTGTTGCGCTTCACCCTCCTGGCCGCCGGCGCCCTCATGGGCCTGGCCGCCCAGGCCGCGGTAGGCCTGGACGAACTGCCCGGCAGCGAAGGTGACGGCCCCGTCACCGTCTTCTACCCCTCCAGCAGCCCGGCCCAGGCCGTGCAGCGCGGTCGCCTCACGCTCCAGGTCGCAGCGCAGGGCGCGCCCGAGCGCGGCAACGGCCGCCTCATCGTGATCTCGCACGGCTCCGGGGGTGACCCCTGGTCACAGAGCGATCTGGCCCTGGCCCTGGCCGGCGCCGGTTTTGTCGTGGCCCTACCCGAGCATGCGGGCGACAACTGGCATGACCACAGCAAGATCGGCCCCGAAAGCTGGAAGCTGCGCCCGCTCGAAGTCTCGCGCGCCATCGACGTGCTGGGCCGCGACGCACGCTTCGTGCCCCTGCTGGACCTGCAGCGCGTGGGCGTCTACGGCATGTCTGCCGGCGGCCACACCACGCTCACCCTGGCGGGCGGGCGCTGGTCTCCTGCACGCCTGCGTGACCATTGCGAAGTCCACCTGGCCGAAGACTTCGTGGGCTGCACCGGCGCGGCCAGCGAACTCACGGGCGGCTGGTTCGATGGCCTCAAGCAGGGCATTGCCGGCTTCATCATCCGCCACAAGCTGAAGGACGAAACCCTCTATGGCCACACCGACCCGCGCATCCGCGCCGCGGTGGCAGCCGTGCCCTTCGCGGTGGACTTCGACCTGGACAGCCTGGCCCAGCCCGTCGTGCCCCTGGCCCTGATCGAAGCCGGGCGGGACCGCTGGCTGCTGCCGCAGTTCCACAGCGGCCCGGTGCTGGCGGCCTGCAGCAGCTGCGTGCAACTGGCCCTGCTACCCACCGGCGGCCACGGCGCCCTGCTCGCGCCCCTGCCCCCGGCCGACAAGCTGCCGCCCCGCATCGCAAGCCTGCTGGCCGACCCGCCGGGCTTCGACCGCGCCGAGCTGCCCGCGCTCTACCAGCGCATCAGCGCCTTCTTCCAGAAACACCTGCTGCCCTAGAATCGTTTGACATGAGCACCCCACTGTCCCCCGAAGAAATCGAACGCCTGGCGCAAAAAGTGGCCAGCGCCAAGCTGCGCTGGTACATGCACGCGGCCCTGTACGTGGTGGTCAATCTGTTCCTCTTCGCCATGTCGCGTTACGCCTTCGGCACGCGGCCCTGGTCGGTCGCGCCGCTGCTCGGCTGGGGCGTCGGCCTGGCCTTGCACGGCATCTCGGTTTTTGTGCTGGGCAAAGGCGGCGGCCTGCGCGAGCGCATGGTGCAAAAAGAGCGCGAACGCCTGCAGCGCGCCCAGGACGAGCGACGCTGAGCACCGCCGAACCATGAAAACCGACTGGCTCGAAAAACTGCGCACCTACCTGCAGGTGCTGGCCTTCGCGCTGGCCGTGGCCACCCTGCAATACGCCTTCATGCCCGAGCGGCCCTACGGCCCGCCGGTGGTGTACTCCCTGTTCATCGCCACCATCACCTGGGCCATCATCGACCTCGGGCGCGACATGTTCCCCTCCAGCGCAGAAACCGGCTGGCCCCACGGCTGGCCGGGCATCGCGCTGGTGGTGGGTGGCATCGTCGTCGGTTATCTGCTGGGCAGCGCCATTGCCGACCGCCTCTGCGGTGTGTTCGGCTGGCAGGCCGCAGACATCGGCGTGCGCGAGAACCTCACGCGCAGCTCCATCCTCATCACCGCGCTGGCCGGCATCGCCGGCACCTACTACTTCTACAGCAGCCACAAGAGCGCCTACCTCGAACGCAAGATGGACGAGACCAGCCGCCAGGCCGGCGAGGCGCGGCTGCGCCTGCTCGAATCGCAGCTCGAACCGCACATGCTGTTCAACACCCTGGCCAATCTGCGCGCCCTCATCGCCACCGATCCGCCGCGCGCCACCGCCATGCTCGACCGCATGATCGCCTACCTGCGCGCCACGCTGGCCGCCTCGCGCGGCAGCAGCCACCCGCTGCAGGCCGAGTTCGACCGCCTGCGCGACTACCTGGAGCTCATGGCCGTGCGCATGGGCCCGCGCCTGCGCTACACACTGACGCTGCCGCCGGAACTCGCCAGCCAGCCCGTGCCCGCCCTGCTGCTGCAACCCCTGGTGGAAAACAGCATCCAGCACGGGCTGGAACCCCAGGTGGAAGGCGGCCACATCACCGTGTCCGCCCGCCGCACAGGTGACCGGCTGAGCCTGGAGGTCAGCGACAGCGGCCTGGGCTTCAGCGGCGCCAGCCCCGCGGGCACCGGCTTCGGCCTGGCCCAGGTGCGCGAACGCCTGCTCACCACCTATGGCGCACAGGCCGCGCTGGACCTGGCCGTTCCGCCCGGCGGCGGTACCACCGTCACCCTGTCCTTCCCCTGCGCCGCATGAACCGCCCCACCGCCCTGATTGCCGAAGACGAGCCCTTGCTGGCCCAGGCCCTGCAGGCCGAGTTGGTCAGCGCCTGGCCCGAGCTGCAAGTGCTGGATGTGGTGGGCGACGGCGCCTCCGCCGTGGCCCAGGCCCTGGCGCGACAACCCGATGTGCTCTTCTTCGACGTGCGCATGCCCGGCCAGAGCGGCCTGGACGCCGCCACCCAGCTGGCCGACGAGTGGCCGCAGAACCAGCCCTTCCCCGCCCTGGTGTTTGTCACCGCCTACGACCAGTACGCCATGCAAGCCTTCGACGCCCAGGCCGTGGACTACCTGCTCAAGCCGGTGGAGCCGGCCCGCCTGCAAAAGACCGTGGCGCGCGTACAGCAAGCGCTGGCCGGCCGTTCGCAAGGCGCTATCAATTTTGAAGCAACACTGAACCAGCTGCGTGGTCTGCTGCACGCGGGCGCACCGCCCGCGTCGGCGCCGCTCAAGCTCATCCAGGCCGGTGTGGGCACGGCCATCCGCATGGTGCCGGTGGAGGAAGTGATCTATTTCGAGGCGGCCGACAAATACGTGCGCGTCATCACAAGCGGCCAGGAGGCCCTGATCCGCACCCCGCTCAAAGAGCTCCTGCCCCAGCTCGACGCCCAGGCCTTCTGGCAGGTGCACCGCGGCACCGTGGTGCGCGCCGCTGCCATCGAACAGGTCACACGCGACGAGTCAGGCCGCCTGAGCCTGCAGTTGCGCGGCAGCAGCGAGCGCCTGGCCGTGAGCCGGCTCTACGCCCATCTCTTCAAGGCCATGTAGCGGGGCGACGAGAAAACCGGGACAGCGCCGGTGCATCACCGCAGCCGGCGGCGCATCGATCACGCGCAGGGGCAACTACACCAGGCGCGGCGTGATGCTAGGCGCCGCCACGAAACAGAGAAAAGCCCCAGGCCGTGAACTTGAACGGCAGGTGGTAATGCTGCACGGCATCGGCGATATGGAAGCGATAGGGCACCACTTCCAGAAACGCGGGCATGGCCGCTGCATGGCCCTGCGCCCGGTAGTAATCGCCGACCGCAAAGCTCACCTCATAGCCACCGGGCGTGATGGCCTCGCTCATCAGCAGGGGCTCACTCAGCAAGCCGTTGGCGCCGATACGCCCCTGCACCAGCACCGCCGCTTGCGGCTGGCCGTCTGCGCCGAGGCGACGCAGCGTGACCTGCAGCCCCGTGGCCACTCGCCCCGCAGCCACGTCCACGCAATGGATGGAAAGTCCGCCGGCCATGGTGCTTAGTTGAGCTTGGCGCCGCTGGCCTTCACCGCAGGCGCCCATTCTTCCACCTGCTTGCTCACGAAGTCGGCAAACTCGGCCTGCGTCATGCGGTGACTGGCCACACCCAGCTCTTCCAGACGTTTGAGCACCTCGGGCCGCGCGATCACCTCGGCCGTGGCCTTGTGGATCTTCTCCACCACTTCCTTGGGCACACCGGCTGGCGCCGAGATGCCCAGGAAGTTTTCTGCGACGAGCTTGGGGTATCCCGCTTCAATCACCGTGGGCACCGCCGGCACCTGCGCCATGCGCTGACGCGAGGTCACCGCAATGCCAACCAGCTTGTCGGCCTTGATGAAGGGCACGTTCTGCGTGAGCGTGTCCACGGCAAACTGCAGCGTGCCACCGAGCAGATCGGTGTGCATGGGCGAAGAGCCTTTGTAGGGCACGTGCTCCATCTTCAGCCCGTACTGCTGCTTGAACACCTCGCCCACGATGTGGCCGATGGAGCCCACACCACCCGATCCGTAGTTCACCGGTGTGCTCTGCGCCTTGATCCAGCTCACCAGTTCGGGCAGGGTCTTCGCCGGCACGGAAGGGTTCACCACAAACACATTGGGCACCGAGCCGATGAAGGCAATGTGGGTGAAGCTCTTGACGGGGTCGTAAGGCGGCTTGTCGAGCATGAAAGGCGAGATGCTGATGGGCGCCGTGTTCGACAGCATCAGCGTGTAGCCATCGGCGGGCGCTTTGGCCACTTCATTCGCGCCGATGGTGCTGCCCGCTCCGGGCTTGTTGTCCACCAGCACGGGCTGGCCCAGCTTCTCTTGCAGGCCCGGTTGCAGCAGGCGTGCCACGATGTCCGAAGAGCCCCCGGCTGCAAAGGTCACCACGATGCGGATGGGCTTTTGCGGCCAGGCCTGCGCGTGGGCCGTGGCACAGACCAGCGGCAACAGGGCCGTCATCGCGGCCGTCAAGAGAAAGTGGCGTTTGGTGCTCATGGCGGGTTCCTTCATGCGTCAGAGGGGGTTGATAGGTGAACAGAAACATCAGGTGCGGCGGACAACTCCACCTCCCGCACCACGCGGGCCAGACGGCCGCGCATCACCTCGCAGACCTGCTGCAGGGCGATGGGCCATTCGGCTTCCTGGCTGTGTGTCAGGCGCGCTTCACCCGACTGCAGGACGGAGTCCAGCGACGCATGCAAACGCAGGGCCACGATGTAAGGGTAAGCAAAGCGATCTGCGTAGTCGCGGTTCAGTCGCGTCAGACGCGCCATGTTCTCGGGGCTCAGGGCCATGAGGCCCAGCCGGGTCTGCTCGGCCGTGGAGTCCGGCGTCATCTCGCCCGCCTGCGCCTCACGCCCGGCGAGTTCGGGGTGCCCGCGCAACAAGGCCAGTTGCCGGGCCTGTGGTGCGCCCAGAATGCCAGCGCACATGGCCTCGAACAAGGCGTCAAAACTCCGGAACGGTGCCGCCGCCCAGGCACCCTGCGCCACCCAGGGCGCATGCTCCACCACGCCACCCAGCCGCGCCAGGAAGGCGCTGGCGCCCAGTGCCGGAAAGGCCGTCAGCGCGCCGGGTGTGACGAGTGGATCGGTGTTCATAAGACACAGTTTGAGACTGCTTTGCGTTGCTGTCCATCGCATAATTAATGGCGATGTGTTCTAATTTTTAGAACAGTCATGAGTCCCAACAGCCCACTGCACCCCAAAGCCCTGCGCTACCTCAGCGCGGTCGCACAGTTGGGCTCGGTGCAGGCCGCAGCGCGCGAGGTCTCCATATCCGCCTCCGCCATCGATCGGCAGATCATGCTGCTGGAAGAAGACCTGGGCGTGCCCCTGTTTGAGCGGCTCCCCCGCGGCATGCGCCTCACCGCTGCCGGCGAGCTGCTGCTGGCCCTGTCGCAGCGCTGGAAGGCTGACCTCAACCGCACGCTCTCTGACGTGAAGCACCTGCACGGCGTTCATCAGGGGCTGCTACGCGTGGCCGCCATGGACAGCCACACCAATGGTTTCCTGCCCGGCTTCATACACCGCGTGGTGCAGGACCACCCGGGCATCGTGCTGGAGGTGGACGTGGTCACCCCCGACGAGGCCGTACGCAGCCTGTGCGACGGCACTGTCGACCTGGCCGTGGCCTTCAACATCAAACCCCAGCGCGAGCTGCATCTGGTCTGGACGGCCGACCTGCCCCTGGGCTGCATGGTGGCCACAACCCATGCTTTGGCGACACAAAAGCAAGTCAGCCTGAAAGACGTGACCGCCTGGCCACTGGCCGTGCAAAGCCATGCACTGGCCATCCGTCGCTATCTGGAGCGCCGCCACGCGTGGCTGCTGCAAGAGGCCCGCCCGCCTCTCGTGACAAACTCACTGCAGCTCATCAAAAGCCTGGTGCGCAGCGGCAGCCATGTGGCGCTGACCTCCGAACTGGATGCCGGCCCCGAGATTCTGGACGGCCATGCCCGCTTCATCGCCTTGAGCGACCGCAACGCGAAACCCCAGACCATCGGTGTGGCCATCAGCGCCACCCGCCCTATTCCGCGCATCGGCCGTATCGTGGCGGATTTGCTGGCCGAGTACCTCACGGCTTATCTGCAAGAGGTGCGTACACAAACCGTTTGAGCTTGAGCCACGGCTCATCGAGCGCATAAAAAACGGCGCTCCGAAGAGCGCCGTGTAATGACCGTGCGTGACACGGTCAGCCGCGGGGGAGGATCCGCGGCGCCAGCACATGGTACGCCTAAAGAATCTTCAGCGCCGATTACCCATGTAACCTTCAGTGCCAGGGCGCGGGCCGTTGCCGCCGCCACGACCACCATGGTCACCGCGGCCGTCGTAACGGTCGTTGCGGGCAAACTGTTCTCGGCCACCGCGGTGGCCGTCCCAACGGTCATGGCCGCGGTCGTGACCGTAGGCATAGGCATGGCCGTAGTGGCGGTAGACCGGCGGGGGCATGTAGACCACACGGGGCGGCACATAGACCGGGCGCGGGTGCACCACCACCGGGTAGGGTGCCGGCACCACCACGGGGCCGTTGGACACACCGATCTGGATGCCGGGCTGCGACATGGCGATGGACCAGAACACATCGTCGGAGCCATGGGCCTGGGCGACGCCTGCGCCTCCCAGTCCCAGTGCGGCCACCAGGGCCAGGGCAGCAGCGGAAGATTTGGCTTTCGTCGTCATGAGGAATCTCCTTTACGGGGCCGCCGGTGGGCTGCCCTGTTTCCTCAACGCGCCGGCTCCCGATCCGGCTGCGAAGCGCCGGTGAAGGAGGTTACGGGATGTAACCGGACTCTTGTATCAGCGCGGCCGCAGCCCCGCCGGCAGCCAGGCACTGAGCCGGGCCTCGATCTGCTTTTCGTGGCGCTGCCACCAGATCCCCAGCGCCACCACGGCCAGCCCCAGCAGAGTGAGCGCAAACGGGAACATCAGGCTGTCGCGGAACACCCGGTGGGACAGGTAGGCCAGATAACCCGCGATCCCGAAGGCCCCGAACACGGTGAACACCCGCCGGCCGATGGCCGCGCCCAGGAAGATCAGGCCCAGATTGATCAGCGCGTACAGGGCCTTGCCCAGCTCCGAGCCCGAATCCTGCAGGCTCAGCCCGCACCAGAACATGATGGTGCCGAAGATGTAGAGCCAGAAGGCAAAGTCCTGCCGCCACTCCCCGCTGGCCAGGCGGCTGCGCATGTCCACCCACATGGCGATCAGGCAGGTGCCGATGCCGAAGACCAGGGAAATGTCGCGCGAGAACTGCCAGTCGAAGCCGTTGTGCTGCATCAGCATGTGGGCCACGTCCATGTACATGTACCAGACCGTCACCGCCACCGGCATCACCATGAAAGGCAGGCGGTAGCGCCACAGCATCACCACCGCGGCGGCCAGGGTGCCGAACTCCAGCGTGAGCCAGCGCCAGTCGATCTGCGTGTGGTACGCCCGGTAGTTGCTGGGCCCGCCCGGCGGCCACTGGCCCAGGCCGTTTTGCAGGGCCCACAGCGCCAGCGGCACCAGGCAGACCGCCAGCGTGGCCAGGATGCCGGCCGGCGTGTTCAGCCCCCGGCCCTTGAGCTGGTCCGCCACCAGCAGGCAGGCCACCAGGTAGCCCACAGCGATGGCCAGCAGGCCCCAGTCGCCGAACTGCTGCCAGCCCAGGGTCATGAACAGCGTCATGGCGCCGATGGCCACCATGCCGCCAAAGTAATACAGCACATTGGTGAAGGAAAAGCGTGGCCCATGGGCCAGGCCGGCCGGCACCGTGGTCTGCACCCGGGCCTTGCCCACCCAGCGTTCCCACAGCTGCTGGGACTGCTGGCCGGTGATCAGGCCCTCGCGCACGGCGGCCTGCAGATCGGCCGGGGAGACGGAGACACTGTCGCTTTGTGGTTCGCTCATGGCGTCCTCCTTTGCCACCCATGGTAGCAAGCCCACGCCCCGCGCAGACCGGCCTCTAAAATGGCTGGATGAGCAAGCCCAGCACCCCTGACAACAAAGAAGCCCCCAAGGCCAGCAATTTCCTGCGCCAGATCATCGAACACGACCTGGCCGCCGGCACCTACAGCGGCCGCCACTGGGCCCACCAGCCCGGTGAAGCCAGCCTGCAGGAGCAGGGCCAGCCCGACCCCGCCCGCATCCGCACCCGCTTCCCGCCCGAACCCAACGGCTACCTGCACGTGGGCCACGCCAAGAGCATCTGCCTGAACTTCGGCCTGGCGCGTGACTACGGCGGCGTCTGCCACATGCGCTTCGACGACACCAACCCCGAGAAGGAAGAGCAGGAGTATGTCGACTCCATCACCGACGCGGTCAAGTGGCTGGGCTTTGGCTGGGATGCGCATGGCGACAGCCACCTGTACTACGCCAGCAATTACTTCGACTTCATGTACCGCGCCGCCGAGTACCTCGTGGAAACCGGCCACGCCTATGTGGACGAGCAGACACCCGAGGAAATGCGCGCCAACCGCGGCGACTTCGGCAAACCCGGCACCGACAGCCCCTACCGTAGCCGGACGCCCGCAGAGAACCTGGCCCGATTCCGCGAAATGCGCGCCGGCAAACATGCGGACGGCTCCATGGTGCTGCGCGCCAAGATCAGCATGGCCAGCCCCAACATCAATCTGCGCGACCCGGCCATCTACCGCATCCGCCGCGCCACCCACCACAACACGGGTGACGCCTGGTGCATCTACCCCATGTACTCCTTCGCCCACCCCATCGAGGACGCGCTGGAGAACATCACCCACAGCATCTGCACGCTGGAGTTCGAAGACCAGCGCCCCTTCTATGACTGGACGCTGGAACGCATCGTCCCCATCCTGCGCACGCCGCAGTTTGAGAACGCCAAGGCCCTGATCGAGAAGATCGAAGCCCAGGGCCTGGAAGCGCAGAAGGAATTTGCCCTGCACTGCCACAACCATGCGGACAAGCTCTTTGCCAGCGAAGCAGAAGGGAAACTGCGCACCCTGTTCGCCAAGTGGGAACACAACCGCGACGCCGTGCTGCATGACCTGCCCGCCTTCTTCGCCCTGCTCAAGAAGGAAACCGCGCAGCTCACCCCCCTGCTGGCCCACGCGCTGGACGGCCAGCGCCCCAACGTCTTCCTGCTGCCGCACCAGCACGAATTTGCCCGCCTGAACCTCACCTACGTGATCACCAGCAAACGCAAGCTGGCCCAGTTGGTGACCGAAGGCCGCGTGAGCGGCTGGGACGACCCGCGCATGCCCACCATCGTCGGCCTGCGCCGCCGCGGCTACACGCCCGAGAGCATCCAGCTTTTTGCCGAACGTATCGGCGTCACCAAGGACTACAGCTGGATTGACTACAGCACGCTCGAAGGGTGCCTGCGCGAAGACCTGGAGAACAAGGCCCACCGCGGCATGGCCGTGCTGGACCCGGTGAAACTGGTGCTCACCAACTGGGCCGAGGCCTTTGGCAGCGACAGCTACACCGAAGAATGCAGCCAACCCGCCCTGCCCCATGTGGAAGAAGGCCAGACCGCCCCCGCGCCGCGTCGTTTCCTGATCGGCCGCGAGGTCTGGATCGAACGCGAAGACTTTGAAGAAGTGGCCCCCAAGGGCTACAAGCGTTTGTTCCCCGGCAACGTGGTGCGCCTCAAGGGCGGTTATGTGATCGAATGCACCGGCTGCCTGCGTGACGCAGCGGGCAAGGTGACCGAAGTGCACGCCAAGGTCATCCCCGGCACCAAGAGCGGCACCCCGGGCGCCGACAGCGTCAAGGCCAAGGCTGCCATCACCTGGGTGGCCGTGGCCGACGGCGTGGCCGCCGAAGTGCGCCTGTATGACCGTCTGTTCACCGATGCGCAACCCGATGCCGGTGGCAAGGACTTCCTGGCCAGCCTGAACCCGGACAGCCTGAAGACCGTCACCGCCTATGTGGAGCCCTCACTGGCCCAGGCGGCGGCGGACGACAAGTTCCAGTTCGAGCGGCATGGTTACTTTGTGGCGGACCGCAAGGACCACAGCAAGGGTAAGCCCGTCTTCAACCGTGTCACCGGTTTGAAGGATAGCTGGGGGAAATAGAAATAAACCAAACGGGAGGAGATGGAAAATGGAAATAAAACAACTCAGTATTCAGCAGGTTCTCGACAGCGTATCTAAGGGCGAGATCAGGATTCCAGCATTCCAGCGAGGGTTCGTATGGGAACCTGATAGGGTCGCGTACCTCATGGACAGCATATACAAGCGCTATCCATTCGGGACGCTGTTACTCTGGCGAACCAACTCGCGTTTAAAACACGACAGGAAACTCGGTCCGCTACAGCTACCGGATCCCCCAGACGCGTATCCAGTTGAGTACGTACTCGATGGCCAGCAGCGCCTAACTTCGGTTTTTTGTGTGTTTAAAAGCGGCTTACCGCTAACTCCCGGATTTAACTGGAAAGACATTTACTTTGACTTGCAGGCGAAACCTGATGCTCGTGAGCAGCAATTCGTCGCGCTGTCACCGGATGAAGTCGACTCAAAGCGTCACTTTCCCTTGCGTAGCATCTTTGACTCACCTGAGTATCGAAAATTAACCAAGGACTTTGACGAGGCTACGGCGAAGGTAGTTGATGAACTTTCCCGCGTCTTTCAGCAAGTACAGATTCCTTGCTACGTTTTCCAGACTGATGACAAAGGAATCGTATCTATCATCTTCGAACGCATCAATCGTCAAGGCGTTCCTCTTGACACACTGCAGCTACTTTCAGCTTGGACTTGGAGTGAAGACTTTCAATTGCAGGCCGAGTTTGCTGATCTGAATGAAGAACTGGAAGAGTTCGGTTTCGGCCAAGATGATGACGAAGACAACCTAGTCTTGCGGTGTTGTGCTGCAGTTTTTATAAAAGACGCTGCACCAGAAAGTCTCTTAACGCTATCTGGCGCAGATGTTCGCAACGGATTCCCAAAGCTTCGGAATGGAATCAAGGGAGCAATTGACTTCCTGAGATCCAACTTTGGCGTTCAGCGCCTAAGAATACTTCCATTCCAAACAATCATCGTTCCACTATCTGTCTACTTCGCGCACGAAAAAGATGCCGAAATAAAGCTTCCCGATGAGCATCGAAAGAAGATCAGCGATTGGTTTTGGCGGACCTGCTATAGCAGGCGATACAGCAGTGGCGTACTGAGAAGCTTAAAAACAGACATTGAAGAAATCGATGCGCTGCGTTTGGGGAAGGAGTCCAAGCTCGGCGACTTCCCAGTACCTCTAAATGAGGAGTTCTTTGTTGACAACCGCTTCCTAATGGGATCAGTGAATACGAAGACATTTATTCTTACGCTGGCACAACTTCGCCCTCGAAGCTTCCTGTCAGGTGTAGAACTCGACTTGAGCGATAAGCTGCGAATGAGCAATCGAACCGAGTTTCATCACGTGTTTCCGAAAGCGTATCTCGAAACGACAAAGCAGGCCAATGGACGCGAAAACTCCTTAGCAAACCTCGCATTTCTTTCGCGTGCAGACAACCGACAGATTGGCGCCAATCCGCCTTCCGAGTACCTCAAAACAATGCCCGTTGAAGTGGATCCAATCCTTCTATCAGCCTTGATTGATCGAAAGACTCTTGAGTCGAACAATTTCGATGGCTTTCTAAAAACACGAGCAAATGCATTGCATCAGTTCGCAAACCAACTGATGGTCGCGAAGTAGAACTCGGAGTCAACACATGAAAGCCACCTGGAACAACACCGTCATCGCCGAGAGTGACGACACCGTGCTGGTGGAAGGCAACCACTACTTCCCCGCGCACGCGCTCAAGCGCGAGTACGTGACCTTCAGCAACCACAAGACCACCTGCCCCTGGAAGGGCGAGGCGCACTACTACGCGCTCATGGTCAACGGCGACATGCTGCCCGACGCCGTTTGGTACTACCCAGAGCCCAAACCCGAGGCCCACCTCATCCAGGGCCGCGTGGCCTTCTGGAAGGGCGTAAAGATCGAAGAATGAGCAGCGCCCCCGCCAAAATGACTTTCCACGTGGAGACGCTCCGCGTGGACGCCCACAGCAGCCGCGCCGTCTGCAAACAGGCCGAGATCGCGCTGGACACGGACATGGCGGGCAACCCCGAAGCCTTCAACCCGGCCGAGTTGCTGCTGGCCGCGCTGTCGGCCTGCATGGTCAAGGGCATCGAACGCGTGGTGCCCATCCTCAAGTTCCAGCTGCGCGGTGTCGAGGTGGTGGTGGACGGCGTGCGGCAGGACGTGCCGCCCAGGATGGAAAGCATCCGCTACGAGATCATCGTGGACACCGACGAGAGCGAGCAACGCCTGGCCCTGCTGCACGAGAACGTGAAGAAGTACGGCACAGTCTTCAACACCGTGGCCCCGGGCACGGACCTGGCGGGCACGCTGCGCCGCAAGTAAAACGCGCGCCATCCAGCAAAGGCGCGGCGCTTGTCACGGATCTCTTTCGAACAGAAGCGCGGCTTCTCCCTTGACATAGGCGCTGAAGTACTTGGTGTACGTGATGACAGCGTAGCGGTTGTCGTCTGAGGTGATGCCGCCGTGGAAGAACTCTCCCGTGGATGAGCCCGAGGAGCCGCTGCACGTACCGCCAGATTGGTAGTAGATGCCGCTCGCCGGCAGAACGGCCTGGCCGTTGATGGTGAGCTGGCAGGTCCCGTAGTTGGCGCTGGTGGTGCCCAGGGGGTACTGGTTGAACTGGATCGTCAGGCTGGCCGTTATCCCCGAGGTTGTGATCAATTGATTGGCGCTCTTGATCAGGAAGGGCGTACTGGCGACCAGACGGTAGGAAGCAGACCCTGAGCTTGGGAAAACAGGCGTAGCAGGTATTTGGGCGTAAGAGTAGGCTTGCGGCACTTGGGACGGTATCCCCTGGTGCGAGAACGGGGGCATCATGACGCCGATGCCGGCGACAGTATTGCCTTGCTTCGAAAGCCCACTGCTGGCGGAAAGGCCGGACGCCGACGCCGGATTGGGCGTGCCGTCGGCGAAGAAGGTCAGCCCGTTGAATATGGACTGCCCCTCCATCCAGTTCAGATAGTAGTTGCCCGTCGTCGGCGGGTTGCTGAGCGAGCCGCTGCCAAAGATCGGCGGCACGCAGGGCTGCACGGTCCCCGGCCGTTCGAAAGCGGCAGCCAGGCCGATCGAGTGGCTGGTCAGGATATTGGATGAAATGGTGATGACCGCCTTGGTCCCGCCGACACCTGCGAGCATGCCGCGGAATTGCAGAGTTTCGCCACTGGGCAGAGCCAACGTGCCCGAACCGAATTCCTGATTGGCCTGCACCACGCCGCCTTGCCAGGGCGCATCCGCGCCGCCGGGGCTCGTGAAGGTGTAGATGTTGCTCAGATCGTCGCGCAACATGATGTTGTATCCGACGAATGTCGTACCGTTCGCAAAATAGAAACCGATTCTTGACCCCTGGGCCAGGGTCAGGGTACGGGAGCCGTCGTGCGTCGAGAACGGCTTGGTCTGGGCCTGGGGCTCCATGATCGTCAGCCCACAGACGGGCAAGGCCGTCGCAGGCACGCCTGCGGCATAGACGATGTCCCGCGTCAGTGCACTGGCTGTGAGGTTGGTGGTCTTGAACTCCTGGCTGCTCGCGTCATACGTGGCCCCCTGGGGGTAGTAGTACCCGCGGTTCCAGCGTCCGATGGCGGTCTCGGTCGTGCCATAGACCTCCGCCACGCTGGCATAACCCACGTGTGCGAAACCAACGCCGGACGATACGCTTCCGTCCCGGTATGCCTCCAGTGCTCCACGGCTGTTGAAGACGGTGTCCGTCGTCGGCTGTGATGCCATGGAAGGCGGGCTCAGCAACCGCAAGGTCCAGTTGGGGATGGTGCTCAGGGACTGCCCGGTCGACTCCGCGCCAGCGAATTGGGCCGCATCCGCGTTGGACGGCAGGCCGAGCGATGCATAGATGGACGCCTTTTGGGCTGTGAGCGACGGCGCTACATCGACAAACCTGATGAATCCGGCCATCCACGCGGAAGTCAGCAAGTCATCTTGAGCATTTCTGACCGCTAAGCGGTGAAAGTTGCTCAGGGCATCAGCGAATGTCAGCCCCGGATTTCGAAGCTTCAACTCGTGCAGGAACCCTGCAAAAGATCCAAGATAAAAGGAGAAAGCCGTTTCCCCACTGGTCAGGCTTGGATCGCTGCCGGGCACATAGCTGGTCAGGTCAATGAACCTGAGGGCAAATGGACTCGGCACGCCAAAGGCGTTGTTGACCAGGGTCGTCGCGCTGGCGACGGAACTGGCGCTCCATTTGTTCGCAGAAGATGATTGCTCCACCTCAAGCGCAACCGCTTCGGAGATGGCACTGATGACGCAACGAGTCTCTGTACCGGTAGCGACAAACACCGCACGCATGGGCGATGCAAGCGGCTCCGTTACATGACTGATTTCATTGACGTATTGCCCGCCTACCGCTTCCAGAAGGTACACGCCGCCTGACTGAAGTGTATTGGGCAGACTGTAGCGCCCCTGCACGTCGGTAAGCGCACTGGCGATGAGCGTCCTTTGCCCGTTGGGGGCCAGGCTGTACAGGCTGACGGTCGCGCCATTCGTCAGGCCCTTGACCACTTGCCCGCCGAACGTAGAAGGGCCTCCGACCGAGCCCCCACCTCCACCGCCGCCACACCCCGATAGCAGAGATGCGACAAACAATCCGACCCACAGCGCGATTCTCACAATCTCCTCCCAGAGTTCGTCTTCGCTTTGCTGTATATCGTAACCTGCCTGCAGTTTGCCAGACAGCCTTCCAGGCGAGGCTGCTGCTTACCGTGCCTGACCGGATCTGCGATGGGGCGCCCCACCTTGTGTTTTTTGCGACCTCATGCGGCCCCGCGCGAATGCACGAGGCGATCGACTATTCACTCAGGGCCGACAGCGGCATCTGGCCCAACTCCGTGAGCCGCGCGGGGGCTCACTTCAGCCCGGCGATCTTGCCCTCGGCCGCGTAGGCCTTGAGCCGCCACATCTGTTGCTGGTAATGCAGCTCGGGCTGGTGGATGGAAAACTCGGCCAGGTCCAGCGCGGCGGCTTCTTCGCGGAAGCGCTCACGCAGCCCCATCATCTCGGCGCCCAGCTGCGCGCGGGCCCTGCCCACAGCGCGCAGGGCGACCCGGCGCAGGGGCTGGTCTGTGGGCACCTTGCGCAGGGTGGCCGAGGCATTGCGCAGCAAGACCAGGGTACCCTGTACAGATTCGGCCTGGTCCAGCGCGGCGATCAGGCAGCGGCGGCCTGCGGCGGTGAAATCGATGGTTTCGGTGACGGGGTTGTTGACGCGCTGTGCATCACAGACCCGGTAGCGGGCTTCGTCCTGCTGCTCCAGCGCCTGGCGCTGGGCCAGCCAGGTGTCGGCCGACGCTCGGGGGTAGACGGTATCGGACCACGCGAGGCCACTCGCGGCCAGCGCGGTGGCGGTGACAAACAGTGCGGTGAACTTCATGGTGTGTTCTCCTGTTGCCGATGGGTTCAGTATGGGCAGGCCGCGCACATTTGCCATCCCCCTGCACGGGCGTAGTTCACACTTCGCCGCGAAAAGGATGCGCACTATTACCGCTTTGGCGCCGTACCCGGCATTCGGGCCGGCACCGCTACACTGACAGGCACTGGGACCCGCGTTGAGCGGGCGATGGAGGAGACCTATGAAATTCCTGGACGACATGAAGGTCGGCACGCGGCTGGTCCTGACTTCTTCCATCGTGCTGCTGCTGATGCTGGGCATCCTCTACGAGGGTTACAGCACCCTGGGGCAGATCGCCGCGCAGGCGCCGCAGTTCCAGCCCCTGGCTTCGGGCGCGCGGACGGCCATGCTGGTCATGGGCGGGCTGGCCCTGCTGGTGGGGGTGGCCGCCATGCTGCGCCAGGCGCGTGCCATCTCCGCGCCGCTGGCCGACGCGGTATTCATTGCCGAGACGGTGGCCTCGGGCGACCTGAGCCACGACTTCGAAAACACCCGCAAGGGCGAGTTCGGCCGCCTGCTGGACGCCATGGGCACCATGGAAGACACGCTGACCGACCTGGTGACGCAGATAAAGGAAAGCACCGCGCCGCTGGCCGAGGCCTCGCAGGACATTGCCGACGCCAATGCCAGCCTGGCGCAGCACTCCCAGCAACAGGCAGGGGCGCTGGACCAGTCGGCCGGCCGCATGGCGCAACTGACGCTGACCGTGCGCGAAAACGCGCAGCGCGCGCACAGCGCCAACGAGCTGGCCAACGGCGCCTCGGGCATCGCGCAGCGCGGCGGCGAGGTGGTGGGCGAGGTGGTGCAGACCATGCGCAGTATCTCCAGCAGCTCGCAGCAGGTGGTGGACATCATCGCGGTGATCGAGGGCATTTCCTTCCAGACCAACATCCTCGCTTTGAACGCCGCGGTGGAAGCGGCCCGCGCCGGTGAACAGGGGCGCGGTTTTGCCGTGGTGGCGGGCGAGGTGCGCGTGCTGGCGCAACGCAGCGCCGAGGCGGCCAAGGAGATCCGCACGCTCATCAGCCACTCGGCGCAGCAGGTGGAAACCGGCGCGCAGCTGGTGGACCGCGCCGGCAACACCATGCAGGACATCGTGCAGGCGGTGCAGCAGGTGCGGGACCTGCTGGCCGAGATCTCCACGGCCTCGGCCGAGCAGAGCCGCAGCGTGGGCGAGGTGTCCGAGTCGCTGGGGCAGATGCAGTCCGAGACGCGGCACAACAGCGAGCAGGTCGCCCACGTGGCTCAGGCCGCCGGCGCCATGAACGAACGGGTGCGCCAGCTGCAGGTGGCGGTGGACCAGTTCAAGGTATGAGCGCGGGCATTTAGAGCAGTATGGGGCGAGGCAAGCACTACCACGTCTACGTCATCGAGTTGTCGAAGGACGTGCTCTATGAAGCCAAGTTCAGGAAAAACAACCCGAACTACGTGGAAGGCAAGCCCTGCGTCTACGTGGGCATGACGGGCCTGGACCCGGACGTGCGTTTCGACAAGCACATGGCCGGCATCCAGGCCAACAGCTATGTCACCCGCTACGGCCTGCGCCTGCTGCCGGACCTGTACGAAGGTTTCAACCCCATGAACTACAAGACGGCGCAGGAACGCGAAATTGAAATCGGCATCGACCTGCGTTCGGCAGGGTTTGGTGTGTGGCAGGCTTGAGCCCCCCTATTGGGTGCACACTAACCTTTCCGGCAGGAATAGGCCTTAACGTTCTTTGGCTCGCCCTCCATTAGCGAGACCAGCTGAACCCCCGAACCGGGGACCGTAATACGAATCTTGTTAGCAGAGGTATCACTCTCTGCCCCATTCGCATGAAACTCTATAAGCCAACGATTGCCAACGTTTGACAGCACTTGAGCGCGAACTGCAGTCCAGCGCCCGCCTTGACAGATCGGGGCTCCGCTGAGATCGGCCTTCTTAAGCGCCTCACGAACAATCTCACAGCTCTCATCAGAAAGCAGAAGATCTCTCGCCCCGTCGCTACGGACACCCATCGTAGTCGCGACCATGGTTGGAAAGAGGTTCGGCTGGTCGACCACCATTGGCACAGAGAAAGCTGCCAACCCAGTGAAGAAGGTTGTCAATGCCAGCAAGCCTTTTTCCATCTTGACTGCCGCCAACGTATTAGCCACGATCAACGCAAGCCAACCCAATATGAGTACCGCCCAATGATTCAATCCTGGTGCGGCGTACGCTTCAATAAATGCATTCAAGGCAATAGAGGGCAGTATCGATAAAAACGCGATCGAAACTGCGATGTATCCCCTGTAAACCCTGCGCCGCGGGGTTCCCGAATGCCCTACGACTCGTACGAGCACATAAAGCGACGGAATCGTTAGTAACAAACAAATCCAGATTGCTCGCGTGCTAACGACTCCACAATCTATATACAGACGGTATGCATTCACGAGAAAGAAAACTCCCATGCCGCCGATTTGGACTAAAAGTAATTCCTGAAACGTAAATAGGCGTTTTTGTTCGAGTCGAAGCTCCTCCTCCGCGTAGTCTCGATATATGGCAGCTGGAAAAACCAAACTTAAAGCGATTAGAAAGATCATTCCCATAGCCACAAAAGCTGCTGCGCTCCCTAAAGCAGCCAACGTTGTGACGTCCGAAGGAATGTGATCAATGGAGTTGAAATAAAAAAACAGCAAGAGCCCGCCTAGAACCGTCCCAGCTGCAGCGAAGCCGACCCACGGGACTTCACGCAAAGACTCGAACAGGATTTGCGTGGGGCCGGTCCAAATTGATCGCCTGGACTCCTCTTTTCCCACTCTCTTTCTATATACCTTCGGCATAGTATTTCCCCCTGATAAAACATTCGACAGCTGGGCGACGCGCTAGCGCGTCGCCCAGCTGAGATTCCCCACAGAATAGCCGTATGCGAGTCCAAAGCACCTAGGTTTCTATTTCAAAGCCACCTAATCAGTTTTTGCATGAGCCCCCATTTGCTAACCCTAACCCCAGTGAACCCCGACGTGTACAGCGTGCACACCGCCGACGGCCTGCACGTGGGTAACCTCAAGCGCATCGGCGCGGCCTGGAAGTTCAAGGCCATCGGTTATGACACCGCGGGCCAGCTCGTCCCCGGCGGTGGCCCTTTGACCGACAGGCACAACACGGCGTTTGCCGCACCGGACGCGGCCGAGGTGAACGCCAAACTCGGTGTCACGCCCCTGGGTTAATCTCGCACCAAATCCACAAGGAAACCCCATGAAGAAACTCAAGATCCAGATCAACCTGGAGATGACCGTGCCCGGCGACTGGGAGGTGGTGCAGACCTCCGAGGGCACGCCCGTGCTCAAGCTGCCCAACGGTCAGTACATGGACCTGGCCATCGAGCCGCTGTTTGCCGACGACCCCGAAGAAACCTGGAGCAGCACGGACAGCGACGATGCGCTGAACGACATCCTGGACATGGTGGAGAGCGAAGAGGTCAGCTACGAGTTCGTGACGCACTGAAGCGTCTGCGCTGCGCCCAACGGCTCAGCGCTTTTTCTCGACCGGGTTGGCCAGCAGCTGCTGGGCCGGGTAGGCCCGCAGAAATTCCCGCGCCTTCTCCACGGGGGCACTGAGCCAGGCGTCCCAGGCGCCCTCGTTGAGGATGACGGGCATGCTTTTCTCGCTGCCGGGCTGCTGGTAGCGGTGCATGAGGGCGTGGTTGTTGGCGTTCACTGTCAGCAGCGCGTAGCTGACGATCACCTCGCCCTCGCCGCCCGTCCAGCGTTCCCACAGACCGGCCACGCCCATGGGCTTGCCGTCCACCCGGGCGATGCGGGTGGGCACGGCCTTGCCGCTGCGCCAGTCGTCTTCCAGGAAAGCCATCATGGGCACGATGCAGCGCTGCCCGGCCAGCCAGGCCTCGCGGAAGTTGGTGGAGGTGCTCATGGTGTCGGCACGGGCGTTGACGAGCTTGGTGGAGCGCAGCTTGGCGTCGGACGCCGATTTGACCCAGCGCGGCACCAGGCCGAACTGCCCGGCCACCAGCTCGCGCGCGGCGGGCGGGGCATCGGCGGTGGCTTCAGCCCCCGCACGGCCCTGGCGGATGAACACCCCGGGCTGGCGCGGCCAGACCTCGCGCCCGATCGACGCCTCGGGTGCGGGCACATGAAAGGCGTCGGGGTACAGGGTGTTTTGCACCGTCTCGTAATGGGAACTCATGCGGCGATGGTATCTTTTCGCCATGCAGGCCCCAGATATCCTGAGCTTCTGGTTCGAGGAGCTCGACAACAAACGACGTTTCGCCAAGGACACGGCGCTGGACGCGGCCATCCGCGCGCGCTTTGGCGCCACACTGCAGGCGGCGGCCCGGGGCGAGCTGTGGGCCTGGCGCAGTTCGGCCGGCGGACGGCTGGCCGAGATCATTGTGCTGGACCAGTTCTCGCGCAACATCCATCGCGACACGCCGCTGGCCTTTGCCCAGGATGTGCAGGCGCTGACGCTGGCGCAGGAGCTGGTGGCCAGTGGGCTGGACAGCGCGCTGCCCGTGGAGCGGCGGGCCTTTGCCTACATGCCTTACATGCACAGCGAGTCGCCGCGCATCCACGTCGAGGCGGTACGGCTGTTTTCGCAGCCGGGCCTGGAGGGCGCGCTGGCCTTTGAGCTACGGCACCAGGCCATCGTCGAGCGCTTTGGCCGTTACCCCCACCGCAACGCCCTGCTGGGCCGGGACTCCACCCCCGAGGAGTTGGCCTTTCTGCAACAACCGGGCTCGTCCTTCTAGGCCGGGACAGGATTTCGCTGCATTTTTGGCTACAGTGAGCCCACATGCGGAAGACCGCAGTCGTTGGGGGGACCACTAGTCATGCAGCCATCGCGCAAAAAGACGCACCGCCGAGCCCTGGACACCGTGCTGGAAAAAGGCATCGTGGCCACGGCCATTGCCATCGTCTTTCTGATTTCACCGCTGATCCTCAAGGGCTCCCCCACGCTGCTGGCGGTGGCCAACGGCCTGAACCTGGCGGGCTGGTGGGTACTGGGCCTGGGCCTGCTGCTGATCGCCCTGCATCTGGTGATGCTGCGCCTGCGCCGTGAGGTGCAGCACGAAGAGCCCGAGCCGCCCGCCTCGCGCTTCCAGCATTCGATCCTGCCCGACGAGCTGCTCTACCCGCCCAGCCGCGTGCGCCTGGAGCCCATGCTGAAGGACGCCCCCGAGGAAGACGCCCCCGCAACCGACCCCTACGAGCAGTCCACCATTCCCGCCCAGCTGGACGTACAGCCAGAGGAAACCCCTGCGCGGCCGGAACGGGAGCTGGCCTGGGGCCCCAAGGTGTGGACACAGATCGAGTGGCGCCGTTTCGAGGCCGTGTGCGAGGCGTTGTTCGCGCAGGTGGGTTTCCAGACCACGGCCCAGCCGCGCAGCGGGGACGGCGGGGTGAACATCTGGCTGCGTTCGCGCAACGCCCAGGGCGGGCCGGTGGCCGTGGTCCAGTGCAAGCACTGGCGACGCAAACCCGTGGGTGTGAAGGAGCTGCGGGAGCTGCTGGAGGCCATGGGCTCGCAACAGCTCAAGCGCGGCACCTTTGCCGCCAGCGGGCGCTTTTCGCGGGATGCGCTGCAATTTGCGCAGGACCACGGCGTCAACGTGCTGGACGGCGCGGCCCTGCTGGCGCTGATCGCGCGGCGCAAGCCCGACCAGCAACAGCTGCTGCTGAACGTGGCCTACGAGGGCGAGTACTGGCGGCCCACCTGCGCGAACTGCGGCACCAAGATGGTGGAGCGCCAGGTGTCGCAACGCGGTTCGGCCTTCTGGGGCTGCTTCGACTACCCGCGTTGCCGCAACACGCTGTCCATCGCCAACGCGCTCTGAAACAGTGGTGACAGTACGCAAAAGCCACACGGATCCATAAGCCGGCTCGCATAAACTGAGGGGGCTACTGCGCCTTTAGCGCCCTGCACCCCCGCCTTGCAGCTCGACCCCACCACCCTGATCTTCCTGAACGCCGCCAATCTGCTGGCGATGTCCATGGCCCTGCCCCTGGTGATGGGGCAGAACCTGAGCCCCGCCGCGCACAACGCGCGCGCCTCGCTGATGATCAGCGCGGCCGCCTGGTTGGCGCTGATCCTGGCCGGCTTCTGGCGCGAACGCTGGCCCGACCAGATGCTGTCCACTATCGCCATGGGCCTGCTGAGCTTCAGCAACTGGCTGGTCCACCGCGCGCTGAACCACTGGCTGGGGCCGCGCCCCCTGGGCCGGCTGCTGCTGCTGCTGGTGCTGGCCACGCCCGTGGGCTACGCGCTGAGTTTTGGCAGCTACCCGGTGCGCGTGGGCTGGGCCAATCTGCTGATCGCCGGGCAGTTGCTGATCCTGGCGCGCGCGACCTTGCTGCCCACGCGCAACGAGTTCGGCCAGGGCAACTGGCGTTTCCTGATGTTCGGCTGCGTGAGCCTGATGGCGGTGCTGACGGCCACACGTGGCATCCTGGGAGCCTGGTTCACCGAGCTCTACCCCTTCTTTCGCGCCCCCACGCCGGTCAACCTGGCGGCGCTGGTGGCGGCCAACGTGACCCTGGTACTGGGCAATATCGCCATCCTCGCGGCCTGGCGCGAAGAGGCGCAGCAGCAACTGCGCACCCTGGTGATCACCGACCCGCTCACCAGCCTGTTCAACCGCAATGGCTGGGCCGAGCAGGCGGGCCGCGCCCTGCGTTACGCACAGCGCCACGACTACCCGCTGTCGCTGCTGATGATCGACCTGGACCATTTCAAGCGCATCAACGACACCTACGGCCACGAGGCCGGCGACGCGGCGCTGGTGTTTTTCGGCAGCCTGCTCAAGCGCTGCCAGCGCGCGGGCGACGTGAACGCACGTCTGGGTGGTGAGGAGTTCTGCGTGCTGCTGGCCCATGCCGACACCGCGGCCGCGCGGGCCTTTGACGAACGCCTGCGCGCCGAGCTGACCCAGACCGCACCGCAGACCCTGCATTTCGCGCTGGACTTCAGCACCGGCCACGCCCTGCGCCAGGGCAAGGACGAAACGCTGGAGGCGCTGATGTCGCGCGCCGACGCCGCGCTCTACCGCGCGAAGCACGCGGGCCGCGGCCACCTGGTATCGGGCGACGGACGCAACTGAAGCCAGGTCGTTCCGGACACGGAATGTTTTTTCTGTCCCATGAATATGGGAGAGGCCCCATGTTCATGGGAGGGTTGTTTCCGTTGCTTGCTGGCACCATGCGCGCTGTATACAGAGAACCCGCCATACATCATGATGCTAGAACTCGACATGACCGAACTCGCCTTCAGCGCTCCAGCCGAACGCAACAAGCAACCCATCCTGGAGGTGCTGCGCACGCTGCTGCCCAAGAAGGGACGCGCGCTGGAGATCGCCTGTGGCACCGGCCAGCACGTGGCCTGGTTCGCTGCCAACCTGCCCAAGTGGTCCTGGCAGCCCACGGACGTGACGGCCGACCTGTTTCCGGACATCAAGGTGCGCGTCGACGAGGCCAGGCTGGTCAATGTGCAGCCACCGCAGCTGCTCAATGTGCTGGACCCGTCCTGGCCCAAGGAGTACGAGCCCCATGACCTGGTCTATTGCGCCAACATGCTGCACATCGCGCCCTGGGCCTGCTGCGCCGGTCTGATGCAAGGCGCCGCGCAGCAGCTCGCACCCGGCGGGCAGCTGGTGACCTACGGGCCCTATCTGGAGGACGATGTGCCCACCTCGGAGGGCAATCTGAAGTTCGACGCCACGCTGCGTGCACAGAACCCGGACTGGGGTCTGCGCCGCCGCGAGGACGTGGAGGAACAGGCCCAGGCCGCAGGCCTGCGCCTGGCCATGCGCCACACCATGCCCGCCAACAACCTCCTGCTGGTCTGGCGACGCGCAGGCTGAAACCCTGCCTCCACCACGCTTGTATGTTCGGCGTAAGGCCCGCGCAGATAATGCATGAGTGGACATCAAAGAATTCGTCGTTTGGTCTGCCATGCTGGGTGGTCTGCTGACCCTGGCCGGGATCGCCACGGCCAATGCGCTGGCCACGCGCAACATCAACTCCCTGCGCTACCTGATCTTTGTGGTCGTCACCGGCGCCAGCAGCCTGATGCGCACCGGCCTGCCCGAAACGCTTTTCCCCGGCGCACCCGAAAGCCTGCTGCAACTGCTCAAGGTCTGCACCGGGCCGCTGAGCGCCGCCCTGGTCCTGCACTACCTGGGGATCTGGCTGGGCGGCGCCGAGGTGGACCCGGTGACCCACCGCATCACCCGCTGGGGTTCCAGCGTCATGCTGCTCACGGCGCTGGTGCTGGGTGCCCTGGTCGTTTCAGGTTCGGACATCCATCTGCTGCTGCACGCGACCGCGGTCGTCACCGTGGTGGCCGTGCTGCTGGGCCTGGCCACGTCGGTGCGGGCCGCGCTGCTGGGCGACCCCCTGGCCCCCTGGGTGGTGCTGGCCGGTGTCTGCCTGGCCATCGAGGTGCTGGGCTTGTGGGTGCGCAGTCTGAGCCTGGAGGGTTTCGGCCTGGGCACTTGGATCCTGACGGCGGTGTGCACCGTGGCCTATTTCATGGTGGGCTCGGTGGTGGTGGTCAAGCGCATACGGCGCAGCCGGGAACTCGAACGCCTGGCCACGCTGGAGGTTCGCACCGATGCGGCCACCGGCCTGTCCACGGGCTCCGTGCTGCTGGCCGAGGTGGAGCACGCTTTCTGGCGCACCGCCCGCTTGAATGGCGAATGCACGGTGGTCTGCCTGCGGCTGAACAATCTGTATGGGCTGGGTGCCGCGGACGAGCGCGTCGTGGAGCCCCAGATCCTGGCGGCCATGGCGGCGCGCATCCACCGTGCGGCGGGTTTTCGCTGCGTCGTGGGGCTGTACCACCCGCGTTGTTTCGTGGTGGTGATTTCGGCGAACCAGCGCCGCGAGTACGTGGGCCTGACCGTGGCGCGCCTGCGCTCGCTGGCGGCGCAGCCCCTGACGGTGACAGGGCGCGACGGCACCCAGCAGGATTTCTGGCCGCGCGTGGGCATGGGCGTGGTCACGCTGGAACCCAGCCAGGCGCAGCCCGTGAACGCCATCGACGAGGCCGAGCGGCTGGCCCTGGGCCCGCCCCTGCGGCAGGGCCGGATGGAAGACAACATCGCGACCCGGCCCGCCAGCATCCGGGTCACCACCGACAACGCCACCCTGTAAACCGGGGCGGGGGTGCCCGGGTCTGGTGCCTTTCAGCGCCCGGTGGAAGTTGCTTCTTTTTTTATAGCAACGAAATCCCCGCGATCTGCCAACTCCGTCACGCTGCGGCCTCCACCGCGCTGGAGGAGCCACCGATAATTCGCACATGGATATGACAGAAACCACGGTCTGGGCTCTCATGGCCGGCGGGCTCTTGTCGCTGGCGCTGCTGGCTGCGGCCGACGCGCTCATGGTTCGCACGCTCGGCGCCTTGCGCAATCTCCTTTTGATCGCCACCCTCGGCTTTGCCTGCGTGCTGATGTCGGGCCTGCCCGAAACGCTTTTCCCCGGCCTGCCCGAGCGCCTGGGCATGGCGTTGAAGGCCGGCTTCGGCCTGCTGAGCAGCGCACTGGGCCTGCGCTTTCTGGGCATCTGGACCGGTGGCGCGCAGGAAGACCATGTGGTCTATCGCATGACGGTCTGGGGCTGCTACGGCATGCTGATCGCTTCGCTGGTGATGGCCATCCTCGCCACGCTGGTGCCGCTTGAAGACTTCCGGGAACTGCTGGTGCTGACGGCAACCCTCAACGGGGTGGCCGTGCTGATCGTGCTGGTGATCGCCGTGCGCTCCGCCCTGCTGGGCGACCCGCTGGCGCGCTGGCTGGTGCTGGCCTGCCTGCTGCTGGTGGGCATGATGAGCGGCCTCTATCTGCACGCCTTGAAGGTTCCGGGCTGGAACGTGAGCCTGGCGATAGGCACCGCCAGCTGCGCGCTGCTGTTCATGTTGATCGTGATGGTGCTGATGGTCGTGCGCAACCGCCAGCAGCGCCAGCTGGCCCGCCTGGCCCGCCTGGAAATGGGCTGGGACCCGGCCACCGGCCTGCCCACTGGCGCCAAGCTGCTGAGCGAGGTGGAACACGCCTTCTGGCGCACCGGCCGCCTGAACGGCCAGTGCATCGTGGTTTGCCTCTACCTGAGCAACCTTTATGAGCTGGGCGACTCGCTGGGCCGCACCAGCGACAACCAGATCCTGGCCGCCACGGCTGCGCGCATCCGCCGCGCGGCGGGTTTTCGCTGCGTGGTGGGCATGTACCACCCGCGCTGTTTCATCGTGGTGTTCTCCATCGACCGCAAGCGCACTTTCGACGAGACCGTCATCCAGCGCCTGCAGGGCCTGGTGACCCAGCCGCTGCAGGTGATCAGCGACAAGGACAAGCGCCTGCAGTTCACGCCGCAGGTGGGCATCGCTGTGCGCACCGTGCTGCCGGACGACAGCCAGCCGCAGGAAGTGATCGATCAGGTGGAGCACGAGGCCATGACCGAGGTGCGCCGCCCGACGGCAGACGACGACAAGGTCGACACGACCTGGTGAGCCCCATTTCGGGGAACCGCGGTCGAAAAGCGTGAAATAAGTCACGAAATTCGACCTCCCGGCGCACCATAATCGCTGGATGCCCATTTCCGAAGTCGCCGTCTGGTCTGCCATGCTGGGGGGTCTGCTGACCCTCACCGCGCTCTCCGTGGCCGACCTGGTCCTGAACCGCAAGGTCGGCTCGCTGCGCAACCTGGTCTTCGTGCTGATCGTGGGCAGCAGCTGTCTGGTCATGACCGGCCTGCCCGAAATGCTGTGGCCTGGCCTGCCCCTCAAGCTGGTGCAGGTGCTCAAGGGCAGCCTGGGGCCGCTGGCCGGCGCCCTGGCCCTCTATTACCTGGGCATCTGGCTGGGCGGCAGCCGCGAAGACCGCACGGTGGGCCACATCACGACCTGGGGCGCCGGGGCGCTCTTCCTGGCCGCCATCGTGCTGGGCCTGCTGGTGCTGCGCACCGGCCCCGAAGAATTCGAACAGCTGCTGCTGGCCACGGCCATCGTCAACATGGCGGCAGCCGTGATGGGCCTGATCGCCACGCTGCGCGCAGCGGCCCTGGGTGACCCGCTGGCGCGCTGGATGGTGCTGGCCTGCGTGTGCCTGGCCGCCATGGTGACGGGCCTGTACCTGCGCGGCCTGAACGTGCCCGGGTTCGGCCTGGGCACCTGGATCGTGACGGCGGTGATCACGGTGGTGTATTTCCTCGCCTGCAGCGTGCTGGTCTTTGTGCGCAACCGCCAGCAGCGCCAGCTCACCCGCCTGTCGCGCCTGCAGGTCGGCGCCGACCCGGCGACCGGCCTGCCCACCGGCTCCCTGCTGCTGTCGGAGGTGGAACACGCCTTCTGGCGCACGGGCCGGCTGCACGGCAGCTGCAGCGTGGTGTGCCTGCACCTGCGCAATCTCTACGAGCTGGGCCAGGCGGCGGGCCACGGCGTGGAGCACCAGATCCTGGCGGCGATGGCCGCGCGCATCCGCCGCGCCGCTGGTTTCCGCTGCGTGGTGGGCCTGTACCACCCGCGTTGTTTCGTGGTGGTGATCTCCACCGACCAGCGGCATGATTTTGTCAGCGAGACGGTGGCGCGACTGCGATCCACCGTGGGCCGCCCGCTGATGGTGATCGGCCGTGACCAGAGCCGCCACGACTACGCGCCGCAGCTGGGCGTGGGCATCGTCACGCTGGACCAGCCGGGCGAGGCTGTGCCGCAGGACGTGCTCAACGAGGCCGAACGCCAGTCCCTGGGCGCGGATGGCGGCTCGGTCAGCGTGGTCAGTGCCAGCTCGGTGATGCCGACCCAGCAGGACGCGATCGACACCACCTGGTAAGGCGCAGCGCCCGCGCGGATAATGCCCGCCATGAACCTCCTCTCCACCCTTTTCCCTCTGGGCTGGCAGCACTACCTGCTGGGCGGCCTGATGATCGGGCTGGGCACGGCCCTGCTCTTCCTGTTCACGGGCCGCATCGGCGGCATGAGCACGGTGTTCTCCAGCAGCTGGTCCTGGCTGGTGCAGCGGCCCTTTTTCCAGCAGGCACGTTTTGTCGAATCACGCGGCTGGCGCCTGGTGTATGCGGCCGGGCTCATCGTCGGCGCGCTGGTCTGGTGGCTGGGCTTCACCGATGGCACGCCGCTGGCCACGCAGGTGCCCGCCTGGCAATTGGGGGTGGGCGGTTTCTTCGTGGGCTATGGTGCCCGCCTGGGCAACGGCTGCACCTCGGGACACGGCGTCTGTGGCCTGGGATCGCTGCAGCTGCCTTCGCTGGGCGCGGTGCTGACCTTCATGGCCACGGCTTTTCTCACGGCGAATCTCGCAGCGAGGTGGCTGGCATGAACAATTTCAAGAACGGCCTGGCCACGCTGGCCGCCGGTGCACTGTTCGGTTTCGGCCTTTCGCTGTCGGGCATGGTCAGGCCCGAGGTGATCCTGAGTTTTCTGCGTTTCCAGGACTGGGGCCTGATGCTGGTCATGGGCGGCGCCGTGCTGGTGACACTGCTGGCCTACAAGGGCCTGCCGCGCCTGCTGGCCCGCCCCTTGCTGGGCGGCAGCTTCGGCACCCACCCCAGCGTGTGGAACCGCGACACTGCCGTGGGTGCAGCGCTGTTCGGCGTGGGCTGGGGCCTGTGCGGCGTTTGCCCGGGCCCGGCCATCGCAGGGTTGGGCACGGGCAACTGGGACCTGCTGTGGGCCTTGGGCGGCATCACCCTGGGCGCGTTGGCGCAGGGCCTGCGCGCGAAGAACTGACCCCGCACCCATCGCCTGGGTGACAGCGCCGCAGGCCGGGCGCAGGCATGCTCGTGTTTCGCTCAGAAGGAAAACCCATGAATGCTCCCGCCGCCCTGCGTTTCTGCGTCAGCCGCACCGACCTGCACAGCACCCGTCTGCTGCCCGACCCCGATGCGCCCGGTGCGCGGCCTCTGGCCGAGGGTGAGGTGCGCCTGCGGGTCCTGTCCTTTGCGCTGACGGCCAACAACATCACCTACGCCGCCTTCGGCGACAAGATGAAGTACTGGGAGTTCTTCCCCAGCGGGGCCGAGGGCTGGGGCTGCATCCCGGTCTGGGGCTTTGCCGAGGTGGTGGAGTCGCGCAGCCCGGAGGTGGCCACAGGCCAACGCGTGTATGGCTACCTGCCCATGGGTCACCACCTGGTGGTGCAGGCCGCACGCGTGAACGCGCGGGGTTTCGTGGATGCATCGGCACACCGGCGCGAACTGGCCGCGGTCTACAACCAGCTGGTGTTCTGCGCCGCCGACCCGGCCTACCAGCCCGCGCTCGAGGGCCAGCAGGCCGTGTTGCGGCCGCTGTTCACCACCTCTTTCCTGATCGACGACTTCATGGCCGAACAGCAGTTCTTCGGCGCACACCAATTGCTGCTGTCCAGCGCGTCGAGCAAGACAGCCTATGGCACGGCCTTCTGCCTGGCGCGCCGCGCCGGCGGCCCTGTGGTGCAGGGGCTGACCTCGGCGGGCAACCTGGACTTCACGCACGGGCTGGGCTGTTATGACCAGGTGATGCGCTACGAGCATGTGAAAACGCTGGACCCCGAAACGCCCACGGTCTACATCGACTTCGCAGGCAACGCCGGCTTGCGCCGCACGATCCACGAGCATTTCGGCACGGCCTTGAAGTACAGCTGCTCGGTGGGTGGCAGCCACTGGGAAGCCCTGGGCGGCGGAGGTGGCCTGCCCGGGCCGCGACCCGAACTCTTCTTTGCCCCGGCCCAGGGGAAAAAGCGCGCCGCGCCGCCCCCGGAGGGCTGGGGACCGGCAGGCTTCGAAGCACGCCTGGGTGAAGCGTGGCAGGCCCTCATGCAGCGCGTGAATGCCGCCGACCGTCCCTGGCTGGTGATACGCGAAGACCGGGGCGTCGAGGCGGTGAGCGCAGCCTACCAGCAGGTGCTGGCCGGGCGCGGTGATGCGCGTGAGGGACTGATGCTGGCGTTCTAGCCCTGGAGTCTAGGGTTTGACGCTGGCCGGCAGCTCGGCCTTGGTCAGCAGCTTGCGGTATTCGAGCAGCTTGACCTTGAGGCGGCGGTGGTTGACCGGGCCGATGCGCAACAGCATCTTCTGCCCGGCGGACAGGGACTGGAACCTGTCTTCGGCGAACTCGTAGCGGGTCCAGGGGCGCTCCGAAGCAATGGGGCCTTTCACATCGACCAGGGCCACGGCCAGCGGGCCCTCCTGCACCGGGGTGCCCAGCAGCAGGTCGATGACGGCGACGAGGCGGTCGTTGAAATAGCCCTTGGGATAACCGAGCTCCACATAGGCTTCCTGGAACAGCGGATAGAGCGTGGCGTAAAGCTGCACGGCCTTTTTCGTGTCCACCGATTCGATGAGCTGCACCAGGGGCACGTAGCGCTGCCCGTTGTCGGGGTTGATGATGTCCATCTCGCCCCGCTTGAGCGTGGCGAAGCGCCCGGGGGTGGGATGCACGGGCCACATGCTGGGTGCGGCGTGTTCACGACCCAGGTTGTCCACGGTGGCCACCGTACGGCGCACAAAGCTCTCCAGCAGCACGAAGGTCACCACGTTCTTGCGGCCCATGAGGCCGTTGAGCTCCTGCTGGACGCGCGCGTCGGACTGGCCCAGGGCTGGCAGCGGCTTGGGCGGAGCTGGATCGGCCGCTTCGATGGCCTGCACCGGATGGCGGATGACGGGTGGCGGGTCGTTGGAGGGCACGGGCATGGCCGTGACGGCCGGAGGGCCGCTGACGGGCTGGCTCACGGGCTCGGGCCTGGGCGGCGCGGGCTGAGGCCACAGCAGCCAGGCGGCAAGGCCCAGCAGCGCAGCGGTGACCAGCACGGCCAGGGCGATTCTGCTTTTGTTCATGGACGCACACCAAGGCGGGGTTGCGGGAAGGCCATGCTAGCACCGCACCCGGGGCGGCACCAAATCAGGCGCGTCACCATTTGTAATGGCGGCGGTTTTCTGGCTTACCATGCGGGACTGGTGCCGTTCCGGAACCGCAACCCATGGAGGACTTATGGCCAAAGGTGAACAACGCAGCAACAAGATGGCAAAGAAACCGAAGAAAGACACTTCGCCGCCCAAGACCTCGACCTCCGACCGCCCGATGCCGCCGGTCACGGCCGTCATCCCGCGCGGCAAGGAAAAGAACAAATAAGAAGACCGGCCAGTGCCCGCCAACGCAGCGGGCTTGTGACAGTGCCAGTGGTCACCACCAGGAGACATCATGAGCCAAGCCTGCAAGATCCTCATCCTCGGCGCGTCCTACGGTTCGCTGCTGGGTATCAAGCTGGTGATGGCCGGCCACCAGGTCACCCTGGTGTGCCTGCCCAACGAGGTGGAGCTGATCAACCGCGAGGGCATACGCGTGCGCCTCCCGCTCAAGGGGCGCGAAGGAGTGGTGGAGCTCGACTCGCGTCGTTACCCCGGGCAGCTCCTGGCCGCAGGCCCGGCCGACGTGAAACCCGGCGACTACGATCTCGTGGGCCTGGCCATGCAGGAGCCGCAGTACCGCAGCCCTGGCGTACGTGAACTGCTGGACGCCGTGGCCCAAAGCCGTGTGCCCTGCATGTCCATCATGAACATGCCACCCCTGCCCTATCTGGCGCGCCTGCCCGGCGTGGCCACCGCAGCCTGCCGCGGCGCCTATACCGACCCCACGGTGTGGGACAGCTTCGACCCGGCCAGCATGACCCTGTGCAGCCCCGACCCGCAGGCCTTCCGCCCGCCGGAGGAGCAGGTCAATGTGTTGCAGGTACGCCTGCCCACAAACTTCAAGGCCGCGCGTTTTGTGTCGGACACGCACACCGCGCTCCTGCGCAGCCTGCAGACCGACATCGAGGCCATCCGCCATGAGGTGGATGGGCAGAAGGTGGAACTGCCCGTGAAACTCAAGGTGCACGACTCGGTCTTCGTGCCCCTGGCCAAGTGGAGCATGCTGCTGGCCGGCAACTATCGCTGCGTGACGCCGCAGGGCGTGCGCCCCATCAAGGAAGCGGTACACAGCGACCTGGCCGCCTCGCGCGCGGTCTACAACTGGGTCAGCGACCTGTGCCTGTCACTCGGCGCCAAAGAGGAAGACCTGGTGCCTTTCGAAAAATACGCCGCGGCGGCACAGGGGCTGGCCAGCCCTTCCTCGGCCGCGCGTGCCCTGTACGCCGGTGCACCCTACATCGAGCGCGTGGACCGTCTGGTGCAGGCTGTGGCCGCACAGAAGGGCCTGCACCATCCTGCCGTGGACGAGGTGGTGGCGCTGGTGGATGCGCAGCTGGAACGCAACCGCACAGCGAAGAAGTAGGCCGCCGCGCCGGCGCCTCAGCGGCGGGCTTCCCTGCCGATCCAGACCACCCCACTCCAGTTCAGGGGATTGATGTCGCGGTCACGGGCGAAATCCAGATCGCCGTTGGGCAACTTCCAGCGCAGGACGGGATCGCCCTTGTCGGTCACCCCGCCGGAGCCGGGCTCCCCGTAGCGAGCCAGCAGGCGTCTCTTCATGCCCAGATGACGCCACCAGGGTACGTGCACCACGGCCACGCTGAGCCGGCCCTTGTTGAAGAAAAGTGCCAGCGTCAGCGCCGCATTGCCGTCCACGCCGTCGATGGGGGCATAACAGACACGGTCACCCAGCCCGTTGGCCGCCTTGGGCTGTCCAAAGCAGTCGAGCGTGACGCCCGCGAAGTGCCTGCGTACGGCAGCTTCGTCCATGTCCACGGACAGCTGCTCGTAGCGCATGGTGATTTGCGGCGAAGTTTCGTTCAGAAAGCCCCGGTACACATGCAGCCGGTCGTGGCTGAGGACCAAGACCAGGCCGATGACGCCCAGCAAGAGCACGAGCAGATATTTGAAGAACCGGCCAATGGCTTCGGTCATGTTGTTTCCCTCCCTGGGGCCATCTTAACGGCGGCGCCGATGGGCGAGCCGCCGACCGCAAGCGGAGGAAAAACAAACCGGGGAGAACTGGCGCCCGCTACCTTCAGTAGGGCAGCACGAAACCCTTACCGCCCGCGTTGATGCGCAGAGCCGTGGGTTTGTCGTTGATGGCCTGCGCCGTGAGTGAGACACTGGCACCCGGTACCAGCAGGCTGCGGTCGCCGGGCCGGAAGGTGACGATGGGGGCATCGGGCGGCACGACGACGGTCTGCTGGCCATCCTTGTACTTCAGCTGGAGGCGGCGCCCCGTGCCCAGGGCCGAGACTTCGGCCACGGTGGCGTTGGTCATGGTGCTCTGCGGCTGCAGATCGAAGGGGCGATGGCCCTCGCCCGTGCCGCGGGCCGCGTCGGGGAAGACGGTGACAGCGATGGCGCGCTGGCTGCCGTCGGCCTGCGGCATGGCGGCTGTTCCGATGAAGCTGCCCGGCTGCACATCGGCCAGGGTGATGGGATAGACCTCGTTGACGACGAGCTTGTCGGCCAGCTGCAGCTCGACCAATTCACCCTCGCGCGTCTTGAGCACGAAAGAGGCTTGGGTCACACTCACCACGGTACCGCGCAGCCGGACCGAGGCGGGTGCCGTCTGCGCCACGCTGAAGGCGGCCAGCAGAGTGAGAAAGATGAGACCGACCAGGACAGGAAAAAGGCGATGCGTAGGCACGGACATGGAGAGACTCCGGAGTAGCTGGCCGCAGTCTAGTCGGCTTCGCTCTTGCACGCATGCCGGCTAACCCTGATCGCGTCCCGTTTCACGTTTCTTTACGCAGCGCACAACACAGGCGCAACACGGGCGGCCTATCGTGAGGGCCATGTTGTCCCGTTTCGCCATCCCACGTCTTTGTTTTCTGATCGCCGCCGGCCCCATGCTGGCCGGGCTGCCGGCCAGGGCCGATGAGCCCGCCAACACCGCGCCCGTCGCCGCCGCGGCCACCCCACGCCCCCTGGAGGGCTTGCGCAACGATCTGGCGCTGACGCCCCAGCAACTGCCCCTGTGGCAGGCCTATGCGGGCCGGCTCGATGCCTACACGCAGCTGCACTACCGCGAGCGGCCCGCGCCGCCCGCAGGCACGGAAGCAGCGACCAAACAGCTCGCCCGCCTGGTCGACCAGCAGCAGAACCGGCTGGCCGCGCTGGAGGACATCGAACGCGCGGCCGCCGATCTGTATGCCCTGCTCACGCCCGAACAGCGCAAGCTGGCCGACCAGCGCCTGATGTCCACGCTGCCGGTCTTTGCCTCGGCGGGGCAGATGGCCAGCGCAACACCGCCGGCGGCGGGCTCACGCCCGTCGAACGGGCCGCCCGAAGGCGGGCCACGCGGTAGCGGCGGTGGCCGGGGCCCGTCTCAAGGCTGGTAATAGGCCTGCACGGTCTCCCAGGCCACGGTCTGCAGGTGGCGTGCCACCTCGGGTGACAGGCCGGCGTTGTAGGCCAGCCCGACCGGCGACTTCTTGAACAGCGAGGCGTACACGGTGCAGGCGGCCAGGTAGGTGCCGGCCAGACTGGGGTGGCGTTTGTCGGCCACATAGAGGTTGAGGTCGGGCTTTTGCGCGATGGAACGCGCGAAGGCCAAGCCGGCGGGAATCACGAAGACGCCGTTTTCGTTGCCGGCCTGCGTGTAGGCCTCGGCCAGCTGGGCCGTCATCTCGGGCGCATCCTGGTAGGCCCAGGACATGAAGAACACGGGCTTGGCGCCGTGCTTGCGCACGGTGTCGCTGTGTTTCTTGGCGTAGTCCTTGAAGACCGTTTTGAGCTGCGGGTGCAGCGGGCACTGGCTGCAGTCCATCATGATGGCCACGTCGAACAGCTTGTCGAGCTTGTTAAAGCTCACCACGTTGTTGGCGCCGAAGGAGTAGGCGCCGATGGCGTTGGGACGGAAGTAGGAGTCGACGTCGTGCCAGTCGAAACCCGAACCGCTGATGGTCACCGAACTCGCGCGGTGCCGGAAACCCGGCATGCCCTCAGAGATCAGCTGGCCCACATGGCCGTGCAGGCTGTTGTTGTAATAAAAGAAGCTGTTGCCGATGTAGATGGCCGAGGCCGGGTTGGCAACGCCGGCATCGAGCAGGCGCGGCTTGGTCGTCTGTGCGGTGGCCGTCAGGGCGGCCAGGAACAGGAAGGCCACCCCCAGGAAAACCCGTAGCCGGGTCGCATGCGTGCGGATCATGAATGTCTCCTCTTTGTTGTGGAATGCGTGCGAGCAAACTCTACTACGCCACCTGCGGAACCTCGATCTTCTTTACAAATCCGACCACCTCCCAGGGCCAGAAATGGTCGGCCGGCGATCAGGCCGCCGCGTTAATAGGGGAATCGTCAGGAGCATGACCATGAAACACGTGTATGTGCTGGCCGCCACCCTGCTGTTCAGCGGCCTGTGCGCGGCCCAGGAAGAAGGACTGGTGATCTCCACCACCCCTGTAGTGCAGAAAGTGGCCGTGCCACGCCAGGTCTGTACGACCGAACAGGTGGCGGTGCAGCCGCCCAAACGTGGCGCAGGCGCAGCCATCGGCGCAGTGGCTGGTGGCATCGTCGGCAATGCGACCAGCCATGGGTCAGGTGCGGCCACGGTGCTGGGCGCCATCGGCGGCGCCGTGATCGGCGACCGCATCGAGGACAACCCGCCCACCGAACTGCGCGAAGTGCAGCGCTGCAGCACGCAGACCTTCTACGAGAACCGCACCGTGGCCTACGATGTGGAATACGAATACGCCGACAAGCGCTACAAGGTGCAACTCCCCTACGACCCGGGCCAGACCATCGCGCTGCGCGTTTCCCCTGCCGACCTGGGCGAACCCGGCGCGCCACCACCCCAGCCCATCCTGCCCGTGCCAGCCGACCAGACCCGCGTGGTCGTGGTGTCACCACCGGTCTACTACGTGCGGCCCTATCCCTATTACACCTACTACCCCTATTACTATGCCCCGCCGCTGCGCTTCGGCTATGGCGGCGGCTACCGGTACCACGGGCACGGGCACGGTGGCGGGGGTGGCCACAACCCCGGCAACATCGGCCGGCGTTGAACGCCGGCGAACACGCCGTCCTCAGGACAACGTGCCGATGGCGTGCACGACCTTGGTATAGGGATGGGGTTCGCCTTCGGCCCACCAGTTGGCCCAGTAACGATCACCACCACCGGGCAGGTCCGGCTGTAGCGTGAGGAAGTTGCGGCGGGCCAGCACGCAACGGCTGGTGGTGGGGAACTCCAGCATGCGGGTGCTGATGCCCCGGTCGATCTGCTCCACATGCCGCGCCACGTGCTCCAGCACAAAGACCTCCATCGCCGATGAGGGCGGATGTACGATGGCGCTGCTGGTGAGCTGGTTGATGATCCGCGCATGGCCCTCGCACCCGTCTTCGCGTGCGGATTCGATCACACCGAGTGCCGCCACGTGCACGTCGCCCGAGAGGATGGTGACACGCACGCCCCGGGCGCTGACCTGCAGCAGGCGATGGATGAGGCGCAGGCGCTCGGCCCGGTGCGGCGGGCTGTCCCAGTGGTCGCGCAGGTCGTCCTCCATCTCCTGCTGGCCGGGCAAGGCGCACAGCAGTTTCTCGATCAGTTCCAGGCCCGGATGGACCACGGGCACGCTGCTCATGACAAAGAGGTGCTTCAGGCCGCCCGCCGCTTCCTGCGCGGCCAGCCATTGGTACACCGCGGCCCAACTCCGGGGGCTGAGGACCTGCTCGGCCTGCAGCACCTCGGCGCCGTCCTGCGTGCGCGTGGAGCGCGGACAGCGCTCGCTGCGCATGTCCAGCACCAGCAGGCCCAGCTCGCCGATGCGGTAGGCGCTGTTGTGCTGGTCCTGACCCGGCAGCGTGGCCGGCGGTGGCGCGGTGATGGCCTGGCGCTGGAACAGCGCAAAGGCTGCGCGCGCCACTTCGAAGATGCCCTGGTAGACGGCGCACTGGTGCTGTTCGACCGCGTAGGAGCCCCAGCCGTCCATGATGTCGTGGTCGTCCCACATCATCACGGTGGGCAGGCTGGCGAGTGCGGCGGCCACCTCGGGCTGGGACCAGCGCTCCAGGTAGAGCCTGCTGAAATACTCCTCGACCTTGCGACGCAGGGAGGCGGTGAAAGCGGCCTTGAGGCGCTTGTCCCAAGGCAAGGCGCTCCAGGCCTTGAGCTCGGGCACCATGACCCACATGGCGTCGCTGTAAACCTGGTCGCCACCGAGCAGCAGCAGATGCAGCGGCCCGTGCGTCTGACCCTCCACGCGCTCCTGTCCCCGGTGGAGACGGCCCAGGCGCTCCCACTGGGCGTTCGGGGCCTTGACCGACTTCATGGCACGGGGATCGGAAAAGCCGTTGCACGAGGCGTAGCCCATGGCCGGCACGGCGCCCAAGGCGGGCACGCAGAAGCCTTGGGCTTCACCGTTCACGTTGTAGGCCACCTCCTGCGCAGCCGCGCCCTGCGCCACCGCGAATTCAAAACGCCAGGCCGTGCAAGCCTGGCCCGGCACCGGTGCCTGGGTCACCTGCACCGGCCGGCCGCCGGCCGTGAGCAGGGGCGCTGCGTCGGTGTTGTCTTGCACCCAGAGTGCGCTGACGCGCCACTGGCCTTGTTCGCAGCCGAGGAATTGCAGGACGGGACCGAGTCGTTTCATGGAGTCTCCCTGGTTCGAGTTCGCGCGACTTTAGCCGCTCGAGCCTGCGCCGTCATCCCCTGAACGTGGGAAGTGTCGCCATACCGCACAATGTTTCCCCACCACCCCATGGGAGCGAACCGCGATGAAGTACGCCCTGTCCCTCCTCTGCACCCTGCTGCTGGCCACCACGGCCAGGGCCGAGAACCCGCGTTGCGCAGCCGAATTCGAGGCCGAATCGGCGCGCATCCAGCGCGAGGCCATGGCCCGGGCGCCGGCGCCGGGCAGCGACACACGCACGCAGCAGCAATTCATGCAGGGCATGCACGCGCAGCTGCAAGCCGCCGCCGCCAAGGCCCGTGCCTGCGAAGAAGCCAGCCAGCCCAAACCCGGCAGCCCGGCCGCACAGGCGGCCATGGCGCGGGAACAGCAGTGCTCGGACACGGCAAACCGTGAGCTCGACCAGCTCAGGCAGCGCCTGCCGCAGGGTCAGGCCAGCACCGATCAGCAGCGGGCGCAGCGCGAGGCCGAGAACCGCATCCTGGATGCCCGCATGGATTGCCTGCGCCGGGCGCGCTGAGGACAAGGCCTTCAGGCCAGCGCGCGGAACATGGTGCGTTTGGTGTTGGTGAAGTGCGGGCGAACGATATCGCTCCAGGCGGTGCCACGCACGGCCAGCCAGGGGGGTGAGCCCAGCACACTCTCGGCCATCAGGTCATAACAGGCGAGCGAATAAGGACCCTGGTCATGGTTGTAGTAGCGCTGGGCGAGGATACAGCCCGGCACGGCAGCCAGACCGGGCATGTGTTCCGTGTCGTACCAGCGCTCCATTTCGGGCTGCCAGCCCGCTTCCGGGTCCGTCTCGACCACGTAGTGGGAAACAGGGGTCTCGCCATGGGCGTGGCCCGGGGCCGTGTAGACCTGCTGCAGGCGCGAGACGCGAACGTCACGCGCCGCCGGAATACGCCGGGCCAATGCGGCGTCCACGGGAGGCAGGGCACGCTCGTCGAGCAGGGTGCGTGCCGGCAGCTGGACGTAGAGGTAGACCTCCCCCTGGGCCGTGCCGGCCAGGCGCTGCAGCAGCAAGCCGCTGTCGGTACACAGCTGGGCCGCGGCCGCGGCCAGGCGCGGTGTGGCCGCAGGCTCCAGCCTGAATTGCAGGAGCAGGCAATCGGTAGGCTTTTCCATCAGTGTCCGATCTGCAAGGCCACCAGGAAGCGCGACACCATGTTGTAAGCCGCCACTGTGGCCACCAGGTCGATCTGGCCCTGGGCATTGAAATGCTGCTTCACCTCGGCATACAGCGCCTCGGGCACCTCGATCTCGCGCGTCATGGCATCGGTCAGGCGCAGCGCCACACGCTCGGCGGGCGACAGGGGCAGGTCGGCCGCCAGAGGCACGACCCGCAAGCCTTCGATGACGGCCTGCGACACACCCGCGTTCAGGGCATGCGGCACATGGGCGTCGAACTCGTAGGGCGCGCGGTTGAGCACGGCCACACGCAAGATGACGAGTTCGCGCAGGCCGGCCGGCAGGCTGTTGCGATTGCGCACAGCCGAGAGCATCTGCTCCCAGCCGTGGGCGATGGGCGGGCTGTTGAGCAGCACCTGGTAGAGCGGCGAGATGCGGCCGCGCTCGGCCTGGATCTGCGCCTCCTGGGCGGCCAGCTCGGGGCGGGTGCCGGGGGTGACGGGAGCGATGCGCATAAGGGAAAGGATCTCAGTCGGGTTGGATGTTCTTGGCCTTGACCACACGGGTCCATTTGGCCGTGTCGTTCTTCAGCAGCGTGGCCAGCTGGGCCGGCGTGGACGCGGAGACCTCGGCCCCCGAAGCCTGCAACTTGGCTTTCACAGCCTCGTTGCCCAGGGTGCGGCGCACCGCCTGGTTGACACGCTCGATCTCGGCGGCCGGTGTCCCCCTGGCCGCGAACAAAGCGTACCAGTTGTCCGAGTCCACGCCACTCACGCCCATCTCCTCGAAGGTCCTGACCTCGGGCAGCAGGGGGTGCCGTTTGGTCGCCGCCAGTGCAATCGCCTTGAGCCGGCCGCTCTTGATGTGCGAGATGAGGCCGGGGATGTCGCCGAAGAAGCCGTTGACGTGGCCGGCGATCACATCGGTGATGGCCGGTGCCGCGCCCTTGTAGGGGATGTGCGTGAGGTTGATCTTGGCCGCGTCATTGAGCAGTTCCATGGCCAGGTGCGGCACGCTGCCCGTGCCCGAGGACGCCATGGTCAGCGGCTTGCCGGCGTTCTGGCGGCTGGCAGCGATGAACTCGGCGCCCGTGTTGTAGGGCGCACTGGCCCCCACCACCAGCACCTCGACGTTGTTGACCACCAGGGACACGGGGCTCAGGTCGCGCTGCGGGTCGTAGGAAAGCTTCTCGTACAGCGCCGGGTTGATGGCCACCGCGCCCACGCTGGTCAGCCACAGGGTCTGCCCGTCAGGGGCCGAGCGCGCCACGTATTCAGCCGCGATGGCGCCATTGGCACCGGCCTTGTTCTCAACGATCACCTGGTGACCCAGTTCCTTGCCCAGCTGTTCGGCCATGGTGCGCGCCACAAAGTCCACCGGACCGCCCGGCGGAAAGGCCACGATGACGCGGGTGATTCTGGCTGGCTGGGCCAGTGCGGCACTCGTCAGCAGCAAGAGGGCACAGAGCAGACTAGCGCGGCGCAGGTGGCGATGGAATTTCATGTGAGTCTCCTTGTTCCTGGTATCAGTCGCAGCGCGCCGACATGCCGCCGTCGACGACGATCTCGGTACCCGTGACAAAACGCGATTCATCGCAGGCCAGATAGAGCGCGGCGTTGGCCGTGTCGCGCCCGTCGCCCATGAAGGGCAGCGGGATGCGCGACTGGCGCTGCTTCAGCAGCGCCTCGACGTCACCGCCCGCGCGCTGACCGGCCAGCCGTACTTCGACCATGGGCGTGTGCAGCTGCCCGGGCACCACGGTGTTCACGCGGATGCCCTGCTTGGCGTACTGCACGGCCAGCACGCGCGAGAACTGGATCACGCCGGCCTTGGTGGCCGCGTAGGCAATCTGTGCAGCGCCGGTCCAGCGCAGGCCCGAGGTGGAGGAGATGTTGACGATGGCGCCGCTGCCCTGGGCCAGCATGTGCGGGATGACGTGCTTGCAGCTGAGGAAAACACTCTTGAGGTTGTGGTCGATCTGCGCGTCCCAGACCTCCTCGCTCATCTCCACGGGACCACCCTTGGCCGAGCCGCCCACGTTGTTGACCAGCACGTCGATGCGACCGAACTCGCCCATGCAACGGGCCACGGCGGCGCCCATGGCTGCACTCTGTGTCACGTCGCAAGGGATGCCGACGAAACGCCCGCCGGCGGCGACCACCAGGCGCTCGGTCTCGGCCATGCGCTCGAGATCGCGATCCAGGCCGAAGATGTGCGCCCCCTCCTCCGCAAAACGCACGGCGATGGCCCGGCCGTTGCCCCAGCCGGGGCCGACCGAGCCCGCGCCGGTGATGAAGGCCATCTTGCCAGCGAGACGGCCCTGGTGAGATGTAGCTGTGGTGCTCATACGTTCAGTGCTCGAAGCGGTAGAAGGCCTGCGGGTTGCGCACCAGCAGTTGTTCGCGCTGCTCAGGATCGGGCGCGATGCGGACCAGCGCGTCCACCAGCGCCCCATCGTCAGGCACGTGCGTGTGGTTGGGGTGCGGCCAGTCCGTTCCCCAGAGGCAGCGTTCTGGATAACTTTCCATCAAGACACGGGCCAAGGCCACACCCTGGGCATAGGCCGGCGCTGCCTGGGGCGAAGCGTCGATGCGGTCGATGCCGCTGAGCTTCACATGGAAAAGCGGATTGGCCAGCAGCGCATGCAGGGCCGCGAAATCGGCATGCCCTGCACCCAGCGTGGCGTCCACCCGGGCCATGTGGTCGATCACCACGGGCACGGCGCTGCGCGCCAGCGCCGGTCCCAGGCTGTGTACCAGGCTGCTCTCGAAATGCACCTGCAGGTGCAGGCCGGCGGCCTTGAGCCTGGGTGTGAGTGCCACCACCTCGTCCACGCCGGCCGAGGCCAGCAGATGTTTCATGAAGTTGAAGCGCACGCCGCGAAAGCCTGCGGCGGCCAGACGGCGCAATTCGGCATCGGCCACATTGGCCGGCACCAGGGCCACGCCCAGGTAACGCCCCTGCCCGGCCTGGATCGCGTCCTCGACCACACGGTTGTCGAGGCCGTGCACGATCGATTGCACGATGACACAACGTTCAATGCCTAGCTGGCGGTGCAGCGCGAACAGCGTCTCCTTGGGCGCATCCACCGGCGTGAAGTTGCGACCGGCCGCATAGGGGAAACGATCAGCCGGGCCAAACACATGCACATGGGCATCACAGGCACCGGGCGGCAGTTGCAGGGTAGGAAGGGAGGGCTGGGTCCGGTAGGTCTGGACGGGTGTCTGGAGGTCGGGCATGGCAGCCATTGTGGGGTGGCAGAGCGGTTTTCAGATCAAACCATAGTCAATACCAGCTATCCGTAAAATGCATGTCATGGACCTGACCCGCCTGCAGTATTTCGTGGCCGTCGCCGAGGCAGGCAGCCTCAGCCGCGCCGCGGCCGCCCTGCACATGTCGCAACCGGCGCTGAGCCGGCAGGTGCTGCTGCTCGAGGAAGAACTGGGGCAGCGCCTGTTCGAGCGTACCGGCCGCGGCGTGCAGGCCACCGATTCCGGCACGGCCCTGCTGGCCCATGCGCGTGGCATCTTCGACCTGGCCGAACGCGCCCGCGTGGACATGCGCGAACGCCAGGCCAGCCCGCGCGGCCGCCTGACCGTGGGCCTGCCCCCGCGCCTGGCCCATGTGCTGACAGCCGATCTGGTCGAACGCTTTCACGCCCAGTTCCCCGAGGCCACGATGACGGTGGTGGAAGGGCTGAGCATCCGCCTGCGCGAATGGCTGGTGGCCGGCCGCATCGATGCGGCCCTGATGTTCGACCCGCCGGCTTCACCGCAATTCCAGCAGGAAACCCTGCTGCGCGAGCCGCTGGTGCTGATCAGCGTGCAGGAATTGCCCAAGCGCATGCGCCTGGCCGATGTGGCGCAACGTCCGCTGCTCATGCCCAGCGGGCCCAATGCCTTGCGGCAGCTGCTGGAGCAACACACCCGCCCGCGCGGCCTGCCGCTGCAGCTGGTGGCCGAGGTGGATTCGGTGCAGACCGTGCTCTCGCTGGTGGCGCGCGGTGTCGCCGACACCGTGCTGCCCCTGAGTGCGACCAAAGCCTGGGCCTACCCGCAGACCCTGCACGTGGCGGCCATCCACAGCCCGGCCATGCGCAACCAGCTGGTGCTGGCCGTGCCCACCGCACGGCCGGCCACGCGCCTGAGCCGTTTTGTCGGCAAGGCGCTGCGCGAACTGGTGTCAGAACATTTCGACGGCGCCTGAGAGCGCGGCGCTCAACGGGCCCGCGCACCCAGGGTGCGCATCCGCTCCCGCCACTTGCGCACGCCGGCCTCCCCCAACCTGTCCACCATGCCGATCAGCGTGTCGCGCACAGGCGAGACGCCGACGAAACCCAGGATGTTGCGCTTGAGCAGGCCCACGCCACGGGCCCGGAAAAACCAGCGGTAGACCAGGGCCGGCATGCCCATGGTGACGATGATGCGCGCGCTACGCCCCTTGAGGCCCTTGAACATGAAAGGGTTGCTGCCACGTTCGGCCGAGTCTCCCTTGAAAGCGAACCCCGGGCGCGCCACCTGCTCCAGGAAACCCTTGAGCAGGGCTGGCATGTCGCCCAGCCAGAGAGGAAAAAGGATGACCAGATGCTGGGCCCAGGCGATGTCGGCCTGCGCCGCCTGCAAACCTGCGGGCAACGCCCCATGTTCCCATTCCTGCTGGCTGCGCAACAGGGGGAAGTCCAGCCTCGCAATTTCGACGACACGCACCTCGTGGCCGGCCTGGCGCGCGCCTTCGGCATAGGCGGCGGCCAGCGCGTGGCCCAGATGGGGGGCCGAGGCATCGGGATGGCCCTGGAGGATGAGGATGCGGCGGGTGTCCATGCTGTGCTCCTGCGGAGTGGACCCGTCATATTGGCATGAACCGGCAGCAGCGTCCTTGATCTGACGCAAACGCTCTTATTTCGATAGCAAAGCGGTCTTGCCCTGCGCTGCCACAAGTCTATTGCGGCTTACCTAGAATGGAGCCAGTTTCCGCACGCCTCATGAATCCGAACGACACCCCCCTCTTCTATACCGGCCGCACCGAGGCCTTCGACCAGACCTTCGACGCCTGGGCTGACCGGCCGCTGCTGCAATCCATGGAAGAAGGCGGGGTGGACTGGCCCAGCTCCTGCCGCGCCGGCAGTTGCCGCACCTGCATCGGCCAGCTGCTCAGCGGCACAGTGCGTTATGAGATGGAGTGGCCGGGCCTGACGCCCGAGGAGAAGGAAGAGGGATACGTGCTGCCCTGCGTGGCCCACCCCTGCTCGGACGTGGTGCTCAAAGAGGGCTACTGACGCGTAGCGTCAGTGCGGTGTCAGGCCAGGGCGTTGAACCGGGTACCCAGGCTGCCCGAGGTCGCCAGGGGCTGGGGACCGACGGCGGGCGGCAGCAGGATCTGCACGCTGGCCTGCTGCGTTTCCATGGCCTGATGCAGGACGTAAATCTGCACGCTCTGCGCCAGCTGCGCCGACTGCTGCTGGCTGGCGATGGCGATGATCTGGTTGCTGATGCCGTCCATGGTCGATATCGGGTAGTTCCATACCCTTTATCGGCAGGCCCGCCAAGAACTTGAGGCTCAGGCCTGCAACGTGCCGCGCAACAGCTCCGGCAGCCGGTCGGCCCCCATGCGGAAACCACAGGCCTGCGCATGGCCGCCGCCGCCCATGCTTTCGGCCAGGGGGATGCAGTCAAAGCTGCGCTGCGAACGCAGGCCCACCTTGATGAGGCCGCCCTTGCTGGCGCTCCACATCAGCGCGTAGGTACCGCTCTTCTTGCTCAGCAGTTCACCGACCAGGCTGTGGAACATGCCCGGCGCATTGACCATCAGGCCGACCTGCCCATTGAAAGTGACGGGCTCGGCACCGGCAGCGATGTCATCACACAGCTTGCTGAACTTCTCGTCCATGGCCTGCCCGCGCAGCATGAACGTCGCAAGTTCCTCCTCGGACCAGGAGGCAATCTGCGCCCAGCGCTCGAAGTCCATGGCCTCCATGTCGAGCGCGGCCAGGAAACCCGCACTCTCGGGGTACTTCCAGGCCCAGATGTCGCGGTCTTCGATGTAGCGCACCAGGGCGGGCAGCGTGCGATCGGACTGGAAAAACTCCCACGCCAGGCGCGCGCCGGACTTGTTCATGTCGAAATGCACCACACCGCAGCGACAGGCAAAACCCGTGAGCTTCTCGGCCGCACTCTTGTGGTGGTCCAGCATGACCAGCTTGGCGGCGCGCTGTTCGATGGCCGACATGATCTCGGGCGCAAAGGAGAAGTCCAGGATGTAGACGGCGCGGCCCTCGATCGGCGGCAGGTCGTCCACACTCTTCACATCGCCATGGTCGCAGGGGCGGAACTCGGCTTGGCCTTCGTAATACAGCCAGGCCGCCAGCGCGGCGCCAAAACCGTCGGCACAGCGTGCGTGGTAGAGGATGAGCGGCGAAGGATCGTGGCGGTCGGGGTGGACCAGCAGTTGCTGGGGCAGCAGCGTTTTCATCGGGCGGGTTTCCTGGAACGTGGAGCGGCCTTGGGAGGCGCAGATTTTTTGGCCGCGGGCTTGGCACGGATGTGGCCCGCGCTCTTGAGTTCTTCCTTGCGCAGTTGGCGCTCGGCATCGAGCTGCTTGCCCTCGGCCAGCCAGCGTGCGTATTCCTGCGGCGTCTCCAGCGAGATACGACCCAGGGCACCGACACGAAAATCGTGGATCAGCAGCTCGGCGGCTTTCTGCATGTTCACCCTGTTGCCGGCCTGCAGGGCGCCGCGGTTGCGGCCGATGGCTTCGAGCAATTCCTCGCTCTGCAGCGCATCGACGTTTTTGAGCTGGTAACGCGCCGCCAGCTCGGCCGCGTAGTTCGACCTGAGATAGTCCAGCAGTTCCAGCGCCACCTCCTGGTCGTCGAAAGCGTTGCGGCCCACGGCGCCGCTGGCGGCCAGGTTGTAGCCGCTTTGCGCGACGATGATGCGCGGCCACAGCATGCCCGGTGTGTCGAAGAGATAGAAGCCGTCTTCGAGCACGATGCGCTGTTCGTTGCGTGTCACGCCGGCTTCGTCCGCAGCCTTGGCGGCGCTCTTGCCCACCAGGCGGTTGATCAGCGTGGACTTGCCCACGTTGGGGATGCCGCAGATCATCACGCGCAGCGGGCGTGCCATGCTCTCGCCGCGTGTGGGTGCCAGCTCGCGGCAGGGCGCGATCAGGCGTTTGGCAGCGTTGCCGTCGGTGGTGTCCAGGGCGATGGCGCGTGTGCCCTCGCGGCCGTTGTAGTGCGCCAGCCAGAGCGCGGTGCGCGCCGGGTCGGCCAGGTCCTGCTTGTTCAGCACCTTGAGGCTGGGGCGTTTGGCTGTCAGCGAGGCCAGCATGGGGTTGGCGCTGGAACCGGGCAGGCGCGCGTCCACCATCTCGATGACCACATCAATGTGCTTGATGCGCTCTTCGATGGTCTTCTTGGTCAGGTGCATATGACCTGGGAACCACTGGACGGCCATGGCGGGGGATTTTTCCGGGCAGAAATTAGGGCAAGGCAGGATTGTCGCCGACGTCGATAATCATCCCCATGACGAATCCTGCCGACAAGAAAGAAGCCCAAGCCCGTAAAGCCGACCAGGAACTGCTCTTCAAGGGCATTGCGATCGCCCTGATTGGCGTGGTCATCCTGCTGGGGCCTTACTTCGCCCGTTCCCCGGCCGTGCAGGAACTGCTGACCGGTGGCCAGGTCGTCGGCTGGTTCGCCCTGGTGCTGGGCGTGGCCTTTCTAGGCCAGTACTTCCTGCGTCGCCGCGCGCGACGGTAGTCCCAGGCGGGACGGCGAGACGTACTGCTGGCGGAAGATCTCGAAGGGCATGGTGTCGGCCAACTCAATGGCGCGCTGGTCTTCGAGAGACTTGCGGGCCATCGCCTCAAAACGTTGCTGCTGCTGGGAGGTCCAGGGCCGGGCCAGCAGATCCTGGCGCGTCTGTTCCGAGCGGGCGCGCACAAAACGCAGGAAAGAGTTTTCGTGGCCGCTGGCCATCTCGGCCAGCACACGGGCCGAGGGCAGGGTCGAAGGATCGGCCAGGCCGGCACGGGCCGAAGCCAGCGCCGCGCTGTAGTCGCTGCTGCCGTGCGCCGCATCCAGCGCGCGGGCGATGGGTTCGCAGGCCTTCACCAGTTCGCTGCCCCAGTCTTTCAACGTGACGGCCTGTCCGCCGCGCAGCAATTGCAAGCCGGGCTCACGCCCGCGCGCAGCCGTGAGGTGCTGGTTGCGTGCGAGTTCGGCGATCTCCTGGGGTGTGTCGTTCGGACTCTCGCTCTGCAGGCAGTGCAACAGGAAGACATCGAGAAAACGCATGGTCTGCGCATTGATGCCGACGGGCTCGAAGGGGTCCAGGTCCATGAGGCGCACTTCCACGTACTCCACGCCGCGTTCGCGCAGTGCGTGCAGCGGACGCTCACCCTGGAAGATGGTGCGCTTGGGACGGATGGTGCCGTAGAACTCGTTCTCGATCTGCAACAGGCTGGTGGCCAGCTGGATGTAGTCACCGCCCGGGTTCAGCACACCCAGGGCCTCGTAGGCGGGCCAGGGGCGTGTGAGCGCGTCGTGCAACGAGGCGGCGTAGCCCTCGAGGCTGTTGTAGCTGACGGCCAGCGAAGCCTGCGCGTCGCTCTGGTAGCCCAGCCGCCCCATGCGCAGCGAAGTACCGTGCGGCATGTACAGCGCCTGGCCGTTGAGCGACTGCAGCTCGTGCTGGCGGCCTTCGACGAAGGTAGGGCACAGGGCGGGCGAGGCACCGAAGAGGTAGAGCAGCAGGAAGGCGTGGCGGCGGAAATTGCGGATCAGCGCGAAGTACTCCGCGTTGCTCACACCCGGCAGCGACCAGTTGTAGTGGATGCCCGAGATGGTCTGCATGCGCCGGCCATAACGATGGCCCAGGCCCATGCGGTAGACGCTCTTGGCGCGCCCGATGTTCGACGAACCGTAACGCCCCAGGGGAATCGTCTCGTCGGTGGGCAGGCCGCAGGGCATGCTGGAGACCCAGAGCATCTCCTCCCCGGCCTCGCGCAGGGTGCGGTAGGTGTACTGGTGGGTCTCGGTGAGTTCGTCCAGGCAGGCCTGCACACCGGCATGCACGCCGGTGATGAGCTCGAGTTGCGACTCTGAATAGTCGGTGGTGATATGCGGGTGCGTGAGCGCCGAGCCCAGTGCCGCCGGATGCGGGGTGAGCGCCAGCTTGCCGTCGGGCAACGCGCGCAGGCTTTCCTTCTCGATGCCACGGCGGATGCCCCGCAGCCGCTCGGGGGCCAGGGGCGAAGTCACGGTGGGGCTGCTCATGCGAAGGGTCCGGAGTGATCTGATCTTTGTAATCGGACCCGGAAGTTACCATGAGGGGATAAACCCTGCTGAGCAGGGCTATGAGTCCCTTTCCAGCCACCGGCATGAGCCTGAACCCCGACACCCTCGCCGCCCCCGGCCCACTGGCCGAAACGCAAGCCATGTTTGCCGCGCTGCAACAGCGCGCCCAGGCCACTGGCATGACCCTGCGCAGCCCACCGCCCTTGCCCACCACCTGCTGTGGCCGCGGTTGCAATGGCTGCGTGTGGGAAGGTTTTTATGCAGCGGCGGATTACTGGCGGGAAGAGGCCGAGCTGCGGCTGCAAGCCTGAGCAAGCCCATGACGTTCTTTCTTCTCGCCGGCCTGGTCTATGGGTTCATGAGCCTGGTCACCTATGCCGTCTACGCGCTGGACAAATCAGCCGCGCGCTCGGGGCAATGGCGCACCCGGGAGAGCACCCTGCACCTGCTGGCCTTGCTGGGCGGCTGGCCGGGCGCACTGCTGGCGCAGCAGCAGCTGCGCCATAAATCGGGCAAGACGGCTTTCCTGCTGGTGTTCTGGCTCACGGTGCTGCTCCATGGCGTGCTGCTAGCGACGCTGTTGTGGCAACTGCCACCCTAGAATCAGGCCTAGCCCTCTGCCCATTTCACACGCCAGAAGGAGTGCCCGCCCATGCCCATGACCGACACCCCGAACTGCGACCTGGTGCTCTACACGCATCCCTGGTCCCGCGGCCAGATCGCGCGCTGGATGCTGGAGGAAATCGGTGCACTCTATCGTCAGGTCGTGCTCGACTTCGGCACCACCATGAAGGCCCCGGACTACCTGGCGGTCAATCCCATGGGCAAGGTGCCAACCGTCGTGCACGGCCAGCAGGTCGTGACCGAGTGCGCGGCCATCTGCGCCTACCTGGCCGACGCTTTCCCGGCCGCCGGCCTGGCGCCTGCGCCGGCACAACGCGCCGCCTACTACCGCTGGCTGTTCTTCGCTGCCGGTCCGCTGGAGGCCTCGGTGGTGGACCGCACCCTGGGCTTGAAGATCGAGGAAAAGCAGGAGCGCATGGTCGGCTACGGCAACTACGACAAGGTCATGGACACGCTGGCCGGCGCGCTGGCGCGCACGACCTGGCTCGGCGGCCCGGCCTTCAGCGCCGCCGATCTCTACGTCGGCTCCCAGCTGATCTGGGGCATGCAATTCGGAACCATCACCAAACGCGCCGAGTTCGAGGACTACGCCGCGCGGCTCACGCAACGCCCGGCCTACCTGGCGGCCAAGGCCATCGACATGGCGCTTGGAGCGCAGCTCGCAGAGAAGCAGGCCTAGCGAGCCCCGCGCTCAGCCCTTGCCCAGCATCGCCATCGCCCGACCCACCTCGTGCTGGCCTTGGGCGCTACCACTGCCCGGCACCGTCTCGTTGGTGCGGTCCAGTACTTCGGCCAGATGCTGCTGCAGGCGCACGTCGGCGCTCTCGTCGATGCCGATCCAGGCGCCCTGGGTCATCGTGATGTGGGCTGCCTCTACGCTGCCCGCTCCGGCGCACAGCGTGGTGCGTGTGGGGGCATCGGCACTGGCGAGCACCAGCATGGCGGGCACCACGGCCTCGGGTTGCAGGGCACGCAACACTTCAGCGGGCATGAGGTCTTCGGTCATGCGCGTGGCGGCCGTCGGGGCCAGGCAGTTGACACGGATGTCGTGCTTGGCGCCTTCGAGCGACAGCGTCTGCATAAGCCCGACCAGGGCCAGCTTGGCCGCGCCGTAGTTGGACTGGCCGAAGTTGCCGTAGAGGCCGCTGGAAGATGTGGTCATCACGATGCGGCCGTATTTCTGCGCCGTCATATGCGGCCACACCGCCTTGCAGCAGTGCACGGCGCCCATGAGGTGCACGTCCAGCACCAGGCGGAAATCGGCCAGTTCCAACTTGGCGAAGCTCTTGTCGCGCAGGATGCCGGCGTTGTTGACCAGGATGTCCACACGCCCCCAGGTGTCCACCGCCTGCTGCACCATGGCCTGCACGGCCTCGAAGTCGGTCACGGAAGCGGCATTGGCCATGGCTTCGCCACCGGCGGCGCGGATCTCGTCCACCACCTGTTGCGCGGCACTGGCGGAGCCGCCTGAACCATCGCGCGCGCCGCCCAGGTCGTTCACCACCACTTTGGCGCCACGCTTGGCCAGGGCCAGCGCATGCTGGCGGCCCAGGCCACCACCGGCCCCGGTCACGATGGCCACCCGGCCCTTGAAGTCGATCATGCTGTCTCCTCTGTGTATGTCAGCGTATGCTCAAATCTTAATGGACGAACAAAACCGGCCGAGTCCTGCACACGACACCATGGAACTGAACAGCACTGTGATCGAAACCCCGCCGCGCGACGCGGCCACCGTGGTCATGCTGCGGGACGCCCCTTCCGGGCTGGAGGTGTTCCTGCTCAAGCGCCACGGACTGTCCGACGTGCTGGGCGGGGCCTATGTGTTTCCCGGCGGCAAAATCGACAGGGAAGACGCGGCGCTGATTCCCCAGTTGGACCAACCCCTGGCCACCCTGCACACCGCGCTGGGCGAACCCGGGACGGCGGCCGAACTGGCGGCCAGCTGTTATGTGGCGGCGCTGCGCGAGGCCTTCGAGGAATCGGGGGTGTTGTACGCACATGGCGCCAGCGCCGAACAGGTGGCCCAGGCCACGGCCCTGCTGCGCGAGGGCCATGGTTTTGCCGAGCTGCTGATGCAGCTGGGTCTGAAGCTGGACACCCGCAGTGTGCTGCCCTGGTCGCGCTGGGTCACGCCCAAAATGGCTTCGGTGAGTTCCAAACGTTTCGACACGCGCTTTTTCGTGGCCGCCGTGCCGGCCGTGCAGACCGCGCGCCACGACAACCATGAGGCCACCGAGAGTGTGTGGGTGGCACCACGTGCCGCGCTGGAACAGTACCGCGACGGCCACATCGAGCTGGCGCCACCGCAGATCATGAGCCTGGCCCATCTCGCGCGCCACGCCGGCGTGGCCAGCGTGCTGGACGAGGCCCGGAGCAAGCCCCCGGCCCTGGTACAGCCCGAACCCTACGACGACGAGAACGGAGTGCGTGTGCTGTGTTACCCGGGCGACCCGCGCCACAGCGTGCGCGAGCGCGCCCTGCCCGGCCCCACACGCCTGCGCTACAGCGGCAAGCGCTTCCAGCCCGAAGCGGGTTTCGAGTCCCTCTTCAGTTGATCAGCTGTTCGCGCGGCGCTTGAGCCAGCGCATCAGCCCGCCCACCAGGGGCAGCTTCTCGTAGAGCTCCTCGGCCGCATCCCAGTAGTCACGGTGTGAGCGGATGCGCCCGTCCTGCGCCAGGCGCAGGTGTGTGGCACCCCGTATGGTCTGCAGCTGGCCGACCTTGTGGTTGCGGAAACGGAAGTGGAAATCCCAGCTCAGGAAAACCTGATCCCCCTCCACCAGGCGGGCCGTGACCACGAAGTGGGGTTCGTCCAGCGACTTGTACATGTGTTGGAAGATGCTCCGGATCGCCTGGATGCCACGCACTTCGTTGAAGGGGTCCTTGAAGTAGGCGTCTTCGGTATAGAACTGGCCGATACGCTCCACACTCTGCGGCGTCAGCGTTTCGAAGAAGACGGCGATTTTTTCGACAGCGTGGCTCATAGTCCGGTGAATTTCTTGGTCAAGGGGAAATAGAGACGGTAGGGCAACAGGCGCATGAACTTGAGCCAGCGCGTGAAGCGTTTGGGGAAATGCAGCTCGAAGTCACCACGCGCCCAGCCTGCCAGCATCTCGCGCGCCGCGACATCGGGCGTGATCAGCGCCGGCATCTTGAAGTCATTCTGCGCGGTCAGCGGTGTCTCGACGAAACCGGGGTTGACCACACTCACCCCCAGCCCCAGGCCACTCAGGTCCAGGTAGAGGGCTTCGGCCAGGTTGATGAGAGCGGCCTTGGTCGGCCCATAGGCCAGGCTCCTGGGCAGACCACGGAAACCCGCCACGCTGCTGACCAAGCTCAGGTGCCCGCCCTGCCCGCGCGCGGCCTGCTGCTTCAGGTGCGGCAGCACGGCTTCCAGCAGGTAGAGCGCGCCCACGTAGTTGACCTGCTCGTGCCGCAGCATCTCGCCGAGCTCGTAGGTTTTGGCATCGACCGGCAGGTAATAACCGGCGCAGTACACCACCAGGTCCAGCGGACCGCGTTCGGTGATGACGCCCGTGGCCAGCTGCAGGGCTCGACGGTCTGTCACGTCCAGCGGCAGGGCCACGGCGCGCGGCCGGCCCTGGGCATCGGAACCCGGATGCGCGGCCACCCAGGCGTCGAGCTGCGCCGCCTTGCGCGCCGACACAAACACCGTGGCGCCTCGCTCGTGCAACTGGTCGGCGCAGGCCTGTCCGATGCCACTGGAGGCGCCGACCAGCCATACCGTCTTGCCAGCCCAGTCGCGCAGGAGAGGGTTGAGGGCCATGGTCAACGTTTCGTGAAAGACAGGGTGACCTCACCCAGACGCACGCCCCATTTGCTCATGGTGGCGCGGTTGAGCATGACACGGTCGTTCATCTGGTACATCCAGTCTTCGAAATGTACGACGATGTTGCGCCCGTCCACCGGCAGGTCCAGGTCGTAGGCCCAGTAGAAGGCATTGCCGCGTTCCTCGCCATTGGCCTCGCCCACCACGTCGCCGGCGGTACCGATGTAGCGGCCCTGGGCCCCCACGCCGGGCTGGCGCTTGAGGGTCCAGACGCGCTTCTGCGTCGTGCCGTCGGAGTAGCTGAAATCCTCGTCGAGCACGCCCACTTCGCGGCCACTCTCACCGCTCCAGCTGCAGTTCATGACCACGGTGAATCGCTTCACCACCTTGCCTGAGCGGTCGGTGAAGACACCATAGGCATCGACCGTGCCGCTGAAATAACGGCGCAGATCGAGCTCGGGCTTCTCCCCCGCGTAATCGGCGACGCCGGGGGAGGCACAACCCGAGAGCGCGACCGCGCCCAGGGCAGCGGTACCGGCAAGCAATAGACGACGTTTCATGGTGACCCTTTGCGATGAATGAAAGATGAATAGAGCAGTCCGCCTGCCGCGAGCTTGAGCAGGCAAGGCAGCAGGCAATAGGCGGCACTGAGCGCCTGCAGGGCCTGCGGTTCACGCACACCAGGCGCGTAGCCGTACAGGCCCAGCAAAGGCAGGGCCAGGCCGGCGGCCAGAGCCAGGTTGAGCTTGGTGGCGAAGTTCCACCAACCGTAGTAGGCGCCTTGCGTGCGGCCCAGGTCGCCGGCGCGCGCGATCAGGCCCGCCAGCATGGCGCCTGGCATGACCAGATCGGCCCCGAGCGCCGCGCCCGAGAGCGCGCAGATGGCGATGAAGTGCCACGCATCGCCATCACCCAGCGTGCTGGCCCAGACAAAAACGGCCACGGCCAGTCCCATGCCACCCAGCCAGCTGCGAGCCAGGCCATAGCGGCGCACCGCCGCCAGCCACAGGGGCATGGACAGGGCGGCACTCAGGAAATAGCTGCCGAGAAACAAAGGCTCCATCGCGGCCGGTGCGCGCAGCCGGTCCTGCACAAAAAAGAGCACCAGGGTGGCCGGCACCGCGCTGGCGATGCCGTTGAGCATGAAGACGGCCAGCAGGCGGCGAAAGGGTGCGCGCTGCCAGGGTTGCCACAGCGCGCCGGCCTCGGCCACCGTACCGGTGATGGCGTCCGCCGACGGGCGCGGTGCAGCGCGCCAGGCCAACCAGCCCAGGCCCAGCGCCAGCCAGAACAAGCCCACCATGGCCTCCAGCCCCCACAGCACGGGCAACACTGCGGCCAGCAGCACACCGACCAGGCCCAGCCCTTCACGCCAGGCCACCAGGCGACTCTGGTTCAGCGCGTCACCACCGAGCAGCGCGCCCCAGGCCTGGTGCGAAAGTGTCACGGCGCTGAAGCTCGCATAGGTCAGCATCAGCAGCACGCCGCCCAGGACCAGCAGGCCGTCGCCGTCGCGTAGCGGCGGAAAGAACAGCAGCGCAAAACCTGCCCCCATGAATCCACAGGCCACCGCCGCCCAGGCCAGCAGGGCCGATGGCGCGCGACGGTAGAGCCGGTCGCTCACGCGGCCCAGCAGCGGATCGATCAGCGCGTCGGCCAGGCGCGTGGCCAACAGCAAGGCGCCCAGCGTTGCCAGCGGCACACCAAACTCGCGCGCGTAGTGGTTGGGCAGCAGCACATAGAGCGGCAATGCCACGAAAGCCAGAGGCAGGCCCATGAGACCGTAGCGCCAGGCTTGAGCGATGCTGAGAACCGAGGCTGCGCTCATCTCAGGTGCAGTTCAAGGTGCCGCGGAGGCCTGGCCCAACAGGGCCAGGCGCAACTTGGGGGCCGAAGTCTGTTCCGACAACCAGATGCCGAAAAACAGGCGGGCGAACTCAGGGTCGTTGATCTCGCGCGTGGGCTTGCCGTTGGCGTAGAACTGCACGCCACGACCCGGCAGGTTCACGCCCGTCAGGCGGTCGCCCGCGGCCACATCGGGGAAGGCCGCCTGCATCGCCGACAACCAGCCCTGCGCCTGGGCCTCGCTGAAGCTGCCCACGCGGCGCATTTCGGCGATGGAACGCTCGGCGATGTCACGCCCCTTGAAGCTGCGCCGGTAATGCAGTTCCAGCGCATAGCGCTGGCTGGGCAGCGCCGCCGCATCGAAGCCGGGCTCGGCCCACAGGCTGGCCTGGTAGATATCGAAACCCCAATAGCTGTACAGGCCGTTGCCCACCTGGCGCGGCTGCACGAGCGACGGCGCGGCCGCGGTCTCGCCCCAGGCCGGCGCCAGCGCCAGCAGCAAGCCCAAGCAGCCGGCAATTGCTACATTTTTTGTAGCGTGTATTGCACCACGTCGATGTTCGCTTCGTCGAACGCAGCTTCGCAGTAGGCGAGATAGAACTCCCATAGCTTCATGAACCTTTCGTCAAATCCGAGGGGCAGGATGCGGGCACGTTCGGCCAGGAACTGCTGGCGCCAGCGGCGCAGGGTTTCGGCGTAGTCCGGGCCGAAGGGAAGCTCGTCCACCACCTTGAGGCCGGCGGCCTCGGCTTGGCGGCGGAACTCGGCCGGGCAGGGCAGGCAACCGCCGGGGAAGATGTATTGCTGGATGAAGTCGGTGGAGCCGAGGTAGCGCTCGAACAGGCCGTCGTCGATGACGATGCTCTGCACGCAGGCACGGCCGCCGGTCTTGAGCAGACGGGCCACGCTCTGGAAATAGGTAGGCCAATACTCCTGCCCGACGGCCTCCACCATCTCGATGGAGCAGACCGCATCGTAGGGGCCGTCAGCAATGTCGCGGTAGTCCTGCAGGCGCAGGTCGGCACGCGCGGCCGCTCCGGCACCGAGCTGGCCCATGCGCTCCTGGGCCCAGCCCAACTGCTCGGTGCTCAGCGTGACCCCGGTGAGCGAAGCGTCGAATTCGGTGACCGCCATCTCGGCCAGCGCGCCCCAGCCACAGCCGATCTCCAGCACGCGGTCACCCGGCTGCACGCCGGCCATGCGCAGGGCGCGGCGTACCTTGGCCTGTTGCGCCGCAACCATGTCACCGGCCAGATTGCCCTCGAACCAGGCCGAGGAGTAGTTCATGGTCTCGTCCAGCCAGAGACGGTAGAAGGCGTTGCCCAGGTCGTAGTGGGCGTGGATGTTCTTGCGGCTGTTCGCCTTGGTGTTGCGATGGAAGAGGTGACGCAGACGGTAGAACAGGCTGCCCAGCCAGCTGCCGTAGATCACGTCCTCCAGGTCCTGGCGGTTGCGGATGAACAGGCGCAGCAAGGCCGCCAGATCGTTGCAGCTCCACTGGCCGGCCATGTAGCTCTCGGCGAAGCCGATGTCACCGGACTTGAGCGTGGTGCCGAAGACGGCCCAGTCATGCACCGTCAGGCTGGCGTGGGGGACATCGCCGTGGCCGTAGCGCAGCTGTGTACCGTCGGGCAGTTGCAGGTTCAGCGTGCCGTGGCGCAAGCGCTCCAGCAGACGCAGGACGGATCGGGCGCTGGCCGGCGCGCTGCGCGGCAGCGCCAGGCGGGGGGCGGCGGTGGTGGTGTTCATGACGGTATCAGCTGGGAATGGAACGGGTGACGAAATCGACCGGCGGTGCCGGCTTGCGGAAGAAGGGGACACGCTTGAGCCACAGGCGCAGGGCCTGCCAGTGGATATGGGCGATCAGCGCCAGCGTCATGGCCGGCTGGCGCCACAGCACGCGGCTGGCGCTGCGCGCGGTATAGGGCTGCAGCACCCCGCTGACGCTGGTCTGCAACAGCAGGCCCCGGCCATCGTCCAGGTCCACACAGGCCAAGGTGCGTTCCATGCCGTCGCGCATGGTGCGCAGGAAACGGAAGCGGTACTCGCCTTCGACACGGCAAAAAGGCGACACATGGAAGACCTTGCTGGCGCGCTGTTCCTGGCCGTACCGCGGCGCATCGAGCAGGTAACAGTGACGCTCGCCGAAAGTGTTGTTGACCTCGGCCACGATGGCGCGCAGCGTGCCGTCGGCGCGGTGGCAGTACCAGAAGCTGACCGGCTTGAAGGCATATCCCAGCACGCGCGGGTAGCAATGAAGCCAGACCTCGCCATCGGCGTCCGTGATGCCCTCCTGCAGCAGCAGCTCCTCCATCCAGCCCAGGGCCCCGCCCTGCCCGGCGCCGCGCCCGTCGCCGTGGTCGCTGTCATGGAAGCTGAGCCAGCCGGCGCGGTTGTGCGCCAGCTCGCCGGCGCCGAACCGGCGCATGCTGCGCAGCGGCAGCATGAGAAAGAAGGTGGGGTATGCAAAGGCATGCCGTGTCGGGCGCAGGCGCGTATGGCGCACCTGGCCGGAACCGATCTGCGGCACGCCTATGTCGCTCATGCCGCCTCCCGCCAGGCGATCTGCCCGAGCAAGGCCTGTGCGACCGACAGGCCGGACTTGAGGCCATCTTCATGGAAGCCGTAACCTGTCCAGGCGCCGGCGTACCAGGTACGCTGGCGGCCCTGCAGGTCGGGCAGCGCCTTCTGCGCGGCGATGGCCCCGAGGTCGAACACCGGGTGGGCGTAGTCGTAGTCACCCAGCACATGGCCAGGTGCGATCTCGCGCAGCGGGTTCAGCGTGACCACCACCGGCTGCTCGAAGGGCAAGGGTTGCAGCTGGTTGAGCAGGTAGTGCAGGCAGACCCGACTGTTCTCGTGGTCAGTGGCCGCAGCGCGCTCGTAATTCCAGGCGGCCCAGGCCAGGCGGCGCTCGGGCAGCACGCTGGCGTCGGTGTGCAGCACGGCGCGGTTGGCCTGGTAGCGTATGGCGCCCAGCACGCGAGTCTCCTCGGCCGAGGGCTGGCGCAACAGGGCCAGGGCCTGATCGGAGTGGGTGGCCAGCACCACCTGGTCAAAGCGCTGGGCGCCTTGGTCGGTGATGATCGTCACGCCCTGCGCGTCGCGTTCGATGCGACGCACGGGGGTGTTCAGGCGCTTGTCGGGTATGCGCGCAACGATCTTCTCGACATAAGCGCGCGCGCCGCCGGCCACCGTCCACCACTGCGGCCGGCCGCTGACCTGGATCAGGCCGTGGTTGTGGCAGAAACGGATCATGGTGGACACCGGGAACGCCAGCATCTGCGCCGTCGGGCAACTCCAGATGCAGGCCATCATGGGCAGGAAGTACCAGTCGCGGAACTCCGCGCTGAAACCCTGCACGTCCAGCCAGACGCCCAGTGGCTGTAACAGCTGGGCGTCGGCGCCGGCCTCGGCCAGTTCGGTGGCCAGGCGGTTGAAACGCAGCACCTCGCGCAGCATGCGCAGAAAACGCCAGTTCAGCAGGTTGCCGCGCTGGGCAAAGACGCTGTTGAGGTTGGCGCCATTCCATTCCAGCCGCCGCCCGGCAGCGCCGGCCTGGACCGAGAAGGACATGTCGGTCTTGGCCGTGGGGATGTCCAGCTCGTCGAACAGGCGGATCAGGTTCGGGTAGGTGCGTTCGTTGAAGACAAGGAAACCGGTGTCCACGCCCCAGGTGGTGGGGCCCTGCGCGGTGGGCAGGGTCACGTCCACCGTATGGGTATGGCCGCCGAAATAGCTCCCCGCCTCAAACAGGGTCAGCTCGGCCCGGCCCTGCAGGGCATGGGCCACGGCCAGGCCCGAGATCCCCGAACCGACGATGGCGATCCTCATATGGAGGCCTCGTCGAAGATTTGTTGTATTTTCATTTGTCGTAGACAGAACTTGGTTATTTGTATTTTTGTCCTTTAAAATCCAAATAAATCACTTTTTGTCCTAGACAAATAGGAATATGAACACCAACACCAGCCTGCCGGAGCCTGGCCTGGCTGCCCACGCCCGGCAGGAGGCGGGCTGGCCGATCGCGGCGGTAGAACGGGACACCGGCCTGTCCAAGGACACCCTGCGGATCTGGGAGCGGCGCTACGGTTTCCCCCAACCTGTGCGGGATGCCGCCGACGAACGGGTCTATCCCATTGAGCAGGTCGAACGCCTGCGGGTGATCGCCCGGCTGCTCAACGCGGGGGGGCGCCCGGGCCAGGTCGTGGCCCTGCCCATGGCCGAGTTGCGGCAGCGTCTGCAGGCCGCGATGCCGCTAGGCCGCGGCTTGGCGCTGGAGCATGAGGCACTGCTGACCATGCTGCGGCGCTGCGAGATCATGGATCTGCGGCGCACACTGAACCAGGCCGTGATGCGCCTGGGGCTGGCACGCTTTCTCACCGAGCTGCTGGCGCCGCTGACCGTGCACGTGGGCGAGGCCTGGATGCGCGGCGAGATCCAGGTCTTCGAGGAGCACATGTACACCGAGAGCGTGGTGGCCGTGCTGCGCGGCGCATTGGGTGGCGCCTCCGCCATGCCGCGCCCGGGCATGCCGCGCGTGCTGCTGAGCACGCTGCCGCAGGAGTCCCACCTGCTGGGCCTGTTGATGGCCGAGACCATCCTGGCCATCGAGGGCTGTGAATGCGTGTCCCTGGGGGCACAGACGCCGGTGGCCGAGATCGTGCGCGCCGCGCAGGCCAACCGCGCGCAGATCGTGGGCCTGAGCTTCAGCCCGGCCAGCAACACGCCCCTGCTGCAGCAAAATCTGCAGGACCTGCGCACGCAGCTGCCCGCATCGGTGCAGCTCTGGGCCGGTGGCAGCCACCCGGCCCTGCGCCGGCGCCTGCCCGCCGGGGTGCTGGCCATCGACCGGCTGGAACAGATTCCTGAAATGCTGGCGGCCTGGAAAGCCGGCGGCACCGGCGCGGCCTGAAACCGGCCCCGCCTCAGCGTTTCTTGAGTTCGGCCAGCATGACGCTGGACTCACCCAGGCGGCCCGCCAGGATGCGCGCGATATTGCGGTAGATGGCCGAGGCGCTCTCGGCATTGGCGTCGATGAGTTCGCGGTAAAAGCGCATGGCCACCAGCGCCCCCAGGGCGCGCACCGTGGCCGAGCGCACATCGTTGCCGACCAGGGCCATCTCGCCGAAGCACTCACCGGGGCCCAGACGCACGAGCTCCACCGGTTTGCCGTCGCGCAGCTTTTCGACCACCACTTCGCCGGCGATCAGCACGTAAAAGGAGTTGCCCATGTCACCTTCGCGGAAGACCGCCTCGCCCGCGGCAACGGTGAAGTGCTCGCCTGTGGCCAGGGTGTCCAGCAGGCAGGGCTGGCTCATCCCGGCAAAGATGGGCACCTTCTGTGCAATCTTCTGGATGATCGCCGGATCGAGCTTGAGCGTCGGGGCCGTGCGCTGCGGCAGCACCTCGGCGCGCAAGGCCCCGGCGATGTTCTGGACGATGGCTGGATCGATGCTCATGCTCTGATGTCCCTTGTGATTCCCCACGCTGGCGGCGCATGCCGCGCCTCCTCACGCATCTTACACAGGGGCAGGCGCCACGGGTGGGGTTTTACAGACAGGGAATCCGCGGCCGTGCAGGATTGCGCGCCGGGGCGGGCCTGCCCATAATGGCACCGATGAAGCCCGAGATCGAGGCACCGCCCGCCGTGCTGGACGTGGAAGCGTCCGGCTTCGGCCGCGACAGCTACCCCATCGAGGTCGGCTACGCCCTGCCCGACGGCCGTGTCTTCTGCACCCTGATCCGCCCCGAACCGCACTGGACCCACTGGGACCCCCAGGCCGAGCAACTGCACCAGATCCCCCGCCCCGCCCTGGAGCGCCGCGGCCGACCTGCGGCCGAGGTGGCGATCCTGCTCAATGAGCAGCTCCAGGGGCGTACGGTCTACACCGATGGCTGGAACCACGACTACACCTGGCTGGCCCTGCTGTTCGACGCGGCCGGCCTGCGCCAGCGCTTCAAGCTGGAGAACCTGCGGGCCCTGCTGCAGGAAGACGAGGCCGACCGCTGGCACGCCATCAAGCGGCAGGTGGTCGGTGAACGCGGGGCGCAGCGCCATCGCGCCAGCGCCGATGCCCGCCTGCTGCAGCTGACCCTGCAGCGCGTGCGCCAGGGGGCCACCCTGCCGACCTGAGACCTGGAACCGCCCGCATCCGGGCCCGGGCCTGCCCGTATACTCGCTGCTGATATGGACCGGGGCCACCGCGGCGGGTACGCGGGGCGTGGGCCGGCATAATAAGCACACTCACACTCTCCAAGATCCCGCTCGCATGGCTGTCCTCACCATCGTCTTTGCCGACCTGACCGGAAGCACCGGTCTGTTCGAGGCATTGGGCAATGCCAAGGCCGCCGAGGTGGTGACCCGTACCACGCACTGGATCGGCAAGCTCTTCCAGGCGCGCGGCGGCCGGGTCATCAAGTACCTGGGCGACGGCGTGCTCGCGTCCTTCGGCGACAACCAGGCCGCCGTGCTGGCCATGGTGGAGATGCAGCGCATGCAGCGCGAACGCAGCGGCAGCCTGCCCGGCATGAGCAAGATGCAGATCAAGGTGGGCCTGGCGCGTGGCGAAGTGGTCGAGCAGGACGGCGACTGCTTCGGCGACGCCGTCAACATGGCCTCGCGTCTGAGCGACCTGTCCGGCGCCGAGCAGATCTTTGCGTCAGAGAGCGTGATCGACGCGCTCTACGGCGACGGCGAAATCAACTTCCGCAACCTCGGTCCCATGGACATCCGGGGCAAGAGCGAGCCGGCCACGGTCTACCGCATCGACTGGCAGCGCGAAACCACGTCCGAGATCATGACCATGCAGGCCGGCCTGGAAACGGTCGGTGCGCCGACCAGCCGCCTGCCCAGCACCATCGAGCTGACCTGGCGCGAGCACAACATCCTGTTCGAGGCCATGGACATGCCGGTCTTCCTCGGCCGCGGCAACGACGCCCAGTTCAGCGTGCTGGACCCGCGCGTCTCGCGCCTGCATGCCCGCCTGGACCGCCGCGGCGAACTCTTCGTGCTCTCGGACATCAGCAGTTACGGCACCTGGGTACGTTTTGCCGGCTCCACCGCCGTGATCTCGCTGCGCCGCCAGGAATGCGTGCTGCTGGACAAGGGCGAGATGGCGCTGGGCGCCTCTTTCGACGATCCGACCGCGCCGGTCGTCAGCTTCTGGTTCACCAACAAGAACAATTGAACCGGTCCTAGCGCCATGTCCCGCCGGGCCCTACCCAAGCTGATCGACGATCTGCGTGCCTACCAGGCCGAACTGGAAGCGCAGAACAGCGCGCTTGAATTCAGCCGCATCGCCGCCGAGGGCGCCTCCGAACGTTTCGAATCCCTGTTCTCCAACGTGCCCCTGGGGCTCATGGTGGTCGACGAATTCGGCATGGTGGAGCAGAGCAATGCCATGGCGCTCAAGCTCTTCCGCCCCAAGGAAACCGACCCCCCCCTGAACTTCCTGCTGCCCCTGGTCACCCCCGACCACGTCGAGCGCGTGCAGCACTCGCTGGACGAGGCCAAGCTGCAGGGCCACAGCGACACCAACGAAGTGGTCTTCTCCAGCGGCCTGGAAGCCCGCTTCACGGGTGACCTGCACATCGCGCGCATCCAGTACTCGCAGGACCGCGATCTCACCCATTTCATCTGCGCGGTGATCGACCAGGGCCCGCTGCTGACCGAGCGGCGCGCCCTGCAGGAACGCCGCCGCGCCCTGCAGGAAAGCGCCCTGGCCCTGCAGCAGCGCAACGAGGAACTGCGCCTGAGCGAGAACCGCCTGGCCGCCATCATCAACTCCTCGCTCGACGCCATCATCTGCGTCGACGCCGAGCAGCGCATCACCGTCTTCAACCCGGCTGCCGCCGCGCTGTTCCAGTGCCCGCCGGAAGAAGCGCTCAAGACCTCGCTGGGGCGTTTCCTGCCCGAGGCCATTGCCGCCATTGCCGCCACCCGCCTCTCGACCCAGGCCACGCTGGGCGAGGTGAGCGGGTGCACCGCCGAGGGCCTGCCCCTGGCGCTGGAGGTCAGTGTCTCGCGTGAACGCCAGCCCGAGGGCGATGGCGACATCACCACCGTCTTTGCACGCGACCTCACGGCGCGCCGCCAGATGGAGGCACAGCGCAACATCCTCGAAGCCCAGCTGCGCGAGGCGCACAAGATGCAGGCCATCGGCACGATGGCCGGAGGTATCGCGCACGATTTCAACAACATCCTGGGCGCCATCCTCGGCAACGTCACGCTGGCACGCCAGGACGCCGAGGCCGACTCCCCGGTGCAGGTCAGCCTGGGCGAAATCGAGAAAGCCGGGCGCCGCGGGCGCGACCTGGTGCGCCAGATCCTGACCTTCAGCCGCAACGAGACCCCCAAGCGCCACCCCATCCAGCTCGTCGAGGTGGTGCAGGAATCGGTGCGCCTCATGAAGGTCACCCTGCCGCCCACGGTGGATCTGCAGGTGCGTCTGCGCGAAACGCCGGCCGTGCTGGCCGACGCCACCCAGGTCGAGCAGGCGCTGATCAACCTGTGCACCAACGCCATCCACGCCATCGGCGGCACACGCGGCACGGTCAGCATCGAACTCAACAGCGCGAACCCCGACTTCCTGGAGTGCCAGCGTCTGGGCCTGTCCGACGGACGCTACGTGACCCTGGCCGTGCGCGACAGCGGCAGCGGCATGGAGCCCGAGACCCTGCAGCGCATCTTCGAACCCTTCTTCACCACCAAGCCCGTGGGCCAGGGCACGGGCCTGGGTCTGGCCGTGGTGCACGGTGTCATGCGCACCCACCTGGGCACGGTGGACGTGAGCAGCACGCCGGGCGAGGGCAGCGAGTTCACACTCTATTTTCCGGTGGCCGACGCCGATGACGACATACCCTCGGTCCCGGCCGAGCCCACGCGCCTGCAGACCGTGATGGGTTTCGGCCGCCACGTGATGTACGTGGACGACGACAAGGCCCTGTCCTTCCTGGTCGAGCGCGTGCTGGGGCGGCGCGGCTTCAAGGTCAGCGCCTACACCGACCCGCAGGCTGCCCTGGCCGCACTGCGCGCGCAGCCCGACGAGTACGACCTGCTCGTGACCGACTACAACATGCCGGGTTACAGCGGGGTGGAGCTGCTCAACGACGCGCGCCGCATCCGCCCCAAGCTGCCCATGGCCCTGGCCTCGGGTTACATCACCCCCGAGATCGAGGCCGCCGCGCTGGACGCCGGCGCCCGCGCCCTGATCCACAAGCCCAACGACGTCTCGGAGCTGTGCGATACCGTGCAGCGCCTGATCCAGGGTGAAGGCCAACGTTGAAACACAGGGCATCGTCTGCCTGCATGCAGACGATGCCCTTCTGGTGCTGGACAAACCGGCCGGCCTGCTCTCGGTGCCCGGGCGCGGCGCCGACAAGCAGGACTGCGCCAGCACCCGCGCCCAGTCACAGTGGGCCGACGCACTGATCGTGCACCGGCTGGACATGGCCACCTCGGGCCTGTTGCTGATGGCACGTGGCCCCGAGCTGCAACGCACCCTGAGCATGGCCTTTGAATCTCGCGAGGTGCACAAGCGCTACATCGCCGTGATTGCCGGCCACCTGGCTGCGCCCGCAGGCGCGTGGGGCGAGATCGCCCTGCCCCTCATGAGCGACTGGCCGAACCGCCCGCGACAGAAGGTCGACGCGCAAGGCAAGGCCAGCCTGACCCGTTGGCGCGTGCTCGCACATGAGGAAGACGCGCAGGGCCGGCCCCGGACCCGGCTGGAACTGGAGCCCGTGACCGGCCGCACCCACCAGCTGCGTGTGCACTTGCAGGCCATCGGCCACCCCATCCTCGGTGATGCGCTGTACGCCGACGCAGACAACCTGGCACGCAGCCCGCGCCTGCTGCTGCACGCCAGCGAGCTTGCGCTCGCCCACCCGCTCACCGGCGCCACCCTGCACTGGCGCAGCCCGCCGCCTTTCTGAGAGCCGCTCGCCCGGCCAAGGCCGCCTCAGCGGGGCTATTGCGCCGTCATTTGACTCAGATCAAGATTCGGACCCACCCGGCCGGGCCCATCGGCGGCACACTGGTGGTCCCTGACCGGGATCACCATGACACCGCGCAAACAACGCAGCCTGGCCGCCAAACTGACGCTGGCCGGCACCCCCTTTCTGCTGATGGCCCTGCTGGCCACGGCGGCCACGCTGTGGGTGTCCTGGCAGCTGGACGGCGGCGCCGCCGCCGTCAACGAGGCCGGCAGCATGCGCATGCAGGCCTACCGCATGTCGCTGAGCCTGGGCACGGGCCAGACCGACGAACTGCCGGAGCTGGTGCAGACTTTCGAGGGCAGCCTGGCCGTGCTGCGCCAGGGCGACCCAGAGCGCCCGCTCTTCGTACCCTGGGACGATACGGTGCAGGCGCGTTTTGGCGTGATCGAGCAGGACTGGCAAGGCTTTCGCCAGCTGCTGATCGGCCCGGCCACACCCGCGCAGCCGCAGCAGCTGCGCGAGATGACCATCGCCTTCGTCGGTCACATCGACGCCTTCGTGCGCGGCATCGAAACCCACATCTCCCGCTGGACCGCCATCCTGCACCTGCTGCAGACCACGCTGATGGCCCTGGTCATCCTGGGCACCGTGGTGATGCTCTACATCGGCCAGTCTCTGGTGCTCGAACCCGTGGGCCTGCTCAAGCGCGCCATCGAGAAGATCCAGGGCGGCGACTTCGACGCCCGTGTGGACCGCGTCAGCAGCGACGAGTTCGGCACCCTGGCCGAAGGCTTCAACGACATGGCCGCGCACCTGCAGTCCATGTACCGCCACCTGGAGGCCAAGGTGGCCGAGAAGACCGCCGAGCTGGAAGAAAAACGTGAGCGCCTGGCCAGTCTGTACGAGGTCACCGCCCTGGTGGCGCGCGCCACCACGCTGGACGAACTGGCCCAGGGTTTCGTGCGCAGCATCCAGCGCATCGCGCACGCCGACGGCGTGGCCCTGCGCTGGTCCGACCAGAGCAACCAGCGCTACCTGATGCTGGCCGCCCAGGGCCTGCCCGCCGAGATGGTGGAGGCCGAGCACTGCATCCACAAGGGCGACTGCCACTGCGGCGCCGGTATGACGGAAGACGCCAGCCTGCGTGTCATCCCCATCCACGCCCTGGGCGACACGCGCGAGCGCCTGTGCGGCCAGGCCGGCTACGAATCGCTGGTCAACATCCCGGTGCGCCTGCACGACCGCCTCATGGGCGAGGTGGACCTGTTCTTCCACGCCCGCACCGACCCCTCGGCCGCCGAGCGCTCGCTGCTCGAAGCCCTGGCCAGCCACCTGGCCGGCGCCATGGAAAACCTGCGCCTGAACGCGCTGGAGAAGGAAGCCGCCGTCTCGCAGGAGCGCCACCTGCTGGCACGCGAACTGCACGATTCCATCGCCCAGTCCCTGGCCTTCCTCAAGATCCAGGTGCAGCTCATGCGCGACGCCCTGGCCACGGGCGACCGCCAGGCCATGGGCCTGGTGCTGGAGGAGATCGACGCCGGCGTGCGCGAAAGTTATGGCGATGTGCGTGAGCTGCTCATGCACTTCCGCACCCGCACCAACACCGAAGACATCGATACCGCGCTCACCACCACCCTGCACAAGTTCGAGTTGCAAAGCGGCCTGAAGGCGCACCTGCAGATGCAGGGCCAGGGCCTGCCGCTGGCGCCGGACCTGCAGATCCAGGTGCTGCACATCGTGCAGGAAGCCCTGTCCAATGTGCGCAAGCACGCGCGTGCCAGCCAGGTCTGGCTGGACGTGCAGCAGCAGCCCGAGTGGCGCTTCGAGGTGCGCGACGACGGGCGCGGTTTCGACTGGGACGACGACAGCATCGACGACAGCCACGTGGGCTTGCGCATCATGCGCGAACGCGCCGAACGCATCGGCGCGCGCGTCGAACTCATCTCCACACCCGGCGCCGGCACCTCCGTGGTGCTCACCCTGCCAGCCCAGCTGGTGGCCGCCCGCGCATCCTCGCTAGCCCCTTCCACTGCGGTCCTGGAACATGTCCCGAGCTGAACGCATCCGCATCCTGGTGGTCGACGACCACACCCTGTTCCGCCGCGGCCTCACGGCCCTGCTGGCGCGTGAGAGCGCTTTCGAAGTGGTGGGAGATGCCGCCGACGCCGGCGAGGCCCAGCGCCGTGCGCAGGAACTGCAGCCCGACCTGATCCTGCTGGACAACCACCTGCCCGGCGTGCGCGGCGTGGACGCCCTGCCCGCCCTGCGCGAGGCCGCGCCGCAAGCGCGTGTGCTCATGCTGACCGTCAGCGAAGATGAACAGGACCTGGGCAACGCCCTGCAGGCCGGCGCCGCCGGCTACCTGCTCAAGACCATCGAAGGCGATGCGCTGAGCGCCGCCATCCACCGTGTCATGCAAGGTGAAAAGGTGGTGGCGCCCGAGATGACCAGCAAGCTGGTCTCGGCCTTCCAGAACGGCAAGCCCGTCGCCCCGGCAGCAGCGCCCGCCACTCCGGCCCAGACCCTGCTGCGTCAGCTATCGCCCCGCGAACGCGACATCCTGCGCGGCATCGCCCGTGGCGCCAGCAACAAGGAGATCGGCGCCGATCTCGGCATCGCCGAAACGACGGTCAAGATCCACGTGCAGCACGTTCTGCGCAAGCTGGATGTCAGTACACGCGTGCAGGCAGCGGTGCTGGCGACCAGCGCAGGCGTGAGTTGAGGCCGGCTGCAGGCCCTAGCCGCGCAGGACGGCCAGCAGGTTTTCCACGGACCCCACACCCATCTTGACGTAGGCGTCTGCCGTGACACCGCCGATGTGCGGGCTGAGCACGATGCGCTCCTCCCCCTGGAAAGGGTGCCCCGCGGTCATGGGCTCCACTGCAAAGCTGTCCAGGCCGGCCGAGGCAAGCTGGCCCGAGCGCAGCGCATCGAGCAACGCGGTCTCGTCGATCAGCCCGCCGCGTGCCGTGTTCACCACGATCGCCCCGGGCTTGCACAGGGCCAGCGTGCTGCGGTTCAGCATGTTGCGGTTCTCGTCGGTCAACGGGCAGTGGAAGGAGATCGCATCCGATGTCCGCCACAAGGTGTCCAGGTCCACCTTCTCCACCCCCGGCGGAAATGCCCGCGCATAGGGATCGAAGCCGATGACACGCATGTCCATGGCCTGGACCATCCTGGCGAATCGCAGGCCGATGGCGCCCAGACCGACCAGACCGATGGTGCGGCCACCCAGCTCCTGGCTCTTGTGTGTGGCCTTGTCCCACAGACCTCCATGCATGCGCGCGTTCAATTTCGGCACGGACTTGGCGCAAGCCAGCAGCAGTGCCAGGGCCTGCTCGGCCACGGCCGCGGCATTTGCCCCGACCGCGGCGCGCACCTGCACCTGGCGCGCCTGGGCCGCGGCCTTGTCGATGGTGTCGGTACCGCTGCCGTGTTTGGAGATCACGCGCAGTGCAGGCGCGGCACCGATGGCCCTGGCGCCCACGGCGCCGTAGCGCACGATGATGGCCACGGGGTTGTACCGGGCACACAGCGCCACGATGTCGTCCTCGGTCGGCGTCTTGCCCGTATAGATCACCTCGAAATCCCGCAGCAGTTCCAACGCCTGTGGCGCCAGATCAGCAGCCGTGACCAGCACCACCGGCTTGCCCGCTTCAGTCGCCACGCTCACAGGCGCTCCCCCTCTTTCAGGACGCCGGCAGCGCGCAAGGCGGCATCGAGCCATTTGGCGGCGGTATCGCCCTTGTGGATGCCCGCGATGCGCTCGGACTCGTCCTTGACCTTCTTGGCCGCCAGGGGCAGCAGCGATGCGATCTTGTCGCGCTCGACCACGACCACGCCGTCCGCATCGCCCAGAACGAAGTCACCGGGATGCACTGTCACTCCGCCTACCGTGACGGGATGGCCGATACGGCCCGGCACCAGCTTGGTCGGGCCATTCGGATTGGTGCCGACGCTGAACACCGGATAAGCCATCTCCTCGAGCTCCAGCGCATCCCGCACGGAGCCGTCGATCACGACGCCGGCGATGCCAAGCTTGCGGCAGGCCGTGATCATGATGGTGCCCATGAGCGCGGCGGTCTGGTCGCCCTTGCCGTCGATCACCAGCACATCACCCGGCTTGGCCAGGGACATGGCGGCGTGGATCATCAGGTTGTCGCCGGGGCGGACTTCCACCGTCAGGGCGGTGCCTGCCATCTTCATGCGGGGATGCAGGGCACGTATGCGCCCGTGCAAGGCACCGCGCCGGCCGGCCACGTCGGCCAGGATGGCCGCCTGGTAGGCGGCGGCCTGCGCCACGATCTGCGGCGAAACGCGTTCGAAGTCGCGAATGATGTCGGGTGTTGTCATGGTGTTGTCGATTCCTTGTAAATGGGAGTTCAGTCGATCTTTGCGCCGGATTCCTTGACGACGGCGCCCCAGCGGACCATGTCCTCCCGGACCAGCCTGGCGAACTGTTCCGGCGTGCTGCCGGCCACGTCGGCGCCCTGGTCGCCCAGCTTCTTCTTCAGTTCGGGGGTTTGCAGGGCCTTGTTGATCTCGGCATTCAGGCGGGCGGTGATGTCCTTGGGCAGATTGGCCGGGCCGAGCACGCCGAACCAGGTCACGGCCTCAAACCCCTTGTAGCCTGACTCGGCGATGGCGGGGACCTGCGGCAGGTCGTCCACCCGCTTGAGCGAGGTCACTGCCAGCGCGCGCAACTTGCCGCTCTTGATATGCGCGATCAGGGTGGGAATGGAGGAGACATAGACATCCACCTGGCCCCCGATCACGTCGTTGAGGCCTTGTGCCGCGCCCTTGTAGGGAATGTGCGTGAGCTTGATGCCCGCCTCTTTCTTGAAGAGCTCCGTGGCCAGGTGCGCCACGGTGCCATTGCCGGAGGTGGCGAAGTTGATCTGGTCCGGGCGTGCCTTGGCTGCGGCCACCAGATCGGCCAATGTGCGAAACGGCGAGTTGGCCGAGACCACGAATGCCAGCGGTGCACTGGCAACCATGGAGATGGGAGTCAGGTCCTTGACCGGGTCGTAGGGCAGCTTGTTGTACAGGCTGGGATTGATCGCCAGGTTGCTGGTCTGTCCCAGCACGAGGTTGTAGCCATCAGCGGCAGACTTCGCAATGTTGTCGATGCCGATGTTGCCGCCGGAGCCGGGCTTGTTGTCGACGATGAAGATCCATTTGCTGGCCTCGGCCATTTTCTGGGTCAGCTCGCGGCCGATGATGTCGGTGCCGCCCCCGGCGGGAAACGGCACCACCAGACGGATCGGCTTGCCGGGCCAGGCCTGCGCATGCGCCAAGGCGGTGACCAGGGTCGAGAGGGCCAGGCCCATGATGGCGCGACGGGAAAATTGCATGGTTCGTGTCTCCTGTGTGCAGGCGAGCGACTGTCGCCATGGGTTCGCACTCTAGACGCAAGGTGCGTCCCATACAATGACGTTTCAACCAATGAAACGATGTCCATGGTGCGCAATCCCCCCAAAGAGGATCCCGACGAGAAGGAAGGGGGCGTCATCGCCGTCACGCGAGCCCTCTCGCTGCTGGAGACCTTCCGGGTCGGCGAGGCCACGCTGACCCTGGCGGAAATGAGCCGCAGGGCAGGCATGCACAAGACCACCACCTTGCGCCTGGCCCGAACGCTCGCCCTGTCCCACTACATGGTGCAGGCAGAAGACGGCCAGTGGCGCCTGGGGCCCGCGACCGGCTGGCTGGGGGCGCGCTACCAGGCGGGCTTCGACGTCAACAATGCGGTGGAACCGGTGCTGCGCGAGCTGGCCCAGCTCACAGGAGAGAGTGCGACCTTCTATGTGCGGGAGGGAAAGATCCGCGCCTGCATCGCCCGCGTCGAAGGCTCGCAGGCGGTGCGTCACCACGTGCGCACCGGAGAACGCCTGCCCCTGGACCGGGGCGCCCCCGGGCGGGTCATCCTGGCCTTCAGCGGCGAACGCGGTGAACCTTACGAATCGATCCGCAAGCGCGGTTATCACCTCTCACTGGGAGAGCGCGAACCCGAGGTGGCCAGTGTGGCTGCCCCGGTCTTCGGACTCAACTGGCGCCTGCTGGGCTCCATGTGCATCTCGGGCCCCGCCTCCCGGCTGACCGCGGCCAGGCTGGAGAAATACGCCAAGAGTGTGATCCGCGCCGCCAATGAACTGTCATATGCCCTGGCCGGCAGCCGCTCGGCGGACACGCCGCCGGTCATCTCCAACTGGCATCCCTGAGGTCTTTGGCATCGCCGGGGCCTGGGTCAAAATCCACGTGCAGCACGTGCCAAGCAAGCAGGATGTGAGCACACGCCTGCAGGCAGTCGTTCTGGTGGCCGGTAACAGTCCGTGACTTGTTCAACAAATGGGGCCGAAATTTGCATCCCGGCCACGGCACGGCGCGGCGTTGCATCCAGCGCACGTAGAATAAAAGCGTCCACTCGCACTGATTAACGCCGTGTTGAAACCCGAGTTCCGCCCCTCCCAACTTCCAGAGTTCACCCCGCCGCAGCCGCCGCATACGGCGCTCAAGAGGGCTGCAGCCGAATTCGCACTGGTCGCGCTCGCCGCCGGCGTGGGACTGCTCTATGCGCTGCTGACCAGCTACCTGACACGTCTCGCGCTGGCGCCTGCTTTCGCCATCGGTGTGCTGCTGGCCATGCACCTGGGCCTGGTGCTCGTCGCCAGGCAACGGCTGGGCCTGTGGCTGGGCCTGATCGGGCTGTCGATCACCGTGCTGGCGGTGCTGGCCGTCTCTGCAGCAGCCGGCATGGCCGACCCCAGTGACCATGCAAGCCCGGCAGGCGGCTACCTCCCCCTGAACCCCGCTCCCGCGCACAACTGGATCGTGCGTAGCGTCCTGGATATCGCCGAAAACACCGCCCCCATCGTGGTGATCGTCAGCGCCCTCATCAGCAGCTGGTTCGCCGTGCACAACGCCCGGCCGAGATAGCCAGCGGGGAGACCCGCTAGCCCGCCACACCATGAACCAGCCCTTCGAACCGCTCAACGAACTTGAGCGGGACTTGGTGGCTGCTCAGCAAAACCAGATGCCGGTGACTGGCTTTCTGCAGACACTGCAGGCATCGAAGGTTTTCATCCTGATCGACCGGGAACCCGGCCCCGGCAATGTCTGGGACAGCGGCGCGGCGCCCATGGTGCTCTCCAATGCCGGGAAGACACCTTTCCTGGCCCTGTTCACGGCACCTGAACGCGCCGGCGAGTGGTCGAAACGCCAGACCGCTTTTAGCGTCGGACTGTCCACGGATTTCGCTAGCTTGCTCGAGGGCATGGCACCGGACCTGGGCATCGTCATCAACCCCGGTCTCCAGGTTGGGTTTGAAATGCAGCCCTCGACTGTCGCTCGGCTCAGGACGCAAGCCAGGTAGACCCGGCCCACACATCAAGGCCGCCCACTTTTCCAATTGGGCCGAGTGGGCCCCGCGCATTTGCGCGGCGCTCCAGGTAAGTCATCGGATATCTGCGCGCGGTACTGCGAGCATGCTCTATCGGCCAAAAACGAACACTCAGGCTTCGCGCCGATCGCTGTCGCACGATGAACCTCTTCGGGACGTCCCTCTTGACGATCAACGGCTCGTGAGCAGACGCCGTTTGCGCAGGGCTTCGTACAGATGTTCATGGAACATGCTTGCCGCCGGTCGCAAAGTGGCTCCCTGCTTTCGCAGCAAGCCAAGGCTACGGGAGATCGTGGGTTTCCGCAGCGGCAAGCCGACGACCGTGGGGTGATTGGCTGGCAGAGAAGTTCGGGGTACGGCAGCGATGCCCAGTCCGGCTTCAACCATGCCCAGCAAGGTACCAATGTGGCTCACTTCAAACGCATAGTTGGGTTTCAGCCCGACTTTGCTCATCACGTCGTCAAGTAGCTGCCGGTTGCCGCTGCTGCGCGCAACCGAGATCAGCCGTTCGGACTCAATCTGGGACCAGTTGACGCTCTGTCTTTTTGCTAGCGGGTGGTCATGACGCATGGCTACCACAAAGGGATCATCGTGGATGCCCTCAAAAGCAATTTCAGGCATCAGTGTGTGCATGAATCCGATACCAAAATCCGACTCACCCGCCAGCACGCTCTGCAAGGTCTGGTTCATGGATTCGTCGATCACACGAATTCGGATCGCCGGATATTTGGCAGAAAAGCTGCTGATGACCTGAGGCAGAAAGTAGATAGCCGCCGAGGGCACGCAGGCCACGGTCACTCGTCCGCCGCGCGTCGCAGCCATGTCCGAAATTCCCAGAATGGCAGATTCGAGATCATCTATCGCCGCTCGGGCTCGCTCCAGAAATACCCGTCCGATACTCGTCAGCTCAACGTCCCTGGTGGTCCGGTTGAAGAGGCGGGTGCCAAGAATCGACTCCAGCTTCTCGATCCGCCGACTCAACGCAGGCGGCGACAAATGAATTTGATCGGCGGCTGCGCGAAAGCTGCCCCGTTCAGCAACAGCAATGAAGGCCTGCAATTGCTGTAAATCGAAATTAATGTGTGCCATGCATCAATCATATTAAAAATTGCACTTCAATAAACAGCGGGTTTCCCGCACTATTCGCTTCGGTGGTTGCTCAGGCAACTGGAATTCGAAATAGGCGGATAGGTGAAGCATGAAAACGCTCTGGAAAATTTGCGCGACGCTGTTGCTCATTGCTGCGCATGGATGGGCTCACGCTCAGGCGGAAAAGCCCCTCACATTCGTGGTGCCGACAGCAGCCGGCGGCGGTAACGATGCCATGGCCCGAACAATTGCGCAGAAGATGGGCGTTCTGCTGAATCGGCCGGTGATTGTGGACAACCGGGCGGGAGCGAATGGCGCGATTGCAGCCGAATACGTCGCAAAGGCAGCACCCGATGGGAATACCTTGATGTTCGGGTACATCGCCACGCACGCCATGAACCCGGCTCTGCAGAAATTGCGCTATGACCCAGTCAAGGACTTCGAACCGGTAGGCCTTGTTGGGTATTCGCCCACACTGATGGTGGTCAACCCGGCGCTCAAAGTGAAGGATGTCAAAGACCTGGTGCGCTTGCTCAAGGAGAAGCCCGACTCTTTTAGCGTGGCCTCGGCGGGCAATGGCACGGCGCCGCATTTCGCAGCCGAACTATTCAAGATGGCCACGCAGACCGCGATGGTGCATATTCCGTACAAAGGATCATCGCCAGCGGTAAATGACACGATAGGCGGACAGACTCATGTCATGTTTCCCAGCCTTTTCACCGGAGTTCCATTTGTCAAGGCCGGCCGGCTTCAAGCGCTGGCGATCGCCGGTGCCAAGCGTTCGTCCGTGCTACCGGCTGTACCCACGCTCAAGGAACTGGGCATAGAAGGGGTCGAGGTCGATCAGTGGTATGCGATTTTTGCACCCTCCAAGACACCGAAAGATCAGATCCGACGGCTGAATCAGACCTTGAACCAGGTTCTGCAGGACAAGGACACCATCCAGCGCATTGAGGGGCATGGTGCCGACGTAGAGACGAGCACCCCCGAGCAATTGGGCGAAATCGTAAGCAAGGACCTGGCCAAATGGCGGCAGGTCGTTGCGAAAGCCAAGTTACAGGCTGACTAATGGACTCAATCCAACGAACCATTCCCTGCGTGCTGATGCGCGCGGGCACCTCACGGGGGCCGTTCTTTCTCAAAGAGTGGTTACCCCAGGACCCGGTAGAGCGGGACCAAGCGCTGATCGGTGCGATTGGTGCGTCGGATCCGTTGCAGCTCGACGGCCTGGGCGGCAACAGCACACTCAACAGCAAGGTGGCCATCGTTTCCCTCTCGAGCCAGCCAGATTGCGATCTGGACTACCTGTTCGCCCAAGTCGGGGTGGGGCACCAGTCCGTCGATACCCGTCCGAACTGCGGCAACATGCTTGCCGGCGTAGCACCTTTTGCGATAGAGCAGGGTCTGATCGAGGCTCAAAACGGCACGACCACTGTACGCATATATAACGTCAACACAGGGGCCAAGATCGAGGCCACTGTGCAGACGCCCGGAGGGCGTGTGATGTACGAAGGGAACGCACGCATTGACGGCGTGGCGGGCACGGCCGCCCCGATCCTGCTGAACTTTCTCGATGCTTGGGGTGCAGTCACCGGCAAGCTTTTCCCGACAGGGCAGCGAACCGAAGCCATCAATGGCGTAGCGGTCACCTGTATCGATGCTGCGATGCCTCTGATGATCGTGCGCGCCGTCGACTTCGGGCTGTCAGGGCGAGAGCGTCCGGCCGAACTTGATTCCAATGTCGACCTGCTGCAGAAGATCGAGGCCATGCGTTTGGAAGCGGGCCGCCGCATGGGTCTGGGCGACGTTTCAGGCAGTGTCGTGCCCAAGCCCGTCATCGTGAGTCCTGGTGACACAGGTGACAGCATTGTCTCGCGCTATTTCACACCGCATAGCTGCCATGCATCGCATGCCGTAACCGGTGCGATTGGCGTTAGCACTGCCTTTGCCCTGCCGGGTACAGTGGCCTCTGGCATGCAGCGTGCAAGCGGGCGCCACCTGTTGGCAGTGGTTCACCCGCAAGGGCAAATTGATATCGATGTGGAAATTGCTGGCGAGGGTGAACAGGCCGTCGTCGACAAGGCCGCCCTTGTACGCACAGCGCGCAAGATTCTGCAGGGCGAGTTGCACCTCCCTGACTACGTCTTCCCATTCAAGCCGGCGGAATCGGTGCCGCAGGCGCAAGATGGCTATCCCTCCAAGGAAATCACCATCATCGTGCCGACCAGTGCAGGCGGCGGCAACGACACCATGGCCCGTGTTTTGTCCCGAAAGCTGGGAGCTCAGCTGGGACAGACCATCGCTGTAGACAATCGAGCAGGTGCCAATGGCAGTGTCGCTGCGGAGTATGTCGCTGCGGCAAGACCGGATGGCTACACCCTGATGTTCGGTTATATCGCTACGCACGGGATCAACCCCGTTATGCAGCAGGTGCGCTATGACCCGCTTCAGGATTTCGCCGCCATCGGGCTGATCGGACATTCCCCGAGTGTGCTGGTGGTTCGGCCGGATATGGGCATACGCACCGTGAAGGCCTTTCTCGACAGGCTGAACAAACAGCCGCAGACCATGAATTACGCCTCGGCTGGAGAGGGAACAGTGCCTCACCTCTCTGCGGAAATCCTACTCGGTCGGAACCCGCAGACGGTAGACGGGATGGCCCATGAAGGCGCAGCCCCGGCTCTCAATTCAGTGGTTCGCGGACAGGCCCAATGGATGGTGCCAAGCCTTTTCAGTGCCTTGCCCTACCTCAAAACCGGCAAGTTAGTGGCTCTCGCAGTGGCAGGGCAAAAGCGCCTGCCCTCCTGGCCAAATGTGCCGACTTTCGGAGAGTTGGGTTTTCAGGAGTTGGATCTGAGCCAGTGGTACGGCCTCTTCGCCCCTGCTCGTACGCCTGCGACGACGATATCGACCCTGAATACGACGTTGAATGCTGTACTTTCCGACCAAGAGACAGTGGAGCGTCTGCTCTCCGATGGCGTACAGGTACGAACGAGTTCTCCGGCCGAGCTGCGGCAGCATGTACAGTCCGAACTGAAGCACTGGTCCAGCGTACTCCAAGGCTTTCAACTGCCCGAAAGCGTTGACTAAGTCGCCTATCCTGCTTTCGACAGTCGAATCTGTGGACATACCGCGGCTGGGTGATTGCTCCGCTTGTACTGCATCGCTTTCGGTTCCTTGCCAGCTTTGAAGGGTCGAATGCCGCCCACCAGGACATTTGATCCACCTCAAGTCCCCGACGATTAAACCGCCCGACTAGTTCTTTCGGAGGATGCCGTAGCACCCGGCAGCTACCTCCGGAGGATGGTGCTTCAACCAGCTGCTTTCTACAGTCCCCACATCCCCAAAGGAGATGTGAGATGGACAAGAACAGACAGGCGCTCTCTGTGCTGATCGTCAGCACGCTGGCCTTCACCGTGTGTTTCATGGTGTGGATGATGTTTGGTGTGATCGGCATCCCGATCAAAAAGGCACTCAACCTCAACGCGACCGAATTCGGCCTGCTCACCGCCACGCCGGTGCTCACGGGCTCGCTGATCCGCGTGCCCCTGGGCATCTGGACCGACCGCTACGGCGGGCGCATCGTCATGACCGTGCTGATGGCCATCACGGTGCCGGCGATCTACCTGATGGCCTATGCCACGGCCTACTGGCACTTCCTGGCGATCGGCCTTTTCGTGGGCCTGGCCGGTGGGTCCTTCTCGGTGGGCACGCCCTATGTGGCGCGCTGGTACCCCAAGAACCGCCAGGGTTTCGCCATGGGCGTCTACGGCGCGGGCAACTCGGGCGCAGCGGTCAACAAGTTCATCGCCCCGGCCCTGGTCGTGGCCTTCGGCTGGGCCATGGTGCCGCAGGTCTACGCGGCCATCATGCTGGGCACGGTCATCGTCTTCTGGCTCTTCAGCCACAGTGACCCGGCCCACCTGGTGCCCAGCAACGTCAAGTTCACGGACCAGCTCAAGGCCCTGAAGGACCCCAAGGTCATCAAGTACTGCCAGTACTACAGCATCGTGTTCGGCGGTTATGTGGCGCTCTCGCTGTGGATGGTCCAGTACTACGTGGGTGAGTACGGTCTGGACATCCGCGCCGCGGCCCTGCTGGCGGCCTGTTTCTCCCTGCCCGGTGGCGTGCTGCGCGCCGTGGGCGGCTGGCTCAGCGACAAATACGGCGCCCACAGCGTGACCTGGTGGGTGATGTGGGTGAGCTGGATCTGCCTGTTCCTGCTGTCTTACCCGCAGTTCGACTTCACCGTCACCACGGTCAACGGCCCCAGGACCTTCCACATCGGCCTCAATGTCTATGCCTTCACGGTGCTGATGTTCATCCTGGGCATCGCCTTCGCCTTCGGCAAGGCCAGCGTCTTCAAGTACATCAGCGACGACTACACCGGCAATATCGGCACCATCAGCGGCATCGTGGGCCTGGCCGGTGGCCTGGGCGGTTTCGTGCTGCCCATCATGTTCGGCGCCCTGCTGGACCTGACCGGCATCCGCTCCAGCGCCTTCATGCTGATGTACGGCGTGGTCTGGGTCTCGCTGATCTGGATGTACTGGACCGAGGTGCGCCGCACCGAGGTCATGGGCGACAAATCCCCCGCTTTCAGCCTCAAGGGCTGACCCCCTCTCTTTCCAAGGAACCATCATGAACACCACCACCAAGGAGTCGGGTACCACCCTCTCCGACTGGCGCCCCGAGGACGAGCAGTTCTGGGAAAGCACGGGCAAGAAGATCGCCTACCGCAACCTCTGGATTTCCATCCCCGCCCTGCTCTGCGGCTTCGCGGTCTGGGGCATGTGGGGCATCATCACCGTGCAGATGCTCAACCTGGGTTTCCCCTTCACCCAGGCCGAGCTCTTCACGCTGACGGCCATTGCCGGCATCTCGGGCGCCACCATGCGCATCCCGGCCAGCTTCCTGATCCGCATGGCCGGTGGCCGCAACACCATCTTCCTCACCACCGCCATGCTGCTGGCACCGGCCATCGGCACGGGCATCGCGCTGCAGCATCCCGAGTGGCCGCTGTGGGTGTTCCAGCTGATGGCGCTGTGGTCGGGTGTCGGCGGGGGCAACTTTGCCTCCAGCATGTCCAACATCAGCACCTTCTTCCCCAAGCGGCTGCAGGGCACGGCCCTGGGCCTGAATGCGGGTCTGGGCAACTTCGGTGTCACGACCATGCAGATCGTGATTCCGCTGGTGATGACGGTGGGCCTGCTAGGCGCCTTCGGCGGCGAGTCGCGCGCCCTGGTCAAGGACAGCGGGTGGATCTTCGGCAAGATCGCCGCGGGCACACCCACCTGGATCCAGAACGCCGGCTTCGCCTGGGTGCTCTCGCTGGTGCCCCTGTCCATCCTGTGCTGGTTCGGCATGAACAACCTCAAGACGGTCACGCCCGCCGCGGGCTCGCCCCTGACCGCCTTCGCCAAGATCACCTACCTCTATTCGCTCGCCTTCGTGCCCTCGATCGCGATGCTCTACCTCTACCTGCCGGCGCCTACCGGCCTGGGCCTGCTGAACATGTGGGTGGCGATTCCGCTGGACATCATCGCCGCCGTGCTGATGATGAAGCTCGCAGCCTTCGGCACTATGAAGGAGAACGTGGCCAAGCAGTTCGAGATCTTTCGCAACAAGCACACCTGGTCCATGACGGCGCTCTACGTCGTCACCTTCGGCAGCTTCATCGGCTTCTCCATGGCCCTGCCTCTGGCCATCACGGTGATCTTCGGCTTCAGCCACGTGCCGGACGCCGCCGGTGTGCTGACCCACACCACCAAGAACCCCAACGCGCCCAGCGCCCTGACCTACGCGTGGATCGGCCCCTTTGTGGGCGCCGCGGTACGGCCCGTCGGAGGCTGGATCTCTGACAAGGTCGGCGGCTCCATCGTCACGCAGATCATCTCGGCCATCATGGTGCTGGCTTCGGCGGCCGTGGGCTACGTGATGATGCAGGCCTACGGCTCGGCCACGCCGGAGCAGTACTTCCCGATGTTCATGGGCCTGTTCATCCTGCTGTTCGCAGCCAGCGGCGTGGGCAACGGCTCGACCTTCCGCAGCGTGGGTTTCATCTTCGACCGCCAGCAGGCCGGCCCCGTGCTGGGCTGGACCTCGGCCGTCGCCGCCTACGGCGCCTTCATCGCCCCGGTGCTGATCGGCCAGCAGATCAAGGCCGGCACGCCGCAATACGCCTTCTACGGTTTTGCCGTCTTCTACGCCGTGTGCCTGGTACTGAACTGGTGGTTCTACCTGCGCGCCAATGCCTACGTGAAGAACCCCTGAACAACAACATACCTAGGAGGCCGACATGAGCCATTTTCTCGACCGACTGAGCTACTTCTCGCAGCCGCGTGAAAACTTCTCCAAGGACCACGGTGTCACCACCGGTGAGGACCGCACCTGGGAAGACGCCTACCGCGACCGCTGGGCCCACGACAAGATCGTGCGCTCCACCCACGGTGTGAACTGCACGGGCTCCTGCTCGTGGAAGATCTACGTCAAGGGCGGCATCGTCACCTGGGAAACCCAGCAGACCGACTACCCGCGCACGCGCTGGGACATGCCCAACCACGAACCGCGTGGTTGCGCGCGTGGCGCCAGCTACAGCTGGTACCTGTATTCCGCCAACCGCGTGAAATACCCCATGGTGCGCGGGCGCCTGCTCAAGCTCTGGCGCGAAGCCCGCCTGACCCACGGGCCGGTGGAAGCCTGGGCCTCCATCGCCCAGAGCAACGCCAAACGCAAGGAATACCAGAGCGTGCGCGGCCTGGGCGGCTTCGTGCGTTCCAGCTGGGACGAAGTCAACGAGATGATCGCCGCGGCGAACATCTACACCGTCAAGAAACACGGCCCGGACCGCGTGATCGGCTTCTCGCCGATTCCTGCCATGTCCATGGTCTCCTATGCCGCCGGCTCGCGCTACCTCTCGCTGCTGGGCGGCGTGTGCATGAGCTTCTACGACTGGTATTGCGACCTGCCGCCGGCCAGCCCGCAGATCTGGGGCGAACAGACCGACGTGCCCGAGTCAGCCGACTGGTACAACTCCACCTACATCATCGCCTGGGGCAGCAACGTGCCGCAGACACGCACGCCCGACGCCCACTTCTTCACCGAGGTGCGCTACAAGGGCGCCAAGACCGTGGCCGTGACGCCCGACTACGCCGAGATCTCCAAGCTGGCCGACATCTGGATGCACCCCAAGCAGGGCACGGATGCCGCCATGGCCATGGCCATGGGCCACGTGATCATGAAGGAGTTCTACTTCGACAAACCCAGCGCCTACTTCGACGACTACGCACGTCGCTACACCGACCTGCCCATGCTGGTCATGCTCAAGGAGCAGACCAGCCCGAGCGGTGAAAAGATCCTGGTGCCCGACCGTTATGTGCGCGCCAGCGACTTCAACGGCAAGCTGGGCCAGGCCAACAACCCCGAATGGAAGACCGTGGCCATCAACGAGGACGGCAAGGTGGTCTGCCCCAAGGGCGCCATCGGCTTCCGTTGGGGTCCAGACGGCCGCGCCGATGCCGGCCAGTGGAACCTGGAGGCCAAGGAAGCGCGCCACGGCAATGACGTGAAGCTCAAACTCTCCGCGCTCGAAGGTGGCGCCAAGACGGAAACCGCGAAGATCGGCTTCCCCTATTTCGGTGGCATCGAGAGCGAGCACTTCCCCAACAACACCGCGGGTGCCGCAGCCAACAACGTGCTGGTGCGCACCGTGCCGGTCACGCGCATCTCGCTGGGCAAGGAAGGCGACAAGCGCGAGGCCCTGGTGGCCACCGTGTTCGACCTGCAGGCGGCCAACTACGGCATCGCCCGCGGCCTGCCGGGTGAACTCGCTGCCAAGAACTTCGACGAGGACACGCCCTACACCCCGGCCTGGCAGGAAAAGATCACCGGCGTGCCGCGCCAGCAGCTGATCACCGTGGCGCGCCAGTTCGCCGACAACGCCGACAAGACCAAGGGCAAGTCCATGGTCATCATCGGCGCGGCCATGAACCACTGGTACCACAGCGACATGAACTATCGCGGCATCATCAACATGCTGATGATGTGCGGCTGTATCGGCCAATCGGGCGGTGGCTGGGCGCACTATGTGGGCCAGGAGAAGCTGCGCCCGCAGACCGGATGGACCGCGCTGGCCTTCGCGTTGGACTGGATCCGCCCGCCGCGCCAGATGAACTCCACCAGCTTCTTCTACGCCCACACCGACCAGTGGCGCTACGAGAAGCTGGGCATGGAAGAGGTGCTCTCGCCCCTGGCCGACAAGAAGTTGTACGGCGGCAGCATGATCGACTACAACGTGCGCGCCGAGCGCATGGGTTGGTTGCCCAGCGCCCCGCAGCTGCAGACCAACCCCATGCAGGTGGTCAGGGAGGCAACGGCCGCCGGCATGGACCCCAAGGACTACACGGTCAAGGGCCTGAAGGACGGCACGCTCAAGATGAGCTGCGAGGACCCGGACCACCCGGCCAACTGGCCGCGCAATATGTTCGTCTGGCGCTCCAACATCCTGGGCTCCAGCGGCAAGGGGCATGAGTACTTCCTCAAGCACCTGCTGGGCACCAGCCACGGCGTGCAGGGCAAGGACCTAGGCAAGGACGAGGCCAAACCCACTGAGGTGGTCTGGCACGAGCAGGCCCCCGAAGGCAAGCTGGACCTGCTGGTCACGCTGGACTTCCGCATGAGCACCACCTGCCTGTACTCGGACATCGTGCTGCCCACCGCCACCTGGTACGAGAAGAACGATCTCAACACCAGCGACATGCACCCCTTCATCCACCCCCTGTCCACCGCGGTGGACCCGGCCTGGCAGAGCAAGAGCGACTGGGAGATCTACAAGGGTTTCGCCAAGAAGTTCAGCGAGCTCTGCGTGGGCCACCTGGGCGTGGAACGCGAAATGGTGCTCACCCCGCTGATGCACGACAGCCCGTCCGAACTGGCCCAGCCCTTCGGCGTGCAGGACTGGAAGAAGGGCGAGATCGATCTGATCCCCGGCAAGACCGCGCCCAACATGGCCGTGGTCGAGCGCGACTACCCCAACCTCTACAAGCGCTTCACGGCCTTGGGCCCGCTGATGAACAAGGTGGGCAACGGCGGCAAGGGCATCGCCTGGAACACCCAGGTCGAAGTCAAGCAGCTCGGGGAACTCAACGGTCTGGTCAAGGCCGAGGGCGTGACCTGCGGCATGCCCAAGATCGAGACCGACATCGATGCCTGCGAAGTCGTGCTGCAGCTGGCCCCCGAGACCAACGGCCACGTGGCCGTCAAGGCCTGGGAAGCGTTGGGCAAACAGACCGGGCGCGAGCACAAGCACCTGGCCCTGTACCGCGAGGACGAGAAAATCCGTTTCCGCGACATCCAGGCCCAGCCGCGCAAGATCATTTCCAGCCCGACCTGGAGCGGCATCGAGAGCGAGACCGTGTCCTACAACGCCGGCTACACCAATGTGCACGAGTTGATACCGTGGCGCACCCTGACCGGCCGCCAGCAGTTCTACCTGGACCACCCCTGGATGAGCGCCTTTGGGGAAAACCTGTCCAGCTACCGCCCGCCCGTGGACCTGAAGACCACGGCCGGCATCCACGGCATCAAGCCCAACGGCAATACCGAGATCCTGCTGAACTTCATCACGCCGCACCAGAAGTGGGGGATCCACAGTACCTACAGCGACAACCTGATGATGCTTACGCTGAACCGCGGCGGCCCGGTGATCTGGCTCAGCGAAGACGACGCCAAGAGCGCCGGCATCGTGGACAACGACTGGGTCGAGCTGTTCAACATCAATGGCGCCATCGCGGCTCGCGCGGTGGTGAGCCAGCGGGTGAACAACGGCATGGTCATGATGTACCACGCGCAGGAGAAGATCATCAACACCCCCGGCTCGGAGATCACGGGCGCACGCGGCGGCATCCACAACTCGGTGACGCGCATCGTGTTGAAACCCACGCACATGATCGGCGGCTACGCGCAGTTCAGCTACGGCTTCAACTACTACGGGACCATCGGCACCAACCGGGACGAATTCGTCGTGGTGCGCAAGATGAACAAGGTGGACTGGCTGGACACCCCGGCCACTGCCCCCAACGCCAACGTGCACGCCTGAGGAGACGACCATGAAAATCCGCGCTCAAATCGGCATGGTGCTCAACCTGGACAAGTGCATAGGCTGCCACACCTGTTCGGTCACCTGCAAGAACGTCTGGACCAGCCGCAAAGGCATGGAATACGCCTGGTTCAACAACGTCGAGACCAAACCCGGCATCGGTTACCCCAAGGAATGGGAGAACCAGGACAAGTGGAACGGCGGCTGGGTCCGCAAATCCAACGGCAGCATCGAACCGCGCCAGGGGGCGAAGTGGAAGCTGCTGATGAAGATCTTCGCCAACCCCAACTTGCCGCAGATCGACGACTACTACGAGCCTTTCACCTTCGACTACGACCACCTGCAGTCGGCACCCGAGATGAAGGCCGCGCCCACGGCGCGTCCGCGCAGCCTGATCACCGGCCAGCGCATGGAGAAGATCGAGTGGGGTCCGAACTGGGAGGAGATCCTGGGGGGTGAATTCAGCAAGCGCTCGAAGGACAAGAACTTCGACGATGTGCAGAAGGACATCTACGGCCAGTTCGAGAACACCTTCATGATGTACCTGCCGCGCCTGTGCGAGCACTGCCTGAACCCGGCCTGCGTGGCATCGTGCCCCTCGGGCTCGATCTACAAGCGCGAGGAAGACGGCATCGTGCTGATCGACCAGGACAAGTGCCGCGGCTGGCGCATGTGCGTCAGCGGCTGCCCCTACAAGAAGATCTACTACAACTGGGAATCGGGCAAGGCCGAGAAGTGCATCTTCTGCTACCCGCGCATCGAGGCCGGCCAGCCTACCGTCTGCTCCGAGACCTGCGTGGGCCGCATACGCTACCTCGGCGTGCTGCTCTATGACGCCGATCGCATCCAGGAAGCAGCCAGCGTGGAGCACGACCGTGACCTGTACAACGCCCAGCTCGACATCTTCCTCGACCCCAACGACCCGCATGTGATCGAGCAGGCGCGCGCCGACGGCATCCCCGATGCCTGGATGGACGCTGCGCGCAAAAGCCCGGTCTACAAGATGGCGGTGGAGTGGAAGGTGGCCCTGCCCCTGCACCCCGAGTACCGCACCCTGCCCATGGTCTGGTACGTGCCGCCGCTCTCGCCCATCACGGCGGCGGCGAACGCCGGTGACATCGGCATCAACGGCGAGATCCCGGACGTCAAGCAGCTGCGCATCCCGGTCAAGTACCTGGCCAACCTGCTGACCGCCGGCGACACCATGCCGGTGGAACGCGCCCTGGAGCGCATGCTGGCCATGCGCGCCTACCAGCGTGAGAAGCATGTCGAAGGCCGCATCAACACCAGCGCCCTCGATCAGGTGCAGATGACCCAGGCCGAGGTGGAAGAGATGTACCAGACCATGGCCATCGCCAACTACGAAGACCGCTTCGTGATCCCGAGTTCGCACCGCGAGTACGCCGAGAACACCTTCGACATGCGCGGTGGCTGCGGCTTCTCGTTTGGCAACGGCTGTTCCGACGGCGCCAGCGAAACCAGCCTCTTTGGCAGCGGAAAACGTAGAACGATCCCCATCAAGGCAGGAGTCTGATCATGAACAACAACGCCACTTTGACCCTGCGCGTGCTGGGTCGCCTGCTGGGCTACCCCGACGCCGAACTGCGCGGCCACCTGGGTGACCTGAGCGCGGCGCTGCACAGCGAACAGGCCCTGGGCGCGACCCGCCTGGCCGAGCTGGACGCGCTGCTCAAGTCCATGCGCACGCGTGACCCCATCGACATGGAGGCCGACTACGTGCAACTGTTCGACCGCGGCCGCGCCACCTCGTTGCACTTGTTCGAGCACGTGCACGGCGACAGCCGCGACCGCGGCCCGGCCATGATCGACCTGGCCCAGACCTACGAGAAGGCCGGCCTGTATCTGGCCGAGGGCGAGCTGCCCGACTACCTGCCCGTGGTGCTGGAGTTCGTCTCCACCCAGCCAACCAAGGAGGCGCGCGCCTTCCTCGGTGAGATGACCCACATCCTCAACGCCATCTTCAGCGCCCTGGTGAGACGCGAGAGCCCTTACGCCAGCGTGCTGGGCGCCCTGCTGGAAGTCGCCGGTGAGCGGGCCCAGTCTGTCAAGGTGGTGGAAGACGAGCCGCTGGACCAGGCCTGGGAAGAGCCCATGGCCTTCGACGGCTGCTCCACCCAGGGCCAGGCCAAACCCGGCCAGCCCCAGCCCATCCGCATCGTCAGGAATGTTGCGCAGCCCGCTGCGCCAGGAGCATGACCATGAGCTACCTCAATCAGTTCGTCTTCGGAATCTATCCCTACATCTGCCTCACGGTGTTCCTGCTGGGCAGCCTGATCCGCTTCGACCGCGACCAGTACACGTGGAAGAGCGACTCCTCTCAGTTGCTCAAGGCCGGCCAATTGCGCTGGGGCAGCAACCTGTTTCACGTGGGCATCCTCTTCCTCTTCTTCGGCCACACCGTGGGCATGCTCACGCCCCACTTCGTCTACGAGCCCTTCATGACGGCGGGCGCCAAGCAGCTGATGGCCATGGTCTCGGGCGGGGCCTTCGGCCTGTTGGGCTTCATCGGCGTCACGCTGCTGCTGCACCGCCGCCTGTTCGAGCCGCGCATCCGCGCCACCAGCAAAGCAAGCGACATCGTGCTGCTGCTTCTGCTCTGGCTGCAGTTCGCGCTGGGCCTGGCGACCATCCCGCTCTCCGCCCAGCATCTGGACGGCGGCATGATGCTCCTGCTGGCCGAGTGGGCGCAGCGCATCGTGACCTTCCGCATCGGTGCAGTGGAGCTGCTGGCGGAAGCCAGCTGGGTCTTCAAGGCCCACATGTTCCTGGGCATGAGCATCTTCTTCATCTTCCCCTTCACCCGCCTGGTGCACGTCTGGAGCGGTTTCGCTTCGGTGTCCTACCTGCTGCGGCCTTACCAGGTCGTGCGCAGCCGTCGGCTCAATCTGCCGGCCGGCCACAACCTGCCGCGCCAACCGGGAGCCCGTGTATGAAAACCCCCTGCTCTCCCAGCTGTGGCTGCGCCAGCACCGAAGCCGATACGTCCGTGGCCGCCCCGGTTGCCGTGGCACGCGTCAATGGCCAGCCTTTGCAAGGTGCCGATGAGGTTCTGACTGACGACGAACTGCGGCAGCGCGCCTGCACAGAGCTGCTGCGCCAGGCCGCGCAGCGCGCCGGCCTGCTGGCCGCCGAGGACAACACAGTCGACGGCGTGCCCGGCGAGGCGGCGGTCGAGGCCATCGAGCAACTGCTGGAACAAAGCCTGCAGATCCCGGAGCCCTCGGAAGAAGCCTGCCGCCGCCACCATGCGGCCCACGCCGCGCGTTACCGCATCGGCGAGCGTGCCCACGTGCGGCACATCCTGTTTGCCGTGACGCCGGGTATCGATGTCGTGGCCCTGCGCAAGCGCGCCGAAGGCGCGCTGCTCGATGTGCGCAGCCACGACGGGACGGACGACCCCTTTGTGCAGGCCGCGCGCACTCTCTCCAACTGCCCCAGCGGCGCCGAGGGCGGCGAGCTGGGCTGGCTGACGGCGCAGGACTGCGCGCCCGAGTTCGCGCGCGAGATCTTCGGCCAGACCGAGGTGGGTGTGCTGCCGCGCCTGGTGCACAGCCGCTTCGGCTTGCATGTGGTGGATGTGCGCCGGCGCGAAGCCGGGGCCGACCAGCCTTTCGAATCCGTGCGCGGCGCCGTGGCCATGACCTTGCGCCAGCAGACCTACGTGACCGCGCTGCGCCAGTACCTGGCCCTGCTCGCCGGACAGGCCGAGCTGGAGGGCGTGGAACTGGACGCTGCCGACAGCCCGCTGGTGCAATAGGCGAAAGCGCCGCCATGCCCGACGAACTGCTGGAACGTCTGCGGCGCTTTCACGACCAGACCTTTCCGGGCGTGCAGGACCAGTTCCAGGATCTGGTGACGCACGGCCAGCACCCAACCATCCTTTTCATCGGCTGCTCGGACTCGCGCCTGGTGCCCTACCTGCTCACGGGCACCGGGCCGGGCGAACTCTTCGTCGTGCGCAATGTGGCGGCCTTCGTGCCGCCGCACGACGGCATGCTGCCCGCCCCTTCGGGCGACATCTCTCCCGAAGGCGCCTACCTGGGTGCCGCGCGCCGCTGGACCGGGTACCACGGCACGGCTGCGGCCATCGAGTTCGCCGTGCTCAGCCTCAAGGTTTCGCGCATCGTGGTCTGCGGCCACAGCCACTGCGGCGGCATTCGCGCGCTCTACGAAGGTACGCCGAAGGAAGCCATCAACCTGGCCGCCTGGCTGGACCTGGGCCGCGAGGCCGTGCTGCCGGTACAGATGTCGGCCGAAGCGCTGCGCCGTACCGAACAGCGCGCAGTGATCCTGCAACTGGAGCGCCTCATGGGCTACCCCATGGTGCGCGCGCGCGTGGAGGCCGGCCAGCTGGCCCTGCACGGCTGGCACTATGTGATCGAAGAAGGCGAAGTGCATGTGTTTGATGTGAAAAGCGGACAGTTCGTGCCCGCTTCCAGTGCCACACACAGCGGCACGGGTCCCTATGCAGACGGCCCCGCCGACACCATGGCGCAGCCCCTGTTCAACGAGATCGACGCCAGCTACCGGCCCCAGGCACAGCCGGTCAAACACAAAAACTGAAAGCATCTGTCTTTTCCGCGCTTTGGATGCTGGACCGGCCAAGTCGGCCGGTGTCACAATGACCGGGACATTGAGCCCCCTGTTCCAACACCAAGCACGGCCGTGACCCACGGCCCGGGAGACAAGCATGCGTAGCGCCCCCTGGTCCACCGGAACCCGCCTCTTGCTGGGTCTGGGTCTGCCCATGCTTCTGCTGGCCGCCTACGCCTGGCTGGCAACGGCGCAGCTGCACAACATCGAGCAAGCCTCCGAACGCATGAACGCGACCGAGCGCGCCCAGGCAGAGGCCGCGGGCCAGCTGCTGGCGGCCACCGACGCCTTGTCACGCGTGGTCATGGACGTGATCAAGGCGCCCATCGCCGCCCCCCCGCAACCGCTGCAGGCGCAGCGGCAGGCCGCCAACCAACAGTTCGAGGCCGCACTCACCACGCTGGAACGCAGCGCCGGCAGCCAGTTGCTGGCGGACCTGAAAAAGCAGCGCGGCGCGCATGCCGAGTCGGCTGAGCGTGTGCTCAAGCTGGTGGAGGAAAACCTGCGCCCCGAGGCCTCGCTGCTCTTCATCGGCGAAACACTGCCCGCGCTCAATGCGCTGCAGCAATCCATCCAGACGCTCACGACGCAACAACGCCGCAGCGTGGAACGTGGCAGCATCGCCACCGCGCGCACCCTGCTGCTGGTGGCCGGCGTGGTGGCCATGCTGCTCTCGGCACTGTGGGCCTGGTGGGTGCTGCACCCGGTCAACCGCAGCCTGGTGGGCACGGTACAGGCTGCGCGCCGCCTGGCCCAGGGCGACCTGGACAGTCTCATTGAAGTGAGCGACCCCGGCGAGGCCGGTCAGCTGCAGGCCGCGCTGCGCGATCTGCAACAGCGTCTGCGCGAGACCGTGGCCCACATGCAGCAGCAGGCCGAGCAGCTGGAGCAACAGTCGCAAGAACTGGCGCGACCCGCCCAGCACGAGGCGGTACAACGCGCGCCGCAGCAGGCCCGGCTGCAGCAGGCCGACACCCAGATGCAGGCTCTGGCCGGCACGTTCAAGCAGAGCAGCGAGAGCGGACGCCAGGCCCAGCAACTCGCCAGCAGTGCGGCCCAGGTGGCCGAACGCGGCGGCGCCGTGGTGACGCAGGTAGTGGACACCATGCAGGCCATCCGCAAATCGTCCGATCGCATTGCCGACATCATCGGTGTGATCGACGGCATCGCCTTCCAGACCAACATCCTCGCGCTCAACGCCGCAGTGGAGGCGGCTCGTGCCGGCGATCAAGGTCGCGGTTTTGCCGTGGTGGCCACCGAGGTGCGGGCCCTGGCAGGGCGCAGCGCGGCCGCGGCCAAGGAGATCAAGCAGCTCATCGAAGCCTCGGTGGGCAGCGTGGCCCAGGGCGGCAAGCTGGTGGAGCAGGCGGGCCAGACCATGCAGGAAGTGGTGACGCAGGTGCAGCGCGTGGCGCAGACCATGGCCGAGATCACACAGCATGCCCAGACGCAGGACGCCGGCCTGGACGAACTCAGACGGACCCTGGGCCAGCTCGAGCAGCTCGCCAGCGGCCATGCGGGCCGGCTGCAGGAATCGGCCACGACGGCCCGCAAGCTCGAAGTGCAGGCGCGCACACTGGCCGGTGGCCGTGGCGCACCACTGCGCCTAGGTTAGCGCCAGCTGGGGCCGCGCGCCGGCGTTGCCCACATTGAAGACAGCCACCACCTGGGCCAGGTGCTGGGCCTGGTCACGCATGGCCGCGGCCGCGGCGGCGGACTCTTCCACCAGGGCTGCGTTCTGCTGCGTCATCTGGTCCAGGTTGCCTACGGCCTGGTTGACCTGGGCGATGCCGTCGCGCTGCTCGGTCGTGGCCGTGGTGATCTCGCCCATGAGGCTGGCCACGCGCTGCACGCTGCTGACGATCTCGCCCATGGTCTTGCCAGCCTCTTCCACCTGCTGCGAGCCGGACTCCACGGACTGGACCGAGGTGCTGATCAGGGCCTTGATCTCCTTGGCGGCTTCGGCCGAACGCTGTGCCAGGCTGCGCACCTCGGCGGCCACCACGGCAAAGCCGCGGCCCTGCTCGCCAGCGCGCGCTGCTTCTACCGCGGCGTTGAGCGCCAGGATGTTGGTCTGGAAGGCGATGCCGTCGATCACACCGATGATGTCGCCGATCTTGTGCGAGGACTCGGTGATGTGCTGCATGCTCACCACCACCTGCCCCACCACCTCACCGCCGCGGGCGGCCACCTGGGCGGCCGTGCTGGCCAGCTGGTTGGCCTGACGCGCGGTGTCGGCGGACTGGTTCACCGTGCTGGTGAGTTCCTCCATGCTGGCCGCGGTCTCCTCCAGGTTGGAAGCGGTCTGCTCGGTGCGGGCCGAGAGGTCGTTGTTCCCGTTGGCGATTTCAACGGAAGCCGTCGAGACAGCCTCCACGCCGCTGCGCACATCGGCGACCACGCCGCGCAGCTTGCCCACCATGGTCGACAAGGCCCGCGACAGGACGCCGAATTCGTCCTTGCGTTCTTCGTGGATGTCCTGCGTGAGGTCACCGTCGGCGATGGCGCCGGCGATCTGTACCGCGCGGTCCAGCGGCACCGTGATGGAACGCACCAGCACCAGAATCAGGAAGACCCCCAGGCCGAAGACCACGACCAGGCTGATGGCCGCAGTGACGACACGCCCCTGGCGCGCCTTTTCCATCTCACGCACCACCTCGTCACGCTGCTGCTCCTGCACGACCACGAACTTGTCGATGGCGTCCAGGTAGGCCACCATCCTGGGCTTGTATTCCTTGTCGACAAAGGCCTGCAGTGCCGCCTGGTCGCCGGCGTCCTGCAGCTCCTTGATCTTGGGGCTCAGGCCGCGCAGGCTGGCCCGCGTATTGCCCACAAACTCCAGCGCCTCCTTGTCCCGGGCTGAGGTGGCCGACTTGTTGATCTCTTCCTGCACCGGCGTGATGCGGGCCGTCAGCGCCGCCACACGGGTGCCGAAATCCGCCTTGAGCGCCATGTCACTGGTCGTGGCAGCGCTCGAGGACATGGTGACCGCCACCTCGGCCAGCCCGCGCCAGCGCACCGCCGTCGTGATGGCCGACTCGTAGAAGGCCACTTTCTCCAAGGTGGCGTCGGCTTCCTGCCGGGACTTGAACTGCCCCCAGATGGCCACGATCAGTAAAAGCAGCATGAGCCCCAGGACGACCAGCCACAACTTGTGGGCCACGCGCAGGTTGTTGAATTTCATGAAAGATCCTTTCGGCGGAGAGTCCATCCACGTCGTTTGCGTGGTGATGCAGTGGGTCCCTGGGCATGGGGTTTCAGTTTATAGCCCGGCGCGGGTCTCAACAAGGCCCGGAACAGCCCTAGCAAAACCGGCCAACTCCGAGCAAACCTTGACCCAGCGCAAAACGCTCTGTTCGCCTTGCACCTAAGCTAGCGCACATCTCATCCCTGCGTGAGGGCGGGCGCCTGCCCGTCTGAGCGCCGCCCACCACATGAATGCTGCCCTTCCCTTTCCCCACCTGCACGCCGACAGCGCGGCCTGGCTGGCGCGCAGCGGCCTGCGCCCGCTGACCCTGGCCGGTCGCACCCTGCTGCCGGTGGTCCAGGGGGGCATGGGCATCGGCATCTCGGCACATCGCCTGGCCGGCAGCGTGGCCGCGCTCGGTGGCGTGGGCACCCTCTCTTCCGTGGACCTGCGGCGCCATCACCCCGACCTGATGCAGGCCACCGGCCACCTGGATGCTGGCGACGCCGCCAAGGTGGCCATCGACGCCGCCAACCTGGAAGCGATCCGGCGCGAGATCCGCGCCGCGCGCACGCTGTCCGGGGGCCTGGGCCTGCTGGCCATCAATGTAATGCGGGCGGTCAGCGAATATGCACACTCTGTCACAGCCGCGCTGGAAGCGGGCATAGACGCCGTGGTGGTGGGCGCCGGCCTGCCGCTGGACCTGCCCGACCTGGCGCAGGACCACCCGAAGACGGCCCTGATCCCCATCCTCTCGGACGCGCGGGGCGTGCAACTGATCGTGAAGAAATGGGAGCGCAAGAAGCGCCTGCCCGATGCCATCGTCATCGAACACCCGCGCCTGGCCGGTGGCCACCTGGGCGCAGCCAAGATCAGCGATCTGAACGACCCCCGCTTTGATTTCGAGAACGTGATCCCGCAGTCCATCGCCTTCCTGAAATCGGCCGGTATCGAGCAGGAGATTCCGCTGATCGCCGCCGGTGGCATCCGCAACCGCGAGGACATCGCCCGCGTGCAGGCGCTGGGGGCTGCTGCCGTGCAGCTGGGCACGCCCTTTGCCGTCACCACCGAGAGCGACGCCAACGCAGAATTCAAACGCGTGCTGGCCGAGGCCAGGGAAGACGAGATGGTGGAATTCACCAGCGTGGCGGGCCTGCCGGCGCGCGCCGTGGCCACACCCTGGCTGCGCGCCTACATGAAGATCGAGCACAAGCTGCAAGCCGTGGCGCACCCCAAGAACCGTTGCACCAAGAGCTTTGATTGCCTGGCCCAGTGCGGCCTGCGCGACGGCCTGCCCGGCTGGGGCCAGTTCTGCATCGACAACCAGCTGGCCGCCGCACTGCGCGGCGACCTGAAAAAAGGCCTGTTCTTCCGCGGCGTGGGCGCCCTGCCCTTCGGCGCGCAGATCCGCAGCGTACGCGAACTCATGGAGCGCCTGCTGACGCCGGCCAGGGTACTGTCCCCAGTCTGAAAAGGGGCGAACGTTTCGGCATACACTGCCGCACTTGGGAGCCCCACGTGCGCGCAAGGAACGCCGAACCATGACATTACCCTGGGCCCGTCTTTTCACCCCCAGCAGCTTCCGCGGCCGCCTGACCCTCTGGTTCGGTGGTCTGTCGCTGGCCACCCTGCTTTGCGTGGGGCTGTATGTGGGTCACATCGCCACAGAGGAGCTGGCCGATTTCGGCGGTCAGACCTTGCACATCAGCGCGCGCTCGGCAGCCGACCTGCTGGCCGCCCACCTCGAAGAGCGCGACAAGGAAATCCGCCTGCTGCGCCAGATCCCTGCCTTCACCCACGGCAACCTGCGCGACCCCGAACTGGGCCGGGCCCTGGAGCTGCGCAAGCAGACCTACGACGAATACGCCTGGATCGGCATCGTCGACAGCGAAGGCCGTGTGCTGCAGGCCACCGGCGGCATGCTGGTGGGCCAACAGGTCGGCCAGCGTCCCTGGTTCCAGAAGGCGCTCAAGGGCGCCTATACCGGCGACGTCCACGAAGCCCTGCTGCTGGCCAAGCTGCTCCCGCCCAACGCCGGTGGTGAACCACTGCGTTTTGTCGACTTCGCCGCGCCCATCCTGGACGATCGTGGCCGCGTACGCGGCGTGCTGGGTGCGCACGCCCACTGGAGCTGGGTCACCAACGCGGTGGAGTCGGTCGTGACCCAGAGCGCGGCCCAGCGCCAGGTCGAGGTGCTGATTGCCGACAGCGCGGGCCACATCCTCTACCCCTACCGCCTCATGGGCGCGGTACAGCTGCCGCAACGCCTACGTCCGGCAGCGCCCTACGAAGTGGTGCGCTGGGGCGACGACAAGGTCTACCTGACCAGCATGGTGGACGTTCATGCCGAGACCAGCGCCGAGCTGGGCTGGCGCGTCGTGCTGCGCCAGCCCCTGCAGGTGGCTGTGGAGCCCATGCGAATCCTGCACCAGCAGCTGCTGGTCTTCGGCCTGGTGGTGGGCCTGATCTTCGCCATCATCGCGTACCGCTCTGCCACGCGCATCAGCCAGCCCATCGAACAGCTGGCCGCTGCGGTGCGCCACATCGAGCGGCGTGACCAGCCCCCTGTCTACCCGGATGGACAGGACCAGATCTTCGAGATCCGCGAGCTCAGCGACTCCATCCAGTCCATGACCGGCTCCCTGCTGGAACATGAGCGTGAACTGGAAGCGCTCAACGCCTCGCTGGAGCAGCAGGTGCGCGAACGCACCGAGGCGCTGTCGATCGCCAATCAGGAACTCGAGCGTCTGGCAACGGTGGACGGGTTGACGGGCCTGCACAACCGCCGCCGCTTCGACGCCAAGCTGCAGGAAGACTTCCAGCTGCTGCGTCGCACGGGCCGCGGCTTCTCCCTGATTCTGATCGACGTCGACCATTTCAAAGCCATCAATGATGAACATGGCCACCAGAAGGGCGATGAGGTGCTGCGCCAGCTGGCTCACCTGCTGACGCAGTGCACGCGCATCACCGATTTCGTGGCGCGTTATGGCGGTGAGGAGTTCGTGGTGCTGCTGCCCGATCTGCAGGACGAAGCCGAAGGCTGGGCCGTGGCCGAGAAGATCCGCGCGACTGTGGCCGGTTACTCCTTCCCGGGCATAGGCCGAGTCACCGCGAGCCTGGGCCTGAGCTGCGCGCTCAAGGACGATATCAGCAGCACCGAAGTGGTGGAACGCGCCGACATGGCCCTGTACAAGGCCAAGCTGGCGGGACGCAATCTCGTAGCGCAGCTCTAGGACCTGCGAGCCGGAGGGCATGGCAAGCCCCCCGTGCGTGCGAAATGAGCGATTGCTTTTGGCTGCAGGAGGTCTATCCTGTCCTCAGGTCATGTCGACCACAAGGAAGGGATGCCATGTTTGAAAACACTGCACCGCAGCGCGACAAGTTGCTCAACGACCTGCGGCTGGTCATCGCAGACGCCGAGGAACTGCTGCGCATGACAGCCGACCAGGTCGGTGATAGCACAGCGGAGGTTCGCGGTCGCATCCAGAGCCGGCTCAAGGAAGCCCGCATCGAACTGCTCGGCCTACAGGAAGAAGCGACCGCCCAGGTCAAGGCTGCGGGCCAGGCCACCGACGCCTTCGTGCACGACAACCCCTGGAAGTCCATCGGCATCGCCGCCGCCCTCGGCCTGATCGTCGGCCTGCTGGTCGCGCGTCGCTGAACAACGCTCCACCATGCAAGAACCTGCCACGGAACCCGGTCTGATGGCCTCCCTGCGCCGCCTGCTGGGCACGGCGGTGGAGACCTTGCAGTTGCGGCTGGCCTTGCTCAGCAACGAGATCGAGCAGGAGAAACTGCGGCTGTTCGACGGCCTGCTCTGGGCCGGACTGGCCCTGCTGCTGCTGGGCCTGGGCGCGCTGCTGCTTTGCGCTTTTGTGGTGGTGCTGTTCTGGGACGAGCACCGCCTGCTGGCGCTGGGTGTGCTGGCCCTGCTGTTTCTGGGCACGGGCGGCTGGATGATGTTCAGGGCCCGGTCCCGTCTGCAAAGCCGGGGCGGGCTGTTCAACAGCAGCGTGACCGAACTCGCCCGCGACCGCGCCGGACTCGACACGGGCGAATAAGCCTTGGCCATGCACCGGCGCCAACACCATGCACTCGTGCAGCGGCAGCAGCAACTGCTGCTGCGCAGCGCCGAACTGCGCCACACGCTGGCCCGTCAGGCGCAGGCCTTGCATTCACCGCTCGCCGTGGCCGACCAGCTGCGCACCGGTTTGAGCTGGTTGCGCCGGCATCCGGTATTGCCTCTTTCGGCCCTGGCACTGCTGGTCTTCAGGCGCCCGCGTCGTGTCCTGCGCTGGCTGCCCCGCCTGCTGGGCGGCTGGCAAATCTACCGGCAGCTGCGCGACTGGTGGAGCCAATCTGCGCCCCCCAAACCGTGAATCGAGCCTGATCGGCGGCTTCAGCCGCCGGCCCTGGGGTACAGCACCATCTGCGTGCAGCGAAACAGCGCCAGGGTCTTGCCGCTCTCGCGGTGCGTCACCGTGGCGTCCCACACCTGGGTGGTGCGCCCGCTGTGCACGGCACGGGCCGCGCAGATCACCACGCCGTCGCGCGCCGTGCCCAGGTGGTTGGACTTGAGCTCGATGGTGGTGAAACCGCTGGCGCCTTCGGGCAGGCTGTTGAGGCAGCCATAACCGGCACAGGTGTCGGCCAGTGTCACGATGCTGCCCGCGTGCAGGAAACCGTTGGGGGCCATCACCTCGGTACGCACCGGCATCTCGGCGCGCACCTCGCCATCCTGCATCTGCGTGATGACGATGCCCAGGTGGCCCGGCAACATGGCCGCGCCGCGCTGGTTGAAATCATGGGTGGTGGGCATGGAAACTCCTGTGTGCGGGCATCGGTCTTTAATGCGACTTGCCGTCGTAGTGATGAACGGGCACGCTGTTGAAGTCGAAATTCTCCAGGCAGCGCAGATTGATCGCCGCCATGGCCCGCCCCTGCGGGTCCGTACCCTCGCCATAGGGGTGGATACCGCAGACGGGACAGAAGCGGTGCTTGATGAGATGGCGGTTGAAGGTGTAATTGCCGGCCGCGTCCTCGGGCGTCAGGAGTTTGAACTGCGCACGCGGCACGAACCACAGCAGCGAGCCCTTGCGCGAACAGATCGAGCAGTTGCAGGCCAGGGCGCTGTCGGGTTCGCCCTCCACTTCGAAGGCCACGCGTCCGCAGTGGCAGCTTCCACGGTAAGTTGTCATGGTCTTTCTCCTTTACCGGGCAGCGTCGGTTGCGCGCAGTGCGCGCCCCCAGCCACCCGTGAGCACATAACGGGGAAAGGTGATCCATTGCTCGCAGAAGATGCGCGCCACGGCATTGGCCGGGCCCGTGAAGGGAATGGAGGGCACCGGCTCGCGCGCATGCCCCTTGCCCTGCAAGGCGACCGAGACCCCCATGCAGGCCGCGCCGCCCAGCGCCACCAGCCAGGCCCCCTGCACCAGGGCCAGCACCAGGGCCACGTTGCCGAGCAGGAACAGCGGCACCACCACGATGTGCAGCAGCAAGTTGGCGCGCGACTGGTGGTAGCGGGTGTAACCCTCCCATTGCCAGCGCAGCAGTTCGGACATGTTCATGATGTATTCCTCGTCTTGGAGCCAGGATCCGGTCCAGTCCTCATTGTGCAAGCCGCTGTGCCATGGCGTCATTTCTCGCAGGTCAATACGGGCCGGCTGCTCAGGTATTGCGTCTGCAAGGCCGACACCTGGGCCCGTTCCTCGCTGGACAGCGGCTCGTACCCCCGCCCATAGGGCCAGCCATAGGCCCAGCGGTAGGGCGTGTAGAAATAGGGCCCGCCGCCGGTACGCACCCCCGTGTACATGAGATCGGCCAGGGCCGTGTTGCCCGTGGCCTGCTGCACGCAGCTGCGCAGCGCCTGGTCGGCTTCGAGCCGCTCCTCGGCCGTGCCGCCGCGCCAGTAGACCAGGTCGTGCGCCACACAGCAGCGGCACCAATCGGCCCCGGAGAGCAGGGAACGGTCGGGGAACATGCTGCAGCCGTCTGTCGTAAAAGGGCTCAGACCGCCCGGCCCTTGTGCAAAAGCGCAGGCACCGAGTAGCAGTGCCGCAAACATGCCGGGGACTGTGCGCAGGATCGGGCGTGAATCACCGACAGACTTCGTCATGGCCGGCGCGGCCGCATGGAGCGGCCTGTGGGATCGAGCTCCAGCACGGATTCGTGCAGACCATAGACCGGCTCCATCGGCTGCCCTTGCTCATCAGTGGCAAACAGGCCCCAGCCCAGCCCGCTCAACTCGGGCTCGGAAAAATCCGGGTCTTCCAGCATGTAGCTCAGGCCGGCCAGCAGCTCCACCTGCATGCCACGCACGATATCGTTGAGCAGCCCCCGGTCCACACCCTGCTCCAGGCACAGGCGCAAGGCCTGCCCCACGCCCGCATACGGATCGTCTGGCCGGGCAGCAGCATGCCGCATGTGGGCATCCATCCAGCCGGTTTCATCTTCTGCCACGATGAACTTCCACGCCTGGCGCAACCAAAGATAGCGGTGCAGTTGGGGAATGCCCTCCTGCAACTGGGATTGCGCCCAAGCGCGTGGATCGCTCGCACCAAGGCGGTCGAACAAGGCGGCCAACGCCTCTTCCGTGTCAGGTATCTGCATGACGTTTCCTTGTCGGACAGAGTCCAGCCCTGGACAGCGCTCTCAGCCCTTGACCTCTGCCTCGATCAGCAGGGTCAGCAGCGTGAGCGACTCCTGCCAGCCCAGGTAGCAGGCTTCGGCAGGAATGACCTCGGGAATGCCCTCCTGCACCACGTTGAGTTCGGTACCGCAGAACACGGACTTGAAAGTTACCGTGACGCGCATCTCACCGGGCAGGTTCGGGTCGTCGAAGCTGTCGGTGTGGACGATGCGCTCGCCGGGCACCAGTTCCAGGTACTTGCCGCCGAAGGAATGGCTCTGCCCGTTGCTGAAATTGGTGAAAGACATCCGATAGCCACCCCCCACCTTGGCGTCCATCTGGTGCACCTTGCCCGTGAAGCCATGCGGGGGCAGCCACTTGACCATGGCATCGGGGTCGATGAAAGCGCGGTAGACCCGCTCGGGCGGGGCACGCAGCACGCGGTGCAGGCGGACGGTGTTCGTGGTCATGGCTGTTTCCTTCAGATGGTTCGAGGATATCCCTCAGTCTGTACGACGAAGAAGCCCGGCCGGATTCGACAGGCTGGTCCCTGCCCTTCAGCGTACGCCGCGAAAACCCCGCAGCGCCAGCCAGCCCAGGCCGACAAACAGCGCGAACACCAGGGCCTGCGTCACCGCGAACGGCGCTTCCTGCTGCGTGGGTGCCAGTTCTGCCAGGGCGGGCGTCTTCACGAAAAGCTGCACCATCAGCACAAAGACATTGAGGTACAGGGCCGTCACGGCGCTGACCACATAGATGGCGCGCCAGCGGCCCTGCATGTTCTGCCCATAGCGGGCGACCACGGCAACGGCCAGCACCACCAGCGAAACCGCCCCCACCACGTGCGGCGGCAGCAGCCGGGTGAAGGGGAAACCGTAGCCCGTGAGGCTGGTCAGCACCGTGATGATCAGAAAGAAGCCTGTCCAGCCGTCCATCCGGGCCCCGGCCATGAGCCCGCCCACCACCACCAGGCCCGCAATGATGCCCAGGACGCTGATGAGGACGTGGATCAGGGTGAACATCGGCAGATCAAACATATGAAAACTCCCTTGTGCCTTGATTGGCCGGGTTTTTATAACAGCGTTTGACCATCGGCGCCATCACGGCATGGCGGCCGCGCCACAGCGAGGGCCTGTTCACGCTGATTTCTCTGGCCGCAACCCATTCGCACCGGAGAAGTCAGTGTGAACAGGCCCTAGCGCACACCCCGGAGCGCCAGCCCGTCTACCGAACGCGTGATGGGGCAATTGACCACGATGTCGGTGACTTCCAGCGACAGTTCCCCGCGTTCCTGCGCCGCCAGCACCTGCTCCTCGGAGCGCAGTTCGCGCAGGGCCGTGGGCCGCAGCCAGCGCACCAGCACCATGCGCCACAGCGGGCTGTAGTTGGGGTCGGCGTTGGCCCCTCCCGTGGGCAGGGGTGCCGACTGGAAAACGGTGATCTGCTCGCCGTCGACGAACTTGTAGACCCGCTCGGTCACACCGGGGCGGCCGGGCGCCCCCAGGGCCAGGGCCAGGCGCGGTACGTGGTTGACCCCTTCACGCCGGGCCATGGTCGCATCCGAGATGTCGGTGGTGACGTACTCGACTTGGCGGCCGTCGACCCAGGCACGGTGCAGGGGCAGCGTGGTCTCGGCCACGCCCCCTGGCCCGGGTGCGGCACAAGCCGCCAGCAGCAGGCAGATCAGTAACCCGGCAGACAGGAAATGACGCCGGGGCATGGCTGCTTCAGATCCAGCGGCGCACCCGGCGCTTGTAGGCTTCGTACTCGGCACCGAACTTGGACAGCAGCACCCGTTCCTCGGGCAGGATCTGGAAACGGGTGACGTAGGCCACATAGATCGCGGGGCCGGCAAAGGCCGCCCAGGTTCCCAGGTAGCAGGCATAGGCCACGAGCAGCAGCAAGAGGCTGAGGTACATGGGATTGCGCGTATAGCGGTAGATGCCATGCGTGACCAGCACGGAAGCACGCTCGGGTTGCAAGGGGTTGATGGTGGTGCGTGCCCGCCAGAAACCGGCAAAGGCGGCAATCGCCACCAGGGCGCTGAGGTTCATGCTCAGATCGATGGTGGCCAGCCGCACGACATCGATCACATCACCCAGGGATTCAACACGGGGCAGCAGCCACATGGCCAAAGCAATGACGACGGTGACAACAGGGGCGGGGATCTTGGTTTCAAGCAGTCGCATGTTCAGTCTGAACCTCGGCAGGGAAAACAGGCCTGCGCCGAAGGTGTTCCATCTTTCCGGGGGATGCGATGCCCCCGTATCAGCGGGCCTGGACCCAAAGTATATGCTGCGGTGCAACGCTGGCCTCGCAGCACTGGCATGACCATCCCCGATCCACAGACTGTGGTGGGCGTTCCCGGCACGATCACGTCGGCTCCTACATGCCCCAGGAGAAGCTGCCCACCAGCGACCTCCCGCCCATCTTGAGGGTGCCGACATCGTCCTTGACCGTGAGCAGGAAACTCGCGGGAAGCCCTGCATCGCCGGAATTCTTGAAACTCAGCAGCAAGACTTTCTGCCCGGGCTCGAAGATCTGGACTTTGACCCCTTGCATCGGAAGCGATACCGGCTGCTTACTCCCGGGCAGGGCGATGCTCAGGCTGGAGACAACAGGCTGGGATGTATCTCCCACGACGATGTCGATGAGGTAGCCGTCGGCTTCGAACGAAAGTGAGCTTGTGGCGTGCGCACCCGTGGAGACCAGGAGGGCCATGGCAGCGGCGACGATGGATAAGCGCATGGTGTCTTTCCGGTTAACGGCCCAGGTTCAGCGACCCGGACCGGGGGACATGCCCAGGCCGAGTCTCTCTCATCTCGATGGCAACTTTCTCGGCTCATACTGCATCGCCACCGCCCCCGAACCCAAATCCAGCCGACCCACGAGCTTCAGGTCGACGTACCTCGACAAACCCGCGAACAAGGTCGGACCATGGCCCACCAGCCTGGGATGCACCACGAACTCATACTCATCGATCAAACCCAGTTCCGCCAGGGCCATCGGGAGCATCACGCCCCCTACGAACAGTCCCTTGCCCGGCTCGCGCTTGAGCTGCTGGACAGCCTGCCCCAGATCCCCGCGTACCAGCTCCGCATTCCAGTCGACACGCTCCAGGGTGCTGGACACAACGTACTTCTTGCCCGCGTCGATCGTCTGGCGGAAGGACTCCATCCAGTCAGGCATCTCTCCTGTCCACGCCGGCCGGAACGCGGCCTCCATCATTTCATAGGTCACCCTGCCAAACAGCAGGGCATCGGCCCGTTTGAGGTTCTCGACCGCGTGACGATGCAAGTCTTCGTCAGGGACGACGGCCCGGTGGTCGCAACAGCCGTCCAGGGTGACGTTGATGGAATAACGCAGGGGTCGCATGGCTCAGGCTCCTTATTGGTCAGGCTTCCGGTCCCGGGTGACCGGCGGGTCTCTGACTCTACCCAGTCGACGAACGAGACTACCGAAAATCGACAAGGGCGTGGATGCACCGCCTGACACTTCGGTTCTGCAGCGGAACTTCTGCAACAAGCACCCGTCAGGCGTCCTTGTGCCCCTGGCGCCGCAGGACAACATGCGTGGCCTTCTCCGACGCGACAGACTGAACGCATGCATACCCCAGAGCGCGCATGTCCAGCCCCTCGAACAGTCGCTCCCCCCGGCCGAGCAGGACAGGCGAGATAGCGATGTGCAGCTCATCGATGAGGCCCTCGCGCAGATACTGCCGGATGGTGTCAGGCCCACCGCCGATGCGCACATCCTTCCCCTTGGCAGCGTCACGCGCGCGGTCCAGCGCCTCGTGGATACCACCCGTGACGAAGTGGAAAATCGTTCCGCCTTCCATCTCCAGGGGCTCTCGTGCGTGGTGGGTCAGGATGAAGGTTGGCACGTGATACGGAGGGCTGTCGCCCCACCAGCCTTTCCAGTTCAGGTCCGGCCAGGGACCGCGTATGGGCCCGAACATGTTTCGCCCGAGGATCCAGGCCCCAACATTCTGAAAGCCACGGGCCGCGAAATCATCGTCGACCCCGGTGGTACCGTCCTTACCGAACAGGGCCCGCTGCAAGGTGCGCGTCGGGAACAACCACTGGTGCAGATCCGTACCGCCTATGCCGAGCGGGTTGTTGAGATCCTGATTCGGACCTGCCCCGTATCCGTCGAGCGAGATGGTGAAGCCTTCAACTCGAACGCGTGTCATTTCATACCTTCCTTTTGATGGACGCCTGGTTTGATACAGGCCGCCAAGCTGTCGGCTGAACAGGGTTGGCGGCAAACGAACGACACATGGCTAACCCAGCCGCACGGCCTCACCCTGCGTATTGAAGGGGATGTAGCTGCCGATGGCGCCGCGCTTGATGTCTTCTACCATGCGCTGCAGCGGGGCCTCAACGTCGGGGCCATCGGCCATGGCGGCCACGAAGACCAGGGCCCAGGCTTGGCCGAACTGCTGCGCCTCGCCGGCCAGTGCGGCAAAAGAGGCCAGTTCCTGTGGCGTCTTGTCCACGCACATCAGCGGCGCCAGCGCGCCGCCTTGACCCGCCTCAAAACGCGCGACCTGTTCGGGTGTGCTGTCTGCGGGCAGTTCGGACGTGGCAAAAACGCAGAGCAGGCGCTGGGGTTCGCGCTGCTGGCGGGCCGCGGTCAGCAGCTCATCAAAGGTGGTGATATTCATCGCTTGATTTTCGTCAAGACCGTGCCACACTGGCAAGTACGTTTCCCTTCGAAGCAACGTCTTGCCGGAATGATGCAGGGGTTTGTGGCAGGTCAACCCCCCGTGCCGGCGCTCCTCCTAGCATCCTGCACAAACAGACGTGGAGTGTATGGTTCATGAGTGATACAACGCATCCGGCTCAGGCCGCGCAATCCCTGGCACCGCAAAACATCAGCGAGGAGGTGCTGCTCGAGAAATACGCCAAGGGCGATGAGCAGAGCATCCTGCAGGTGAACCAGCGCGTGGCGCGCGCGCTGGCCCAGGTGGAGGCGCCCGAGCAGCGCACGCACTGGGAAGGCCGTTTCCTGCAGGCGCTGCAGCAGGGCTTCCTGCCGGCCGGGCGCATCCAGTCCGCGGCGGGCACCGAGCTGACGGCCACGTTGATCAACTGCTTTGTACAGCCTGTGGGCGACTCCATCGCGCACGAGGACGAAGGCCACCCCGGCATCTATGTGGCGCTGAAGGAAGCGGCCGAAACCATGCGCCGTGGCGGTGGCGTGGGCTACGACTTCTCGCGCATCCGCCCGCGCGGAGCCTGGGTGGGCAGCACACAGAGCAGCGCGTCCGGTCCGGTAAGTTACATGCGCGTGTTCGACCGTTCCTGCGAGACGGTGGAATCCGCCGGTAGTCGGCGCGGTGCGCAGATGGGCGTGCTGCGCTGCGACCACCCGGACATCGAGGAGTTCATTCACGCCAAGGATGCTGGTGACCTGCGCAACTTCAACATCTCGGTCGGTGTGACAGATGCCTTCATGCAAGCCGTGGTGAGCGACGGCGAGGTGGAGCTGGTGCACCACGCCGAGGCCGGCGCCGCGCAGAAGGCCGCTGGCGCCTACCTGGCCACCGGGCGCGGCCTGTGGATCTATCGCAAGCTGCGCGCGCGCGATCTGTGGGAGCAGATCATGCGATCCACCTACGACCACGCCGAACCGGGCGTGCTCTTCATCGACACCATCAACCGCGACAACAACCTGTCGTACTGTGAATCCATAGCCAGCACCAACCCCTGCGCCGAACAGCCCCTGCCTCCTTACGGCTGCTGCTGCCTGGGCTCGATCGATCTCACGCGCTTCGTGCGCGAGCCCTTCGGCGAGAAGACACACTTCGACTTCAGCGCCTTCGCGGAGCTGTGCCGCACTGCCACCCGCATGCTCGACAACGTTCTGGACGTGACCGTCTGGCCCCTGCCCCAGCAGGAGCAGGAGATGCGCAACAAGCGCCGGATTGGTCTGGGCTACACCGGCCTGGGTGATGCGCTGGTGATGCTGAACCTGCGCTACGACAGCGCCGAGGCACGCGATATGGCGCGCAAGATTTCCGAGGCCATGCGCGACGCCGCCTACGAAGCCTCCAACGAACTCGCGCGCGAACGCGGGGCCTTCCCGCTCTTCAATGCCGACATGTACCTGAGCAGTCCGCGTTTTGCCTCGCGCCTGCCGGCTGCGCTGAAGGACAAGATCCGCGCGCACGGCCTGCGCAACTCGCACCTGCTGTCCATCGCGCCCACGGGCACCATCAGCCTGGCCTTTGCGGACAACGCGAGCAACGGCATCGAGCCGGCCTTCAGCTGGCACTACACGCGCAAGAAGCGCATGCCCGACGGCAGCTTCAAGGAATACGCGGTGGAAGACCACGCCTGGCGCCTGTACCGCCACCTCAAGGGCGAGACGGCGCCGCTCACGCCGGCCTTCGTCACCGCACTCGAGATGAGCGCGCAGGCCCACGCTGCCATGGTGGCGGCCGTGGCGCCCTGTATCGACACGGCCATCTCCAAGACCGTCAACGTACCTGGCGACTATCCCTACGCCGATTTCCAGGACCTGTACCTGCAGGCCTGGCAGTCCGGCCTCAAGGGCCTGGCCACCTACCGGCCGAATTCGATCTTGGGGAGCGTGCTGAGCACAGGCGTGGCGTCCACGCCCGCCGCGCCGCTGCAACTCGACGACGCGAACCGGCGCCTGGCGCTGGAGCGCCTGCCCGCCCCCGTGCTGGCCTCGCTGCGCTGGCCGGGCCGGCCCGAACTGCCCGGTGGCAACCTGGCCTGGAGCTTCATGGTGCACCACCCCTACGGTGAATTCGCGCTCTTCGTGGGCGAGCTGCCGGGTGAGGAAGGCGGACTGCCCCAGCCCTTCGAAGTCTGGGTCAACGGGGCCGAGCAACCGCGCGGCCTGGGTGCGCTGGCCAAGACCCTGTCCATGGACCTGCGCTCCAACGACCCGGCCTGGCTCAGACTCAAGCTTGACGCGCTGGCCACGGTGGCCGAAGAGCGCTCTTTCGAGATGCCCTTCCCACCGCATGGGGAACGCCGCCTCTTCCCCGGCGTGGTGGCCGCCACCGCAGCGGTGGTGCGCTGGCGCTGCGAGCAGCTGGGCGTGTGGCGCGAACGCACACAAGCCGCCGCGACCCCGGTGCTCGACGCCATGTTCGCACGCGATGAACCGCTGACCGGTCCCTCGGGCACCCTGGCCTGGGCGGTGGACATCGACAACCCAGGCACGGGCGAGGCCTTCACGCTGACGCTCAAGGAGATCAGCCTGCCCGGCCCCGACGGCACGCTGGTGAACCGGCCCTGCGCCATGGGTCTGTCAGGCAACTACCCCCGTGCCCTCGACGGTCTGGCGCGCCTGCTCTCGCTGGACATGCGCGTGGTCGATCCGGCCTGGATAGGCATGAAGCTGCGCAAGCTGCTCAACTACGCCGAGCCCCTGGGCCACTTCATGGCCTTCGTGCCCGGCCTGCCGCACGGCGAACGCCGCCAGCAGACCTGGCCCTCGACCGTAGCCTATATGGCGCGCCTGATCATCCACCGCTACGCCATGCTGGGCGTGCTCGACGCGCAGGGTTACCCACTGCGCGAGATGGGCGTGCTGGAAAGCCCGGACGAGCAGGCCGAGAGCGAGGAACCCGCCGCCATGGCCGGACGCCCTTGCCCCGAATGCGGCAACCCTACGGTGATCAAGAAGGACGGCTGCGACTTCTGCACCGCCTGCGGTTATGTGGGGCAGTGCGGCTGATCAGACGGGCAAGCTCACATCAGCCGCCCGCGCCGCCCGAACAGCGGTGAAGAAGCACTGACCAGGGCCAGGTCCCCCGCCGCGTCCATCAAGGGTCGGCCCAGCTCCTGCATGCGCTGCAGTGTCAGGCGCTGCAGAGGGCCGGCAATGGTGATCACCCCCACAGCCTCGGCGCCACGACGCAGGATGGGCGCGGCCATGGCCGTCATACCCGGCGCATAGGATTCGACGATGAGGCTGTATCCGCGCCGGCGATCCTCATCGAGGATCTTCATGAGAGCCTTGTAGGTGGTGGGGGCCTTGGGGCCGTATTGCTTGGGATTGGCAAACCCCTGGGCCGCCACCAGCGCCGTGGCGCGTTCCTCACTGAGGGTCATGAGCCAGGCATGGCCCCCGGCGCTGCAGGACAGGGGCACGTCAATGCCCATGTCCGGGTCGTAGCGCAGGCCCGAACGCGCCCCCTGGGCCTTGGCCACAAAGGTCAGCCGGTCACCATCCACCAGGGCCAGGCGCACCAGTTCGCCCGAGGTGGCGGCCAGGCGGTCGATGATGGGCTGGGCCAGGTCGACGATGCCCGAGCTGCCCAGAAAGCTCAGGCCCAGGGCCGGCAGCTTGGTGGTCAGCGCGTACTCTCCCTGCTCGCGCAGCTGGCGCACATAACCGCAGCGCACCAGCTCCTGCAGCAGGCGATGGCAGGCACTGCGCGGCAGGGCCAGGTCGTCGGCCAGCGCAGCCAGGGCCAGGCCCTCGGGCTGGTTGGCCAGGGTCTCGAGGATGAGCAGGGTGCGGTCGACCGTACCGACGGCTGAACGGCTGGTTTCGTTTGGCATTATGAAATGTGATTCCAGTCTGGAATGCTGTTCAACATCGCTTCCTATCATGCCCGAACACCGCCGTCCGGTGGTGCCCCATACCTAGACAGGAGACAAGCAAGTGAAACTGCAACTCAAAGCGGCCCTCGTCGGCCTCACGCTTTCGCTCATCGCCGCCGCGGCCGGCGCCCAGGACATCCAGGAACGCGTGATCAAGTTCGGCCACCTGAACAATGCCGGCCATCCGACCAGCCTGGGCGTGCGCAAATTCGCCGAGATCGTCGCGGCCAAGAGCGGCGGCAAGATCAAGGTACAGGAGTTCGCCTCATCCCAGCTCGGCAACGAGCTGCAGCAACAGTCGGCGCTGCAGGGCGGTGTGCAGGAGATGCTGGTGGCATCGACCACCTCGCTGAACGGCATCGTCAAGGAGTTCGGCCTGCTCGACTTCCCCTTCCTCTTCGCCAATGCCCGCCAGGCCGATGCCTTGGTCGATGGCCCGCTCGGGAAAATGCTCGCGGCCAAGCTGCCGGAAAAAGGTGTGGTGGTGCTGGGCTTTTTCGATCTGGGTTTTCGCAACGTCACCAACAGCAAGCGTCCCATCACGAAAGGATCGGATCTGGAGGGCCTGAAGCTGCGCGTGATCCCGAACCCGGTGTTCCTGGAAACCTTCAAGACTTTCAAGGCCAACCCGGTGCCCATGGCCTTTGCGGAGCTCTACGGCGCGCTCGAAAGCAAAGCCGTTGATGGCCAGGAAAATCCTTTTGCCGTGATCGAGTCGAGCAAGATCTACGAGGTGCAGAAGTATGTGAGCGGCACCAACCACGTCTACGCGACCAATCCCGTTCAGATCAGCAAGCGCTTCTGGGATCGCCTCTCGGCAGTTGAACAGAAGCTGCTGCAGGACGCCGCCATCGAAGCCCAGAACTGGCAGCGCACGGTCAGCCGCGAGGTTTCCAGCAAGGCCCTGGGCGAGCTCAAAGCCAAAGGCATGATCTACAACGACATCGCGCCCGCCGAACTGGCCCGCATGCGCGCCGAGGTGCAGCCCGTCTACGAAAAGTTCTCTGCTGCCTACGACCCGGCGATCGTGACCCTTTTCAAGGCCGAACTGGAGCGGGTCTCGAAGCTGTGAACCCGATGAAAATCATTGTCCTGCACGGCCCGAACCTCAACCTCTTCGGCCGGCGCGAGCCGCACATCTACGGCACCACCACGCTGGCGCAGATCAACGAGTACCTGGGCCAGCTTGCCACCGAGCTGGGCGTGCAGCTCGTGACCTTCCAGTCCAACCACGAGGGGGCCCTGGTCGACAAGCTGCACGAGTACATCGACACGGCCGCGGGCGCCCTGGTCAACCCCGCCGGGCTCACGCAGCACGGCGTGCCCCTGCACGATGCGATCAAGGCCATGCCCTTCCCGGTGGTGGAGGTCCACATGAGCAATATCGCCGCGCGCGAGCCGTGGCGCAGCCACTCCATCATCAGCCCGGCCGTCAAGGCCACGGTGCAGGGCCTGGGCTGGCGCTCCTACACAGCGGCCCTGCGCGCGCTGGTGGAGACCGTGCGCGAGACGCCAGCCCAGCGCGCCTGAGCCGACCGGCCAGGTACAGGAAGCTCATGCCCTGCCGCAAACCATTGCGGCAGGGCATGAGGCCGCCCTATACTTCATGAATGAACGAACCAGTACATATACGCCGCACGCGCACGACACGTGCGGCAGCCCCGGCGCGCAAGACGCCCGGTCGCACCAACGACCCGGAGCGCACCCAGGCCAACATCCTGCAGGTGGCCGAGGCCGAGTTCGGCGAAAAGGGGCTGGCGGGTGCGCGCATCGACGCGATTGCCGAGGCCACGCAGACCAGCAAGCGCATGATCTATTACTACTTCGGCAGCAAGGAAGGCCTGTACCTGGCTGTGCTCGAAGAAGCCTATCGCCGGGTGCGCGACGTCGAATCCGAACTCAAGCTGCAGGATCTGGAACCCGAGGAAGCCCTGCGCCGCCTGGTGGCCTTCACCTTCGACCACCACCTGCACCACGAGAGCTACATCCGCCTGGTGATGTCCGAAAACATCCATCGCGGACAGTACCTCGCGCAGAGCCAGCGCATCCAGGAACTGAACGTGCCGGCCATCGCGGCCATCCGCAACCTCTACGAGCGTGGCGTCAAGGCCGGCCTGTTCCGCAAGGGCCTGGACCCGGTCGACATCCATGCCTCGATCTCGGCGCTGAGCTTCTTCAACGTCTCCAACCGGCACACCTTCAGCCTGATCTTCAAGCTCGACATGAAGTCCCGCGCCTACATCGCCCAGCGCCGCGAAAACGTGGTGGAGATGATCGCGCGTTTCGTCCGCAAGATCTGAGCGCGGCGCCCCGGCGCAGGGCATGGATTCAGGGTTTTCCCTTAGTTTAAAACTAACCAGTTCGTACAAAATACGAACATGGAGACTTCGCTGTGATTCAAAAACTGATCGACCGGATCTGTCAGGCCTTTAATGCCCTGATGGTTCTTTTCATGGGCCTGATGGTGATCATGGTCTTCGGCAACGTGGTGCTGCGCTACGGCTTCAACTCCGGCATCACCGTGTCCGAGGAACTGTCCCGCTGGCTCTTCGTCTGGATGACCTTCCTCGGTGCGGTGGTGGCGCTCAACCGCCGCGCCCACCTCGGCACCGACGCCCTGCTCTCACGCTTGCCCCTGCTGGGCCGCAAGATCTGCTTCGTGGTAGCCCAGTTGCTCATGCTGGCCATGTGCTGGCTGATGTTCAGGGGCACCTGGCAGCAGACCGTGATCAATCTGCAGACCACCAGCGCCGTCATGGAAGCCTCCATGGCCTGGCTCTATGCCAGCGGCATGGTGTTCGCCACGCTCGCGGCCCTCATCATCTTCAACACCCTTCTGAAATTCTTCCGCGGGGATTTGCCGGCCTCCGAGCTGATCGGTTTTTCCGAGTCCGAGGAAATGCCGGCTGACCAGGCCAAGCCGCAGGAGTCCCGCGCATGACCATCGCCATCTTTCTCGCCGCCCTGCTGGGCGCCATGGCCCTGGGCGTGCCCATCGCCTTCTCGCTGCTCTTCACCGGCGCCGCCCTGATGTGGCATCTGGGCATGTTCGACGCCCAGATCCTGGCCCAGAACGTCATCGAAGGCGCCAACAGCTTCCCCCTGCTGGCCGTCCCTTTCTTCATGCTGGCCGGCGAGGTCATGAACACCGGCGGCCTCTCGCGCCGCATCGTCAACCTGGCCATGACCCTGGTCGGGCATGTGCGCGGTGGCCTGGGTTATGTCGCCATCCTGGCCGCGGCGCTGATGTCGGCCCTGTCAGGCTCGGCCGTGGCCGATGCGGCCGCGCTGGCGGCACTGCTGCTGCCCATGATGATCAAGGCCGGCCACAACAAGTCCCGCTCCGCTGGCCTGCTGTCGGCCTCGGCCGTGATGGGCCCCATCATTCCGCCTTCCATCGGCTTCGTGGTCTTCGGGGTGGCCGCCAACGTGTCCATCTCCAAGCTCTTCATCGCGGGCATCGTGCCCGGCATCATGCTGGGCGCAGCCCTGTGGGTGACATGGTGGTGGCTGGTGCGCAAGGAACAGGTCGAGCCGCCGCCGCGTGCCACACGCCAGCAGGTGCTGGTGGCCCTCAAGGACGCGACCTTCGCCATCGGCCTGCCGCTGATCGTGCTCGTGGGCCTGAAGTTCGGCGTGTTCACGCCCACCGAGGCCGCCGTGGTGGCCGCTGTGTACGCGCTCTTCGTGTCCATGGTGATCTACCGCGAACTGAAGATTTCGCAGCTCTACGAGCTGTTCGCCGCCGCCGCGCAGACCACGGCCGTGGTGATGTTCCTGGTGGCTGCCGCGATGGTGTCGGCCTGGATGATCACCGTGGCCAATCTGCCGGCCGAACTGGTGTCGCTGCTGCAGCCCCTGCTGGACCGCCCCATCCTGCTGATGTTCGTCATGATGCTGATCACCATGCTGGTGGGCACGGCCATGGACATGACCCCGACCATCCTGATCCTCACGCCGGTCTTCATGCCCCTGGTCAAGGCCGCAGGCATCGACCCCGTGTACTTCGGCGTGCTCTTCATCATCAACAACTCGATCGGCCTGATCACACCGCCGGTAGGCACCATCCTGAGCACGGTGGCCGGCGTGGGCAAGATGAGCATGGACGAGGTCACCAAGGGCGTCTGGCCCTTCATGATCGCCCAGTTCATCCTGATGTTCCTGCTGGTCTTCTTCCCTGCGCTGGTCATGGTGCCGGCGCGCTGGTTCTACTGACTTCCGAACGGCTGCGGTACCAGGGTACGCCACCGCAGCCGTCCCCGATCCAGGCGTCCCGAAAATATCCACGGAGACAAACCATGAAGCGACTCGTCCTCAAAACCCTGGTGGCCGCACTGGCCGTCGCGGCCATGGGCCTGGCCCACGCCCAGACCAAGACCATCAAGTTCGTCAACCAGAATGCCAAGGGCCACCCCATCGTCCTGGGCATGGACAAGTTTGCCGAGATCGTCGAAGCCAAGTCCGGCGGCAAGCTCAAGGTCACCGTTTATCCCGGCGGCGCCCTGGGCAGCGACCAGGCCAACGTCTCGGCCCTGCAAGGCGGCACGCTGGAGATGGCCTCCATGAACTCCGGCATCTTCGCCAGCCTGGTGAAGGACTTTGCCATCTATGACTTCCCCTTCCTGTTCGCCACCCCGGCCGAGGCCGACGCCGTGGTCGACGGCTCTTTCGGCAAGAGCCTGCACGCCAAGCTGGAAGAAAAGGGCCTGGTCGGCCTGGGTTATTACGAGCTGGGCTTCCGCCACATCAGCAACAGCAAGCGACCCATCACCAAGGTGGACGACATCGCCGGTCTGAAGCTGCGCGTGATCCCCAACCCGATCAACATCGACTGGGTCTCCGCCCTGGGCGCCAACCCCACACCGCTGCCCTTCCCCGAGCTGTATGCCGCACTGGAACAGAAGGCCGTGGACGGCCAGGAGAACCCGGTCGCCACGATCAACGGCGCCAAGCTCTATGAAGTGCAGAAGCATCTGGTCCTGAGCAACCACCAGTACAACCCGCAGTCCATCGTGGTCAGCAAGAAGTTCTGGGACGGTCTGTCGGCCGACGAGAAGAAGGTCGTGCAGGACGCCGTCAACGAGTCCATCAAGTACCAGCGCGAGCAATCACGCGCCCTGGCCGGCAGCCTGCTGGAGACCCTGAAGAAGAACGGCATGCAGGTCACCGAACTGCCGGCGGCCGAAGTGGCCAAGCTGCGCGAGAAGATGAAGCCCGTGATCGCCAAGCATTCCGCCAACGTGGGTGAAGCCACCGTCAGCGCGATGATGGCCGAGCTCGCCCGCATCCGCAAGTAAAGAGAAGCGCAGCACCGAGATGAACGCACGAGCTTTCCAGGGGGCCCTGATCAACGGCGATACGGAGATGATCGCCCATCTGGGTTTCCCCACGCACAGCTTCAAGGCACCGCTGATCTACAACCCCTACTTCGAGTCGGTCGGGGTCAATGCGGTGGTCGTGCCCATGGGCTGCAAGCCCGATGCGTTCGCCGAGGTGTTGCGCAACCTGTTTCGCCTGGAGAACATCCGGGGTGCGCTGATCACGATGCCGCACAAGGTGAGCACCGTGGGCCTGCTGGACGAAGTCACGCGCACCGCGCGCGTGGCCGGCGCCTGCAACGCTGTCAAGCGCCTGCCGGATGGTCGCCTGGTCGGTGACATGTTCGACGGCGAAGGTTTTGTGCGCGGTGTGCGCCGCAAGGGCCTGGTGCTGAAAGGTGCGCGCGCTCTGGTGGTCGGCTGCGGCGGCGTGGGTTCGGCCATTGCGGCCTCGCTGGCCGCCGCCGATGTGGCCGAGCTCGCCCTCTTCGACGTACAGGCTGCTTCCGCGCAGGCACTGGCCGAACGCCTGCGCACCGAATACCCGCAACTCAAGGTCACGACCGGCAGCAAGGACCCCGCCGGTTTCGACCTGGTCGTCAACGGCACGCCGCTGGGCATGAACCCCGGAGACCCACTGCCGGTGGACGTCGAGCGCCTGTCGCCCCAGACCTTCGTTGGCGAAGTTGTCATGCGCACCGAGATGACCGCATTCCTCAGCGCCGCGCAGGCGCGCGGCTGCCGCGTCCAGATAGGTTCGGACATGCTGTTCGAGATGATCCCGGCCTATCTGGAGTTTTTTGGCTACCCGACCGCGACGGCCGACCAGCTGCGCACGGTGGCCCGCTTGCACGATTGACCCCTACCCCTGCCGGAGAAGCCCATGAGCGACCTGTTGCTACACCCCGAACATGCGCGCGAACCGCTGCAGGATTCTTTCAGCGATGCGTCCAACCCCATCGGACTGGACGGCATCGAGTTCATCGAATACGCCACGCTCAAGCCCCAGGCCCTGGGCCAGGTGCTGGAGATGATGGGCTTTCGCCCGGTGGCGCGCCACCGCTCGCGTGAAGTCACGCTCTACCGCCAGGGCACGCTCAACATCGTGGTCAACGCCCACCCGCTGGACGCGCTGGGCGCCAGCCACGGGGCCGACCACCCCTGCATCAGCGCCATCGCATTGCGGGTCCGCAATGCGCGCGCCGCCCGCGACTACGTGCTGGAGCGCGGAGGCTGGGAAGTGCCGGGCCATCCGGACGCCATGGAGCTGGTGATCCCCGCCATCCACGGGGTGGGCGGCAGCCGTATCTACCTGATCGACCGTTACCAGGACTTCTCGATCTACGACGTCGACTTCATCCCGATTCCCGGCGCGGCAGCCCAACCGTCGGTACTGTCCGGACTGAACTTCTTCGGCATCGTGCAGTACATCGGCATCGGCCGCAGCTACGACTGGATCGAGTTCTACCAGACCCTGCTGGGCGCCACGCTGATCCCCGACGAGCAGCGCTTCGGCATCATGCCCGCGGGCAAGCTCATGCGCACACCGGCCCTGCAGGCCAGCCATGCCTTCATGATCCAGCTGGTCGAACCGGCGGTGGACGCCCCCGATCCGCGCGAGCAGCTGCAGCGCATCGGCCTGGGTGTGCCGGACGTGCTGGCCGCGGTGCAGGCCCTGCGCGCCCACGGTGTCGAGTTCATCGAGAGCCCGGCCACCCATACCGGGCAGCGCGGGGCCATCACCAAGACCTACCTGGGCAGTGTGGTGTTCGAACTGGTGCATGCCGCCGCGGAGCCGACATGAACGACCGGCGCAGCATGGAGGAGGCCATCCGCGGTTTCGGGATGGACACCATCACCCTGGCCGGCCCCTTGCAGGCCAAGCTCCAGGCCATGAAGGACGCCGGCTTCAGCCAGGTCATGCTCAAGGCCAACGACCTGGTGGGCCACCCCGGCGGCTGGAAGGCCGCCGCACAGGAAGTGCGCGAGAGCGGGCTGCGCGGCACGGGTTTCCAGGTGCTGCGCGACTTCGAAGGCCTGAGCGGCCATCTGCACGAGTACAAGGTCGACATCGCCAAGACCATGCTGGAGATGTGTGCTGAACTCGGCTGCGACGTGCTGCTGGCCTGCTCCTCCACCTCGGCCCACGCGAGCCAGGACCTGGACCACATCGCGCGTGACCTGCGCAAGCTGGCCATGCTGGCCATCCCCTTCGGCATCCGCATCGCCTACGAAGGCCTGTCCTGGGGCCGCACCATCAACGAATACACCACAGCCTGGGACGTGGTGTGCCGCGCCGACGCGCCCAACCTGGGCGTGTGCATTGACTCGTACCACATCCTGGCCGCCAAGACCCCGCTGGACGCCATCCTGGACCTGGACCCGTCCAAGATCTTTCTGGTCCAGCTGTCCGACTTCATGTGGCGCGAAACGCCCACCTTCGAGGAGCGCATGGCCACGGCGCGCACCTACCGCGTGTTTCCGCGCGAAGGTGTGCACACCGCGGAACTCATCGACCTGGTACAGAAGCTCGACCGGCTCGGTTACGCCGGCGACTACAGCTTCGAGGTCTTCAACGACGACTTCGTGCAGATGCCCCTGCCCATGGTGGCCGAACGCGCCCGCAAGTCGGCGCTCTGGCTGGCCGACGATATCCTGCGCCGCTCGCTGCCCCTGCCCAACCAGCTCAGGCTGCGAGCACGCTGAAACGCATCAGACGTTTTTCGACGACAAATAAGAGGAGACAAGATGAGAAGACTATCCAAGGCGCTTGGAGCCGTGAGCCTGTCCGCTCTGCTGGCGGCTTGCGCCGGCCCGGCCCCCGCACCCCGCCCCCTGGCCTGTGACGACGGCATCAAGACCGCCTTCAAGCCTGACGCCCAGACCACCGTGGTGTCGGTGCGCGCCATCCCCAAGGGCACGGCCTTGGTGGCCGTGGATTCATCGCAGCCGATCACAACCGCGGTGGATCTGTGCCTCGTCAAGCTGCTGGTCGGGCCGGGCTCGACCGAGGTGGAGAAGGACCGCAGCGCGCCCTCCTACACCGAGGGCATAGGCATGGAGATCTGGCTGCCCACGCAGGCCAGCTGGAACGAACGCATCCGCAACTACGGCGGCGGCGGCTGGGTCGGTGGCGGCCACCGTGATCCGCAGAAGATCGGCAGCAAGGTGCCCGCCATCATCAACGCCAATATGGGCTACGCCACGGGCACCCATGATGGCGGCCAGCCGGCCTACCAGGACCCGTCCTTCACCTTCCTGTCCAACGGCCAGGTCAACGAACCCAGCCTGAACGACATGTCCTACCGCTCCATCCATCAGCAGGCACTGAAGACGCGCGCGCTGGTGGACCTGTACTACGGCCGCGCGCCGCGCTACAGCTATTACGACGGGCACTCGCAGGGCGGCCGCCAGGGCCTGCAGATGGCGCAGAAACACCCCGAGCTCTACGACGGCTACCTGATCGCGCAGCCGGCCATCAACGCGCCAAGCTTCGGCCTGGCCGCGCTCTACCCCCAGGTCGTCATGATGAACGAGCTGGGGTTCTCCGCGCTGGACAAACCCCAGGCCGAGGCCTATGCGCGCAAGGTTGCGGCCGTCAACGCCCGCGCCGTCGCCGCCTGCGACCGGGAAAAACTCGGCTTCCTGCTCGATCCGCATGCCTGCGCCTACGACCCGCTGCGCGACGCCCACGCGCTGTGCACGGACGTGGCGGGTGAAGGTGTCATCGGCAGCAATGCCGACACAGCGACCTGCATGAACGCCAAGGAAGCCGTGGCCCTGAACAAGATCTGGTATGGCCCGACCACCGACGGAAGCTACGACCCGCGACAGACGAACGCCGGCCGCAGCGGCCAGGTCCGGGGCAACAAGCAGTTGTGGTGGAGCCTGACGCGTGGCTCCAATTTGGGCGGGCAGATCACACGTGCCAGCACCGACATGCTGGCGCTCGCGCTGCGCGACGTGCGTTATGCGGCCGACGCGGCCGTGGTCTCGGGCATGGCGACCCGCAATGCCTCCACGACGGTGCGCGACCGCTGGTTGGAACTCGACTACGCAAGCTACGCGCAAGCCCTTACGCAGGGCCTGGACCAACCCCTGCTGCGCGACTACCAGACCGACAATGCCGCTGCAGCGACGAAGTTCGCGAGCCTGAAGCGCAAGATGATCCTGTGGAACGGTCTGGCCGAGGACGTGATCCCCGCCCAGGGCGCCGTCAACTATTACGAGCGCGTCAAGGCCATCGCCGGTGGCGAAACGCAGGTGCAGCAGTTCCTGCGCATGTACAACATGCCTGGGATGGCCCACAGTTCCCAGGGCCGCGCCTGGACCGTGGGAAACCAGAACAACACCGTGCCCATGCCCATGCTGCCGGGCAACAACAACCAGAACCCCACGCCCGAACAGGACACCATGTTCAGCGCGCTGGTGGACTGGGTGGAACGCGGCACGGCACCCGGCGACATCGTGATCCGCTCGCGCGACAACACCACCAGCTACCCGGTCTGCGTGTACCCAAAGAAGATCCGCTGGAACGGCACGGGCCCGGCCAGGGAAGCGGGCAGCTACAGCTGCCGCTGAGAACAGAGGCATCCGTCCGTCGCGGCGAACATGCTGCGACGGACGGCACGCCGATCCGAAGACCTCAGATCTGCACCCGCGTTCCCAGCTCGATCACACAGTTGTTGGGCAGGCGGAAGAAGTCCGCCACATTGCCGGCATTGCGCGACATCAGGGCGAACAACGCTTCACGCCAGCGTGACATGCCAGCACCGCGCGTGGGCACCACAATCTCGCGGCTCAGGAAGTAGGACGTCTCGAACAGGTTGATGGGCAACCCCTGCGCCTGGCACAGCTCCAGCGCTTTCGGGATATCGGGCTGGTTCTGGAAGCCGTAGTTGACCTGCACCTTCCAGAAGCCTGGCACCAGTGAAGTGACCTGCACCCGCTCGGCGAAAGGAATCCAGGGCACGTCGTGGAAGACGACGGTCAGAATCAGGTTGCGCTCGTGCAGCACCTGGTTGTGCTTGAGGTTGTGCATGAGGGCCTGGGGCACGGTGTCCGGGTTGGCGACGGCATACACAGCCGTGCGCGACACGCGATGCAGGTGATCTCCCGACAGGCTGCTGACGAAAGGCAGCAGTTCGGGGTCCCCCTGGCGGATGTTGTCCAACAACAGCTCACGCCCGCGCCGCCACGTGGCCATGACGATGAAGATGACACCACCCGCGACCAGGGGGAACCAGCCGCCGTCCACGAACTTCAGCATGCAGGAGACCACCAACATGGCGTCAAGCACCAGGAAAGCGCCCGTGGCCGCCAGTGCCAGTGGCAGCGGGTAGTTCCAGGCGTGGCGGATCACAAAGAAGGTCAGCGCCGTGGTGATCAGCATGGTCACCGTCACCGCGATGCCATAGGCCGAGGCCAGCGCGGATGAGCTGCCAAAGCCCACCACAGCGAGCAGCACCGCCACCAGCAGCAGCCAGTTGACCTGGGGCATGTAGATCTGCCCTGCTTCCTTGACCGAGGTGTAGTGCACCTGTAGGCGCGGCAGCAGGCCCAGCTGCACGGCCTGCTTGGTCATGGAATAGGCACCGGATATCACAGCCTGCGACGCGATCACGGTGGCCAGGGTAGCCAGCAGCACGGCAGGGATCAACCATGCGGCGGGGAACAGGCGATAGAAGGGATTGTCCATTGCCGAGGGATCACGCATCAGCAAGGCGCCCTGTCCCATGTAGTTGAGCGCCAGGGCTGGCAACACCAGGCCGGTCCAGGCCAGCTGGATCGGCCGCTTGCCGAAATGCCCCATGTCGGCATAAAGTGCCTCGGCTCCGGTGAAGGCCAGCACGATGGCGCCCAGTGCCACGAACATGTGCCAGCCCTGCGCGCGCAGGAAGGCCAGCGCCTCCAGGGGATTGAGCGCGGCCAGAATGGCAGGCTCGCGCAGGATCTCCAGCACACCGGTCAGGGCCAGCACGCCGAACCACAGCAGGATGACGGGGCCGAACATCTTGCCAACCAATCCGGTACCGAAACGCTGCACGGCAAACAGGGCTACCAGCACCGCCACCGAGATCGGCAGCACGTAGGGCTTGAGCAGGGGTGTGGCCACTTCCAGCCCCTCGACCGCGCTGAGCACCGAGATGGCGGGCGTGATCACGCTGTCACCATAGAACAGTGCCGCGCCCATGACACCGGTCAACAACAGGGCTACACGCCGCCTCGCGGTCTTGCCAGCCGCCTGGGCGGCCAGGGCCGTGAGTGCCATGATGCCGCCTTCGCCGCGGTTGTCGGCACGCAGGATCAGCAACACGTACTTGAGCGTGACCACCAGCATCAGGCCCCAGAAGATGGTCGACACGGCCCCGACGAGATGAGCTGCGTCCAGCGGAATGCCGGTCGCGGGACCGAAAATTTCCTTCATGGTGTAAAGCGGGCTGGTGCCGATATCGCCGTACACCACACCGAGGGCACCCAGGGTCAGGGCGGCCAGGCCTTCGCGGCCATGTGTTGTCTGATTCATATCCATCCATGCAGAGTGAGCATGGGTGCGACTGTCGCCGCAAGGGCATCAGGAAGGCATATGGATGGCATGCATGCGCCGCCTCATTCGTCGGCCAGCCGGTAGCCCACGCCGGTTTCGGTCAGCAGGTGGCGCGGCTCGGCCGGATCCCGTTCGATCTTGGCGCGCAGCTGGCCCATGTACAGGCGCAGGTAATGCGTGTGTTCCGTGTACTCGGGGCCCCAGACCTCGGTCAGCAACTGGCGGTGTGTCACCACCCGACCGGCGCTACGCACCAGGCACGCCAGCAGCTCATACTCGGTGGGGGTGAGGTGCAAGGCCTGGCCATCGCGCGTCACGCTGCGCGTCGTCAGGTCCACATGCAGGTCGTCCAGGGTGTGCGTGGTCACGGCAGCGGCCAACGCCGTGCCGCGGTGACGCAGGGCCACGCGCATGCGCGCCAGCAGTTCGGCCACGCTGAAGGGCTTGCTCAGGTAGTCGTCGGCACCGGCGTCGAGCAAAGCGATCTTCTGCGCCTCCTGGTGACGTGCCGAGATCACGACGATGGGCAGGCTGGACTGACGGCGCACCTGCTGCACCAGTTGCAGGCCATCGCCATCGGGCAGCCCGAGGTCCAGCACGATGAGGTCGGGCGGGCTGTGCTGCAGCAAGGCGCTGGCCTCGCTCAAGGTCACGGCCGTCTGCACGTCGAAGCCCTCCAGCACCAGTGCGGACTGCACCAGCGTACGGATCTCGCGGTCATCCTCGACCACCAGGACGTGTAGGCTCATGGAGATATCTCCGTGCGGCGCACTGCGCTGCGAGCCCCTTCGGGCGGACGAGCGGAGTTCATGGCGCAGGCTCCGGTGTCGCAGGTTGAGGCTCGATCGGCAATTGCAGGCAAAAGCTGCTGCCGCCCCCGTTGCGTGGTCGCAAGAGCAGCTGGGCGCCATGGGCCTGGGCGATGGCGCGGCACACGGCCAGGCCCAGGCCGGTGCCACGGCGGCCCGAGCGGTCCCCACGCACATAGGGCTGGAAGATGGCCTCGCGCTCGGTCTCGGGGATGCCGGGCCCACGGTCCTTGACACAGATTTCCAGCCAGGCAGGGCGCAACTCCACGGTCAAAGCGACCTCACCCTCGCTGTACTTCAGTGCGTTGTCCAGCAGATTGGCCAGCAACTGGGAGAGCAGCACGGCATCGGCCCGCACCAGGGGCAGGCCCTTGGGCACGCGCGAACGGATGCGCCGTGTGGGGTCGTGCTGGCGCACGCGGCCCAGCACTGCGCCGACGATCTCCTCCGGGGATTCCCAGCCACGCTGCAGGCCCTGCCCTGGCTGCGCGAGGCGCAAGAGCTGCAAGGTGTTGTCGCTCATGACGCTCAGGTAGTTCGCTTCCTTGACGATGCCCTCCAGCAATCGCTCTTGTGCGACAGCATCGAGACGGTCGCGCTGTGTCTGTAGCGAGGAAGCCGCCGCAACAATGGCCGCCAGCGGCGTGCGCAGATCGTGGGAGATGGCCGCCAGAAAGGTACTTTGCAGCTGCTGTCGCGTGGCTTCGCTCTGTGCCGCCTGCATGGAACGGCCCAACTGCAAACGCCCCAGGGCCTGCGCCATCAGGGCGCACAGGGCCTGGGCATGTTCACGCCCGCCCTCGTCGCCGGCCAGCGCAGGACGCACGCAGGCCGCCCCGAACACCTCGCCTTTCCTGCCCAGGGGCAAGTACCAGGCCAGCAGTCCCGGCCAGCGCCCGGTGCCCGGGCCCAACACAGCACCTTCTTTCATGCAGCTGCGCAAACCATCACGCAGCTGCGATTCCAAGTCACCCACTGGCCCTGGAATGGGTTCACCCCGATCGTCCGCCAGCACGAGCCAGCAGGGCCCGGTAAAAGCCTCTGCCAGCGCCGCCCGCCCAAGGCTCAGCACATCCTGCGTCTGCATGGCGGATGCCAGTCCGCTGGCCAATGTCTGCAACTGACGCGCTCGCCGCTCGTTGAGTCGTGCCAGCTCGGTTTCACGCCGCAAGCCGTTGGCCAGCCGACTGACAACCAGGGCGACCACCAGTGTGACCGTCAGCGCAATCAGATGCTCCCGGCTATCGACCTCGAAAGTCCAGCGCGGCGGCACGAAAAAGAAGTTCAGTGCGGTAACGGCCCCCACGGCACAGACCACCGACTCCAGCCAGGGCAAGCGGTAAGCCGCGATCACCACGACCAGCACGTAAAGCATGGCCTGGCTGGTCAGGGATACCCCCGGCTCCAGCGCCCAGCACAGAGCCGTGGCCAGGCCCAGCAGGCCGGCCACGGTGGCCCAGCGTTGCAGCGCTGGCGGGATGAGCCGTGTTTTCATTGGCGCCAGCGTAACACCCGGAGCATCAGGAAAGCATCAGGATGACCAACGCCCGGGACTGGCGCGCACGATGCGCAATAGCCTTGGCGCCAGCCCTAGTTCTGTCGAACTATTGGACGAGGCACGGCTTTCGGCTACGCTAGCCCTGTCTGCAAATTCTCTCGAAAGCACACCCATGTCGGGACCCTACACCCTCGAATCCACGGCCGCCCATATCTTGCGCAACATGCCGGAGGCCATGATCTTCTGCGACCTCGAAGGCATCATCCGCGTCTGGAACGGCGGTGCCGAGAAGGTCTTTGGCTGGACCGCGGCCGAGGCCGTGGGCCAGAGCCTGGACCTCATCATTCCCGAGCGCATGCGCAAGGCACATTGGGATGGTTTCAACCAGGCCCTAGAGCGTGGCGGCGTCAAACCCGGTCGCACCTCCATGATCACACGCTCGCTGCACAAGAGCGTCGAGTTCATCTACGTGGACATGAGTTTCGAGATGGTGCGCGACGAGGCCGGCAAGATGCTGGGCTCGATGGCCGTGGCGCGCGACGCCACCAAGCGCTTCAACGACGAGAAGGCCCTGCGCAAGCAGCTGACCGACCTGACGACGCCCAAGCCGGCGGCCTGACGCCGTGGTGACGGCCCTGCCAGGCTTCAACGCCCCGGCCGTGGGCTTTGAACAGCCGTTTGAGATGCTGGCCGCCTGCCACGAACGCGTGCAGCGCAGCCTGGACCTGCTGGGGCGACTGGCCGTTTACATCGCCGACAAGGGCCACGATGCACAGTCGCGCTCAGCGGCAAGTGATGTGCTGCGCTACTTCGACCTTGCCGCGCCCTTGCATCACCAGGACGAGGAGCTGCACGTCTTTCCCCTGCTGCTCAAGCTAGGCGACGCAACGCTGCGCGATACCCTGCTGCGCCTGCAGGCCGACCACCGGCAGATGGAAACGCTGTGGGCCGAGGTCCGTGTTGGCCTGCTGCGCTGGCAGGAACCCGCCTGTACGGACGGCGTGAACGCAGGCCAACGCGCCGCGATCGAGCGCTTTCGCGGGATTTATGAGGATCACATCAAGGCCGAGGAAGGCCTGGTGTTTCCGGCAGCACGCGCCGCCATGAGCGAGGCCACGCTGGAGGCCATGGGCCGCGAGATGCAGGCCCGGCGCCAGGGCTGAGCTCAGCCCCTCACGACCAGCACCGACAGGTGCGCGTGCGACAGCACCCGCTGGGCCACGCTACCCAGCACCACCTTCTCCACACCGCGCCGGCCGTGGGAGCCCATGACGATGAGATCGGCGCCCAGGGTCTTGGCGGTTTCCAGGATGCCGCGCCAGATGGTGTGCGCCTCCACCACCTGCGTGGTGACCTTCACCCCTGCCTGCGACAGCAGCGCCTGTGCGGCCTCGGTGGCCTCCTTGGCTTCGGCACTGGCCGCGCTCAGGTACTCGGCCTGGCCATAGGCGAAATCGCTGCCCAGGCCGGTGAAGGGATAGGGATCGATCACATAGATGACGGTGACCGTGCTGCCATAGGCACTGGCCAGACCGGCAGCTTTTTCCACCGCCTTGTGCGCGGTCTCGGAACCATCGACGGGAACCAGGATGTGCTTGAACATGGACAACCTCCTCTAGGGCGCCGCGCCTTCGCCCTGGAAGGCACCGGCACGCAGCGTGACCACCAGCGTATCACGGTAGGCCGGCTGGCCCAGCGGCTGGATGGGCGTGGTCTCGTGGATCACGCGTGCATCGTCCAGCAGCAGCAGCGACCAGGGTTCGCTCAGCGTGAAGCGCTGTCCATTGGGGCCCGCAGCCTCGAAGACGCGGGTCTCGCCGCCCTTGACGCCGCGGCGCTCCACCAGAAAAACCGCCACCAGATCCACGCCGTCGCGGTGCGCTCCCTCGGGTGTGGGCCGGCCGATGCCGTCGGTGGTGTCGATGCGAAAAGGGTGGGCCTCGATGTACCAGGGCTGCGACCCCTTGAGCGCCGTGGCCACGCGCCCCAACCAACGCAGCAGTTGCGCCCAGGCCGGCTGTTGCAGCATGGCCGGTGCCATGGGCTCGAACAGGCGTTGCATGCCGCCATGCAGGGCGTTGTAGGCCAGCGGCTGCCAATGGGCGCGGTGCGGCACCTGGGTGAGCTGTTCGCCCTCAAGCACAAAACAGGAATGGCGCCGGCGCCGGTAGTGGCCCCCGTCTTTCAGGTGGGTGTCGGGCGGCAGGTCGTCCCAGTAGGAGCGCAGGGCCAGCAGGTCATCAAGCCGGCAGCCGCTCAGGGCGCAGACCGCGGTGGCGTCGAGCACGGCGTGACCCTGGCGCTGCAGGGTGGCGTCCAGTGTGCCGGGAGCGACGACGGGGGGCAAAAACGAAGGGCTGCTCATGACAGACATTGTGCCTGCCGCGAGCAGCCCCATGCGGGGAGCCAGAGCGAAGGATCAGCAACCGGCTGTCGTGGACGCGGTCACCGTGACCGTCGGCGCGCTGTTTGCGGCCGGCGTCCAGGCGTACACAACCTGGCAATTGGCAGGCGTCGGTGCACCGAGGGCCTGGAACGTGATCGTATTCGCTGCGGTGGTCACGGCAAAGTCCGTCGCCTGGATCTGTGAAGCGAGCTGAATGCCCGCAGCATCTGCGGTCGGGTAGGCAAAACCGACGGTGATCACGGTGCCGTCCATGGTCACCGTGCCGGCGGCCGTATTGCAGGTGGCCGAGGCAAACGTGGTCTGCCCGGTCGCCACTTGGGTCATGCACTGGGCCTTGACCAGGGCTGCCGCTGACCGGAGGGTCCCGGAAATAGCCTGGACCTTGGCCATACGCGCGTCGGACTGGAGCTGGATGTAGCGCGGCAGGGCAATCGCCGCCAGGATCGCAATGATGGTAATCACGATGACCAGTTCGATCAGCGTAAAGCCTTTGTGCAGCTTTTTCATGGAGGCTCCGTGTTCCTTGAGAAGGTGGCTGGATTGTGCCCCAGTCCGGCGCGGAAGTGCAAATTTGATAGCAAAAAAGCCCGGCCCGGTGTGATTTACTTGACGCCGATCCCGGTATCAGAGCCGGCCGACACCCTGGGACCAGAGCCGCAGGGCCATACGGAGCAGCATGAAGCAGAATATGCCGACCTGCCCTCACCGGACCCAACGACCATGCGCAAGAACCTCGCCCTCCTGCTCTGCACCCTGCTGTGCGCCTTCGGCGCCTCGGCCCAGACCTTTCCCTCCAAGCCGATCCGCATCGTCATCGGCTTCCCGGCCGGCGGCCCGCTGGACCAGCACGCGCGCCTGCTCAGCGACAGGCTGCAGGCCGCACTGGGCCAGCCGGTGATCATCGACTACAAGTCCGGGGCCGGCGGCACCGTGGGCGCACAGGAGGTGATGAAAGCCGCGCCCGACGGCTACACCCTGATGCTGGCCAACACCGGTGTGATGGTGATCAATCCCGCGCTCTACAGCAAACTGCCCTACGGCACGCTCAAGGACTTCGTGCCCATCGCCCGCACCGCCATGCAGCCCCTGGCCCTGCTGGTCAACCCCAAGCTGCCCGTGAACACGCTCAAGGAGTTCATGGACTACGCACGCACGCGCCCGGGCCAGGTCAACTACGGTTCGGCCGGCAACGGCGGCATCAGCCACCTGGTACCTGAGATGTTCAAGAACGCCACCGGGCTCTTCATGGTGCACATCCCCTACCGAGGCAGTGCACCGGCCTTCACCGACCTGATGGCCGGTCAGGTGCAGTTCATGGCCGAGAGCATTCCGCAGGCGGCCAACTACCACAAGCAGGGCAAGGTGCGTGCGCTGGCCGTCACCAGCCGCGAACGCAACCCGGCCCTGCCCGACACCCCCACCGTGATCGAGAGCGGGATCAAGGGCTTCGAAGTCGTGGGCTTCTACGGCTTCCTGGCGCCGGCCGGTACGCCCAAGGACGTGGTGGCCAAGCTCAGCGACGCCTTCGGCCAGGTGCTGGGCCAGGCGGAGATCCGCAACCGCATGATCACCCAAGGCGCCGACCCGGCCTTCCTGGGCGCCGACGATTTTGCGAAGTTCCTCGCCGCCGAGTTGCCCCGCTGGGCTACGGCGGTGCAGAAGTCCGGCGCCCGGCTCGACTGACAAGCCCGGTGTGGCATCCACCCGGCGCATAATTCCTCAACGCAAACACGGTGTGTCGCGCCTTTGCCTGAGACACACATTGTTTTTCGCAAGCTGGCAGACTACTTCGCATGCACAACCCTACCTCCAGCAGCCCTCGTACCTTCCCGTCCGACTTCATGCCGCTGGCGGGGACACCACGTGACTGCGAAGACTGCGGCAAGGCCGAGCGTGTGGGCTTCCAGTTCGACTATGCCTACCAGCCCATCGTGGATGTAGACCGCAAGCAGGTCTTTGCGCATGAAGCCCTGGTGCGCGGGCCGAATGGCGAAGGCGCGATGACGGTCCTGGCGCAAGTCAATGAACAGAACCGCTACCGCTTCGACCAGGCCTGCCGTGTCAAGGCCATCAAGGGTGCCAGCGAGCTGCGTGTGCAGGAACACGTCTCCATCAACTTCCTGCCCAACGCCATCTACAAGCCCGAGGTGTGCATACGCACCACGCTGGAGGCCGCCAGGATCCATGCCTTCCCGTTGGACCGCATCATTTTCGAGGTGACCGAAGGGGAGCGGATCGAGGACGGCCCCTGGTTTGCCGAGATCCTGCGCGAATACAAGCGTTGCGGTTTCAAGACCGCCATCGATGATTTCGGGGCCGGTTATGCCGGCATGAAGCTGCTGGCCGACTTCCAGCCCGACCTCATCAAGATCGACATGGACCTGATCCGCCATGTGGACACCAACCGTGCGCGCCAGGCCATCGTGCACAGCCTGGTGCGCCTGTGCGAAGAGATGGACATCCAGGTGATCGCCGAGGGCATCGAGACCCCTGCCGAACGGGATTTCCTCTACGACGCGGGCATCCGCCTGATGCAGGGCTACCTGTTCGCCAGGCCGGCGTTCCGATCCGTCGCAACGATCGATCCGTCGGCGTACGCGCTCCCGCGCTGATCCTGCAGGCACGCCTCACCATACCCGACCATGCCCCAGGTTCTTCTGGCCCCGCTGCAAGCCGAGTTCGACACGCTGCGTGCAGGGGGCAGCAGCCCGGCACTCTTCAGCCGGCAGGCGCGCGCCCACACCGCACTGCTGGCCGCCCTGCCCCCGCGCTACACCGAAGTGCTGCACAACCTGCTGGACCGGCTGGAGTCCAGCGCACTGTTCGCCGAAGAAAGCTGCTCCTTCAGCCAGCAGGATCTTTTCGACAGCCTGCAGCTCTGGCTGGACAAGGCCGCACAGCAGTTGCCGGCCTGAGACCCAGGCCTCACCCGGGTAAACCCTCAAGCGCGCGCCCGGCGAGACACGCTGGGCGCGCGTGCGCTCGTCTCGGAAATCCTTTATAAAAGCCCATGGACCGGCATCACCCGGCCCGCTACGCCACACCTTTGAGGAGACACACGATGGCGAAACTCAATGTCAACGGCAAGGACCGCGAATTCGATGCCGCGGCCGATACCCCTTTGCTGTGGGTGCTGCGTGAACAGCTGGACCTGACGGGCACCAAGTACGGTTGCGGCATCGCCCAGTGCGGCGCATGCACCGTGCACATCGACGGCGCCGCGGTGCGCAGCTGCGTGATGCCGGCGCGCGCGCTCAAGGACAGCCAGAAGATCGTGACCATCGAGGGCCTGTCGCGCAATGGAACGCACCCGGTGCAACGCGCCTGGCAGGCCCTGGACGTGCCGCAGTGCGGCTTCTGCCAGAGCGGCATGATCATGGCGGTCTCCGCCCTGCTCAAGACCAACCCCAAGCCCACGGACGCCGACATCGATGCGGCGGTCACCAACATCTGCCGCTGCGGCACCTACAACCGCGTGCGCGCCGCCATCAAGGTCGTGGCCCAGGGCGGTAGCAAGAAGAGCGCCGGCCTCGACATCAAGCACATCGACGGGAGCGCTGCATGAACACACTGGCCCTGAACCCCGAACTCTCGCGCCGCGGCTTCCTGGCCAGCGCAGCCGCCACTGCGGGCGGCCTGATGGTGAGTTTTCATGTGCCGCTGGCGCAGGCCGCCAATGCCCCGCCCGAGATCAATGCCTGGGTGGTGATCAAACCCGATGACACGGTGGTGATCCGCATCGCCCGCTCCGAGATGGGCCAGGGCACGCTGACGGGCCTGGCCCAGCTGGTGGCCGAGGAACTGGAATGCAACTGGGCGCGCGTGACCACCGAATACCCGACCCCGGGCCAGAACCTGGCGCGCAAACGCGTCTGGGGCAACTTCTCCACCGGCGGCAGCCGCGGCATCCGCGAATCGCACGACTACGTGCGCAAGGGCGGCGCCACTGCGCGCGTCATGCTCGTGCAGGCGGCTGCCAACGCCTGGAGCGTGCCCGCGGCCGAGTGCAGTGTGGCCGCGGGGGTGATCACGCACACACCCACGGGCCGCAAGACCACCTATGGCCGTGTGGCCGCCGCCGCCGGTCACCTGACGCCACCGGATGCAGCCGGCATCGTGCTCAAGGATCCGTCGACCTGGAAGATCGCGGGCCAGCGCATGGCGCGGCTCGACACCTTCAAGAAGACCACGGGCGCGCAGGACTACGGCATCGACCTGACCCTGCCCGGCATGCTCAACGCAGCCATCAAGGACTGCCCGGTCTTCGGCGGCAAGGTCAAGAGCTTCAACGCCGCGCCGGTCATGCGTCGTTCCGGCGTGAAGAAGGTGGTGAAGGTCGGTGAAAGCGCCGTGGCCGTGGTGGCCACCACCTGGTGGGCTGCCAAGACCGCGCTGGATGCGCTGGTCATTGAATGGGACTACGGCCCCAACGCCGCGGTCTCGCAAGCCGACATCGCCACCATGGTGCAGAGCGGCCTGGATCTCTCGGCACCAGCCACCTCGGTGGGCAACAGCAACGGCGACGCGGCCGCTGCCATCAGCGCCGCGCCGCGCCGGATCGAGGCGATCTACCGCTACCCCCACCAGAACCACGCCACCATGGAGCCCATGAATGCAACGGCGCGCTGGACGGCTGAGCGTTGCGACGTTTGGGTGCCCACACAGAACGGCGAGGCCGCGCTGGCCGCTGCCTCCGAAGCCGCCGGCCTGCCGCAAAGCCAGTGCGAGGTCTACAAGCTCTACTTGGGTGGTGGTTTTGGCCGGCGCGGGCGCAGCGATTTCGTCACGCAGGCCGTGTTGCTCGCCAAGACCATGCCGGGCACGCCCATCAAGCTGATCTGGACGCGTGAAGAAGACATGCAGCACGGCTCCTACCACCCGATCACCAGCGCCAAGCTGAGCGCCGGCCTGGACGCGCAGGGCAATGTCACCGGCCTGCACATGCGCATTTCGGGTCAGTCCATCCTGGCCACGGTGGCACCGCAGACCCTGCGCGACGGCAAGGACATGGTGGTCTACCAGGGCCTGAACCCCGGAGGCCCCGAGGGGTCGATCGGGTACAGCTTCCCCAACCTGCTGATCGACCACGCCATGCGCAACCCGCATGTGCCAGCCGGTTTCTGGCGCGGGGTGAACCTGAACCAGAACACCATCTACCTGGAGTCCTTCATCGACGAGATTGCGCACGCCACGGGCCAGGACCCGCTGGCCCTGCGCCGCAAGCTCATGGACAAGCATCCCAAGCACCTGGCCGTACTCAATGCCGTGGCCGAACGCGTGGGCTGGGACAAACCGGCTCCGCCCGGCGTGTTCAGAGGCCTGGCACAGACCATGGGCTTCGGCAGTTATGTGGCCGCCTGCGCCGAGGTCTCGGTGAGTGCCGAGGGCAAGCTCAAGATCCACCGCATCGTCGCGGCCACCGATCCGGGCCATGCGGTGAATCCGCAGCAGATCGAGGCGCAGGTGGAAGGCTCCTTCGTCTATGGCCTGTCGGCCGCACTGTATGGCGAGATCACCGTCAAGGACGGCGCGGTGGAGCAGAGGAACTTCGACACCTACCCCGTGATGCGCCTGGCCGACATGCCGCCGGTGGAGACGCTGGTGGTCCCCTCGGGCGGCTTCTGGGGCGGCGTCGGTGAACCCACCATCGCCGTGGCCGCGCCCGCCGTGCTCAACGCCATCTTCGCGGCCACCGGCAAACGCATCCGCGATCTGCCGATCAAGGAACAGGACCTGCGGCGGGCATGATGTTGCGCCGGCTCGCGACCGCCACGGCCCTGGCCCTGCCCCTGGTGGCGGGCGCCGTGAGCGTGGTGGGTGGCGGCATCCCCGAAGCGCTGGAAGGCGCCGTGGGTGATGCCACCCGCGGGCGCGCCATCGTCGCCAGCCGCCAGACGGGCCTGTGCCTCTTGTGTCACAGCGGACCTATCCCGGAGGAGCGCTTCCAGGGCAATCTGGCGCCCGACCTGGCCGGTGCTGGCAAACGCTGGAGCGCAGACCAGCTGCGCCTGCGCCTGGTGGACCCGCGCCGGCTCAACCCCGACAGCATCATGCCGGCCTACTATCGCACCGAAGGCCTCACGCGCGTAGGCCTGGCCTGGCAGGGCAAGCCCCTGCTCAGCGCCCAGCAGATCGAGGACGTGGTCGCCTACCTGGTGACCCTGAGTGAATGAGATGAGTACCCCCCCAACCACACGTCGCCAGCTGCTGCATGCCGGCGCGGGCCTGGGCGGCTGGCTGCTGCTGCGCCCGGCGCACGCGGGCGATCAGCTCGAAGAGGCCATCCGCGCCTGGACCGGCGGCGCGACGGTGCGAAACGGACGGGTGAAACTGGACATCGCCTCGCTGGTGGACAACGGCAACACCGTCCCCGTCAGCGTCAGCGTGGACAGCCCCATGACACCGGCCGACCATGTGGTGGCCATCGCCGTCTTCAACCAGAAAAATCCCCAGGCCGACGTGGTGCGCTTCACGCTGGGGCCGCGCGCCGGCCGCGCCAGCGTGGCCACGCGCATCCGCCTGGCCACCACGCAGAAGCTTGCCGCTGTGGCGCGCCTGAGCGACGGCAGCTACTGGCAGCACACGGTGGACGTCATCGTCACGCTGGCGGCCTGCATCGAGGAGCCGGAATGAGCACACGCACCCTCATCAAGGTGCCGCGCACGGCACGCCCCGGCGAAGTCATCGAGATCAGCACCATCATCGGCCACGCGATGGAGTCCGGCTTTCGGCCGGGCGCCGACGGGCAACGCCTGCCGCGCAATATCATCGAGCGCTTCAGCTGCCACTACAACGATGAGCTGGTGTTCAGCGCCGAGCTGTCCACGGCCGTCGCAGCCAACCCGCTGATTGCCTTTTGCACGGTGGCCACGGCCAGCGGCACGCTGCGTTTCAGCTGGGAAGGCGAGCAGGGCTTCCGTCACAGCGAGAGCGTGACGATCAGCGTCGCATGAAGCGGCACAGCGCACTGCTGCTGGCGCCACTGCTCGCGTCGGCCTTGCACGCGCAGATACCGGACGCCCAACGCCGCTCCGACTTCGAGTTCATGGGCCCGAACGTACAGGCCATGCAGCGCGACGATACGCGCAACCCGGCCATGCTCTGGGTCCAGCAGGGGGCGAGCCTGTGGCAGCAAAGCGCCGGTGCCAGCAACAAGTCCTGCGCCAGTTGCCATGGCGAGGTCACCAGTCTGCGCGGGGTGGCGGTGCGCTACCCGGCCTTCGACACGTCCACGCAGGGCCCCGTCAACCTGGCCCAGCGCATCAACCGCTGCCGGCAGTCGCAGCAGCTGGCCACGCCCTGGAAGCTGGAGAGCGAGGAACTGCTGGCCCTGGAAAGCCTGGTAGCCCTGCAGTCACGCGGCATGCCCATCACCCCGCCCGCGGATGCGCGGCTGCAACCTCACGTCGAACGCGGTCGCCAGCTGTATGTGCAGCGCCTGGGGCAACTCGACCTCTCCTGCGCGCACTGCCATGACCAGCGCTGGGGCCAGCGCCTGGGCGGCACGACCATCCCGCAAGGCCATCCCACCAGCTACCCGCAGTACCGGCTCGAGTGGCAGGGCCTGGGTTCCCTGCAGCGCCGCCTGCGCAACTGTCTGAGCGGCGTGCGCGCCCAGGCCTGGCCACTGGGCGCCCAGGAACTCGTGGAACTGGAACTTTTTCTCGCTCAACGCGCCAGAAACCTGCCCTTGGAGGCCCCCGGCGTCAGACCGTAGCGCTTTGGCACGGAAATCGCGGTATATATAGGCCATGCGTCTGCCGCTGTTTCACCAGTCCAGCCTCAAGACCCGGGTGGTGCTTGCGGTGGCCCTGCTCTTCGTCAGTTTTGCCGGCCTGCTCACCTGGCTGACGCTGCGCCACTTCGACCAGAATTTCCGCCAAAACCTCTACCAGCAGCAGTACGTGCTGGCCAGCACCCTGGCCAACGCCATCGACGACAAGCTCAGCCTGAGTCAGCAATTGCTGGAGGCAGCCGCCCGGCAAGTGTCGCCCCAGACCCTGAGCAGCGCGCAGCAGGCGCAGGCTTTCCTGGACCGTCAATCCGCCTTGCAATCCATCTTCAACAACGGCCTGCTTCTGATCTCTGAACAGGGGCGGGTCATTGCAGAATCCCCCTACCTGCCCGGCAGACGGGGACGCGATCTGTCCGGCTTGCCCGTTTTCAAGGCCGTCCGCGAAACGCTCAAGCCCTATATGTCGGGGCCCTTTGCCTCACTGCGGGCGCAGGGACGGCCGGCCATCACCATCTGCGTACCGTTCTTCGACACAGAGGGCAGCATAGCGGGCTACCTGTTCGGCAGCATCGAGCTGACAGGCCACGGCCTGCTGTCCGGCCTCAAGGAATTCAGGCTCGGCCGGGAGGGGTATGTCTCACTTTTCACCAAAAACCGGATCTTCATCTCCCACCGCAATCCGGAGCGCATCCTCAAGCCCATAGCCCCGCCGGGAACCAACGCCCTGGTGGATCGGGCCATCGAGGGTTTCGAAGGCAGCGGCACGACCACCACCTCCTATGGCGTCGAAGTGGTGAGCAGCCTGAAGCAGTTGCGCATGGCGCCCTGGGTGCTGGGTGTCAATCTGCCCCTGTCCGAAGCCGAGGAACCCCTGGTCGAGGCCCGCCGTTATCTGCTGATGGGCATCGCCGGCGGCACGCTGGTGGTGGTCGGTCTGATCTGGCTGGTGATGCGCCAGGCGCTGCAGCCCCTCGCGACGCTGACCCGTCACGTGCGCGAACTCCCGCACAAACGAGGCGCCAAACGCCGTCTGGCGCTGCACAGCAGGAACGAGATCGGCACCCTGGTCCAGGCCTTCAACAACATGGTCGAGGACCTGGACCAGCAACGCCATACCTTGCAGGAAAGCGAGACGCGCTTTCGCAGTCTGGCCGAGATGTCGACCGACTGGTACTGGGAGCAGGACAAGGACTTTCGCTTCTCCCTCATGTCCCGCGGGCTGGACAAGACCGGCGTCGACACCTACCTGGGCTGGACGCGCTGGGAAATGCCCATCGTCGGCCTCAGCGATGCGCAGTGGGAGGAGCACCGCGCCATGCTCAGGCGCCACGAACCCTTCCGTGACTTCGTCTACCAGGTGCGCGCCGTCAGCGGCGATCTGCGCACCTTCACGATCAGCGGTGTGCCCATGTTCGATGAGCAGGGCATCTTCACGGGCTACCGTGGCATCGGTTCGGACATCACCGACCGCAAAACCGCCGAACAGCGCATCGAATACCTAGCCTACCACGACGCGCTGACCGGCCTGCCCAACCGGCTGCTCGTCCAGGACCGCTTCACTCAGGCCCTGGCGCAGGCCGAGCGCACGCACCACAAGGTGGGGCTGATCTATCTGGACCTGGACAACTTCAAGAACATCAATGACACCCTGGGTCATGCGGCTGGCGACGAATTCCTCAAGGAAGTGGCCCGGCGCCTGCGGGGCTGCGTGCGCGACAGCGACACCATCAGCCGCCAGGGGGGTGACGAGTTTCTGGTCGTGCTGGGCGAACTGACCGACACCGAAGTCGTCGCGGCCATAGCGATCAAGATCATGGAACGGCTGCAGGAGCCCATAACACTGAGCGGCCATGAAGCCTCGTCCTCGGCCTCGATCGGGGTGGCCATCGCACCGGACGACGGGCGCGACTTCGACACCCTGCGCAAAAAAGCCGACCTGGCCATGTACCGCTCCAAGGAGTCCGGACGCAATGCCTGGCACTTTTTCGATCCCACCATGGATGCGGAAGCCGGCGAGCATCTGCTGATGCGCAATGGACTGCGCCGCGCACTCGAGCGCGAGGAATTCCTGCTGCATTACCAGCCGCAATATGAACTGAGCAGCGGCCGCATCATCGGTGTCGAAGCGCTGATCCGCTGGGCACACCCGGAACTGGGCCTGGTGGCGCCCGGCCGTTTCATCGGCGTGGCCGAAGAAAGCGGGCTGATCGTCCCCATGGGCGACTGGGTCCTGCGCCAGGCCTGCCGGCAGGCCGTGTTGTGGCAGCAGGCCGGCCTGCCGGCGCTGTCCATGTCGGTCAACCTCTCGGCCATCCAGTTCAAGCGCGGCAATGTGGAACAGTCGGTGGAGCGCGCGCTGGCCGAGTCGGGCCTGGCACCGGCCCTGCTGGAGCTGGAACTGACCGAGTCCATCCTGCTACAGAACGTCGAGAGCGTGCTCACCAGCGTGCACCAGCTCAAGCAACTGGGCGTAACACTGGCGATCGACGACTTCGGCACCGGCTACTCCAGCCTGTCCTATCTGAAGCGCCTGGACATCGACAAGCTCAAGATCGACCAGAGTTTTGTACGCGACCTGGCCACCGACCCCGACGATGCCGCCATCGTGCGCGCCATCATCCAGATGGCGCACAGCCTGAACCTCCAGACCATCGCCGAAGGCGTGGAAACCGAGGACATGCGTGACCAGCTCCAATCCTTCGGCTGCGACGCCGCCCAGGGTTTTCTGTACTCGCGACCGGTACCGGCCGCAGAACTCGAGCGCCTGCTTGCCTCAACGCTCCTGGCCCGCTGAACCAGGCGTCGGGAACTTTCTGTCCGCAGTTGTATCATTCAGGCCATGCGCGTCCTGCTGCTCGCCCTCATGATCGCCCTGCTGCCTTTGCGCGTCTGGGTCGGCGATGCCATGGAAAGGATGTCGTCCGCGCTGATCAGTGTGCACGCCGCTGAAACCATGTCCCATGAACGGCATGAAGCGCAACCTTGCCACGAACATGCGGGTGACGCCCACACGGCCCCGGCGGGCGAAGGAAATAACAGCCATGCTGGTGGTGACTGCAGCAGTTGCACGGTCTGCCAGATCTGCCACTCGGTGGCATTGACCGGCTTGCTCCCCCTGATCACCGCGGCGGCACTGCCCACGGCCGCACCGCACACGCATGCGGTCCTGCACGCCAGCGCCGAACGCGCGCCCGGCTTCAAGCCGCCCATTTCCTGACCCTCACACCCTAGGTGCGTCCGCTTTTGTCCAGGCCCGGACGAAGGCGGCGCAAACCCTGTTTTTCAGGTTGTGCAGGAGTCATTCATGAAGCATTTTTTGACGCTGCTGGCGCTCTGGAGCCCCTTATGGGGGAACACCCAGACCGTGCAGCAAGAGGCGGCGGCAGCCGTCACCCCTTCGGCCAATGTGCCGCCGGTGCGCTACACCCCTCTGGCCCCAACAGGTGCGAGCGGCCTGGCCGCCGAAGGCGAAGACTGGAAAGCCGCCAACGCCCGCGTAGGCCTGTACCGGCGCGGGCACATTGACATCCTGAAGGCAGAAAGGTCGCAGCAGCCCGTTGCGCCCCAACCAGCACAGGAGCCACAGCGATGAAGCCCCATTTCATGCAGCGCGGCGCGCTGGCCCTGGCCATGCTCCTGGCCGGTTGCACCACCCTGGCCCCTGAGCAAAACCTCGCCGATGTGCAGCAGCTTACCGAAGGCCGCACGGCGGGCGTGCCCATCACGCTGCGCCGCAATGACCCGGACAACGAAGCAGCAGTAGCCGAACTGCTCAAGCAACCGCTCAGCGACGAAAACGCCGTGCGCATCGCCCTGCTCAACAGCCCCGCCCTGCAGCAGGCGCTGGTCACGCTGGACCTCAGCGACGCCCTACGTGTGCAGGCCGGCCGCGTGCCCAACCCGCACTTCTCCATCGCCGAGCTGGCCGAAGGCGACAAGCGCGAGATCGAGCGCGCGCTGCGTTTCGATCTGGTGGGCCTGCTCTTCCTGCCCTGGAAGAGCCAGTGGCAGAACCGCCAGCACGAGCTGGCCAAACTGCAGGCCGCGCAGGACATTGCGCGCCTGGCCACCGAGGTGCGCAAGGCCTGGATCAACGCCGTCGCCGCACAGCAGAGCCTTCAGTACCTTGCCGACGTGAAGGAAGCTGCCGAGGCCGGTGCCGAACTCGCGCGCCGCATGACACGCGTGGGCAACTTCAGCAAGCTCCAGCAGGCCCGTGAGCAGGTCTACCTGGCCGATGCCGCGGCACAGCTCGCGCGCGCGCAGCAACGCGCCTTTGCCGACCGGGAAAAACTCACTCGCCTGCTGGGCCTGTGGGGCACCCAGGCGCAATACACACTCGCCGCGCGACTGCCCGAGCCGCCTGCGCAGGCGCAGGCGCAGGCGCTCACCGACGTCGAAGCACGCGCGCTGCGTGAACGGCTGGACGTGCGATCTGCCGTGGCCGAGACCACCTATGTCGCCGACTCGCTGGGCATGGTGAAGACCGCAGGTTACCTGGACGGGTTGACACTGGCCTACAAACACAGCAGCACCGTGGACGGTACCGGTGAACGGGAACAGAAGCACGGCTGGGAGCTGGAACTGCCGCTGCCGATCTTCGACTGGGGTGGCGCACGCAATGCACGCGCCGAGGCGATCTACCTGCAATCTGCCGTGCGCGTGCGCAGCGTCGCCGTACAGGCGCGCAGTGAGGCGCGCGAGGCCTATCACGGCTGGCGCACCGCCTGGGACCTGGTGCGTCATTACCGCGAGGAAGTGGTGCCGCTGCGTCGTTTCATCAGTGACGAGACGCTGCTGCGCTACAACGGCATGCTCTCCAGCGTCTGGGACCTGTTGGGCGAGATGCGCGTGCAAAGCGTCGCGGTGAACCAGGCCCTGGAAGCGCAGCGCGACTTCTGGCTGGCCGACGCCGATCTGCAACTCACCCTGACTGCCACCTCGCCTGGCGCCTTGAGCGCGCTGCGCGGGACATCGACGCCCGCCGTTGCTGCCTCTTCAGGAGGGCATTGAACATGAACATGAAACGACGCAACTTCTTCGCCGGCGCCGCCATGACGGCGGTGGCCGCCGCCTCGGTCAGCAAGGTGGCCATGGCCGCGCTGCCCGAACCGGTGCTGATGGACACACCCGACACCGCACCGCCGCTGGTCCCGCCCACCGGCCGCCCCTACAACCCTGTCGTCACGCTCAACGGCTGGACCCTGCCCTGGCGCATGAACCAGGGCGTCAAGGAGTTTCATCTCGTGGCCGAACCCGTGGTGCGCGAGATCGCCCCGGGCATGAAAGCGCATCTCTGGGGCTACAACGGCCAGAGCCCGGGCCCCACCATCGAGGTGGTGGAAGGTGACCGCGTGCGCATCTTTGTCACCAACAAGCTGCCCGAGCACACCTCGGTGCACTGGCATGGCCAGCGCCTGCCCAGCGGCATGGACGGGGTCAGCGGCCTCACGCAGCCGGCCATCGAACCGGGCAAGACCTTCGTCTACGAGTTCATGGCGCGCCGGCCCGGCACCTTCATGTACCACCCGCACGCGGACGAGATGACGCAGATGGCCATGGGCATGATGGGCTTGTGGGTCACGCACCCCAAGACGAAGCACCCGTTGATCGGTGATGTACAGCGCGATTTCTGCTTCCTGCTCAATGCCTTTGACATCGAGCCCGGCAGCGCGACACCGAAGATCAACACCATGCTGGACTTCAACCTCTGGACCTGGAACAGCCGCGCCTTCCCCGGCATCGCCAGCCTGAACGTACGCCTGGGTGACAAGGTGCGCGTGCGTGTGGGCAACCTCACCATGACCAACCACCCCATGCACCTGCACGGCCACGAGTTCGTGGTGACCGGCAGCGATGGCGGGCCCTGGCCCCTGGGCGCTCGGGTGCCCGAGGTCACCACCGACATCGGCGTGGGCCAGATGCGGCAGTTCGAATTCATCGCCGACGAGGAAGGGGACTGGGCTTTCCACTGCCACAAGAGCCACCACACCATGAACCCCATGGGCCACGCCGTGCCCACCATGATCGGCGTGGACCACCGCGGCCTGGTCGGCAAGATCCAGAAGCTGGTGCCGGACTACATGGTCATGGGCGAGCGCGGCATGGCCGACATGGGCGAGATGGAAATGCCGCTGCCCGAAAACACCCTGCCCATGATGACCGGTACCGGCCCCTATGGCCCGCTGGAGATGGGCGGCATGTTCACCACGCTCAAGGTGCGCAAGAACCAGAAACCCGGTGACTACAGCGACCCGGGCTGGTACGCGCAACCGGCCGGCACGCAGGCCTGGGAATGGACAGGCCCCGCGCCGGCCCCCGCTGCCGCGCCAGCGGCCGCCACGCCCGACAGCGGCCAGCCCGCTGTCGAACTCAAGGCCGTCAAACCCGACGCACACTCACAACACCACTGAACCACCATGAACATCATTACCTTACTTCTGGGCGCCACCCTGGTGGCAGCTTCTCCCGCCTGGGCCCATGGCAGCGGCGCCGCCGCTCATCCGGCGGCGGTCGCCGAACAGCAGGACTGGGGCATAGCCGGCGACGCGAAGCGGGCGCAGCGCACCATCACGCTCACCATGACCGACGCCATGCGCTTCAGCCCGGACCGCATCGAGGTGCGGCAAGGCGATACCGTACGCCTGCGTGTGCGCAACACCGGCAAACTGCAACACGAGCTCGTGCTGGGCACACGCCAGGCGCTGGAGGCGCACGCGGCCGTGATGCTCAAGCACCCGGACATGGAACACGACGAGGCGCACATGGTGCACGTCGCAGCAGGCAAGACGGGCGAAATCGTCTGGACCTTCAACCGCGCCGGCGAGTTCGAGTTCGCCTGTCTCATCGCTGGCCACTTCCAGGCCGGCATGAAGGGCACCATCACCGTTCGCTGAAGGAGCACACCATGCAACGACGCCATCTCCTCCATACCGCCACCGCCATGGCCACCACGATGCTGGCTGGCCTCGCGCTCGCAGCGCCCGGCCGCCCGCTGATCGAAGTCTGGAAAACACCGACCTGCGGCTGCTGTCACGACTGGGTAGCGCATCTCCAGGCCAACGGCTTTGACGTGAAGACGCACGACGTGAGCGAGACCGTCAAGCGCGAGCAGCGACTGCGCCTGGGTCTGGCCGACCGTTACGGCTCCTGCCATACCGGGCTGATCGGCAGCTACCTGCTGGAGGGCCATGTGCCCGCGCGCGAGATCCGGCGCCTGCTCAAGGAGAAGCCGGCCGCCGTCGGACTGGCTGTACCGGGCATGCCCGTGGGCTCGCCCGGCATGGGCGGCCCCGAATACCGCGGCCACAAGGCCCCTTACGACGTGCTTCTGGTGCGACGCGATACAACGGCCAGCGTCTTTCAGTCCTACCGATAATTCAACCCATTCTGCTTCCGGAACTGCCATGAACAAGTTTTCACTGATTGCCTTTTCCCTGCTGCTTTCCAGCATCACTGCCGCCCAGGCCCACGAAACGGGCGCGCCGCACGGCCACGAAGCCAAGGGCGCACCGGTCGCGACCAAGGCGGCTCTGCCCCTGGTTGAAGCTCTCGTACGCACCGTCGACAAATCGGCGAAGAAGATCACGCTCAGGCACGGCGAGATTCCCAACTTGGACATGGGCCCCATGACCATGGTGTTCCAGGTACAGGATGTCGCGCTGCTGGACAAGGTCAAAGCAGGTGACAAGGTTCGCTTCACCGCCGACCAGATCAAGGGCGCCTACACGGTGCTCACGATCGAGCCCGCGAACTAGGACGCGCATCCCTCTAGCCTGGACAGGGCCTAGAACAGGCTGCCTTGTCCCTCGGCCAGGCCGGGGCGAAACTGCGAAAGATCGAGCTCGATGCGCTCGCGGTTCAGGCCGAGCCGGGCGCAGGCCTTGTGAAAACGTTGGTGGATCAGCGCGGCCCAGGTGCCGCTGCCTGTCATGCGCGTGGCGTAGTCGCTGTCATAGTCCTTGCCGCCACGCATATCCTGGATGCGAGCCATCACGCGCGCGGCGCGTTGCGGGTAGTGCAAGGCCAGCCACTGCCGGAACACCTCATTGAGTTCCCATGGCAGGCGTAACACAGTGTAGAAGGCGCTCCTGGCACCGGCCTGCGCCGCGGCCTCCAGCACCTGTTCCATGTCTTCGTTGATGAAAGGAATCTGCGGGGCCACGCTCACGCCCACAGGCACCCCGGCCTCGGCCAGGGTGCGGATGGTGCGCAGACGACGCTGGGGCGAGGCCGCACGCGGTTCCAGCTGGCGTGCGAGTTCACCGTCCAGCGTGGTGATGGTGATGTAGACCGCGGCCAGCCGGTCTGCCGCCATGGGCGCAATGAGGTCCAGGTCACGCTCCACGCCGCTGGACTTGCTGACCAGGGCAAAGGGATGGCGCGCATTGCGCAGCACCTCGATCAGCGAACGGGTGATCTTCAGCTCGCGCTCGACGGGCTGGTAGCAATCGGTGACGGTCCCGATGGCGATGTGGCCGGGCCGGTAGGCCGGGCGCGTGATCTCCTCGCGCAATCGCTGGGCCAAGCCGCGCTTGGCGATGATGATGCGTTCGAAGTCCAGTCCCGGTGACAGGCCCAGGTAACTGTGCGAAGGCCGCGCATAACAGTAGCTGCATCCATGCTCACAGCCGCGGTAGGGGTTGATGGAGAGGTCGAAGGCGATGTCGGGTGAGTCGTTGCGCACCAGCGCGCTGCGCGCATCCTCCCAGCGCACTTCCGTCGGCCGTCGGGGCGCATCCTCTGCCAGGGCCTCGTCCCAGGTTGACCAGCCATCGTCGAAGGCCGAGCGCACATCCTTCTCGAAGCGATGCGCGTTGCGCGTGGCAGCGCCCCGGCCCTTGAGGGACTGCAGAGGGATCTTGAATTCGCTCATGGTGGCCGCCTGTTCTGATGCAATCACGTCGCTCATAACTGTATGTATGTACAGTATATGAAAATCCATCTGCCCTGTCACGCCTGTCTGCTTCGTGACCACCCATCGGGGTACATGACCTTCCATCGACAGACTGCGGCACGCTGGCAACAGCCCGACCCTGAGCGCGCTGTCTGGGCCAGGCCAGTCGCTATAGTGAAGTGCATGACTGTCGCCGCCCTGCGCCATGAACTCCACGCACACCCTGCCCGATGGTTGGCATCGGGGCTGTGTGCCCTGGCGCTGCTGATGCTGGCCGCTTGCAGCAGCACGCCCAAATCCGGCGGCAGCGTGGCCAGCGGTCACAGCGAGTCAGGCCAAGCCTCTTTTTACGGCAATGAATTCCACGGTCGCAAGACGGCCAACGGCGAACGCTTCGACCAGGCCAAGCTGACAGCCGCGCACCGCACCCTGCCTTTCGGCACGCGACTCAAGGTCACCAACACGGAAAACGGCAAGAGCGTGCTGGTGCGTGTGAACGACCGCGGGCCTTTCGTGAAAGGCCGCATCATCGACCTCTCCAGCTCGGCCTTCAAGACCATCGCCAGCATCAACGCCGGCGTGGCACCCGTGCGCATCCAGGTGGTCGACTGACTGGCACAGGTCTCATCCGCGCTGCGCATAATCGGTGCCATGAGCACCCCTACCCTGCCCTACCCGGGCGCCATCACCGACGTGACCGGCATCGAAGTCGGTCATGACTCCGACCCGCGCCGTCCCACTGGCTGCAGTGTAGTGATCGCACGCGGCGGGGCCGTCGGCGGTGTGGACGTGCGCGGCGCCGCCCCCGGCACGCGCGAAACCGATCTGCTGCACCCCGGCAACCTGGTGCCGCACGTGCATGCCGTGCTGCTGGCAGGCGGCAGCGCCTGGGGCCTGGACGCGGCCGGTGGCGTGATGCGCTGGCTGGAGGAAAACGACATCGGACTGGACACAGGGCATGGCCTGGTGCCCATCGTGCCGGCGGCGGTGGTGTTCGACCTGGGCGTGGGCGACGGGCGCCTCCGCCCCGATGCCTCGTCCGGCCACCGGGCCTGTGTGGCCGCCAGCCGCAGCACGCCGGCGCAGGGCAATGTGGGCGCGGGCAGCGGCGCGCTGGTGGGCAAGATGCTGGGCATGGCACGCGCCATGAAAGGCGGTGTGGGCACGGCCTCGGTCAGCGCCAGCGGTTTCACCGTGGGCGCGCTGGTGGTCTGTAATGCCGTGGGCGACGTGCTGGAGCCGGCCACGGGACAGGTGATCGCCGGCGCCCGCACGGCCGATGGGCACGGCCTGCAAAACACCCGCAACGCGCTGCTGGCCGGGCATCTGCCGCAACACCTGCTGGCCGGCAACAACACCACCATTGGCGTGATCGCCACCGACGCAGTGTTGACCAAGCCACAGGCCCAGCGCCTGGCCCAGGTCGCGCACGATGGTCTGGCCCGTAGCATCAATCCCGTGCACACCATGCTCGATGGCGACACGCTGTTTGCGCTGGGCACGGGAGCCAGCGGCAAGAACGCCGACATGCTGCTGCTCGCCACATTGGCGGCCGAGGCCACGGCACGCGCTGTCGTCAACGCGGTGATGGCCGCACGCAGCCTGCGTCTGGCCGGCCAGACCTGGCCGGCCGCCACTGAACTGGCCCCCTCCTGATCGAACCCATGCCCAAAGTCATACGCCACACCCTGCTTTCGCTGCGCGACCTGCTGGTCACGGCCGGCCCCTTCATCGCCCTGGCGCTGCTCCTGCTGGCGCTGGCCTACTGGTGGCTGGACCCGATGCCCCCGCGCAAGATCACGCTGGCCACCGGACCAGATCAAAGCGCCTATGCGGAGTTCGGCAAGCGCTACGCCCGCGAGCTGTCCCGGCATGGCATCCAGGTCGAACTGCACAGCAGCCAGGGCGCGGCAGAGAACCTGCGCCTCTTGCAGGAGGGCAAGGTCGATATGGGCTTCGTGCAGGGCGGTGGCGGCGACACGGCGGCGGAAGATGACGACCTCGAATCCCTGGGCAGCCTCTTTCTGGAGCCGGTCTGGCTGTTCTATCGCACGGACGCGGCCAGCAAGGTGCGGCGTGACGCCACACTGCACAGCCTGGCGGACCTCAAGGGCCTGCGCATCAATATGGGCAGCGAAGGCAGCGGCGTCCCCAGCCTGATGGACAAGCTGTTCGAGGCCAACCGCATCGACAAACGCAGCATGACCCTGTCACGCCTGCGCCAGACCCCGGCGGTGGCCGCCTTGCTGAACGGTCAACTGGATGCATTGGTACTGGCCTCGGCCCCCGAGGCGCTGATGGTGCAGATGTTGTTGCAGACGCCGGGCATCCAACTCATGGACTTTCCTCAGAGCGAGGCCTATGCTCGGCGTTTTCCCTTCCTCACCCCGGTCACGTTGCCGCGCGGCGTGGTGGACCTGGCAAACAATGTCCCGGCACAGGACATACGTCTGATCGCCACTACCACCACCCTGCTGGCCACCACCGACGTGCACCCGGCGCTGCTGCAGCTGTTCTCGCAGGCTTCGCTCAAGCTGCACGGCAGCCCTGGCTGGTTCAATCGCGCACGTGAGTTTCCACATATTGCCAACACCGAACACCCGCTGGCAGAAGAAGCCGAGCGCACGCTGAAAAACGGTGTGCCGCTGTTGCAGCGCTACCTGCCCTACACGCTGGCCAATCTGATGGAGCGCATGTGGCTGGCCCTGGGCATCATCGTCGCCATCCTGCTGCCCTTGAGCCGGGTGCTACCGCCGCTCTACGAGTTCCGGGTGCGCTCACGTGTGTTCCGCTGGTACGGCCAGCTGCGCCAGATCGAAGAACGTCTGCAGCTCAACCCGAGCGCACGCGCCGATCTGCAGGAAGAACTGAACACGCTGGAAACGCGGGTCGGCCGCGTCAAGGTGCCCCTGTCCTACGCCGACGAGTTGTACGCGCTGCGCCAGCACATCAGCATGGTGCGTGAGCGGCTGCAGCGCGGCTGAAACACAATCTCAAGAGGCCGGCGGATCGGCCTGGATGTCCATGTAGATGCTGTTGCGCATGGCCAGTTCGGCCACGGCGTCGAAGGCCCGTTCCACCACAGGGCCCTGCGCCACCACACGCAACTGCCCCTGTGCCACCAGCCGGTCGAACATGCGTCGCGTCATGGAATGGTTGGAGCCGCTGGCGCTCGAGAACAGGCACAGCGTGGCCGGCTCGTTGACCCAGGCCAGTTGCAGGCGCAACCAGTGCCCATCGACCTGCAGTTCCATCCAGCTGCCGGCTTGCAGCTGTTCCAGCGACAGGCCGGGGACCGGAGTGCCGCTTTCCAGCGGCGGATGACCGGTATCGGTGTCCCGGTCCACGAGTCCCATGGGTTCGGTACTGGGGAAGTCGACAGATGCAGATTCGGCGGGCGCGGGCCCGTCCAGATCGTCCATGAAACCCGAGTCACGGGCCTCTTCGGGCGCCAGCCAGGTCTTGCTGGCGGGCTGTGCAGCCCGGTGCAAACGCGCCGCCGACACGCCGTCCATGCCGCCCTGATGCAGGGCAAACAGCTGCTCGAGAAACTGCTGCAGTTGGTCCGCCGGATAGTGGATGTGCTCCAGGCCCTGACGCAGGCCCTGGACCAGTTGCGGGATCAGTTTGACGAGCTGTCCGGGCTGGTGTTTGGCCTGATCGGGGCGCACGCTCCAGAACAGGTCTTCGAGCAGGGCCACGTGATCGGGTTCACCGGGCTGGTCGACCTTGCCTTCGATCTGGGCCTGGGCCATGACTTGGGCCCAGGGGCCACAGGCGAAGTCCACCACCAGGTCGGGCACCAGCACGGTACCGGGCTGCTTGCGGATGTGGGCGGCGATCTGGGCCGCCAGCTCGTTGCGTTTCTCGGCCTGCTGCAGCGCCTGCACGGCGGCCTGTTGCTGCACCTGGCGGCGTTGCTCGGCCTGGGACCAGATATGGCGCAGCCGGACCAGCACCCGCTCGAAGGTCTCGGGCGCGCCCGTTACCGGACCCAGGCGGGCCAGGGCCTGCTGCATGTCGGCGATGAAGTCGGCAAAACCCTCGGCCTCGATACTGTCGTAGGCAAAGCTGTGCTGCGCCAGTTCCTCGAGGAGCAGGCGGGCCGGGTGCTTTTTGTCGCTGAAAAAATGCAGATCGCTGCGCGCGAGTTGCAACAAGGCCGGCTTGAGCCCGCCGATGAGTTCGCGCACCGGCGGCAAAAGGCGTTCATCCCCGGTGATGCTGGCGATGATGAGCTGGACGACTTCCTGCACCAGCTGGTCGGCGTCGGGCGTCGCCCCCGAGACGAGGCCATGCAGTTGCTGCACGGTCAGCTGGCCGGCATAGACCTGCTGCACCAGCGTGTTCTGCGGGCTGCCAGCGCCCCCGGCGACCTGCGCCGCACGGGCCGCGGCAGCAGGAAGGGGAGCAGCCGCCGAAGCAGGCCCCGGGCCTGCCGCGCCACCACCGCCCCCAACGGCCCCGCCCCCTGCTGTGCGCTGGATGACGTAACGCACGGGCTGCACCTTCTGCACCTTGAGATAGGCCAGCAACTCCTTGTAGACCGGGCGCAGGCTCTTGCCCAGCAAGGGCACCATGGTCTGGCGGCACTGCGTCTGCACCCCGCTGTCGCCCTGCACCTCGCTGATCAGGCTCTGCAAGGCCTCGACATAGATCTCTGGACGGAAAGGATTGCGCTCCGGACGCACCTGGTCGAAACCCAGGATGGAGCTGACCAGGGTATTGAGCTCGGTCAGCTCCTGTTCCGAGTCCATCAGAGCCTGTTGCAGACCGCGCACGGCGCTGATGCGCATCTGGACTTCCTGCTCGTCCATGAGTTCGAGTTGATCGAACTTGATGCTGGACGGCCCTGCGTCCAGGGTGGTCGTCGCGGGGCTGTCACCCAGCTCACGCTCGAAAGCCTGCTGCAGAACCTGAGGAAAGCGCGAGCGCATCTCCGGCCCGGACTGCACCAGGGCGGACACCACGCGGGCGCGGGCATCACGCGCCAGCAGGTCACGGGTCTGGTCGATCTGGCGTTGCAGGGCATCGCGGGTCTGGCGCAGCACCTCGTCCATGATGTCCAGACCGCGACGCGAGGCCTCGCGGATCAATCCGTCCAGTTGAGGACCGCGGATGACCGCCTGGGGACGTGGACTCATGTGCTGTTCTTCCTGCCAGATAAACGCGATCGACCCGGTGGACCTTCGTACCTTATTTGAGCGCCTTGAAACGCACCCGGTGCGGCTTGGCACCCTCTTCACCCAGACGCTTCTTCTTGTCGGCCTCGTACTCCTGGTAGTTGCCGTCGAAGAAGGTCCACTGACTGTCGCCTTCGGCGGCCAGGATGTGGGTACAGATGCGGTCCAGGAACCAGCGGTCGTGGCTGATGACCATGACCGAGCCGGCGAACTCCAGCAGCGCATCTTCCAGCGCGCGCAGGGTTTCCACGTCCAGGTCGTTGGAGGGCTCATCCAGCAGCAGCACGTTGCCGCCGGCGATCAGGGTCTTGGCCAGGTGCAGGCGTCCACGCTCGCCGCCCGACAGCGTGCCGACGCGCTTTTGCTGGTCGCCGCCGTTGAAGTTGAACCGGCCGCAGTAGGCGCGGCTGGCCATCTGGAACTTGCCCACATTGAGGATGTCCAGTCCGCCGGACACGTCTTCCCACACGGTCTTTTCGTTCGACAGATCGTCACGCGTCTGGTCGACAAAGGCCATCTTGACCGTCTGGCCGATCTTGACCTCGCCGCTGTCCGGCTTCTCCTTGCCCGCGATCATCTTGAACAGTGTCGATTTGCCGGCGCCGTTGGGGCCGATGATGCCGACGATGGCACCCGCAGGCACCTTGAAGCTCAGGTTGTCGATCAGCAGGCGGTCGCCGAAGGACTTGCTGACGTTCTTGAACTCGATCACTTCATTGCCCAGGCGATCCGCCACGGGGATGAAGATTTCCTGCGTCTCGTTGCGCTTCTGGTATTCGAAGTCGGACAGTTCCTCGAAGCGGGCCAGACGGGCCTTGCTCTTGGCCTGGCGCGCCTTGGGGTTCTGGCGTGCCCATTCCAGTTCCTTCTTCAGGGCCTTGGCGCGGGACTCTTCGCCCTTCTGCTCCTGCACCAGGCGGTTTTCCTTCTGCTCCAGCCAGCTGGAGTAGTTGCCCTTCCAGGGGATGCCGGAGCCGCGGTCCATTTCCAGGATCCATTCAGCCGCGTTGTCCAGGAAGTAGCGATCGTGGGTGATGGCCACCACGGTGCCGGAATAACGCTGCAGGAACTGCTCCAGCCAGTCCACCGATTCGGCGTCCAGGTGGTTGGTCGGCTCGTCCAGCAGCAGCATGTCGGGCTTGGACAGCAGCAGGCGGCACAGGGCCACGCGGCGCTTTTCGCCGCCAGAGAGCTTGCCAATGACGGCATCCCAGGGCGGCAGGCGCAGCGCGTCGGCGGCAATTTCCAGCTGGTGGTCGCCTCCGTCACCGGCGGTGGCGATGATGGCTTCGAGCTTGGCCTGCTCGGCGGCCAGGGCATCGAAGTCGGCGTTTTCATCGGCATAGGCCGCGTAGACCTCTTCCAGGCGCGCTTGGGCGGCCTTGGATTCGCCCATGCCGCCTTCAACGGCCTGGCGCACGGTTTCATTGGGGTCCAGTTGCGGCTCCTGCGGCAGGTAACCGATCTTCAGGCCGGCCATGGGGATGGCCTCGCCCTCGAACTCCTTGTCGACGCCAGCCATGATCTTGAGCAACGTGGACTTGCCCGAGCCGTTGAGCCCGAGCACGCCGATCTTGGCGCCGGGGAAGAAGGACAGGGAGATGTCCTTGAGGATGTAACGCTTCGGCGGAATGATCTTGCCGAGGCGATTCATGGAAAAGACGTATTGGGCCATGGACTCTAATTCTGCGGGTAAAACCCGCATTATCCTAGGTAGGAGTTCACGGTGCGGCCCCGGAGGGCCGGAATGTGGCGCCCCGACCCGACTCAGGGCTTGGCCGGCTTGCGCTCGTTGAGCAGAGCAGCCTGGGCCACGGCGTCCAGGGCGTTGTCCACCATATGGCGCTCGGACACGATGCGCATGAGGCCGCGGGTACGCAACTGTTCCATGGTCCGGCGCGACATGGAGTGCGCCAGGCCCTTGCCAGAGATGAACATGAACAGCGTGCGGTGCGGGCTGGCCCAGGTCAGCTGGGCACGCACCCATTCGCCCTTGAGCTGCAGTTCGACCCAGCAACCGATGGCCAGGTCCGCCGCGTTCCAGGTACCTGACACGGGGGCTCCAGGGGAGGCCGCCGCCGGCATCACATCCCCTTCTGGCAGGTAACCGGCCTCGTCGGCTTCGTGACCAGCCATCCAGATGCTGTCGGAGTCGGCCGCCTCGATCACACCGTAGCCTGTGCCTTGTCCGCCCGAATCCTGAGAAAACTCCTCGGGCAGTTCGTCCGGGATAGCCGCTAGCTCGGTGACCTCGAGGCCGTCCATCGGGTCGCCCAGGTCTTCGGCCGGCTGGGTCGCTTTGGACGGCAGGGGCTCCTTGACCTTGGGCGCTTCGAAAGCTTTTTCGTGCAAGGCGATCAACTGGTCCAGGAAACGCGGAATCCGCTCGGGCGGATATTCGATCATCATCAATCCATGGCGCAGCCTGACCAGCAGATTGGGCACCACCTGCACCAGACGGCTCCGGTTGCGTCGCACCAGCTTGGACTGCACGCTCCAGATCAGGTCGTCGACCAGGGCCAGGTAGCCATCGGCATCGGTCGTGCCGTCGGCACGCAGCTGCGACTCGGCCACCACCTGCGACCAGGGGCCGCACAGGAAGGCCGCGATGAAGTCGGGAATCTTCTTGTCCTGCATGCGCTCCTGGAAATCCGCCGCCAGTCGCTGGGCCAGCATATTTCGCTGCTCGGCATGCATCAGTGCCTTCGCGGCTTCCTCTTGCTTGGCCCGCAGCGCCAGGTCCACGCGCGACCACTGTGCATCGAGCATGGTCAGGGCACGGGCGAACGACGCGGGTTCGCCATCGCTGCCCAGCAACTCGAGCACGGCCGAGGACACCATCTTGATGAAGCGCTGGAAGCGCTCGTCGTTCTCGGTCTTGTAACCCAGGCTCTGGTGTGTGATGCGGTCCAGGAACTGACGTGCCGGATGGCGCTTGTCGCTGAAGAAACGCGGGTCGCTCTGTGCCAGGCTGAGCAGCAGGGGTTCGAGCTCCTTGACCTGAACCCGCACCGGCAGCAGCAGGCGCTGATCCTTGCCCAGATTGTCCAGCATGAGACGCACCACCTCCTCGCCCAGTTGCTGGCCCAGCTCGCGATTCATGTTCTTGCCGGCCCCCTTGGCCGTGGCCTTGGCGTCCGTGAGCGCGCGTTCGCTCAGGCGCTTGATCATGGGCTCGACCATCCTGAGGTCCTCGAGCGCCACCATGGATGCCGGCACCGTGTGCAGGAAGTCCTTGCCCCGGCTGGCACCACCGGTGAGATCGATCTCCGCCGTCAACAAGCGGCGCAGCTTGTCCAGCGTCAGCATGGTGCGGGTGACCGGGTGCTCGACCGGCATGTTGCCCTGCGCCGACGCGGTGGTGGTCAGCAACGGCACCACGGGCTCGATGCCCTGCGAACGCAGCCAGTCACCCAGCTCCTTGTAGAGCGTGCGCAAGCTGTTGCCCAGGATGCCGGCGGCCGGCGTGATCAATGCGGTGCGCGCCTGCTCACTAGGAACGTGCTGCAACAGGGTTTCGCGCAGGGCGCGGGCAAAGGTCTCGGGGCGCAGGGGGTTGAGGTGGGCCTGCACCGACATCCAGCCCATCAGGCTGCTGATCAGGGCATTGAGCGGCGGCATCACCTCGTCCACCGCCATCTGGATCTCCTGCTGCGCCACGGCGAACTCGATGTTGGCATCGAGCTGGCCCTCGTCGAGCAGCTGGATATCCTCGAAGCGCACCAGCGCCTCCGGATCACTGGCATGGCTGCCGCTGCGATAGATGGCCAGGCGCAGTTGCACGCCGAACGTGGCACGCACCGCCTCGACCTGGCGGCGCAACTCTTCCACAAGGGGCTGACTCAGGGCCTGCTGGCTGACCTTGGACGCCTTGCCACCCACCTGGTGAACGGCGATGTCCAGCCCCTTGATCACATCGTCGATCAGGGAACCGGATTGCTCCAGCACGGCCTCGATGCAATCGTGCAGGGACGGCTTCTCGACGGTCGGATCATCCGACACGCCCAAGCGCCGCATGCGAAACTTTTTCATGGATTCAGTCGTTCATTGCCGGGGCTCGGGCCCGGTGCTTGTTACATTTTCTACCGAGTCCAGGACGGCACCCCTGTCCTGCCAACATTTTGTTACGGGTATGACAATAATGGCGAGAAGGAACAATTTCTGTCAAATACCGTCGTTTTGCAAGCGCCCGTAGCCGAAGCATGCGACAATGATGTCCGTTGCCGTTCAGTTGCGCGCAACATCAGCACACTGCTGGGGGCTTTGTCACCGCGTCCCGCGGACCGACGGCCCCACCTTTGAACCCTATCTGCCTTTGACTGGCCAGGTACCCCAGGTACCTGTACTGGCCGATATCCCAGCGCCCGGATGGGCGCCATACCATGAACTTTGAAGAACTGAAACTGGCTCCGGCCATCCTGAAGGCTGTGCGCGAGCAGGGCTACGAGACCCCTACCGCCATCCAGGCCCAGGCCATCCCGCTGGTGCTCGAGGGCCACGACCTGCTGGGCGGCGCGCAGACCGGCACCGGCAAGACCGCCGCCTTCACCCTGCCCCTGCTGCACCGCCTCACTATGAGCCGCAGCGCCCAGAACAAATGGGGCGGCACCGGCATCCGCGCCCTGGTGCTCACCCCCACGCGCGAACTGGCCGCCCAGGTTGAGGAATCGGTCCAGACCTATGGCAAGTACCTGCAGCTGAGCTCCACCGTCGTCTTCGGTGGTGTCGGCATGAACCCGCAGATCAGCCGCCTGAAAAAGGGCGTCGACATCCTGGTGGCCACCCCGGGCCGCCTGCTGGACCTGCAGCAGCAGGGTTTCCTGGACCTGTCCACAGTGCAGACCCTGGTGCTGGACGAGGCCGATCGCATGCTCGACATGGGCTTCATCCATGACGTGAAGAAGGTGCTGGCCCTGGTGCCCAAGGACAAGCAGAGCCTGCTGTTCTCGGCCACCTTCAGCGACGAGATCCGCGAACTGGCCAACGGCCTGCTCAAGAACCCGCAAAGCGTGCAGGTCACGCCACGCAACACCACGGTGCAGCGCATCACCCAGGTCATCCACCCGGTGGGCCGCGGCAAGAAAAAGGCCCTGCTGGCCCACATCATCCAGCAGCACAACTGGAGCCAGGTCCTTGTGTTCGTGCGCACCAAGTTCGGTGCCAACAATGTGGCCGAGTACCTGGAAAAGAATGGCATCACCGCCATGGCCCTGCACGGCAACAAGAGCCAGGGTGCCCGCACCCAGGCGCTGGCCGGCTTCAAGAGTGGTGACGTCCGCGCCCTGGTGGCCACCGACATCGCCGCACGCGGCATCGACATCGACGAGCTACCGCACGTGGTGAACTACGAGATCCCCAACGTCAGCGAAGACTACGTGCACCGCATCGGCCGCACCGGTCGCGCAGGTGCCGATGGCGCCGCCGTCAACCTGGTGTGCCTGGACGAGGAAGGCTTCATGGCCGACATCGAACGCTTCACCAAGCAGAAGATCGAAGTGCAGGTGGTCGAGGGCTTCGGTCCCGAACCGGGCGAGCGCGCCGAACCCATCGCCATGGGTCGCCAGACCATCTGGGGCGGCGCCGGCAAGCCGCCGAGCCGCGAAGTCATGGCCGCAGCCGCCAAGGCTGCGCGCACCGAGATGCTGCAGCGCATGCGCGACAACAAGGCCGGCCAGGGCGAACGCAGCAAGAGCGGCGGCCAGGGCCAAGGCCAGCGCAATGGCGGCGGCCAGAATCAGCCGCGTGGCGGCCAGGCCAAACCCCAGGGCCAGCGCGCACAAGGCAACGGTCAAGGCCAGGGGCAGAACCGCAACAACGAGCAGCGCCGCAGCAATGGCAATGGCGGCGCGCGCGCTGGCGAAGCACGCCAGCCCGATCCGCTGCGCACCGGCACAGATGCGCTGAGCCAGGGCGGTCGCAACCGCGGGCGCGGTGGTCGTCCCGGCGGCGGGGGTGGCGGCCAGGGCCGCAACCGCGACAGCGGCAAGAGTGGCGGCGGCGGGGTGGATCCGCTGCGCACCAGCTACGGCCGCATCGGCAACTGAGCTGACACGCTCGCATCAACGGCCTGCCTTGTGCAGGCCGTTTTTGTTTCAGCCGCGCACAAACAATGTGATCAGCGGGTCCGGGCCGACCTGGCGACTCCAGTGACCGTGCACGGTCGGGTCGAAGGTGGCGCCTTGCGGCAGCAGGTCGGCCGAATGGAAGTGCTGGCCCGGGCCGAAGACCCGTGACGCGCCACCCTGCAGGCCGATCTCCATCTGCCCCTGCAGAATGAACACCCATTGCGGCGCACCCGTGCAGTGAAAGCTGCTGCGGAAGCCGACCGGGCTGTGCCTCAGCTGGTAACCACCCGAGGCAAACACCTCGGACAACATGGACTGTGGCGTGCCCTGGTCCAGCGGTACGGCTTCCTCGCGAAAACGCGCACGACCGTCGGTATCGGTGTACAGGATGACTTTGGTGAACTGGCTCATGGGCGACCTCGTGTAGGAGCGCCCATTATTCCCCAGCCCCGTGTGTCGCCCCGGTGCCGGGCAGATCGCCACAGGACGTGCGAGAATTTTCCGACCCAACCTGCCGCAAAGGTCCCCCACATGTCCGCCCTCTCCCCACTCGACGCCTGGCTGGCCCAGGAACAGGACGTCCAGGCACGCATCGATGCCGGCGTTGGTGCCGGCGTTTCCCGCCCCGAGCAGGTCGCAGGCAAGACCGGCCTGGAGATGATGCAGGCCATGCTGCGCGGCGAACTGCCCTACCCGCCGATCGCCCAGACACTGGACTTCCAGTTGCTGGAGGTCTCTGAAGGCCGGGCCCTGTTCCAGGGGCGCCCCGGCCCGGCCCACCTCAACCCCATGGGCGGTATCCATGGCGGCTGGTACGCCACCCTGCTCGATTCCGCCCTGGGCTGCGCGGTGCACACCATGATGCCCGTGGGGCGTGGCTACACCACGGCCGAGCTGGGCGTGAACCTGGTCAAGGCCGTCAACCCGGCCAAGGTGCCCCGCGTGCGCGCCGAAGGCAAGGTCATCCACTGCGGGCGCCAGCTGGCCACGGCCGAAGCCAGGCTCTTCGGCCCGGACGGCACGCTCTACGCCCACGCGACCACCACCTGTCTGGTCTTCGAACTTCCGGCACAATCGAGAGCATGAGATTCCTGCACACCATGCTGCGCGTCGGCGACATGCAGCGCTCCGTCGACTTCTATACCCGCGTCATGGGCATGCAGTTGCTGCGCACCACCGACCGCCCCGAGCAGAAGTACTCGCTGGCCTTCGTCGGTTATGGCAGCAATCCCGAACAGGCCGAACTCGAGCTGACCTACAACTACGGTGTCGACCGCTACGAGATGGGCGGGGCCTACGGCCACGTGGCCCTGGGCGTGGAGGACATCTACGCCTTCTGCGAGCAGGTTCGCAGCAGGGGCGGCAACATCACACGCGAACCGGGTCCGGTCAAGGGCGGCAACACGCTGATTGCCTTCATCACCGACCCCGACGGCTACAAGATCGAACTGATCCAGCGCGACAGCTGACCTCATCGGGCGGCTCGAGTTAGGATGCAGTCATGCGGACCGGCCGGCCCGCATGGACGAGGTCCATTCCTGGCACGAGGTTCTGCCCTTTGAGAGCATTTGCGAAGCTGCGAGGCCTGCTGTCCTCCGCGCCTGCGGAGCCTGAAGGCCTGCACGACTGGCGCGCCCGCATCCTCTCGACCATCCTGGCCTTCATTGCCGTGCTGGGCACCCTGACGGCCGTGCCCGGCATCTGGCTGGCATTGCAACAAGGCCTCTGGAGCATTGCCTGGATCGACATGGCTGCCATGGCCTGGGTGCTGGTGTTGTGGCGCTACCCGCGCCTGTCCTATCCCGCACGTACCTGGAACCTGCTGGCCCTGATCTACCTGCTCGGGGTCTGGTTCCTCTTCATCGTCGGCCCGGTCAGCCAGATCTACCTCATGTCTTTCCCGGTCATGGCCGCGCTGCTGCTGGGTCTGCGCCCCGCGCTCTTTGCGCTGTTCGTCAATGCCCTCACCCTGATGACCGTCGGCTATCTGGGCAACACCGACCTGCACGTGGCGGGCTTCGAGTCCAGGCCCTTCGTCGAGTGGGTGGTCATCACCGTCAATTTCATCTTCATCAACACCATCATCACCATCTCCTGCGCCGTGCTGCTCAGCCAGCTTGAACGCTCGCTCGATCGCCAGCGGGTCATCTCCCGCTCGCTGGCGCAAGGCCAGGAGGATCTGCAGCGTGTCAACGCGGAGCTGCAGAGCACCGCCACCGCGCTCAATCGCCTCGCCTATGTTGACGAGCTCACCGGCCTGCCCAATCGCCGCATGCTGATGGACCGCCTGGGCCAGGCCCTGGCCGCCGCGCGCCGCAACCCGATCGGCGGCACCCTGCTCTACCTGGACCTGGACCGTTTCAAGAACATCAACGATGCGCGTGGTCATGCCGCTGGCGACGCTCTGCTGGTCGCGGTGGCACAGCGGCTGGCCGGCCTGATGCGGGAGGAAGACACGGTGGCGCGCCTGGGCGGCGACGAGTTCGTCATCCTGTCCCTGCAGGCGGCCCAGGAGCATGACACCGACGCGCGCTCCGCCATGGCCGTGGCACACAAGGTGCGCGAAGCCTTCGAGCAGCCTTTCACCATCGACGGCCAGCCCTACAGTGCCCACGCCAGCATCGGCGTCGTCGTGCTGGGCGGGACGGAACAGGATGCCGCCGAGCTGCTGCGCAACGCCGACACCGCCATGTACCGCGCCAAGGCGGCCGGCCGCAACCGCATCGCCTTCTTCGAAGCGAGCATGCAGCAGGAAGTAGAAGCGCATCTGGCGCTGGAGCAGGATCTGTCCGAGGCCCTGGGCCAGGGCCAGCTGGCCCTGCACCTGCAGTCCCAGGTCGATCCGGGCGGCACGGTTGTCGGCATCGAGCTCCTGATGCGTTGGACGCATCCCGAGCATGGCCCGGTCTCGCCCGCGCGTTTCATCCCCATCGCCGAGGAAACCAGCCTGATCCTGCGCCTGGGCGATTGGGTGCTGGAGCAGGCCTGCCGCATGCAGCTGCGCCTGCAGGTCGCCGGCCACGCCCTGCCGCTGTCGATCAATGTAAGCCCGCGCCAGTTCCACCAACCCGACTTCGTTGAGCGGGTGTTGGCTGTGCTGGCGCGCACCGGCGCCGAAGGGGACAAGCTGGTGTTCGAGGTGACCGAGGGCCTGCTGCTCGAAAACCTGGACGGTACCGTGGCGCGCATGAACGAACTCGCCACGCACGGCATCCGCTTCTCGGTGGACGACTTCGGCACCGGCTACTCCAGCCTCTCCTACCTCAAGCGCCTGCCCCTGCACGAGCTCAAGATCGACCGCAGCTTCATCCAGGACACACCGACCGACCCTGGCGTCACCGCCATCGTGCAGATGATCCTGTCCATGGCGCGCCATCTCGGACTCAAGGTCGTCGCCGAAGGCGTGGAGACACGCGCCCAGGCCGACTTCCTGGCCGCCCATGGTTGCGATACGCTACAGGGCTACCTCTATGCGCGCCCGCTGCCGCTGCCAGCCTGGCTGCAAGCCGCGCGCACCTGAAAGCATGCACCCGCCACCCTCCGTCCTGCCCCGCCCCCTGCGTGACCCCGCGCCCCTGCTGGCCGCCACGCTGCGTGAATGGGGCGGCCATGGCGATCTCTGGATTTTCGGTTACGCGTCGCTGATCTGGCGCCCGGATTTCGATTTCGAAGAGCGCCGCGCGGCCCATGTACGAGGCTGGCACCGGGCGCTCAAGATGTGGAGCCGCGTCAATCGCGGCACCCCCGACGTCCCGGGCCTGGTCTTCGCCCTGCTCACGGGAGGCAGTTGCCACGGCATGGCGTTTCGTGTGCAGCGCCAGCGCGCGCCCGCCATCCTGGAAACCCTCTGGGAGCGCGAGATGCCCACCGGCGTCTACGACCCACGCTGGCTGCGCTGCGAAACGCCACACGGCCCCGTCACGGCCCTGGCCTTCACCCTGTCGCGCCGCAGCCCCAACTACACCGGTGCGTTGAGCGCGGAGCAGTACCGCCAGATCTTCGCCCAGGCCCGTGGTCGCTATGGCAGCACCCATGATTACGCGCACCAGACCTATGTGAGCCTCAAGGCCCACGGCATCCACGACCGCGAGCTGGAGCGGCTGCTCGCCCATCACGTTCCTGGCTCCCCGCGCAGTTGAGCGCGCGCAGCCGAGCCCAGAGCCTGCGACGGCACCAGGGTCGTGCGACGGACGGGCAGCATCACCCGGCAAGCAGGTCTAAAGTGGTGCGGCCTGTTCAAATACAACGGAGACATACCATGATGCGCCCCTGCTTATCGCTGGCCCTGACCGCTTCCCTCGCCCTGACGGGCTGTGCCACACCCGCCGGCCCCGCGGCCAGTGCCCGGCTCCAACCCACACTGAACAGCACCACCAGCGGCGAGGTCCGCTTTGTCCAGCAAGGCGACAAGGTGATGGTCAGCGGCGAGGTGCGCGGGCTCAAGCCCGGCGCCGAGCACGGCTTTCATGTCCACGACAAAGGCGACTGCTCCAGCGGTGACGGCATGAGCACCGGCGGCCATTTCAACCCCGGCGGCCGCAAGCATGGCGCGCACGGGGGGAGCGAGCACCATGTGGGCGACCTGCCCAGCCTCAAGGCCGACGCCATGGGCGTGGCACGCTTCAGCTTCGAGTCCGGTAGCATCGCCGTGGGCAGCGGACCCAGCGACATCGTGGGTCGCGGGCTCATCGTGCACCGCGACCCGGACGACTACACGACCCAGCCCACGGGCAACGCCGGTCCGCGCCTGGCCTGCGCCGTGATCGCGCGCCAGTGAGCCGGTATTCAGTGCGTGTTGCGTGACTGCAGGAGCTGCTGTGCCCGCTGCAGATCCTCGGGGGTGTCGATGTCCATCACGCAGCCTGGATCGTCCACCTCGACAGTCCACAACCGGTGCCGGCGCACGACCGCGACGGCACCCTGCTCACCGCCCAGCGCCATCAGCGCTGCACCGCACTCGGCATGGAAACGCACCGGATGTCCGTGCCGACCCTGGTAGACCGGCCGCACCACAGCCTGCTCCACCGGTGCGGCCGCCACACGGCGCAGCGTCTCCGGCAGGACCAGCGGAAGGTCGGCTGGCAGGATGAGCCAGCCCTGGGCGTCGGCCGTGGCACGCACGGCGGCGGCTATCGAGTCGCTCATACCAGCATGGGGCGCCTCTTCCACATGAAAGGGTAGACCGCTGGCGCGCACGGCGTCCAGCGTGTGCTGTAGTACGGTCTTGTCACCCAGTGGGGCCTGCAGCTTGTGTGTGCCACCACCGGCGGCGAGAAAGCGCTCACCCCGGCCCGAAGCCAGCACCAGCACCACAGGCCTCATGCCGTGATGCACCCCGGTGTGCTGACCAAACGCAGCGTGGCCGCATTCTTGACCTGCACGATTTCGGCCAGGATGGATACGGCAATCTCGGCCGGCGTGCGCGCTGCTATGTCCAGGCCCACGGGCCCGTGCAGGCGGGCCAGTTCCTCGGCGCTGAGGTCGAAGTGCTCGGCCAGGCGCTGTTTGCGCGTGGCCTGGTTGCGGCGAGAGCCGAGCGCGCCCACGTAAAAAGCCGCCGATTTGAGCGCCTCCAGCAGGGCCATGTCGTCGAGTTTGGGATCGTGCGTGAGCGCCACGATGGCGGTGTGGGCGTCGGGCAGCATCTCGCGCACCACGTCGTCGGGCATGCCCGGCACGCGCTGCACGCCGGCCATGTCCAAGGTGGCCGCGTATTCCTCGCGCGGATCACAAACCAGCACCTCGAAATCAAGCAGGCTGGCCATGCTGGCCACGGCCTGCGAGAGTTGACCAGCCCCGATCAGCAGCAGGCGCCACTTGGGGCCGAACACCGTGCTCAGAGTCCGCTCATCGAAGACCATGGCCTGGCCGCGCACGGCATCGGCCAGGGTCACCCGGCCCGAGGCCAGGTCCAGCGTGCGCGCAACGAGCCGATGCTCAGCGGTTTGCGCCAGCAGCTGTACGACCCAGGCCGTGTCCTGCAAGGGCTCCTGCACCAGGCGCAGGGTGCCGCCGCAGGGCAGGCCGAAACGCGCCGCCTCGTCCTTGTTCACGCCGTAGACGATGAGGGAAGGTCGGGCCGCGGCCGGGTCCTGCCGGCCCTCGGCCAGGGCCGCCTTGGCCCGCGCGATCAGGTCGTCCTCGACACAACCGCCCGAGACCGAGCCGCTGACCACACCGTCCTCGCGCACGGCCAGCAGCGCCCCGGGCGGGCGCGGCGCGCTGCCCCAGGTCTGCACCACCGTGACCAGCGACACGGCATGGCCCGCGCGTTTCCAGGCCAGCGCATCAGCCAGCACGCGCAAGTCAAGACTTTCCATCCTCCCACTCCTTCTCTACAGGGTCCTCAAGCCGAGCGGATCGCCTCAGCCGTCAGCGGCAGCTTGCGCACGCGCTTGCCGGTGGCGGCTGCCACGGCATTGGCGATGGCCGGCACCACCAAGGCGGTAGCCGGTTCGCCGATACCGCCGGGCTTTTCCTTGCTCGGGACCAACACGATATCAATCTTCGGCGACTCGTGCATGCGCACCACCGGGAAGTTGTTGTAGTTGGTCTGTTGCACCCGGCCCTGCGCCAGGGTGATTTCCTGCATCAGGCCGGCCGACATGCCGAACACGATGCTGGACTGGATCTGGGCTTCCACTGTGTCCGGGTTGACCATGCGCCCCAGGTCGGCCGCCACGGTGACACGATGCACCTTGACCTCGCCGTCCTTCACCGACACCTCGGCCACCTGCGCCATATAGGTGTCGTAACCCTCCATCAGCGCAATGCCGCGTGCGCGGCCCTTGGGCAGGGGCTTGCCCCAGCCGGCCTTGTCGGCCGCGAGCTTGAGCACGCGGGCAAAACGCGGCTTGTCCTTCAGCAGCGCCATGCGGTACTGGTAGGGGTCCTTGCCCGCGGCGAGCGCCAGTTCGTCCATGAAGCTCTCGTTGGCGAAGGCGTTCATGTTGTGGCTCACCGCGCGCCAGTAACCCACACGCATGCCGCTGTCGTGGATGACCAGGTCGTGCTGCGTGTTGGCGATGGCGTAGGGCGCCACCGCCGCTTCGGCCATGAAGGGGTCCAGCGTGTCCTTGGGCAGGCCGAAAGCGCGCTGCGTGATGGACTGCGAAGTGACCTTGTGGTGGAAAGCCACCGGCATGCCCTTGGCGTCCACGCCGGCCTGCACCTGGTTCAGGCCCAGGGGACGGTAGAAGTCGTGCGTCATGTCGTCTTCGCGCGTCCACAACAGCTTGACGGGCTTGCCCACGGCCTTGGAGATCTGCGCGGCCTGGACCACGAAATCCAGCTCCAGGCGACGCCCGAAGCCTCCGCCCAGGAAGGTGGTCTTGAGCGTGACGTCCTCGGGTTTCAACCCGAGCGCACCGGCCACGGCGCCATGCGCGCCCTGCTGGAACTGGGTCGGGCCGATCAGCAGGATCTTGCCGTTCTCGAAGCTGGCCGTGAAGTTCATGGGCTCCAGCGGCGCATGGGCCTGCATGGGCGTGATGTACTCGGCTTTGAACACCTTGGCCGCGCCCTTCATGGCTTCGGCCACATTGCCCATGGGTTTGCCTATGGGCAGCACCTTGCCGCTGTCGGCCGCGGCGCGTGTGCTGGCCAGGACCTTGTTGTGGTCCAGCGCGGCCCCGGCCCCCTCGTCCCACTGCACGCTCAGTGCCTGGCGCGCCTTGACCGCGTGCCAGTAGCTATCGGCCACCACGGCCACGCCGTCATTGATCTGCACCACGTCGATCACGCCCGGCATGCCCTTGGCTTTCGCGGCGTCAAAGCTCTTGACCGTGCCGCCGATCACCGGGCACTGCTCCAGGCTCGCGTAGACCATGCCCGGCAGTTTCACGTCGATACCGAACTCGGCGGTGCCGTTGACCTTGGAAGGCGTGTCCAGGCGTTTGAGGCGCTTGCCCACGATCTTGAAGTCCTTCGGGTCCTTGAGCGCCACCTTCTCGGGCACCGGCAGCTTGGCGGCCGCGGCGGCCAGTGAGCCGTAACTGGCCTTCTTGCCCTTGGGGCCCAGCACCATGCCGTTCTCGGCCTTGAGCTTGCTGCGGTCGACTTTCCATTCGTCGGCGGCGGCAGAGATCAGCATCTCGCGCACCTGGGCGCCGCCCACGCGCAGCTTCTCCCAGCCGTCACGCACGGAGGTCGAGCCGCCAGTGATCTGCGCGCCCAGCAGGGCGTTGACGTAGACGGCGGCCGGCGGCGCGATGCTGACCTTGATCTGGTTGATGTCGACGTTGAGCTCCTCGGCGATCAGCATGGGCATGGAGGTGTAGACCCCCTGGCCCATCTCGGAACGCGCCGAGATCAGCGTGATGGTGTTGTCGTCGGCGATGTGCACCCAGGCATTGGGCGTGTAGACGGTGCCAGCAGCCTGGGCCTCGCCCCGGGTGCCGGGCAGCGCAAAACCCATCAGCAGGCCGCCAGCGGCCAGCGAGGAGGTCTTCAGGAAATCACGACGGGAAGTGTGGTTCGTGGTCATGGTGTTCTCCTCAGGCAGTCTTGCGCATGGTGGCAGCCGCATCCTTGATGGCGGCCTTGATGCGGGGGTAGGTACCGCAGCGGCAGATGTTGCCGCTCATGGCGGCGTCGATGTCCGCGTCGCTAGGGTTCTTGTTCTTGGACAGCAGGGCCGCCGCACTCATGAGCTGACCGGACTGGCAATAGCCGCACTGCGGCACATCGTGCTTGATCCAGGCCTTCTGCAGCGGATGGCTGTTGTTCTTCGAGAGGCTCTCGACCGTGGCCACCTTCTTGCCGGCCACCGAGGCCACCGGCGTCTGGCAGGAGCGCACCGGCTGGCCGTTGACGTGCACGGTACAGGCACCACACAGGGCTGCGCCGCAACCGAACTTGGTGCCGCTCAGGCCCAGCTCATCGCGTATCACCCACAGCAGGGGCGTATCGGGCTCGGACTGGGCGGTAACCGCCTTGCCGTTGACGTTCATCATGGTGCTCATATCAAGTGCTCCTCTGTATATAAGCCGGACTGAAAAAGCCGGCCGTGTTGGGTATGCGCTTTCCAGCGTAGTCACTCGTTCCCGCGCCAACATGCGGGTTAGCCCTAGGCCCACGCTCGATAGTTGCAATTTGCGACAGCGTCGGGCCGCAGCGGCGTCCCTGCCTATACTCGGGACATGACCTCGATTGCCGACCTCCGCAAAAGCTACGAACGCGCCGAACTCAGCGAGGAGGCTTCGCAAGCCGATCCGCTGCAGCAGTTCGACCAGTGGCTGCGGGAAGCCATCAGCTCCGAGGTACCCGAACCCAACGCCATGACGTTGGCCACCGTGGGCAGCGACCTGCGGCCATCCACCCGCATCGTGCTGATCAAGGGCTATGACGCGCGCGGCGTCGTCTGGTACACCAACTACGAGAGCCGCAAGGGACGTGAACTCGGCGGCAACCCGTTTGCTGCACTGCAATTTCACTGGGTCGAGCTCGAGCGCGTGGTGCGCATCGAAGGCCGGGTGGAGCAGGTCAGCGCCGAGGAAAGCGACGAATACTTCCACAGCCGCCCGCTCGATTCGCGCATCGGCGCCTGGGCCAGTCCGCAAAGCCAGGTCATCGGCGGCCGAGGTGTGCTGGTGGCCAACGCCGCGAAGTACGGTGCGAAATTCCTCCTACAGCCGCCGCGCCCGCCGCATTGGGGTGGCTACCGCCTGAGTCCGGAACGCTGGGAGTTCTGGCAGGGCCGGCCCAGCCGCCTGCACGACCGCCTGCGCTACACCCCCGACGGCAAAGGTGGATGGACCCGCGAGCGCCTGGCCCCCTGAGCCCTCGGCTCAGAGCAGGCCGACCAGCCACATCACCAGCGGCAAGGTCAGCAGCGCCACCGCGTTGGACACGATGATACTGGCCGTCACCAGCTCTTCCGCCACCGCGTAACGCTGCGAGAACAGGAAGACGTTGGCCCCCATGGGCAGCGCCGCCGTCACGATCATGACCACCAGCGGCAGGCCCGCCAACCCCATGAGCAGACCCAGGCCCGCCACCAGGGCCGGCATCAACAGGTTCTTCACCAATGTGAGACTGAGTGCGCCGCGCAGGTGCGGCCCCACGGTGGTGCCGGCCAGGGTGACACCCACCAGCAAAAGGGCCAGGGGGCCGAAGGCATTGCCCAGCCACTGCAGGGGCCGGTCCACCACCTCGGGGATGGCCCAGCCGGTCTGGGCAAACAGCAGGCCGGCGATGATGGGCAGGGGAACCGGATGGATCACGGCGTTGCGTACCGCGCTGAGCACCGTGCGCCACATGGCCCGGGGTTCGGCCGCGGCGGCTTCACGTGCCACGGCCAGTTCCAGGATCACGGTACCGGCGGTCAAGAGCACCACGGCGTGCAGGGACAAGAGGGCCAGCAAGACCACCAGGCCCGCCTCGCCATAGGCCAGGCCGATGAAGGCGATGCCTATCATCACCGTGTTGCTGAAGGTGGAGGCCAGGGCCAGCACGGCGGCACGGCGGTTGAGACCCTGCCACAGCAGGTTCACGCCGAAGAGTATGAACACCGCCACAAAGTAGGTGGCCAGCGGCAACAACTCCAGTTGCTTCACGTCCACCTTGCCCATGGTGCGGAACATCAGGGCCGGCGTCAGCACCAGGAACACGAGGTTGGACAGGTCCTTGACCGAGTCAGCGCGCATCCAGCGCAGGCGGCCGGCGACATACCCCAGGGCCACCAGCAGCACGACGGGGACCAGGGCGGAAAAAACAGGATGGTTCACCCGCCTATCCTAACCTCGCCACCCGTCGTGATTTGGCGCGTGTCAGAAGCTCAACTGCAACCCCACCTTCAAACTCCGCCCTGGCAAGGGCACCCTCCCCGGCGCCGTTTGTGTCAGGATCGACGAAGACGAATAAGCCAGGGTGTCACCGATATTGTCCAGACGCGCATACCAGAGCGCCGGCGAACTGCCGATCTTGCTGCGCCAGTTCAGGGCCGCGTTCCACAGCGTGTAACCCTCGGTAGCCAGCTGACCCTCTGGCACTCGGTCCTGCGCGGCGTACCGGTCCACGCCCAGGCGCGCACCCCAGGCCGCACGGCTCCACATCAGCGTAGCGCCCACGCGCTGCGGTGCAATGCGCGGCAGGGGCTGGCCGGTGCTGGTGTTGTCGGCGCGCACGGTATCGGCACGCAGGCCCAGGTCCAGCTTGTGCTCCGTGTCCAACAGGCGCACATTGCCACTGGCCTCGGCGCCGGTGAAACGCGCCTGCACCTGGGTGTAGGTGTACTGCGGTGGCGTGGCCGCGAGGTCGGTTCCTTCGAGCGAGATGTAGTTGCTGAACTCATGCTGGAACAGCTGCAACTGCGCGCGGTGGGCACCGCGTTTCCAGGCAGCCCCCACGTCGAGGTTGGTCGAACGCTCCTTGCCCAGGTCCGGGTTGCCGATCTCCTGCGCGTTGGTCGCCACGTGTTCGCCATTGGCATAGAGCTCGTAGTGTTTGGGCGCACGCTCGTTCCACGACAGGTTGGACGTGAGCTGCCATTCGGGAGCCGCGTTCCACAGCGCGCCCAGCGCATAGCTGGCCGGGTTGAAGTTACGCGTCGTGGGGGTGAAACGCGCCACGCCCGGGATGCCGAAGGAGGCCACCTCCACCGTCTCGAGCCGCGCGCCGGCGCTGAGCTTGCCCCAGGCCGTGGCCAGTTCCTCGTGCGTGAAGGCGGCGTTGCTGCGTGTGCGGCTGTAGGGCGCGTAGGCTTCCGTGCCATCGGCCGAGAACTCGCTGTCCTCCAGCTGCAGGCCGAGCACGCCGTCCAGCGCTCCCAGGCGGGCGTGACGGGCCTGCAGGCGCAGGTCGTTACCCAGGGTCTTGAACTGGGTTCCGGGCACGCCGGCGTCGTACTCAGTGTGCTGGTAGTCGCTGCGGCTGTACTGGGCCTTGACACTCTGCACCCACCCGCCTATCTCGCGCAATTCGCCTTCCAGGGCGAGGCGATTGGAGCGCATGCGGATGTCCACCGCGTCTTCCGCCACCGAACCGTATTGGGTGGCGTAGGTGGAGAGCGCGGCCCCCAGGTAACCACGGTCAAAGAACAGCGTGCCCCCCACGGCGCCACCCGAACTCTCGCTGGCCGAGTTGCAGATGCGCCGCGCCGTGCTCGTGACGCCACCGCGCGTGCAAGACAAGTCGGCGGGCACGGCCACGTCTTCGGTCTTGCGGGACATGGCGTCGACATGCAGGATGTAGCGATCGTTACCCCCGTCCAGCAGCACGGTACCGCCCCGCTCGTGGTTGCCGGTGGCGAACCCTGCGTCGATCTTGCCCGCCACCCCCCCTTTTTCGTCGAACAGGGGTTCGCGGTGGATGCGCCCGTCGATCACATTGACCACACCGCCCACAGCGCTGCCGCCGTACTGCAGCGCCCCAGGGCCACGCAGCACCTCGACCCGCTCGATCAGCATTGGGTCCAGCGTCACCGCGTGGTCGTAGCTCAGGCTGGACAGGTCCTCGCTGGCCCCGCCGTTGTTGAGGATGCGGATGCGGTCGCCGTCCAGGCCGCGGATCACGGGCCGGCTGGCGTTGGGGCCGAAGTAGGTGCTGCTCACTCCGGGCAGGCCGTTAAGGGTCTCGCCCAGGGTGGGCTGGCTGCGCAACAGCAGTTCGGTGCCCGAGAGCTGCTCGGTCGGCGTCATCAGCTCGGTGGCGCCCAGCGGGTTGCCAGTCACCACCACGGGTGGCAGGGTGGCGTTTTCCTGGCCCCAGGCGGTGCAGGCCAGCAAAGGCAGCGCTGCCAGCGTGGAGCGACGGAAAAATCGGGATGCAATATCTTGTGTCATGACCATCTCGTTGAATCGAAGGTGAAAACACCGCGCAGGCCTGCGGCCGGCGCGGTGAACCGTCAGGTGATTCAGCGAGAGAGGGGTGGCGCGCGCGCGGCAAAGGCCGCGCAGGGTTGTGGCCACAGGGCAGGCAGCAGGGCCCAGACCTGCAACACCGGCGGCAGGACCGCCGGCAAGCTCTGCAACTGCAGCTGCAGGGGTGCGCCATGACCGAGCTGGTCGTACAAACGGCATTCGCGTTCGTCGCCGGACGGTGCCAGCAGGTGAGCCAGCAGGTCGGGCGCTGCAGCGGTCTGTACGGCCACCACCTGCGCCTGGCCGCTCGCGGTCCCGGTGTGCCGCACGCCGTGCGCCAACCCCAGCAGCTGCGCCCACAGCAGGGCCAGCACGAGCAGCGCCGTGCCCGGCAGGCGGTACAGCGATCTCGGCGTGGAACGGGCGGTGCGGGTCATCAGGCTCGATTATTTCACCAAGATGGCCCGACCTCGCCCCTCACCGGGAAGCTGGCTGGCCCGCCACCGGATCCGGGTCACGCGCCAGCCTCCGGCTTGAGCAGTTCATGGAACTGCTTGCGGAACTTGGCCACCTTGGGGCCGACGACAAAGGCGCAGTAGCCCTGGTTCGGATGCTGTTCGTAGTAGTCCTGGTGGTAGGCCTCGGCCGGCCAGTAGTTGGCCAGGGGCAGCACCTCGGTCACGATGGACGCGCCAAAGGTGCCATCCTGCTCGAGCTCGGCAATCAACTCGCGTGCCGCCTGTTCCTGTCCGGGTTCGGTGTAATAGACAGCGCTGCGGTACTGTGTGCCCACGTCATTGCCCTGGCGGTTCAGCGTGGTGGGGTCATGTGTGGCAAAGAAGACACCCAACAGTTGGCGCACACTGACCTGTTTGGGATCATAGACCAGCCGCACCACCTCGTTGTGCCCGGTTTGCCCGCTGCAGACCTGCTCGTAGCTGGGCTGCGGTACCTGCCCATTGCTGTAGCCACTCTGGACATCAAGCACGCCGCGCACCCGGTCGAACACCGCCTCGGTGCACCAGAAACAGCCGCCGCCGAGGACAAGGATGGGGTGGTCTTGGGACATGCTGCTTCCTGGGAAAAGGGGGGTCCATCTTAATCAGAGCCAAACAACCCAGGCTTTACCCCGGCTTTACCTCATGCAAAGCCGCACGCCACAGGCGGCTGGCAGCATGGCGGCTTGACGGGGGCAGGCGGGAGGATTACATTAATAACCCGCCAGTCATTAATATCATGATCGCCAAAATCTTCTCCGATACCTGCGCCAAAGTGCAGGCCAAACGCGAACGCCGCAAGGAGGCCCGTCCGGGCGAATTGCTGGCCGCCGCGTTGGAGCTCTTCGTCGAGAAGGGTTACGCCGCGACGCGCTCCGAAGAAGTGGCGCGCCGCGCCGGTGTCTCCAAGGGCACCCTCTTCCTCTATTTCGCCAGCAAGGAAGAACTGTTCAAGGCCGTGGTGCGCGAGAACATAGCCGGGCGCTTTGCCGAGTGGAATGCCGAACTCGAGGCCTATACCGGCAGCACGGCTGAAATGCTGCACTACGCCATGATGATGTGGTGGCAGCGCGTGGGCAACACACCCGCAGCGGGCATCACCAAGCTCATGATGAGCGAAGCCAGCAACTTCCCCGAGCTGGCGGCCTTCTACCAGCAGGAAGTCATCGAGCCCGGCCACGAACTGATACGCCGTATCCTGCAGCGCGGTGTGGCCCGCGGCGAGTTCAAACTTCAGGACATCGAGCATGGCATCTACATGGTGCTCACACCCATGCTGTTCCTGATGTCCTGGAAACATTCCTTCGGCGCCTGCGCGAACCCGTCCGTGCCGCTGGACCCCGAAACGTACCTCGATCTGCATGTGCGGACCCTGCTTTATGGTCTGTGCACGGAAGGCCCTGTCACTCTTGCCGTAGGAAAGTAGAAGAAGATGAAACGCTGGATCAAATGGGGCCTGGTGGGCCTGGTCGTCGCGCTGCTGGCCCTGGGCGTCTTGCGTGCCCTGGGTGCGCGCAAGACCCAGCAGGCGGCCCTGGCTGAACAGACGGCACGTAGCACGCAAACCGTGATCGAACTCGCTGCAGAGGACCTGATGCCCTTGCAGATGCAGGACATGCTGCGCGGCCTGCCGGTATCGGGCACGCTCAAGGCGGCCAACTCGGCCTTTGTGAAGGCACGCGTGCCCGGCGAGTTGCAAGGCCTGAACGTGCGTGAAGGCGATGCCGTCAAAGCTGGCCAGGTGATCGCGCGCATCGACCCCGCTGAATACGACGCCCGCCTGCGCCAGGCCCGGCTGCAGGCCGATGCGGCCAAGGCACAGATCGACATCGCGCAGCGTCAGTACGACAACAACAAGGCCCTGGTCGACCAGGGTTTCATCTCCAAGACCGCGCTGGACACCTCGCTGGCCAACCTGAATGCGGCCCGCGCCAGCTACGAGGCGGCCGTGGCCGCCACCGACGTGGCGCAGAAGAGCGCCGCCGACACCGTGCTGCGCGCCCCCATGGACGGCCTGATCTCGCAGCGCCTGGCCCAGCCGGGTGAGCGCGTGCCGGTGGACACCCGCATCGTCGAGATCGTGGACCTTTCGCGCATGGAAATCGAAGCCGCGCTCAGCGCGGCCGACACGGTGGGCGTGCGCGTGGGCCAGCAGGCCCTGCTGCAGGTCGAGGGTTACGCCCAGCCGGTGCCGGCCCGCGTGGCCCGCATCAACCCCAGCACCCAGGCCGGCAGCCGCAGCGTGCTGGTCTACCTGCAACTCAAATCCGTGCCTGGCCTGCGCCAGGGCCTGTTCGTCCAAGGTTCCCTGGGCACCGAGAAGCTCAAGGCCCTGGCCCTGCCGCTTCAGCTCGTGCGCACCGACAAGCCCCAGCCCTATGTGCAGGTGGTCGAGAACCAGCAGGTGCGCCACGCCAGCGTCACTCTAGGGGCACGCGGCCAGGCCGGCGGGCAGGACGTGGTGGTCGTGAATGGCCTGCCCGCGGGCAGCCTGGTGCTGGCCGGCACGGTCGGCCCGCTGCGCGAAGGCACGGCCGTGCGCACCGCCACCCCAGCTGCACAGGGTCGCTGAGCCATGTGGTTCACCCGCGTCAGTCTCAAGAACCCGGTCTTCGCCACCATGGTCATGCTGGCCTTTGTGGTGCTGGGCCTGTTTTCCTACCAGCGCCTGCAGGTCGACCAGTTCCCGAACGTAGACTTCCCTGTGGTGGTGGTCAGCACCGAATACCCCGGTGCCGCGCCCGAGATCGTCGAGAGCGAAGTCACCAAGAAGATCGAGGAAGGCGTCAACTCCATCGCCGGCATCAATGCCCTGACCTCGCGCAGCTATGAGAACCAGTCGGTGGTGATCATCGAATTCCAGCTGCACATCGATGGCCGCAAGGCCGCCGAGGACGTGCGCGAGAAGGTGGCCTCGATCCGACCGAACCTGCGCACCGAGGTCAAGGAGCCGCGGGTGCTGCGTTTCGACCCGGCCAGCCGCGCCATCTGGTCCCTGGCCGTGCTGCCCGACGCCCAGGCCCCCAAGGCCCCCAGCGCCGTGGAGCTCACGAGCTGGGCCGACCAGGTGCTCAAGAAGCGGCTGGAGAACGTGCGCGGCGTCGGTGCCGTGACCCTGGTGGGCGCGACCAAGCGCGAGATCAACATCTACATGCGCCCCGAGGCGCTCGAAGCCTACGGCATCACGCCTGACCAGGTGGTGGCCGCCGTGAAGAGTGAAAACCAGGAACTGCCCGTGGGCGCCGTGCGCTCCAGCACGCAGGAACTGGCGGTACAGATCGACGCCCGCATGCAGCGCCCCGAGGACTTCGGCCGCATCATCGTCGCCCGCAAGGGCAGCACGCCGATCCGCCTGGCACAGTTGGCCACCATCCAGGACGGCCCCCAGGAAATCGACACGTTGGCCCTGCACAACGGCCAGCGTACCCTGCTGATGTCGGTGCAGAAGGCGCAGGACGAGAACACCATCGCCGTGATTGATGGTCTGACCCGTACCGTGGCCGAGATGAAAAGCCAGCTGCCGCCGGGCGTGCGCCTGGAGCCCATCCAGGATGGCTCGCGCCCGATTCGCGTGGCGGTGGACAACGTGCGCCGCACCCTGATCGAAGGCGCCCTGTTGACGGTGCTGATCGTCTTCCTGTTCCTGAACTCCTGGCGCTCTACTGTCATCACGGGCCTGACGCTGCCGATTGCGCTGATCGGCACCTTCCTCTTCATGTACTGGTTCGGCTTCACCATCAACATGATCACGCTGATGGCGCTGTCGCTCTGCGTGGGCCTGCTGATCGACGACGCCATCGTGGTGCGCGAGAACATCGTGCGCCACGTGCAGATGGGCAAGGCGCCCTACGAGGCCTCGCTGGACGGTACGCAGGAGATCGGCCTGGCCGTGCTGGCCACCACTTTCTCCATCGTCGCGGTGTTCATGCCCATCGGCTTCATGGGCGGCATCATCGGCAAGTTCTTCCACGAATTCGGCATCACCATCGTGGCAGCGGTGCTGATCTCGATGTTCGTGAGCTTCACGCTCGACCCCATGCTGTCCTCGCTCTGGCACGACCCGAGCATCGACGATCACGGCAAGCACCGCGAGCCCGTGACCTTCTACGACAAGACCATAGGCCGTGTTACCGGCTGGTTTGACCGCGCCACCGAGAACCTGGCCGGGAGCTACCAGAGCATCCTGCGCTGGGCGCTGGTGCACAAGCTCGCCACGCTGGGCCTGGCCTTTGCCATCTTCGTGCTGAGCATCTTCATGGTGCCGCTGCTGGGGACCGAATTCGTGCCCAAGGCCGACTTCTCCGAAACCACGGTCAGCTTCTACACACCGGTGGGCTCGTCCATCGAGGTCACCGAGACCAAAGCCCGCCAGGTGCAAGAGATCCTGCGCGAGTTCCCCGAGGTGCGCTACTCGCTGGCCACGATCAACACAGGCAATGCACTCGGCAAGAACTACGCCAGCGTCTATGTGCGCCTGATCGACCGCAAGGAACGCACGCGCAATGTGGACCAGATCTCGGCCCTGCTGCGCGAGCGCCTCAAGCGGGTACCGGGCATCACGGTCACGCACGCTGGCCTGCTCGACGCCGTGGGTGGTCAGAAGCAGATCGAGTTTTCCCTGCAGGGCAGCGACCTGCAGGAGCTGGAGCGCCTGAGCCTGCAGGTGACGGAAAAGATCCGTGACATCCCAGGTCTGGTGGATCTGGATTCCAGCGTCAAGCCGGGCAAGCCCACCATCGCCGTGCAGGTACGGCGTGAGGCCGCCTCCGACCTGGGTCTGAACGTGAACCAGATTGCCAGCGCACTGCGCACTTTGGTGGCAGGCCAGACCGTGGGCAACTGGCGCGCCAGTGACGACCAGACCTATGACGTGAACGTGCGCCTGGCGCCGGACGCACGCAACGCCCTGTCCGACCTGGAACGCCTGCCCTTCGCCATGGGCAGCAACAGCGACGGCAGCTCGCGCGTGGTGCGCCTGAACCAGGTGGCCGCGCTGGCCGCGGACACCGGCTCCAACCAGATCAACCGGCGCGACCTGATGCGCGAGGTGGCCATCAACGCCAACGTCTACAACCGCTCGGCCGGTGAGATCTCGGCCGACATCCGCAAGGCGCTGGACGGCATCACCTTCCCGCCGGGCTACCGCTACCAGTTCGGCGGCTCGACCAAGAACATGCAGGAATCCTTCGGTTACGCCGTCTCGGCGCTGGCCATGGCCATCATCTTCATCTACATGATCCTGGCCAGCCAGTTCAAGAGCTTCTTCCAGCCGCTGGCGCTGATGACCTCGCTGCCGCTGACGCTGATCGGCGTGGTGCTGGCTCTGCTGATGTTCCGCTCCACCCTGTCGATGTTCTCCATCATCGGCGTGGTCATGCTCATGGGCCTGGTGACCAAGAACGCCATCCTGCTGGTGGACTTCGCCATCCGTGCGCGGGAAGAAGGCATGGAGCGCAGCGCCGCCTTGCTGATGGCCGCCAAGGTCCGGCTGCGCCCCATCCTGATGACCACGCTGGCGATGATCTTCGGCATGGTGCCGCTGGCTTTTGCACTGACCGAAGGATCGGAGCAGCGCGCGCCCATGGGCCAGGCCGTGATCGGCGGGGTTATCACCTCTTCCCTGCTGACGCTGGTCGTAGTGCCTGTGGTCTACTGCTATATGGACGACCTCAGCCAATGGCTGGTACGGCGCTGGCGCGGTGAAAAGTGAGCGCCAAGTAAAATTTTCCAGGAATCCTTACAATACCCCGTGGAGTATATGAAATGAACGTCGAACAAGCCCGCTTCAACATGATCGAGCAGCAGATCCGCCCCTGGAACGTGCTCGACGCCGCCGTGCTGGATCTGCTCTCCGTGGTGCGCCGCGAAGACTTCGTGCCCGCCGCCCACAAGTCCCTGGCCTTCGCCGACATGGAGCTGCCGCTGCGCGCCGGTGGCGAGGCAGGCCAGTGCATGCTGGCACCCAAGGTCGAAGCCCGCATGCTGCAGGACCTGGCCGTGCAGAAACACGAAAAGGTGCTGGAGATCGGCACCGGTTCCGGCTACATGGCCGCCCTGCTGGCCCAGCGCGCCCAGCGCGTGATCTCGCTGGAGATCGTTCCCGAACTCGTCACGCTGGCCCGGGCCAACCTGCAGAAGGCCGGTGTCTCCAATGTGGAAGTGCGCCAGGCCGATGGCGCCAAGGGCGTGCCGGTGGACGGCCCCTTCGACGTGATCGTGCTCAGCGGCTCGGTGGCCGAAGTGCCGCACAAGCTGCTGGAACAGCTCAAGACCGGCGGCCGGCTGATGGCCATCGTGGGCGAGGTGCCTGTGATGCGGGCCACCTTGATCACGCGCACCAGCGAGGTGGAATACCTGACCAGCCAGGGCTGGGACACCGTCGCGCCGCGCCTGCTGAACTTCCCCGAGCATTCCCGCTTCAGCTTCTGAGCGCCCCGAGGACAACATCCCCATGATCGAGCACGTCCATCCCGGCGATCTCAAGGACTGGATCGAGAAGGTCAAGGCCCACGGCCGCCCCCTCGTTCTGGATGTGCGCGAAGCGTCGGAACTGCAGCAAGCCAGCCTACCACCCGCGGCCGGCTACGACCTGGTGCACATCCCCATGGGCGTGATCCCGCCACGCCTGGGCGAACTCGATCCCGCGCGCCCGGTGGCCTGTCTGTGCCACCACGGCGCACGCAGCATGCGTGTGGCCCAGTTCCTGGAACACCAGGGCTTCCAGCACCTGGCCAATATCAGCGGCGGCATCAACGCCTGGTCCCTGCAGGTCGACCCGACCGTGCCGCGCTACTGAGACTTGACGAGACGACCCGCATTTTCCGCCCATATCCCCGGAGTAACCGCCCCATGAAAACCTTCCGTCTTCTGCCCCTGAGCCTGGCCATCGGCGCCGCGCTGGCCCTGCCCGTGCGCGCCCAGAGCCTGCTGGAGCTCTATGACGCGGCACGCGGCCATGATGCGGCCTACCAGTCCGCCAAGTCGCAGTACGAAGCCAATCTGTACAAGGCCGACCAGGCCAAGGCCGCACTGCTGCCCACGGTCACCCTCAACGCCAGCGCCTCCAACACCCAGCTGCGCACAGAAGCCGGTGGTACCACCAGCGACCGCGGCTTCGACACCCAGAGTGCCAGCGTGAACGCCACCCAGCCGCTGTACCGCCCCGGCAATCTGGCCACCTACCAGCAGGGCACACGCCAGACCGACCTGGCCGAAGCCCAGCTGCTGGCCGCCGAGCAGGATCTGATCGTGCGGGTCAGCCAGGCCTATTTCGACGTGCTGGCCTCTCAAGACAGCCTGACTTTCGTGCAGGCCCAGAAGACCGCGGTGGCCGAGCAACTGGCCTCGGCCCGCCGCAATTTCGAGGTCGGCACCGCCACCATCACCGACACACGTGAGGCGCAGGCCCGCTACGACCTGGTCATTGCCCAGGAAATTGCCGCCGACAACGACCTGCGCGTCAAGAAGCTGGCCCTGAACCTGCTGGTCGGCAAGGACAGCACGGCGCCGCACCCGCTGGCCCCGGCCACCACCCTGCCGGCCTTGCTGCCCGAAGACATCAACACCTGGGTGCAACAGGGCCAGGAGCAGCACCCGGCGATCCGCCAGGCGCGCACCGCCCTGGAGGTGGCCACGCTCGAAACCGAGAAGGCCACGGCAGGCCACAAGCCCACGCTGGACCTCACGGGCAGCGTGGGCGTGAACCGCAACATCAACGGGACGACCGTGTCGTCGGTGGATTCCCGCACCACCTCGACCACCGTGGGCGTGCAGTTCGTCATGCCCCTGTTCGCCGGTTTCGCCACGCAGAACCGTCTGCGTGAAACGCTGGCCCTGGAAGACAAGGCCCGTGCCGACCTCGACGCTGCCCAGCGCACCGTGGGGCAGGCCACGCGCACCGCCTACTTCGGCGTGGTCTCGGGCCTAGGGCAGGTCAAAGCGTTGGAAGCGGCCGAAGCTTCCAGCCAAAGCGCCTTGGACGCCAACAAGCTGGGTTACCAGGTGGGCGTGCGCATCAACATCGACGTGCTGAACTCACAGAGCCAGCTCTACCAAACCAAGCGCGATCTGGCCAAGGCGCGCTACGACGTCCTGGTGGGCGGCCTCAAGCTGCGCCAGGCCAATGGCACGCTCAAGAGTGATGACTTGCAAGGCGTGAACAGCCTGCTGGCGCCTTCGGCCGCACCGGCCGCCATCACGACACCGGTGACGGCCCCGGCTCAGTCCAGATAAGCCGCCAGCGCCTCGCGCGTGCGTTGCGCCGCGCCGCGGTGCGCCTTGGCAAAACGGCTGGCCTCACGGGCCATGGCCTGCTGGCGCAGTGGCTGCTGCACCAGACGCTGTGCCGCGGCAACGGCAGTAGCCAAGTCCGTGCAGCGCTGGGCCGCCCCGGCATCCTGCGCCAGGCTCGCCGCCTCGTCGAAATTGAAAGTGTGCGGCCCCATGAATACAGGACAGGCGCAGGCCGCGGCTTCGATCAGGTTCTGCCCACCCAGGCGTGCGAAGCTGCCGCCCAGCAGGGCCGCGTCGCTCAGCCCGTAGTACAGGGCCATCTCGCCCAGGCTGTCCCCCAACCACACATCAGCCGACATCTCGACCAGCGTGGGCGCACTGCCCCATTGGCTGCGTCGTGCCAGGCTGTAGCCCTGGCGGGTGATCAGCTCCGCCACCTCGTCAAAACGTTGCGGATGGCGCGGCACGATCAGCCACTGGATACCACGCACCACGTCCCCGGCCTGACGCAGGCAAGCCAGCAGCTCGGCCTCCTCGCCTTCGCGCGAACTGGCAAACATGACGACCGGACGACCCAGAGCCGTGCGCCAGGCCTGGCCACGTGCCACCTGCTCGGCATCGGGCGTGGCATCGAACTTGAGGTTGCCGAACACACCGCGCACCGGCGCACCGATGGCGCTCAGCCGCGTGGCATCGTCTTGTGTCTGTGCCCACACCCCTGCCAGGCTGCGGTAGGTAGGCACGGAGAGCCAGGCCAGTCTCTGTGCCTGGTGCAACGATTTTTCGCTCAGGCGGGCATTGGCCAGCACCAGGGGTACACCAGCGCGTGCACAGCCTGCGGCCAGGTTGGGCCAGACTTCGGTCTCGAGCAGGATGCCGATGCGCGGATGAAAATGGTCCAGGAAGGCCTGCACCGCCTGGGGCGTGTCCCAGGGTTGCCAGACCTGCAAATCCCCCTCGCGCAACAGGCTGGCGCCTTCGGCCCGGCCGGTGGCCGTGCCATGCGTGAGCAGCAGGCGGTAATCGGGCCACTGGGAACGCAAGGCCGCCAGCAGTACCGCAGCGGCACGCGTCTCACCCAGCGACACGGCATGCACCCACAGCGTACGGCCATCGTGCGGCGGCGCTGGCATCGCATACGTGCCGAAACGCTCTTCCACGGCCACCAGATAACCAGGCTCCTGACGACCGCGGCGCACCAGCTTGCGGCGCACCAGAGGCTGGACCAGCCAGGCCAGCAGGGAATAGAGCTGGCGCACCATCAGGCTACTCCGTCGCCCGGCTGCACCTGCGACCAGGCCTGCCATACGACGTCAACCGAGGGCACGGGCTGCGCGTACACGCTGCGCTGACGCACACGCTGAACAGGCCCGGTGCGCCAGGCGGTGTCGAAGTTGTAGATCTGCACGTGCGGCAGATCGAGCGCCACGGCGATGTGGCTCAGACCGCTGTCCACGCCGATGACACCGGCGCAACTGGCCAGGGCATCGGTCAACGCATCGAGCGCCAGGCGGGGCCAGACCACCGCATGGGGCATCTCACGGGCCAGGGCCTCGCTGCGCCCTTGTTCATCGTCGGTCCCGTGCAGCAGGGCCACATCAAAACCGGCAGCATCGAGCTTGTGTGCGAGCGCCAGCCAATGCGAGGCCGGCCACTGCTTGTCAGCGCGCGAACTGCCGTGCACCAGGGCCACACAGGGACGCGCCGACAGCATGCCAATCGCTATCTTTTCAGGAGCAATTTCATCCTGCCCCAGATGCGGTTGCAGGCCAAAGATCTCATCGGATGGCACGGCATAACCCAGGGCCCGGGCGCACAGCTCGCGCGAGCGCCGGACCGCGTGCACATGGGGCTCGATATGGATCGCCCGGTGCGCCGCCCAGCGCGTCGGCGCCTCGTAGCCTGAACCATCGGTCCGGTTGGCCAGGGCATAACGCCGACCGCCAGGTGCCAGCCGCGCCAGCCAGGCCACCAGGGCCGACTTGCTCAGGCCCTGCAGATCGATCACGGCGTCATAGGTCTCGCACTGCAGTTCCCTCTTGAAAACTGCCCATTCCGCACGTGTCTGCGCCGCGAAAGGCGCCTTGCGCCAGCGCCGCAGCTCGCAGGGAATCACACGACGCACACCCGCACAACGCTGCACCAGCGGCGCGAAGCCCTTCTCCACCACCCAGTCGATCTGTGCCTGCGGCAGGGCGCGCCGGATGTCCTGCACCGCCGGCATGGTGTGCACCACGTCGCCCAGCGAGGACAGCTTGACGATGAGGATTTTCAAGCGTTTGACCTTGGTCCGCTCAATGTGCAGCTTCGGCAAAGGAAGCATCGGGCTTGACGCTGCGCAGCAGAGTCAGCATCTCACCTTCGATGCGCTGCAGCGCTGCGGAGGTATGCCCCTCGAAACGCAGCACCAGCACCGGCGTGGTGTTGGAGGCGCGGATCAGACCGAAACCATCGGGCCAGTCCACGCGCACGCCGTCGATGGTGTTGACCTGGGCCGGTGCAGCAAACGATGCCTTCTGCACCAGCTCGGCCACCAGCCGGTGCGGTTCGCCCTCGGCGCACTTCACATTGAGCTCGGGCGTGGAGTGGCTGGTGGGCAGGGCGTTGAGCACGGCGCTGGCGTCCGGCGAACGACTCAGGATCTCGAGCAGGCGGCAAGCCGCGTAGGTACCGTCGTCGAAGCCGAACCAGCGCTCCTTGAAGAAGATGTGCCCGCTCATCTCGCCGCCCAGCGGTGAATCGATTTCCTTCATCTTGGCCTTGATCAGCGAATGGCCGGTCTTGAACATCAGGGGCTGGCCGCCCGCGCCGGTGATGGCCGGCGCCAGGCGCTGCGAGCACTTGACATCGAAGACGATGGTGCCACCGGGCACGCGAGAGAGAACGTCCCGCGCAAACAGCATCATCTGGCGGTCGGGGAAGATGTTGGTGCCTTCTTTGGTCACGATGCCCAGGCGGTCGCCATCACCGTCGAAAGCCAGGCCCAGTTCGGCATCGCCGCTCTTGAGCGCGGCAATCACATCGCGCAGGTTCTCGGGTTTGCTCGGATCCGGATGGTGGTTCGGGAAAGTGCCGTCCACGGCGCTGTGCAGTTCGGTCACCTCGCAACCGATGGCACGCAGGATGGCCGGGGCCGAAGCACCGGCCACACCGTTGCCCGAGTCGACCACGATCTTCATGGGACGCGCGAGCTTGATGTCGCCCACGATGCGGTCGCGGTAGGGCGCATAGACATTGAGGTTGCGCACGGTGCCACCGGGCTGCAAGGTCCAGGACTCCGCTTCCATCGTGCGGCGCAGGCCCTGGATTTCCTCACCATAGATGGCACGACCGGCCAGCACCATCTTGAAGCCGTTGTAGTCGGCCGGGTTGTGACTGCCGGTGACCTGGATGCCGCTGCTGCACACGGTGCTGGCTGCGAAGTAGAGCATGGGCGTGGTGACCATGCCCACGTCGATGACCTCGATGCCGGTGGCCACCAGGCCGCGGATCAGCGCGGCACTCAGGGCCGGGCCGCTGAGGCGCCCGTCGCGCCCCACGGCGACGCTCTTCTCGCCGGCCTGGCGCGCGGCGCTGCCAAAAGCGCGTCCCAGCGCTTCGGCCACACTTTCGTCGAGGGTGGACGGCACGATGCCGCGGATGTCATAGGCCTTGAAGATCGAGGTGGAAACTTGCATGGTGTATGGGTACCGGTAATCGAACCGACAGGCGCGGATGCCAGCGGCGGTGGCCCATTGTAGAGGCGGGAGGGGCGGATAATGTGTCTGGCCCTGACCGGGGTTGACCATGAATTCCGCCCGCAAAACCAAACTCAAACTCAAACAGCACAAGCCGCGCAACCCGCTGGTGGCGCCGGCCCTGCAGCGCAAGGCCGGCTCACACCATCCATCGCGCAAAGCACAGCGCCAGGATCAGCAACGCACCTTGCGCCGCGAACTGGCACACGCCCGGGACTAGCCGCCCGGGCCCTGGCGCCACCACGCACCCAGAAAGCCCAGGGCGGTGAGAAACACCACCAGCTGCCCGCCCGCCACCCACAGGAAACGGCGCAGCAGCTTGTCCGGCTCGTGGTTGCTGATCAGGAACAACTGAGAGGGTGCATCCTGCACCAGGTGCAGCTCGGGTTGCTGGCGCAGTTCCCGGTGTTTTTTCTCGATGCTGCGCTGAGCCAGGCGTCGGGCGAGCGCCCACTCGCGCTCATCGAGCTGGCCGTCGTGATTCAGATCAAAGCGGCGCAGCAAGCCGGCCTGGTCCCGCTTCCATTCGGCCAGCTGATCCCGCACATCGGCACAGGCATCCAGGCCATGATCAGGATGCCGGGTCAGGAAATTGCCCAGCACATAGATGCGGTCCTGCTGCAGCAGGGTCCACTCCATATAGCGGCGGTTGCCGTCGTTCCAGCGCCTGCAATGCCGCGTCAGGATCTCGGCCCCCTCGGGATCCACCAGGCAGCGGCCGCTGCCGTCGTCCAGCACGAAGCTGGTGTCGCTCTTGGCCCGTTCCAGCACCTCCCATTTGTCGTCGCTGTTTTTCTCCTCGACCTGGTAGCTGTACCAGAGACAGGTCATGCCGCTCAAGGGTGAAAGCAAGGGGTTCATGTCCAGCGGCATGCCACGGCCCTGCAATTCCACATAACCCTGGGCGGCGCTGGCGATGCGCGAGGTAGGCATGCTGGCCATGGCGCGGCGGCGCCGCAAGGCTGTGGCCCAGGACAGAAAGGCCAGCAGAGCGATGCCAACCAGGCACATCAGCCAGACTTCACGCCGCCCGACCTGGAAAGCCAGTGCCAGCAGGAAAAACTGCAGCGCCGCGGCCCCGGCGTGCAGCGAGGACCCGAACATGCCGAAGGACGTCGACACGACCATGGCAGAGCCTGCGAAGCGCGGAATCAGCTGTTGAACAGCTGGCGCACGTCCACGTCGGCCTTTTCGTGGTCGGCGAATTCGAGCAGGGGCTGGTGCTGGAAGCGGAAGATACGCGCGATCAGCGCGTCGGGGAAGGAGTCGACGCGCACGTTGTTCAGGTTGACGGTCTCGTTGTAGAGCTCGCGCCGGTCGGAGATGAGGCTCTCCAGCGAGCTGATGCGCTGCTGCAGCTGCATGAACTGCTCGTTGGCCTTGAGCTCGGGATAGGCCTCGGCCACGGCGTAGATCTGACCCAGACCCGTGCGCAACGCTCCTTCGGCCCGGCTGAGCGCAGGCACATCGTGCGCTTCGCGCGCCGTCTGCACGCGGCTGCGCGCCTCGATCACGGACTGCAAGGTGGCCTGTTCGAACTGCTTGTATTGCTTGCAGACCTCGACCAGCTTGGGCAGTTCGTCATGGCGCTGCTTGAGGGCCACGTCGATATTGGCCCAGGCCTTGGCCACGTTGTGCTTGAGCTGCACCAGGCCGTTGTAGAGCATGACAACGTACACGGCGATAACCGCCACCAGACCCCAGAAGATCGCGGAACCGATAGACATGAACTGCCCTCCACTTTTGTTGGCAGGCCATCATAAGAGCAGCCGCCAGCACCTGGGCTGGCGTCCATGAAAAAAGGGACAGGCCTGGCGGCGCTGTCCCTTTCTGGCAACGTGGCCCGGAAATCAGGCGGCCACGGCCTCGGCCACCGGCGTGCGGATCAGATGATCGAACGCGCTCAACGCGGCCTTGGCGCCATCACCCGCGGCAATCACGATCTGCTTGTAGGGCACGGTCGTGCAGTCGCCGGCGGCGAAGACGCCCGCCACATTGGTATGCCCCTTGGCATCCACCACGATCTCGCCGTAGCGGCTGAGCTCCAGTGTGCCCTTGAGCCATTCGGTGTTGGGCACCAGGCCGATCTGCACGAACACACCTTCCAGCGCCACGAGCTGTTCGGCGCCGCTCACACGGTCCTTGTAGCGCAGGCCGTTGACCTTGCTGCCATCGCCCGTGATCTCGGTGGTCTGGGCGCTCAGGTGGATGCTCACGTTGGGCAGGCTCTTGAGCTTGCTCACGAGCACGGCGTCGGCCTTGAGCTGATCGGCAAACTCGATCAGTGTCACGTGTTGCACGATGCCAGCCAGATCGATTGCTGCTTCCACACCCGAGTTGCCGCCACCGATCACGGCTACCCGTTTGCCCTTGAAAAGCGGGCCGTCGCAGTGCGGACAGTAGGCCACGCCCTTGTTCTTGTACTCCTGCTCGCCAGGCACGTTGACATTGCGCCAGCGCGCGCCGGTGGACAGGATGACACTCTTGGCCTTGAGCACGCCGCCATTGGCCATGTGCACCTCGGTCAGGCCGCCGGGTTCGCCCGCTGGCACCAGCTTGTCGGCGCGCTGCAGGTTCATGATGTCCACCTCGTAGTGGCGCACCTGGGCTTCCAGCGCCGCGGCAAACTTCGGCCCGTCGGTCTCCAGCACCGAGATGTAGTTCTCGATGGCCATGGTGTCGTTGACCTGGCCGCCGAAACGCTCGGCCGCCACGCCCACGCGTATGCCCTTGCGCGCGGCGTACACGGCCGCGGCCGCACCGGCCGGGCCGCCGCCGACGATGAGCACGTCATAAGGGTCCTTGGCCGACAGCTTGGCCGCTTCGCGCTCTTCGGACTTGACGTCGAGCTTGGCCACGATCTCTTCCACCGTCATGCGGCCGGAGGCAAAGACCTGGCCGTTCAGGTAGGTCATGGGCACCGCCATGATCTGGCGCGCGTCGACCTCGGCCTGGAAGAGGCCGCCTTCGATGACCGTGGTCTTGATGCGCGGGTTCAGAATGGCCATGAGGCTGGTGGCCTGCACCACGTCCGGGCAGTTGTGGCAGCTCAGGGACATGTAGACCTCGAAGCTGTAGTCGCCGTCCAGTGCCTTGATCTGCTCGATCACCTCGGCCTCCACCTTGGGCGGATGGCCGCCGGTCCACAGCAGGGCCAGCACGAGGGAGGTGAACTCGTGGCCCAGCGGAATACCGGCGAAACGCACGCCTGAGGTCTCACCTTCACGAGCGATCACGAAGGAAGGCTTGCGCGCATCGCTGCCGCTCTCGTCGTAGCTCACCTGGTCCGACAGGCCGGCGATGTCCTGCAGGAGCGCGCGCAGTTCAGCCGAACTGGCGCCATCGTCCAGCGAGGCGATCAGGCGGATGGGGCGCTGCAGCTTGCCCAGATAGGCCTGCAACTGTTGTTTCATGGTGTCGTCGAGCATGGGTACTCCTGGGGATGTTGCTGCGGTCAGTGCCGCCGATGGATGGGCTGCGATCCCGGGAGGGACCGCGGCCCATCGGGCTGCGGTACTGGTGGGGATTTAGATCTTGCCGACCAGGTCCAGCGAGGGGGTCAGGGTCTTGGCGCCTTCGTTCCACTTGGCGGGGCAGACCTGGCCGGGGTTCTTGGCCACGTACTGGGCGGCCTTGAGCTTGCGCAGGGTTTCCTTGACGTCGCGGGCGATGGCGTTGTCATGCACTTCGGCGGTCTTGATCTGGCCTTCGGGGTTGATGATGAAGGTGCCGCGCAGGGCCAGGCCTTCTTCTTCAATGTGCACGCCGAAAGCGCGGGTCAGCTGGTGGGTCGGGTCACCAACCAGGGGGAACTTGGCCTTGCCCACGGCGGGGGATGTCTCGTGCCACACCTTGTGGGCGAAATGGGTGTCGGTGGTAACGATGTAGACCTCGGCACCGGCCTTCTGGAACTCGGCGTAGTTGTCGGCAGCGTCTTCCACTTCGGTCGGGCAATTGAAGGTGAAAGCAGCCGGCATGAAGATCAGCACGGACCACTCGCCCTTGAGCGTCTCATTGCTTACCTGGACGAAACGGCCATTGTGGAAAGCTTCGGCCTTGAAGGGCTGGACTTGGGTGTTGATCAAGGACATGTATTAACTCCTGTTGGATTGATAAAGGGGATTAATGAAAACTGACCGACCTGATGAAGTCGACGGATGAATTATAGGTCTTGACTATTACTTTTTAACTTTGCTTTAACAATGCTATCGATAGAAAGGATTTATTGCGCCGCACAAAAGCTGCCGTTCAACGCTGGCAGGGGAAGATCGGGTGTCGTGGGAAGGGCGCGCTTGCGCGGCAGGGCGCAGGGGCCCTGCTTGGACCGGGGCAGATCAGTCTTGCCTGATCCAGGCTTTGATCTTGGCGACGGTTTCCTTTTCGATGCCGCGATAGCCGTGGTAGGCAAAAGCTTCGCAGGCGTCGCCTTGCGAAACGCCTCCCTCCATGCTGATGAAGGCGGTTCCGAACTGCTCATGGTTGTAGAGGGCCGTGCCATAGCCCGTGACAGAACAGGCGTCGTTCTTGTGGTGAACGATCAGTTGCCGGCTCTTCAGGGATCGGGTGTCAAAGCGGGCGATACCGTTCATTGACGAGGTGTGGACAAAGCCGGCCACCTTGCCGTCCATGCGCTCGGCCAGCTGCATGGTGGACTGGGTACTGCGGCTGGTACCGATCACATAGACCCTGGCGCCCGGGAAGCGTATGGCGACGTCGTCCGTGATGGCACCCATGCGTTCGGGGCTACCGGTGCTGTCGGTAGCGATGGCGACCATGTCGACATCCGTGAACAGCGCCCTGGAGCGGATCAGGAAATTGCCCTGGGCCTTGAAGACCACCTTGCCGTCGCGCATCTCCGGCTCCAGCCGCCCTGAGCCGCCCGGCATCAGGATCACCACGTATCTGGGAACGACCGCGTCCTGGCCCGTGAGCAGATAGGGCACGGTCTCGCCGCCGGGGTAATGGGCCGACGTGATGAGCTGCTCGCTCACCCTGCCCTGCGCCTGGACATCCCAGGCGATGCCCCCCAGGGCCAGCCACAAGATCAGCGCAGCTCTTGTCCGCATGATGAACTCCTGGCGCTCTCCTGCGGGCGCCTCGCTCGCATCATCCCTCAGACCGCGCGTGACAGGCAAGCCCGTCTGGCGTCGAACGGGTGCCGACTCACAGCCCTGCGCTTTTGAGCGCCAGACCCAGCAGAGCACAGACACCGATGACATGCATGACATTGCGCTTGTAACGCAAGAGGGCCACCGCCGCGGCCAAGGCGATCAGCGCCGAAGCCAAGTCGAAGCGCCCGCCCCAGCCCTGCGGCCACAGCACGTGGTAGCCGAAGAAGAGCGCGAGGTTCAGGATCACCCCCACCACGGCCGCCGTGATGGCCGTCAGCGGCGCCGTGAACTTGAGGTCATTGTGCGTAGACTCCACCAGCGGCCCGCCGGCCAGGATGAAGAGGAAAGACGGCAGGAAAGTGAACCAGGTCACCAGCGTGGCGGCCAGGGCACCGGCCAGAAAGAGCGCGTCGGGGCCCAGCAGGGCACGGCCGTAGGCGCCGACAAAACCGACAAAAGCCACCACCATGATCAGCGGCCCGGGGGTGGTCTCGCCCAGGGCCAGCCCGTCGATCATCTGCTCTGGCGAGAGCCAGCCGTAATGGCCCACTGCACCCTGGTAGACATAGGGCAGCACGGCATAGGCCCCACCGAAGGTCAGCAGCGCTGCCTTGGTAAAGAACCAGCCCATCTGCGTATAGTCGTGCGCCCAGCCGTAGCCTGCGATCAGCAGGGCCATGGGCAGGGTCCACAGCAGGGCACCGGCCAGCAACACGCGCACCAGATGCGACACGCTGAACCGGGCATGCGCGGGCGTAGGTGTGTGGTCATCGATCAGCGCAGCGCCATAGGACTTCCGCTGGCCGCCATGACCGCCGCCCGTGGCGAAACGCGCCGGCGCCATGCGCCCACCCAGGTAACCCACCAGGGCGGCAGCGCCCACGATGAGGGGGAAAGGCACATTCAAGGCAAAGATGGCCACAAAGGACGCCGCCGCGATGGCCCACAAAGCGCTGTTCTTGAGGGCGCGCGAGCCGATGCGCCAGGCCGCTTGCACGACGATGGCCGTGACCGCCGGCTTGATGCCGTAGAACAGGCCAGAGATCAACGGTGTTTCACCGTAGGCGATGTAAAGCCAGGACAGGGCGATGAGGATGAAGAGCGAGGGCAGCACGAACAGCACACCGGCCACGATGCCGCCCCAGGTGCGGTGCATGAGCCAGCCGATGTAGGTGGCCAGCTGCTGGGCTTCGGGGCCGGGCAGAACCATGCAGTAGTTCAGGGCGTGCAGGAACCGACGCTCCGAGATCCAGCGCCGTCGCTCGACCAGCTCCTCGTGCATGATGGCGATCTGCCCGGCCGGCCCGCCAAAGCTGATGAAGCCCAGCTTGAACCAGAAACCCAAGGCTTGGCGGAAAGAGATGGAAGCGGGAGCAGATTCCGGCTGCGCGGTATCGCTGACGCGGTGATCGCCCATGAAAACTCCTCTTCGGGGTGCGAGACACCCAAGATCAGAGCAGTCCTTGGACGCAGGCGTCTGAAACGGGGAGGCTGCGAAATCCCCGGTGTATCACGGCGCCGAGTGTACACGCGCCCCGGCGACAATCTGCCCATGTTCGTCCTCGCCAAACTCCTGCAATTCATCACCCAGCCCCTGGCCTGGGTCGTCGTCCTGCTCACGCTGGGTCTGCTCCTGCAAGGACGCTGGCGCCGCTCGGGCACGGCCCTGCTCTGGAGTGCCCTGGCCCTGCTGCTGCTGCAGGGCTGGGAGCCGCTGCCCGAGGCGCTGCTGCGCCGCCTGGAAGCGCAACATCCAGCGCCGGCGCAGATCGACCTGCAGCGCTACGCCGGTGTGATCGTGCTGGGCGGCGCCACCGAGTCGTCCTATGTGTGGCAGGGCCACGAGCAACCTGCGCTCAATGAAGCGGCCGAACGCATGACAGCCGCCCTGCCCCTGCTGCAGCGCGCGCCGCAACTCAAGCTTCTGTTCACGGGCGGTGAAGGCGAACTGGTGGCCGGTGCATGGACCGAAGCCGAGCGTGCCCGCCGCTTCTACGCCAGCATGGGCGTGGACCCGCAGCGGCTGATCTTCGAGTCGGCCTCGCGCACCACCTACGAGAACGCCTTGCTCAGCGCCGCACTGCCCGGTGTGGACAAGACCCGGCCCTGGTTGCTGCTGACCTCGGCCTGGCACATGCCGCGTTCCATGGCCACCTTCGAGAAAGCCGGCTGGAACGTGACACCCTGGCCCGCCGATTACCGCAGCGGCCTGGCCACGCCTTGGCACCATTTCTCACTGGCCGCAGGAGCCTCCAAGTGGCACGTCGCCCTGCACGAAGTGCTGGGCCTTTGGATCTACCGCCTGACCGGCAGGGCATAGCACCCGCGCCTATACTTTGGCCTATGCCGCAAAACTCCATGCCCTGCACAGCTGCACGCTGCACTCAGGCCCGGGCACATCAGCCGCAGCGCGTGCACTGAGTACGGTTCATCATGACGTGTTCGGCAGAGGAATTGCAAAAGCGCAGCGCAGCCTTGGCTGCCAAATGGCAGACTTTTCTGGCCGCGCCGGGCACCGATCCCCTGCTTGAATTTGCCGTCTCGCTCTCCAGCTTCACCGAATTCCTGCACGGCAAGGGGCTCTCGGGGCTGAACCAGATCTCGCGTGGCCTGGAGCAGCAGGCACTCGCCCTGCTCGATGGCGGTGCCGAGGCACCCGTCGCACCGGCGGTCCTGGCTGAACTGGACCAGCGCGTGCAGGATCTGGGGACGCGAGTGACAGACTTCATCGACGGTCAGCGCCATCCGGTGATGGAGCGTCGCGCCCGCAATGTCGACGTGTCCGTGCTGGACGTCATGCCGCGCCATCGCGTCTGGCTGGTCGGCAGCAGCGGTGCGGCCTGGCAGGAGCTCGTGCTGCAGCTGGGCTACTTCAATATCGACGCCGAATTCCACCAGATGCGCAACCTGCCTGGCCAGGGCGACGAACCGGCCATCGTCCTGCTCAGCGCCAGTGGCCTGAACAGCCGGCAGACGGTCGAGCAAGTCCAGCTGCTGCGGGGGCGGTTTGCCGCCAGCACCCTGCTGGTCCACGAGATCTCGGGCGATTTCGACAGCCTGCGCACCACACTGTCGGCAGGCAGCGATTTCTGTTTTCCGGCAGGTACGGCCCAGCCGCTCATCATGGCCAAGCTCATCGAACTGTGCAGCGGCACGCAGGAGGCCCCCTACCGGGCGCTGATCGTGGAGGATTCCATCACGGCCAGCAAGTCCATCCAGCGCACTCTGGCCATGTGCGACATCGAGACCCACGCCATCACCAAGCCGCATGAAGTGCTGGAATGCCTAGCGCAGTTCCAGCCCGACCTGATCCTCATGGACATGTTCATGCCGGGGTGCACCGGTGTCGAGGCGGCCCGGGTGATACGCCAGCACCCGGAGTTCCTCTCCATCCCCATCGTCTACCTGTCCGGGGACACCAACGTGCCTTTGCAGGTCGAGGCCTTGCGGCTCGGGGGGGATCACTTCCTCACCAAGCCCTACAACCCGGTGGTGCTCAATGCCATCGTGCAGAGCAAGATCGAGCGCTATCGCGCCCTGCGCCGCGCCATGCTGCACGACAGCCTGACTGGCTTGCTCAACCACAACACCTCCAAGGAGCGGCTGGCCGCCGCCATGCGCCAGGCCCGGGCCGAACAGCAGCCCCTGGCAGTGGCGATGGTCGACATCGACCATTTCAAGAAGATCAACGACAGCTACGGCCACCCCATGGGCGACCAGGTGATCCGCAGCCTGGCCTGGTTTCTGCGCCAGCGCTTGCGCAAGAGCGACATCATCGGCCGCTACGGCGGCGAGGAATTCCTGGTGGTGCTGCCCGCGGCGGATGCCGTGCGCGCCGTGGAGGTGCTGGACCGCATCCGCCATGACTTCGGCCAGATCAAACACCCCTTCAATGAAACCTGGTGCACGGCCATGCTGTCCATCGGCGTCACCCAGTTGAACGAGACCGACGATGCGCAGGCGCTGATCAAGCAGGCCGACGAAGCGCTCTACTCAGCCAAACGCGCCGGGCGCAACCGCATCGTCAGCTGGCAGTGAGCACCGGCTCATAAACCAGCCAGTGCCGGTGGCAGGGCACGGGCCAGCACCTTGTCGATGCGCCAGCCGTCCAGGTCCACCACCTCGAACTCCCAACCGACGCACACGATGCGCTCCCCCACCTTGGGCAGGTGGCCACTGACGGCCAGCAAGAGCCCGGCCACGGTGTTGTAGCGCCCGCGCTCCTCGTCCGGCAGCTCGCGGATGTCCAGACGGCTCTTGAGCTCGTCCACCGGGATCATGCCGTCGAGCAACCAGCTGCCATCGTCCCGTTCGGTGGCCCAGGCATCGATCTGTGCCACCGGCTGCAACTCGCCCGTGATCGCCTCCAGCAGGTCACCCGGCGTGAGCAGGCCCTGCACCACGCCGTACTCGTCGACCACAAAGACCATGCGACCCGAGCGCGCACGGAACTGCTCCAGCAGTTCCATGCCCGAGAGTGTCTCGGGCACAAAAACCGCCGGCAGGGCATGGGGCTCGATGGCCCCCTCCGTCGTCAGCCTCAAGGCCAGCAGCTGGCCCACGCTGACCACACCCACCACGTCCTCGAGCGAGCCGCGGCACACCGGGTACCAGGAATGGGCGCCGGTCTGGCCCGCCGCGCCCACGTGCTGCAGGCACTGCGCCACACTCAGGCCGGCGTCCAGCCAGTCGATGTCGGCGCGCGGCACCATCAGCGACGTCAGCGGCCGGTCGTCGAGGCGAAAGACATTGCGCACCATCTGGTGTTCCTGCTGCTCGATCACCCCGGCATCCACACCCTCCTCCAGGCTGTGGCGGATCTCCTCCTCGGTCATGCTGCGCGTGACGTCGGTAGGAATGCGCAGCAGCGTGAGCACGCCCTGGGTGCAGGCCGCCAGCAGCTTGACAAAGGGCTTGGCGGCGATCGCCAGCCAGTGCATGGGGCGCGACATCCAGCGCGCGACCATCTCGGGATAGAGTTGGCCAATGCGCTTGGGCACCAGCTCGCCGAAGATGATGGTGAGAAAGGTGATGATGGCCACCACCAGCGCCGTGGCCGTGATGCCGGAGGCGCGCTCGGTCATCCCCAACTCCTCCAGCCAGACGGCCAGGTCGATGCTGAATGCGGCTTCACCGACGATGCCATTGAGCACGCCGATGGAGGTGATGCCCACCTGCACGGTGGAGAGGAACTGGTTGGGGTTGTCCAGCAGTTCCAGGGCTTTCTGGGCGCCGCCATCGCCGGCTTCGGCCATGGCCAGCAGGCGCGCCTTGCGGCTGGCGGCCAGCGCCAGCTCCGACATGGCGAACAGGCCGTTGAGAAAGATCAGCAGGGCGATCAGCAGGAAGTCCATGGATCCCGTCACGAAGTGGAGATCACTGGACTTTATCCTCCCCGAGGTCCAGATCGGGCGCCCCCGGCACCGTTTCCGACCAGGCCGGCCCCGCGCCCGGGGTCACCGGTACCGTCGCCTCCCAGGTTTGTTTGGGCAGCCCCGCCGCACATTGCCGCAGCGCCTCGGCCAGCGCAGCCCCGCTGGCGTAGCGCCCCTCGGGCGTCTTGGCGAGGGTTTTGCCCAGGATGGCCACCAGGCAGGGCGGCAGATCGGGGCGCACCGTGAGGATATCCACCGGCGCCTCGTTGGCGATGCGGTACATCAGCTGCGCCATCGAATCACCGTCAAAGGGCAGGTGACCGCTGGCCAGTTGGTACAGCGTGACGCCCAGCGAGAAGAGATCGGAGGCCCCGCTCACCTTGTGCCCGGCCAGCTGCTCGGGCGACATATAGGAGGGCGTGCCCATGACCATGCCGGTGCGGGTCTTGCTCGAATCGGTGATGCGCGCGATGCCGAAATCGGCCACCTTGACCGTGTCCGTCTCAGGGTCGTACATGATGTTGCCGGGTTTGATGTCCCGGTGCACCACGTTCTGCTTGTGCGCGTAGTCCAGCGCGTCGGCCACGCGCGCCACAATGCCCATGACCACCGGCAGGGGCAGCAGGGCCCCGGGCTTGATGTAGCCCACCAGGTCCTTGCCCTTGAGGTACTCCATGGCAATGTAGGCCAGGTCGTGTTCCTCACCGGCGTCGTACATGGTGACGATGTTCGGGTGGCTGAGGCGCCCGGCGGACTCCGCCTCGCTGAAGAAACGCTTCTTGACGTCCTGCAGCACGTCCGCGTCGAACTCCTGGGCCAGGGCCAGGGTCTTGATCGCCACCAGGCGACCGATCTTCGGGTCCTTGCCCAGGTAGACCACGCCCATGGCGCCCTTGCCCAGCTCCTTCTCCACCTCGTAGCGCCCCAGCATGGGCTTGGCCACGCCGGGGCGATCCAACACCAGGGTGCTGTCGTTGCCGCGCGCCGTACCTCCCAGGATCACGGTTTCGGACATGGCCTTGTTCTGCGCCAGACGCGCCTCGAGGTCGCGGAACTTGCGGTCGTAATCGGCCATGTAGCGGAACACCGACTCGGCCTTGTTGAACTGGCGCTTGCGCTCGAAATCCAGCGCCAGGTTGTACATGAGCTCCATCAGGCCCTCGTCCATGGGCGCCTTGCGGAATTTTTCGAAGGCCATGTCCAGCGCACCCTGGCCCTGGAAGGCCAGGCCCAGCATGCGGTTGCTCTCGGCCGATTCGGCCTCGGACTTGTCCTTGCGCTCCTCGGTCACGAGGAAACGCTTGGTCGTCAGCAGCAGGTGGCCCAGCAGCAGCAAGGTCATGGGCAGCATCAGCGGCAGCCACAGGGACTGGCTGCTCATGAGCAGGAAGTGCGCACCGACCAGCACGACGAAAAGGCCCGCAGTGACCAGGGCGCCCGTGGCCGCACGCAGGCGCGGCAGCACCAGCATCAGATAAAGCGCCACCAGGAGAAAGATGCCCAGCTGCGCCAAGCCGGTCCAGAAGGGCGAGACGAAAAAGTGGCCCTGCAGGATGCTGGACACCATGTTCGCCAGCGTCACGACCGACTGCATCTTGGACGACACGGGGGTGACCTGCAAGGTGCCCGCCCCCTCGGCCGTCGTCCCGATCAGCACAATCTTGTCGCGGTACTTGGTGGCCGGGATCTTGCCGCTGAGCACGTCGTAGAAGGAATCGACCGGAAAAGCCGGCCGACCCTGGCTGTCCGGGTAGAAATAGGCCAGCATGCGCAGCGAACTGTCCGTACGGATGCGCAGCTTGCCCAGCTCCACCCCCTCACCGGGCACCACACGGATGTCGCCCGTGTCCAGGTTCAGGCTGCGCGCGGCCAGCATGAGCGAGAGGGAGGGGTAAAGCTCGCCGTGGTAGTCCATGGCCAGCGACTCGCTGCGCACCGCGCCATCCATGTCGCGCGAGAAATTCAGGTGGCCCAGGGCACGTGCCTGGCTGCCCAACGCCGGAATGGGCATGAACACCCCCCGCGACAGGTCGGGCTGCAGTCCGGGTGTGTCCGCCTGTACGCCACCCAGGCGGTTACGTTGCACGTACTCCGGCAGCGGCTTGTCGGGCTTGCCCTGGGGTTCGCCGGACTCGAAGTACAGGGACAGCGCCACATTGCGCGCCCGGGCCAGGCTGTCGGCCAGCTTGCGGTCGTTGTCCAGATTCTGTGCCGCCTCATTGAGCAGGGCCTCGAGCTTCTCCAGCTCGGCGGGCTTGCCGCTGCGGCGTATGCCCGATTCGTCCAGCCAGGCCCGGACCTGGCGGATGTAATCCAGCCCCGCATCCACCTGCGGCTCGAAGAACAGCACGGTGTGGCCCACCACTTTGGCCTGGCCTTCGGCCAGCTTGTCGATCAGACGCGCATGGATCTCGCGCGGCCAGGGCAGGCGCCCCAGGTTGGCAACGCTTTCGTCGTCGATGGCAATGATGGCGATCTTGTCGCTGGGCGCGCGTGACGTGGCCCGCACGCCCAGATCGTAGGCCTTGCGCTCCAGGCTCTCCATCAGGTCGCTACCGGAGGCCAGGAACAGCACCACGGCCACCGACAGGCCCACCAGCCAGTCCTTCTGCCAAAACGCGATACGTTTCATCGTCATCCTCGGGTCAGAGCCACCGCCACAACGGCGTGCAAGCACAGGTCAGTCTAATGCAGTCGCGTGACCCTGCACAGGGCAGGCACACGGAATGCGAGAATTCTTGTAACTCCTTGAAAACACCCCATGGCCCATTACCTGATCGGCGACGTGCAGGGCTGCGACGCCGCACTGCAGCGCCTGCTCGACACCATCGCCTTCTCGCCCAGCCGCGACACCCTCTACCTGCTGGGTGACCTGGTCAACCGCGGGCCGGATTCGGTCGGTGTGCTGCGCCGGCTCATGGGCTACGGTGCGTCGGCCCGTTGCCTGCTGGGCAACCACGACCTGCACCTGCTGGCCATCGCCCACGGCGTACGGCCCCCGCACCGCAACGATACGATCACCGACGTGCTGCAGGCAACGGACCGCCCCGCGCTGCTGGACTGGCTGCGGCGCCAACACCTGGCACTGCTGGAAACCTACCAGGGCGAAAATATCCTGATGGTGCATGCCGGCGTTTTGCCGTCGTGGAATGCTATCAAAACAATAGCGCTTGCCGGCGAACTCGAAACCGTGCTGCGCGGCCCTGACCTGCCAGATTTCCTGCGTCGCATGTACGGCAACGAACCGGCGCGCTGGGACGACAGCCTGCAGGGCGACGCGCGACTGCGCGTGATCGTCAATGCGCTGACGCGCCTGCGCTTCTGCACGGCGGACGGGGAGATGGAGTTCGCCACCACAGAAGGCGCCGCAGGTGCACCGCCGGGTTACATGCCCTGGTTCGAAGTACCGGGGCGGCAAACGGCAGGCGTCACCGTGGCCTTCGGCCACTGGTCCAGGCTGGGCTGGCTGGACCGGCCCGATGTGCTGGCCATGGACACGGGCTGCGTCTGGGGTGGTGCCCTGAGCGCCCTGCGCCTGGGCCCGGCCCGCGCGCACGAACTGATCCAATTGCCTTGCGAGGCCGCGCAAGCGCCCGGCCTGAGGGGCAATTAGCTCGAAGCCTCTTCGGACTTCGTTTCTTCGGCCCGGTTGAACAGGGCAGCCACCTTGCGCTTGGGCCGGATATTGGCCGACACCACGCGGCCGGCCGGCTTGGCGACGGCCTCCCACGGCGCCGGCTCGGCCGCAGCCTCCGTGCTTTCGTAGGGCTTGTTGAAGAAGGGATCCTGCGGGGGCGCAGCCGGACGGCGGTTTGCTTCACGAGGAGCGGAACGGCGCTCGCCGCGCGGTTCACTGCGCTCCTCGCCCTGCTCGTACAGACGGCGGCCTTCGTTGAAGCGGCCCTGGCGACGGATGTCGGGTTTGTCTTCGTCGTATTCGACGGGTTCCAGCTCGATCTTGGTCTTGATCAGCTTTTCGATGTCGGCCACCAGCCGGGCGTCCTTGGGTGAGACAAAACTCACCGCCAGGCCCGAAGCGCCGGCACGACCGGTGCGGCCGATGCGGTGCACATAGTCTTCGGCGTTGAAGGGCACGTCGAAGTTGAACACCGCCGGCACGTCCTTGATGTCCAGGCCGCGCGCGGCCACATCGGTGCACACCAGCAGGTCGACCTCACCCTTTTTGAAGGACTCCAGCGCCTTGAGGCGCTCGTCCTGGCTCTTGTCGCCGTGCAGGGCGGTGGTCTTGAGCCCTTCGCGCTCCAGCGAGCGAGCCAGGCGGGCGCAGCCCAGCTTGCTGTTCACGAACACAAAGGCCTGCTTCATGCCGCGCTGGCGCAGGATCTGGTGCAGAGCGTGGCGCTTGTCGTCCTCGCCCACGCTGTAGAAATGCTGTTCCACGGTGGAGGCCGTGGCGTTCGAACGGGCGACCTCGATGGTCACCGGATCCTGCAGGTAGCTGCCGGCCAGGCGCTTGATTTCGGGCGAAAAGGTGGCCGAGAACAGCAGCGTGGTGCGCTGTTTGGGCAGATAGGACAGGATGCGCTGCAGGTCCGGCAGGAAGCCGATGTCCAGCATGCGGTCAGCCTCGTCCAGCACCACGTACTCGACCTGGTTGAGCACGGCGTTCTTGGCCTCGATGTGGTCCAGCAGGCGGCCCGGCGTGGCCACCAGCACTTCGACACCCTTCTTGAGCTCCAGGGTCTGGGGCTTCATGTCCATGCCGCCGAAGACGACGGTGCTGCGCAGATTGGTGTACTTGGCGTACATCTTGACCTGCTGGGCCACCTGGTCGGCCAATTCGCGCGTGGGCAGCAGCACCAGGGCACGCACGGGGTGGCGGGCCGGGGAGGTGGAGCTGTTTTCGTGCTTGAGCAGGCGCTGCAGCAGAGGCAGGGAGAAGGCGGCGGTCTTGCCGGTGCCGGTCTGGGCGGCGCCCATGACGTCACGGCCTTCCAGCACCACGGGAATGGCCTGGGCCTGGATCGGGGTCATGAACTCGTAGCCCATGTCGGCCACGGCACGCCGCAAGGGCTCGGCCAGGGTCAGATCGGCATAACGCTGGGGTACGGCTTCGGGGGAATCAGGAGTCATCGGGTCTCGGGAAAGATTGCCGTCGACGCGACGGCCTGCGTTCGAGCCCGCTCTGAACCGGCTCTTGTGCCCAAAATTTGGGCAGACCCGTATTATCCCTGATATCCAGGGCCTTGGCAGGATACTGAAGGCGAAGGCCACACTGATCAGCCCCGGCTAGTCTAGGCAGAAGACAGGCTCCATAGTATGGTTCCACCATGCGCAACCCGATGGCCACGCTCAGTCTGCGGACCCAGATCGCTGCCGTGTTCACGGTCCTGCTGGTCACCACGGCCGTCCTGTTGTCCCTGCTGCTGGGCGAGCGCACCCGCAAGCGCATCGAAGCCGATGCCAGCCTGACCCTGTTTGTCATGACGGACAACCTGGCGCGCATCGTCGCCAACGACCTGCACCAGATCAGCACCGAGGTGCTGGTCATCGCCGACGCCTCCGCACTGTGGGTCGACGGCCTGAACTCGGAGCGCAGCCAGTTGACGGTGGGACGCCTGCAGGCCATGCGTCCGGATTTCGCGTGGGTGGGAGCGGCCGACACGCATGGCATCGTACGCAAGGCCAATGACGGCCTGCTGCAGGGGCAGGACATGAGCCGGGAGGCCTGGTTCCGCGAAGGCAGCAAGGGACTCTACGTAGGCAACGTCCGTGAAATCCCCGCGATCAGCAGTCGCGTACCTGCGCCGGCCAGCAGCGAGCCCCCGCGCTACCTCGATTTTTCCGCCCCCATTCGCAGCGGCGAGCGCATGCTGGGTGTGCTTGGTGTGCATGCGCGCTGGGACTGGCTGCGCCAGGTCATCGACGTGCTGCAACCGCCGCAATCGGCCAGCTTCCAGCTGAGCTTCTTCGTCTTCGACCGGCAGGGTGAGCTGATCTACGCACCCAACGGCCTGGCGTCCAAGCTGCGCGCCCTGGGCCAGCGCCTGCCTTTCGCCCCCAACAACACGGACGAGAACTACGGCCCCCGGGGTCGGGACCAGGGCCTTGCAGCGCGTGTCGTGGCCTGGCAGGACGGCCAGGCCTACCTCACCACGGTGACCCGGCTGCAGGCCCTCAACGCCGCCAGCGACCTGGGCTGGCACGTCGTGGCCCGCCTGCCGGAAGACGTGGCCTACGCCGATGCCCGCGCCGCCCAGCTCCAGTCCCTGGGCTTGGGCCTGGGTATCGCGCTGCTGGGGGGCCTCATGACCTGGTTCGCCTCCGGCCGCATCAGCGCCGACCTGCGCTGCATGACAGACGCGGTGCAGGCTGTGCGCGTCCAGCAGACCGAAAACAGCATCCCCCGGCTGGACAGCAGCGCCGAGGTGCGGGTCCTGTCCACCTCGCTCCACACCATGCTGGGCAAGCTGCTCAGCGTACGCGAGGACATGGAGGCCACCATACGGCTGCGCACCAGCGAGCTCGAGGCGGCCAACTACGCGCTCGCCCAGCAGGCCCGTACCGATGTGCTCACCGGCCTGCTCAACCGGCGCGGCTTCGAAGACCAGGCGCGACAGGTGGTGGCGGCCGCGCGGCGCAGCCGGCTACCGATGTGCCTGCTCATGTTCGACGTGGACCACTTCAAGCGCATCAACGACACGCTGGGCCATGACGTGGGGGATCTGGTGCTCAAGCGACTCGCCGGCAGCCTGCGCCAGCGTCTGCGCGGATCGGACGTGCTGGCACGTCATGGCGGCGAAGAATTCATCGCCCTGCTGCCCGACACCGACCTGCAGGGCGGGCGCGCCATCGCGGAAGCCCTGGTGCGCGGCATCGCGCAGGAATCGCATGAGCCCTACGGTCGCATCACCGTCAGCGCCGGCGTGGCCACGGTGCTGGGCACCGAACCCGACCTAGACGACCTGCAGCGCCGCGCCGACGCCGCCCTCTATGAAGCCAAGGGCCAGGGCCGCAACCGGGTCTGCCTGGACCCGGCCTCGCTGCCTCCGTCGGCCTGAATCTGTTCCGGTCTTCATGCCGCCTGGCACAAGACCGGCGTGCCGAGCTGCGATCAGGTCTTTGGCAGCGTCACGCCGCGCTGACCCTGGTACTTGCCGCCGCGGTCCTTGTAGCTGGTCTCGCAGACATCGTCCTTGTCGCTTTCGAAGAACAGCACCTGGGCGCAGCCCTCGCCGGCGTAGATCTTGGCCGGCAGCGGTGTGGTGTTGGAAAACTCCAGCGTCACGTAACCTTCCCACTCGGGTTCGAAGGGCGTGACATTGACGATGATGCCGCAGCGCGCGTAGGTGCTCTTGCCCAGGCAGATGGTCAGCACATTGCGCGGGATGCGGAAGTACTCCATGGTGCGCGCCAGCGCGAAGCTGTTGGGTGGGATGACGCAGACGTCGCTCTCGATGTCCACAAAGCTCTTCTCGTCGAAGTTCTTCGGATCGACCACCGTGCTGTAGATGTTGGTGAAGACCTTGAACTCGGGCGCGCAGCGGATGTCGTAGCCGTAGCTGCTGGTGCCGTAGCTCACGATCTTGTGCCCGGCGGCGTCCTGCCGGATCTGGCCCGGCTCGAAGGGCTCGATCATGCCGTGCTGCTCGGCCATGCGGCGGATCCATTTGTCGCTCTTGATGCTCATGGTGGGTATTTCCTGGGAATGCGGGGATTGTAGGGAGTCAGTTCAGGGGCTGGAAAACAGCTCGACCAGGGTCTCGCGCAGCCAGCGATTGGCCGGGTCGGTCTCGAAACGGCGGCTCCAGTGCAGCGAGACCGTGAAGTCACGCAGGGGAAAGGGCGGCTCGATCAGGGTGTAGGCCCCGCTGGCCGCAAACCCCTGGGCGATGTTGCGTGGCATCACCACGGCCAGATCGGTGGCGCCCACGATGGCCGGCAGCACCATGAAGTGCTCGGCCGTCAGGCGCACGCGGTCTTCAAGCTTGAGCAGCTGCAGGATGCGCAAGGTGTCCGAATGCGTGCGCCCGGCCACGAACTCCAGTTCGTGCAGGGCAGCCAGCAGGCCCGCCCCCTTGCGCCGGCGTGTGGCCGCCGCAAAGGGATGGCCGGCGCGCAGCATGACGATGTAACGGTCCTTGAGCAGCTGCACACGCTGCGTGTCCTTCACAGTGGGCAGGAAACCGAAGGCGAAGTCCACCTGCCCGCTGTCCAGCGCGTCGGCCATGCTGGCCGCGGGCACGGGCAGGGTCTCGATGCGCACACCGGGCGCGCGCTCGCGCAGGGCCACCATGAGGTCGGGCAGAAAACGGCCCTCACCAATGTCGCTCATGTGGATGCGGAAGGTCTTGTTCGAGCGCAGCGGGTCGAACTGCGCGGCCTCGCCCAGGGCCTGCTCCAGCAGGTTCAAGGCACTGCGCACGGCCGGCGCCAGACGCGCGGCGCGCGGTGTGGGCTGCACGCCACCGCCCACGCGCATGAACAGCGGGTCCTGCAACAGGAGGCGCAAACGGGTCAGGCCCTGGCTCACGGCGGGCTGGGTCAGGTCCAGCATCTCGGCAGCCCGGCCGACCTTGCGCGCGCGGTAGACCGCGTCGAACACGCGCAAGAGGTTGAGATCCAGGTCCTTGATATGCATATTTCGAATAATCGATAGTCACGTTATTTTATTGATTAATGAAGCCCGGGCGTGGACACTTGCGGGCTGCCCCTAAAAAACACCGAGGAAGACACGTGGAAGTTTCATTCAGCCAGGAAATCAAGTCGCTGGCGCTGGGCCAGGGCCAGACCTTTCATGGGGAAGGCATCCTGGCCATCACCAAGGGCCTGCTGCAGTCCGGCGTGGCCTATGTGGGCGGTTACCAGGGCGCCCCGGTCTCGCACCTGCTGGACGTCATGGTGCAGGCCAAGCCCTATATGGACGAACTCGGCGTACACGTCGAGGCCTGTTCCAACGAGGCCTCGGCCGCCGCCATGCTGGGCGCCTCCATCCACTACCCGCTGCGCGGCGCCGTGACCTGGAAGTCCATCGTCGGCACCAACGTCGCGGCCGACGCGCTGTCCAACCTGGCTTCGCCCGGTGTCACGGGCGGTGTGCTCATCGTCGTGGGTGAGGACTACGGCGAGGGCGCCAGCGTGATCCAGGAACGCACTCACGCCTACGCACTCAAGTCCGGCATGGTGCTGCTCGACCCACGACCCGATCTGGGGCGCATGGTCGACATGGTGGAGCACGGCTTTGCCCTGTCCGAGGCCTCCAACATGCCAGCCATCCTGGAGCTGCGCATCCGCGCCTGCCATGTGCGCGGCAGCTTCCAGGCCAAGGACAACCGCATCTCCAAGGTGTCCACCCGCCATCTGATGGAAGAACCGGCCAGCTTCAACTACGAGCGCCTGGCCCACCCGCCCGTGACCTTCCGCCACGAGAAGCTCAAGAGCGAACAACGTGTGCCGGCCGCGCGCCAGTACATCCGCGAACACAAGCTCAACGAATTGTTCGCCGGCAAGCACAGCGACCTGGGCATCGTGGTACAGGGCGGCCTGTACAACACCCTGATCCGCACCCTGCAGCAGTTCGGCCTGGCCGATGCCTTCGGCAACGCCGACATCCCGCTGCTGGTCCTCAACGTGACCTATCCGCTGGTGCCCGAGGAGCTCAGCGAGTTCTGCATCGGCAAGCGCGCCGTGCTCATGGTGGAAGAGGGCCAGCCCGAGTACATCGAGCAGGAACTCGCCACGATGTTGCGTCGCGCCGACATCCAGACACCCTTGCACGGCAAGGACATGCTGGCTATGGCAGGTGAGTATTCGGCCGAGGTCATGGCCGGCGGCCTGGAGAAATTCCTGCGCCACTATCGCTCCGAGCTGCTGCCGACCACCGTGCCCCAATGGCTGCAAAGCAACCGCGATCGCCGCGCCACCATTGCCAAGGACCTGGGCTCGCCCCTGCCGGCTCGCCCGCCGGGCATGTGCATAGGCTGCCCGGAGCGGCCGGTGTTCTCTGCACTCAAGCTGGCGCAACAACAGGTGGGCGACGTGCACGTCGCGGGTGACATCGGCTGCCACGCCCTCGCCACCTTCGAGCCCTTCTCCTTCGGTCACTCCATCCTCGGTTACGGCATGTCCCTGGCCAGCCGCGCCGGTGTCTCGCCCATGATGAACCGGCGTGTGCTCTCGGTCATGGGCGACGGTGGCTTCTGGCACAACGGCCTGCTGACCGGTGTGCAGAGTGCGCTGTTCAACGGCGACGACGCCGTGCTGCTGATTTTCAAGAACGGCTACACCTCGGCCACCGGCACGCAGGACATCATTTCCACACCAGGCGAGGAGGCCAAGGATGCCGCCGTCGACAAGCGCGACAGCGTGGTGCACACCAACCAGACCATCGAGACCACGCTCAAGGGCCTGGGTGTGCAGTGGCTGCGCACCGTGACCACCTACGAGGTGGAGAACGTGCGCCGCACGTTGATCGACGCCTTCACCTCCGATTTCAATGGCCTCAAGGTCATCATTGCCGAGGGCGAGTGTCAGCTGGAACGCCAGCGCCGCATCAAGCCCTGGCTGGCCAGCCTGCTGAAAAAGGGCAAGCGCGTCGAACGCGTCAAGTACGGCGTGGACGAAGACGTCTGCAACGGCGACCACGCCTGCATCCGCCTATCGGGCTGCCCCACGCTCACGCTCAAGGACAACCCTGATCCACTCAAGGTGGACCCGGTGGCCACCGTGATCGACGGCTGCGTGGGCTGCGGCCTGTGCGGCGCCAACGCGCACGCGGCCACGCTGTGCCCCTCCTTTTACCGCGCCGAAGTCGTGCAGAACCCGAGCTGGCATGAACGCCTGCTGGCCGGCCTGCGCCAGTCCTTCGTCAAGATGCTGCAACCCGCATGAACCAACATCCCATTTCCCTGCTGCTCTGCGCCCTCGGTGGCGAAGGCGGCGGCGTGCTGACCGAATGGCTGGTCGAGACCGCCCGCCATGCCGGCTATCCCGTGCAAGCCACCTCCATCCCCGGCGTCGCGCAGCGCACCGGCGCCACCACCTACTACCTCGAAGTTTTCCCCGTGCCGATGGACCAGCTGGGCGGCCAGCGCCCTGTGCTGGGCCTCTACCCTATGCCGGGGCGACTCGATGGCCTGGTCTCCAGCGAACTGCTGGAAACCGTGCGTCAGATCAGCCTGGGCCATGCCAGCGGCGACCGCACCCTGGTGCTGAGTTCCACGGCCCGCGCGCTGACGACCATGGAAAAAATGCAGATGGGCGACGGCCGGCGCGACGCGCAGGGCCTGCTCCAGCTCATCACCACCCACAGCCGCGCCCACCACGTGCTGGACATGGCCGAACTCACGCGCCAGGCCGGTACCGTGGTCAGCGCCGTGATGCTGGGCTGCATCGCCGCCAGCGGCCTGCTGCCCATGGCCCGTGCCGATTACGAAGTGATCCTGAAAGACAGTGGTGGCAGCGCCCAGGCCAGCCTGCGCGGTTTCGCCCTGGGCTTTGACGCCGTGCAGGCCCAGCGCACCCAGGCGCAGTACATCGAACAGGTGCTGGCCCCCAAGCCGCTTGCTCCGGTGGCCCCGTCCGCTGCCGTGCCCGCCCTGCCTGCCAACTTGGCCGCGCTTTTTCCCGGTGTACTGCACGAAATCATCGCCTTGGGCCATGCGCGCCTGGTCGAGTACCAGAACCAGGCCTATGCCCGGCGTTACGTCGAGCGCCTGCAGCAGGTGCTGGCCGCCGAGCGCACCAGCGACCCGCAGGGCACCCGCGGCTGGGCGATCACGCGCGAGATGGCGCGCTGGCTCGCGTTGTGGATGGCCTTTGACGACATCATCCGCGTGGCCGACCTCAAGAGCCGCGCCAGCCGCTGGTCGCGTGTGCAGGGCGAGGTGAAGGCCGGTAAAGCCGACCTGCTCAAGCTCTACGACCACTTCAAACCCGGCGCGCCCGAGTTCGCCGCCCTGCTGCCCACGGGCCTGGCGCAACGCGTGCTGGCCTGGGATCGTCGGCGCGTGCTGGCAGGCAAGACACCATGGGCCCTGCCGCTGAAGATCGGCACGCACTCGGTCTTCGGCATGCTGGCCCTGCGCGGCTTGGCCGTGCTGCGCGCGCTGCGCCCCCTGGGCAGCCGCTATGTCACCGAACAGGCGCTGATCGAGCAGTGGCTGACCGCCGTGGTCAGCAGCACGCAGCGCCACTGGGCCAGTGGCCATGAAGTGGCCCAGTGCGGCCGCCTGATCAAGGGTTATGGCAGCACCAACGAACGCGGCAAGGACAACCTGCTGCATGTGGTTCAGCACCTGGCCACGGCCGGCCACTTTGCGAGCGACGACGCACGCGCCAGCGCCATTGCAACCGTCCGCGAGGCGGCTCTGGCCGACGACGCAGGCAAAGCCCTCGACCGTACCCTGCTGCAACATGGCGCGCCGGCCCGCCCCGTCAGGGAACAACCAGTCCGCTGGATGCGGCGCCGGCCAGGCCAGACCTGAGGGGCCGGGGCAGTAATTACGCGCATATACAGGGCGACACGCTCACAGTAGAGTGACCCGTCCCGCATGATTTCAACCACCATAAAGAGGAGACTATGCGTCAACACCAAGCACTCAAATCCCTGACCCGCCTGGCGGCAGCCTGCGCCGCCGTCCTGTTCTGCGCCGCCTCACCGGCGCAAGCCCAGGACAAGCCGGTCATGTTCCGTTTCTCCAGCTGGGTACCGGCCCAACACCCGCTCAACCCGTCCCTGGTCGCCTGGGGCGAGAGCATGAAGAAGGCTTCCGGAGGCACGCTCAGCGCGACCATGTTCCCGGCCCAGCAGCTGGGCAAGGCCTTTGATCACTACGACATGGCACGTGACGGCATCGCCGATTTCTCCTACGTGAACCCGGGCTATCAGCCGGGCCGATTCCCCGTCTTCGCCGCCTCATCCCTGCCCTTCATCATCGCCAACGGCAAGGGCGGCTCGGCCGCCGTCGACGCCTGGTACCGCAACTATGCGGCCAAGGAAATGAAGGACGTGAAGTTCTGCTTTGCTTTCGTGCATGACCCCGGAACCTTCCACTCGCGTAAGAAGATCGTGCTGCCGACCGACATCAAGGGCATGAAGATCCGCCCTGCACACGAAGGTATCGGTCGCATGGTCACCCTGTTGGGTGGAACCAATGTGCAGTCCTCCGCACCAGAAGTACGCGAGATCATCGAGCGCGGCGTGGCTGACGCGGTGACCTTCCCCTGGGGTTCGATCCCGCTGTTCGGCATCGACAAAGTGGTCAAGTACCACATGGATGTGCCGCTCTATGTCACGCCTTTCGTCTGGGTCATGAACCAGGGCAAGTACAACTCGCTCTCCGCGGCGCAGAAGAAGGTCGTCGATGACCACTGCACCACCGAATGGGCAGAGAAAGTCGCGAGCGACTGGGCCGATTTCGAATACGGCGGCCATGCCAAACTCGGCGCACTGCCGGACCATGAGGTCTACAAGCTGACCCCAGAGCAGCTGGACGCTTGGCGCAAGGCGGTGTCCCCGGTGGAAGCCGAATGGGCCAAGGATCTGAAGGACAAGACTGGCCAGGACCCCAAGGCCGTGCTCGACGGCCTGAAGCAGCAACTCGTCAAGTACAAGGCCGGTATGTAATCGACGCGGGCGGTGCCGCAAGGCATCGCCCGGTCTTCGCTTTTCCCGTTACTGGAGTCCTGCGTGAAACGCAATTCTATGGATCGTGTCATCGACACGATCGAGTGGTTGGCCGCGATCTTCGTCGGTATCGTCGCCCTGAACATCTTCCTCGCAGTGATGCTGCGCAAGTTCTTCGACACGTCCATCCCGGATGCCTACGACTTCGGCTCTCTGCTGTTGGGCATCCTGATCTTCTGGGGCATCGCCGCCACCAGCTACCGCGGCACCCACATCACGGTGGATCTGCTGTGGAGCGCCGGCAGCCGGCGCACGAAGCGCTGGATCGACATCTTTGCCACGCTGGTGCTGCTCTTCGTCGTGGTGGTGCAAACCTACACCCTGTTCGACAAAGTGCTCGTCACCTGGCGCGACAACGTGCTCACCTACGACCTGCACCTGCCGACCTGGCCCTTCTTTGCCGTGGCCTGGCTGGGCGACATTGCGGCCGTCCTCCTGATCGCCATCCGAACCTGGCGCCTGATGTTCCAGCCCGAGCTGATCGAAGAACATCCCGAACAACACACCAGCGAATGAGGCTCCCGTCTTGAATACCGATCTCGTGGCCGGCATCGGCTTTGTCGTTCTCTTCGTCCTCATGCTGCTGCGCGTGCCCGTGGGCATGGCCATGGGCCTGGTGGGTGTCACCGGCTATGGCTATCTGGTGGGCATGGAACCCGCCCTCAAGATGGTCGGGCAGACCACCATGCGCACGGTCACCGACCAGAATTTTGCGGTCATCCCCATGTTCATGCTCATGGGCGCTTTCGTTTCCGTCTCCGGCGTTAGCCGCGAGCTGTTCCGCGCCGCCAATGCCTTCATGGGCCACCTGCGCGGCGGCCTGGGCGTGGCCACGGTGCTGGCCTGCGGCGGTTTTGCTGCCATTTGCGGCTCCTCGGTTGCCACCGCAGCCACCTTCTCCAAGGTGGCTTACCCGGAAATGCGCCGCTACAACTACCCTAAGTCATTCGCAACCGGCGTGATCGCCGCCGGTGGCACGCTGGGCATCATGATCCCGCCCTCCACCGTGCTCGCGGTCTACGCCATCCTGACCCAGCAGGACATCGGCAAGCTCTTCATGGCTGGTGTCGTGCCCGGCCTGCTGGCCATCCTGCTGTACATCCTCACCATCTCGCTGATCGTCATGGCCAAGCCGGGCTTCCTGCCCGCCGGCGAACGCAAGTCCTGGCGCGAACGCCTGGTGGCGCTCAAGGACGTGTGGGCGCCACTGGCCCTCTTCGTCTTCGTGATCGGCGGTCTCTATGGCGGCCTCTTCACGCCCTCGGAGGCAGGTGGCATGGGAGCGGTCGGCGCTTTCATCCTGGGCATACTGCGCCGCAAGCTTAGCCGCGCGCAGATCCGCGAAGCCCTGCTGGAAGCCACGCGCACCTCGGCAGCCGTCTTCACAGTGCTGATCGGCGCGCTGCTGTTCGGTTACTTCCTGACCATCACGCAGACACCGCAGAAGGTCACCGAATTCCTCACCGGTCTGGGCCTGGGGCGTTATGCCCTGCTGGCCATCATCATGGGCATGTACCTGGTGCTGGGTTGCCTCATGGATGCCATGGCCATGATCATCCTGACCGTCCCCATCATCTACCCGCTGATCGTCCAGCTCGGCTTCGACCCGATCTGGTTCGGCGTCATCATCGTGATGACGGTGGAGTTGGGGCTGATCCACCCGCCGGTGGGCATGAACGTGTTCGTCATCAAGAGCGTCGTGCAGGACGTAACCTTCACCCAGATCTTCCGTGGCGTGCTGCCCTTCATCGGCAGCGACCTGGTCCGCCTGTTAATCCTCATTGCCTTCCCGGCCATTGCCCTCTGGCTTCCCGGCCGCATGGGCTGAGTCCGCCCTGTTCCATTCGATCATCTTCAGGATTCACGCAATCCACAAGGAGCACAACAACATGCATCGTTTCCCTTCACTTCCCGGCCTGGGCCTGCGCACCCTGCTGACGGCATTGCTGGCCACGGCCGGCGCCCTCCCGATGGCCCAGGCGCAGAGCTACCCGATCAAACCGGTCAAGGTGATCGTGAGCTTCCCGCCCGGCGGTGTGGCCGACGTGCTGGCTCGCATGGTGGCAGCCCCCCTGCAGGACGTGCTGGGCCAGCCCGTGGTAGTGGAAAACCGCGCGGGTTCGGGTGGCAATATCGGCGCCGATGCGGTTGCCAAGTCCCCGGCCGACGGTTACACCCTGCTCATGAGTTCGGGCGGCACCGTCTCGGTGAACCCGCACATCTATCCCAAGATGCCCTTTGACCCGAACAAGGACATCGTGCCCGTGGCCTCGGTCGCGCGCGTGGCCGTTTTCCTGCTGGCCAAGTCCAACCTGCCGGTGGCCAATGCCAAGGAGTTCGTGAGCTACCTCAAGGCCAATCCGGGCAGGCTCTCCTACGGTTCACCGGGCAACGGCAGCTCGCCGCATCTGGCGGGAGAAATGTTCAAGAGCATGACCGGCACCTTTGCCGTGCACGTGCCCTACCGGGGCGCAGCGCCGGCCCTCAACGACCTGCTGGCCGGGCAGATCGATTTTGCCTTCGACCCGGGCATCGGTCTCTCGCATGTGCGCGCCGGTCGCCTCAAGCTGCTGGCCGTGGGCAGCCCCAAGCGTTCGCCCATGTTCCCGGACACCCCGACCGTCGAGGAAGCCGGCCTCAAGGGCTTCGACGCCGATACCTATTTCGGCTTCTACGCCCCGGCCGGCACGCCGGCGGCCATCGTCACGCGCCTGAACACCGAGATCAACAAGATCCTCAACACCCCGGCCACCAGGGAGCGCATTGCCGGCCTGGGTGGCGAAGCCGCCCCCATGAGCCCTCAGGCTTTTGCTGCCAAAGCCGCCGACGACTCCAAGCGCTTCGGCGCCCTGATCCGCGAACGCAAGATCACGGGCGACTGAGCCCCTCCGACCTGCCCCTTCCCAAGCGGAGGGGCTTTTTGATTCCCCGCCATGACCGACATCCCCTCCCCCCGCACCATCGTCTACACCCAGCACGTCGAGTTCGGCGACTGCGACCCTGCACGCATCGTCTGGTTTCCCAATTTCTTCCGCTGGATCGACGCAGCTTCGCGCCACTTCTTCCTGCAGTGCGGCGTACCGCCCTGGCACGAGACCGAGAAGAGCAGTGGGCTGATCGGCACACCTCTGGTGGACACGCACGCGCGTTTCGTCAAGACCGCGAGTTATGGCGACACCTTGCAGATCCACACCCAGGTGGCCGAGTGGCGCGAAAAGAGTTTCGTGCAGCGTTACCAGATCAAACGCGAAAACCCCGACGGCTCGGTGGACCTGATCATGGAATGCGACGAGGTACGCATCTTTGCCGCGCACCGCGAAAACGGCAAAGGCATACGCGCGATCCCGATCCCGGCCGACATCAAGGCGATGTGCGCCTGAAACAAGAAAGCCGCCTGTTCAGGCGGCTTTCTTCATGGTGCCGGGTCAGACCCCGGCCAGCACGCGCAGCCCGCCCGGGTCCAACACATTGAGTACACGACCGGTGCCGCTGATCAGGCTGCGCTCGCGCAGATGCCGCAGCACGCGCGACAAGGTCTCCGGTGCAATGCCAAGTTGTGCGGCGATCAAGCGCTTGCGCTGTTCCAGCGGCACGGCCAGCGCGCCCCGCTCGCCGGGCTGGGCATGGCGCAGCAGCCATTCGGCGCAGCGTGCTTCGGCGTCCTTGGCCAGGCGACTTACGGCCAGCTCGGTCTGACGGCGATGGGCGGTAGCCACATCGTGCAGCACGGTGCGCGCGGCGGCCGGCATGGCCGCCAGCGCCTGCCGGAAACGCGCCAGAGGGATGCGCCGCAATTCCACATCGGTTTCCGCGACCGCGTCGACGACACAGGGTAGCCCCAGCACAGCCCCCGTGGCTTCCAGCCAGAACGGGCCCTGGATCTCTCCCAGCTGATGCGCCAGGGCGTCGCCGTCGAGCACCCCCAGGGCCACGCGTCCGGACTCCACGTAATACACCGTCGAGGGCGTGCTGCCGCGCTTGAGCAGCACGGTGCCCGCCGCTGCGTGACGGCGCTCGGCACTGGTAGACATGAATTCCAGGGAAAGCATGGCACCACTGTGCCGCCCCCAGGCAGCCTGGGCCTTGAGCCATGTCAAAGACCAAGCACGAAAGCCGGTCGCCGGGGTCTACAAAACCAGCAGGGCCCGGAAATCGTTCACATTGGTGTGGGTGGGCCCGGTCACGACCAGGTCGCCCAGTGCCTGGAAATAGCCGTAGGCATCGTTGCGGTCCAGGTAGCGCTCCACCTTCATGCCCTGCGCCTGGGCACGTGCCAGCGTGCGGGGTTCGACCCAGGCGCCGGCGTTCTCTTCCATCCCGTCGATGCCGTCGGTATCGGCCGCCAGGGCCCAGACCCCGGCCTGGCCCTGCAGGGCCAGGGCCAGGCCCAGGCAAAACTCGCCGGCACGGCCACCCTTGCCGCGCTTTTCACCCTCCGGCACCGGGCGCACCGTCACCGTGGTCTCGCCGCCGCTGAGGATGACACAGGGTTTGGCAAAGGGCTGGCCCCGGTGGGCCACCGCACGCGCCAGGGCCGCGTGCACCTTGCCGACCTCGCGCGACTCGCCTTCAAGTTCGTCGCTCAGGATGTAGGCGTTCAAACCCGCTGCGCGCGCCGCCTCGGCCGCGGCTTCGAGCGACTGCTGGGGCGTGGCGATCATGTGCACGGGTTGGTCTTTGAAAATCGGGCTGCCGGGCTTGGGCGTTTCCAGCGCGCCCTGTTCCAGCGCCACCTGCACAGGCGCGGGTACTTCGATCTGGTAGCGCTTCAGGATGGCCAATGCATCGGCGCAGGTGGTGGCGTCGGGCACGGTGGGGCCGCTGGCGATGACGGAAGGGTCGTCGCCCGGTACGTCGCTGATGGTCAGCGTCACCACCTGGGCCGGCGCGCAGGCTGCGGCCAGGCGCCCACCCTTGATGCGCGAGAGGTGCTTGCGCACGCAGTTCATCTCGCCGATATTGGCGCCGCTGGCCAACAGCGCCTTGTTGATACGTTGTTTGTCTTCGAGCGTCAGCCCCTCGGCCGGCAGCGTCAGCAGCGCCGAGCCGCCACCCGAGATCAGGCACAGCACAAGGTCATCTTTTGTCAGGCCCTGCACAAGCTGCAGGATGCGCTGCGAAGCGACCAGGCCAGCCGCGTCAGGCACCGGATGTGAGGCCTCGATCACCTCGATGCGTTCCTTCAAACCCGCCGGGCGCGGTGGTATGTGGTGGTAACGCGTGACCACCAGGCCCGACAGCGGGGCCCCGGCCGGCCACAGGGCTTCGACGGCCTGGGCCATGGCGCCCCCCGCCTTGCCCGCGCCGATGACAACAGTGCGCCCCTTGGGCGGTGGAGGCAGGAAGGCGGCTGTGTTGTGCAGCGGCAGGGCGCGCCGTACGGCGGCCTGGTACAGGTGCGTGAGAAATTCACGGGGCTGGGTGCGGGGATCGGGGTGGCTCATTCTTGTCTCCAGCCACCATTGTGACGCCGTAACCCGGCCGTAACCCGCCCCGGACCTCAATCGATGCTGACCTTGGCTTTTCTGACCAGGTCGGCAAAACGCTCGGTGTCGTCACGGATCTGCTGCGCCATCTGCTCGGATGTATTGCCCACGGGCTCCGCGCCGATATCTTCCATGCGCTTTCTGAAGTCTGGCGAGTTGATGAGCTTCACGATCTCCGTGTTGAGCCGCACCACGATGTCCCGGGGCGTTCCGGCCGGTGCCAGCACGCCAAACCAGGTCCCGAGATTGAAGCCCGGCAGGCCGGCTTCATCCAGTGTCGGCACATCCGGCAAGGCGCCCGAGCGCTTGCTGGTGGTTACCGCCAGGGCGCGCAGCTTGCCGGCCTTGATGTGCGGCAGCACCGGCGTGATAGTGTCGAAGGACATGGTGATCTGGCCACCCAGCAGGTCGGTGGTCAACGGCCCGCTGCCCTTGTAGGGCACGTGCAGCAGCTGCACACCTGCCATGCCCTCGAACTGGGCCCCGATCAGGTGCTGGCCGGTCCCGTTGCCGTTGGAGCCGTAGGTGTACTTGCCGGGCGCCGCCTTGGCCAACGCGAGCAGTTCAACCACCGACTTGGCCGGCACCCCTGGGTTCACCACCAATACATTGGGCACCAGGGCCACCGTCGTGACCGGCACCAGGTCCTTCTGGAAATCGTAGGGCAGCTTTCTGTACACACTGGTGGCGATGGTGTGGTGCACCGCGCCCATGAGCAGGGTGTAACCATCCGGTTTGGCTTTGGCCACGAAGTCCGCGCCCAGTGTGGCGCCGGCGCCGGGTTTGCTTTCGACCACCACCGGCTGGCCCAGGCTCTTGCTCAGCTCCTGCCCCACGGCGCGCGCCAGTACATCGGTGGTACCGCCCGCGGGAAAGGGCACGATGAGGCTGATGGGTCGCACCGGATAGGTCTGGGCCATGGCTGCGGCACCGAACAGGCCCAGCGCCATCACCACGGCACGCAGGACGTGCTGTCGGCCTGCTGCGCGGATCTTCTGCGTTTCAAGTTTCATACCGTCTCCTCGTTGTGTTTTTGCCAGATGAGCGCGTCTCAGACGGACGCTTTGCGGATCAGTTCACAGACAGCCTGGGTCACTTCGACCGTGGTGGCCTTGCCTCCCAGGTCGCCGGTGTGCAGCGCGGTATTGGCCGTGACCTGCTCGATCACGTTCATCAGCAGGCGTGCCGCTGACATCTCACCCAGATGCTCCAACAGCATCACGCAGGACCAGAAGGTGCCCACCGGGTTGGCCAGACCCTTGCCCATGATGTCGAAGGCCGAGCCGTGGATGGGCTCGAACATCGAGGGGTAACGACGCTCGGGATCGATGTTGCCGGTCGGCGCGATGCCGAGGCTGCCGGCCAGCGCGGCGGCCAGATCGCTCAGCACGTCGGCGTGCAGATTGGTGGCCACCACCGTGTCGATGGAGGCCGGTTTGTTCACCATGCGCGCCGTCATGGCGTCGACCAGCTCCTTGTCCCACTTCACGTCCGGGAACTCCTGGCTGATCTGCAGGGCGATCTCGTCCCACATCACCATGCCATGGCGCTGGGCGTTGGACTTGGTCACCACGGTGAGCTGTTTGCGCGGACGCGATTGCGCCAGCTTGAAGGCGAAGCGCATGATGCGCTCGACACCGGCGCGCGTGAGGATGGAGACATCGGTCGCCACTTCGATCGGGTGCCCCTGGTGGGCGCGGCCACCGACGCCGGCGTATTCACCCTCCGAGTTCTCGCGCACGATCACCCAGTTCAGGTCCTGCGGCTTGCAACGCTTGAGCGGGGCGTCGATCCCGGGCAGGATCCGGGTCGGACGCACATTGGCGTACTGGTCAAACCCCTGGCAGATCTTCAGGCGCAGACCCCACAGGGTGATGTGGTCGGGAATGTGCGGATCACCCGCGGAGCCGAACAGCATGGCGTCCTTGTCACGCAAATCGTCCAGGCCGTCGGCCGGCATCATCACGCCATGCTGGCGGTAATAGTCACCGCCCCAGTCGAAGGAGGTGAAATCGAACTTGAATTGCTTCAAGTGGGCCGCCAGAACATCCAGCACCTTCTGGCCGGCCGGGATCACTTCCTTGCCTATGCCGTCGCCGGGTATGCAGGCAATCTTGTATGTCTTCATCGGGTTTCCTTTCCGTGGGTTTGGCGCACCCTTTGCGCGCCTCGTGCTGCCTGGCACTGTAGGGCTGTGCAGCCTCAATGAAATGGTCTAGAGTTATGTCACTGTTTACTTCAGGTTAACAATGACAGCCAGCACTTCACCCCCGACCGAGATGGCGTTCTTCAGCCTGCTGGCCCGCTGCGGTAGCTTCTCGGGCGCCGCGCGCGAGCTGAACCTTTCCACCGCAGCGGTCAGCAAACGACTGGCCCAGATGGAGTCGCGCCTGGGCGTGCAGCTGCTGAACCGCACCACCCGCCGCGTGAGCCTGACGCAGGAAGGCGAGATCTACCTGCAGTACGCCCGCCGCATCCTCGTGGACATCGACGACATGGAGCGACTCGTCGGCAGCGCGGTGGCCGCGCCGCAAGGGCTGCTGCGTGTCAACGCCACCCTGGGCTTTGGCCGCAGCCACATCGCCCCGCTGATCTCGCGTTTCGTCAAGCAGCACCCGGAGGTCCAGGTGGAACTGCAGCTCACCGTCAATCCACCGCCGTTGAGCGAAGACGCTTTCGACGTCTGCATCCGCTTCGGCGAGCCGCCCGATGCACGGGTCATGGCCCGCCAGCTCGCTCCCAACCGCCGGCTGTTGTGTGCGTCGCCTGCCTACCTGGCCCAGCACGGCACACCCAAGGTGCCGCATGACCTGACACGGCACAACTGCATCGGCATCCGTCAGGGCAGCGAGGGGTACGGCATCTGGCGCCTGAGCTCTGGCAAGCAGACCGAGACCGTCAAGGTGCGCGGCAATCTGAGCACCAGCGACGGGGAGATCGCGGTGAACTGGGCCCTGGATGGCCACGGCATCCTGATGCGTGCCGAGTGGGACATCGCCAAATACCTGCGCAGCGGCCGGCTGCGTCTGGTGCTGGAACAGTGGCAGACACCCCCAGCCGACATCCATGTGGTCTACCCGCAGCGGCACCAGTTGGCGGCCCGGGTGCGCGCCTTCGTGGACTTCCTGGCCCGACACTTCGAGAAGTCATCCACCCGCGCGGCAGGCCTCGTCAGCGACTGGTGAACCCCGGGGCCCCGGTGTTGCATGGCAAGCACACATCGGGGGCTTGCGTGACGCGATCCCGGGCCAGATGGGTCGGCCCTGTTACAGATGCTGACATTTGTGGCAAAGTAGACGCCATTCTTCCTGCAGGCCGACTTCCGTGGGTACACGGGCCCGGCCAGCCTCTCGCCCATGAAAATGATCTGCTCCACGCGCACCCTTCTGCCCACCCTGGGCGCCCTGTTGCTCACGGCCCTGCTGGCCGGCTGCGTCACGGCTCCGGCCCCCACGGCCAGCCTGCCACCCCCCGCTGCCCCAGTGACTGCACAGCCGATGCAGCCTGCCCTGCCCATGGGACCGGTTTCCACGGCCGACACCCCCATCGACTACCGGCTGGACGCGGCCTACCACCTCTACGACAAGAACAACACACGCATCTTCAAGGGCGTGATGCCGCACTTTCTCTACGCCATCGGCGTGCTGGAGATCCAGGTGGACCGCCGCGGCAACCTGCAGTCGCTGAACTGGATGCGCGCGCCCGACCATGCCCCCGAGGTCATCGCCGAGATTGAACGAACCGTACGCCAGGCCGCGCCCTTCCCGGCGCCCGTACGCCTGGGTCAGGCGACCTACATCGAAACCTGGCTGTGGGACGTCAGCGGCAACTTCCAGTTGCACACCCTCAGCGAAGGCCAGGGCCCCAAGGGCCAGCCGCGTCGAGCCATCCCGCCCAACCCGCACACGGTGCGGCTGGTGGCCATGCCTGGCACGAACACTCAGTGACGCGCCCGCCCCGGGGCTAGGCCTTGGGAAGGTTGTACCACCACCTCTCGCCCAGACGCGACTGCAGATAGGCGATAAAGGCCATCACCTTGCCCGGCACCAGCTTCGGGCTGGGAAACACGGCGTGGATCTCCTGCTCGGCCAGCGTGTGTCCACGGAGCACCTCCACCACATGGCCCGACTTCAACGAGTCGCTGGCCACGTAGTGCGGCATGGCCGCAATGCCATAGCCATTGCGCGCCGCGGCCAGCACTGCCGAGAGGTTGTTGGAGCGCAGGCGTCCGGCCACCGGCACCGTCACCGCATCCCCCTTGGGCGTGGTCATGCGCCAGACGTCGTCTCCCAGCACGCTGCTGTAGATCAGGGCCGGGTGACGGCTGAGGTCGGCGGCCTGCTTGGGCACCCCCTGCTTGCGCAGGTACTTGGGTGAGGCCACCATGAGCCAGGGGTTGACCCCCAGGAAACGCGCACCGAGCGTGGAATCGGCCAGCTTGCCCATGCGGATGGCCAGGTCGATGCCATTGGCCACGAGGTCGGTGTAACGGTCCTCGAAGCTCAGGTCGATCTGCACCTGCGGGTGCTTGGCCATGAACTCCAGCGCCAGCGGCGTCACCACACGCCGCCCGAAGGCCACCGAGGTGCCGATGCGCAGCAGGCCCTGGGCCTGGGTCTGGCGCAGGCGCACGATGTTGTCGGCCTCGTCCGATTCGCGCACGATGACCTTGCACTTCTCGTAATACAGCGCCCCCGATTCGGTGACGCTGACACCGCGTGTGTTGCGGTTGAGCAGGCGCACCTTGAGCCGCTCCTCGATCGCCGCGACCAGCTTGGTCACCGTGGGCTGGGTGATCGAAAACTCCTTGGCCGCCTTGGAAAAGCTGCCGGTTTCCACCACCCGTACGTACACCTCCATCGCCTGCAATCGATCCATCGTCTTCGCCTTGTTTATTCCGATATGGAATAGATGTTATGGACTCCAGCCGTCTTCCGCAAGTGCCGGGAAATTTTTACAGTCCGTCATCGTTTTTGATATTCGGATATTCAAGGAGAACTCCTCATGGCCAAAATGAAAGCAATCGAAGCCGCCGTCTGGGTGATGGAAAAAGAAGGCGTCACGCAAGCCTTCGGCGTTCCTGGCGCCGCCATCAACCCGCTGTACGCCGCGCTGCGCAAGCAGGGCACCATCAGCCACATCCTGGCGCGCCACGTGGAAGGCGCCTCGCACATGGCCGAAGGCTACACCCGCGCCAACGCCGGCAACATCGGCGTGTGCATCGGCACCTCCGGCCCGGCCGGCACCGACATGATCACCGGCCTGTACTCGGCCCAGGCCGATTCCATCCCGATCCTGTGCATCACCGGCCAGGCCCCGCGCGCCCGTCTGTACAAGGAAGACTTCCAGGCGGTGGACATTGAGTCCATCTCCAAGCCCGTGACCAAGTGGTCCGTCACCGTGCGCGAGCCGGCCCAGGTGCCGCGCGCTTTCCAGCAGGCCTTCCACCTGATGCGCTCGGGCCGCCCGGGCCCGGTCCTGATCGACCTGCCCTTCGACGTGCAGATGGCCGAGATCGAGTTCGATCCCGAGACCTATTCCTCCCTGCCCGCCTACAAGCCGTCCGCCACGCGCGCCCAGGCCGAGAAGGCCCTGAGCATGCTTAACGAATCGGCGCGTCCGCTGATCGTTGCCGGTGGCGGCATCATCAACGCCGACGCCTCCGATCTGCTGGTGCAGTTCGCCGAGATCACCGGCGTGCCGGTCATCCCCACCCTGATGGGCTGGGGCACCATCCCCGACAACCACCCGCTGATGGCCGGCATGTGCGGCCTGCAGACCAGCCACCGCTACGGCAATGCCACCATGCTGGCCTCCGATTTCGTGCTGGGCGTGGGCAACCGCTGGGCCAACCGCCACACGGGCTCGGTCGAGGTCTACACCAAGGGCCGCAAGTTCGTGCACGTAGACATCGAGCCCACCCAGATCGGCCGCGTCTTCTCGCCCGACTACGGCATCGTCTCGGACGCCAAGGCCGCGCTCGAACTCTTTGTGCAGGTCGCCAAGGAGTGGAAGGCCGCCGGCAAGCTGGCTGACCGCAAGGCCTGGGCCGGCGAGTGCCTGGAGCGCAAGAACACCCTGCACCGCAAGACCAATTTCGACAACGTGCCCATGAAGCCCCAGCGCGTCTACCAGGACATGGTGGAAGCCTTCGGCCAGGACGTCTGCTACGTCAGCACCATCGGCCTGTCGCAGATCGCCGGCGCGCAGATGCTGCACGTCTACAAGCCCCGCCACTGGATCAACTGCGGCCAGGCCGGCCCCCTGGGCTGGACCGTGCCTGCCGCCCTGGGCGTGCGTGCCGCCGACCCGGGCCGCAAGATCGTGGCCCTCTCGGGTGACTACGACTTCCAGTTCATGATCGAGGAGCTGGCCGTGGGCGCGCAGTTCAAGCTGCCTTACATCCACATCGTGGTGAACAACTCCTACCTCGGCCTGATCCGCCAGGCCCAGCGCGGTTTCGAGATGGACTACTGCGTGCAGCTGGCCTTCGAGAACATCAACACCCAGGGCGACCCGGTGGCCCAGGGCTACGGCGTGGACCACGTCAAGGTGGTCGAAGGCCTGGGCTGCAAGGCCATCCGTGTGCACAGCCCCAGCGAGCTCAAGCCCGCCATCGCCAAGGCCGAGGAACTCATGGCCCAGTTCAGCGTGCCGGTGGTGATCGAAGTCATCCTCGAGCGTGTGACGAATATCGCCATGGGTACTGAAATTGACAATATCATCGAGTTCGAAGACCTGGCCGAGAAGCGCGCCGACGCGCCCGCAGCCGTGGCCTGAAGCAACGACGATGACGGAGACACGACAGATGCCCAAATTTGCAGCCAACCTGACCATGCTGTTCAACGAAGTGCCCTTCCTGGAGCGCTTCGCCGCAGCCAAGGCGGCCGGCTTCGAGGCGGTGGAATACCTTTTCCCCTATGCCTATGACAAGAACGAACTCGCGGGTCTGCTCAAGACCCACGGCCTCAAGCAGGTGCTGCACAACCTGCCGGCCGGCAACTGGGACGGCGGCGAGCGCGGTATCGCCTGCCACCCGGACCGTGTGGAGGAATTCCGCAAGGGTGTGGACCAGGCGATAGCGTACGCCCAGGCCCTGGGCTGCCCCCAGGTCAACTGCCTGGCCGGCAAGCTGCCCGTGGGCGTGAGCCGCGACCAGGCACAGGCCACCTTCGTGGCCAACCTCAAGTTCGCCGCCGACAAGCTCAAGGCCACCGGCCTGCGCCTGCTGATCGAGCCGATCAACAGCTACGACATCCCCGGCTTCTTCCTGAACACCACGGCCCAGGCCGCGGCCGTGCTGGACGCGGTGGGCAGCGACAACCTGTACATCCAGTACGACATCTACCACGCCCAGCGCATGGAAGGTGAGCTGGCAGCCACGGCACAGGCCTATCTGCCGCGCATCGGCCACATCCAGCTGGCCGACAACCCGGGCCGCAACGAGCCGGGCACCGGCGAAATCAACTATCCTTTCCTGTTCCGCCACCTTGATGCCATCGGCTACACCGGCTGGATCGGCTGCGAGTACAAGCCCAAGACCAAAACGGTCGAAGGCCTGGGCTGGATCAAGACCCTCACAAAATAAAGCATCGCTGAAAGAGAAGACAACATGACCAAATCCGGACAAAAAATCGGCTTTATCGGCCTGGGCATCATGGGCACGCCCATGGCCATGCACCTGATCAACGCAGGTCACGTGCTGTTCGTCAACACCGTGGGCGCCGCGCCCAAGGAAGTGGTGGACGCGGGTGCCACCGTGTGCACCTCGGGTGCGGGTGTAGCCGAGCGCGCCGACATCATCTTCGTCATGGTGCCCGACACCCCCGACGTCGAGAAGGTGCTGTTCACCGAAAACGGCGTGGCCCAGGGCCTCAAGGGCTCCAAGGGCAAGATCGTGGTGGACATGAGCTCCATCGACCCGATCGCTACCAAGGGTTTCGCCAAGCGCATCAATGAACTGGGCGCCGAATACCTCGACGCCCCGGTCTCCGGCGGTGAAGTCGGTGCCAAGGCCGCCTCGCTGACCATCATGGTCGGCGGTTCCCAGGCCACGTTCGATACCGTCAAGCCCCTGTTCGAACTCATGGGCAAGAACATCACCCTGATCGGCGGCAACGGTGACGGCCAGACCTGCAAGGTGGCCAACCAGATCATCGTGGCGCTCAACATCGCCGCCGTCAGCGAAGCCCTGGTGTTCGCCTCCAAGGCCGGCGCCGACCCCGCCAAAGTACGCGCTGCCCTCATGGGCGGCTTCGCGTCCTCGCGCATCCTCGAAGTGCACGGCGAGCGCATGGTCAAGCGCACCTTCAACCCGGGCTTCCGCATCTCGCTGCACCAGAAGGACCTGAACCTGGCCCTGCAAGGCGCCAAGGCGCTCAAGATGGCCCTGCCGCAGACCGCCAGCGCCGCCCAGCTCATGCAGGCCTGTGCTGCCCTGGGCCACGACCAGGCCGACCACTCGGCTCTGGTGAAGGCCATCGAGGCCCTGGCCAACCACAAGGTCATGCCCGACGCCTGACGCACAGGCCAGTCCCGACGTCCCCCTGCCAGCCCCGGCACACGCGAGTGTGCCGGGGCTGGTTGCTTGGGGGTATCGGGGCTATCATCCCCGCATTCTTCAACCGAGACCGGCCCGCGCATGGCGCTGTACGACGACGATCTTTCCAACACCCGGGCGCTGGTCGTCGACGGCAACCCCACCTCGCGCGCCATCCTGGTCAACCAGCTGCGCGATTTTGGCGTGGGCACGGTGGAACAGGCCACGCGCTCCATCGACGCACGCAAGGTGCTGGAGCTCAAGAGCTTCGACATCGTCTTGTGCGAGCAGTATTTCCAGCCCGGCACACCCACGGGCCAGGACCTGCTGGACGACCTGCGCCGCAACCAGCTCCTGCCTTTCGCCACGGTCTTCATCATGGTCACGGGCGAGGCCACCTACGCCAAGGTGGCCGAAGCCGCCGAGTCGGCCCTGGACGGTTACCTGATCAAGCCGCACACAGCCACCCGCCTGGCCGAGCGCCTCTACCAGGCACGCCAGCGCAAGGCCGCGCTGGCCGACATCTTTGCCGCCATCGAAACCGAAGACTTTGCCCTGGGCGCGCGCCTGTGCCTGCAGCGTTTCGAGGAGCGTGGCGCCTACTGGCTTTACGCCGCGCGCATCGGCGCCGAGTTGCTGATGCGCATCGACGACTATGCCCAGGCCCAGAAGCTGTACGAAGCTGTGATCGCCGCCAAGACCATGCCCTGGGCCAAGCTGGGTGTGGCGCGCGCCCAGCTGGACCGGGGCGAACCTACCCGTGCGATCAGCACGCTGGAAAACCTGACCAGCGAAGACCCTCGCTACGCCGACGCCTACGATGTGCTGGGCCGCGCCCAGTTCGAGCTGGGCAACCATGAACAGACCCTGGCCGCCTACCGCATGGCCTGCGCGGTCACGCCCTTTTCCATCACACGCCTGCAGAACCTGGGCCTGATGATGTATTACAGCGGCGACCGCGTGGAGGCCGAGAAGATCCTGGGCCAGTGCGCGCGCCTGGGCCTGGACTCCAAGATGTTCGACTGCCAGACCCTGGTGCTGCTGGCCTTCGCGCGGCTGGAATGTTCCGACCGCAAGGGCCTGCAGCATTGCCGCGACGACTTCGTCAAGCTGATCGATCGCGACGAAAAGAACCCGCGCCTGCAGCGTCAGGCCGCCATCGTCGATGCGCTCATCCTCATCATGGACCGCCAGTTCGCCCGCGCCGTGGAAGCCGTGCGCGCACAGGCCGGCAAGGTCAAGGACCCGGCCTTCGATTTCGAGTCGGCCACCAATCTGCTGGCCCTGATGGCCCAGCTGGCCAACAAGGCCATCCAGCTCGACGACGTGGAACCTGCGGTGGACGCCATGGGCATGCGCTTTTCCACCGGCCGCTCCATGAGCGAGCTGCTCGCGGGCGCCGCCGGCGTGCACCCCGCCTATGCCGAGCGCCTGCGCTCGACCAGCGCCCAGGTGCTCAAGCTGGCCGAGACCGCCGTGTCCCTGAGCCTCAACGGCGACCCGGCCGGCGCCGTGCGCAACCTGCTGAACCACGGCATCGAGACACTCAACGCCAAGCTGATCGAGACCGCGCACCTGGTGCTGCAGAAATACGCCGGCAAGATCCCCGACGCCGCGGAACTGGAAGCCGCGGTACAGCAATGGCGCAAGGAAAACGGCAACCCCAGCCTGCGCCCCGCGCTCAGCGAACAGGGCCGCCCGGCCGGCGGCCTGAGCCTGCGCACCGGGCGCAAGGCCGATGGCTCACCGGCCGCCATGTTTGCGGCCGCAGCCGCTGCAGAGGAAGCACAAGGCGAGGCCGGCTCCGAAAACCCGGGCTGAAAACGCCACCCGCTAGAATCGGCGTTCCGGAGGTGTGGCAGAGTGGTCGATTGCACCGGTCTTGAAAACCGGCAACGGGCAACCGTTCGTGAGTTCGAATCTCACCGCCTCCGCCAGACCTGTGGCCCACCGTCAGCGCGGCTGATTCCAGGGCGTACAGACCGGCGCCACCACTGCACGACGCAAGAACTCGGTCATCTCCGGTGCCGGCATGGGCCGGGCGAAGTGGTACCCCTGCGCCTCGTCGCAACCGTAGCGGCACAGGCTGGCCAGCATCTCCGCAGTTTCCACACCCTCTGCGATGGTCTTGAGGCTCAGGCTGTGTGCCATCTGGATGACCGCGCGCACGATGGCTGCATCGTCCTCGTCCTGGCCCAGGCCACGCACAAAGCTCTGGTCGATCTTGAGCTTGTCGATATCGAAACGCTTGAGATAGGACAGGCTGGAATAACCGGTGCCGAAGTCGTCGATGGACAGTTTCACCCCCATCTGCTTGAGGCGCTTGAGGCTGGCCAGCACCCCTTCGGCGTTCTGGATCAGGATGGATTCGGTCAGCTCCAGCTCCAGCAGCCCGGGCGCCAGGCCGGACTCCTCCAGCGCGCGTAACACCGACTGTTCAACGTCACCGCGCTTGAATTGCACGGCCGAAAGGTTCACGGCCACAGTCAGTCCTGCCAGGCCCTCCCGTTGCCAGGCCATGGCCTGGCGGCAAGCTTCCTGCAACACCCAGACCCCGATGGGCACGATCAGGCCGCTGTCCTCGGCCACCGGGATGAAACGCGCCGGCGGGATCAGGCCGCGCTCGGGGTGACGCCAGCGCAGCAAAGCCTCTACGCCAGTCACGGCACCGCTGGCCAGGTCGAACTGCGGCTGGTAGTGCAGGGCCAGTTCTCCGCGCTCGAGAGCGCGGTGCAGGCCGCTGCGCAGGCCCAGGTGCTCGGCAGCCTCTGCATTCATGGTCGCATCGAAAAAACGGTAGGTATTGCGCCCGGCCTGCTTGGCCTGGTACATCGCCACCTCGGCCTTTTGACGCAGGGCCTCAAGATCCCGCCCGTCGTCCGGGTAGATCGCCACGCCCATGGAGGTGGACACCACGATCTCCTGTCCGCTCAGCAGATAGGGTTGCTGCTGCAGCCTTTCCTGCAGGGCCCCGGCCTGCAGGGCGATGTCGTCAGCCTGGTGCAGGCCCGGCATGAGCACGTAGAACTCGTCACCACCCTGGCGGATCACCATGTCCGTGTCACGCACACAGTTTGTCAGACGATGCGCAACCTCGCGCAGCAGCGCGTCCCCGGCTTCAAGCCCGAGACTGTCGTTGACGCCCCGGAAGTTGTCCAGATCCAGCTGCAGCAGCGCGGCACGCCCCTTCTCCGCCCCGTCCGGGCGCAGAAGCTGGGCAAAGCGCTGCTCCAGCAGGCGCTGGTTGGGCAGGCCCGTCAAGGCATCGTGATAGGCCAGGAATTCGAGGCGCTTTTCGATGGCCAGCTGGTCCGTGATGTCGCGGCCCACACCCTGGTAGCCCAGAAACTCACCGTCGTCACTGAACAGGGGACTGCCGCTGGCGGCCAGCGTGCGGATCTGGCCCGACCCGACCTCCATCTGGAAGACAAAGTCGCGGAAAGGCTCGTGGCGTTCGAGCTGGGCCCGGTGGGCTCGCCATTCCTCGGGGCTCACGCCGAGCACGGGCAGTTCCCAGCGGGTGCGCCCCAGAGCGCTCTTCTCCTGGAAGCCATGGACCAGCAGCGTGACACGCGTGAAGCGGAATTGCCGGTCCTGCTCCCAGTAGCCGTCCACCGAAAGCTCGGACAGGGAGCGGAAACGCTGCTCGCTCTTGCGCAGGGCCTCGTAGGGCTGGCGGATCGCCGCCACGAAAACATTGTGGTACAGGAAGGCGTAGGACACGATCTTGAAAACGTGGCCAAAGATGTTCAGGAAATCCGATGGGGCCTTGTAGTTGGAGAACACCACCTCGCCCATGGCCATGACCAGGCAGGACGAGGCGAAGGCAAAGGAGCGCTGGCGATTGTCCGGCTGCGCCCGATGGATAAAAACCAGGGCCAGCAGCACATAGCCAATGCACAGGCCATATTCATAGTTGCGCTTGAAGGTCGTCACACCGCTGCCGGCAATGAAGGTGGTGGGCACCCAGTCCAGCCCCCAGGTACCCCACCAGAACAGGCCGGCACCCAACAGGGCCGCCAGGCCCAGCCAGACGTAGCGCGAAAACCGCAGTTGCAGGCGCAGCACGACCAGCAGCAGCGTCAGAAGTACCATGGTGCGGCCGGCCAGCCAGAAGAAGATGGCCCGCGGCGTGGAGCTCTCGGTGATCAACCTGGGCATGCCGTCATAGGTCAGCGCGTGCACCAGGTCCACAACAGCCACCACGGTGAACCCCGCCAGCAGGATGCCGGACTCGGTCTTGAGCTGGTGCTTGAGGTCATGCCAGGACACCACCACGATCAGGATGGCCACCACAACGGCAAAGAGCTCCAGCACGAGGTGCAGCTGCAGCATGCTGGCCGCCCTGTCGTCGAACAGGGGGAAGGGCGGCAAGGCCATGGCCGCGAGGAACACGAGCACAGCCGGCAGGAAATACCGGGCGTCACTTCGCCAGTAGGTATTCAGCTTCGCGAGCACCGGATGCGTCTCCCCCTCATGGTTCGTATGCAGGTGTCCTGAGGCGCTTCGCACGGACCCAGCCGCAGCGCAGCGCTGATCTGGATGGTAATCGAAGCCGAAGCGCCCCTCGCTGCAGCGTCAACTCCAGAGATCGAGCGGTGGATCGTGCACCACGGCCTGCAGGATGTCGCTGCGCGAGATGAAACCGGCGAGTTGCCCCTCGTCGCTCACCACCGGCAAGCCGGGCAGCCGGGTGTCGAGCAGCACACGTGCGACGCGACGCAGATCGGTGTCTTCGCTGACGGCCGGCACGGGGCTGAGCATCGCCGCCGAGACCGGCTCCAGCAACAGGGCGCGCCACACCAGGGCGGGCGCGTCGGGCTGCGGCAGGCGCTCCAGATTCAGCAGTTCGGCGCGGGTCAGCAGCCCCACCAGCTCGCCGGCCTGGGACAGCACCGGCGCCTGGCCTATGCCCTGCTGCCCCAGCAGCTGCCAGGCCTGCAACACCGTCATGTCGGGGGTGACCGTCGTCACCTGGCGGCTCATGACATCGGCCACGCGGCTCAGGGGGTGGCGTTCGGGGCTCTGGCTGCCGGCCTGGGCATAGGCGCTGAGGGCAGCTCCGGCGGCGTAACTACGGGCCGACACGGGCGGCACGACCTGTCCGGTGGAAGCCTGAACCCCGGTGGCCGGCTCATGGGCCTGCAGGCGGCGCGTGCGCATGACCGAGCGCAGCCCCTCGACGCGCCAGAGGTCTTCCATCGCACCGCGAAAGATGCGACCGCTTTCGCCATAGATCGAGAACATGCGCCAGCCTCCTCTCCTGTCTGATCGGACTATAGCGGGCCACAGCCCGCACGACCATCAGGCCGGATCCGGCAGGAACAGGCTTTGCAGGTCGCTGAGGAAGTCGAAACCCTGATCGGTAGGCAAGACGCGCTGCAGGTCACGGGTAATCCAGCCCTTGCGCTCGGCTTCCTCGAGTTGGCGCGCGATGGCCGTGATGGCCAGGCCGGTGCGTTCGCTGAATTCACCCAGGGCAAAACCCTGGCGCAGGCGCAGGGCGTTGAGCATGAACTCGAAAGGCAGGTCGGTGCGCTTGATCTCCTCTTCCTGCGAGATGGCGTTGCCGGCCAGGGCGCGCTCCATGTACAGGCGCGGCTCGCGCGTGCGCACCTGGCGCACGATGCGGTGCGCAAAGCTGATCTTGCCGTGGGCTCCGGCGCCGATGCCCAGGTAATCACCGTACTGCCAGTAGTTCAGGTTGTGGCGGCAATGGTGGCCGGGCCGCGCGTACGCCGAGACCTCGTAGCGCTGCAGGCCTGCCAGGCCCGTGCGCTCGGTGATCAGGTCCAGCATGGCATAGGCCGTGTCGTCCTCGGGGACCTCGGGCGGGTACTTGGCGAAATAGGTGTTGGGCTCGATGGTCAGGTGGTAGATCGAGAGGTGCGGCGGCGCGAAGGCCAGGGCCTGGTCGATCTCCTGCCGCAGGTCGGCCAGGCTCTGGCCAGGCAGCGCGTACATGAGGTCCAGGTTCCAGGTGTCGAAGCTGCGGGCGGCTTCCTCCAGCGCGGCCATGGCCTGGGCGCTGTCGTGCACACGCCCGATGCGCTGCAGATGCTCGTCCTTGAAGCTCTGCACACCCACCGACAGGCGTGTCACGCCCGCATCGCGGAAGGCACGGAAACGCTCCTTCTCGAAAGTGCCGGGGTTGGCCTCCAGCGTGATCTCGCAGTCGGCCCCGAGCTTGAGGCGCGCACGGATGTCGGACAGCAGGCGTGAAATGGACTCGGGCGCGAACAGGCTAGGCGTGCCCCCGCCCAGGAAGATGCTGTGCACGCTGCGGCCCCAGATCAGGGGAAGCGCACTTTCCAGATCGGCCACCAGGGCATCGATATAGCGCTGCTCGGGCATGTCGGCCGCTCGCATCTCATGCGAATTGAAATCGCAATAGGGACACTTCTTCAGGCACCAGGGCAGGTGCACGTAGAGCGAAAGCGGCGGCAGGCTGCTGAGTTGCAGCGTGCCGGGGCGCAGGTAATGCTGGATGTCGTGCATGGCTACAGCCAACGCTCGCGGATCAGTTCGACCATGGCCTGGGCAGCGCGGCCACGGTGGCTGTTGGCGTTCTTGACCTCGGTAGGCAGCTCGGCAAAGGTCTTGCCGAATTCAGGGATGTACATCACCGGGTCGAAACCGAAGCCGTTCGTGCCACGCCGCTCGCGGGCGATCTCGCCGCTCACGCGACCGACCGCTACCAAAGGCTCCGGATCGTCAGCCGAGCGCAGGGCCACCAGGGTGCTGACCATGGCGGCACGGCGGTTGTCCACGCCCTTCATCTGCTCCAGCAAGGCCGTGACATTGTTGTCGTCGCCCTTGGCGTAACCATGCTGTGTGGCGTAATACGCCGTGTCCACACCGGGCAGGCCGCCGAAGGCGTCCACGCACAGGCCCGCGTCGTCGGCGATGGCCGGCAGGCCGCTCAACTTCGCTGCATGGCGCGCCTTGGTCAGCGCGTTTTCCAGGAAGGTGCGGTAAGGCTCTTCGGCCTCGGGAATGTTCAGCTCTCCCTGGCGCACCAGCTCCAGGCCCAGAGGCGCCAGCATGGCCTGCAGCTCGCGCAGCTTGCCGGCGTTGTTGGAAGCGAGAACCATCTTTTTCATCAGGACTTCAAAGCCTCGTCTTGCAGGCGCACCAGTTCCTTCACGCCCTGCTCGGCCAGGGCCAGCAGGCTGTCCATTTCCTGGCGGCTGAAGGCCGCGCCCTCGGCCGTGCCCTGCACCTCGATGTAGTGACCGGCGCCCGTCATCACCACGTTCATGTCGGTGTCGCAGGCCGAATCCTCGGTGTATTCCAGGTCCAGCAGTGGTGTGCCCTGCACGATGCCCACGGAGATGGCGGCAACATGGCCGGTGATGGGCGTCTCGGTCAGCTTGCCGGCGGCCATCAGCTTGTTCACCGCGTCCTGCGCCGCAACGAAGGCGCCGGTGATGGCCGCGGTGCGGGTGCCGCCATCGGCCTGCAGCACATCGCAGTCCAGTGTGATGGTGCGCTCGCCCAGCTTCTTCAGGTCAAACACGGCGCGCAGGGAACGGCCGATCAGGCGCTGGATTTCCTGCGTGCGACCGGTCTGCTTGCCGCGCGCGGCCTCGCGGTCGCTGCGGGTGTGGGTGGCACGCGGCAGCATGCCGTATTCGGCCGTCACCCAGCCTTCGCCACTGCCCTTCTTGTGCGGCGGCACGCGTTCTTCCACCGAAGCGGTGCAGAGCACCCTGGTATTGCCGAACTCGATCAGCACCGAGCCTTCTGCGTGGATGGTGTAGTTGCGCGTGATGCGCACCGGGCGCAGCTGGTCGGCGGCGCGCGCGCCGCTACGGGAATAAGTACTCATGTTTCGGATCCGGAAAAAGTAGACGCGGCCGTCGGCACCGGGCCGCTCAGCTGTTGCGTCGGGCGGCGGTGCGACGGATGGCTTCGTTGATTTCGGCGATCGAACGCTCGATGGCCTCGTCGTCCAGGTCCTCGACCAGACCACCGTCCACGCCACCAGCCTGCACGGTGGAGGCGAAGACGCCGTCGTTGATGCTGTCGGTGGTGACGCTGCCGCGGGTTTCCTCGAAACCATCGGGGGTTTCCCACTCCATGGCAATCACGGTCACGTTGTCGCTGTTGGTGCCGGCCTTCTCCAAGGCCTTGTCGACCAGGTCGGGCACGGCGCGTGCCACCGGCTTGAGGCCGAGGTCGTAGGTGATTTCGACGTCCGACAGCGCGCTCCACAGGCCGTCCGAGCACAGCAGGATGCGGTCACTCTGCTGCAGATTGATCGGCCCCATGACATCGAACACCGGGTTGGCGGGCGATCCCAGGCAGGTGAAGAGCACGTTGCGGTTGGTCTTCTCACCGGTCTTGGCGCCGGGCGGCACCTCGTCCTGACGCTGTTCGGCGTAGGAATGGTCGCGGGTGCGCGCCAGCATCTCGCCGTCGCGCACCATGTACAGGCGCGAGTCACCGCAATGCACCCAGCACACGCTGTCGCCCTGGACCAGAGCCGCCACAAAGGTGGTGCGTGGTGTGTCCAGCATGTTCTTGCTGGCGGCGTAGCTGAGGATCTGGCGGTGCGCCAGCAGGATGGACGAGGACAGGAAGGCGCGCGCGTCCTTGATGCCGGTCTTGGTTTCCTGCTGGAAGGCGGCCGACACGACCTGCAGCGCCAGCTGGGCCGCCACTTCACCCTCCGGGTGCCCACCCATGCCATCGGCTAGCAGGAACAGCGCGGCGTCGCGCGTGTAGCAGTAGCCCATGCGGTCTTCGTTGGTGCCGCGTCCACCTCTGCGGCTGACCTGGAAAACGGAGAATTTCATTTGGGTTTGGCGGCGACCACGCCGGTCACGCTTTTGACGCTCTTCTTGGTGTCCGCCACCATGGTGTCGAACTGCAGGCGCATCTTCTCGGCCATGCTGAGCTTGGTGTAACGGCGCTCACCCTCGCGGCTGAGCTCCTTTTGCAGCGCAAACACCGACTGCGGACGCGACAGGGGGTCCAGTGCCATGGTCCATTCCACCACCTCGATCAGGTTGTCGGAATAGACGCCGCGCAGGCGCGCCAGCGCCGTGGTCAGGCGGTCTTTCTCGAGACGCTGCGGCGCCTCATTGGGCGGATAGCCCTGCATGGCGGCGTAGATACAGGCGCCGATGGCATAGATGTCGGTCCAGGGGCCCATGGCGGCGTCACGCCGGTACATCTCGGGTGCAGCAAAGCCGGGCGTGTACATGGGGCGGATGAAATTGCCTTCCTTGCTCAACACCTCACGTGCGGCGCCGAAGTCGATCAGCACCGAGCGGTTGTCGTCGGTGATGAAGATATTGGCCGGCTTGATGTCCAGGTGCAGCATCTTGTGCTGGTGCACGATGCGCAGACCGCGCAGGATCTCGTCGAACAGCGAGCGGATGGTGGATTCGCGGAACACCTTCTGCTGCTTCTGGTCGCGCGCGGTGATGATGAAGTCCTGCAGGGAAGCCCCCTCCAGGTAGTTCATCACCATGTAGACAGTCTCGTTCTCGCGGAAGAAGTTCAGCACACTGACCACCGAGGGGTGGGAAATCTGCGCCAGCGAACGACCTTCCTCGAAGAAGCTCTTGAGGCCCAGGCGGTAGAGCGAGAGTTTTTCGGTACTGACCTGGGGCAGCAGCTCGCCGGGCGCGCGTGCCACCAGGGAAGCGGGCAGGTATTCCTTGATGGCGACCTGCTGTCCCTCGGGGTCGATGGCCAGATACACCACGCCAAAGCCGCCGGCCGCCACCTTGCGGACAATGCGGTAGCCGCCAATCTGGGTCTCCGGTGACAGGGGTGCTGGTTTGACCTTGGACATAATTCTGGTGGGGCAGCCCGATCACCGGGCCCAATCCGGTTATTCTCGGGGTCGTTTTACAGATCAAGAATACGCGATGCCAGTTTACAGCATGACCGGATACGCCAGCGCCCAGCAGAGCGCGGGCAGCGGGCCTGACAGCACGGGGGCGCCGACCCGCCTCGGCCTGGAGATCCGTTCCGTCAACGGCCGTTTCCTGGACTTCAGCCTGCGCCTGTCCGAAGAGTTGCGCATGCATGAGCCCGCCCTGCGCGAACTGGTGCAGGGCCGGATCAAGCGCGGCAAGGTCGAGTTGCGCGCCTTCCTTGAATCCACCGTGGTCGGCCAGGTGGCCGAACCCAGCCCCCGACTCCTGCAGCGCCTCAACGCGCTGCAGGACGGCGTGCAGGCCTGGCTGCCCGACGCCCGGGCCCTGAGCGTGGCCGATATCCTGAAGCTGGCCGCCAGCGAACAGGGGGCCGCCGGTCAAGACTGGGGCCCGTCCCTGCAGGCCCTGGCAGCCCAGGCCCTGGAAGAACTGGTGCAGGCCCGTGCGCGCGAGGGCGCCCGCCTGGTCACCATGCTGCTGGGCCACATCAGCCAGCTGCGCCAGCTGGCCACCCAGGCTGGCCCCATGCTGCCGCAACTGGTGGAACAGCAGCGTCAGCGTTTCCTGGAGCGCTGGCAGGAGGCCATGGCTCTGACCGACGGCGCCACCCCGCCGCAGGCCGCCCAGGAGCGGGCACTGACCGAAGCCACAGCCTACGCCATTCGCATCGACGTGGCCGAGGAGCTGACGCGCCTGGCCTCGCACCTGGACGAGATCGAGCGCCTGCTCAAGAAGGGTGGGGAACTCGGCAAGCGCCTGGACTTCCTGATCCAGGAGCTGCACCGCGAGGCCAACACCCTGGGCTCCAAGTCGGCGGCACTCGACCTGACCCGCATTTCGGTGGACATGAAGGTGCTGATCGAGCAGATGCGCGAGCAGGTCCAGAACCTAGAATAGGGCCACCCCGGCCACCCGCTCTTGCTCCATGGACTACCCCGGCAATCTTTTCGTCATCGCCGCCCCCAGCGGGGCCGGCAAGTCCAGCCTGGTCAAGGCCCTGCTGGCGCAGGACCCGCGGCTGCAGCTTTCGGTCTCGCACACCACGCGGGCACCGCGCGGGCAGGAACAGAACGGGCGCGAGTACTACTTTGTCTCCCCCGCCGCCTTCGACGCCATGGTCCAGGCCGATGCCTTTGTCGAATGGGCCCATGTGCACAGCCAGCGCTACGGCACTTCGCGCCAGGCCATCGCGGACAAGATCCTGGCCGGTACCGACATCGTGCTGGAAATCGACTTCCAGGGTGCCATGCAGATCAAGAAGCTCTTCCCGGACGCCGCCACGGTCTTCATCCTGCCGCCCAGCTGGGAGGAATTGCGCGCCCGGCTGATCAAACGCGGCGAGGATGCCCCCGAAGTCATCGCCCTGCGCCTGGAAAACGCCGCCACCGAGATGGCCCAGGCCCCGAAGTTCGATTTCGTTATAATCAACGACTTGTTCGAGCGCGCGCTGGCCGACCTTCAATTGGTCGTACAAGCCCAGCGGCTGCGGTACCCGGCCCAGCGCCGGGCCCGGCCCGACACCTTCCAGGCGCTGCGCCTGCCTTGACCCCGGATTTTCCCGGTCCACTGGAGTAAATACATGGCCCGTATCACCGTCGAAGACTGCCTGCAGCAGATCCCCAACCGTTTCCAGCTCGTGCTGGCCGCGACCTACCGCGCCCGCATGCTCAGCCAAGGCCACGCGCCCAAGATCGAGAGCAAGAACAAGCCGGGCGTGACCGCCCTGCGCGAGATCGCCGAAGGCAAGATCGGCCTGGAGATGCTCAAGAAGGTTCCCGTCTGAGGCATACCCCGCCCAGCCTGAAAAAAGCACCGCTTGCGGTGCTTTTTTCTTGCCCGGACGCAGACCGCGCCGCCGCACTATATATTTAGGGGGTGAGTACCGTGCTCCCCACCCCTCCTGCCGCGCCGGTTGCCCCCGGTCTGCCTGACATGGCCGACCCGGCGGCAGCCAATGCTGCGGCGGCGAGTTTTGCGAGTCTCACCGCCCGTCTGGACTATCTCTCGCCGACGGACCTCGAACAGGTGCGTCAGGCCTACCGTTTTGCCGACGAGGCCCACCTGGGCCAGCTGCGCAACAGCGGCGAGCCCTACATCACCCACCCCATCGCCGTGGCAGCACAGTGTGCCGAGTGGAAACTCGATGCCCAGGCCCTGATGGCGGCCCTGCTGCACGATGCGCTGGAGGACTGCGGCGTCAGCAAGGTCGAGCTGATCGAGCGTTTCGGCTCGCCCGTGGCCGAGCTGGTGGACGGGCTGACCAAGCTGGACAAGCTGCAATTCAACACGCGCGAGGAAAGCCAGGCCGAGTCCTTCCGCAAGATGCTGCTGGCCATGGCGCGCGATGTGCGCGTCATCCTCATCAAGCTGGCCGACCGCAGCCACAACATGCGCACCCTGGCCGACGTGCCGCGTGCCAAATGGGCGCGCATCGCCTCGGAAACCCAGGAAATCTACGCCCCCATTGCCTACCGCCTGGGCCTGAACCAGACCTACCGCGAGCTGCAGGACCTGTCCTTCCGCCACCTGCACCCCTGGCGCCATGCCGTGCTGGAAAAGGCGCTGGAACGCGCCCGTAACCGCCGGCGTGACCTGATCCAGAAGGTGCGCAAGGAGGTCGAGGCAGGTTTTGACAGTGCGGGCATGTCGGTGCGGATTGGCGGGCGCGAGAAGACGCTGTACTCCATCTACCGCAAGATGGACGAGAAGCACCTGAGCTTCGCCCAGATTTCGGACATGTATGGCTTCCGCCTGCTGGTTCCCAACCAGGCCGACTGCTACACGGCCCTGGGCACGCTGCACCAGATCTACAAACCGGTGCCGGGCAAGTTCAAGGACCACATCGCCATCCCCAAGCTCAACGGCTACCAGTCGCTGCACACTACGCTGGTCGGTCCCTCGGGCGTGCACATCGAATTTCAGATTCGCACCGAGGCCATGCACGTGGTCGCGGAATCCGGCGTGGCCGCGCACTGGCTCTACAAGGCCAACGAGCCCGACAGCCCCATGACCGCGCGCCTGGGCGCCCAGTGGCTGCAGTCCCTGCTGGACATCCAGAACGAGACGCGCGACGCCGCGGAGTTCTGGGACCACGTCAAGGTGGACCTGTTCCCCGACGCTGTCTACGTCTTCACACCCAAGAGCAAGATCATGGCGCTGCCGCGCGGCGCCACCGTGGTCGATTTTGCCTACGCCATCCACAGCAACATTGGCGACCGCACCATGGCCGCACGCGTCAACGGTGAGCAGGTGCCCCTGCGCACCGAGCTCAAGAACGGCGACGTGGTCGAGGTCGTGACGGCCCCGGTCTCGGCGCCCAACCCGGCCTGGCTGAGTTTTGTGCGCACCGGCCGGGCGCGCTCCAAGATTCGCCACCACCTCAAGACCCTGGCCCAGACCGAATCCGAAGGACTGGGCGAAAAGCTGCTGCTGCAGGCCCTGCGCGCCGAAGGCATCGAACGTTTCCCGACCGACGACGATGGGGCCAGTGCAGGCATCTGGGACAAGCTGCTGCGCTTCACCGGCAACCGCAGCCGCTCCGAACTGCTGGTCGACATCGGCCTGGGCAAGCGCATTGCCAGCATCGTTGCCAAGCGCATGGCCACCCTGCTGACCGAAAGCGGTGAGAAACCCAACGCCGTGCTCATGAGCCGCGAACGCTTCAACGCCGAGTCATCGGGCCACAGCACCGTGATCGTGGATGGCAGCGAAAACGCTTCGGTGCAGTACGCCAGTTGCTGCCGCCCCATCCCGGGCGACACCATCGTGGGCTACCTCGGGCGGGGCGAAGGCCTGGTGGTGCACGCCGAAGACTGCGCCGTAGCCCGCAAGCAGCGCAACAAGGACAGTGAGCGCTTCATTGGCGTGGAGTGGTCGGACGAACCGGCACGAGCTTTCGAGACCGGCATCGTGGTCACGGTCAACAACGGCAAGGGCGTGCTGGCGCGTGTGGCCTCGGCCCTGGCAGCCTCGGAAGCCGACATCATCCACATCGACATGGGCCAGGAAGCGGCCCAGGAAACCACCGACCTGCGCTTCATCATCGCGGTGCGTGACCGCCAGCATCTGGCGACCGCCCTGCGCAATCTGCAACGCACCTCCTCGGTGTTGCAGGCGCGACGCATCACCAACACCACCTAGGTGTTGAACGGCGCCGGGTACTGCACGGCCAGCACCTCGATATCCTCCACGCCAGCCGGGGTGACCAGCTTCAGGACATCCCCCACGCGGGCCTTGAGCAGGGTGCGCGCCACCGGCGCGACCCAGCTGACCTGCCCTTGCAGGCTGTCGGCTTCGTCGATGCCCAGGATGGTGATGGTGCGCTCCAGGCCGGCCCCGTCCGCATAAGTGGCTGTCGCGCCGAAAAAAACCTGATCGCTGCCATGGTGCACGCTGGGGTCGGTCACCTCGGCGATCTCCAGGCGCTTGGTCAGGAAACGGATACGCCGGTCGATCTCGCGCAGGCGCTTCTTGCCGTAGAGATAGTCGCCGTTCTCCGAGCGGTCGCCATTGCTGGCCGCCCAGTGCACGATTTCCACCACCTTGGGCCGCTCCTCGTCGATCAGTTCCATCAACTCGGCGCGCAGGCGGGCATAACCGGCGGGCGTGATGTAGTTCTTGCCACCGGCCGGCAGGGCGGGCAGTTGCGCTTCATCATCGTCCTCGTCGTTGGCGGATTCGCGGGTAAAGGCTTTGCTCATGGCAACGTCCTGTGGACCGGAAATTGTCTGACTAAAGAAAAAAGCCTGCAACTTTGCAGTTGCAGGCTTTTCCGTTTTGGTGCGGCTGGCAGGAATTGAACCCACGACCCCTTGGTTCGTAGCCAAGTACTCTATCCAACTGAGCTACAGCCGCGAAGACCGAAATTATAGCACGGCTTTCGACGGTTTTTCCGGGGCCCCTGCCGGCCCTTGGCGGACGGCATGGAAACCACGGTAAGCCGCTTGCCGTCGTCAGCCTAAGCTGAAATTTGCCCGCAGTTGCGGCGCAATCGACTAATCTAGGCACAAAGCAATAACGGAGACAAGCACCATGCAAGCAATCCGCCTGGCCGGCCTGCTGACAGCCATCGGCCTGGGCCTGGGAACTGCACCGCTACAGGCCCAGCCCAATACCGCCGGCCCCATCCGCCTCGGCCTCATCTTTCCGCTCACCGGGGGCTCCTCGGACATGGGCAACAGCGCCCTGGTTGGCGCGCAGGTGGCGGTGCAGGAGATCAACCAGGTCGGAGGTTACCTCGGCCGGCCACTCGAGCTTGTGGTGCGTGATGACGAGGCCAACAATGACATTGGCCTCAAACACGCCGAGGATCTGGTGCTCAAGGAAAAAGTGGTGGCCACCATCGGCTTCTGCAACAGCGGCGTGGCCATGAAGGCGCTGGACGTGTTCCAGAACAACAAACACACGCTCATCGTGCCCTGCGCCACTGGCACGGCCATCACGGCCAAATACCCGGCTGCGCAAAGCTTCATCTTCCGCACCTCGGCCCCGGACCAGCACCAGACCCAGTTCCTGATCGACGAGATCGTCAAGCGCGGGCTGACCAAGGTGGCGCTGCTGGTGGACTCTACCGGTTATGGTGATGCCGGCCTCAAGGACCTGGAGGCCGCCCTGGGTCGCGTCAACCTGAAGCCGCAAGCGGTGGTGCGCTTCAAGGTCGGCGTGAAAACACTGGAAGAGGAAATCAAGGAGCTGAGAAACTCCGGCGCCGACGCCCTGATCGGCTGGACCGTGGGCCCCGAACAGGGCGTGATCTCGGCCAGCCGCACCGCGGTGGGCTGGAAGGTGCCGCAGTTCGGCCCCTGGGGCCTGTCACACGCCTCGGCCTTCAATACCTCTGCCGGCAAGGTAGAGGGCGCGCTGATGGTGCAGACCGTGCTGCCCAACGTCTTCCTGGAGCGCAACAGCTCCTTCCTGCGCAACTACAACAAGGTCCGCAAGGAACAGCCCATCGGCTCCATGATGTCGGCCGCGCAGACCTACGACGCCGTCAACCTGCTGGTGCGCGCCATGTTCGATTCGCGCGGTGATTTCTCCGGCCCCGCCATGAAAAAAGCGCTGGAGAACCCCAGCGGCATCTACCGTGGCGTGGTCACCACCTACGACCGCCCCTTCTCGGACAAGGACCACGACGCCATCTCGCTGAACATGCTGTGGCTGGGCACCTGGCGCAACCAGGAGCGCGGTTACTACTACAAGGAAGACGAGAAACGCGCGACGGTGATCCGGCGCAAGCAGTAGGCGCGTCCTGCCTGCCCGCACATGGCTCGGGTCAACCTGGCTACTTCTTGTCACGGATTCTTTGCATTTCCACCTGGTCCAGGCGCACAAAAACGAAGCCTTGCCTGAGCAGCCAGATCAGGCCATCGGCCAGCCCCTCTGCGGTGTCTGACGCAGGCTTGTTCATGTGGGCGATGATGACATCGCCATCCCTGACGTTTTTCAAGCGGACTTCGATCGCTGGCTTCGTCAGCGTGGCACCGGCATCCGCATTGACCGAGAAGCCGGCGATGCCGTACCCCATGCGTTCGATCTCGGCACTCGCCCGGGCATCGTATTCGGCCGTAGCCCCCCGGTACCAATGAGGTGCGACACCGGTCACCCGCTGAACGGCGCGGGCCCCTTCGGAAACCTCTCTGCGCAAATGGACGAGGTCGGGTTCCCCTGGGATGCCATAGACCGTGCGCCCCTTCCCGATCACGGCAGGGATGTGGTTCGCACCATGGTTCTCCACCTCCAGCAGGTCCAGATGGGCCTTGATGACGGCTACGCCACGCGGATTGGCGTCCAGCCACTTCTTGGTCACGAACAGGGTGGCCGGTATGCGATTGCGGATCAGAAACCCGATCAGGTCCCCGTCGAAACGGCCCGTGCAGGCATCCAGCGTCAGCGCCACCCTTTTGTGTGCCGACCCGTCCGGCAGGAGCCGGTCGTGGATCTCAACGGGCTTGCCTTGCCCCCAGGCCGTCACCACAATGAACAGCGCCAGGGCAGCAACAGGAAGCTTGGAGCCGGTCTTCATGAAGAGAATGGTAGGGCGTGAGGGACTTGAACCCCCGACCAAGGGATTATGAGTCCCCTGCTCTAACCAACTGAGCTAACGCCCCGACCGAAGGCGTGATTGTACGGGGCGAACCTGTTTGCTATTTGCTGTGGCTCAGCGCATTGCCCAGCAGCTTGGAGGTGATGTCCACGATCTGGATCATGCGTTCATAGGGCATGCGCGTGGGGCCGATCACGCCCAGCGTGCCCACCACCTGGCCGTCCACCTCGTAGGGGGCGCTGACCACAGACAGCTCCTCGAAAGGCACCACTTGGCTTTCGCCGCCGATGAAGATGCGCACCCCCTCGGCCTGCCCGGCAATGTCCATCAAACGCATCAGCTGGGCCTTTTGCTCGAAAAGATCGAAAGCACGGCGCAGATGGCTCATGTCGCTGGAAAAATCGGACACAGCCAGCAGATTGCGCTCGCCGGAAATCACCACCTCGTCCTGCACCTGCGTCATGGCATCCGTACCCACGGTCACTGCGGCCTGCATCAGCTTGGCAATCTCGCCACGCAGTGTGTCCACCTCGCCCTGCAAGCGCTCGCGCACCTGCTCCAGCGTCAGGCCCATGTAGTGGGCATTGAGATAGTTGGAGGCTTCGACCAGTTGCGACGGCGAGTAGTCGGTTTCGGTAAAGATGACGCGGTTCTGCACATCCCCCTCGGGCGAGACCAGGATGACCAGGATGCGCCGCTCGCCCAGGCGCAGGAATTCGATATGGCGAAACACCGAGGAACGGCGCGGCGCCATGACCACGCCGACAAACTGAGAAAGCGAGGACAGCAGGTTGGCAGCGCTGGAAATGACTTTTTGCGGCTGGTCCGGCGTCAGGCTGGGCGTGGCAATCTGCTCACGCTGGGCCGTCAGCATGGTGTCGACAAATAGGCGGTAACCGCGCGCCGTAGGCACGCGCCCAGCCGAAGTGTGGGGGCTGGCGATCAGGCCCAGCTCTTCCAGGTCGGACATCACATTGCGGATGGTCGCCGGCGACAGCTCCAGACCGGACGCACGCGAGAGCGTACGCGAGCCGACAGGTTGCCCTTCGGCAATGTAGCGTTCCACCAGCGTTTTCAGCAACAACTTGGCACGGTCATCGAGCATGGGATCATTTTAATGATGTAATTTGCGAATGAACTCCAGATTCCGCCAGGTGGCCCTGATCGGCAAGTACCAGACCGTCGCTGGCGGTAGCCAGGGCAGCCGCGCGCGCCCGGCGCTCGCCGACATTGCCACCTTTCTGCAGGCCCAGGGCTGTGCCGTGGTGGTGGAGGAGCAGACCGCGACCAATGCCAGCCTCGAGGGTTACCCGGTGCAGGATCTGGCCACCATCGCCCAGCAATGCGATCTGGGCCTGGTAGTGGGCGGCGATGGCACCATGCTGGGCATCAGCCGCAAGCTGGCCAGCTCTGGCGTGCCGCTGATCGGCATCAACCATGGCCGCCTGGGTTTCATGACCGACATCCCCTTCGGCAGCTTCGAGACCGTGCTGCCGCCCATGCTGCGCGGGGAATACGAAGAAGAGCAGCGCCAGCTCATGCATGCGCGCGTGCTGCGCGACGGCAACTGCGTCTTCGACACCCTGGCCATGAACGATGTGGTGGTGCACCGCGGCAATTCCTCGGGCATGGTGGAGCTGCGCGTGGAAGTGGATGGCCATTTCGTGGCCAACCAGCGGGCCGACGGCCTGATCATCGCCACCCCGACCGGCTCCACGGCCTATTCCCTGTCCGCCGGCGGCCCCATCCTGCACCCGGCCATCGCCGGCTGGGTCCTGGCACCGATTGCGCCGCATACCCTGTCCAACCGGCCCATCGTGCTGTCCAGCCAGTCCGAGGTGGCCATCGAGATCGCCTCGGACCGCGAAGCCATTGCCAACTTCGATATGCAGTCCCTGGCCTCTTTGCAACAGGGCGACCGCATCATCGTGCGGCGCTCGGAGCACAGCGTGCGTTTCCTGCATCCGCGCGGCTGGAGTTATTTCGACACCCTGCGGCAGAAGCTGCACTGGAACGAAGGGATCACGGGTTCATGAGCCTCAAGCGCATCGTCCTGCGGGACTTCGTCATCATCAGCGAGCTTGAGCTCGAGCTCGAAAGCGGTTTCAGCGTGCTGACCGGCGAGACCGGTGCCGGCAAGTCCATCCTGATCGATGCCTTGCAGCTCGTCACGGGCGCGCGCTCCGACACAGGACTGATCCGCGAAGGCGCCAACCGCACCGATGTGAGCGCCGAGTTCGGTGAATGCACCGCCCTACTGGGCTGGCTGGAAGAAGCTGGTTTCAACCCGGGCTTCGACCCCGGTTTCACCCTGCTACTGCGCCGCACTGTGGACACGCAGGGCAAGAGCCGCGCCTGGATCAACGGCAGCCCCGCCACCGCAACCCAGCTGCGCGAACTGGGCGAGCGCCTTTTCGACATCCATGGCCAGCATGCCTGGCAAAGCCTGACGCGGGCCGAGGCCGTGCGCGGCCTGCTCGACGCCTATGCCCAACTGGACACCAGCCCCCTCACCCTGAGCTGGCAGCAATGGCGTGAAACCCAGACCGTCCTGGAGGACGCCCGCAAGGCCCAGGACACGCTGCAACGCGAGCGCGAGCGCCTGGGCTGGCAGATTGGCGAAATCGAAAAACTGGCACCGCAGGCCGGCGAATGGGAAACGCTGAACACCGACCACAGCCGCCTGGCCCATGCGCAGGCCCTGATGGACGCTGCCCAGGGCGCGCTGGACGCGCTCGAGGGCGAAGACGGTGGTGCTTCCCACGCCTTGGGCAGTGCCCGCCAATTGCTACAAAATCAGGAGCATCTGGAGCCTGAATTCAAGTCGCTGGTGGAAGTGCTGAACTCCAGCCTGGCACAGGTGGAAGACAGCGTACACAGTCTGCGCACCTACCTGCGCCGCACCGATCTGGACCCCGAGCGCCTGGCCGAGCTGGACACGCGTTTGACTTCCTGGGTGTCGCTGGCCCGTCGCTACAAACGTCCGCCCGAAGAACTGGCGGCCACGTTGGCTGGCTGGCGTGAAGAGCTGACCCGACTCGATGCCGCGGCCGATCTGGCCAGCCTGGAAGCCGCCGAGCAGCAAGCCCAGGTCGCCTACATGAAAGAAGCCCAAGCCGTCTCCAAGGCGAGGTCCAAGGCCGCGCCCCAGCTCGCGCAGGCCATCACCCAGGCCATGCAAGGCCTGGGCATGCATGGCGGACGTTTCGAGGTGACGCTGCACAAGGCGGAACACCCCTTGCAAAGCGGACTGGAAGAGGTGAACTTCCTGGTCGCCGGGCATGCCGGCAGCACGCCGAGGCCGGTGGGCAAGGTGGCTTCGGGCGGCGAGCTCTCACGCATCGCCCTGGCCATCGCCGTCACCACCAGCCAGCTGGGCACGGCCCAGACCCTGATCTTCGACGAGGTGGACGCCGGTGTCGGTGGCGCCGTGGCCGAGACTGTGGGCCGCCTCATGAAACAGCTCGGCCGCGACCGCCAGGTCATGGCCGTGACCCACTTGCCGCAGGTGGCTGCCTGTGCCGACCACCATCTGGTGGTGGCCAAGCAGCGCCAGGGCGCGCAGACGCTGAGCACGGTGACGCCGGTGCAGGGTGAAGCCCGCGTGGCCGAAGTCGCACGCATGCTGGGCGGCGAACGCCTGTCCAGCACCACCCTGGCCCACGCCAAGGAAATGCTGCAGTCCGGCAACTGAGCGGAACAGGCGCAAGACCATGGCCATGGAGATCGTCCTCATCACCGGCATGTCCGGCTCCGGCAAATCCGTGGCGCTCAACGCACTGGAAGACGCCGGTTACTACTGCGTGGACAACCTGCCGCCCGAGTTGCTGCTGCCCTTCGCGACACTGGAGCAGCAGCACCAGGCCAGTCGCGTGGCCATCGCCATGGATGTGCGCAGCGCTACCTCCCTGCCCCAGGTGCCGGCGCTGCTGGCCACGCTGCGCCAGCAGGGTATCGCGATCAAATCGCTGTTCCTCGATGCCTCCACCGACACGCTGGTGCGACGTTATTCCGAAACACGGCGCAAGCACCCGCTGTCGCAAGCCATGAGCGAAGGCGCCGACCTCAACCGCGTTCTGGTGGAAGCCATCGAACTCGAACGCGAGCTGCTGGCCGCACTGCGCGAGCAGGCCCACGTGATCGACACCAGCCTGATCCGGCCTTCACAGCTGCAGGGTTACATCAAGGAAGTGATCCAGCTGCCCGGCAGCCAGCTCACCCTGGTCTTCGAGTCCTTCGCCTACAAGCGGGGCATACCGGTCGATGCGGATTACGTCTTCGACGTGCGCATGCTGCCCAACCCTCACTACGAACCCGAGCTGCGCCCGCTGACCGGCCGGGACGAGCCGGTGGCGGCCTTCCTTCGTGCCCAGCCCGAGGCCACCCGCATGCTGGAACACATCGAGGCTTTTCTCTCGCACTGGCTGGACGCCATGTCGCAGAACCACCGCAGCTACGTGACCGTGGCCATAGGCTGCACGGGCGGCCAGCACCGCTCGGTTTATCTGGTGGAAGAGCTGGCGCGGCGTTTTGCCGCACGCTGGAACACGCTGCGGCGCCACCGCGAAATCGGCGGCTGATCAGCCCTGCTGGAGCAACTTGCGCACCGGCGCCGGCAGGCCCAGGCCCGGCCAGGCATTGGCCATCTGCCAGCCCCCGTCTTGCGACAGCCTGGCACGCGCCGGCAACTGCACGCGCACGGGATGCAGATGCAAGTCCTTGTGCGTCAGCACGTGGGTGAACACGGCCAGCTCCTGCAGACGATCCTGGTAGGCCACAGGCACTGCTGCGCGCAGGGCGTCGTAGCTGTCAAACAGCTCCATGCAATACAGCCCGGCCCAGACACCAGGTGTGGGCCGCTGGCGCAGCCAGACTGCGCCCTCGCGTGTCCGCGCCCACAGAAGCCAGAGCGACTGCGCGCTGCGCTTGAGTTTGCGCGTCTTGACGGGATAGCTTTCGGGCCGGCCTTCGCGCCTGGCCACGCAGATGTCCAGCACCGGACAGGCCTCGCACAGGGGCTTGCGCGCGAGGCAGACGGTGGCACCCAGGTCCATCACGGCCTGGGTATAGCGCGGCATGGCGTGCGTCAGGTCGCGCTGCGGCAGCAGCTCGGTGGCGCGGGCCCAGAGCGCGCGCTCGTTGGCAGCCACGGACAGATCGGCGTCAAAACCCAGGGCACGCGTGAGCACGCGCTTCACATTGCCGTCAAGGATGGCCACACGCTCGCCAAAGCAAATGGAGGCGACGGCTGCCGCCGTGGACGGGCCTATGCCTGGCAGGGTCTGGAGCAGTTCCGCCGTGCGGGGGAATTCACCGCCATGCACTTGCACCACCTGCACGGCGCAGGCATGCAGGTTGCGCGCCCGGCTGTAATAACCCAGGCCGCTCCACAGGCCCAGCACGTCGTCGAGGCTGGCAGCCGCCAGGGCCCGCACATCAGGAAAACGCTGCAGGAAACGGGCGTAGTAGTCGCGCACCGTGACCACCTGGGTCTGCTGCAGCATGATTTCGGAGAGCCAGACCCGGTAGGGATCCTGCGTGCCCTGCCAGGGCAGACCTTGGCGTCCATGCCGGGCCTGCCAGCGCAGCACGCGGGCATCCCAGTCAGCCGGCTGGACCACGGGCAAAGGAGAAGAGGGGCGCGAAGGCCGGCTCACGAAGCCAGGAGTTCGGCCGCTACCGTGTCCTTGGGCTTGGTGACGTCTTGCGCCCGGATCAGGTAAGCCGTGAGTTCAAGCAGCTTGGAATCGAGCTGGTCCAGCGCGCGGAACTGTTCGTTGATCTCGGCGATGCGCTCGTCCAGACCACCCGCGGCCTGCTGGATGCGATCGATCGCCTCGAGCCGGCGGCTGAAGTTGCGGCGACGCTCGCGCAGCTGGGCGTCGAGCTGGGCTGCTGCCGACTTGCTCCACAGCTCCACGTCGCCCAGGGCCGACTGGTAGACCGTGCGCAGGCGCGTGGCCAGGGCGCGCACCAGACGGTCGGCAAACTCGGGTTGGGCCAGGCGGAAGGCATTGCCCAGGCCCAGGTACTGCAAATGGCCACGCTCGACCTGGTCCAGGTTGTCGATATAGGCCTGCAACTGGGGCTCGGCCGGCGGCTGCAGCGAGAAGCCTTGTTCGGAGTTGAGCTGCTTGAAGGAGCTCCCCAGCATGGTCTGGATCTCGCCGATCAGGGACTGCACGCGGCGCAGGTTCTCGCGCAGGCGGGCGAAAGTCTCGCCATAGGATTTCTTGACGCCAAGCTTGAGACCGGTCTGCAGCAGGGACTGCATGAGCTGGTTCATCTCGGCGCGCAGGCTCTTGGTGCTCAGCAGCGCGAACACGTCGCGCAACAGCTTGAGATGCACCGAGCGCACGGCATGGATCTTGGCACCCGCACGGTCGAACTCGGCCTGCTCCTGCGAGATGCGCAGACGCATGTGCTTGATCACGGCGGCGTTCTTGCCCTGCAGACCCTTGAGCTCGAGCATCTGCTCGTTGAGGTCGCGGCGGCGGATGTTGAGCACCCGGCCGACCTCAAGCTGCAGATCGGAAATGCCGACCGCCACAGCGGCGCCCAGGATGCGCTGGCGCTGGCCCATGATGCGCTGGGCCAGCGCCTCTTCGAGTGCGGGCAGGCAACTGGCCTGCAGCAGCTTGGCGTCGTCGGTGACCTTGGCCACCAGGCCCTTCTGGGCCGAGACGGGCAGCACCTGCTCACGCGTCAGGCCGAGGATCTCGGCCGTGGTAGCGCGCTGGCGGTCGATCTGCATCTGGATCTGGGCCGGCGAACTCAGCGCGTCCCAGAGCGAGTCGATCTTGTTGAGCACGACCAGGCGGGTGTCGCCTGCGGTCGATTCGGTGATCAGGTGTTCACGCCAGATCTCGAGGTCGGACTTGGTGACGCCGGTGTCGGCACCCAGGATGAAGACCACGGCGTGCGCCTGGGGCACCAGGCTGACCGTCAGTTCGGGCTCGGCGCCGATGGCATTGAGACCCGGGGTGTCGAGAATGACCAAGCCCTGCTTGAGCAGGGGGTGGGCGATGTTGATCAGCGCGTGGCGCCACTTGGGCACCTCGACCCTGCCCTGCGCATCCATCATCGGGGTGTCACCCGGCACCTGGCTGCTCCAGAAGCCCAGGGCACGCGCTTCTTCCAGCGAGACACGGCGGGTTTCGGAAACCTTCTCCAGGGCCATGGCCAGCTGCTGAGGGTCGTTGACGTCGAGGTCGACGCGGGTCCACTTCTCGGGGACCATGCGCCATTCCATCAGGGACTGGGGCTGCAGGCGGGTTTCGATGGGCAGCAGGCGCAGGCAGGGCGGCACCTCGGCGTCGTAGCCCATCTCGGTCGGGCACATGGTGGTGCGCCCGGCGCTGGCCGGCATGATGCGCCGGCCATAACCGGCGAAGAAGATGGCGTTGATCAGCTCGGACTTGCCGCGCGAGAACTCGGCCACAAAGGCCACCATGACCTTGTCGGCACGCACCTGCATCTCCAGGCGGTGCAGGCGCTCCTCGACGGCTGCATCGAGCAGGTCGTGGTCTTTCATCCATTCGCCCAGCAGCTTCAGGCGCAGGGCGAACTCACGCCGCCACGTGCCGTGCTGGTCGAACTGATCGTTGAAAGATGTAGCCAAATCTGCCCCCTAGACGCACTTCAGGTCATTCTGCAAACACTCAATATAGCATCTATCTCCTTGATTAGCCTCATGTTTTCTGACAATTGGGGCAGAAAAACGTCGCCCGCTGCCCCTGTCGGATGGCCTTGATGGAGCTACCGCAAACCTTGCAGGCTTGCCCCTCTCGTCCATAGACCTTGGCTTCAAACTGGAAGTTGCCGCGCTCGCCCACGGCGTTGGAATAGTTGCGCAAGGTGGTGCCCCCGGCCGCCAGGGCCCGGCCCAGCACGTCGCGGATGGCGGCGCGCAATTTCTCTGCGCGGGGCCGGCTCACACGCGTTGCACTCAGGGTAGGACGGATGCCGGCCAGGAACAGCGCCTCCGAGGCGTAGATATTGCCCACGCCCACCACCACGTCACCCGCCAGCAGCACCTGCTTGACGGCAGATTTGCGCTTCTTGAGGGCGGCATGAAAACCTGCCGCGTCAAAGTCCTCCGACAACGGTTCCACCCCCAGCCCGCCCAGCAACTTGCGCGCCACAGGCGCATCTTCGGCTGGCGCCCAGACCACGGCGCCGAAACGGCGCGGATCGTTCAGCCGCAACGTGCCGCGGCTGGTATGCAGCTCGAAATGGTCGTGTACACCGCGCGGCGGCAGGCCGTTGCCAAAGCTCAGGCTGCCCGACATCCCCAGGTGCAGCAGGAGCAAACCCTGGTCGAGATCCAGCAGCAGGTACTTGCCGCGCCGACGTACCCCCCGCACTTGTCGCCCCACGAGCCGGGCCACCGGCAAGCCCAGAGGCCAGCGCAGGGGCTTGCCGCACCAGGCCGAGACGATGCCAGCCCCGCTGATGCGGTCGACAAAACTCAGGCGCGTGGCTTCGACTTCGGGCAATTCAGGCATGACAGTAGGCACGCAAGGACAAGCTGGCTTGGATTATTATGGTTTGATGTTCTCACGCCTACGCCTCCTCCCTCTGTTGTTGACCGCCGCCCTGACGGCACATGCGCAACAGCCGGACCCGGCTCCTGCCACCCCACCCGCCAGTTCGGCGCTCGATGGCGAGCTTTTCTACCAGTTGATGGTGGGTGAATTCAGCGCCCAGCGCGGCGAAGCCGGCGTGGGTTACTCCCTGATCCTCGATGCCGCACGCAAGACCGGCGACGCCCGCCTGTACCAGCGCGCCATCGACATCGCCCTGCAGTCGCGCGCCGGCGACTCGGCCTTGCAAGCTGCGCGCGCCTGGAAGCAGGCCCAGCCCGGTTCGCGCGACGCCAACCGCTATGTGCTGCAGATCCTGATCGGCCTGAACCGCCTGAGTGAAACGGTGGAGCCGCTCAAGCGCGAGATCGCGCTGGCAGAGGCCAAGGACCGCGTCCTCACCATCACCCTGCTGCCGCGCTATTTCGCACGCAGCAGCGACAAGAAGGTCGCTGCCGAGATGCTGGAGCAGGCCGTGGCCGAACACCTGGGCAACCCCGGCACGGGCCCTGCCGCCTGGAGCGCCGTGGGCCGCATGCGGCTGGAAAACGAGGACGGCGCAGGTGCGCTGGAAGCCGCACGGCGGGGCCAAGCGCTGGATGCGCGCGCCGAGGGGCCGGTCCTGCTGGCCCTGGCCCTGATGTCGCCCCAGCAGCCCGGGGCGGAAGCCATTGTGCGCAAATACCTGGAAGGCCGCCCCCTGGTGGAAGTGCGTCTGTCCTATGCACGCGCGCTGCTCGACGCCCAGCGTTATGCCGAGGCCGGCAGCCAGGTGCAAATCGTCACCAGCGAAAAACCCGACTACGCCGAAGCGTGGCTGATCCGCGGCACCCTGGAGCTGCAAGACAACCGGTTCGACCCGGCCGAGCGCTCGCTCAAGCAATTCCTGGAACTGATGCAGTCGCGTCGTGGCGGCGACGGCATGGAAGAACCCAGCCGCGCCCTGGCCCAAGCCTATCTGTCCCTGGCCCAGATCGCCGAACAGCGCAAGGACTACAAACAGGCCGAGGCCTGGCTGGCCAAGATCAGCAGCCCCGAGGACTTGGTGCGCACACAAAGCCGGCGCGCCGGTATCCTGGCCCGCCAGGGCCGTATCGACGAAGCGCGCGAGCTGATCCGCAATCTGCCCGAGCGCTCACCGGCCGACGCGCGTGTCAAGCTCTCCAGCGAGGTGCAGCTGCTGCGCGACAACAAGCGTTATGCCCAGGCCTACGAACTGCTGGCCGAAGCGACCAAGCGCGAACCCAAGGACTATGACCTGCTCTACGACCAGGCCACGCTCGCCGAAAAGCTGGGCAACACGACCGAGATGGAGCGCATCCTGCGTCGCATCATCACCGAGAAGCCGCAGTACCACCATGCCTACAACGCGCTGGGCTACTCCTTCGCCGATCGCAATGTACGCCTGAGCGAGGCACGCCAGCTCATCGTCAAGGCCCTCGAGTTCGCTCCCGATGATCCCTTCATCAGCGACAGCCTGGGCTGGGTCGAGTTCCGCACCGGCAACAAGCCTGAAGCCCTGCGAGTGCTGGAAAAAGCTTACCGTGCACGTCCTGATGCCGAGATCGCCGCCCATCTGGGCGAGGTGCTCTGGAGCATGGGCCAACGGGAGCAGGCGCTGAGCATCTGGCGCGAAGGCCTGAAGCTCAATGCCGAGAACGAGACCCTGATCGAAACGCTCAAACGCCTGCGCGTCAAGCCGTGAAACTGCTGCCGCGGATTCTCTTTGCCGGCCTGATCGGCGCCCTGTTGGCCGGCTGCGCCCAGCCACCCAGGCAAGTGGCAGCCGCCCCGGGCGAAACGCAAACCTACTGGCGCGGCCGCCTCGCACTGCGCGTGGACAGCAGCCCGGAACCCACTTCCTTCTTTGCCAACTTCGAACTCAGCGGCCAGGCCCCGACCGGTGAGCTGCTGTTGTCCAGCCCCCTGGGCACGACGCTGGCGCAACTGCGCTGGAGTCCTCAGCAGGCGCTGCTGCGCAACAACGGGCAGACCCGCGCCTTCGATACGCTCGATGCCCTGGCCACCGAGGCCACCGGCACCGCCATCCCTATCGCGGCCCTGTTCGAATGGCTGCAGGGTCGCCCGGCCGTGGCAGACGGCTGGCAGGCCGACCTGACGCAGCTGGACGCTGGCCGTCTGCTGGCCCGGCGCAGCCAACCCGCGCCGGCCGCCGAACTGCGGCTCATCATCGAGCGCTAGGGCCGGCATTCGAAGCAGGCCCCTGGCCTCACCGGATAATCCCGGCATGCAGTCGCTCAACGACATCCCGGCCCCGGCCAAGCTCAATCTTTTCCTCCACATCACGGGGCGGCGCGCCGACGGCTACCACCTGCTGCAGTCGGTCTTCATGCTGATCGACTGGGCCGACACCCTGCACTTCGACCGCCGCGCCCGGGGACAGCTCAGCCGCGAAGACCTGCTGGCGCCGCTGCCGGCGGATGACCTGATCCTGCGCGCCGCACGGGCCTTGCAGGCGGCCACCGGCACGGCGCAGGGCGCGCACATCGCCATCGAGAAACGCCTGCCGGCGCAGGCCGGCATGGGTGGCGGCTCATCGGATGCTGCGTCGACCCTGCTCGCGCTCAACCGCCTGTGGCAACTCGGCCTCACGCTGGAACAACTCTGCGCCATCGGCCTGCAACTCGGGGCCGACGTGCCCTTCTTCCTGCGCGGCCACAACGCCTGGGTCGAAGGCATCGGCGAGTCCATCACCCCGGTCGAACTGCCACCCCGCCCCGTGCTGGTGGTCAAGCCCCTGGCCGGACTGGAAACCCGGGCGATTTTTTCAGACCCGACCTTGAGACGCGACAGTATTCCTGCTACAATTTCAGGCTTTGCTGCAGACCCGCAGGCTTTTCTGAAAGAAGCCCGCAACGACCTGCAGCCTGTCGCCCAGCGGCTCTGCCCGGGTGTCACGCAGGCTCTCGATTGGCTCGCCACTCTGGGGCTGGAAGGACGAATGACAGGCTCAGGAAGTGCCGTGTTTGCGTGGGCACCGCCCTTATTGAGTGTTCCGACGGCGCCGGACACTTTGCAGGCCCGGTTGTGTTGCAGCCTGGAGGCTCACCCGCTTTGCGGTTGGGCGACCAGCGAAAAGAGTTAGTCGGTGGACAGCTGTTTCCCAGCTGTCAGCCTGTGTAGGGGAGTCGCCAAGTTGGTTAAGGCACTGGATTTTGATTCCAGCATGCGAAGGTTCGAATCCTTCCTCCCCTGCCAAATTTTTCTGGGTCACTAGTCGCTCATCGCTGGATCGTTCATGCAGGTCGCTCCAACCCCCGATTTCATGCTCTTCACGGGCAATGCCAATCCGGCACTGGCCGCCGATATTGCCAAGCACCTCGGCATCACGCTGGGCGCCGCCACGGTCGGCCGTTTTTCGGACGGCGAAGTGACCGTGGAGATCAACCAGAACGTGCGCGCCCGCGACGTCTTCGTCGTGCAGTCCACCTGTGCGCCGACCAACGATTCGCTGATGGAGCTGCTCATCATGGTCGACGCGCTCAAGCGCGCCTCGGCCGAGCGCATCAGCGCCGTGATCCCCTATTTCGGCTACGCCCGCCAGGACCGCCGCCCGCGCTCCACGCGCGTACCGATCACCGCCAAGGTGGTGGCCAATATGCTGCAGACCGTGGGCGTGGCCCGCGTGCTGACCATGGACCTGCATGCCGACCAGATCCAGGGCTTCTTCGACATCCCGGTGGACAACATCTACGCCTCGCCGGTGCTGCTGGGTGATCTGCGGTTGAAGAAGTACGAAGACCTGATCGTGGTCTCACCCGACGTCGGTGGTGTGGTGCGCGCGCGCGCGCTGGCCAAGCAGCTGGGCTGCGACCTGGCCATCATCGACAAGCGCCGCCCCAAGGCCAACGTCAGCGAAGTGATGCACGTGATCGGTGAGATCGAAGGCCGCAACTGCGTGATCATGGACGACATGATCGACACCGCCGGCACGCTGGTGAAAGCCGCCGAGGTGCTCAAGGAGCGTGGTGCCAAGAAGGTCTACGCGTATTGCACGCACCCGATTTTTTCAGGGCCGGCCATCGAACGCCTGTCCAAGGGCACGGCCCTGGACGAAGTGGTGGTGACCAACACCATCCCGCTGAGCCCCGCCGCCACCGGCTGCGCCAAGATCCGCCAGGTGAACGTGGCCCCGCTGATCGCGGAAACCATCCACCGCATCGCCAAGGGCGAGTCGGTCATGAGTTTGTTCTCGGACCAGGACGATCTGTTCTGATTCCCGAGCAAAAAGCCGGCCCGCACGCATACTGCCACGGGCCTTTGTTGAAACGGAGTCCCACTGGTCGCGGTGGACTCTTTCTGGAGTGAACTATGAAATTCGTCGCTTTTGAGCGCGCCAAGCAGGGCACGGGTGCGAGCCGCCGTCTCCGCAACACGGGCCGCACGCCCGGTATCGTCTACGGTGGCACCGGTGAGCCGCAGCTGGTCGAGCTCGACCACAACGCGCTGTGGCATGCCCTGAAGAAGGAAGCTTTCCACTCGTCCATCCTGGAGATGGAAGTGAACGGCAAGAGCAACAAGGTTCTGCTGCGTGACGTGCAGATGCACCCCTTCAAGCCCCTGGTGCTGCACATCGACTTCCAGCGCGTGGACGCCAACACCAAGCTGCACATGAAGGTGCCTTTCCACTTCAGCGGTGACGAGAATTCGCCTGCGGTCAAGACCGACGGCTGCATCGCCAACCACGTGCTGACCGAAATCGAGGTGCTCTGCCTGCCGGCCGACCTGCCCGAGTTCATCGCCGTGGACCTGAGCGGCCTGAAGAAGGGTGTTTCCCTGCACCTGTCGGACATCAAGATGCCCAAGGGCGTGACCGCCGTGACCCACGGCAAGGCCAACCCGGTGGTGGTGTCGGTCGTGATGGTTGCGGGTGCAGACGCTGCCGAAGCCGCACCGGCTGCTGCCGACGCTGCAGCTGCCGCAGCGGCCCCCGCCGCCGGTGGCAAGGCTGCACCGGCCAAGGCTGCCGCTCCGGCCGCCAAGGCACCTGCCGCCAAGAAATAAGCCCTTCCGGCTTGTACCAACGGCCCACTTCGGTGGGCCGTTTTTTTTGGCCCTTCCGGCTGTCATGGATGCACCGATAATCCGCGCATGATCAAACTGTTTGTCGGCCTGGGCAACCCCGGCCCCGAATACGAGGCCACCCGGCACAACGCCGGTTTCTGGTGGATCGACGCCGTGGCGCGCGAACTCAAGCTCGGCCTGAGCATGGACAAGAGCTACCATGGTCTCATCGCACGTACCACTGTCAAGGGCCAGACCATCTGGCTGCTGGAGCCGCAGACCTGGATGAACGAATCAGGCAAATCGGTGGCGGCGCTGGCGCGCTTCTTCAAGATCCAGCCCGAGGAGATCCTCGTCGCGCACGACGAACTCGACATCGTGCCGGGCCAGGTCAAGCTCAAGTTCGGCGGCAGCCACGCCGGCCACAACGGTCTGCGTGACATCCATGCCAGGCTGGGCACGGACGACTACTGGCGCCTGCGCATCGGCGTCGGGCACCCGGGTGTGAAATCGGAAGTGGTGAACTGGGTGCTCAAGAAACCTTCGCCCGATCACCGCACGGCCATCGAAGACTGCGTCACGCGCTCGATCAAGGCCCTGCCTGAGCTGCTGGCCGGCGAGATGGAAAAGGCGATGATGCTGATCCACACGAGCAAGCCACCCCGGCCCAAGCCGCCGCGGCCGGCACAACTGCCCCCCCAGGAAGGAGAGCCCGCATGAAGACGCTGTCACCCATCCTCGCGATCACCGCCCTGACGTTGTGCACCGGAGTGTCAGCCCAGACCGTCTACCGCTGCGGCAGCAGCTACAGCCAGACCCCTTGCCCCGGCGGCAAGGCTGTCGAGGCCAGCGACAGCCGCAGCCCCGAGCAACGCAAGGCGCACGAAGCCAGCGTCAAGCAGGAAAAACGTGCCGGCGACACGCTGGAAAAGACCCGGCAACAGGAAGAGGCGGCGGTGAAACGCGACGTGGAACGGGCCGACAAGGCCCAACGGGACGCCGACAGGGCCGCACAGAAAGCCGCCGCCAGGAAGAACGGCAAGGACAAGATTCCGGCTTACCGGGCCCCGGCGACGAATTAGACCGTCAGGCCGCCGAGGGTTTGGCGGCAGCCAGCGCTTGCGCCTCGGCCTGCAGACGCTGGTATTTCTGCCACAGGGTTTCGCGGTCTTCCACAACCTGCGGATTCACCGGAATGCAGGCCACAGGACAGACCTGCACGCACTGGGGCTCCTGGAAATGGCCCACGCATTCGGTACAACGCGTCGGATCGATCTCATAGATCTCCGCCCCGAGATAGATGGCCTGGTTGGGGCACTCGGGTTCGCAGACATCACAGTTGATGCATTCGTCGGTGATCATCAGGGCCATGGTGGACCCGATTATCCGCCGGGACCGAAAACCACGGCGGCTTCAGGCGCTATCGGTGGCTTGGGCTGCGGCCTCGCGCTCACGCGCCAGGCGCTGCTGGTCGTAGACAGGTTGCGGTGGCAGATCAGCCAGGTGCCGCGTGTCGGCCCAGTCCAGGATCTCGATGGCTTCGCCCTGCAGGCGCACCCGGTTGATGCCGGCGTTCGGGATCTCGCTCACGCGCGGGCCGGACAGGGACAGGCCCAGCGCGCTGCGGTAGACCATGTCCAGTACACCACCGTGGGTGACCACCGCCACCGTCTGGCCTACATGGCGCTGCCCCAGGCCCCGTAGCGCAGCCAGGACACGGGCATGGAAATCACGGGTGCATTCGCCGCCATCAAAGGCGTAGTGTTCGTCGAAACGCACCCACTGCGCCCAGGCCTGGGGATGCCGGGCCTGGATATCGGGCACGCGCAGCCCTTCCACCATGCCGAAATGCTGCTCGCGCAAGCCGGCCTCCGTGAGCGGTGCGGCGTGGCCGGCCCGCTGCGCCAAGGCCTGCGCGGTCTGCAAGGCCCGCTGCAGGTCGCTGCTGACCAGCCCGTGCAGGGGCTGCAGGGCCAGGCGCTCGGCCACACGACGCGCCTGCTCCAGACCGACCGCGTTGAGCGGCACGTCGAGTTGCCCCTGGAAACGCAACTCGCGGTTCCAGTCGGTCTCGCCGTGACGGATCAGGATCAATTCGGTCATGCGTCAATTATGCGACGCATGCGTTTCAGCCCGGTGACGTCCGGGCCGCGGTTTTGCAACAGGATGCTTCGCCGTACAGCGGTTCAGGACCGGCCGAGGCTTCGGATTTTTTCCTGCAGGCGCGTCGCAACGATGGGGTCGACGAACTTCTCGGCCTCGCCACCCAGCGTGGCGATCTCGCGCACCAAGGTGCTGGAGATGAACTGGTAGCTGGTGCTGGGTGTGAGGAAGACCGTCTCGACCTCGGGCATGAGGCTGCGGTTCATGCCGGCCAGCTGGAACTCGTAGTCGAAGTCCGTGACGGCGCGCAGGCCGCGGATCACCACCTTGGCGCCACGCCCCACGACAAAGTCGCGCAGCAGGCCCGAGAAGCTTTCGACCACCACATTGGGCTGATCGTGCATGACCTCGCGCACCAGGCCGATGCGCTCATCCAGCGTGAACATGGTCTTCTTGTGGTGGGCCGCCGCAACGCCCACGATGACGCGGTCGAAGAGCTGGGCCGCCCGGCGTATCACGTCGGAATGGCCCAGGGTCATGGGGTCGAAGGTACCGGGGTAGACGGCGAGCACATTGCGGGACATGGATCCACTCCTTGTTCGCGCCGATTATGCCGCCGCCCGGTCAGGCGGCGCCGATGTTGGGCACCAGGCCGCTGACCGGCTTGCCGGCCTTGAGTGCAGCCGTGAACGCCAGCATGCGGTCGATGGGGACACGGGCGCGCGGGATCAGCGCCGGGTCTACGTGGATCTCGTTCGTGCCGTGCTCCAGCACGTGGGCCACGCCGGCCAGGCCATTCATGGCCATCCAGGGACAGTGCGCACAGCTCTTGCAGGTGGCGCTGTTGCCGGCGGTGGGCGCCTCGATGAAGGTCTTGCCGGGGTTGAGCGTGCGCAGCTTGTGCATCATGCCCTTATCGGTAGCCACGATGAACTCGGGCGCCTCCATCTCCTGTGCGGCCTTGAGAATGCCCGAGGTCGAGCCCACGGCATCGGCCAGGGCCACCACGGCGGCCGGCGATTCGGGATGCACCAGCACCTTGGCTTTAGGGTGCTCCTTCTTGAGCTCTTCGAGCTCGAAACTCTTGAACTCGTCGTGCACGATGCAGGAGCCGTTCCACATCAGCATGTCGGCCCCGGTCTCGCGCTCGATGTACCCCCCCAGGTGGCGGTCGGGTGCCCACAGGATCTTGTGGCCCTGGTCCTTGAGGGCACGCACGATATCGAGTGCGCAGCTGGAGGTGACCAGCCAGTCGGCGCGGGCCTTCACGGCCGCGCTGGTGTTGGCGTAGACCACCACAGTGCGGTCGGGGTGGGCGTCGCAGAAGGCGCTGAATTCATCGACGGGACAGCCCAGATCCAGCGAACAGGTGGCATCCAGGTCGGGCATGAGCACGCGCTTGTGCGGCGAGAGTATCTTGGAGGTCTCGCCCATGAAACGCACACCTGAAACCACCAGGGTCTGCGCCGCGTGGTCACGACCGAAACGCGCCATCTCCAGCGAGTCGCTGACGATGCCACCGGTCTCCTCGGCCAGGTCCTGCAGATCCGGGTGCACGTAGTAGTGCGAAACCATGACCGCGTTCTTTTCCTTGAGCAGGCGGCGGATCTTGTCTTTCAGCGCAGCGCGCTCGGCCGGAGCGGGCTCCAGCGGCACACGCGCCCAGGCATGGTGGGTCGAGCAGGCAGCGCCCTCGGGCTGTTCGTATTCGACGTCGATGACTTGGCTTGCGCTCATCACAACTCCGTAAACCGCATGGAAAAATCAACGGCCTTCACATCCTTGGTCAAGGCCCCGATCGAGATGCGGTCCACACCTGTGGCAGCAATCTCGCGTACCGTGCCCATGTTCACACCGCCCGAGACTTCCAGGATGGCGCGTCCGGCATTGATGCGCACGGCCTCGCGCATCGTGTCCAGGCTCATATTGTCGAGCAGCACCATGGTGGCACCGGCCTGTAGGGCTTCTTGGAGTTGCGCCAGCGTTTCGACCTCGATCTCGACGAACTTGGCTGTAGGCGCGACAGCGGCAGCACGCTGTAACACGGCCCTCACGCCCCCGGCCGCAGCGATGTGGTTTTCCTTGATCAGCACCGCGTCGTAAAGGCCGATGCGGTGGTTGAAACCGCCGCCACAGTGCACCGCGTACTTCTGCGCCAGGCGCAGGCCAGGCAGGGTTTTGCGTGTGTCGACGATCTGCGCACGATTGCCCGGCACGGAACGGATCGCGTCGACATAGGCTGCCGTCTGTGTGGCCACGGCGCTGAGCAATTGCAGAAAGTTCAACAGGGTGCGCTCGGCGGTCAGCAGGCCGCGGGCCGGGCCGCTGAGCTCCAGCACCACCTGATCGGCCGCGCAGCGCTGGCCGTCACGCACCAACCAGCTGACTTTGGCTTGCGGCACCACCTGTTGCAAGGTTGCCTCCACCCAGGCCGTGCCGCAGATCACCGCCGCTTCGCGCGCCAGGATGCGCGCGTGCGCTTCGCGCTCGGGGGCTATCAGGCCGGCCGTCAGATCGCCGCCGCCCACGTCTTCCTGCAGGGCACGGCTCACGTCGGTCCGGGCCAGTTCACGCAAGGTGGCGTCGGAATAGTCAAAAACAGGTTTCATGGTCACGAGGCCGGGGTCAACCGGCTTACTTGAAGCGATCGAGCAGACGTCGGCTTTCGCGGTCCAGTGCCGCGACGTCGCGGATCAGGAACTGGATGCCGTGCGAGTCGGTCACCAGCAGGGTGTTGCCTACCAGACGGCGGATGTCCTCGTCGCCCTTGAGCACGAAGGCCGTGTCGCCCCGATCGGTGCGCACCTGCCAGGTGCTGGGTGTGGAAAAACTGCTGACGCCCGTGATCGCGCGGATCTCGGGTATGAATTCGCGCTCGGCCAGCGCCGCGCGGATCAGGCCCTGGGCCGGCTCGGGCACACGGGCCAGTTCATCGACCCAGGCCACCTCGTGGCCATCGGCGTCGAGCAGGGAAATATCCCGCTCGGGCGCCTGGATGGGAAAGGCGCGCACCGGCACCACACCCGTGCGGACCTGGCCATCGGCCAGGGTCAGGACCAGCTTGCCATAGGCATTGCGCTCCAGGGGAGCCGCCGTCTGCGTCAGGTTCAGGATGGGGCGCGAGTTCATTTGGCGTCGTCCTTGCGTTCCGGACTCACATCGCTTTCGGCGTCGTCCATGTCGGTGTCGACATTGCGGGCCTGGGCCTGGTAGAGGTTGTAGTAGGCGCCCTGCTGCGCCATGAGCTCATGGTGTGTGCCTTCTTCCACCACCTGGCCACGGTCCAGCACCACCAGACGGTCGGCACGTTGCAGGGTGGAGAGCCGGTGCGCGATGGCGATGGTGGTGCGGCCCTGCACCAGGTTGTCCAGGGCCTTCTGGATTTCCTTCTCGGTCTCGGAGTCCACCGAGGCCGTGGCCTCGTCCAGGATCAGGATGCGCGGGTCGATCAGCAGCGCGCGCGCGATCGAAATGCGCTGGCGCTCACCACCCGACAGACCCTGGCCGCGTTCGCCGACGATGGAGTCGTAACCCTGGGGCAGGCGCAGGATGAACTCGTGCGCATGGGCGGCGCGTGCAGCCGCCATGACCTGCTCACGCGTGGCGTCGGGTTTGCCGTAAGCAATGTTTTCGGCAATGGTGCCGAAGAAAAGGAAGGGCTCCTGCAGCACCAGGCCGATGTTGCGGCGGTACTCGGCCACGGGCAGGGAACGGATGTCCACGCCATCGATGCGGATCGAGCCTTCGGTCACGTCGTAGAAACGGCAGATCAGATTGACCAGGGTGCTCTTGCCCGAACCGCTGTGCCCCACCAGGCCCACCATCTGACCGGGTTCGATGGTGATGTTGATACCGCGGTTGACTTCGCGGTTGCCGTAGCGGAAGCCCACGTCGCGCACCTCGATACGGCCCTCGACTTCCTTAAGGTGCACGGGCTGGGCGGGTTCGGGCACGCTGGAGACGTGGTCCAGGATGTCGAAGATACGTTTGGTGGCCGAGGCCGAATGCTCGGTCCAGGACACGATGCGGCTCATGGAGTCCAGCCGGCCGTAAAAACGGCTGATGTAGGCGATGAAGGCCGTCAGCACGCCCACCGAGGTCTCGCCCTTGGCCACCAGCCAGACCCCCACGCCCCAGACTACCAGCAGGCCGACCTCGGTCAGGAAGGAGATGCTGGGTGCGAACAGGGACCAAATCTTGTTGATGCGGTCGTTGACCAGCAGGTTCTGGCGGTTGGCTTCGTGGAAACGGGCCGATTCGCGCTTTTCCTGGGCAAAGGCCTTGACCACGCGGATGCCGGGGATGGTGTCGGCCAGCACGCTGGTGACTTCGGACCAGACCCGGTCGATCTTCTCGAAGCCGGTCTTGAGGCGGTGCCGCACCGCGTGGATCATCCACATGATGATCGGCAGCGGGATCAGCGTGGCCAGGGCCAGCCAGGGATTGATGGAGAACAGGATGGCTGCCGTCATCAGCAGCATGATGAGGTCGGTGAAGAAGTCCAGCAGGTGCAGGGAGAGGAAGACGCAGATGCGGTCGGTCTCGCTGCCGATGCGGGCCATGAGGTCACCGGTGCGCTTGCCGCCGAAGTACTCGAGCGAAAGACGCATCAGGTGGTCGTAAGTCGTGGTACGCAGGTCAGCGCCGATGCGCTCGGACACCAGGGCCAGGATATAGGTCTTGGCCCAGGTCAGGCCCCAGGCCAGCACAGCCGCCCCCAGCAGGCCGCTGAGGTAGAGCACGACCAGCATGGGGTCGACATGCTTGCCGGCCTCCAGCGGCACCAGCACCTCGTCCATCAGGGGCATGGTCAGGTAAGGCGGCACCAGGCTGGCTGCCGTGCCCAGCAGGGTCAGCACAAAACCCAGCAGCAACTGGCCCTTGTAAGGCTGGGCAAAACGCCACAGGCGCAGCAGGGTCCAGGTCGAGGGCGGGGTGTGAATGACCTTGGCGCAGATCGGGCATTCGTCCTGCCCGGGGTCCAGCGGCGCCTTGCAGATCGGGCAATCGTGGCCTACCGGGGCCGGTACCGGCCGGCCGGTGCTCAGGCTGCGTAGTTGGCGGCCGACCTGTTCGGCCAGGCGCACGGCTTGCAGATTTTGTCCCAAGGTGTAACACCAGTGCGCCAGCCGGCCCTGGCCGTCCAGCAGCTCCAGGTGGCCGACGCCGGCATGGTCGTGCTGGCTCAACTGCAGCCCACGGTGATAGTCCCAGCTCGACCAGGCGGACTGTCCCGGGGCGCGGGCCAGCAGGCGCCGGTCGGTCGCCGCCAACAGGCCGCGACCGAACTGCAAACGGGTGTCGAGGTCAACCTCAAGCACCGCCTGGACGTTCTCTTCAGGGTGCAGCTGTGAACGGATTTCGGCCAACCATTCCGCCGGAACGTCGCTGAAAGATAATAGAGCTGCTGACGGGGTCACACGAGTCATGGAATCCAGAACCTGGGGTGGGGTTTGCTGATGTCGATTGTCCCCGTTTTATGCACGGCACCTTGGAGACCAACCGCAGCCTCAGCACGATCTGGCGATGCCAGCGAGCAAGACCATTGCAGGGACAGATAGTTCACCCTGCCTAGCCTCATGACTCAAAAAAACCTTCAAATTCTGCGGGTCAGCCATCTGTGCGGTCCCAACATCTGGACCTACCGTCCGGTCATCGAAGCCTGGCTGGACCTGGGGGAACTGGAAGACCGGCCTTCCAATGTCATTCCCGGATTTTACGAGCGTTTGACCAGCCTGCTCCCCGGCTTGGCCCAGCACCGCTGCGGCGTGGGTGAAATCGGCGGTTTCCTGGAACGCCTGCGCGACGGCACCTGGGCCGGCCATATCCTGGAGCACGTGGCCCTGGAGCTGCAATCCATGGCCGGCATGGCCACCGGATTTGGCCAGACGCGCAGCACCTCCCGCCGCGGCATCTACAAGATGGCCTTCCGCACGCGTCAGGAGGAAGTGGGTCGGGCTGCCCTGGACACTGGGCGCGAACTGCTGATGGCCGCCATCGAAAACCGACCCTACGATGTGGCCGCCACTGTGGCTCGCCTGCGCGAACTCTGCGACCGGCTCTACCTGGGCCCGAGCACGGCCCACATCGTCGAGGCGGCCACCGACCGCCGCATCCCGCATATCCGCCTGAACGAAGGCAATCTGGTGCAGCTGGGCTATGGCGCCCGCCAGCACCGCATCTGGACGGCCGAAACCGACCAGACCAGTGCCATTGCCGAAAGCATCGCCAGCGACAAGCAGCTCACCAAGGAGCTGCTGCAATCCTGCGGCGTGCCGGTCCCGGCGGGCGAAGAGGTGGAGAGCCCTGAACAGGCCTGGGACGTGGCACAGGACATCGGCGTGCCCGTGACCGTCAAGCCCACAGATGCCAACCATGGCCGCGGCGTGTTCACCGACCTGCACACACGCGAAGAGGTCACCAGAGCCTGGCAGACGGCGGATGCCGAAGGCAGCGGTGTGCTGGTGGAAAAATACATCGAGGGCGAAGCGCATCGCCTCCTGGTCGTGGGCCGCCAGGTCGTGGCCGCCACGCGCGGCAAGAAGCAGACCATCACCGGCGACGGCCGTTCCACCGTCCTGCAGTTGATCGACAGCCAGATCAACAGCGACCCCCGCTGCGGCGAGGAGGAGGAGTTCCCGCTGGAACCGCTGATCCTGGACAAGGAACCCATCGCCCAGCTGGAGCTCAGCCGCCAGGGCATGGATGGCCACTCGGTGCCACCCGCCGGCCAGGTCGTGCTGATCCGTCGCCACGGTGATCTCGCCTACGACGTCACGGATCAGGTCCACCCGCAGGTGGCCGCCGCTGCCGCACTGGCCGCGCGCGTGGTCGGCCTGGACATTGCCGGTATCGACCTGGTGACGCCCGATATCTCGCGCCCGCTGGCCGAACAGGGTGGCGCCATCATCGAGGTCAATGCCGGCCCCGGCCTGCTCATGCACCTGAAGCCCGCCGAAGGCCAGCCGCGCAACGTGGGCCAGGCCATCGTGGCCCACCTCTTCCCCGGCGCAGACCAGGGCCGCATTCCCATTGTGGGCATCACCGGCAGCCGCCACACCACCCGCATCGCGCGCCTGGTGAACTGGCTGCTGCACATCAACGGTACCCAGGTCGGCCTGGCCTGCCGCGACGGCTTCTTCCTTGGACCGCGCCAGGTCGAATCCCGCGACTGCTCGGACTGGGCCACCGGCCAACGCCTGCTGATCAACCGCTCGCTGGAAGCGGCCGTGCTCGAACACAGCTACCGCGCCATCCTGAGCGAGGGCCTGGCCTACGATCGCTGCGCCGTAGGCGTGGTCACCGACCTGGACGGCAACCTGGAAGAGCTGGCCGAGTTCTATATCGACGATGCCGACAAGCTTTACAACGTGGCGCGCACCCAGGTCGACGTGATCCTGCCCACCGGCACCGCCGTGCTCAACGCCGCCGATCCGCGCGTGGTCGAGATGGCGGCGCTGTGTGACGGTAAGGTCATCTTCTACGGCTCCGATGCCCAGTTGCCGGCCATCGCCCAGCACCGCCAGCAGGGCGAACGTACCGTCTTCCTGCGCGAGCGCCACATCGTGCTGGCCCAGGGCTTGGACGAGATCAGCGAGATCCCGCTGGACACGCTCAACCCGGCCAAGGCCGCCAAACCCGATATGGTGATGGCCGCCGTGGCCGCCGCCTGGGCGCTGGACGTGCGACCCGAACTGATCAGCGCCGGCCTGCGCACCTTCAAGGCCAACCTCACCAACGACCACTGAGCCCCATGGAAGTCAAACGCATACGCGCCCTGCGCGGCCCCAATCTGTGGAGCCACCACACTGCCATCGAGGCCGTCGTCCATTGCACGCCGGCCGAGTGCGAACTGAGCCCGCGGCAGAACTTCGGCCTGCGCCTGCGCACGCGCTTTCCGCAGATCCTGCCGCTGAACCCGACCGGCCACGACGACACCGTGCCCCTGGCCCATGTGCTGGAGTTGGCCGCCTTAGGGCTGCAGGCGCAAGCGGGTTGCCCCGTCACCTTCAGCCGCACCACCCCTACGGTGGAGCCTGGCGTCTACCAGGTGGTGGTCGAATATTCCGAAGAGGCCGTCGGTCGCCTGGCGCTGGAACTGGCGCAGTCGCTGTGCCGCGCCGCCCTGGAGGACACCCCCTTCGACCTGGCCGCCGCCCTGAGCCAGCTGCGCGAACTCGACGAAGACGTGCGCCTGGGCCCGAGTACCGGCTCCATTGCCGACGCGGCGACGGCGCGCGGCATCCCCTACCGCCGCATGACCTCGGGCAGCATGATCCAGTTCGGCTGGGGCAGCAAACAGCGCCGCATCCAGGCGGCCGAGATGGACGTGACCAGCGCGATCTCCGAATCGATCGCGCAGGACAAGGAACTGACCAAGAAGCTGCTGGCCAGCGCCGGCGTGCCTGTGCCGTTGGGTCGCGAGATCACCACGGCCGAGGATGCCTGGGCTGCGGCCGGCGAAATCGGTCTGCCCGTGGTGATCAAGCCCAAGAACGGTAACCAGGGCAAGGGTGTCACCGTCAACATCACCACCCGCGAGCAGTTGCTCAAAGCCTATGCCGCGGCCTCCGAATTCGACAACGAGATCCTGGTCGAGCGCTTCCTGCCCGGCAACGATTTCCGCCTGCTGGTGGTGGGCAACAAGCTGGTCGCCGCAGCCCGCCGTGACCCGCCCACGGTGGTGGGCGACGGCGTGCACACCATCCGCGCCCTGGTGGACCAGGTCAACCAGGATCCGCGCCGCGGCACGGGCCATTCCACCTCACTGACCAAGATCCGCTTCGACGACATCGCCCTGGCCTGCCTGGCCGGCCAGGGTCTGAACGCCGAGTCCGTGCCTGCACCGGGGCGACGCGTCGCGCTGCGCCACAACGCCAATCTGTCCACCGGCGGCACGGCCACCGACGTCACCGACGACGTGCATCCCGAGGTGGCGCACCGCGCCATCATCGCCGCCAAGATGGTGGGGCTGGACATCTGCGGTGTGGACATGGTCTGCGACAACATCCTGCAGCCGCTGGAGGAAACCGGCGGCGGCGTCGTCGAGGTCAACGCCGCACCCGGACTGCGCATGCACCTCTCGCCCTCCTACGGCAAGGGCCGGCCCGTCGGCGAAGCCATCATCTCCACCATGTTCGGCGAGCAGGACAATGGCCGCATCCCCCTGGTCGCCGTCACCGGCACCAACGGCAAGACCACCACCGTGCGCCTGATCGCCCATCTGCTCACGCAGAACAAGCTGCGCGTGGGCATGACCAGCACCGATGGCGTCTACATCGGCGGCGAGCGCATCGACACCGGCGACTGCAGCGGCCCCAAGAGCGCGCGCAATGTGCTGCAGCACCCGGACGTGGACGCGGCGGTGCTGGAAACCGCGCGTGGCGGCATGCTGCGCGAGGGACTGGCCTTCGACCGCTGCGATGTGGCGGTGGTCACCAATGTAGGCAGCGGCGACCACCTGGGTCTGAACTTCATCACCACGGTGGAAGATCTGGCGGTGCTCAAGCGCGTGATCGTGCAGAACATCTCCGACCGGGGTACCGCCGTGCTCAACGCGGCCGACCCCATCGTCGCGGCCATGGCCAACCAGTGCCGCAGCGGCCTGATCACCTTCTTCGCCGCCGACCGCCACAACCCCATCATGGCCACGCACCTGGCCCAGGGCAAGCGCGCGGTGTATGTCGAGGACGGCCACCTGGTGGCGGCCGAAGGCAAGTTCCTGTATCGCCTGCCGCTGGCTGCCGTGCCACTCACCCTGGGTGGCGCTATCGGCTTCCAGGTCGAGAACGTCATGGCCTCCGTGGCTGCCGTCTGGGCCCTGGGCCTGGACTGGGAGCTGATCCGCCAGGGCCTCGCCACTTTCGACAACGACAGCAACAACGCCCAGGGCCGCTTCAACCTGTTCCGCTACAAGGGCGCCACGGTGATCGCCGACTACGGCCACAACCCGGACGCCATGCTGGCCCTGGTGCAGGCCGTGGGGGCCATGCCGGCCCAGCGCCGCTCCGTGGTCATCAGTGGCGCCGGCGACCGGCGCGACGAGGACATCCGCGAACAGACGCGAATCCTGGGTGACGCCTTCGACCAGATCGTGCTGTTCGAGGACGCCTGCCAGCGCGGTCGCGCCGACGGCGAGGTGCTGGCGCTGCTGCGCTCAGGCCTGTCCGAGGCCAAGCGCACGCGCGACGTGCATGAAATCCGCGGCGAGTTCCTGGCCATCGACACGGCCATGGACAAACTAGGCGAAGGTGATCTGTGCTTGATCCTCGTCGACCAGGTGGAAGAAGCGATCGCCCACATCAACGCGCGCATCGCGGGCGCCAGCACCTGAGCTCCGGCCTCTGGCCGGATCCACCGAGGCCTTATTTGGCTTCGGAACCGGGTGTGCGCCCCATGAGCGCCATCACGGCCTGGGCCGGCTGCACGCGGCCGTCCAGCAGCGCCACCACCGCCTGGGCAATGGGCATCTCGATGCCCAGGCCTTGCGCGCGCTGCACCACGGTACGGGCGCAGTAGACGCCTTCGGCCACATGGCCCAGCGAGGCCACAGCCTGTTCCAGCGTTTGCCCCTGGGCCAGCAGCAAGCCCACCTTGCGGTTGCGGCTGAGGTCGCCCGTTGCCGTGAGCACCAGGTCACCCAACCCCGAGAGCCCCATGAAGGTCTCGGCGCGCGCCCCCAGCGCCAGGCCCAGGCGTGTCATCTCGGCCAGACCACGCGTGATCAGCGCGGCCCGGGCATTCAGACCCAGCCCCAGACCGTCGCACAGGCCGGTGGCTATGGCCAGCACGTTTTTCACGGCACCGCCCACCTCGACACCCACGATGTCATCGTTGTCATAAACGCGCAGTGTCGGGCTGTGGAAAGCCTGCACCAGGCGCTCGCGCACGCTGGCGTGGCGGCTGGCCGCCACCAGGGCAGTGGGCTGGCCGCGCGCCACTTCCTGGGCAAAACTCGGGCCGCTCAGCACGCCGGCCTGCAGGGTGGGCGCCACTTGGGCCTGGACCTCATGGGCCAGCAAGCCATGCGGTCCCTGTCCGGCCGGCTCAAAACCCTTGCACAGCCAGGCCACGGCCTGGTCGAAACTGGCAATGCCTTGCAGCACACCGCGCAAACCCGCCATGGGGGTGCCGATCACCACCAGGTCCTGCCCCCGCACCAGCCCGGCCAGGCCTTCGGCCGGGCCGTCCACCACCCGCAGGGATTCGGGCAGCAAGAGATCGGGCAGATAACGGGCGTTGACGCGCTGGGCGCGCATGGCAGCCGCCTGGGCCGCATCACGCGCCCACAGGCTGACCTCGTGGCGCGTCTGCGGATTCAGGCTGGCGCTCACGGCCAGGGCTGTTCCCCAGGCACCTGCGCCGAGCACAAGGATCTTCATGGTCTGGGTCCGGGCCCTGGATGCAGAACGCCGCGGCCTTATTGGACCTTGTTGCCCTGCGCCTGCTGCTGCTCGTACATGGACTGGAAATTGATTTCCTGCAGATGCACGGGCGGGAAACCGCCACGCTGCACGATGTCGGCCACATTGCCGCGCAGGTAAGGGAAGACGATCTGCGGGCAGACCACACCGACGATGGGGCCCATCTGCTCTTCGCTCAGGTTGCGGATCTCGAAGATGCCGGCCTGCTTGGCCTCGACCAGGAACACGGTCTTGTCAGCGATCTGGGTGTGCACGGTGGCCGTCACGGACACCTCGTAGACACCCTCGCCCACCGGCTGGGCCTCGACGCCGAGCTGGATGTCCACCGAGGGCTGCTCGCCCTGCAGCAAGATGGCCGGCGAATTGGGCTGCTCCAGCGAGGCTTCCTTAAGATAAACGCGCTGGATCTGGAAAACGGGGTCTAGCTGGTCGGCCATGAACTTGCCTTGGAAAATGGAGGGTCAAAAAATGAGAGCCCGCCCGGCAGACACCGAGCGAGCTCACGATCGGATCGGCCCGATTATCTCAGGCCGTGGCAGAGGACTTCGGCGCCCGTCAGGCCGCCTGCAACAGCGGGGCCAGCCCGCCCTGGGCGTCCAGGGCGATCAGATCGTCACAACCGCCCACATGGGTGCTGCCGATGAAGATCTGGGGCACCGTGCGTCGGCCGGTCACAGCCATCATGTGTTCGCGCGCCTGGGGATCGGCGTCGACACGGACTTCCTCGATCTGCTCCACACCCTTGGACTTGAGGAACTGCTTGGCGCGCATGCAGTAAGGGCAGACCGCCGTGGTGTACATCTTCACTGCAGGCATGGCTTCAGCCCTTCTCGACCGGCATGCTGGCGGCGCGCCAGCTGGCCAGGCCGCCCCCCAGGGACTGCGCCTGGGCATAACCCAGGCCCTTGGCGATGCGCACCGCGCTGCTGGAACGTCCACCGCTCTGGCAGACGAAAATCACCGGCAGGTCCTTGTTCTTGACCACCGTGGGCAACTGGCTGGCCAGCTGGGCCAGGGGGATGTTCTTGGCACCGTTGACATGGCCGGCCGCGTATTCCTTGGCCTCGCAGACGTCGATCACCACGGCTTTTTCGCGGTTGATCAGCTGCACGGCGGCACCCGGGGTCAGGGAGCTGCCAGCGGCGCCCTTGATGGCCGGCCAGGCCAGCAGCAGGCCGGAACTGAGGCAAACCAGGATCAGGGACCAGTTATCGATGATGAATTTCACAATATTCCTTATAGAAGTTCGCCGGAGCGAAGCCCTGATTTTAAAATGACAGGCTGACGACTGCAGAACGCGGGCTTTTAGCCCCTACCCGCGTTACGCTCTGCCTGTAACCGCTTCGTAACCTCCCCGCTATTCCCCATGTACAAACTCGTGCTCATCCGCCACGGCGAATCGACCTGGAACCTGGAAAACCGCTTCACCGGCTGGACCGATGTCGACCTCACCCCCACCGGCGTCTCCCAGGCCATGTCGGCCGGCAAGCTGCTCAAGGCCGAAGGCTACGACTTCGACGTGGCCTACACCAGCGTGCTCAAGCGCGCCATCCACACCCTCTGGTACTGCCTGGACGAGATGGACCGAACCTGGCTGCCCGTGGTCAAGAGCTGGCGTCTCAACGAGCGCCATTACGGCGCCCTGCAGGGCCTGAACAAGGCCGACATGGCCAAAAAATACGGTGATGAGCAGGTGCTGGTCTGGCGCCGCAGCTACGACACCCCGCCGCCGGCCCTGGAACCGATCGACCCGCGCAGCGAACGGGGCGACCGCCGTTATGCCAGCCTGCCGGCCGATCAGGTGCCGTTGACCGAATGCCTGAAAGACACCGTGGCCCGGGTGCTGCCTTTCTGGAACGAAGCCCTGGCCCCGGCCATCCGGTCCGGCCAGCGGGTGGTCGTGGCAGCCCATGGCAACTCGATCCGCGCCCTGGTCAAGTACCTGGACGGCATTTCCGACCAGGCCATCGTGAGCCTGAACATCCCCAACGGCATCCCCCTGGTCTACGAGCTCGACGCCGAGCTCAAGCCCCTGCGGCACTACTACCTGGGCGATGCCGAAGCCGCCGCCCGCGCCGCAGCCGCCGTGGCTACCCAAGGCAAGGCCGCCTGAAACCGGGCCTTGCACCAGACTGGTTCAGCCCCAACTGAGGAGGTGAGCCGGGCTGGAAATAGCCCAACAATTTGTCACCAGCCGTCGGAACCCCGGCGGCGATTTCGCTTCCAACCGTGTATATTGAAGCGACGAGGGTCTATCCATGGGTCAGAAACTGAAAATCGCCGGCTGGGTTTCGCTGGGCGTGCTCGCCGGCGCGCTCACCACCGTTTCCTTGCAAACCGTGGCACGCAATGCCGTGGCACCGTTGCCGCTGGAAGAACTGCAGCAGCTCGCTGCCGTCTTCGGCATGATCAAGACCGACTATGTCGAACCGGTAGACGAGAAGAAACTCATCACCGACGCCATCTCCGGCATGGTCTCGAGCCTCGACCCGCATTCGCAGTACTTCGACAAGAAGTCCTACAAGGAATTCCGCGAAGGCACAGCCGGACGTTTTGTCGGCGTGGGCATCGAGATCACGCAGGAAGATGGCCTGGTCAAGATCGTCTCGCCCATCGAGGGCTCGCCGGCCTACCGCGCCGGCCTCAAGACCAATGACCTGATCACCCGCATCGACGACACCGCCGTCAAGGGACTGACGCTCAACGAGGCCGTCAAGCGTATGCGCGGCGAGCCCAATACCAAGGTCATGCTGACCATCTTCCGCAAGGACGAGAATCGTTCCTTCCCCGTCACCATCACGCGCGAGGAAATCAAGACCCAGTCAGTCAAGGCCAAGGTGATCGAACCCGGCTACGCCTGGATCCGCCTGAGCCAGTTTCAGGAGCGTTCGGTGGACGACTTCGCCCGCAAGCTGGACGAGATCTACAAGCAGGAACCCGCTCTCAAGGGCCTGGTGCTGGACCTGCGCAACGACCCAGGCGGTCTGCTCGACGCCGCCGTGGCCATCTCGGCCGCCTTCCTGCCCGACAACGTGACCGTGGTCTCGACCAATGGCCAGCTCGCCGAGAGCAAATACACCTTCAAGGCGGCCCCCGAGTTCTACCAGCGCCGCGGCAACAGCGACCCGCTCAAGCGCCTGCCGGCCGGTCTCAAGAAGGTGCCGCTCGTGGTCCTGGTCAACGAAGGCTCGGCCTCGGCCAGCGAAATCGTGGCCGGCGCCCTGCAGGACCACAAACGCGCCACCATCATGGGCAGTCAGACCTTCGGCAAGGGATCGGTGCAGACCGTGCGCCCGCTGGGGCCCGACACCGGCCTGAAGATCACCACGGCGCGTTACTACACGCCCTCGGGCCGCTCCATCCAGGCCAAGGGCATCCTGCCCGACATCATGGTCGACGAAACCGCCGAGGGCAATGTGTTCTCCGTGCTGCGCACCCGCGAAGCCGACCTCGACAAGCACCTCAGCAGCGGCCAGGGCAGCGAGCAGAAGGACGAGGCGCGAGAAAAGGCACGTGATGCGGCGCTCAAGAAGCTGGAAGACGAAGCCAAGAAACCGGCGGCCGAACGTAAGCTGCCGGAATTCGGCACGGACAAGGATTTCCAGCTGATGCAGGCGATCAACCAGCTCAAGGGCCTGCCGGTTCTGGTCAGCAAGACCCAGACCGAGCGCAAAGAGGAACCCAAGGAAAACTGACCCCCAGGCTGCGCGACACTGCGTGTCGCTTCGCCATCCCCTTCCAGGGGGCAGTGCCAGCGGCCCGGCTCGGCCGGTTCCGCGGCACTCTCGATCAAACCCGCTCGGGCCTAGCACCATGAACGACAACCAGTTGTTGCGCTACTCGCGGCACATCCTGCTGGACGAGATCGGCATTGAAGGCCAGCAGCGCCTCCTCGACAGCCACGCCCTGATCATCGGTGCCGGCGGTCTGGGCTCACCGGTCGCGCTTTACCTCGGTTCGGCCGGCGTGGGCCAGCTCACCGTGGTCGACCACGACACGGTCGACATCACCAATCTGCAGCGCCAGATCGCCCACAGCATGACGCGGGTGGGCAGCCCCAAGGTCGACTCCATCCGCCAGGCCGTGGCCAGCCTGAACCCCGAGGTGCGAGTCCACACCGTGGCGCAGCGCGCCGATGCGCCCCTGTTAGACGAGCTGGTGGCCCGTGCCGACGTTGTGCTGGACTGCAGTGACAACTTCCGCACCCGCCAGGCCGTGAACGCCGCCTGCGTGAAGCGGGGCCGTCCCCTGGTCTCGGGTGCGGCCATCCGCTTTGACGGACAGCTGGCCGTCTACGATCCGCGCAGCGCCGATTCACCCTGCTATGCCTGCGTGTTCGACCCGCAGGCCAGCTTCGAGGAGACCCTGTGCTCCACCCTGGGCGTGTTCGCTCCTCTGGTCGGCATCATCGGCACCCTGCAGGCTGCCGAGGCGCTCAAGCTGCTCAGCGGTGCCGGCACCCCCCTGACGGGCCGCCTGCTCATGCTCGACGGCCGCTCCATGGCCTTCAACGAAGTCCGTATCCCGCGCAACCCGGCCTGTCCGGTGTGCGGCCAGGCCGATCACTGAAGCCGGCTCGCCTCAGTGGCAAGGGCCGTGCCGGCGACGGAACGCACGCGGCTGTTCAGCGCGTGCCTGATGGAACAAACCCAATCGCTGTGCCCGTGCCTGCGCTTCCTGATGGGCATAGGGGCCCGTCTGCGCCCGGTAGCGGTACGACCAGGCGTGCCCCTGGCGGACCAACCAGCCCCCCATATCCTCCCCGCGCAGGCTCACACGTGCCAGAGCACGGCCATAGTCATCGTGCCGCCGTACGCGGACCTGCACCGACTGCCCCAGCACGCGCGCGACCAGAGCGGCACGAGCCGTCTCGCCATGGCTCTGGCACAGCTCGGGCGCATCGATGCCGTCGATGCGCACGGAACGTGGTGCGCCACCCTGCTGCGGCCGCACCCACAGCGTGTCGCCGTCACTGACATGGGTCACCGTGCCGGTCCAGGTCGACTTCGGCGCTTGCGCGAGCACCGGTACCGCCAGGCTGAACCACAGCACCAGTATCCAGCTGCCCCGCTTCATGCCCTGCACCGTCTGTTCCCTTGTTTTTGTGGCCTGTTCATCGAAGCCCTGATTTAAAGGAGGAAGCCCGTCAAATTTGGGGCCTCGTCCCGCGGGGCTCCTGTTAGACTTTGATGGTAAATGATGGACATCCACCCCCTGTGAGCTCCGCCGCCGCTCCCCTGCTTGACGTGAACGCGCTGCGTCTGGACGACGCGCGCGCGCTGCTCGAGCACGACGGCACCGAGTTGCCGGCTCCTGGTGATGGCCCTGTCGCCTACCTGCAGCGCATCATCGACGGCCTGTGCGAACTCTCCCTGCGTGACCCGCTCACAGGCTTGGCCAACCGGCGCCATTTCCGCGCTGTGCTCTCGCGCGAGATCGAGATCGTGGCACGCTCCGGCAACTCGGCCCTGCTGCTGATGCTGGACATCGACCATTTCAAGAAGGTAAACGATACGCATGGCCACCTGGCCGGCGACAAGGTCCTGCAGGCCGTGGCGCGCTGCATCGCCGGTTGCGTGCGCCCGCAGGACACCGTGGCGCGTTACGGTGGCGAGGAATTTGCCATCGTCATGCCCGATTGCCAGGCCGCCTATGGTGAAACCGTGGCCGAACGCATCCGCCAATCGATCGCCGCCCTGTCCATCCCGGTGAGCCCGCTGCTCAGCCTGCAGATCACCACCAGCGTGGGCGGCGCCTTCGCACCGGTATGGGTGCGCTCCACCGCCGATTTGTGGATCGAACGCGCCGATACCCAGCTCTACCTGGCCAAGGCCCAGGGGCGCAACCGGGTGTGCATCGACCACCAGCAAGTCATTTCCGTCAGTCCGGAGGAAAAAAGCCTGCTGTTCGGCAATCTGGCCCTGGCTGATTCCGCCTGGAGCGAACTGACCGACAGCACTACGCAGAGGTTCAGCTGATGAGTGATGAACTGACTACCGACAAAGACAAGCCGGCACCGCCCGTGCCCCTCAAGCCCCTGGGCAAAGTACTGGCCATCACCAGCGGCAAAGGCGGCGTGGGCAAGACCTTTGTCTCGGCCAACCTGGCCGCTGCGTTGGCACGGCGCGGCCTGCGCGTGCTGGTGCTGGACGCCGACCTCGGCCTGGCCAACCTGGACGTGGTGCTCAACCTCTACCCCAAGACCACGCTGCACGACGTCTTCACCGGCAAGGCCAAGCTGGACGAGGCCATCATCAAGGCGCCGGGTGGCTTCTCTGTGCTGCTGGCTGGCTCCGGCATGGTCGAGTACTCGCGCCTGACCCCCGAGGTACGCGACGAGTTCCTGCGCGTGATGGAGAGCCTCGTGCCGCGTTTCGACGTGGTGCTACTCGACACCGGCGCCGGCATCTCCGACGTGGTGCTGTTCGCGGTCTCACTGGCTTCCGAAGTGCTGCTGGTCGTGACGCCGGAACCGACTTCGCTGACGGATGCCTACGCCACCATCAAGGTACTGGTCGGGCAACAGAAGCGCCAGAACATCCGCATGATCGTCAACCAGACCGCCCGTCCGGGTGACGGCCGGGCCATCACGGTACAACTGCAGCAGGTGGTGGACCGCTTCGTGCCGGGCGAGCCGGGCAAGCCGGTCAAGCTCATCCATGTGGGTGACATCCCCGTCGACCCCTCGGTACGCCAGGCCATCATGCGCCGCCAGCTGCTCATGCAGGTCACGCCGGGCTGCCCAGCCGGACTGGCCCTGGTGCAACTGGCCGGCAAGATCGAGGACACGGTCATCCCCAAAAACAGCTGAGGCGGCCTGAGCCGCCTCCCGAGACGCGCGCCAGAGCGGTGCTCAGCTGCGGCCGATGATGGAGGCCGTGGCCATCAGCTCTTCGAGCAATGCCAGCGAGACCTTGCCGGAGACAGCATAGGGATCGAGCTCAGGCTTCTCGGAGTATTTCAACAGGATGGATGTGTTGATGCGCGAGAGGTTGACCTGCCCCATGGTCCAGCCGCCGAAGCGCCGCTCGTTGATTTCCTCGTAATGCAGGAGTACCACATCCTTGTGACGTGCATCGCGCTGGATATGACCATACAGGTCGCTGACCGCATTGCGCCCGCCCTCGATGGCTTGCAGGAAGATGCCGCCGCCATAACAGAGGATGCCTGTGACGCCGCAACTCGGGTTGTACTGGCGTGAATGCGCCAATATGTTCTCGATGGCTTCGGGGCTGGTATCGACGGCGCGGCTGGCGTAAAGCAGACGAACGAGCATCTTCAGGACCTTTGGGGTATCAGTGACAGGAATTCACGGCGCAGATTGGGATCCTTCAGGAACACGCCGCGCATGACCGAGTTGATCATCTTGCTATCCATGTCCTTGACCCCACGCCAGGCCATGCAGTAGTGGCTGGCTTCCATGACGATGGCCAGGCCATCGGGCTGGGTCTTTTCCTGGATCAGGTCGGCCAGCTGGACCACGGCCTCTTCCTGGATCTGCGGCCGGCCCATGATCCATTCGGCCAGGCGGGCGTATTTGGACAGGCCGATCACATTGGTGTGCTCGTTGGGCATGACACCGATCCAGATCTTGCCGATGACCGGACAGAAATGGTGCGAGCAGGCACTGCGCACCGTGATCGGCCCGACGATCATCAACTCGTTGAGATGCTCTGCATTGGGAAACTCTGTGATGGTCGGCGCCTGCACGTAACGCCCGCGGAACACCTCGTTCACGTACATCTTGGCCACGCGGCGTGCCGTGTTGTCAGTGTTGTGGTCGTTCTCGGTATCGATGACCAGGCTGTCCAGCACATGCTGCATCTTCTGCGCGACCTCGTCCAGCATCCGCTCCAGTTCGCCTGGCTCGATGTACTCGGCGATGTTGTCGTTCGCATAGAAACGCTTGCGGGCCGACAACAGGCGCTCGCGGATCTTCACGGACACCGGGGTGCCCTCGTCGGAGGCGTCTGCGGGGGACAGGGGACTCTGGCTTTTCTTCAGCATGGCCTTATGGTACCAGCGATTCGCCATCAGGGTTATCGCCCCCTGAGCCTTGAGATATGGACATCAGGAGCTATCAATTCAATAGCGATTTCCGCTCAGAAAGACCGCCATCCGCATCAACCCGAAAGCCACGCGGTCCAGCAGGCGCTGATACCAGGGCCGGTCGGCATAACGGGCCGGGTCCACCTGGTGGCCCTCCTTGTCCATGGCGTGAACCAGACGGGAGCGCAGATCCCGGGCGAAATGGACATCGTCCACCACCACGTTCGCCTCACGCGCCAGCAAGAGACTCAGGGGATCGAGATTGGAAGAACCCACCGTGGCCCAGTGCCCGTCGATCACCGCCACCTTGGCATGCAGGAAACTGGGCGAATACTCATGGATCTCCATGCCCGCCCCAAGCAGCACCCCGTAGACCATGCGCACAGCGTGGAACTGCATGAAATACTCATATCGGCCTTGCAGCAGCAGACGCACCCGGACCCCGCGCCGCGCCGCATGGATCAGCGCCAGCCTGAGCTTGCGTCCGGGAACGAAATAGGCGTTGGCGATGATGATCTCATGGCGCGCCTCGGCGATCGCCTTGCGGTAGGCCCGCTCGATCCTGCTGCGGTTGCGCAGGTTATCGCGCAGCAGCAGTGCCGCACGCGTCCTGGCCCCCTGGGCCGTGGCCGCCACGGCGGCCTCGTTCGGCCCGGACAGAACCACCTGCCTGACCGCTTCCTCCAGCTGATGCCAGGCCGCTGGCAGATCGGCCTCACGAAGCTTGTTGCCCACCTGCAGACGCCACCAGAACTGCACCATTACCTCATGCACGGCGCGCACCAGCGGGCCTGTCACACGCACGGCAAAATCGAACCGGGGCGCCTGCAGCGGACCATGGTTGGGGTCGTACCAGTCGTCCAGCACATTGATGCCCCCGCAAAAAACCGTCTGACCATCCACGATGCACAGCTTGCGGTGCAGGCGGCGCCACCGGCTCGGTATCAGCAGCCCCAAATGCCCCAGTGGCCTGAATATCCGCCACTGGACACCGGCCTCATCAAAGCGCGCGGTCCATTGCGCAGGCAGATCGGGGGTGCCCACGCCGTCCACCACCAGGTAAACCGACACCCCGCGCCGGGCCGCGTCCACCAGCGCGGAGGCCACCTGCTCTCCCGAGGTATCCAGATGGAAGATATAACTTTCCATGCGAACCTCGTGCACGCTGCTTTCGATGGCCTGCACCAGCGACGGAAACAGCGCCTGTCCGCCTTGCAGCAATTGCACACGGTGACCGGCACGCAGAGGCGGCAGGTGGCGGTCTTTCATGGCGCCGGCAGTCCGAACTCGGCAATCAAAGGCAGGTGATCGGACATGCGGCGCCAGACACGGCCATGCGGCACATGTGCCCCCAGGGCCACCAGGCCACGCGCGTAGACATAGTCAAACTGCACGATAGGCAGGATCGCCGGGAAAGTCCTGTGCGACCCGGGCTGCCAGGCCTGCAGACCACAGGTTTTCAGCTGCAGTCCGACCCGATCACCCCAGTCATTGAAGTCACCGGCCACCAGCAGGGGCGCGTCATCGGGAATCTCGCGCGCGATAAAGCGCATCAACTGCGCGGCCTGGCGTAGACGGCTGGCGCCCAGCAGGCCCAGATGCACCACCACCACGTGGATGTACACCCCGTTGACATGAACCTCGCTGTGCAGCAGGCCCCGCTGCTCGAAGCGATGGTCTGACATGTCTTCATGCTGGTGCGACAGCACGGGCCAGCGCGACAGCAAGGCATTGCCGTGTTCGCCGTGGCGGGTATAGGCATTGGTGCGGTAGACCGCCTCGTAACCCTCGGGGGCCAGAAAATCGGCCTGCGGCATGCCCGGCCAGCGGCTGAAATGCTGCTCATGGCGCCGGTGCTCTTTGTGCACTTCCTGCAGGCAGACGATGTCGGCATCGAGCTGTTCCACCGCCAGGCCCAGGTTGTGGATCTCCAGCCGGCGTCGCGGCCCCAGGCCACGCACCCCCTTGTGGATGTTGTAGGTGGCCACGCGCAAGATGTTCATGGAACTATTCTGGCAGGACGGCCAAGGGCTGTGCAAAACGCGGCAGCATGAGGCAGGCCTCGGCGTTGCTGGGCGAGGCACAGGCCTCGGCCGCCTCGCGCCAGGGCAGCCAGCGCCAGGCCGTGTGCTCGCGCGGACTCAGGGTGATGGGTGTACCCGCCGGTACCCGCAGGCCGAAGAGGTGCTCGGTGTTGTGGACCACACCCGGTTCGTAGCGGTGGCGCCAGCGTGGGTAGATCTCGTAGACGTTCTCCAGCCCCCAGTCCAGCAGGACATGACCCGGCGCGCGGGCATCGATGCCGGTCTCCTCTGCGATCTCGCGCACAGCAGTCGCTTCGAAGGACTCATGGAGATGGTCCTTGGCGCCCGTGACCGACTGCCAGAAATCCTCGGTATCGGCGCGCCTGATCAGCAGCACCTCCAGCGCCGGTGTGTGGATCACCACCAACACGGATTGCGGGATTTTGTAGGTCGGGTTCATGGCAAGAAAAAGGGCGCTACTTGAGCGCCCTTTGATTCTGCACCAAGGCAGGAGCCCGGGAAATTCAAGCCGGCTTCACAGCGTCCGGGTTGCGCAAGCGGATGTGCAGCTCGCGCAGCTGCTTCTCGTCCACCGGGCTCGGGGCCTGCGTGAGCAGACACTGGGCACGCTGGGTCTTGGGGAAGGCGATCACGTCGCGGATCGATTCGGCACCGGTCATCAGCGTGACGATACGGTCCAGGCCAAAGGCCAGGCCGCCGTGCGGCGGGGCGCCGTACTGCAGCGCATCCAGCAGGAAGCCGAACTTGAGTTTGGCTTCCTCGGGCGTGATCTTGAGCGCGTCGAACACCTTCTGCTGCACGTCGGCGCGGTGGATACGGACCGAGCCGCCCCCCATTTCCCAGCCGTTGAGCACCATGTCGTAACCCTGCGAGATGCATTTCTCCGGCGCGGTGACCATCCAGTCCTCGTGGCCGGCCTTGGGCGCGGTGAAGGGGTGGTGCACGGCGGTGTAGCGCTGGTTTTCCTCGTCGAACTCGAACATGGGGAAATCCACCACCCACATCGGCGCCCAACGGGCTTCGAACAGGCCGTTCTTCTTGCCGAACTCGCTGTGGCCGATCTTGATGCGCAGCGCACCGATGGCATCGTTGACGATCTTGGCCTTGTCAGCACCGAAGAAGATCAGGTCGCCGTCCTGGGCACCCGTGCGCTTGAGTACCTCGGCCAGCGCGGCGTCATGGATGTTCTTGACGATGGGCGACTGCAGGCCATCGCGGCCCTTGCTCACTTCATTGACGCGGATATAGGCCAGGCCCTTGGCGCCGTAGATCTTGACGAATTCGGTATAGGCGTCGATCTCGCCGCGGCTGATGCCGCCGCCTTCGACCGAACCACCCGGCACACGCAGGGCCACCACACGACCGCCCACCATGTTGGCGGCGCCCGAGAAGACCTTGAAGTCCACGTCCTTCATCACATCGGTGAGTTCGGTGAACTGCAGCTTCACACGCAGGTCGGGCTTGTCCGAACCGTACAGGTGCATGGCGTCCTGGTAAGTCATGACCGGGAACTCGCCCAGGTCCACGCCGATGGTGTTCTTGAACACCGTCGTGATCATGCCCTGGAACATGTCGCGGATGTCCTGCTCGCTCAGGAAGGACGTCTCGATATCGATCTGCGTGAACTCGGGCTGACGGTCGGCGCGCAGGTCCTCGTCACGGAAGCACTTGGTGATCTGGTAATAACGGTCGAAACCGGCCACCATGAGCAACTGCTTGAACAGCTGGGGCGACTGCGGCAGCGCGAAGAACTGGCCGTCGTGCACGCGGCTGGGCACAAGGTAGTCGCGCGCGCCTTCGGGCGTGCTCTTGGTCAGCATGGGCGTCTCGATGTCCACGAAACCGTTGGCGTCGAGGAACTTGCGCACCTCCATGGCCACCTTGTAACGCAGCATCAGGTTGTTCTGCATATAGGGACGGCGCAGGTCGAGCACGCGGTGCGTGAGGCGCGTGGTCTCTGAGAGGTTGTCCTCGTCGAGCTGGAACGGGGGCGTGACCGAGGGGTTGAGCACGGTCAGCTCATGGCACAGCACCTCGATCTTGCCGCTCTTGAGGCTGTCGTTGGTGGTGCCGGCCGGACGTGCGCGCACCAGGCCTTTGACCTGGATGCAGAACTCGTTGCGCAGATCTTCGGCGGCCTTGAACATCTCGGCGCGGTCCGGGTCGCACACGACCTGCACATAACCCTCGCGGTCACGCAGGTCGACGAAGATCACGCCGCCGTGGTCGCGCCGGCGGTTGACCCAACCGCACAGGGTGACGGTCTGGCCCAGCAGGGCTTCGGTCACGAGACCGCAGTAGTGGGAACGCATGGCCATGGGGCTTACTCTTTCAGGAAATCAGGGATGGGGAGGCTGGCCGGGCTCGGCCGGCTTCTTCGCAGAGCCGGGGACGATCACGCCCATGGAGATCACATAGGTCAGCGCCTCGTCGACGTTCATGTCCAGCACGATGCAATCGCTGGCCTTGATCATCACGAAGTAGCCGCCCGTGGGGTTGGGTGTGGTCGGAACGTAAACGCTCAGGTACTCGCCCGGCAGATGGTTGAGCAGGTCGCCACCAGGCACGCCGGTCACGAAACCGATGGTCCACATGCCCTCGCGCGGCCACTGCACCAGCACGGCCTGGCGAAAGGCATTGCCTTTCTCGGAAAACAGGGTGTCCGAGACTTGCTTGACGCCGGAATAGATGGAGCGCACCACCGGGATGCGGTGCAGCAGGGCATTCCACCAGCTGAGCAGCTGGTTACCGATGAAATTCGAGGTCAGGGCGCCGATGGCCAGCACCACGGCCAGGGCGAAGATCACCCCCAGGCCGGGAATGTGCAGACCCAGCCATTGGTCGGGCTGCCAGGAGGCAGGCAGGATGCGCAGGGTCTGGTCCAGCGTGGACACCACCCATTCCAGCACCCAGACGGTGATGCCCAGCGGGGCCAGCACCAGCAGGCCCGCGAACAGCCATTTGCGGAATTTGGCCATGGCCATCAAGCGCAACCGCAGCCCGTGCCGCAACTGTGGCTGGCCGGTGCGGCCGCAGCCGGAGCCTCGCTGGTCGCGGTCGCAGCAGCGGGGGCGGTGGCGGCAGGAGCAGCGCCACCCCGGAAATCGGTGGCGTACCAGCCGCTGCCCTTGAGTTGAAAGCCGGCAGCCGTGACCTGCTTGCGGAAAGTCGGTTTGCCACAGGCCGGGCAGTCGCTCAGGGTCGGGTCAGAGATCTTCTGCAGCACATCCTTGGCGGCACCGCAGGATTCACATTTGTAGGCGTAAATAGGCATGGCTCGAAGGAGGGTTAGGAAGGGTCTACCGGGTGTCCGCGCGTCGCGTCGCCTACCAGCGACCGGGCGAACTGCGGAAAACCCGCAATTATAGGCGGCCGCCTCCTAATCAAGCCCTTCCGGGGGCCTTCTTAGCCCAGCCCGACCAGCTTGTGGTGCCCGGCGTGCTGGTTGACGATGGCCTGGGGACCGAGCGAGCCCACCAGCATGCCCGTCAGCGCAGCCAGCACGCCCGCCAGCTGGGCGGGAAACTCCGCGCCGGCCGGAGTGGCCAGGAAAACCCCCCAGGTCAGCAGGCCCAGCACGATGGAGAACAAGGCACCCTGGGTCGTGGCCCGTTTCCAGTACAGGCCGAAAGTCAGGGGCACAAAGGCCCCGACCAGGGTGACCTGGTAGGCGCCGGACACCATTTCATAGATCGAACTGCCCTGCATCTTGATCGCGTAGAGCAGCACCAGGGTGCTGAAGACCAGTACGGTGATGCGCATGGTCTTCAACTCCTGCTTGTCGCCCATATGGGGGTTGAACTGGCGCCAGATGTTCTCCACGAAGGTCACACTGGGCGCCAGCAACGTGGCCGAGGCGCAGGACTTGATGGCCGACAACAGCGCACCAAAGAAGAGCACCTGCATGATGAAAGGCATCTTCTCCATCACCAGGGTGGGCAACACCTTCTGCGGATCTTCCTTGATCAGCGCGTCGGCCTGCTCGGGCATGATGATCAGGGCGCTGACCACCAGAAACATGGGCACGAAGGCGAACAGGATGTAGAGCGCCCCGCCGATGATGGCGCCGCGCGAAGCCGATTTTTCGCTGTCTGCCGACATCACGCGCTGGAACACGTCCTGCTGGGGGATGGAACCCAGCATCATGGTGATGGCCGCGGCAAAGAAGAACACCACGTCTTTGAAGCTGGGCTCGGGCAGGAAGTTGAACATGTCACGGCTCACGGCCAGGGCCACCACCTTGTCGGCCCCGCCGGCCAGATTGCCTGCGAAGATGGCCAGGATGCTCAGGCCGACCACCAGGATGATCATCTGGATGAAGTCGGTCAGGGCCACGGACCACATGCCGCCGAACAGCGTGTAGGCCAGCACCGAGACCACACCGATCACCATGCCCACGGGGATGCTGATGGCCCCGCCTGAGAGCAGGTTGAACACCAGGCCCAGGGCCGTGACCTGGGCCGAGACCCAACCCAGGTAGCTCAACATGATGATGAGCGAGCAGATAACCTCCACGCCGCGGCCATAACGCTCGCGAAAGAAGTCGCTGATGGTCAGCAGCGTCATGCGGTAGAGCTTGGCGGCGAAGAAAATGCCCACCAGGATCAGACAGGAACCCGCGCCGAAGGGGTCTTCCACCACGCTGCCCAGACCGCCACCCACAAACTTGGCGGGGATGCCCAGCACCACCTCGGAGCCGAACCAGGTCGCGAAGGTGGTGGTGACGATCATGACCAGCGGCAGGCGGCGCCCGGCGATGGCGAAATCGGCCGAGCTCTTGACCCGTTTGGCGGCCCACAGGCCGATGGCGATGGTCACCAGCAGGTAAACAATGACGAGGGTCAGCAGCACCTTGGTCTCCTGGGAATTTGGCTCGGGATTATCCCTAAAACAGCTGGAAGCGGATCACCATCTGAACGACGATCAATCCCAGAGCAAAACCTATGCCCGCGTAGATCAGGGCCTGCAGCAGGCGGTTGGTGCGGCGTTGCTCGGCCAGCAGCGCCTCCAGCTCGCGCCGGTCCCGGCCACCGGCCCCCTGCTTGAGGAAATCGTGCAGCAGGCGCGGCAGGTCCGGCAGCATCTTGGCGTAACGCGGGGCCTGGTTCTTGAGCTCTTCCAGCAGCTTGCGCGGACCGATCTGGTCGGTCATCCACTTCTCCAGGAAGGGCTTGGCCGTACTCCAGAGGTCCAATTCGGGGTCGAGCTCGCGGCCCAGGCCCTCGATATTGAGCAGGGTCTTCTGCAGCAGCACCAGCTGGGGCTGGATCTCCACATGGAAACGGCGCGAGGTCTGGAACAGGCGCATGAGCACCATGCCCAGCGAGATCTCCTTGAGCGGCCGGTCGAAATAGGGTTCGCAGACGGCGCGGATGGCGGACTCGAGCTCGTCCACGCGCGTGCGCGGCGGCACCCAGCCCGACTCGATGTGCAGCTCGGCCACGCGCTTGTAATCACGCCGGAAGAAGGCCGTGAAGTTCTGCGCCAGATACTCCTTGTCGTACTCGGTCAGCGTGCCCACGATGCCGAAGTCCAGCGAGATGTAGCGCCCGAAGGTGGCCGGGTCGGTGCTGATGAAAATGTTGCCCGGGTGCATGTCGGCGTGGAAGAAGCCGTCACGGAAGACCTGGGTGAAGAAGATGGTGACCCCGTCGCGCGCCAGCTTCTTCATGTCGACACCGGCCTCGCGCAGGCGCGCGGTCTGGCTGATCGGGATGCCTTTCATGCGTTCCATCACGATGACATCGCTGTGGCAATAGTCCCAGAACATCTCGGGGATCAGCACCAGGTCCAGGCCGTCCATATTGCGACGCAGCTGGGCGGCGCTGGCGGCTTCGCGCACCAGGTCCAGCTCGTCGTGCAGGTATTTGTCGAACTCGGCCACCACCTCGCGCGGCTTGAGGCGTTTGCCATCGGCCGAGAGGCTTTCCACCCAGCCGGCCATGAGGCGCATCAGGCTCAGGTCCTTCTCGATGGCCGGCAGCATGCCCGGGCGCAGCACCTTGACGGCCACTTCGCGCTCATGCCCGTCGCGGTCGATCAATTTGGCGAAATGCACCTGGGCAATCGAGGCGCTGGCCACTGGCACGCGCTCGAATTCGCTGAAGATCTGGGCCACCGGCTTGCGGAAAGCGCGTTCGATCGTGGCCACGGCCACCTCGGAGGGGAAAGGCGGCACGCGGTCCTGCAGCTTGGCCAGTTCGTCGGCCATGTCCGCGGGCAGCAGGTCGCGCCGTGTGGAGAGCACCTGGCCGAATTTCACGAAGATCGGGCCCAGACGCTCCAGCGCCTCACGCAGGCGCTGGCCGCGCGGCGCGTCCAGGTTACGGCCAAACGAGACGATGCGTGCGATCACCCGCAACCAGGGTTTCTGGAAACTCGTCAGGACCAGCCCGTCCAGACCGTAGCGCAGCACGATCCAGACGATGTAGGTGCCGCGCAGCAGCCGGGTCATTCGGCGGCTCCGGGCTTCGCCTTCTGCAACCAACCCCGCAGCACCTCCAGGGTGCGGCGCGCGGCCTGCGCCAGGCCGTGGGCCGGCGCGTCGCCGATCAGGCGGGCCAGGTCTTCCTCGATATCCCAGCGCACATGATCGACCAGCCAGTTGATCTCGGCCGCCAGTTGCACATCGCCTTCGATGCGCACGGGCGGCTTGTCACCGGCCAGGGTGGCCTGCACCAGCGCCATCGGGGAGGTTTCGGTCACGGCCAGGGTCAGGTCGGACGGGGCATCGGCCGCGGCCAGGTCCAGCAGGCCGGCCGGCGTGAGCTGCAGCTTGAATTCGAATTCGCGCCAGTGGAACAGCACCACCCTGCCCTTTTGCCGGGCCAGTCGAGCCATGGCCTCGGGTTCCTGCATCAGCACGTGGTTGAGCAGCAGCACGATACGTCGCTGCACCTCCTGCACGGCCCAGGCGGGCGGCTGCAGGGTGGTGCCGAGCTTCTGGAAAGCGTCTTCCAGCAATGAAAAAGGGGACTGTGTTGCCATAGTCCCCGATTATTGATTGAAAAGAGCGCTGCTCTTCGCTTCTTACTGCAGGGCTTGCACCCCTGCCACCAGCCAGCCACCGCTGCCGTCGCGAGGCTTGACCATGTTCCAGACCTCACGGAAGGGGCTGGGGCTGGCCTGCGGGGTCTCGCGGATCATGCCGGAGAACTCGACGCTGGCCATGTAACCGTCGCCCAGCTCCTCGATGCCCAGCAGTTGGGCCTGCAGCATCTGCACATCGGTCAGGTTCACGGCGCCGCCCGTGTGAGCCTCACGTTCGGCCAGCTGGGCGCTGATTTCGGCCAGCATGTCGTCGGTCATCATGGAACGCAAGGTGCCCATGTCGGCCTTGTCCCAGGCCGCCTGCAGCAGGATGAAGTTGCTCTTGGCCGCCTTGAGGAAACCGTCGGCGTCAAAACCGGCCGGGATGCTCCAGGTGCTGGGCAGGGCCGAACCGATGACGACGCCGGAAGCGCCCTGTGCGGAACCGTCGAAAGCGGTCTGGTTGCGCTCCCAGGGGCGTGCCGAGGCGTCGTTGCCGACATTTTCCGGACGGTAGGCCGGGCTGGCCGTGGCCACGTCACCGACACCGGCGCCCTGGAAGGCGTAGCGGCCGGTGGCCGGGGTCGCCGGTCGCCGGCTGCGCATGAACCAGCCAAAGGCCATCATGGCCAGCAACACCACCAGAGCGATCAGCATGAACTGGCCAAAGGCCTCGCCCATGCCCAGGGAACTGGCCAGCCAGGCCAGGCCCAGGCCGGCAGCCAGGCCACCCAGCATGGCACCCCAGGGTTTCTTGGGCGCAGGGGCCGGAGCGGCTGCGGGGGCTGTCGGAGCGGGCTTGGGCGCGGCTGTGTTTTGCGTCGGCGCCGTCGGGGCGGCCTCGCGCTGCGTCACATTGCTCGACTGCTTGCCGACCGATTTGCCGCCGCCCAGGCGCTTGGCCTCGACGTTGACAGTGCCCAGGGCCAGGACCAGCGACAGGGCGAGAGGCCAGAATTTCATGTTTGCTCCAAAAATACCTTGTGGGTGCCGCATCCCCTGATTAACTCAAAACGGGATGTCAGCACCTGATTCCAACATGAAGTGCCACCACACCGCCACTCATGTTGTGAAAATCCACATGACCGAATCCGGCTTTTTTCATCATGGCCTTGAGTTCTTCCTGGCCTGGATGCATGCGGATGGACTCCGCCAGGTAGCGGTAGCTGTCGGCGTCGCCGGCCACCAGCTTGCCCAGCTGGGGCAGGATCTTGAAGGAATACCAGTCGTAGGCCTTGGCCAGGGGCGGCGCGACTTTGGAGAACTCCAGCACCAGCAACTTGCCGCCGGGCTTGAGCACCCGGCACATCTCGGCCAGGGCCTGGTCCTTGTGGGTCATGTTGCGCAGGCCAAAAGCCACGCTGACCAGATCGAAATGGCGGTCCGGGAAGGGCAGTTTCTCGGCGTCGCAAACCACGGTGGGCAACACCACCCCGGCGTCGATCAGGCGGTCGCGGCCCACGCGCAGCATGGCTTCGTTGATGTCCGTATGCACCACCTGGCCCGTCTTGCCGACTTTCTTGGCAAAAGCCAGGGCCAGGTCACCGGTGCCACCGGCGATGTCCAGCGCGCGGTCGCCTTCCTTGAGCTTGGCCACCGTCACGGTGTAGGCCTTCCAGAGCCGGTGCAGTCCGGCGGACATCAGGTCGTTCATGACGTCGTATTTGGACGCCACCGAATCGAACACACCGCGCACACGGCGCGCTTTTTCAGTCTCGTCGACCGTCTCGAAGCCGAAATGGGTACTGCTCATGGTCAATGGGTGCTGCAGCCGTGACCGGCTTTTTCGGGCATGGGCGCATCGCGGTCCACACCGGCCGCCTTGAGGCGGGCCTCGTAATCGGCCCAGAGCTGTTCCTGCTGCGAACCGAGGAAATAGAGGTAATCCCAGGAAAAGATGCCGCTATCGTGGCCGTCCGAGAAGACGGGTTTCACGGCGTAGTTGCCCACGGGCTCCAAATCCGCCAGCTCCACGTTGCGCTTGCCGGTCTGCAGCACTTCCTGGCCCGGGCCATGGCCCTGCACCTCAGCCGAGGGCGAGTAGATGCGCATCAGCTCGAAAGGCAGGCGAAAGGTCTTGCCGTCGGAAAAGCTGACCTCCAGCACACGCGACTTGCTGTGCACCGTGAGATCCTGTGGCGTCGGGGCGCCGGCTTGCAAACCTGCCATGGAAGTCTCCGTTTAACGTTCTAACTTAGACCAACACGCGCTCGATCCCGCCGGCATTGGCCGCGGCCACGTACTCGGGCATCCACTGCTCGCCCAGGATCTGGCGCGCCATCTCGACCACGATGTAATCGGCCTCCAGCAGGCCGTTCTGCAGATCGTTGCCGTAGCGGTTCAGGCCCTGCAGGCAGCTGGGGCAGCTGGTCAGGATCTTGACGTTGTCCTTCGCACCCACCAGGCCGGCCTCGCGCAGCTCGGTTTCACCCTTGCGGATCTCCTCTTCCTTGCGGAAGCGCACCTGGGTGGACACATCGGGCCGGGTCACACCCAGAGTGCCGGACTCACCGCAGCAGCGGTCGCTCTTGAGGACGTTGTCCTTCGAGTCGCCCGCCAGCAGGGTGCGTACCGTCTTCATCGAGTCGCCCTGCTTCATGGGGTTGTGGCACGGCTCATGGTAGAGGTAACCGCCCTGAGCCCCGCTGAGCTTGATGCCCTTTTCCAGCAGGTACTCGTGGATGTCGATGATGCGGCAGCCCGGGAAGATCTCCTCGAACTTGTAGCCCTGCAGCTGGTCATAGCAGGTGCCGCAGCTCACCACCACGGTCTTGATGTCCAGGTAATTCAGGGTGTTGGCCACGCGATGGAAGAGCACACGGTTGTCCGTGATCATCTTCTCGGCCTTGTCGAACTGGCCGCTGCCGCGTTGCGGGTAACCACAGCAGAGGTACCCCGGCGGCAACACGGTCTGCACACCCGCATGCCAGAGCATGGCTTGCGTGGCCAGACCCACCTGGCTGAACAGGCGCTCGGAACCGCAGCCCGGGAAATAGAACACCGCCTCGGTCTCGGCCGTAGTGGCCTGCGGGTCGCGGATGATTGGGACGTAGTCGGCGTCCTCGATGTCCAGCAGCGCGCGCGCGGTCTTCTTGGGCAGGCCACCGGGCATCTTCTTGTTGATGAAATGGATGACCTGCTGCTTGATAGGCGCGGTGCCCACGGTCGCCGGCGGCCTGGCCGTCTGGCGACGCGCCAGGGTGCGCAGCAGCTGGTTGGCCAGGCGCTGGGCCTTGAAACCCACGTTCACCATGGCCGAGCGCATCAGCTTGATGGTCTCGGGGTTGGTGGCGTTGAGGAAGAACATCGCCGCCGCATTGCCGGGACGGAAGGACTTCTGTCCCATCTTGCGCAACAGGTTGCGCATGTTCATCGACACGTCGCCAAAGTCGATCTTGACCGGGCAGGGCGAGAGGCATTTGTGGCAGACCGTGCAGTGGTCGGCCACATCCTCGAACTCCTGCCAGTGCTTGATGCTCACGCCACGGCGGGTCTGTTCTTCGTAAAGGAAGGCCTCGACCAGCAACGAGGTCGCCAGGATCTTGTTGCGCGGGCTGTAGAGCAGGTTGGCGCGCGGCACGTGGGTCGAGCACACGGGCTTGCACTTGCCGCAGCGCAGGCAGTCCTTGACGCTGTCGGCGATGGCGCCGATGTCGCTCTGCTGCATGATCAGCGACTCATGGCCCATGAGACCGAAGCTGGGCGTGTAGGCGTTGGTCAGGTCGGCCGGATGGGCGGCTTCGCGCAGCAGCTTGCCGCGGTTGAAGTGGCCTTCGGGGTCGATGCGCTGCTTGTAATCGGCAAAGGGTTTGAGCTCCGCATCACTCAGGAACTCGAGCTTGGTGATGCCGATGCCGTGCTCGCCGGAAATCACACCGTCGAGCGAGCGCGCCAGCGCCATGATGCGCTTGACCGCACCATGCGCGGCCTGCAGCATCTCGTAATCGTCGCTGTTGACGGGGATGTTGGTGTGCACATTGCCGTCACCGGCATGCATGTGCAGCGCCACCCAGACCCGTCCCTTGAGCACACGCTGGTGGATGGCCTGGCATTCGGCCAGGATGGGCGCGAAGGCACCGCCGGTGAAGATGTCCTGCAGGGGCGCGCGGATCTGCGTCTTCCAGCTGGCCCGCAGGCTGTGGTCCTGCAGCTGCGGGAACAGCGCGTCCACGTCCTTCAGCCAGCCCTGCCATTGGGTGCGCACCTCGCGTACCAGGGCCAGGGCCTGCGCCACACGGTCTTCCAGCAGCTCGGCCGAAGCGATCTCGCTGGCGTCGTCGAGCTTGCCCAGGGGCAAATTGCCTTCCGTGAAGAAATACTCCAGCTCGTCGGCCAGCTGGATCTTGTTGCGCAGCGAGAGCTCGATGTTGATGCGCTCGATGCCGTCCGTGTACTCGGCCATGCGCGGCAGCGGGATCACCACGTCCTCGTTGATCTTGAAGGCGTTGGTGTGCTTGCTGATGGCGGCCGTGCGCTTGCGGTCCAGCCAGAACTTCTTGCGCGCCTCGGCGCTGATGGCGATGAAACCCTCACCGCTACGTGAATTGGCGATGCGCACCACCTCGCTGGTGGCGCGCGCCACGGCGTCGGTATCGTCGCCCACGATGTCGCCGATCAGCACCATCTTGGGCAGGCCACCGCGCTTGCTCTTGGTGGCGTAACCCACGGCCTTCAGATAACGGTCGTCCAGGTGCTCCAGGCCGGCCAGCAGCACGCCGCTGCGTTTCTGCTCGGCGAACATGAAGTCCTTGATCTCGACAATGCTGGGCACCGCGTTGCGCGCGTGGCCGAAGAACTCCAGGCAGACCGTGCGGGTGTGGGCCGGCATGCGGTGCACCACCCAGCGGCTGCTGGTGATCAGGCCGTCGCAGCCTTCTTTCTGGATGCCGGGCAGGCCCGCCAGGAACTTATCCGTCACGTCCTTGCCCAGCCCTTCCTTGCGGAAGCTCGGGCCTGGAATGTCCAGGCGCTCGGTCTTCACCAGCTTCTTGCCGTCGGCTTCGAAGTACTTGAGCTCGAAGCTGGCGACCTCGGCGTCGTGGATCTTGCCCAGGTTGTGGTTCAGGCGCGTGACTTCCAGCCAGCCCGCGTCGGGCGTGACCATGCGCCAGCTGGCCAGGTTGTCCAGCGCCGTGCCCCAGAGCACGGCCTTCTTGCCGCCCGCGTTCATCGCGATGTTGCCGCCCACGCAGGATGCCTCGGCCGAAGTCGGATCCACGGCGAAGACAAACCCGCCGCGCTCGGCGGCATCGGCCACACGTTGCGTGACCACGCCGGCTTCGGTCCAGATGGTGGGCACGGGCTTGTCCAGCCCCGGCAGCTGCACCATCTCGACCTCGGTCATGGCCTCGAGCTTCTCGGTGTTGATCACCGCGCTCTTCCAGGTCAGCGGCACGGCGCCGCCGGTGTAACCGGTGCCGCCCCCGCGCGGGATGATGGTCAGGCCCAGCTCGATACAGCCCTTGACCAGGCGCGCCATCTCGGCCTCGCTGTCGGGCGTGAGCACCACGAAGGGGTACTCCACGCGCCAATCGGTGGCGTCGGTCACATGCGAGACACGGCTCAGGCCGTCGAACTTGACGTTGTCCTTGGCGGTCAGGCGGCTGAGCGTGCGCTGGGCCTTGCGGCGCAGCGCGGCAATTTTCTGGAAAGAAGCGTCAAAGGCCTGGACCGCGCGGCTGGCCGCTTCCAGCAGTTCGCCCACCAGCGCGTCGCGCTGCGGATCGGCCTGCGGGGTGCGGCGCTTCTGTACCTCGCCCAGGCGATGCTGCAAGGCATCCACCAGCAGCTGACGGCGCTTGGGGTTGTCCAGCAGGTCGTCCTGCAGATAGGGGTTGCGCTGCACCACCCAGATGTCGCCCAGCACTTCGTAGAGCATGCGGGCCGAACGGCCAGTACGGCGCTCCTCGCGCAGCTGGTTCAACACGTCCCAGGCCCGGGAGCCGAGCAGACGGATGACGATCTCTCGGTCGGAGAAGGAGGTGTAGTTGTAGGGGATTTCGCGGATGCGCTCGTGCCCATGCGGCGCGTGGCCGGCTGTGTCCACGAATTGTGCTAGCGGAGTCGGTGCGTTCATGGCAATCTGGAATATCAGCCAGAACGGTACAACCGGCTGAGGCGAGATGTTACCGCAGTGCAACAAAGGGCGGATAACAAGCGCATCGGGGCCCTGTCCGCATCATGGAAACCCCGCATCCGAAGATGACCGTAACCGAGGCTTAATCTGCTTGTCACATTTGCCGCCTAGTCTGGCAGGCTTGTCCACAAGGAGCATTTCATGAAATTTCCCGTGCAACTGAGCGCCGTCGCCCTGTCGGCCCTGCTGCTGTCCCCCGCCGCCCAGGCCCAGACCGAGATCCAATGGTGGCATTCCATGGGCGGCGCCCTGGGCGAATGGGTCAACGACCTGGCCAAGGACTACAACGCCAGCCAGAAGGACTACAAGATCGTCCCCACCTTCAAGGGCAGCTATGACGAATCCATGACGGCGGCCATCGCCGCCTTCCGCGCCGGCAATGCACCGCACATCCTGCAGGTCTTTGAAGTGGGCACCGCCACCATGATGGCCAGCAAGGGCGCCATCGTGCCCGTGGCAGAAGTCATGAAAAAGGCCGGCGTGAGCTTCGACCCCAACGCCTACGTGCCTGCCGTCGCTGGTTATTACACCGCCCCCAACGGCCAGATGCTGAGCTTCCCCTTCAACAGCTCGACCCCGGTCTTCCACTACAACAAGGACGCTTTCAAGGCTGCCGGCCTGGACGCCGACAAGCCGCCGACCACCTGGCCCGAAGTGGCCCTGGCCGCCGCCAAGCTCAAGGCTTCCGGCCACAAGTGCCCCTTCACCACCAGCTGGGCCAGCTGGACCCAGCTCGAGAGCTTCTCGGCCTGGCACAACGTGCTGTTCGCGACCAAGAACAACGGTTTCGGCGGCCTGGACACGCGCCTGGCCTTCGACACGCCGCTGCACGTGCGCCACATCGAAAACCTGGCCAACATGGCCAAGCAGGGCCTGTTCGTCTACAAAGGCCGTGGCAACGCGCCCGACGCCACCTTTGTCTCGGGTGAATGCGCCATGATGACCGGCTCCTCGGCCCTGTATGGCAACGTGGTGCGCAACGGCAAGTTCGGCTACGGCATCGGCACCCTGCCCTATTACCCGGACGTTCCGGGTGCACCGCAGAACACCGTGATCGGCGGCGCCAGCCTCTGGGTCATGTCCGGCAAGAAGGCCGAGGAGTACAAGGGCGTGGCCCAGTTCTTCGCCCACCTGTCCAAGCCTGAAGTGGCCGCCGCCAGCCACCAGCGCACCGGTTACCTGCCCGTGACCAAGGCCTCGTTCGAACTGACGGACAAGTCCGGTTTCTACAAGAAGAACCCCGGCACCGACGTCTCGGTCACGCAGATGATCCGCAAGACCACCGACAAGTCGCGCGGCGTGCGCCTGGGCAACTTCGTGCAGATCCGCACCATCGTTGACGAGGAACTCGAAGGCGTCTGGTCGGGCAAGAAGGGCGCCAAGGAAGCCCTGGACGCCGCCATCAAGCGCGGCAACGAGCAGCTCGAACGCTTCCAGAAAGCAAATAAGGGCTGAGCCCTTATTTGCTTCGCAAGTTGCATTGACGGCCCCCTCCCCAGCCCTCCCCGCCCAGCGGGGAGGGTGTTTCTTTTAGCAAGGGCACAATCGCGATATGGAAAAACGCGTCCGTTTCAAATCCTGGTGGCTGCCCTGGCTGCTGGTGGCACCGCAGATGGTGGTGGTGCTGGTCTTCTTCTTCTGGCCGGCCGCCCAGGCGCTCTACCAGAGCGTGCTGAGCCAGGATGCCTTTGGCACCTCGACCGAATTCGTGGGCCTGGAAAACTTTGAGCGCCTCTTCAACGACGCGAGCTACCTGGCGTCCTTCAAGACCACGGCCCTGTTCTCGGTCCTCGTGGCCGGCTGTGGCCTGGTCATCGCCCTGTTGCTGGCCGTGATGGCCAACCGTGTGATCCGCGGTGCCACGGTCTACAAGACGCTGCTGATCTGGCCTTACGCGGTCGCGCCGGTGGTTGCCGGTGTGCTGTGGCTGCTGATGTTCGCCTCACCCTACGGGGTGGTGGCCTATGCGCTCAAGGCCATGGGCATGGAATGGGACCACCTGCTCAATCCCGACCACGCCATGGCACTCATCGTGATGGCTGCGGTGTGGAAGCAGATCTCCTACAACTTCCTCTTCTTCCTGGCCGGGCTGCAATCCATCCCGCAATCCTTGATCGAAGCCTCCACCATCGACGGTGCCTCGCCCTGGCACCGCTTCTGGACCATCGTCTTTCCCCTGCTGTCGCCCACCACTTTCTTCCTGCTGGTGATCAACGTCGTCTACGCCTTCTTCGACACCTTCGCCATCGTTGATGCGGCCACCCACGGCGGCCCGGGCAAGGACACCGCCATCCTGGTCTACAAGGTCTACTACGACGGCTTCAAGGCCCTGGACATGGGCGGCTCGGCCGCCCAGTCGGTGATCCTGATGCTCATCGTGGTCGCACTGACCGTGCTCCAGTTCCGCTTCGTCGAGAAAAAGGTTCAATACTGAAATGATCGAACGACGCCCCTGGCTGACTTTCCTGTCCCACGCCATCCTCATCGTCGGCGTGCTGGTGGTGGTGTTTCCTGTGCTGGTCACCTTCATCGGTTCGACCCAGACGGCGGAACAGATTTCCACGAGCAACCCGCTGTCCCTGTGGCCGGGCGGCAATTTCATCGAGAGTTATCGCCTGGCCCTCTTCGGCGGCAAGACCTCGGGGGGCTCCACCATCGCGCCGGTAGCCCCCATGCTCTGGGTCAGCTTCGTCAGCGCCATGGTGATCGCGCTGGGCAAGATCGCCATATCCCTGCTGTCGGCCTTCGCCATCGTCTACTTCCGCTTCCCGGCACGCGGCCTGGTGTTCTGGATGATCTTTGTCACGCTGATGCTGCCGGTGGAGGTGCGCATCGGCCCGACCTACCAGGTGGCCTCCGATCTGGGCATGCTCAACACCTATGCCGGCCTGACCATCCCTCTGATCGCCTCAGCCACCGCCACCTTCCTGTTCCGCCAGTTTTTCCTCACCGTGCCCGACGAACTGGTGGAAGCCGCGCGCATGGATGGCGCCGGCCCCATGCGCTTCTTCTGGGACGTGCTGCTGCCCCTGTCCAAGACCTCGATCGCCGCGCTCTTTATGATCCAGTTCATCTACGGCTGGAACCAGTACCTCTGGCCACTGCTGGTCACCACCAACGAAAACATGTACCCGGTGGTGCTGGGCATCAAGCGCGCCATCTTTGGTGAGGTCTATGTGGAATGGAACGTGGTCATGGCCACGGCCATCCTGGCCATGATCCCGCCGGCCCTGGTGGTCATCCTCATGCAGAAATGGTTCGTCAAGGGCCTCGTGGACACGGAAAAATAAAGCAGAACGACTATGGCCTCACTCACCCTCTCCAACGTCATCAAGCGCTACGGTCATGGCCCCAAGGCCAACCAGGTCATCCACGGCGTCAACGCGTCCATCGCGGACGGCGAATTCATCGTCATCGTCGGCCCCTCGGGCTGCGGCAAATCCACTCTGCTGCGCATGGTGGCCGGGCTGGAGGAAATCAGCGGCGGCGAGATCTGTATCGGTGAGCGCGTGGTCAACGAGCTGGAGCCCGCCGCGCGCGACATCGCCATGGTGTTCCAGAATTACGCGCTTTATCCGCACATGAGCGTCTTCGACAACATGGCCTATGGCCTGAAGATCGCCAAGGTACCCAAGGACGAGATCCGCGCCCGGGTCGACAAGGCGGCCGGCATCCTCGAGCTGGCGCCTTTCCTGGCGCGCAAGCCGCGTGAACTCTCCGGTGGCCAGCGCCAGCGCGTGGCCATGGGTCGCGCCATCGTGCGCCAGCCCCAGGTTTTCCTCTTCGACGAACCGCTGTCCAACCTCGACGCCAAGCTACGCGCGCAGACCCGCCTGGAGATCCAGAAGCTGCACCGCGAACTCGGCATCACCTCGCTCTTCGTCACGCATGACCAGGTCGAGGCCATGACCCTGGCGCAGCGCATGATCGTCATGAACGCCGGGCGCATGGAGCAGTTCGGCACCCCCGAAGAGGTCTACCACCGGCCAGCCTCCACCTTCGTCGCCAGCTTCATCGGCGCGCCGCCCATGAACCTGCTGAGCAGCGCGCCCCATGTGAAGGTCGGCACCGTGCTGGGTATCCGCCCCGAGCACCTGCACGTCGTGCCGACTGCCGCGTCAGATGGCTGGAGCGTGCAGGTGGAAGCCATCGAAATGCTGGGTGCCGAGCGCCTGCTCTACACCCGCCTGGGCAGCGAGCAGCTGATCGTGCGCACGGACGAAAAAACAGGGGCAGCGCCCAGCATCGGCAGCACCCTGCATGTGGTGCCGCAGGCCGACCGCCTGCACAGCTTCGATGCAGTGAGCGGCAAGCGCCTATGAGCGGGGTGGACGCACAACGCTGGCCCTACCCGCGCTGGATCGCCCATCGGGGAGCTGGCAAGCTGGCACCCGAGAACACGCTGGCCGCCTTCCGCCTGGGCGCCACGCACGGTTACCGCATGTTCGAATGCGATGTGAAGCTCAGCGCCGACGGCGTGCCCTTCCTGCTGCACGACGCCACTTTGGAGCGCACCAGCAACGGCAAAGGCACGGCTGGCGAACAACCCTGGCAGAACCTTTCGCAGCTCGACGCTGGCAACTGGCACAGCCGCGCCTACGCTGGCGAGCCCCTGCCCACGCTGCAGGCCGTCGCCCACTACTGCCTGCGCAATGGGCATCACCTCAACATCGAGATCAAGCCCACGCCGGGCAGCGACCGCCGCACCGGCGAGGTCGTGGCCCTGGCAGCCGCACAGCTGTGGCAGGGCCAGGCCATCCCGCCGCTGCTGACCTCCTTCCAGCCAGAAGCACTGGAGGGCGCACGTAGCACGGCGCCGGAGCTGCCACGCGGGCTCTTGCTCGATACGCTGCGTCCCGGCTGGCTGGACACCGCCGTCGCGCTGGGCTGCGTGGCTGTGGTCTGCAACCACACGCTGTGGGATGCAAGCAGCCTCGCACAGGCACGCCAGGCCGGCCTGCGCTGCCTGTGCTACACGGTCAACGACGAGGCCGCGGCCCAGCGCCTGCTGGGTCTGGGACTGGACGGCATCATCACCGACCGGGTCGATTTGTTCGCTCCCGCTTGAGGCCTTTACACCCACTGGTCGTCAACCAAACCGGCGCCTGAAACGTCTTATGGACGTCTAGAATCACGCCCGCGCCTTTTTGCAGGCGCATTTCTTTCGTTGACCATGACCTGATCGGGAGTTCCCATGAAAAAAATCCTCGCGACCGCCCTGCTGTGCGCCGCCATCACCACCCCCGCCCTGGCCCAGAAAGCCAATCACTGGTACCTGGCGCTGGATGCAGGTACGCTGCAGATGAAGAACACCGATTACCCCAACCCGGGCTCGCTGACGGTCTCGGGTGGTTATCGCTTCAGCCCCAACTTCGCGCTCGAAGGCGGCCTGACCGGCTACGGTGACTCCACCCTGGTCTACAACAACGGCACCACCACCGCCCAGCAGGGTGATGCCCGCTTCCTGGCTGTCGGCATCCTGCCCCTGTCGCAGAGCTTCGAGCTGTTCGCCAAGGCCGGCATCGGCTTCCACACCGCCAAGGTCACGGGCACCGGCGCCTACTCCAACACCTACAGCAAGGAAACCACGGCCAACGGCATCATCGGTATCGGCGGCCAGTTCAACATCAACCAGCGCTTCGCTCTGCGTCTGCAGTACGAGTCCCTGGGCAAGGCCAAGAGCAGCCCCAGCGATCCGGGCGCCGATATCAGCCGCGTCACCTTCGGCGGTGTGCTCAACTTCTGAAGCCGCACCAGACTCACGATCAAGCCGGGCAGAGCCCGGCTTTTTTCATGCCCACAGCTGTCAGGGACATAACACCTGGTTACAAGGCCTGATGATGGCGCTTCGATAATTCGGGCCTCACGCCCGGCATGGGCGTGTCATCCAATGCAACCTGAGGACCATCGCCATGAAAAAACTGCTTGCCGCCTTCCTGTTCTGCTGCGCTGCTCTCAGCCCTGCCCTGGCCCAGAATGCGCGCTACTACGCCGCTGCCGACTACGGCATCGTCAGCCTCAGCGGACCGGGCTCCTACTCCAGCCCCGGCGCCCTGACGCTCTCCGGTGGCTACCACTACCTCGACAACCTCGACCTGGAAGCCGGCCTGACCATGATCGGCAGCGCCACGGCCGATGTGCCCGGCCCCGGTCGCGTGAGCATCAACCAGAATATCCTGAGCGCCGTGGCCATCGGCAAGGTGCCGCTCAACAGCAAGTTCCATCTCTTCGGCAAGGCCGGCGTGGGCGTGCACGACGGTGGACTCAATGGCCTGCCCGATGACCTGATCTACGGCTTTGGTGGCCAGATCCGCTTCGACCGGGAGTTCAGCATGCGCGTGCAGTACGAGAGCCTGGGCAAGGTCAAGGTCCCGTCCTCCGACAGCAAGGCGGACGTGACACGCCTGTCCGTCGGCGTCATCTACAACTTCTGAGCGCAGCGCAGACAAAAAAAGCCGGGTCAGCCCGGCTTTTTCATTTCAGCGGCGCCAGCCCCGGGCCAGCAACCACTGCGTGCTGGCCACGACCAGCACCAGCGCGGCATAGGCCATCATCTTGCCGTCACGCTCCAGCCACCACAGGCTGGCCAGCAGGGTCAGCAGACCCACGACAAAATTCACCAGCACCTGCCCCCACCAGGGCAGCAGCCAGGCCTGCTTCCTGAAAAAGGGGCGGGCCAGCAGGGGCAGCAGCACAGCCAGCGCGAAGGCCGGGGCCGCGAAATTGAGCAGGTGGAGCAGGATGTCTTGCAGGGTCATGAGGGCGTTCGGGCACCTGAAAAATGGCCTAAACCATTGATGCGCCTGACAATTTTATAATCTCGCCATGGCAGTCTGGGCTTTGGGCATCAATCACACGACCGCGCCGCTCGATTTGCGCGGCCGTTTTGCCTTTGCGCTCGACCAATTGCCCCCCACGCTGCAGGGCCTGCGCGGTGCGCTTCCCCGCCCGCCCGAGGCCGCCATCCTCTCCACCTGCAACCGCACCGAGATCTATTGCGCCAGCGAGCAGATGGAACTGGCCCCCACACTGGACTGGCTGGCCAAGAGCGGCGGTGTCTCGGCCGAAGAGCTGCGTTCGCACACTTACACACTCGAAGGCAACCAGGCTGCACGCCATGCCTTCCGCGTCGCCAGCGGCCTGGACTCCATGGTGCTGGGCGAACCGCAGATCCTGGGCCAGATGAAGGACGCCGTGCGCGTGGCCGAAGAAGCCGGCGCCCTGGGCACCACACTCAACCAGCTGTTCCAGCGCTCCTTTGCCGTGGCCAAGGAGGTGCGCAGCTCCACCGAGATCGGCGCGCACTCCATCAGCATGGCCGCCGCCGCCGTGCGCCTGGCCAGCAACCTGTTCGAAGACCTGCACCAGGTGCGCATCCTCTTTGTCGGGGCCGGCGAGATGATCGAGCTGGCGGCCACCCACTTCGCGGCCAAGACGCCGAAGGCCATGGTCATTGCCAACCGCACGCTGGACCGCGGCGAGAAGCTGGCCAGTCGCTTCGGCGCCGAAACCATGCGCCTGGCCGAACTGCCCGAGCGCCTGCACGAGTTCGACGCCGTCATCAGCTGCACCGCCAGCACCCTGCCGCTGATCGGCCTGGGTGCCGTGGAACGCGCGCTCAAGCAACGCAAGCACCGCCCCATGTTCATGGTGGACCTGGCCGTGCCGCGTGACATCGAACCCGAGGTCAAGGGACTGGGCGACGTCTACCTCTACACGGTGGACGACCTGGCCGCCGTGGTGCAGACCGGCCAGGCCAACCGCCAGGCCGCCGTGGCCCAGGCCGAGGTCATCATCGATGCCGGCGTGCAGAGTTTCATGCACTGGATGGACCAGCGTGGCAGCGTGCCCCTGATCCAGCAGCTCAATGCCCAGGCTGACGAGTGGCGCGGGGCCGAGATCGCCCGCGCGCGCAAGCTGCTGGCCCGGGGCGAGGACGTGGACACCGTGCTCGAAGCCCTGTCCAAGGGGCTCACGCAGAAGATGCTGCACGGCGCCCTGGCCGAACTGCATGCCGGCGACGCCGCTGCGCGCGAACGCGCCAGCGCGGCCATCCAGCATTTCTTCCTGCGCAAAGAGCGTTAGCGGCCTTCGCTTTGCCGCCATGCCCCGCGCGCCCCATGGGCGCCGGGCCGCTCACCTCTTGCATCTTTGTCATGAAACCGTTTCTCCGGCAACAACTCGAACGCTACGCCCAGCGACTGGAAGAGCTGAACTTCCTGCTCTCGCGCGAGGACATCATGTCCGACATGGGCCAGTTCCTCGTGCTCTCGCGCGAGCACAACGAAGTCACGCAGATGGCCGGCCGCTACGCGCGCTACCAGCAGCGGGAAGCCGACCTGGCCGGTGCCCAGAGCATGCTGGCGGACCCCGACATGGCAGACATGGCACAGGAAGAAGTCACCGCGGCCAGCGCAGATCTGGTGCAGCTCGAAGAGGAGCTGCAACGCCTGCTGCTGCCCAAGGACCCGGACGACGAGCGCCCCGCCTTCCTGGAAATCCGTGCCGGCACCGGCGGTGACGAATCGGCCCTGTTCGCAGGCGACCTCTTGCGCATGTACAGCCGGTACTGCGAAAAGCGCGGCTGGAAGACCGAGCTCATCAGCGAATCCCCCAGCGAACTCGGCGGCTACAAGGAAGTGGTGCTGCGCATCGCCGGCGACCACGTCTACGGCGACCTGCGCTTCGAATCCGGCGGCCACCGCGTGCAGCGCGTGCCCGCCACCGAGACCCAGGGCCGCATCCACACCAGCGCCTGCACCGTGGCCGTGCTGCCCGAGCCCGACGAAGCCCAGGCCGTGCAGATCAATCCGGCCGACCTGCGCATCGACACCTTCCGCGCCAGCGGCGCCGGCGGCCAGCACATCAACAAGACCGACTCGGCCGTGCGCATCACGCACATCCCCACCGGCATCGTGGCCGAATGCCAGGACGACCGCAGCCAGCACCGTAACAAGGCCAAGGCCCTGCAGGTGCTCTCGGCCCGCATCCAGGAAAAGGAGCGCAGCGAACGCGCCGCCAAAGACGCGGCCATGCGCAAAGGGCTCATCGGCAGCGGTGACCGCAGCGACCGCATCCGCACCTACAACTTCCCGCAGGGCCGCCTGACCGACCACCGCATCAACCTCACGCTCTACAAGCTCGACCGCATCATGGAGGGCGAGCTCGACGAGGTGGTGGCTGCCCTGCGCCATGCGCGCGAGGCCGAACAGCTGGCGGAGTTGGAAGTAGGCAACAGCTGAGGGCCGGGAAGCGCCCCAGGCCTGCACAAATCCCCCGCAATCCGGCTTGCAGTCCTAGAATGCAGCTACATTTTCAGTAGCACACGACGTCGTTGGGAACCTCATGCAGATCCAGCAAGCCCTGAATGCGGCCTGCTCCGCCCTTGGGCTGGAGCGGCTGGACGCGCAATTGCTGCTGCTGCACACGCTGGGCCGCCCGCAGAACGACCGGGCCTGGCTGCTCGCCCACGACAGCGATGTCCTGGCCTCTGAGGCCGAGATGCGCTACATCAACCTCACCCGCCGCCGCGCCGCCGGCACCCCCCTGGCCTACCTGACCGGCCAGCGCGAGTTCTACGGCCTGACCCTGCAGGTGGACAGCCGCGTGCTGGACCCGCGCCCCGACACCGAGACCCTGGTGGACTGGGCGCTCGAACTGCTGACAGAACGGGGCTCGGCCATCGACCTCGGCACGGGCAGTGGTGCCATCGCCCTGGCGCTCAAGAGCCAGCGCCCTGCGGCCCGCGTCGAAGCCGTGGACAGCAGCCCCGAGGCCCTGGCCGTGGCCCAGGCCAATGCACAGCGCCTCGCACTCGATGTCGCTTTCCACGCCGGCAACTGGCTGGCGGGCCTGCAAGGGAAGTTCGACCTCATCGTCTCCAACCCGCCCTACATCGCCGAAGACGATCCGCACCTGGAAAAACTCGGCCATGAACCGCGCCTGGCCCTGAGCTCGGGTGCCGACGGCCTGGACGCCATCCGCGCCATCGTCACGCAAGCCCCGGCCCGGCTGCAACCGGGCGGCTGGCTGCTGCTGGAACACGGCTGGCAGCAGGCCGAGGCCGTGCGCGCCCTGCTCACGCAGGCCGGTTTTGCACAGGTGCAATCGCGCCGCGACCTGGCCGGCATCGAACGCTGCAGCGGCGGCCAGTGGCCCAAGGGCTGAGGGCCTCAGCCAGTGCGTCCCCGGCTCACATAGGGCGCCACAAAGAGCCACAGGCCCGTGAGCATCAGCAAGGCCAGCGGCAACAGAGGCGAATACGTCACCCAGTCGGGTGGCTCGCCTCGCGCCCTGACCGCGAAGTTGGCGATGACCGTGAGCGTAAAGAGGACGGACAGCCAGCGATGCACCTGCCTGATCCACAAACCCGGCGTCTTCATGAGCGGCCTCCCTTTGCGGGAGCCTTCAGCTCGATCATCTTCCAGCCATTGCCCGAGGGATCACGGAAACCCGCGTCCACCGTGCCGTAACGGTCCATCGGCTCCTGCGTGAACTCCACACCCTTGGCGCGCATGCGCTCATAGGCGGCACGGCAATCGCCCACCGTCAGCACCAGCGGCGGCATCGCGCCCTTGGCCACCATGGCCTGCAGGGTCTGTGCCGTGGCCGCGTCATGCACCGGCGGCCCCGGCATGAACAGGCCCAGCTGGAACAACGGCTGCTCCGGGCTCTGCACGGTCAGCCAGCGGTAGCTGCCATTGCGCACATCCGTGTGCACCCGAAAGCCCAGCTTCTCCACATAAAAGGCCAGCGCTTCCTCCTGATCGCGCACATACACCCCCACCACCTGTACACCCACACTCATGGTCACTCCTGTTGTTGAGCCCGTTTTGTAGCATCGGCCGCATGGCGCCGCTTCTCCAAAACTGAGGTCTTGAGGTTGGGGCGTTCCGCGGCACCCTGGATGCAGGCGGGCACGACCTGCAGGCCCCGCCCCTCGGACCGGGCCTGCTGCCGCATCGCGCCGGGGGTGTTGCCTGTGATCTCCCGGAACACGCGGCCGAACGTGCCCAGGCTGCGCCAGCCGGTCTGGAACGCGATGTCCGTGATGGACAGTTCGGTGTCGCGCAGCAGGGTCAGCGCCCGCTCGATGCGCCGCGTGAGCAGATAACGGTGCGGTGGCAGGCCAAAGGCTTCATTGAAGGAGCGCGCGAAATGCGCCTCCGACACATGGCTGATCTGCGCCAGCCGGCGCACGGGCCAATCCTCCTGGGGCATCGCATCCATGCGGTCTTTCGCACGGAGCAGGCGCCGCAGCAGCTGGGGGTTCTGGTTGACTGGACTTGCGCTCATGCCGGTGTCGGGTGAGGGTGGCCATGTAATGTAAGGGCTGCGCCCCTGCCCCTAATGAAAATCCCGGCTCTGCGTCGCCAGCCGTCCGAGCAGCGGCGTCAGGTCTTCCAGATGCCCCGCAATCAGGTGGCACACCGCACCCTGGCGCTGCCAGGTACCGTGCACGGCCATCAGGCGGGCCGCCAGCAAGGTCTCACGCTGTTTGTCGCGCAGCGCCTTCCACACGATGACCTGCACCGTGCCCGTCTCGTCCTCCAGCGTCACAAAGACCACGCCCTTGGCCGTGCCCGGCTGCTGCCGCGCCACCACCAGGCCACAGGCCCGTGTGGGCCGGCCATCGGGCAGCTGCTGCAGTTCCTCGGAGGTCAGCAGCCGTTGGGCACGCAGCCGCTCTCGCAGCAGCGCCAGCGGGTGGCGGCGCAGCGTCAGGCCCGTGGCCGCATAGTCGAAGACGATCTCCTCGCCCTCGGGCGCCTCCGGCAGCTCCAGCAGTTCTTCGCGCACCGGCGCGCCCTTCAGCAGGGCCGGCGCAGCTTGCAGGCCCGCCGCGTCCCAGACCTGCTGGCGGCGGTGGCCGCTGAGACTGAGCAAGGCATCGGCACTGGCCAGGGCCTTGAGGTCCAGCGCGTCCAGCCCGGCGCGCAGGGCCAGGTCTTCGGTGCTGCGGCAGGGCCCGGGTGCGCGGGCAGCCACGATGCGCTTCGCACTCGCCTCCTTGAGCCCCGCCACCAGGCGCAGCCCCAGGCGCACGGCGGGCCTTCCCTCTTCATCGGGCTCCAGCGTGCAGTCCCAGTCGCTGTGCCCCACGTCCGCCGGCCGCACCGTCACGCCGTGGCGCTGCGCGTCCTGCACCAGTTGCGAGGGGCCGTAGAAACCCATGGGCAATGAGTTGAGCAGGCCGGCGAGGAAGGCCGCAGGTTCGTGGCATTTGAGCCAGGCGCTGTCGTAGACCAGCAGCGCAAAACTGGCCGCGTGGCTTTCGGGGAAACCGTATTCGCCAAAGCCTTCGATCTGCCGGAAGATGGCCTCGGCAAATTCCTGCGCGTAACCGCGCGCCGTCATGCCGTCGATCAGGCGGCGCTGGAACTTGTCCACCCCGCCCCGGCGCTTCCACGCCGCCATGGCGCGGCGCAATTGATCCGCTTCCCCCGGTGTGAACCCCGCGGCGATGATGGCGATCTGCATCACCTGCTCCTGGAAGATGGGCACACCCAGCGTGCGCTCCAGCGCGGGGCGCAGCGCCTCCTGGGGCAGGGTGAAGGTCTCGCCGCGGCGCTGGCGCTCGCGCTGTTCCAGGAAGGGGTGCACCATGCCGCCCTGGATGGGCCCGGGCCGCACGATGGCCACCTCGATCACCAGGTCGTAGAAACAGCGCGGCTGCAAGCGCGGCAGCATGCTCATCTGTGCGCGGCTCTCGATCTGGAACACACCCACCGTGTCGGCGCGGCAGATCATCTCGTAGGTGGCCGCATCGCCATCAGGAATGTCCTGCAGGCGGAATTCCCGCCCGCGCCACTGGCCCACGAAGTCCAGCGTGCGTCGGATGGCGCTGAGCATGCCCAGGGCCAGCACGTCCACCTTCAGCAGGCCCAGCGCGTCGATGTCGTCCTTGTCCCACTCGATGGTGGTGCGCCCCTCCATGGCTGCGGGCACCACGGGCACCGTGCGCGTGAGCTTGTCACCCGTGAGCACGAAGCCCCCGCTGTGCTGCGAGAGGTGGCGCGGAAACCCCAGCAGCGGCCGCGTGAGCTCGATCAGCAGGCGGATCTGCCGGTTCTGCGCATCCAGCCCCAGCGCCTGCAGGCGCTCGTGGTTCACCTCGCCGCCGTCCCACCACTGGTGTGCCTTGGCCAGCGCATCGACGATCTCTCCGTCCATGCCCAGCGCCTTGCCCACATCGCGTATCGCGCCACGCGCGTGGTAGGTGTGCACGGCCGCGGTGAGCGCGGCTCGGTCGCGCCCGTACTTACCGTAGAGGTACTGGATCACCTCCTCACGCCGCTGGTGCTCGAAATCCACGTCGATGTCTGGCGGCTCCGCGCGCTCGCGGCTGATGAAGCGCTCAAACAGCACGCTGGTGCGTGCCGGGTCCACCTCGGTCACGCCCAGGCAGTAGCACACGACCGAGTTGGCCGCCGAGCCACGCCCCTGGCAGAGGATGCTTTGGCTGCGCGCAAAACGCACGATGTCGTAAACCGTGAGGAAGTATTTCTCGTAGCGCAGCTCGCTGATGAGCGCCAGCTCGCGCTCCGCCTGCTCCTGCACCGCCATCGGCACGCCCTGCGGGTAACGCAACTGCGCGCCTTCCAGCGTGGCGCGGCGCAGATAAGAGGCCGGCGTCTCGCCCGCAGGCACCACCTCTTCCGGGTATTCGTACTTCAGCTCGTCCAAGCTGAAGCTGCAGAGCTGCGCCACGCGCACCGTCTCGGCCAGCAGCTCCGGCGGGTAGAGCGCGGCCAGGCGCTGGCGCGAGCGCAGATGCGCCTCGGCATTGGGCTCCAAGGCAAAGCCGCACTCGGCCACGGGCCGGCCCAGGCGTATGGCCGTCATCACGTCCTGCAGCGGCTTGCGCGAACGCACATGCATGTGCACGCCGCCTGCGGCCACCAGCGGCACACCCGCGCCCTGCGCCGCCGCGCTCAAACACTCCAGCCACAGCGCGTCGTCCAGCCGATGCAACAGCTCCACGGCCAGCCAGCACGCTGCAAAGCGCAACCGCAGCCAGGCCAGGCGCGCGGCCAGCGCGGGTGCAAAGGCCGCGTCCTCGGGGCGCAGCGCTTCGCGGTTCGGCACCAGCAGGGCCAGTACGTCACGGCTGTCCAGGCCCAGCGCGTCCCAGTCTTGCGCCTGCACGCGGTAGCGGCGGTCGCTTTTCTTGTCCGGCTTTGCGCGCAGCTTCGTGATGAGTTCGCACAGCTCGCCATAGCCCGTGCGGCAACGCGCCAGCAGCAGCAGGGTGAAGCACTCCTCCGCGCCCTCGGCCTCCACCCGCAGCTCGGTGCCGATCAGCAGCGGTAGGCCCAGCTCTTTGGCCGCCCCATGCGCGCGCACCACCCCGGCCATGGAACATTCGTCCGTGATGGCTAGCGCGCTGTAGCCCAACTCATGCGCCCGCGCCACCAGCTCCTCCGGGCTCGAGGCCCCGCGCTGGAAGCTGAAGTTGCTCAGGGCATGCAGCTCGGCGTAGGCCGGCAGCGTGGCCGTGGGCTGGGCGGAGTGGCTGGAGTTCATGGCATGTCAGCCGGTGCAGATAGGGAAAGCTGCTCTAGTCAGGCGCGGTCTTGCGGGCTATATTGGTGACGCTGTGGCCACGCCGGCCGGCTGCCCTGCTGTCACGGGGTAGCGGTCTACAAGTCGCGTGGTTGTTGGGTCAAAACCAATAACTGTATTTTTATACAGTATAATTGCCGCAAGCACCGCGGGCAAGCCATGGACGGGAGGATGGAATGACCGGTTTGTTTCTCAGTCGCCGCTTTGGGTCGCAGAATTTGCGATCTACATCGCGTTAGCCATCATGTCAAAGCGCATTCCCACTGAGAGGCAAGTTCTACGCTGTATCTACGATGCGTATGAACCATCTTTTCCAATTGAGGGAGCGAACGCTGGAACGGTCTTTGTTGCGCTCAATATTGCAGAGCTTGCGGACAAACTTGGTTGCGACAAGCACGTTCTATTCGGCTACCTCTACTACCATCTTGATCACAAGTATCGGTACGCAACTGGAGAAAACAGTTATGTCCACCTTTTCGCGCCCAAGGCAGGTGAATTGCGCCATGCCATCAATCTGCCCTATCTGGCCGCCATTCTTGCTGGCCAAGACCAAGAACACTCCAAGTTTGCTTGGTCACTAGGCGTTTCCTTGGTTGCATTGGCTCTATCTGTGGGGGCCATCATTGCTCAACTGGTTGCAACGAAATGATGGCTTGTTTGGCCTACGGAGAAGAAACTCCGATGACTAGAACGTGCCAGCCAGTCCAAGAAACACCAAGCCCAGTACTCAAACGGGACGCCGCAAAATCGTGACGTTTCTTTGACTCACGCTAGACATCAAAGAATGCGCCACTTGCCGATTCGCACGCATCTAATTGTCGCGATCGAATTCGCGGCCGGGCTGGTTTCACTTGTGCTTGGAGCACTCTGGATCAAAGAACCATCTGGTCCATACGAACCCTACCTCGTGGTTACGGGTCTCGCCTTCGTCGCCACAGAGGCGTTTCGCAGGTACGAGGGACGGCTCTTTAAGGTCGAGGGCGTAGAACGTAGCCCGTCGGAACGTGTGCAGCATCACGAAAGACTGCGCATCCTATTTCGCGAGGAAATCAATCGCTGTAGGGCGCATGACTTGCGGAAAGACGTCATCGTTAGGCACGTCAATCGACTCGACGCCTATCCAGACGCAGGCGAACACTCTGGTATTTCGCCTTGGTTCAAAGCCGGACTGCTGGACACCTATCACGCAGGAATAAAAGTTGGCTTGGGGTGGGAAGGATTAATCGAGTCACCAATCGGCCTACGGAAACCCGACTACAAGAAAGACGAACGCGGAACCGTCACGTTGATGTTGATGGGCGAAATTCCCTACGACTTTATCGAAACAATGAACGTCGATGGTGACGAGTACTACTACCTTCCCCATATCTACTGTCATTTCGCAAATAACGGCGAACCTTACGAGCGCCTCTACTACGCGGAAAAGGTGGACATGGGAAATGGTCACGACTACTGGAAAGAAATCGTTGCATATAACGTGGTTCGGCAGAACACTGATGCACAGAGAAGCGCTGCTGTCTAACATTGGCACATACTCGCAGCGCAGATACCGCTGATTCCTTCTCACTACGGCGCTGCTGCCCGTGAGCCGGTTGAACACTCAGCGTTAACGCTTGGAAGCTGCATAAACCCCACGTCTTTCCTAGGTGTTTTCCCTTCGTAGCTGTCAGTTGGCACAGTTACCAACGCAGGTCAGCTCTTCACACAAGACTTTTTGGTCGTGCTACGGTCGCACAGCATTTCGTCGAATGTGAGGTGCGATTATGAAATTTGCTCTTGTCGATAAGCTTCGCCAGGAAGCTCAGCCGAATCTCTCAGGTGTCTGTCAGGCGTGCGGCCGTCCTATGGTTGCCAAGTGCGGAGAACGCAGGATCTGGCACTGGGCTCACCAGGCACGCAATGCCTGTGACCCCTGGTGGGAAAACGAAACCGAATGGCATCGCGCCTGGAAGGGGCTGTTTCCCTTGGCCTGGCAAGAGGTTATTCACTACGCGGGAAGTGGTGAGAAGCACATTGCCGATGTGAAAACCGCTCAAGATTGGGTACTAGAGTTTCAGCATTCGCACATAAAGCCCGACGAGCGCCGATCTCGCGATGCGTTCTATTCGAAGCTGGTCTGGGTGGTGGATGGAATGCGACGGAAAAGAGACAAGACGCAACTTGTGAAAGCGTGGAATGCGGGCACCCCGGTTAACCCGCTGATTCGGAAAATTACGCCGGATGGCTGTGCATTGATTGAGGAATGGGTAGGCAGTCGTGTACCTGTCCTTTTTGATTTTGGCGACGAAGTGCTTTTGTGGCTATTGCCCAACCCTTTCAGCAGTCAGGCATATGTTGCGATCTACCCCCGCGCCGATTTCATCAAAGTTCATTGCGATGAGACAGACGCATTGGCCAATAATTTCGATCAGTTGATCAAGAGCCTCGACACATTGGTTGAACTGCACGAATCACTTCTGAGTCAAGCACCAAAGCCAACTCCACAACCTCTTCCAGGCTTTCAGAGGTATTTGGCTCTCCAAAGCCGGCGGCGTAGGCGGTTCTAAATTCGGTTAGCGGACGCATGCGTACGAGTTTCAAAGCTTAAAACCCCACCGCTTACCACCGCAAAGATAGTCGCAGCAAACTTCAGCGCTATCGCACGAAAACCCACCGTGTCTCAAACACGCTTCTTGCAAGAGGCTTGCCATTGAGCCTCAAGCTGCGCTTGAGCACGAAGTCATACAGCAGCGGGTTGTGCCGGCGTATGGCCACCAGCACCGGCACTGCGGCCGGATCGAGCAGGCCCGCCTCGGCAAAGCCGCGCGTGACATACAGCGGCATGAAGGCCGGCAGCGGGTAGTCGGAACCGTTGAGCAGACGCCCTGCCCAATCACCGCCCTCGTGCGCGCGCTCCAGCACGCGGCGCAGCGGCCGGCCGGCGCGGGCGGTCTGGGTGATGGCGGAGAGGTCGCCGTAGAGCCTGCCCACGTGGGCGGGCTCGTCCATCAGGCGTTCGAAGAGCGAGAAGCTGTCTACCCAGGGGCCGCCATCGGGGTGGCCGACCGCCTTGTCCAGGTCGCGGTCTTCGCCCATCGACGCGCAGTGCGCCATGATGACGGTGACGCCGTGTTCCAGCGCGCGGCGCAGGCGCAGGGGGTTGCCCAGGCTGTCGTCACCGGGGGCGGCGCGTTCCTGGCCGGCGTGGGTGATGAGCGGCAGCTGGTGGCGCGCCAGGGCCTCAAAAGCACGGTCGCAGCGGGGTGAGGCCGGGTCTATGCCCTGCGCGGCAGGGATCCATTTCATGGCGCGCGCGCCGTTGGCCACGGCCTGCGCGATGGCCTCTGCCGCATCCGACCGGTAGGGGTGCACCGACGCCACCCACTCGAAGCGCTGCGGCCAGCGGCGGGCGATCTGCGCGCAATAGTCGTTGCCCACCCAGAAGTGGCTGCGGTCCAGCACACGCCGGCCTTCGCCGTCGTGCCAGGCGTCAAGCGCCAGCAGCATGAGCTTGTGGCCGGCGGGCATGGCCTCCACGAGTTGCAGCAGGTGCGCGAGCAGCGCGTCGTCGGTGGGGCCGGCGCCGCTGCCGGCCAAACAGGCGGCGTCGCGCATGAAAAATTCCTGCGCGCGGGCGAAGAGCTGTTGGGTGTAAGGGCCCTGGTCGTCATTGAAGCCGACGTCACCACCGCCATCGCCAGTGCCGAAGACATGCGCGTGCATGTCCCACACCTGCGTTGCGTCCAGCCCGTCCCAGGCGGCACGCACCAGCGCGTGCTGGGCCAGCTCGGGCGGCAGCGGCCCGGCGCAGGGATTGAGCAGCCCCTCCTCCGGCCACAGCCGCCAGGCGGCCAGGCCCGCCAGGCCCGCGAGCGCGGCGCTGGTGAGAGCGAAACGGCGTCTGGTGGAAGACATGGCTGATATCATGCCCGAGACCATCCCCCATGGAGACCTTGCGTGCGCGGGCGCTTGCACCGCAGTGCGCAGCACGGAGGTTACCCAATGAGCGCGACGATCACGCTGCCGCTGTGGCTGTTTCTCATCCTGCTGGCCCTGGCGGTGTGGGCTGCGGGTGTGCTGCTGCTGGCACCCAGCATGCGCTGGTTCTTCCGGCGCCGCATCAACCGCCTCATCCAGGACGTCAACACCCGGCTGCAGCTGCAGCTGCCGCGCTTCAAGCTGACACGGCGCGAGGTGCTGGTGGACCGCCTGTTCCACGACCCGCGGGTGCAGGCGCTGATCGAGCGCGAGTCGGCCCGCACGGGCGAACCCCTGATGGCGCTGCGCCGACGCGTGAACGGCTACGCGCGCGAGATCGTGCCGGCCTTCAACCCCTACCTCTATTTTCGCGTGGGCTACTGGCTCTCCAAGCTCGTGGCGCGTGCCCTCTACCGCGTGCGCCTGGGTTACCTGGACGAGGCGGGCCTGGCGGCGGTGGACTCGCGCTCTTCGGTGGTGTTCGTGATGAACCACCGCAGCAACTTCGACTACATCCTGGTCGCCTTCATGGCGGCCGAGCGCACCGCGCTGTCTTACGCGGTGGGCGAGTGGGCGCGGGTGTGGCCGCTGCAGGCGCTGGTGCGTTCGCTGGGCGCCTATTTCGTGCGGCGCAATTCGGGCGACCCGCTGTACCGGGCGGTGCTGTCGCGCTACGTGCAGATGGCCACCGAGGCCGGCGTGCCGCAGGCGCTTTTTCCCGAAGGCGGGCTCACCATCGACGGCGCGCTGCGGCCGCCGAAGTTCGGCCTGCTGGACTACATGGTGAAGGGCTTCGATGCGCAGGGTGAGGGCGACATCGTGTTCATCCCCGTGGGCATCAACTACGACCGCGTGCTGGAAGACCGTACCCAGCTGCTCAAGCTCAAGCCCGAGCCCGAGCGCCGCCGCACCGGCCTGACCCGCGCCCTGGGCACGACGCTGCGCTTTGCGCTGCACAACCTGTGGCTGGTGCTGACGCGCCGCTGGTACCGCCTGGGCTACGCCTGTGTGAACTTCGGCAGCCCGGTCTCGCTGCGCCGCGAGATCCAGGCGCAGGGCGTGGATTTCGCGAAGCTCGACGACGAGGCCCGCAAGCCGGCCGTGGCCGCGCTGGGCCAGCGCCTGATGGAAGCCATAGGCCAGGTCATCCCCGTGGTGCCGGTGGCGCTGGTGGCACGGGTGCTGCGCGCCGCGCCGGAACAGGCACGCTCGATGCTGGAGATCAAGTCGGCAGCGTTTGCGCTAATGGAAGACTGGGAACAGCGCGGCGCCCATGTCTACATCCCCCGCACGGACCGCGACTACGCCATCGAGGTGGGCCTGCGCATGCTGCTGCTGCGGCACATCGTGGAGGAAGTAGAAGAGGGCCTGTTCCGCGCCATGGCAGAGAACCGTGCACTGCTGGACTACTACGCCAACTCGATCGCCCATGTAGGCGAAACAGCGGCCCAGACCCCATGAGCTTCGACACCCTGCTGCGCATCGCCTCGCTCTGCGTCGTGCTCGCGGGGGCGGAAATGCTGCACGGCATAGCCCGCACGGTGTGGGTGGTGCCGCGCATCGGCAAGGAACGCGCGATCAAACTCAGCGCGCTCACGGGCTCGGTACTGGCCTTCGTGATCTGCTGGCTGCTGGTGCCGCCCATGCAGCTGCAAGGCGCGCTGGCACACGGGCTGCTGGGTCTCACCCTCGCGGCTTTCATGGCGGCTTTCATGGCGGCCTTCGATCTGGCCGTCGGCCGCTTCGTGATGCGCAAGGCCTGGCACAAGCTCTGGCCCGACTTCAACCCCGCCACAGGCAACTACCTGCTCTACGGCCTGCTCTTCCTCTGCGTGGCGCCGCTGCTCGTGAGCTGGCTGCGGTCTCAGCCATAGACCCCCTGCAAGTACCACGCCGGCTCGCCCGCGCTGCGGCGCCGGTACACCCAGAGCAGACCCGCCTGCGGGCTGCGGGCCACAAAATAGTCGCGCAGGGCCAGTTCTTCGCCCTCCGCTTCCGCACTCGACAACAGACTCCACCAGCCAGACTCCAGCCGCTCGGGGCCGGCCAGCATGTGCAGCTGGCCCTGGTAGAGCGGGCGCTCACCCTGCATGGCCAGGCGCAGCGGCTCGCGCAGGATCCAGGGCGGTTGCAGTTGCAGATGCTTGGGCAGTACGGGTGCTTTGCTGTTCACCGCACCCTCTCCCGCCGGCGCCCAGGCTTGCATGTGCTGGGGCCGATGGTCGGCCAGCAGCTGGCCGCGCAAGACACGGTCTGCGCCCAGGCGCACGGACAGGCGCTCGATGAGTTGTTGCAACGGCTCACCCTTTCGCACTTCTTCGGGCAAGAGGCTGGCGCTCGTGGTTTGCAGGGCCTCGGTCTCGGTGGCGTCCAGGCGGATGGCCTGCACCGGCGCGGGCAGGGTCAAACGCGCCAGGTGTTCACTGAGCAGGCGGGCCAGATGCGTGATGTCGCGCGTGGCCTCGGCGGTGCGCACATCCAGGTGCCCGTTGTGCAGTTCACCGCGGCGCACGAGGTCGTGTTCCCAATGCAGGGTGATGGCGAGCACACCGCGCTGCCGTGCCAGCAGCCAGCTGGCCAGCTGGCCCAATAGGCGGCGTGCGCCAAAGAGCATGCCCTCGGCCACTTCGATGCGGCCGTTGAATTCCAGGCGTACGCTGAATTGCTGGGGCAATTCGATCCACTCGAAGGCCTCGGGCCGCTGGGCGTAGGCACGGTCCAGCGCCTCCAAGAGTGCAGCGCCGAAGCGGCGCGAGACACCGCCACGCGGCAGCGCACGCACATCACCCAGCGTACGGCAGCCCAGGCGTGCAAGCACGTCTTCCTGTGCATGCGCGGCACTCAGATGCGCAAGGGGCAGCGCATCGAGCATGGCACCGAGGCGGCGCACGGTGCAGGACACGGCGGGTACAGGCGTGGTCTCAACCCCCGGCGGCAACGTCCGCAGCAGGGCCAGCGCGGCCAAGGCCGTGGAGGCCACGGCCAGGCCCGTGCCGCCGGCTAAGGCCAGTTCGTCACGCAGGCGCTGCAGCAGCGCGCGCTGGCCGCCGAAGAGGCGCAGGCTGGCTCCGGCCTCCAGCAGCACCGCCTCTTCCAGCACGCAGACCCGGGGGCTGAACGACAGGGCCCACCAGGCAAGGGCTTGCTGTTCAGGACTGGGCTGCGCGGGCTCATGCGCTCTGGAGCTGGCGTCGGGCGGTGCGGGTGGGCGCAGGGCGATCCACAGCATGACCGGGGTCCTTGAGGTGACGTCGCTTGCGCAGCGCGGCCATCACGGGCAACGGTGCAGCAAGGGTGAGAGGGTGGTCATTCACAGGACCGCGGCGCTTGAGCAGCTCGACGCTCAGGCCCTGCGCGTCTGCTGCGCTGCGCAGTGTGAGGCGCAGCGGCGCGGGCGAGGACTCGTGCCGCGCGGCTTCGGGCCTGAAGGCGAAGACCAGCGCCTGCGTGGCTGTGCTGGCCAGCTGCAGGCGGCGCAGCTGCTCGGGCCGCGCCTGCGGCACCCAGGTCATGAGCGCGCCAAGATCACGACAACGCAAGACCTGCTCGGCAGCCCAGAGGCGTTCAGCCGGGGTATGGGCGTCGATGCGCAGCAGCTGCGCGGCCGGGATGCCCGCGGCCACCAGCGCGGGCAGGTGCGGCAACAGTGGTGCGCCGATGAGCACGAGCGGCCCATGGACCACGGCGGCCTTGAGCGCGGGCAAGAGCAGGCGCCATTCGTGCTGACCGCTCCGCACCTGCAGCACTTCGGTCAACTGCCCCAGAGGCCAGCCGCCGCCGGGCAGTTCGGCGTCGAGCTCCGGGTGGCCGCTGGTCAGCACGGCCTGCGCGGTCTGGTGCAGCTGATCCGCACGCCAGACACCTGCGACGTCGTCGGGTGATGACACAGAGGGCACAAGACGCAGAACAGCAGACATGGCGATCTCTCAAAGCGTGATCAGAGGGGGATCAGATCCGCCGTGCCCGAGAGCAGGGGGCGGCAGAGGATCTTGTAACCGTCGGCATCGAAACCCGCTGCAGGCTGGTCCAGCGTACGAGCGGCGGCCATGGAGTCCGCGCTACCGAGGTAGCACCAGTTGCGCACGACGTGGATCTGCTCCAGGCCTTCCTCGTCGCGCTCGCGCAGGCCGATGGCACCGGCATGCGGCCAGCAGGCCACGCGCAGGGTTTCGAGTGCGGCGATCAGGCGCTCTTGATGAACGGCCGGGGTTTCGTCACCACGGCATACCCCCGCGCACTGGTGCAACGCGGCGCGAAAACAGGCGCGGCCGGACGCGAGCCGTTCCAGCCCCAGCGCGCCGTAGCAGAGCTTGTGCAGGTCGGCCAGATTGCGCAGGCCGTCGAGCGCGGCGTGGCGGCTGCCGTAGAGGCCGAAGAGGTCGGGTGTGGTGGCGAAGTTGTGGGTGCGCGCGTCCACCACCTCGGGGCGGCCCGCGGCGTCCAGGCGCAGGGCGCAGAGCTGGCGGCTGCGGCGCAGCTTCTGGTTGTAGAGCGGTTGCTGCTGCTTGATGAGGCTGGCTTCGAGCAGCAGGGCGCCCACTTCACCCGCGGTGCGGCGGTGGGTGATGAGGCGGGTCTGACGCAGCAGGCGCGCTTCATCGGGGTTGCGCAGGTGCGAGAGCACGCGCGCGCGCAGGTTCACGCTCTTGCCGATATAAAGCGGCAGCGCGTCGCCCGGCTCACCGTGGAAGGTGTAGACGCCGGGCATGTGCGGCAGCGCCTCCACGCACTCGCGCAGGTGCTCGGGGTATTCGTAAATGCGGGCCTCGTCGAACTCGAGGCGGCGGCGGGAGGGGATGTGCATGGCGGGGGCGCTACACGCGTGGGGCTTCGGTTTCGGTCTGGGTGATGGGCGGCCGGGGCACGCCATGCCTGCATCTTGCCACACTACTGTTTTTAAAACCAGTACAATGCCGCAAGCCTTACTGCGTCTGGTTCTCAGTCCCATTCCCCAGTGTCAGGGGGCTTGAAAGCTGTGCGCTTTGCATGACAATGCAGGCTGTCTCCCACAACAAGGAAAAGGAAGGCCCATGAAAGGCGACCCGCAAGCCATTGCCCACCTGCAGGCCCAGCTCAAGAACGAGTTGACCGCCATCAACCAGTACTTCGTGCACTACCGCATGCTCAAACACTGGGGCCTGGACAAGCTGGCCAAGAAGGAATACGAGGAGTCGATCGGCGAGATGAAACACGCCGACAAGCTCATGGACCGCATCTTCACGCTGGACGGCCTGCCCAATCTGCAGGACCTGGGCAAGCTCCACATCGGCGAGAACGTGCCCGAGATCCTGCGCAGCGACCTGGCGCTGGAGACAGGCGCGCAGGCCACCATCAAGGACGGCATCGCCCACTGCGAGAAGGTGCGCGACTATGTCTCGCGTGACCTGCTGCAGGAGATCCTGGACGACACCGAAGAGCACATCGACTTTCTCGAGACCCAGATCGAGCTGCTGGACAAGGTGGGCCTGCAGAACTACCTGCAAAGCCAGATGGGCGAGATTTCCTGAAGCCTGGGCGGCGCCGAAAACAACAAAGCCGCTCATCGAGCGGCTTTGTTGTTTTCGGCGCAAGGCTCAGGCGGCGGCCTTCACTTGCGCCTGGTTGGCCACGGTGCGCGGCGCGGCGCGTGCCCTGTTCAGCCCGCGAAGGGGGTTTCTGGCAGGCCGCGCACGCCTGGCACGTCCAGAGCGAACAGCGCGCCTGACAGGGGGGCACTGGCCAGTGCCTGTGTGCCCAGCCGCACGGATGCGCTGGTGACATAGAGGGTGCCGAGGTCTGCACCACCGAAGCAGCAACTGGTGGGCCTGGGCACCGGCAGGCGCACGCGCATGAGCTCGCGGCCGTCGGGCGCGAAACGCACCAGTTCCCAGCCGTCCCAGACGGCCACCCACAGGCAGCCATCGGCGTCCACGGTCAGGCCATCGGGCTTGCCCTCAGCCGTACCAAACACCACCAGCGGGCGGCGGTGGGCGATGCGGCCTGCCGCGAGGTCGAAGTCGTATTCGTAGATGGTCTTGCGGAAGGTGTCGGTGAAATACATCCGCGTGTTGTCCGGACTGAAACCCAGCCCGTTGGGTACGGTGAAGCCGCTGTCGACCTTCTCCCAGCTGCCGTCCGGATCGACGCGGAAAAGGTTGCCCCGGTTGGGCATGGCACCCATATCCATCGAACTGACCCACAGGCGGCCACGCCGGTCACATTTGCCGTCGTTGTAGCGGTTGCCCGGGCGGGTGGATTCTGGGTGGGCGAACAGCGTCATGCGGCCCGAGTCGGGCGCCATGGCCATCAGGCCCGCCGGCGTGGCCAGCAGCAGCCCCCCCGACGCCATGGGCACCACCATGCTCACCATCGAGCCCAGAGGGGTTTCCCGCTGCTGGCCGCTTGTTGCATCCAGCTGGTGAAGGGCGGGAGCGAGGATGTCCACCCAGTACAGGGCGTTGTCGCGCGGTGACCAGATCGGGCCCTCGCCGAGCAGCGCACGTGCCTCGCCCACGGCATGCACGGCCGGTGTGGGGGCCTCGGGCGGTTCGGTATGCTCCAGCAGCGACATGGGCTGACCCGCCGCGCTGTGCGTGATGGTGCGGGCCGCGCCGATCAACTCGGCCGACAGGCTGTGCGCGCGCCGCGCATCCAGCTGGGCCGTACTGGCCGTGACGGCCACCGCGCCGATGACCCGTCCTTCGTAGTCGAACACCGGTGCCGCCACGCTCACACGTGTGGCGTCGTATTCGCTCACTTCCAGCGCGTAGCCGCGTGCGCGGGTGAGGTCCAGTTCGGCGCGCAACGCCGGTTCGTCGACGAGGGTGCGTTCGGTGAAGCGCACCAGCGGCGAAGCCGCCAGCAGATCGCTCTGCTGGGCGGGCGGCAGGCAGGCCGCGATCGCCTTGCCGGCGGCGCTGGCATGCAGGGGCAGGCGCAACCCGACCTTGGAGGTCGCCTGCGGTTCACGGCCCGCATCTTCGTTGGCGACCACCACCATCTGCTGGCCGCTCAACACCACCAGCTGCACACTTTCGTCGAACGCGTTGCGCAGGCGGACCAGCTCGTCCTGGGCCGCCACGCGCAGGTCGAAATCGCTCCAGACCTCGTGCGCCAGTTCCAGCAACCGGAACCCGAGCTGGAAGGTCTTGTTGTAGCTGTCGTGGCGCAGCAGGCCTTCGCGCACCAGGGTGCCCAGCATGCGGTGCAGGGTCGACTTTGGCAGGGCCGAGGCGCGCTGCAGCTGCGTGAAAGTCATGGGGGCGCGGGCTGCCGATACCAGGTTCAGCACGGCCATGGCTTTTTCCAGAACCCCCAGGCCGGGGGCGGTGACAGCAGCGGTGGATGCGGTGTTTTCTGACATGGCGTAGGCCGGAATTCTAGGTCAGGGCCCCTCCGGGTAAGTACCAATGAATGGAACTCACCCATTGAATGCATGTGATGACTACAATAAGGTTCCATTCATCGGAACTAATTGGATAGACGACGTGACATCTCCTACTGCCCTTTCAGGGGTCTTCCCTGTCCTGCCCACCCCGTTCGATGCCGCTGGCGCACCCGATGAAAAGGCGCTGCGTGGCCTGGTGCGCTACCTGCTGGAGGCGGGTGTCGATGGCATCACCTACCCGGGCGTGGCCAGCGAGGTGGGGCAGCTCACCGTGCCCGAGCGCCTCTCGCTGACGGCCGCCGTGCTCCATGAGGTGGCGGGCCGGGTGCCGGTGGTGGCGGGGGTGTCCAGTGGTCAGGCCGAGACGACGATCGAGCTGGCACGTGCCGCGATCGCGCAGGGCGCGGCAGGTCTGATGGTGGCCGTGCCGCCCGACCGCCCGACCGCTGCGCAACAGATCGGCTACTTCAGCGAGGTGGCGGCCGCGGTGCCGGGTGCGGCCATCGTGCTGCAGAACGTCCCTTTGCCGGTGGGCGCCGGCCTGGACCCCGAAGCCATCGTCGAGGTAGCGAAAGCCGTCCCGGCGATCCGCTACGTGAAGGAAGAGACGCTGCCCAGCGGCCAGCGCCTGACGGTGTTGCGCGAGCGCGGCCCGGTCACGCTGGCGGGTGTATTCGGAGGCGCCGGCGGGCGTTACATCACCGACGAGCTGCGCCGTGGCGCGGCCGGCACCATGCCCGCCATCGAACTGGCCGAGGTGCATGTGGCGCTGTTCAAGGCCCACCGGGCGGGCGACGTCGCACGCGTGCGTGAACTCTTCACTCGCATGCTGCCCATCCTGAACGTGCAGGCGGTGTTCCGCTGGTCCCTCACCAAGTACGTACTGAGAGCACGTGGCCTGCTCAGCAGCGAGAACCAGCGCGCAGCCGGTCCGCGGCTGGATACGCTGGACAAGGCCGATGTGGACGGTTTTCTCGGCGACCTGCAGGACCTCCTGTTGCCGACGCACCCGCTGCGCAGGAGCGCGAAATGACCCCCGCGCGCATCGCCGCCATCGAGACCTTCATCGTCTCGCTGCCGCGTGAAACGCCCTACCTGGGCCCGCTGGGCGAGGGCGAGCGGGTGAGTGCGCGTGGCTACCTGGTGCGGCAGGGCAACCGCACGATCTACCCGAGCACCGACATGTCGGTGCTGATCAAGGTGACAGCCGAGGACGGCACGCATGGCTGGGGCGAGACCTACGGTATTGTCGCCCCCGAGGCGGTGACCGCCATCATCGACGACGTGCTCGGCCCGGTGATCGTCGGGCGCGACACGCGCGACGCCACCGCCATCCACGAAGACCTGTACGACCTCATGCGCGTGCGCGGGGCCTCGGGCGGCTTCTGGGGCGATGCGATCGCCGGCATCGACATCGCGCTGTGGGACCTGGCGGGCAAGCTCACGGGCCTGCCGGTGGCCAAGCTGCTGGGTGGGCAGCGCACCACGCGCGTGCCCGCCTATGTGTCGGGCCTGCCGGGCCAGACGCTTGACGACAAGGTGAAGCTCGCGCGCGATTTCGCAGCGCGCGGTTTCGATGCCATCAAATACGCGGCGGCCGTGTCGTTCGATGGCATCGTTGACGAGATGCGCGCGCTGCGCGAGGCGCTGGGTCCGCGTGTGAAGCTGATGGTGGACCTGCACTGGAAGTTCGACGCGGGCGAGGCGATCCAGCTGATCGACAGGCTCGCGCCGTACAACCCGTATTTCGTCGAGGCGCCGTGTGCCGCCGAAGACCTCGAAGGCCAGGCGCGCGTGGCCGCCGCCGCGCGTGTGCCAGTAGCGCTGGGTGAGGAGTGGCATTCGGTGCACGAGGCGCTGCCCCGCTTCGAGCGCCGCGCGATGTCCATCGTGCAACCCGAGATGGGCCACACCGGCATCAGCCAGTTCATGCAGATCGGCCGCATGGCGAACGCCTTTCACATGCGCGTGGTTCCGCACGCCAGCATCGGCGTGGGCATCTTCCAGGCAGCGAGCCTGCACGCGGCGGCCTCGCTGCCCAACGTTCCGATGCACGAGTACCAGCACTCGGTGTTCGACCGCAACCTGCGTTTCGTCGACACCACCATGCGCTGCGAAAGCGGCGCCTTCATCCTTCCCGACGGACCGGGCCTGGGCATAGCGCCCAACGCATCGCTCTGGTCCTTCCTGCGCGACAAAGCCGACCTGTCATGACCACTGTTCCCTCTGCCCTGATCGCCATCGACTGGGGTACCTCCAATCTGCGCGCCAGCCTGCTCGATGCGAGCGGCCAGATGATCGAGACGCGCGCCGCGCCCGGTGGCGTCATGGCCGTGAAGGACGGCCGTTTTGCCGAGGCGCTGCTGTCGCTGTGCGGCGACTGGATAGCGCGCCGCGCGGGTACGCTGATCGCCAGTGGCATGGTCGGCAGCCGCCAGGGCTGGAAGGAAGCCGCCTACCTGGACTGCCCCGCTGGCCTGGGCGAGGCCGCTGCGCAGCTCACGCGCGTGGAGGTGAAACCGGGCGTGACGCTGCACATCGTGCCCGGCCTGACCTGCCGCAGCCCCGACGGCGAAGACGACGTGATGCGCGGCGAAGAGACACAGATGTGGGGCGCCGACCTGCCCACCGGCAGCATCTGCGTGCTGCCCGGCACACACGCCAAGTGGGCCTGGATCGGCGACACCGGCCAGGTGACGCGCTTCGCCACCTACATGACGGGTGAGCTGTACGGCCTGTTGACCCAGCACGGCATCCTGGGGCGGCTCATGCAGTTCGGCCACAGCGTGCCCGAGGCCTTCGAGGCCGGGGTGACACTGGGGCTGGAACAGAGCGACAACGCGACGCACGTGATCTTTGCCACCCGCACCGCTGGCCTGATGGGGCGTGTGGCGGCCGAGGGCCTGCCCGACTACCTCTCCGGCATTCTCATGGGTGTCGAGATCGGCAGTGCCACGCGCGTTGCGCGCCCACACGAGGTCGTGCTGCTGGGCGACGACGGCCTGTGCACCCGCTATGCCAGGGCGCTGTCGCTGGCCGGCATCACCAGCACACGTGCGGCCGATGGCGCCACCACACGCGGCCAGTGGCGCGTCGCGCAGCAGGCGGGTCTGCTGAAGGACGCGGCGTGAGCGCGCCACGCCCGGGCGAACGCGTGGCGCAGGCCCTGACGGCCTGCCCGCTGGTGGCCATCCTGCGGGGCATCACGCCGGACGAGGCGGTGGCCGTGGGGCGTGCCCTGCTGGAGGCTGGCATCGGCGTGATCGAAGTGCCGCTGAACTCTCCCCAACCGCTGCAAAGCATTCGCCTGCTAGCCGACGCACTCGCGGGCCAGGCCGTCATCGGCGCCGGCACTGTGCTGCGGGCGCACGATGTGGACGCAGTGGCGGCAGCCGGTGCGGTGCTTGTGCTCTCGCCCAACTTCAATGCGGCGGTGGTGCGTCGCACCAAGGCCCTTGGCCTGTATGCGATGCCCGGCGTGGCGACCGCAAGTGAAGGCTTCAACGCACTCGACGAGGGAGCCGACGCGCTCAAGCTGTTTCCGGGCGAGCAGCTTGGCCCCCCGGTGATCAAGGCCTGGCGTGCGGTGTTCCCGCACACGACCCCGATGTTCAGCGTCGGCGGCGTCAACCTCGACAACCTGCCCGCCTTCAGGGCCGCTGGGGCGAGTGGTGCGGGCATAGGCTCGGCACTCTATGCGCCTGGCACGCCACCCGAGGAGGTCGCGCGCCGCGCCCGGGCGTTCGTTGACCGCTGGCAGGCGTGAGCGTTTGCGGGTACCGCTCAAAGGTGTTTTTCGGTTGGGTTTTCCAAGCAAGACGACAGACAAAAGGAGACATACCATGACAACCTCGTTGACCCGGCGCGCCCTGGTGGCGGCCCTCGCCCTGGCAAGCACCGTCGGTGCCGGAACTGTTCACGCTCAGGCCTCCAACGCTGCACAGAACTACCCCGCGCGCGCGGTGAGGTTCGTCGTGCCCGTGCCTGCGGGCGGCGCGGCCGACATGATGTCCCGCCTGATCGCCAGCCACCTGCAGGCCAAGCTGGGGCAGCCCTTCGTGGTCGAGAACCGGCCGGGCGCCGGCTCCAGCCTGGGCATGGACGTGGTTGCCAAGGCCGCACCCGATGGCTACACCATAGGCATGGGCAACGTCGCAGCCAACGCCATCAACCCGGCCGTCAAGCCCGGTGCCTTTCCGTACCAGCCGGTGAAAGACTTCGCCGCGATCTCCATGGTCGGTGTCACGCCGCTGATCTTCGTGGTCAATGCCGACAAGGTGCCCGCCACCAGTCTGGCGGCCTTCGTCGCACACCTCAAGGCCAATCCCGGCAAGCTGAGCTATGGTTCCTCGGGCGTGGGCTCATCGCTGCATCTGGCGATGGAGCTTTTCCTGATGCGCACCGGCACCGCCATGCTTCACGTGCCCTACAAAGGCTCGGCGCCCATGGTCACGGAACTCCTCGGGGGCCAGATCGAGGCTTCCATCGACGCGGCCACGACCTCTCTGCCACACGTCAAGGCCGGCAAGCTGCGCGCGCTGGCCGTGTCGACCAAAGACCGCGCCTTCTTTGCGCCCGACCTGCCGCCCATTGCCGACACGGTGCCCGGGTTCGATGTGAGCCCATGGCATGGCGTGGTTGCACCCGCAGGCACCCCGCAGGCCATCGTCGACAAGCTCTCGGCCGAGATCCAGGCGTTCCTGCGTCAGCCCGAGGCGGAGGCCAAGCTGCGCGATGCCGGCGTGGTGCGCGTGGGCTCGTCGGCGAAGGACTTTGCGCAGGCAATGCAGAACGATTTCGAGCTGTACACGAAGGTGGTGAAGGACGCCAATGTCAAGGCGGAGTAGGGCCATTGAGCGGCCCGGCCGCTCCTCCGAGGATATTTGACCAGGAGACACAACCGATGAACCAACGAATCAACCGCCGCACGCTGCTCGCGGCGTCGGCCGCCATGGCCGCTTCGGGCGTGCTGCCCGGCGTCCGCGCGCAAGGCACCTGGCCCGCCAAGCCCGTCACCGTCATCGTGCCGTTTGCGCCTGGTGGTGCGGGCAACGGCTCGGTGCGGATCCTCGCGGAGATCATCGGCCCCGCGCTGGGCCAGCCGCTGGTGGTGGAAAACCGCGCCGGCGGGGGCGGCATCCCGGGCACGCAGGCCGTGACCAGCAGCAGCGACGATCACTTGCTGTTGATGGGCAGCACGACCATGACCATACTGCCCGCGCTGCGCAACGACCTGGGCTACGACGTGCAGCGGGACCTGCAGCCGGTGGGTATGATTTCCTCGCAACCGCTGGTGTTTGCCGTGCCTGCGAATTCACCGCTCAAGTCTCTGGACGACCTGGTGGCACGCGGCAGGGGCAACGACCTCTCGGCCGGTAACAGCGGCGTGGGCACGCTCTCGCACCTGACCACCGAACTGCTCAACCGCAAGCTGGGCCTCAAGCTGCTGGCCGTACCCTACAAGGGCGATGCACAGCTGATTCCCGACGTGGTGGCCGGCACCATCTCCATCGGCGTGATGAACCTGCCGGTGGCATTGCCCCTGATCCAGGATGGCCGTCTGCGCGCGCTGACCGTGACGTCGAGCAGGCCTGTGGCCTCGCTCCCCGGCGTGAAGCCCCTCAACACCTTGGGGTCTGAGTTCGTAATCACCGGCTGGGCCGCCCTGTTCGCGGCGCGCAACGTGCCCGCGGCCGGTGTCGAACGTCTGGGTGTCCAGCTGCGCGCTGCCCTGCAGCAGGACAGCGTGCGTGAGCGCTTTGCGGGTTTTGGTGTGTCGCCCGAGATCGCCACACCAGCGCAGTTACGCGAGTTCATCGCATCCGAGATCGCACGCTGGGGCGATTTGGTCAGGAGCCGGGGCATCAAGCTCGAGTAAGGCGCTGCGCTTCCCAAACAAAAAGGGCTACGCGTCGCGTAGCCCTTTTTTTACTGGAGGCATCAGGCAGCGACCAGCTGGATGGTGCGGCCGATCCCGAGTTCCTGGCCCAGGTGCGCCATCTTGTGGCTGGGCCGGCATTCGGACCAGAGCGCACGGGCACAACCTTCGCACTTGCCGCACTGGGTGGCCACGCCGAGTTCGAGCTGGATCTCATCGAAGTCGGCGCCGGCACGGGCGGCACGCTCGATGGTTTTGTCGGAGACGCGGTGGCAGACGCAGACGATCATGGCTGGGCTCTGGTTGAAAGTTATGCGAATGATAGTGGTTCGCAATACGATTGCCAAGTGTTTTCCGACGCCCCTGCCACCGACAGGGCTGAAGCCCAAAGACTGTCTAAAACCCCAGGAACCTTTTGCTTAGCACTCAATCACAGAGAGTGCTAATATAGAAACATGATCTCGAAAGGAGTTCTGGCATGACCGCTGTCTCTGCAGTCCCCACCTCGGCTTTGGCCGTCGCCAACCCTTGGGCGCTTGTGCCCCCGCTGGGCAATCTGGACGCCTATATTTCGGCCGCCAACCGCCTGCCCATGCTCACCCTTGAGGAAGAGCAGGAGTTCGCGCGCAAGTTCCGCGACCACAACGACCTTGAGGCCGCCGGTAAGTTGGTGCTCTCTCACCTCCGTCTGGTGGTTTCTGTTTCCCGCCAGTACCTGGGTTACGGCCTGCCGCACGGCGACCTGATCCAGGAAGGCAATGTGGGCCTGATGAAGGCCGTCAAGCGCTTCGACCCGGATCAGGGCGTGCGCTTGGTCAGCTATGCGCTGCACTGGATCAAGGCCGAGATCCATGAATACATCCTGAAGAACTGGCGCATGGTCAAGGTCGCCACGACCAAGGCCCAGCGCAAGCTGTTCTTCAACCTGCGCTCCAAGAAGCAGGGCTACAAGGCCGATGCCGCCGCTGCGGACGCCGCCACCCACCGCGAAACGCTGAGCGAGCATGAGATCGACCTCATGGCGAAGGAGCTCAACGTCAAGCGCGAAGAGGTCATCGAGATGGAAACCCGCCTCTCGGGCGGCGACGTCATGCTGGACCCGGGCCCGGGTGACGATGGCGAGGACAGCTTCGGCCCGATCGCCTACCTGGCTGACGCCAACCACGAGCCCACGGCCATGATCGAGGCGCGCCAGCGCGACCATCTGGCCAGCGACGGCATCGCTGCTGCCCTGGACACGCTGGACGCGCGCAGCCGCCGCATCGTGGAAGAGCGCTGGCTCAAGGTCAATGACGACAGCTCGGGCGGCATGACGCTGCACGAACTGGCCGCCGAGTACGGCGTGAGCGCCGAGCGCATCCGCCAGATCGAAGTGGCCGCCATGAAAAAGATGAAGACCGCACTGGCAGAATACGCCTGACTTTCACCATAAGCCATCAGGCCCCGGATTCGAGAGAGCCCGGGGCCTTTTCACTGGAGACAAGAATGCATTTGACCCCCTCCCCCTTGCGTCGCGTCCTGCTGGCGCTGGGCCTGCTCGCACTGGCCGCAGGCACCCATGCGGAGCAGGCCGCCTGGCCGAGCAAGCCCGTCCGGATCCTGGTCGGCTTCCCGGCCGGCACGTCGCCCGATCTGGTGGCGCGCACGCTGGCCGAACCGCTGAGCAAGGCGCTGGGGCAGCCTGTCATTGTGGAGAACAAGCCGGGTGCCGGCGGCAATATCGCCGCTGACCAGGTGGCCAAGGCCACGGACGGCCACACCATCGGCGTGATGATCAACGGCAACCTCACCATCGCCAGGTTGCTCAACCCCAAGACACCTTATGACCCCGCCAAGGACCTGGCCCCCATCAGCCTGGTCGGTACAGCGCCGCTGGTGCTGGCCGCGCCGGCCGGCGCGCCCGGGGCAACGGGCGCCGAGTTCCTGGCCGCTGCGCGCAGCAGCGGTGACAAATGGAGCTATGGTTCACCCGGCGTGGGCACCGTGGGCCATATCGGCATGGAGCTGCTCAAGGCACGCTCGGGCATCCAGCCCGTGCACGTGCCCTACCCCGGCTACCCGCAGGTGGTCACGGCCATGATGGGCGGACAGATCCAGCTCTCCATGCTGCCGCCCGGCCTGGCGCAGGCACAGGCCGCCGCCGGCAAGGTGCGCCTGCTGGGTGTCACGTCCGCAGGCCGCAGCACCCTGGCCCCGGGTGTGCCCAGCCTGGTCGAGGCCGGCGTGAAGGACTTCCAGCTTGAGATCTGGAACGCTGTGGCCGGCCCGGCCTCCATGCCCAAGCCGGTGATCGCCAAACTGTCCGCCCTGCTCAGCGAGATCGCGCGCAGCCCCGAGGTGCGGCAGCGCCTGTTCCAGCAGGGCTGGCAGGTGGCAGGCGGCTCGTCCGAGGCACTGGCGCTGCGCATCAAGTCCGACACGGCCGTGTTGGGCAAGATCATTGCGGATCGCGCGATCAAGGCGGAATAAGCACCCGCCCCGGGCACTCCTGGAAAAACAAAAGCCCGCCATGAGCGGGCTTTTTTACTTGGACGGGTGGATCACTTTTCCTGCAGCAGCAGCTTGATGTCCGCAGCCAGCGCACCCGCCCCGGTGCCATAGCGCGAATACAGGCGTAACCTGCCCTGGGTGTCGTAGACGTACATGCCGGCCGAATGGTCCATGGTGTAGCTGCCCGGCGCCTTGCCTTCGACCTTCTTGTAATACACCTTGTAGTCCTTGGCGACTGCGGCCAGCTGCTCCGGCGTGGCGGCGTACAGGGCCAGGAAGGTCGGGTCGAAGTTGGCCATATAGCTCTTCATCACCTCGGGCGTATCGCGCTCGGGGTCGACCGTGACGAAAAGGCCCTGGACCTTGTCGCCGTCCTTGTCCAACAGCTTCTTTACCGCGGCCAGCTCGGTCATGGAGGTGGGACAGACATCGGGGCACTGCGTGTAGCCGAAGAACATCACGACGATCTTGCCCTGGAAGTCCTTGAGCGTGCGTGCCTGGCCATTGTGGTCGGTCAGCGTGAAATCCTTGGCGTAGTCGGCGCCGGTCAGGTCGATGGCGCTGAAGGAGGGCTTGCCGCCATCCGAACAGGCTGCGAGCAGCAAGGTCGAGGCAGCGATGAAAAGGAGCAGAGAACGTTTAAGCATGGGACCTCACAACAGATAGTGGTCGAGCAGCAGGGCCGCGAACAGCACGCTGAGATGGATCAGCGAGAAACGGAAAGTCTTGCGCGCTAGTTCGTCCGAGTAATTGCGCCACAGCTTGAAGGCATAGGCAAAGAAGCCGATGCTCAGGAGCACGGCCGCGGCCAGGTAGAGCCAGGAGCTCATGCCATAGGCAAAAGGCATGAGACAGGCCGCGAACAGGACCAGGGTGTAGAGCAGGATCTGCAGTCGCGTGAACTCGTTGCCATGCGTGACCGGCAGCATGGGCAGGCCGGACTTGCGGTAGTCCTCCACACGGTACAGGGCCAGCGCCCAGAAGTGCGGCGGCGTCCAGAGGAAGATGATGAGGAAGAGGATCAGCGCCTCGGGGCCGACGTCGTTGGTCATGGCCGACCAGCCCAGCACCGGGGGCATGGCGCCCGAGGCCCCGCCGATCACGATGTTCTGCGGCGTCAGCGGCTTGAGGATGACGGTGTAGATCACCGCGTAGCCGACGAAGGTGGCGAAGGTCAGCCACATGGTCAGAGGGTTGATCCAGAAGTACAGCAGGGCCGAGCCGGCCGCGCACAGCACGGCAGAGAAAAGCAGGGTCTGCACATCGCTGAGCTCGCCCTTGGCCGTGGGGCGCCAGGCCGTGCGTTTCATCTTGGCGTCGATGCCCTTCTCGACGATGCAATTGAAGGCCGCCGCGGCGCCCGCCACCAGCCAGATGCCAATGCAGGCGATGAGCATCAGGCGTAGTTCTGGCCAACGCGGCAGGCCTGGCACGGCCAGCACCATGCCAATCAGGGCACAGAAGACGATGAGCTGGACAACCCGCGGTTTGGTCAGCGCATAGAACTGGCTGAACACGGCGGTCGTGGAGGCGAAGGTGGATGCACTCATGCGGCAGAACTCGAAACAGGAACGGAAGAAGCACCCGGCTGGTGGGCCGGGCCTCTGCTGCTGGCCAACGCCCAGGTCAGCAGCACGACCAGACCGGCGGCGCCACCCGTGTGCAGCACGGCCGCCGGCAGCGGCCAGCCCAACACCACGTTGCTCAAGCCGGTCAGACATTGCAGGGCCAGCAGGGCGCCCAGCCAGCGCGCGACGACGCGCCATTGCGGCAGGGTCCACAAGCGCCAGGCCAGCCAGGCCAGCACGGCGATCACGCCATAGGCCAGCAGGCGGTGCGCGTAATGGATGGCAGTGAGGGCGGCGAAACTGATGTGCTCCCCGCTGCTGCTCAGGCCCAGCTCACGCCAGATCTCAAAGCCCTGGGCGAAATTCATCTCGGGCCACCAGCTGCCCTGACAGGCCGGAAACTCAGTGCAGGCCAGCACGGCGTAGTTGGTACTGACCCAGCCGCCCAACGCGATCTGCAGCGTCAACAGGCCCAGGCTCCATCCCAGCCAGGTGCGCAAACCCGGGGGCGCGGCACGGGTAGCGGCCGCATCGTGCATCTGTGCATAACGCACAGCCTGCAGACACAGCAGAGCCAGCAACAGCAAGCCCCCCAGCAGGTGCAGCGTGACGATGGCAGGAAACAGTTTCATGGTGACGGTGAGCGCCCCAAAGGCGCCCTGCACGCAGACCCAGACCAGGGTGAGCGTGGCCCACCAGGGGCTGGGCGCACCGGCCTCACTGCGCGGCTGGCGCAAGTGCTCACGCCAGCTGGCTGCAGCCAGCACCAGGATGAGCACGCCCACGCCGGTGGCCAGATAGCGGTGGATCATCTCGACCCAGGCCTTGCCATGTGTCACGGGGCCGCTGGGCAGGGCCTGCTGTGCGGCGGAGATTTCGGCATGCGCACCCACAGGGCTGGCATTGCCGTAGCAGCCCGGCCAGTCCGGGCAACCCAGGCCCGAGTCAGTCAGGCGCGTGAAGGAGCCGAACAGCACGAGGTCGAAGGTGAGGAACAGCGTGAGCACCGTCAGCGCCTGCAGGCGGCGCGCGGTGCCGCCCTGGCGCTGGCGCAGCCAGACCCAGGCCAGCGGCCCACCGGCCAGCGCCAGGCCCATGAGCATGAGGCGCAGCACCGGGCTGAAGTCGTAGAGGGTGTCCATGGTTTCAGCGGCCGGCCTTGTCCCAGGAACTGGAAGCACGCAGCAGTCGCTCCAGGTCACGCTTGGCCTTGGCGGCCGTCTCGACATCCAGTCGCGCCGGGAAGCGCATCATCCAGTTGCCCATGGGGTCCACCACGTACAGATGCTCGCCAATCTCATGGCCGGTGGCCGGCGCCAGCCAGCGCGCCAGTTCCTCGGCCGGTACACGCAACACCGTTGCGTCCTGCAATCCCGCTTGCAACTCTGCCGGGATGGCTTGCATGTCGTTGACCAGCCAGACCCGGTCCAGGCGATCCTTCTCCTTGCCCAGGCTTTCCCGCAGCTGACGCTGGAAATAGAGCTGCTGCACACAAAGCTCATTGCAGCTGCCGCTGCCCACGCTGACCAGCAGCCACTGTCCCTTGAGCTCCGTCAGCTTGTGCGTGCGCCCTTCGAGGTCCAGGCCCAGCATCTCGGGCATGGCGCGTTGCGGTTCGATGAGCTCGCCGAAATTGCGCCGCCCTTCGGGGCGGATGACGTAGTAGGTGAAGTAGGAGGCGATCACCGGCGCCGCGCTGACCAGCAGCACGGCGATCATCTTCCAGCGCCCGCTGCGTGTGCGGCGCGTCTCCTCGGCCAGCGCCTGGGTCGGCGCAGGCAGGTCATAGACAGTGAGCCCGAGCACGTGGTCGCCGCCTTCAGGCGGAGCGACGCTTGTATCTTTTGACAATTTGGAACCAGACATAAAGAAGTGTTATCAGGGCGCTCAGCCCGAACCATTGAAACGCGTAGCCGTAATGCTTGTCGACCCCGGTGTTGATCTGCGGCCAGTCGCGCAGCAGCCCATCGGCCGACACCCCGGTCTGCTGGATCGAGAGGGCCACGAGGGGCAGCCCGCTTTCAAGGCGGAACTGGGCCAGATCAAGATTTTGCCGGATTGCTCCCGTCCCGGCCTCGCCCATGTCATAGAGCCTGGAAGGCGCCGGGGCGATACGCCCCTCCACGCGGACCGGGCCCCTCGGCGTATCGATCTGCGGCACGCGCGTGCGATCCTCGAAATCGCGCGGCACCCAGCCCCGCTGCACCAGCACAACCGGGCCGTTGTCCAGGCGCAAGGGCGTCAGCACAAAAAACCCCGGACGCCCGTGCATCTGCCGGTTGTCCAGAAACACGGTGCGCTCCGCCACCCATTGGCCGTCGGCGGCGATGCGACGGTGCAGCAACGCATCATGGTCGAAGTCGCCCGACAGGCTGCGGGCATCGAGCAGGGGCAGGTCGGCGCGCGCGTCGATGCTGGCCTGCAGGGCTTCTTTCTCGGCCGCACGGCCAAGCTGCCAGCGCCCCAGCGCCAGTGTCAGCGCCACAGCCAGCAGCGCTGCCACCGTGACCAACCAGAAGCGCAATTTCAGACTCACGCGATAATCCCGTCCATGAAATACCTCGTTGCCCTGGCCTTCCTGGCCATCATCGCCAGCCTGGGTTCGGCCCTGTTTTTCATGATGCGCGACGGCCGCGACGGCAAGCCCAAGACCAGCAACATGGTGCGTGCCCTCGCCTTTCGCGTGGGCTTTTCCATCCTGATCTTCGTCTGCATCCTGATCGCCTGGAAGCTGGGTTACATCCAGCCTACCGGCATACGGGCTGGTCAATAAACGGCCCATTCAACAAAAACAAAAGCCGCTGCGAGCGGCTTTTGTTTTTGCCGGCTCGGGCGTCTTGCGACGCCACGAGCACTCAGATCTCACATCCAGTACACAAGGATGTACAGGCCCAGCCACACCACGTCCACGAAGTGCCAGTACCAGGCGGCGCCTTCGAAGCCGAAGTGGCGCTCTGCGGTGAAGTGGCCCTTGCGCAGGCGCAGGGTGATGAAGAACAGCATCAGCATGCCGACGAACACGTGGAAACCGTGGAAGCCGGTCAGCATGAAGAAGGTGGAGCCGTAGACGCCGGAGCTGAGCTTGAGGTTCAGGTCGCTGTAGGCGTGTGCATATTCGTAGCCTTGCACGAACAGGAAGGTCAGGCCCAACAGCACGGTGACCCACATGAAACCGAGCGTCTTGCTGCGGTTGCCATCACGCAAGGCGTGGTGGGCGATGGTCAGCGTGACGCCCGAGCTCAGCAGCAGGGCCGTGTTGATCGTGGGCAGCCAGAAGGGGCCCATGGTCTGGAAGGGCTCGATGATGCCGGCCGGCGAAGCGGTGACACCCGCTGCGACGCTGGGCCAGACGGCCTTGAAATCAGGCCACAGCAGGGCGTTGTCCAGGCTGCCCAGCGCCGGCACAGAGTGCACGCGGGTCCACCACAAGGCCGTGAAGAAGGCACCGAAGAACATCACTTCGGAGAAGATGAACCAGGTCATGCTCCAACGGAAGGAGATGTCGATCTTGTGGCCATACTGGCCGCCTTCGCTCTCGGCGATGGCCTCGCGGAACCACTGGAACAGCACCACCAGCCACCAGACCAGACCGAACAGCAGGGAATACTTGCCCCAACCGGCGCCGTTGACCCACTGGCCGGCACCCAGGATGACGAAGAACAGGCCGATCGCCGCCATCACGGGGTGGCGAGACGGTCCGGGCACGTAGTAGTACGGGGTGCCGCCGTGGGTAGTCGAACTCATGTTTGCTCCATTCCTTCCGGTTCTGCTTCTCTCAAATTTTCAGATGTCTGGTTCGGACCTTATGTGGCCACGATCCAGTTCACCAAGGCAATCAAACTCAATACAAACAGGATGCCCCCGACCAGCCCCACCGCGATGATGTGGTAAGGCTTGAGGCGTCCGATGTCATCCTGGAAACCACTGTTCTTGCGCACGCCCAGGAACGACCAGGCCACGGCCTTGACGGTCGCCCACAGCGTGCTCTTGGCGGCCTGGGTCTCGCTCATGCCCCGGCCTCCGTGCCCTTGCCCGCGGCTGTCGAGCCCGGCGCCGGCGGCGTCTTGCTGCCCACCTCGAAGAAGGTGTAGGACAGGGTGATGGTGTTCACGTCTTTGGACAGCTTGGGGTCGATCACAAAGACCACCGGCCAGCTTTTCTTTTCGCCCGGCGCCAGCGTGTACTCGTTGAAGCAGAAGCACTCCAGCTTGTTGAAGTGCGCTGCCGCCTGGCGCGGGGCGTAGCTCGGGATGGCTTGGGCCGACATGCGGCGGTCCTGTACGTTCTCGAACTCGTACATCACGGTGGTCATTTCGCCCGGATGCACCTGCAGCGAACGCTGCGCGGGTTTGAAACTCCAGGGGCCTCGGACATTGGCGTCGAACTCGACCGTGATGGTGCGGCTGCTGTCGACCTGCGTGTTGCCAGGCACCACCGTGCTGCGGCCAGGCACGTCGCGTTCGCCGATGGCCAAGATATTGACCCCGGTGAACTCGCAGATGGCCTTGTAGATGGGCACCAGGGCATAACCGAAGCCGAACATACCGGCCACCACGATGGCCAGCTTGCCCACCATTTGGACGTTTTCGCGTCGCAGGTTCATGGCCGCTCTGTCACTTGCCGAAGAAAACAAACTTGGCCACGAAGCCCAGGAAAAAGACCAGGGCGACAGAGGCCAGGACCAGCCCCATGCGCAGATTGGCTTTTTTCTGTTCAGGTGTCATGGCTCAGGCTTGTGCTTCAGGTTCAGCCGATGACCTTGGTCGCCGTGGCGTCCAGCTTCGGGGGGGTTTCGAAGGTGTGGAAGGGTGCCGGCGAAGGCACTTCCCACTCCAGGCCTTCGGCGCCTTCCCAGGGCTTCTGCGGGGCCTTTTCGCCCTGGCCGCGCATGGCGGGCAGCACGACGGCGAAGAAGAAGTAGACCTGGGCCAGACCGAAGCCGAAGGCACCGACGGTGGCGATGGCGTTGAAGTCAGCGAACTGCATGGGGTAGTCGGCGTAACGACGGGGCATGCCGGCCAGACCCAGGAAGTGCATGGGGAAGAAGGTGATGTTGAAGGCAATCATCGACCACCAGAAGTGCAGCTTGCCGCGGCTTTCCTTGTACATGCGGCCGGTCCACTTGGGCAGCCAGTAGTAGATGCCGGCGAACATGGCGAACAGGGAGCCGGCCACCAACACGTAGTGGAAGTGGGCCACGACGTAGTAGGTGTCCTGCAGCTGGATGTCGATCGGGGCCATGGAGAGGATCAGACCGGTGAAACCGCCCATGGTGAACACGAAGATGAAACCCACGGCCCACAGCATCGGGGCCTCGAAGGTCATCGAGCCCTTCCACATGGTGGCCAGCCAGTTGAAGATCTTCACGCCGGTGGGCACGGAGATCAGCATGGTGGCGTACATGAAGAACAGCTGACCGGTCACCGGCATGCCGGTGGTGTACATGTGGTGCGCCCACACGATGAAGGACAGGATGGCGATGGAGGCCGTGGCGTACACCATGGAGGCGTAGCCGAACAGGCGCTTGCGGGCGAAGGCCGGCACGATGGCGCTGACGATGCCGAAGGCCGGCAAGATCATGATGTACACCTCGGGGTGGCCGAAGAACCAGAAGATGTGCTGGTACATCACCGGGTCGCCGCCGCCAGCGGGATTGAAGAAGGTGGTGCCGAAGTGGCGGTCGGTCAGCGTCATGGTGATGGCGCCGGCCAGCACGGGCATCACGGCGATCAGCAGGTAGGCGGTGATCAGCCAGGTCCAGCAGAACAGCGGCATCTTCATCAGCGTCATGCCGGGAGCGCGCATGTTCAGGATGGTCACGATGATGTTGATCGAGCCCATGATGGAGGAAGCGCCCAGGATGTGCATCGCGAAGATGCCGGCGTCCATCGAGGGGCCCATCTGCAGGGTCAGCGGGGCGTACAGCGTCCAGCCGGCTGCGGGAGCGCCGCCGGGCATGAAGAAGGAACCCACCAGCATCAGGGCTGCCGGGATCATCAGCCAGAAGCTGAAGTTGTTCATGCGGGCGAAGGCCATGTCGGCCGCGCCGATCTGCAGCGGCACCATCCAGTTGGCGAAGCCCACGAAGGCCGGCATGATGGCGCCGAACACCATGATCAGGCCGTGCATGGTGGTCAGCTGGTTGAACAGCTCGGGGTTCACGATCTGCAGGCCGGGCTGGAACAGCTCGGCGCGGATCAGCAGGGCCAGAACGCCGCCGATCATCAGCATGGTGAAGGCGAACAGCAGGTACAGGGTACCGATGTCCTTGTGGTTGGTCGCGTAGACCCAGCGCCGCCAGCCCGTGGGGGCGTGATGGTCGTCATGGGCGTGGTGATCGTGATGGTCTAGAACGGCACTCATCCTGATTTCCTTCTCAATACTCTAGGCGTCTGACGACTGTTTATTTGCGGGCGGTCTTGATGTCGGCCGGCTGCACCAGCTGGCCGGTCTTGTTCGACCAGTTGTTCTTGGTGTAGGTGATGACGGCGGCAATCTCGGTGTCGCTCAGCTGCTTCCAGGAGGGCATGGCGCCCTTGCCGTTGAGCAACGTGGCGATCTGCTTGCCCTTGTCGGCATCCAGCACAATGGCCGAGCCATCCAGCGCCTTGATCGGGCCGGCGCCCTTGCCGTTGGCCTGGTGGCAGGCCGCGCAGTTGGCGGCATAGACCTTCTCGCCGCGCTTGGCCAGATCGTCCAGCACCCAGACCTTGTTCGGGTCGTCGGCCTTGGCGGCCATGGCCTTCTTCTGGCCGTCGACCCACTTGGAATAGTCTTCAGCCGACAGCACCTTCACGTGGATGGGCATGTAAGCGTGTTCCTTGCCGCACAGCTCGGCACACTGGCCGTAGAAGTCGCCGGTGCGCTCGGCACGGAACCAGGTGTCGCGCACGAAACCGGGGATGGCGTCCTGCTTGATGCCGAAAGCCGGCACCATGAAGGCATGGATCACGTCGTTGGCGGTGGTGATGATGCGGACCTTCTTGTCCACCGGCACCACCAGGGGATTGTCGACCTTGAGCAGGTAGTCATCGGTGGGCGCCGGCTTGCCGGACTCGGACATCACACGGTGGTTGTTGTCCAGGGTGGAGATGAAGCCGATGCCTTCGCCTTCGCCCTTGATGTAGTCGTAACCCCACTTCCACTGGTAACCGGTGGCCTTGATGGTCAGGTCGGCGTTGCTGGTGTCCTTCATGGCCACGACGGCCTTGGTGGCCGGCAGGGCCATCAGGATCACGATGACGAAGGGGATCACGGTCCACGCGATTTCCACGGCCACGGACTCATGGAAGTCGGCCGATTTGTGGCCCACCGACTTGCGGTGCTTGAGGATGGAATAGAACATCACGCCGAACACCGCCACGAAGATGACGGTACAGATGATCAGCATGAACCAGTGCAGCCACTGTTGTTCGGCGGCGATCTTGGTGGCCGCGCCCCCCAGATTGAGCTGGTTGACCGCCGGACCACCGGGCAGGTCGTTGACAGCCTGGGCTGCGGTGAAGGCCGCCGTACCGGCCCAAGCGCCAGCCATGAGCAGCAGTGAAGCCAATTTATTAGAAATGCTCTTCATCATGTTCACTTCTTCAAGGTCTTAAATAATCCAGGACTGCCCAGGCTGGCCCGACACGCGGCTTGTGACCGATGCGCCCACCCCACTTGAGGGCAGGCAGCGAGCTGCCGTTGAATTTCAAAATTCAGCAACCGCTTATTGTAGCCCAGCACTTTTGGGCCCCACCCCGGCTGATGGGACGGTCCTGCACGCTAGACGCGGGGCTCCTGCGGTCGGCGCAGCGACGCACGCATCTCGTCCAGGCTCAAGGTGGTTTCGGCGGCCAGGGTCAGGCGGCGCTGCGGCTTGAAGGCATGGCCATAGATGACCTCGAAACTCAATTTGAGCCGTCCGTCCTGCGCCGGATCGGCCAGCCCTTGCAGCGCGGTATGCAAGCGCTGCAACCAGTCGCGTCCGCGCAAACCGGCGCCGCGCGCCGGGTGCAGGTTGCGTCCGAGCTCGCGCAGTTCCTGCAACAGGCGCTGCGGTGTTTCAAAAGTCAGTTCGATGCGCTCCATGTCCATCACGGGCTCGGCAAAACCGGCGGCTACCAGCATGTCGCCCCAGTCGTGCATGTCGGTGTATTCATGGGCCGGAGCCGGCCAGCCCAGGGCCTGGTACAGCGTGCGCAGCTCACGCAGGGTGTCGGGGCCGAAGCAGGAGAACATCAGGAAGCCATCGACCGCCAGTGCCTCGTGCCAGCGCTGGATCAGGGCCTGCGGATCGGCGGCCATGTGCAGGGACATATTGGCCCAGAGCAGTTCGGCCGGCACCGGCGCGGGCGTCGCGCCCAGGGCCGCGCGCCAGCGCGCCGGATGCCACCAGGGCCGTGCCCCGGCCTGCAGCGCGCGCCGCTGCTCATCGACCAGAGCCGCGCTGACCGTGGCTCGCGCCTTGGGATAACGCTGCGCCAGCAGGGCCTGCGCCTGCAGGCCACCGCGCACGGGCTCCCAATGCAGCACGGTCTTGGGCTGGCGCACGATCCAGTCCAGCCTTTGCTCCATGCGCCGCGCCACCTCTTCATGCAGCCAGGCGGAGGCCGTCTGCGGGCGTTGCGCCCAGCGCGCGGCCGCGACGGGATCGATGGTGGGGGGGCGGTGATCGGACATGGACCGGCGAGTATATTGATTCCCCATGTTGCGCGCCCTGCTCGACCGCCTGAGCACCGCCCTGCCCAGCCAGTGCGCGGTCTGCCATGCCTGGCCGGCCCGGACCCTCTGTGAAGCCTGTGTGGCGCGTTTTGCCCAGCCGCACCCGCGTTGCCACACCTGTGCCCTGCCGGTTCCTGCTGGCGTCGAACGTTGCGGCGCATGCATCAAGGAAGCGCCACCCCTGGACCTCTGTCTGGCTGCTGTGGCTTATGAATACCCCTGGAGCGGACTGGTCGCGCGTTACAAGTTCGGCGCCAGTCCGGGCTGGTCCTCGGCCTTGGCCCTGCTGATGCGCAGCACGCCCTGGGCCGAACCGGCATTGGAAACCGCCGACCGGGTGCTGCCCATGCCCCTGTCACGCGAGCGGCTGCGTGAACGGGGTTTCAACCAGGCCCTGGAGCTGGCACGCCAGCTGGCACCGGGCAAGGCGGACGCCACCCTGTTGCTGCGGCTGCGCGACACAGCGGCGCAAAGCAGCCTGCCACGGCCCGCACGGCTGCGCAATGTGCGCGGCGCCTTCGGGGTGGCGCCGGGCCGGGAGCAGGAGATCCAGGGACAGCGACTGGTGCTGGTGGACGACGTCATGACCAGCGGGGCTTCGCTCTACACGGCAGCGCAGGCCCTGCGCGAGGCCGGGGCCGCGCACATCACGGGGCTTGTGCTGGCCAGGACCGAATAGCCGGCGTAGTGAACCGGCTAGTGCACGGTTTCGATGACCATGCGGTGATAACGCTCGGCCAGGACAAAGGGCACGTGGTGGATGGCCTGCGACACCCGCTCGGCGGCACTGTTGTCGGGGATGGGCAGGATCAGGAAGGTCGCCCCGGCCCTGGCGGCGTCCAGGAAAGCCTGCACGGTCCGCATGCTGGTCCCCATGTTGGCGATGAAGCCCGCCTGGTGCAGGTTCTTCTCGGCGAACTCCGCCATCTGCTGCGGTGTCAGCTCCAGCGCGTCCAGCGGCTGATGCACCAGCTCTTCAAGCTCGTGCACAACCTGGTGCGCATCGTCGGCTTGCCGAAACGCCACCACCATATGCCCCGTCGGGAAGAAAGCACCAAAGTCCGTGTGCAGCTTGTCCAAGGATTTCATGGTTTGCCCCCAGTATGTAGGTATTTCATTCTAGGAAGGCGTCGCCAAATTACCAGTCCGGCGTACGGCGACAATGGAGGCCGCCTATGTTCCACATCGTCCTGGTCGAGCCCGAAATCCCGCCCAACACGGGCAACGTCATACGCCTGAGCGCCAACACCGGCTGCACCCTGCATCTGGTCGAGCCGCTGGGGTTTTCCATGGACGACAAGCACATGCGGCGCGCGGGCCTGGACTACCACGAGTACGCCGAACTGCGCCGTCATGCAAGCTGGGACGCCTTCCTGGCCGAAGCCCGGCCCATGCCCGAGCGCATGTTTGCGCTGACCACGCGCGGTACGCGCCAGGTGCATGACGTGGCCTTCGAACCGGGCGACTGGCTGGTCTTTGGTGCCGAGACGCGAGGTTTGAGCGAAGCCGTACGCGCTGCATTTGCTCCGGCGCAGCTACTCAAGCTGCCCATGCGCGCGGGACAACGCAGTCTCAACCTCTCCAACGCCGTCGCGGTGACGGTCTTCGAAGCCTGGCGACAGAACGGGTTCGGGACCTAGCCCCCACGCTCGACAAGAGCGGGTTCTCGCTGCCCCCCAAAGGGGCCCTCGCGACTCCGGGCGACCGTGCGCCGGTCAGGGATAACGCCGCGCGATCGACTCGGCCACACAGACCGGCTTGGCCGCGCCCTCGCGCTCGATCGTCACTTCCCAGGTCATCTGCACGCCGCTGTTGTCGATGGGCTCGCAGGCCAGCAGCTTCATGCGCGCGCGCAGGCGACTGCCCACGGGCACCGGGGCCATGAAGCGCACGCGGTTGAGGCCGTAGTTCACCCCCATGCGCGACTCGACGATTTCCATGGTGCTTTCGAAGAACCGGGGCAACAGCGAGAGCGTGAGGAAGCCGTGCGCGATGGGCCCGCCAAAAGGACCCGCCTTGGCTTTTTCCACGTCGACATGAATCCACTGGTGATCGCCCGTGGCCTGGGCGAACTGGTTGACCTGCTCCTGCGTGATGGTGAGCCAGTCGCTGACCGCGACTTCCTGGCCCACCAGCGCGGGAAACTCCTTGAGGGACTGGAAGGTTTTCATGCCGCCCACTGTAGCGGCCAGGCCCGTACGCCAGCTGTCATGCGCGCGACGCAGAACCTTATTGATCCAGCCAGCGGCACAGCCCCTGCCACTGCTCCAGATCCTTTTCCACGCGGCTGGGCGCCACGTCAAAAAGCGTCAGGCCGTGGGCGGCAAGGTGGATGTAGTTCTGCGTGTCACGCAGATAGGCCAGCACCGGCACGCCCAGCGCGTCCACGAAGGCGCGCAGCTTGTCGGCCGAGATGGTGCGACCGTCCACCCGCATACCCACGATGCCGACCTGCATGCCGGGGTGGTAGTTGGCCTTGATCTGGTCCAGGAAAGCGCGGGTGGCGAAGATGTCGAACACGCTGGGCTGCAGCGGCACGATGACCTTGTCGGCATGGCGCAGCACGTCCTTCATGCGTGCGCCGTCCAGCCCTGCCGGGGTGTCGAGCACCACGTGGGTGGTGCCCTTGGGCAGCTTGGCCAGCTTGTCCTCGCCCACGTCCCAGCTCACGATGGGTCGCGCCGTGGCCGGCCGCAGGCCGAGCCACAGGCGTGAGGACTGCTGGCGATCGGCATCGCCCAGCATGACCTTGTGCCCCTGACTGGCAAAGTAACCCGCCACATTGGTGGACAGGGTGGACTTTCCGACGCCCCCCTTGGGATTGGCAACCACGACAACCGGCATCACGTGCTCCTTGGAGACCCGACCTTTCGCCATATTAGCCCATGAATGCCGGCCAGCCACCTGCAGGCAGGCCGTGGCCAAAGGCTCAGGACTAACCCTAGGCCCCACCCGCACGCAGGCTCCTGCCGATAAGATGACCCGCAAACACAGGCCGGGCGTGGACCCTGCCGCCTCACCGGAGACCACCATGGAAAGCAAGTTCGCACGCAAGGGCATGGGTCTGATGCTGGCCGCCCTCGGTCTGCTCGGTACCGGCACGGCCTGGGCCCAGGCCGACTGGCCCAAGGCCAGGCCCGTCACCATCGTGGTCGGTTTCGGCCCCGGGGCCTTCACCGATGTCATTGCGCGCGTGGTGGCGCAGAAACTCGGCGAGAGCACCGGCGGCAGCTTCACCGTGGAAAACAAGCCCGGCGCCGGCGGCAACATCGCCACGGGCCAGGTCAAGCGCGCCGCGCCGGATGGCTACACCATCCTCGTGCACAGCGTGGCCTACGCCGTCAACCCTTCGCTCTACCCCAACGCCGGCTACGACGCCCTCAAGGACTTCGCACCGCTGGCGCTGGGCCCGCGCACCCCCAACATCATCACCGTCAACCCAGCCACACCTGCCCAGGACCTGAAAGAGCTGATCGAGCTGGCGCGCAAGGAAAAGCTGAGCTACGCCTCCTCTGGCATCGGCACCACCACCCACCTCTCGATCGAGCGGCTGAAGAACGCCGCCAAGGTGGACATCACCCACGTACCCTACCAGCCGGCCCAGGCCATCGCCGCCGTGGTGGCCGGCCACGCCCCCATGTCCTCCACCTCCATGCCACCGGCCGTACCGCAGATCAAGGCCGGCAAGGTGCGGGCCATCGCCGTCACCAGCGCCAAACGCTCCGCCCTGTTGCCCGAGGTCCCCTCGGTCACCGAGTTCGGCTACACCGATTTCGACGACTACACCTGGGTCGGCTTCTTCCTGCCGGCCGGCACGCCCCAGGCCCTGGTGGACCGCATCAACGCAGAGGTCAACAGAGCCATGGAATTGCCGGACTCGAAGGAGAAATTCGTGAGCCTGGGCATGGAGTCGACCCGCAACAGCTCGGCCGAGTTCGGCAACTTCCTGCGCACCGAAGTCGACAAATGGGCGGCCGTGGTCAAGAGCACGGGTGCCAAGGTCGAGTAAAAATCGGCGCCCGAGGTTATTCCGTTTCGTTTCCCGAGAAAGACCGACATGAGATTGTTCAGTTTCGAGGTGCAGGGCCAGGCCCGCATCGGCGTGCTCAAGAGTGCCCAGGCCCAGGAATACGTCGACCTGTCACTGGCTGCGCCCCAGCTGCCGGGCGATATGGGCGCACTGATCGCCCGGTCCGGCGGCCTGGAGGCGGCCCGACAGGCTGCGGCCCAGGCACCTGCAGCGGCCGTCAAGCCGCTGGCGGGTGTGCGCTTCCTGCCCCTGGTGCCGCGCCCCGGCAAGATCGTTTGCCTGGGACTCAACTACGCAGACCACGCCAAGGAAGGCGGTCATGCCCGCCCCGAATATCCCAGCTTCTTCATGCGCGGCGCCAGCTCCATGACCGGGCACCAGCAGCCCATCATCCGGCCCAAGGCCTCCACCAAGCTGGACTACGAGGCCGAACTCGCTGTCGTCATCGGCAAGAAGGCACGTCACCTGACCAAGGCGAACGCACTGGAATGCGTGGCCGGATATTCCTGCTTCAACGACGGCAGCATCCGCGACTACCAGCGCAAGACCAACCAGTGGACCATAGGCAAGAATTTCGACCACAGCGGCCCCTTCGGCCCCTGGCTGGTGACACCCGATGAGTTGCCTCCCGGCGCCGCGGGCCTGCGCATCCAGTCGCGCCTGAACGGCAAGGTCATGCAGGACGCCAACACCAGGGACTTCCTCTGGGACGTGGTCGAGTCGCTGTGCATCATCACCGAGTGCATGACCCTGGAGCCGGGCGACGTGATCATCACCGGCACCCCCGCCGGCGTGGGTTATGCGCGTACGCCGCCGGTCTGGATGGCGCCGGGCGACATCTGCGAGATCGAGGTCGAAGGCATCGGCATCCTGTCGAATCCGATCGCCGACGAGTAGGCTAGCTGCTCGCGGGCGCCAGCACCACGGGAAAGTCCACCGCGAGATAGCTGCCCTGGAGCTGGTAGCGTGCCCTCACAGCCGGGTCGTTTTCCTGCTTGAACTCCGCCACCAGGGACTCACGCACGCCGAACACCGCGTCATTCGCGACATAGGGATCTTCGGCGTCGAACAGTTCGGTCACCAGGCTGCGGTAGCCGGGCGCCTCCACGATGAGGTGGTAGTGCGCCGGCCGCCATGCGTCCCGCTGCGCCACACGCAGCAGCTCGCCGATCGGGCCGTCCGTGGGCACCATATAGGGTCGGGGCCGGATGGTCAGCAGTTCAAAGCGCCCATCGGGCAGGACCTTCATCTGGCAGCGCAGATTGTCCTGCGGCTGCGAGTTGTCCATCTGCCAGTACAGGCCGTTGTCGGCGTTCTGCCAGAAGTCGACGGTAGCGCCCGTGATGGACTGGCCCCTGATGTCGCTCACCCGGCCGCGCAGCACGACGGGTTCGCCGGTGTTGTCGCGCTTCAGGTCGGTGCCACTCTCCACCCAGGGCGAACCCCGGGTATGGAAAGGCCCGAGCACGCTGCCTTCGGTCGCGCCTGGTGTCGAGGCCAGCAGGTCCACCAGTGAGGACAGACCCAGCACATCGGACATCAGCGTGAACTCGCTGCGTGAGGCGCTGCTGATCTCGGCCGCCCGGTGCAGGAAGGCCAGGCCGGCCTGCCACTCGGCATGGGTAAGTTGTGTCTCGGTCGCGTAGCTGTGCAGATGGCTGACCAGCTTGGCCACCAGAAAGCGCAGGCGCGGGTCCTCGATCCTGCTGAAACTCTGGCTGACGGCCTCGGTCACGTTCTGCCGGCTGATATTGCGCATGGGTCCTGTCTCCTTCGTTATGTTTTCATGCTAGCGTAAAGTCTGTCCACACCTTCCGCTCAGCACCAGACACCGACCTCATGGAACACACCTCCAGCTGGCTCAGCCACACCTTCGTCTACCTCTGCGCCGCGGTCATCGCCGTGCCCCTGAGCAAATACCTGGGCCTGGGCGCCATCATTGGCTACCTGGGCGCGGGCATCATCATCGGCCCCTGGGGCCTGGGCCTGGTCAGCGAGGTGCAGGACGTGCTGCACTTCGCCGAATTCGGCGTGGTGCTCATGCTCTTCCTGATCGGGCTGGAACTGGAGCCGCGCCGTCTCTGGAGCCTGCGCCGGCCCATCTTCGGCTGGGGCAGCGCCCAGGTGCTGGCCTGCAGCGCCGCCCTCTTCCTCGGCCTCTACGCCCTGGGTCTGGTGTTTCCCGCCCAGCTCGGTGGCTGGAAAACCCCGCTGGTGGCCGCCCTGGGCCTGGCTCTGTCTTCCACGGCCATCGCCCTGCAGGTCATGGGCGAACGCAATCTGCTGCCCACCCCGGGCGGACAGGCGGGCTTTTCCATCCTGCTGTTCCAGGACGTGGCCGCCATCCCCATCCTGGCGCTGCTGCCCCTGCTGGGCGCCGAGCCGGGCCAGGCCAACGATGACTTCCGCTGGGCCGAACTGATCAAGATCGTGGTCGTGATCGGTGGCATCGTGCTGGGCGGCCGCCTGCTCTTGCGCCCCGTGCTGCGCTGGATCGCACGCAGCCGCACACCCGAGATCTTCACCGCTGCCGCCCTCCTGCTGGTGGTGGGCATCGCGTCGCTGATGCAACAGATCGGCCTGTCCATGGCCCTGGGCGCCTTCCTCGCCGGTGTGCTGTTGGCCGAGAGCGAATACCGGCGCGAACTGGAAACCGACATTGAACCCTTCAAGGGTCTGCTGCTGGGCCTGTTCTTTATCGCGGTGGGCATGAGCATCGACCTCTCGGTGCTGCGTTCCGCGCCCGGACTCATTGCCCTGCTGGTGCTGGGCTTTCTGGCCATCAAGGCGGTGCTGATCTATGCGATGACGCGCTTCATGCGCGTGCCGCTGCCCGAGCGCCCGGTCGTCACTCTGCTGCTGGCCCAGGGTGGCGAGTTCGCTTTCGTGGTCTTCCAGACTGCGGCCGGGGCGCAGTTGCTCTCTAACGAGACCACTTCCCTGCTGATCGGCGCAGTGGCCCTGTCCATGCTGCTCAGCCCCCTGCTGATGGTGGCGGTGGACAAGCTGCTGGCACCGCGCCTGGCCGCGGCCGGCGGCGCCAAACCGGACGAGATCTCGGAACCGCAGGAGGCGCCGGTGCTCATCGCCGGTTTCGGCCGCTACGGCCAGATCGTGGCGCGTGTCATGCTGGCCCAGGGCATCCCCAGCACCGTGCTGGACCACGACGCCGACATGATCGAAGCCGCGCGCAGCTTCGGCTACCGCGTGCACTACGGCGATGCCACCCGCCTGGACCTGCTGCGCATCGCCGGCGCCGCCAGCGCCAGGGTGTTGGTCGTGGCCGTGGACGACAAGGAGCAATCGCTCAAGATCGTGGACCTGGTGCGCGAGAATTTTCCCGGCCTGCAGATCGTGGCGCGGGCGCGCGACGTCACGCACTGGCACGAACTGCGCGAACGTGGTGTGCAGCTGGTGCAGCGTGAACTTTTCGAGTCCAGCCTGCGCAGCGCGCGCAGCGTGCTGGAATTGCTGGGCCACACGCAGGAGCAGGCTCGCGCCTTCGCCTGGCGTTTCCGCCAGCACAACCTGGAGCTGTTCGAGAAGATGCACCCGCACTTCAAAGACCGCAACAAGCTGATCGCCGTGGTCCGCCAGGGACGCCAGCAGCTGGAAGAACAGATGGCCCAGGAGCGGGCCGAGCGCCAGCACCCGCCCACCGACAAGTCCTAGCCCCCTAGCCCCTGCGGGACGTCAATGGAAAGCGTCCCAGACCAGCTTGGTGCCGGTCAGCAGCAGGCCAAGGTAAATCAACTGGTAGAACAGCTTGGGGTCGATGCGCCGTGCCATGCGCACGCCGATCCACACGCCCACGGGCGCCAGCGGCAGCAGCGCGATGGAGGTGGCCAGGTTGCGCCAATCCAGCAGGCCCAGCCAGGCATAGGGCACCCACTTGGACAGGTTGATGAAAAAGAAGAACCAGGACAGGGTGGCGGCAAACACCACGGGCTTGAGCTTGAGCGGCAGCACATAGGCCGCGATGGGCGGCCCACCGGCGTGCGCAACAAAACTCGTGAAACCGCCCGCCGTGGTGAGCAGCCCCCCCAGCCAGCGCGGCGGCGGCGTGCTGTCGGCGCGCGGCGGGAACAGCAGGCGCTGCGCCAGGAAGAGCAGCGTGAACACGCCCACGATACCGGCCACGATAGGAGCGGACAGCAGCTTGAAAAGCAGCGCACCGATCAAGGTCCCCAGCAGGCCGAAGGGCAGCAGGAATTTGAGCAGGTCCTTGTCAAACTCATTGCGCAGGGCCGTGATGCCCAGCAGGTCCATGAGCAGCAGCACCGGCATCAGGATGGCCGCAGCCTGCGGCACCGTGACGGCCAGCGCCATCAGGGGCACCGCCAGCGAGCCGAAACCTGCGCCGAAACCACTCTTGCTGATGCCCAGCAAAAGCACCGCGGGCACCGACACCAGATAGAAGTAGGGATCGGTGATGACGGGGAAATTCAAGGGAAAACTTTCTTCAGGCCTTCCCCGGACTGAGGAAGGCCTGAAGTGTACGAGACAGCCCAGGTGACTGTTCTAAGCCTCTGCTCAGAGCACGGTGCAAGCCTGGTCGAAAGACAGGCGTGGGTTGCGCTTGAATTCCTTGCTGTGGTCGGCGTAGCCGAGGTTGATCAGGAAGTTGGCGGTCAAGCGGCCGTCGGGGAAGAATTCGGCATTGACCTTGGCGATGTCAAAGCCGCTCATGGGGCCGCAGTCCAGGCCCAGGGCGCGCGCTGCCATGATGAAGTAGGCGCCGCCCAGCGTGCCGTTGCGCGTGGCCGTGTTGGTGGCCAGGGTGGCGTTGCCTTCGAAGTTCTCCTTGGCGCCGGCACCATGCCAGACCTGGGGCATGTGTTCGTAGAACTTGGTGTCGGTGGCCACGATCACGGTCACCGGTGCGAGCATGGTCTTGTCCAGGTTGCCGGGGCTCAGCGCGGGCTTGAGGCGTGCGCGCGATGCAGGCGAGTTCAGGAACACATAACGCGTGGGCTGGGTGTTCATGGACGTCGGCGCCATTTTGGCGAGGTCGTACACCTCCTGCAGCAGCGCCAGCGGCACGGGTTTATCGAGGAAGCCATTGGCCGTGCGGGCATTGAGGAAAAGCTGGTCGAGAGCGCTTTGGTCGATTTTCATGGTGATGGAGGCCTGTGTGAAAGAAGAATTATCCGGCGCCACGGGCGGTGGTGCCGGGAGAAGGTTTATTCGGCCTTGATGCCGATGTCGCGCACCAGCTTGGTCCAACGCTCCACATCGCGCTTGACCAGCGCGCGGGTCTGTGTGGTGTTGAGCGCCAGTGGCTTGCCACCAGCCTTGCGGAAGGTTTCTTGCAGCTCGGGTTGGGCAATCACCTTCGCCAGTTCGCTGCGCAGGCGCTCCTGCACGGCGATCGGGGTCTTGCTAGGCACGAAATAGCCGAACCAGGACTCCAGGTCCAACGGGGCCACGCCACTTTCCAGGATGGTGGGCACATCCGGATGCATGGGGTTGCGCTCGGCGCCCGAGAGGGCCAGGGCCTTGACGGTGCCGGCCTGGACCTGGCCGCGTGCGGTGGAAGAGAGGTCAAAGAACAGGTCCACGCGGCCACCCAGCAAATCCTGATAGGCCGCCTGCGCGCCCTTGTAGGGGATGTGCGTGACGTTCACACCGGCCAGATGCCACAGTGCTGCCGCGAGGACGTGCTGGCCCGAGCCATTGCCGGCCGAGGCGTAGTTGAGCTTGCCCGGGTTGGCGCGGGCGTAGGCCACCACGTCCTGCAGGGAGTTGAACGGCAGGTCCTTGCGCGCCATCAACGTGTAGCTGTAGCTCACGGCCAGACCCACGGGTTCGAAGTCGCGCAGGCTGTCGTAGGACAGCTTGTCGTACAGGCCCATATTGAGTGCGATATTGGAAACCGAGCCCATGAGCAGCGTGTAGCCGTCCGGGTCGGCCTTGGCGGCCGCGTCGGTGCCCACCAGGGTGCCCGAGCCAGGTTTGTTCTCCACCACCACGCTCTGGCCGATCTGCTTGGTGAGGCGCTCACCCAGGGCGCGCGCCACGAAGTCGAAACCTCCGCCGGGAGGCTGTGGCACGATCACGCGCAAAGGACGATTCGGGTAGGCACTCTGCGCCCAGGCCTTGGGTGCCAGCCCCGCCAGGGCGGCGACCGGCAGGGCACACAGGATGTCGCGGCGCTGAAGGCCGGGAATCAGATTCTTGTCCATGTTTGTCTCCTCGTGGTCAGATGCCGGACCTCAGCGCTCGAGTGCGCCGCCGGCCAGCCAGCGCGCACCGCGCTGGTACAACTCGTCCACCACCGGACCTTTGAGCATGGGCATGTCCATCTTCACGGTGTAGCCGATGCGCGTCTGGATGTAGGCCAGGTGGCGGTAGCCCTCGGGGAAGCCGGCCAGGGCCTGCTGGTCGAGCTTGAGCACAGCCGTGGAGTCCACCGGGTCGATGCGGTCCTTCTCATAGATGGGTTGGCGGTGCAACACCTTCCATGCGCCCTGGTGTCTGGTCACGAAGTCGTAGAAGCGGCCGGTACAGACCACGTCGCACAGCACGGGGCCGTTCTCGCCTTCGACCATGCCGCGCTGCGAGATGGTCATCTTGGTCTGGGCGATCGCACGATCCCCCGCGACCTCGATGGCTGAGCCGCCCAGGAAGTGCAGGATGCTCACGCCCTTGGCCCAGCCTTCTTTTGTCACGCGAATGAACTCTGCAAACGGGCCCTGGAACCAGGTGGCCATCATCACGCCCTCCGGGTGCCAGACGGTCGCGAAACGCTCCCAGTCGCCGGCGTCGCGCCAGACGGCCCAACGCTCCACCAGCTGGCGGATCAACAGTTCATCGTTCAAGGAATTGCTCATGGTCTTGCTCGTCGGTTCAATAAAAATCAGGAAACGTCGTAATCCACCTGGTGGCGGGTGATGCGCAGGTCGGCGACTTCGTTCTTCACGCGCAGGTGCTCGGGGTGCGTGCCATAGGCGTCCAGCGCCGCCTGGCTCTCGAATTCCGAATACAGCACCACGTCACAGGCGTAGTCGATGCGGCTGCTGTCCACGCCGATCTCCAGGTGCAGCAGGCCGGGGATACGGCCGCGCAGGCTGTCGAAACTGCGCTGCAGTTGCGAGATCGACCGCAGCTTCTCGGCCGGCGTATCGCCGCGCACGTTCCACATGACGATGTGCTTGATCACTGATCCGCTCCGTTCAGGCCGCCGGCGGGAAGCCGGCCTTCTGCGGCCACAGGTTCACGAAGGCGTGGATGGTCGTGCTGGCGTACAGGCCGGCCCGGGTGAAAGGCTCCTGGGCCAGCCAGGCGTGCGCAGCATCGCGGCTGGGAAAATCAATCACCAGCAGGCTGCCGAGCATGGTCTTGCCATCGTCGTGCGTGAAGGGGCCTGCAAAAGCCATGCGCTCGGCCACGGCGCCCAGGTAGGCCTTGTGCTCGGGACGTACGCGCTGGCGCAATTCCCCGTGCTCGGGCTTGTCGATCAGGATGAAGGCGAACAGCATGTCAGTAGTCCTTTACATATAAGCGAGCCAGGTGGACAGCTTGGGAAAAGCGATCAGCAGCACCAGCACCAGGCACATCATCAGCACGAATGGGAAGCTGCCGGCGAAGATGTCACGGATGTTGATGCGCGGGTCGTTCAGCGCCGATTTCACGGTGTAGACCGAGACACCGAAGGGCGGCGTCAGCAGGCCGATCTCCACCGCCACCACGGTCACCACGCCGAACCAGACCACGTCCATGCCGAAGCTGCGCGCGATGGGCAGCACGATGGGCAGCATGATCAGCATGATGGAAACCGAGTCGATGATGCAGCCCAGTGCCAGCACGATGGCCACATAGGCGGCCAGAAAGCCCCAGGAACCCAGGCCCAGGTGGGTGATGCCTTCGGTCACCGCCGCCGGCATGCCGCTGAGCGCCAGCATACGGCTGTAGACCATGGCCGCGATGATGAGAAAGAGCACCGATACCGACACATACCCCGTTTCCACCAGCACGTTCCACAGCTTGGACCAGCTCAGGCGGCGGCGCGCCAGCGCGATCACCAGCGCGCCGGCCGCTCCCACGGCACCGGCCTCGGTGGGCGTGAACAGACCACCGTACAGCCCCCCAAGCACCAGGACGATGAGCAGCAGGATGGGAAGAAACTTGATGGCGGCACTCACCAGCGTCTCGTGTGACGCCTCGGCCTGGGCCGCGGTCTGGCCTGGCACCAGGATCATGGACGGGCGCAGATAGGCCATGGCGACGATCAGGACCGCAAAACCCGTGGCGAGCACGATGCCGGGGATCACGCCGGCGATGAACATGCGCCCGACCGATTCCTCGGCCAGCACGCCATAGATGATCATCAGCAGCGAAGGCGGGATCAACATGCCCAGCACCGAGGAACCGGCCACCACGCCCACCGAAAAGCGCGGCGTGTAACCGTGGCGGATCATCTCGGGCACGGCCACCTTGGTGAAGACCGAGGCCGAGGCGATGGAAATGCCCGTGATGGCGGCGAACACCGCATTGGCGCCCACCGTGGCCAGACCCAGGCCGCCGCGGATGCGTCGCGTCAGCCACTGGAATACATCGAAGGTGTCGCGCCCCACCCCGGAGACGCTGACCAGCATGCCCATGAGCACGAAAAGCGGAATCACACCGAACAGGTAATCGCGGATGGCGTCATTGGCCGAGGCTGCGACGAAACGCGCCGCCACTTCGGGTGACTTGATGAGCCAGACGCTGAGAAAGGACGTGACGATGAGGCCGACACCGATGTGCATGCCGAAATAGATGGCCGCCAGCATCAGCAGGATGGAGAGTGCGCCGACCTGGAGATCAGACATGCTGCGACTCCTTCAGGTCCTGCCACACCAGCAGCGCGTACTGCACGGCCGCCAGCGCGGCACCCATGACCACGATGGCGCGCATGGGCCAGGTCGGGAAGGTGAAACCGCCTTCCACGCCCAGAAACTCTTGATCGGTCCAGGCGCGCAGGAAGGGTTTCCAGCTGGCGTAGGCGATCACACCGCAGGCAAAGATGCCGGCCGCCGAGAAAAAGGCACGCAGCCGCCGGCCGGCGCGCGGGCGACGCTGGACGTAGGGGTCGATAAACAGATCGGCGCGGGACATGCGGCCATGACGCAGCGTGGCCGGCAGCTGCAGGAAGACGATGATGATGACGCTGGTGGCCACCAGTTCGGCCACGCCTTCGATCGGGTGATTGATCAGGTTGCGCAGCAGCACGTCCGCGCACATCAGCACCATGATGGCGCCAATCACCACCGAGCCGGCGGCATTCAGGCTGTCGACCAGACGGCCGAACCAGCTCGTGGGTGTGGCAGGCCCGGGCCCGGACTCGAGGTCCGTGTTGGCTTCATAACTCATGAGGCATTTCCTTCACGCCACCGCCTTGAGCAGGCGGTGGCAATGTTCGTCGCAGTCGGCAGCAGGAGCCGGGCTCAGAGCTCCTTGTCCCAGTCGCGGACCGGCTTGACACCGCGCTTGCGCAGCTCGTTCATGTAGGTCGTGACTATCTCCTTGGTCGGCCCCTTGGAAGCGTTGTTCTTCACCCAGTCGGCTGCCAGGTTGGGCATGGTCTTGACCCATTTCTCGCGCTCGGCGGCACTGAACTCGCTCAGCGTGACCGGTGGGGACTGCTTGGCCCCCACGTCGACCATGGTCTTGAGCGCGCCCTCGTACCGCTGCATCAGCACCTTGCCCAGCTCCTGCGAGTAGAGCTTGCCAACGTCACGCACGATCAGCTGGACTTCCTTGGGCAGCTTCTCGTAGCTGTCCTTGTTCATGGCCATGCCGCCGATGTAGAGAGCGCCGATGTTCACCTTGGTGATGTAGGGGGCCACTTCATAGATCTTGTTGGGCAGGATGCCGGTGGCAATCGAGACCGTGCCGTCGGACACGCCAGACTGGATGTCGGTGTAATAGCTGGTCAGCGAGCCGTCCACCGGCACCGCGCCCGAATTGCGCAGCCACAGGCCGATGGAGCCCGGCGCCGAGATCTTGCGGCCCTTGAGTTCGTCGTAGCTCTTGATCGGTTGTTTCGTGAAGAGGTGGTAGCTGTCCACCCCCGTGGCGCCCAGGAAGACGGCGTTGTTGCGCTCCCATTCACGCTTGAGCGCGGGCACGGTTTCGTGCATGTTGTTCACGACGTCCAGGATGATGCGCACGTCGTCAGTGGTGAAGGGTGTCACGGTACCGAACTGCGCCAGCGGCATCTTGGCGGCCTCCAGGTTATGGAAGACCCAGCCGATGTCGGTCACGCCCTGCTCCACGCTGGTGAGCGTGGCGTTCATCTTGTAGAGCTGGCCGCCGTAGGCCTCGCGCCATTCGATCTTGTAGCCCTTGTTGAGCTCGGCCACACGCTTGTTCACCTCGGGCACGAAGACCGTGCTCATGAGCCCGACCCAGGGCAGGGCCGTGGGGTGGCTGGACGCGATGGTCAGCTTGAAGGTCTGCTGGGCCTGGGCGGCCATGACGCCGGTGGCCAGCAGCACCGCGCACAGCGCGGACTGGATGATCTGTCGCTTCTGCATAGGGTCTCCTCGGGTGGTTGATGGGGCTGTAGGGCTCTGCGGCCCTATCTCACTTTTCGGGGTTGAGCACGAAGTCGTACTTCAGGCTGTAGCTGCCGTCGGGCTCCTGGACCCAGTCGGCGATCAGGGTGGAACGCACGCCGAACACGACGTCGGAATCAAGGTACTGGTCGTGGTCGCGGAACACATGGGTGATCAGGCGCTCATACCCGGGTGCCTCGATCATGAAATGCAGATGGGCTGGCCGCCAGGGGTGGTTCTTGGTGGCATTCAGCATGGCGCCCACCGGTCCGTCGCTGGGGATGGGGTAGGCCTCGGCCAGGATGGTCTTGAAATGGAAGCGCCCCTGCGCGTCGGCGTGCAGGATGCCGCGCGCCTGGGGATGAGCCAGGTGCTCGTACTGCACGTCGTAGTTGCCTTCAGCATCAGCCTGCCAGACGTTGATCAGCGCATTCGGAATCGGCTCGCCACCCAGGCCCTTGACCGTGCCGCTCACCAGACAGGGTTCGCCCTTGGCACCATTGGCCACGTCGTCGCCCAGCTGGTATTCAGGGGCTTGCTCCAGGAAGAAGGGGCCGAACACCGTGGGCTCGGTGCAGCCCGCCGGCTTGTCGTTGTTCATGGCCACGGTCAGCATGGACAGGCCCAGGGTGTCGGACAGCAGGATGAACTCCTGGCGCGTGTCGCTGCACATCTGGCCGGTGGCGGTCAGGTACTGGATGCCCTTGAACCACTCCTCCTCGGTCAGCCGCACCTCGCGCGCAAAGGCGTGCAGGTGCTGGACCAGACTGGTCATGATCTCCTTGAGGCGCGGGTCGGGCGTCCTGGAAAAGCGCTCGATCACTGCCTGGGTGATGGTGTCCTCGTTGAGGTTGCGCATCTATCGTCTCCTGCGGGTTCTTGCTTATCGGAGCAAATGTAAAAGTCCGCGACAATTTGGGAAAGAGCGCTGCCGCAAATGACTTTTCCGCGCAGCGAAAAAACTGGAGACCGGTTTGGACCGTTTTGCCGAAATTGAGCTGTTCGTCCAGGTGGCCGAAACCGGCAGCCTGAGCCGTGCTGCCGAGGCCCTGGGCCTCTCGAACGCCGCCGCCAGCCGCCACCTGCAGGCGCTGGAGGACCGGCTGGCCGCGCGCCTGGTCGAACGCAACACGCGCCGGCTCTTCCTGACCGACACCGGCCAGGAGTTCTTCAGCCGCGCCAAGACCCTGCTCGCAGACATGAAGGACGCCGAGGACGCCGTCAACGCCAGCACGCTCAATCCCACGGGCACGCTGCGCATCAGCGCCTCGCTGTCCTTCTCCATGCAGCATGTGGCGCCCCTGCTGCGCGCCTACACCGAGCGTTACCCCAACGTCACGGTGCACGTGGAAGCGGCCAACCGCTACCTGGACATCATCGACAACAACATCGACGTGGCCATCCGCACGCGCGAGTTCGAGCCCGACTCCAACATCACCGTCCGCCGCCTGGCGCAGACGCGCCGCATCCTGGTCGCCTCCCCGCGTTATCTGGCCAAACACGGGCGGCCCCGAACGCTGGAAGAACTGGCGCAGCACAAGCTGCTGATCTACACCTACGCCAACAACCCCAGCGAGCTGCGCTTCACGCGCGACGGCCAGACAACGGCATTGCACGTCAAGGGCCTGCTGGAGTCCAACGACGGCCAGATCCTGCGCGCCGCCGCGCTCGACGGCATGGGCATCCTGGTGCAGCCCACCTACATCGTGTACGACGACATGGTGGCCGGTCGTGTGGTGCCCGTGCTGGATGAGTGGGACTTGCCCCGCCTCACCATCAACCTGGCCTACCCCAGCCGCAAGCACCTCTCGGCCAAGGTGCGCACCTTCATCGACTTCATGGCCGAGCACTTCGCGCGCATGAACTACGAGCAGAAGTGGACCGGGCGTTTTGGCGTGAACTGAGATCTGCTGCCAGAATGGCGGCATCGTCCCCAGGGGATGCACACAGCGGGAAAGGAGTGGGAAATGTGGCGAAGATCCGTGGGCCTGCTCTGCCTGTGCCTGGTCGCTTGCGGCGAATCCGGGCGCGAGCCCGTCGTCGGCGCCCCGCCTCTGGCCGCCTCTCCCACGACCCCCAAGGCCCCGGAAGCTGCGGCAGATGCCACCGCCGCGAATGCAGTTTCCGCGGACAGGGGAGCGCCCGCCAGGGAACAGATCATCGACTGGTGGAAAAGGAAGTCGGACGAGGAGATCGAGGTCTTCGACGTCAAGGCCGTCCAGCTGCTCAGCCGTGAAACGGTCTACCTGGCCGGCATCACTCTGGGCGGGCGCGGTAAAAATGCCGAGCCCGGCGCCCTGCTGGTACGCCCCGGGCAGCAGGAAGTCGTCGAGGTCAAGTCCAGCATCGGCCCGGAGTTCCAGGTGCTGGACCTGGACGGTGATGGTGTCTCTGAAATCGTTTCCAGCGTCGCCGGTTTTGCCCAGGGCTCGACCGAGGGCGAGAAATACATCCTTCAGCTGCAAGACGACAAGCCCGTGGTGCTGCACAAGGCGGAGTTCAGCGAGAGCGCCAGAAGCGACAGAAACGGCGGCACGGAGACTGAGAGCATCCGGGTGGAGTGGAAGTTTTCAAGCGAGGGCAATGTCCCTGTGCTGCAGGAATTGATCATGACCAGGGAGAGCCTGTGCCCCGCCAACGGGACATGCCGGGAAAAGACGGAGCAACGCTCCAATACCTATCGCTACCTCAACCGGCAATTCCTCAAGTCGGCCAGCACACCCTGATGACCCAGCCCCTGCGCACCGATGTCCTGATCGCCGGCGGCGGCCCCTGCGGCCTGATGCTGGCCAACGAGCTGGGGCGGCGCAACATCCGCTGCCTGCTGGTCGACCCCAAGCCCGGCACCGCCTTCAACCCGCAGGCCAATGCCACGCAGGCCCGCACCATGGAACATTTCCGGCGCCTGGGTTTTGCGCAGGAGATCCGCAGCATGGGCCTGCCGGCCGACCACCCCACCGACATCGCCTACCTGACACGCTTTGCCGGCACCGAGTTGGCCCGCCTGCGCCTGCCCACCGCAGCCGCTGCGCCGCAGGCCATCAAGGCGATGTCGGGTTCATGGAGCGCCGCCGAGCTGCCGCACCGCGTCTCGCAGAAGTTCGTGGAAGTGCAGCTGCGCGAGCAGGCGCAGCGGCTGCCCTCGGTGGACGTGCGCTACGGCTGGCAGCTCACATCGTTTACCGACACCGGCTCCGGCATCGAGGCCGTGGTGCAGGCCGTTGATGGCGGCGAGCCGGTCGCCGTGCACGCCGCCTACCTCGTGGGCGCCGACGGCGCACGCAGTTTCGTGCGCAAGCAACTGGGCATCGCCTGGGGCGGCGGCACAGGCTTCAAGCGCAAGTTCATGGGCGGCAAGATGCTCGCGGTGTACCTGAAGGCGCCCGACTTCTACGCCCGCAACGCCAACGACCGGGCCTGGATGTATGTGGTGGTCAACCCGCAGCTGCGCGCCTTCATCATGTCGGTCGACGGCGTCAGCGAATTCGCCTTCCACATCCAGATGGCCGACGACGAGGCCACCGAAGCGCTGACCGAGGCCGATGCCCGGCGCCTGTTCGCGCTGGCCTTTGGACAGGACATCGAGATCGAGATCCTGTCCATGGCGACGTGGCTGGCCGGCCACGCCCTGGTGGCCGAGTCCTTCCAGCGCGGCCGCGTCTTGCTGGGCGGCGATGCAGTGCACCTGTTCACACCCACCGGCGGCCTGGGCTACAACACCGCGGTCGAAGACGCCGTCAACCTGGGCTGGAAGCTGGCCGCCGTGCTCAAGGGCCAGGCTGGCGCCGGCCTGCTGGGGAGCTACGAACGCGAACGCCGGCCCCTGGCCATGCGCAACACCGGCTACGCGCGGCAATTTGCGGATTCGATCGGCCTGTACGACGCGGCCCCCGAGCTCGAGGAAGACAGTCCTGCCGGCGCCTTGGCCCGGGCCGCCGCTTCGGAGTACCTGAACGGCCATGTGCGCCGGGAGTTCAACATCCCGGGTGTGACCTTCGGCGGCCGCTACGACGGCAGCCCCATCATCGTGGCGGACGGCACGTCTGCACCACCCGATGCACCGAACACCTACGTGCCCAGTGCCTGTCCGGGCGGGCGGCCGCCGCACGCCTGGCTGGCGGACGGGCGCTCACTCTACGACACGTTCAACTTCGAATGGACGCTGCTGGTGCTGGGCGAGGACGCGCCGGATGCCAGCGGGTTCGAGCACGCATCGCGGCAGGCCGGGCTGGATTTGAAGGTGGTGCGACACACGGCGGCGGAACTGCTTGCTCTCTATGAGGCACCACTGGTGTTGATCCGTCCGGACCAGATCGTGGCCTGGCGCGGACACGAGACCAGCCGGGCCCCCGAAATTTTCGCGCGGGTGATGGGCCGCTCCTGAACGGCCGCCCGGCCCGGTTTCCCTCAACCGGGCCTGCACCGCTGGACGACGCTTGCGTCAGTCACAGCGGTCGAAACACGAACGGCCTCGACATGGCCCGGCCTGCAGTCACCGAAGTGTCGGACCGGTGGGTCTCAACCGGCACGCCACGTCGCTCGCAGAAACTGTGGTTCAGCCCGATTCTCAGGTCATACACATCACGCTGGTGCGGATCCGACAGGACGGCGTAGGCACGGTTGATCAGCGCCTGCCTTTCATTGGCGACGGCAGCGCCGGCGTTCTTGTCGGGGTGATGGTGTTGGGCCAGGCAGCGATAGGCGGCCCGGATCACTTCCGTACTGGCGCGTGGACTCAGCCCCAGGACTTCATACAGTGTGTTTTCGTGTTGCATCGAATTTCCTCCCTCTGCGGACGCGCAAGAACATGAGCGCTCGGGAAATGCTATTTCGACCCGCCGGGGCCCGTCTGTGCGCTAGCGTCCCTTCGCGCCCCAACGCCCCGTGCCGGCCGCCTCGCCCATAAGCTGGGCTTATAGCGGCTCTCGCAAATCGGTATTACCCGATAGAGCGCATCGTTCCTATCATGGCCGCTCACTACAAGAATGAGGAGACGCTGCATGAGCCAAGGAATGGGCCGGCCTGGCCCCGCTGACCAGCCCGCACTGGACGCTCCCCTGCCCTACGGCCCGCCGCTCACGCTGAAGCAGGCCAAGGCCATCCTGCAGGCCGCCGAAGCCGAGGCCGAGCGCCAGCACTGGCCCGTGGCCATCGTGATCGCCGACGCCAGCGGTGACGTGGTGCTCGCGCTCAAGCGCGACCAGACCCAGCACTCCAGCCTGTCCATCGCCACGGGCAAGGCGCTCACCGCCGTCAACTTCCGCCGCCCGACCAAGATGTTCCAGGACGGTATCGCCGCCGGCGGCGAAGGCCTGCGCTTCCTGGCCGTGCCCGGCATCACCCCGCTCGAAGGCGGCTTCCCGCTGGTGCTGGACGGGCAGATCGTCGGCGGCATCGGCGTCTCGGGCGTGCTATCGAGCCAGGACGCCCAGGTCGCGCGCGCCGGCATGGCCGCACTGGCCTGAACCCATTTCCTCATCGACAAGAAACATAACCAGGAGACAGACATGCTGATACAACTCGTGAAAGTGTTGACCCTTGCCTTGCTGGCCGCCGGCCTGCAAGTGCAGGCCCAAGACAAATTCCCCAGCAAACCCATCCGCATCGTCGTGCCCTTCGTGGGCGGCAGCCAGGTGGACATCGTGGCGCGTGAGATTGGCCGTGGCCTGCAGGCCGCCTGGGGCCAGCCTGTGATCATCGACAACCGGCCCGGCGCGGGCGGCACCATCGGCAGCCGCGCCGTGGCAGAAGCCGCTGCCGACGGCCACACGTTGATGTTCACCTCGGCTTCGCACGCCATCAACCCCACGCTGTACAAGAAGCTGCCTTACGACACCTTGAGGGATTTTCGCGGCGTGACTTTCGGCACCAGCGTACCCAACGTGCTGGTGGTGGCGCCTTCGCTGGGCGTGAAGACCGCGCCCGAACTGCTGGCCCTGGTGCGCGCCAAACCCGGCCAGTTCAACTTTGCCTCGGCCGGTGTGGGCAGCGGTACCCACTTCAACGGCGAGATGTTCAAGGCGATGGCCAAGCTGGACATCGTGCACGTGCCCTACAAAGGCACTACGGACGCGCTGGTAGACACCACGGCCGGCCGCTCGGCCTATTACTGGTCCCCCCTGGGCCTGACCCTGCCCTTCATCAAGGACGGCAAGCTCGTCCCGCTGGCCGTGAGCACGGCGCAGCGCGCGCCGCTGATGCCCGAAGTCCCCGTGATCTCGGATTTCGTACCCGGTGTGGTCTATGACCACTGGTACGGCCTGGTCGCGCCCGGCAAGACCCCCAACGCCGTCGTGGAACAGATCTCCACCGAGGTCGGCCGCATCCTGCGTTCCCCCGAGGTCGTCAAGAACTTCACGGCCCAGGGCGTGACACCAGCCCCGACCACGCCCGCGGAGTTCGACAAATTCATCGCCTCGGAGATCGAACGCCTGGGCATGGTGGTCAAGAGTGCGGGCATCCAGCTGGACTGAGCCTGTGCACGGATAGCCTGCATACGGGGGCTATCCCTTACGTAATTCCCCAAATTGCCCCTGTCGCCGATTTGGCAGATAAAACTTCCTTGTACACATCACCCGAAAGAGCCCCATGAACCGAGAAGACGCTGACCTGTCCCGGCGAGACTGCCTGAAGCTGATGGGCGCGGCCGGCCTGGCAGCCAGCGGCGTAACGGCCCAGGCCCAGAGTGGCTGGCCCAACAAGCCCATACGCTGGATCGTTCCCTTCGCGCCCGGCGGCACCTCCAGCATCGTGGCGCGCAGCATCGCCGCGGAACTGACCAAGCAGATGGGCGCCAATTTCGTGATCGACAACAAGGGCGGCGGCGGCGGTGTGCCGGCCATGCAGGAGATGCTGCGCTCGCCGGCCGACGGCTACACCATCGTCATGAGCCACATCGGCCTGATGGCGGTCAACCCGCTGATCTATCCCGATGCCGGCTACGACGTGAACAAGGACTTCGTGCCGGTCACGCTGCTCAACCGCATCCCCAGCCTCTTCTGCGTGCACAAGGACGTGCCCGTGACCGATCTGAAGTCTTTTGTGGCTTATGTGAAATCGCGGCCGGGCCAGGTCAATTACGCCTCGGCTGGCAACGCGAGCGCGGGCCATCTGGCCGTCGAAGCCCTGAAATTGAAAGCGGGGATGTTCATCACCCACATCCCCTACCGCGGCACCGGCCCGGCATTGACGGACGTGCTGGCCGGCCGCATCGAGTTCTTTTCGGCAGGCACGCCGGCGCTGTTGCCGCACATCAAGAGCGGCGCCCTGCGCTGCCTCGCCGTGGGCTCAACGCAGCGCATCGCCGTGCTGCCTGACGTGCCTACCGTGGCCGAAAGTTATCCCGGCTTCGAGACCGTGCAGTGGTACGGCATCCACGCCCGGGCCGGCACACCGCAGGACATCATCACGCGCCTGCAGCAGGAATGCGCCAAGGCCTTGCGTGCACCCGACGTCGTGGCCAAGCACGAAGCGGAAAGCGCCATCCCCGGCGGCGGCCCACCGAAGGAGTACGCCGAGTTCGTTGCCAAGGAGCAGGCCCGCTGGAAAGAGGTGGTGATCAAGGCCGGCATCAAACCGGGTTGAGCATTTCCCGATCCCAAAGAAAAAGCCGCCGGGCTCTTGGAGCCCGGCGGCTTTTTTCATGACCTCAGACCAGGCGCAGGTCCACGACGATGTTGCCGCGGGTGGCATTGGAATAGGGGCAGACCTTGTGGGCGGTGTCCACCAGATCCTGCGCCACGGCGCGGTCCAGGCCCGGCAGGCTCACGGCCAGACGCACGGCGATGCCGAAACCCTGGGGGATCGGGCCGATGTCCACTTCAGCGTCGATCGCAGCGTCGGCCGGAACGGCGACCTTCTTCATGCCGGCCACGTGCTTGACCGCGCCCATGAAACAGGCCGAGTAGCCGGCGGCGAACAGCTGTTCGGGGTTGGTCGCGCCGCCGGCGCCGCCCATGGCCTTGGGCGGCGACAGCTTGACGTCGAGCAGGCCGTCGTCGGTGGTGGCACGGCCTTCGCGGCCGCCGGTGGTGTGGGCTTTGGCGGTGTAGACAACTTTGTCGAGTACGGTGGGCATGGTGAGCTCCTATGGTGGTGGTGAAAAGGGATGAAAAAAGGAGATCAGGCCTGCAGGCGCTCGCGCAGCTGCTGGACCTGGCGGGTCAGGGAAACGAGTTCGGACGGCGCGCACTGCATGGCTTCGAACATGCAGGCGGGAATAGAGGCCGCCCTGGTCTTGAGCTTGCGGCCGGCTGCGGTGAGCTGGATCAGCACCCGGCGCTCGTCGGCCGCGTCACGCAGGCGGCTGACGTAACCCGCGACTTCCAGGCGCTTGAGCAGGGGCGTGAGCGTGCCCGAGTCGAGGTAGAGACGTTCGCCGATCTCGGAGACGGTCAGCCCGTCGCGCTCCCACAGCACCAGCATGGCCACATATTGCGGGTAGGTCAGGCCCAGCGCGTCCAGATGCGGCTTGTAGGCCTTGGACATGGCGTGCGAGGCCGAGTACAGGGCAAAGCAGACCTGGTTGTCCAGCCGCAGGGCCTGGTCGGGAGAGATCGTTTTGCTTGGCATGGGCTGAATTATTTCACGCAATTAAATTGCACGCAATTTAATTGTCACATAACCCCTGCCGGGACAGGGAATAAGGGAAGGGTGGGGTCAGGCCGCGGGGCGCACGCCGTCAAAGGCGTCCTGGAAGAGCTGGCGCAGGGCCGTGCGCTCCAGGGGGCGCGGATTGGGGTACTGGTTCTGCAGGGCGATCTCGCAGGCCTTGTCCAGATCGGCGGCTTTCATGCCGATGTCCCTGAGTGCCACGGGTGCGCCGTTGTTCTTGGCCAGGTCGTAGACGGCCTGGGCAGCTGAGCCACCACCCAGCGCACGGCGTATGCGCGCCATGGCTTGCTGCGCATCCTTGCTGTTGTAGGCCAGGGCATGCGGCAGCACGATGGTATGGGTTTCGGCATGCGGCAGGTTGAAGCTGCCGCCCAGGGTATGGCAGAGCTTGTGGTGCAGGGCCATGCCCACGTGCCCCAGCACCGTGCCGCAGAGCCAGGCGCCGTAGAGCGCGTCGGAGCGCGCGTCCATGTCGCCTGCGTTCTTAACGATGGCCGGCAACGCGCGGCCCAGCGCCGTGATGCCTTCCTCGGCCATCAGGTTCATGATGGGGTTGCTGTCCACCGCATACAGGCCCTCGGCCGCATGCGCGATGGCGTTGATGCCGCTGGTCACACTCAAGCCCACAGGCAGGCTCAGACTGAGCTCGGGGTCATAGATCACGGTGCGCGGCAGTACGCGGATGTCGCGCCCGGTCTTCTTGAGGCCGGACTCGGTGATGCCGTAGATGGGCGTCATCTCCGAGCCCGCATAGGTGGTGGGGATGGCCAGGATGGGCAGGCCCGAATCGAGCGCAATGGCCTTGCCCAGGCCCGTGGTGGAGCCGCCACCGATGGCCACGGCGCAGTCCGCGCCGAGCTTGTGCGCCACCTCGCGGGCCTCCCGCGCAGTCTCCATGGGCACGTGCATGACCGCACGGTCGAACACTCCGGCCGCGCGCGTACCCAACAGGCCCACCACCATCTCGGCCGAGGCCCGTTGCTCGGGCGTGGACAGCACCAGCGCGCGCTTGCATCCCAGGGCATCGATCTCCTGGGCCAGTTGCGAGAGGGACCCCGCGCCGAAGACGACGCGCGCGGGCTGGGCGGTGTAGACGAAGGGGGTCACAGGTATCTCCAGAAGGATCGGCAGGGTCGAGATTACAGCTTCGGGTTCAAGCCGGCGCCGCGCTCGAGCACCTTGATGATGGCCGCGTAGTCGTCCAGGCCATTGCCCTGCACCACGGCGGCGTGCATGAGCTTCTGCGTCATGGCGGTCTGCATCAGGGGCACGTTGCTGGCGGCACCGGCACCGAGGATGAGGTCCAGGTCCTTGATCATCTGCTCCACCGTGAAGGTGGGCGTGAAGTCGCGCTGGCTGAGCTGCGCGGACTTGGCCTTGACGATGGGCGAGGCCACGGCGCTGGCTGTCAGCACCTCCCACATGGCCTGCCAGTCCAGTCCACCTTTGCGCCCCAGGGTCAGGGCTTCAGCCAGCATGGCGCTGGTCTGCGCGATCATGAGGTTCACCACCAGCTTCATCAGCCGCGCCTGCTCGGCCTCGCCCAGGTAGAAGTGGTTGGGGCCCAGGGTCTTGAGCAGCGGCAGCACCTGGTCGTAGGCCGCCCGCGGGCCCGAAGCCATCACCGTGAGCTGTGCGGCCTCGGCCATCTTGTTGTTGCCCGAGACGGTGGTGCGCAGATAGGCCAGGCCTTTGCCCTCCAGCGCCTGCGCCGCGTCGGCCGAAGCCTGCAGCGAGACGGTGCTGGTGTCCACGTAAACGGTGCCGGGCCGTGCAGCGGCGGCCACCTCGCTGGCCACCGTGCGCAGGATCGCATCATGCGGCAAGGAGGAAAAGACGACGTCGGCTGCCGCCATGGCGGCGGCGGCATCGCCCGCCACGGTCAGACCTTGCTCCTGCGCCAGTTCGCGGCGTTCGTCACAGGGGTCGCTGACGGTCAGCGCGTGCCCGGCGGCGGCCAGGTGGCCGGCCATGGGCAGGCCCATCTTGCCTATGCCAGTGAAATGGATCTTCATGGGAAGTCGGTCCGCGCTACTGCGCCTTCAGGTTGGCCGCCTTGACGATACGCTCGGCCACCTCGATTTCACTCTTGATATAGGCGTTGAAGGCCTCGGGCGCCATGGGGAAGGGGTCGGCGCCCAGCTTGGCCATGCGTTCCTTGAGTTCTGGCGACGCCAGGGCCTTGAGGGCTTCCTCATTCAGCCTTTTCACCACGGCGGTGGGCGTGGCCATGGGCACGATCATGCCCACCCACAGCGTGTAGTCGGAGGCGGGCAGGCCGGCCTCGATGCTGGTGGGAACGTCCGGCAGCGTGGAGGCACGCATCTTGGTGCTGACCGACAGGGCCTGCAGGCGGTTGTCGCGGATCAGAGGCAGGGCCGAGGCCAGGGGCGCGAAGAACCAGTCGTTGGAGCCGCCAATGACGTTGTTCATCGCATCGGGTGTGCCCTTGTAGGGCACGTGCAGGGCGTCGATGCCGGCTTGCAGACGGAAGATCTCCGCGTTCATGTGCGTGCCGCTGCCGATGCCGGCCGAGGCGTAGTTGAACTTGCCCGGGCTGGCCTTGACCGCGGTGATCAGATCAGCCTGGGTCTTCCAGCCCTTGTTCGGGTGCGCCACCAGCACATTGGGAATGGCCGCCAGCGTGGTCACGCCGGTCAAGTCCTTGAGCGTGTCGTAACCCGGGTTGGGATAGAGCGCCGGGTTCAGTGCATGCGCCGATGAGTGCACGAGGATGGTGTAACCGTCGGCCTCACTCTTGGCGACCTGCGCGGCGGCGATGGTGCCGCCGGCGCCGAGCTTGTTCTCGACGACGATGGGCTGGCCCATGCTGCGGCTCATGGACTCACCCACGGTACGCGCCACGATGTCGGTGGCGCTGCCCGCGGTGAAAGGCACGATGAACTTGACGGGTTTGGCCGGGTAGCCCTGCGCAAGGGCCGAGCCCAGGGCCAACGCCGACAACACGGTCACGGCAAAACGTTTCATGGTTGATCTCCTCTTGTTATGAACACTTCTGCACAGCCTGCTCGAAAGGCGACAGGTCGATGTACCTGGTCGGGGCCGGCGGGGTGCCGCCCCACATGCCCTCCATCTCGGCACGGATGGCCAGCACAGCGCGGAAGCCCTCGGTGTTGAATCGGGCATCCGGCGCGAGGCCGGCACCCGGCGTGAGCAGCGCTTCATAAGTACCGGCCGCAGCCACCTGGTCGAGCTTGAAGCTGCGCATCAGCAGATCGATCATCTGCGTGCGGTGGGCGGGGTTCATGACCAGGCGTTGACCTTCGATATACGCCGCCAGATAGTCTTGCAGCAGCTCCGCATGGGCGCTCGCCCAGCTGCGCAGCACGAAAGCGCCAGTCGCCTGGTAGGGACCCAGCAGGGCGAACTGGCTGCCCAGGCTCTTGAGGCCCTGCTGGCGCACCGTGAAGGAGAACGGCGGGTTGATCATGGCCGCCGCCAGTTGCGGATCGGCCACCATGGCGGCCGCACGCGGGCCGGTGCCACCAGCCAGACGCACGGTGTAGTCGCGGTTCTCCAGCAGGCCGTGGTTTTTGAGGATCTTCTTGGCCACCAGGGCGTAGGCCGTGTTGGGCGCGTCCACGGCCAGCACCTTGCCCTGCAGATCGGCGATGGCCTTGATCTCCGGGCGCACCATGAACTCGTTCATACCGGCGTCGCCACCGAGCACGATGAGCACGTCCTGCCCCGCTTCCACCATGGCCACGGCGTTGTCCACTGCGGCGTGCGCTATGTCGAAGCGGCCCTCGGCCAGGCCGGCGCGCTGTGCATCGGAGTTCGGCGTGTGCTGGATCTCCAGCACCAGGCCGCGCCGGGCGAAACAACCCGCCTCCTGTGCGGCGAGCAGCGGCAGGTTGCTGGAGGTGTTGAAAATGTTGACGCGCAGTGGCTGCATGGACACGGATCTCCGCAAGGGTTCAGGACAGCACCCCTGCGAACCGGCACGGGTGCTTGCAGGGGCCATGGCCAGGCTTTACTTGGGCGCGTCCTTCATGATGACGCTCAGGGTCGCGTGCTCTTCGCGGATGAAGGCGTCAAAACGCTCAGGTGTCATCGGCATCGGCTCACCGCCGAGCTTGGCCATGCGCTCCTTGACATCGGGCAGGGCCAGGGCCTTGCTGACCTCCTGGTTGAGCTTGTTGACGATGTCGCGCGGCGTCTTGGCCGGCGCCAGCAGGCCGACCCAGAAATCGAACACAAAACCGGGCACGCCGGCCTCGGACACGGTGGGCACCTCTGGCAGGGCCGAGGAACGCTGTGCCGTGCTGACCGCCAGGGCGCGCATGCGGTTGTCGCGGATCATGGGGATGGAAGAAAGCACGGGCGTGAACATGAAGTCGACACGGCCGGCCACGGTCTCGGTGATGGTCTCGGGTGTGCCCTTGAAGGGGATGTGGGTGGCCTGCAATCCCGTGACGGCACGGAATTTCTCCGCGTTCACGTGCGTGGCGCTGCCGGTGCCAGCCGAGGCGTAGTTGAGCTTGCCGGGATTTGCCTTGGCCGCGGCAATCAGCTCCTGCACGTTCTTGATAGGGCTGCCCGCCCCCACCACCAGCACATTGGGCAGGGAGGCCAGCGGCGTGATGCCGGCAAAGTCGCCCACGGTGTCGTAGCTCAGGCCCGGGTAAAGCACCGGATTGACCACGTGGCCGGTGGAGACCACCAGCAGAGTGTAGCCATCGGGCTCGCTCTTGGCCACGAAGGCCGAGCCCACCGTGCCGCCCGCGCCGGGCTTGTTCTCGACGATCACGGTCTGGCCCCAGGCCGTGCCCAGCTTCTCACCCACGATGCGCGCCATGATGTCCGTGGCACTGCCGGGCGTGAAGGGCACCACGATACGGATTGGTTTGTTCGGATAAGCCTGCGCCAGCGCCACACCGGCGCACAACAGCAGGGCTGCAGAAATAAGAACACGTTTCATGTCTGTCTCCTTCAAATAGTTATGGTCCAAACACTCACCGCCGCCCTCGGCCCCCAAGGCGTAGGCAGCTTGCTTTTTCTTACCTCGACAAGCCCAACGCCGTCGTGATCTTGCGGCCCGAAGCCTGCAGCGCGGCAAGCTTGGGAGTCAGGTCCACATCGACCAGCTTGCCGTGGCGCTTTTTCCAGCGCCCGGCCACCATCACGCTGTCGATATTGGCCAGCGTGGTCTGCATCACCACCGTGCTCACGGGGTCGTGCACGGGCTGCATGTTCAGGTCGTCGGCTCGGATCAGCACCAGGTCTGCCTGCTTGCCGGCGGCCAGGGTGCCGATGCGGTCGAGCTGGCCCAGCATGCGCGCGCCTTCCACCGTGACCCACTGCAATGCCTCGCGCGTGCTGATCGTGGAGGTGGGCGGGATGGTGCCGCGCGCTTCACGATAGGCCACGTTGTCCAGGCTGCGCTGCATGCCCAGGGCCACGCGTGCCTGCGTCAGCATGTCGCCGCTGAGCACGCTCTCCAGGTCCACGCCCAGCGAGGGCGCCTTGCCCAGGGCGCGCAAGCGGCCCGTGATGGGGTGGCCATGGCCCTGCGTCATCTCGTTCTCGGCCGCGGCGGAGAAACTCATGCCGAGTTCACAGAAGCGTTTGAGCTGTGCATCGCTGAGCGCGTGGCCGTGCACGATGTTGATCTGCGGCCCCAGCAGGCCTGCGGCCTCCAGCTTCTCCCAACCGTCCGGGGTGCGCGCCGCGCCACCGCCCTGGTGCAGGGAGCCGATGATGCCCAGCTCCTTCACCATGCGGAAGTCGTGCAAGGCCACGTCCAGTGTGGAGTAGTGCGGCCCCAGCACGGCGGCGTGGACGCTGAGCAGCGGATGACCCTGGTGTTTCTTCAGCAGACGCTCGACTTCGGCGCGCGGGTGCGGCACTTCCCAGAAGGGGCGCTCACCCGGCTTGGGGTCGGGCTTGGGTGTGCCGTGGAAGAAGGCGGCGCGGATACCGCTTTCCAGCAGCCCTTGCACCGCCGCATCGTTGTGTGCCGGGGTCTTGTTGTTGTGGCACCAGTCGCCCAGGGTGGTGGTGCCGCAGTTGAGCTGGTTGAGCGCACCTGCCAGCGTGGCGATGTGCAGGTCCTGCGGCTCGAACACCGTGGCCAGACCCGCGTGCATGTTCTTGAAATACTCCAGCAGTGTCCAGTTGGCCGCCAGTCCGCGCAGCGCGGTCTGCCAGGTGTGCATGTGCGCATTGACCAGACCGGGGATGACGATGCAGCCCTTGGCATCCACGACCAGCGCGTCGTCAGCATTGATAGTGGGTGCGATCTCCGTGATGGTGTCACCCGTCACCAGCACATCGGCACGCGGCAGATCGCCCAGCGCGTCCAGGGTGATGACGGTGGCGCCGCGGATCAGGGTGCGCGCTGCACACATGGCTTAACTGCTCAGGCCGTCGGGAATCTGCAGGTTCAGCGGCTTGATCTGCAGGCCGGCATCGTTCGCCGTCTCCTGCAGCAGGATGGCGAAGTCCACGTTGTCGTGTCCGTGGCCCACCATGCGTGCGATCGATTCCCGCGTGGCCGCCGCTGAGGGCATGGGCACGCCGTGTGCCTTCGCCGCGCTCATGCCCAGGTCCATGTCCTTGAGCAGGAGCTTGGGCGTGAAGGTGACCTGGTCGAAGTTCAGGTTGCTCAGCACCGGCGTCTTGTAGCGCGTGTACATGGAACCGAGCACCGAGTCGTTGATACTTTCCAGGAAGACGTTGCGCGGAATGCCGGCCTTTTCGGCCAGCACGGTGATCTCGCAGAGGTTCTGGATGATCACGCCAAACATGGTGTTGTGCGCGATCTTCCAGATGCGGGCCAGCTCGCCCTCGCCCACCCACATCACCTTGCGTGCCATGGCCTGCAGATAGGGCTCGACCTGCTCATACAGCGCCTTGGGGCCGGACGACACCGTGAGCAGCTTGCCGGCCTTGGCCACCTTGGCATTGCCCGAGACCGGGGTGCACAGATAACCCACGCCCATACCTTCGAGCTTCTCGCGGATCTCGGCCGAGCCTTCCTGCGAGATGGAGGAGCTGTCCACCACCACCTGGGGCTTCTTGGCGCCGGTCACGAGGCCGCCGGCACCGAACAGCACTTCCTTGAGGTCGTCGGTCGTGGAGACCATGGTGAAAACGATATCGCAAGTGGCCAGGTCGATCTTGTTCGTTTCGATCTTGGCGCCGTACTCGGCCAGGTGCGCAGCCTTGGAGGCGGTCCGGTTCCACACATGGACGGCATGGCCGGCCTTCAGCAGCTTGGTCACCATCGCCTCGCCCATACGACCCAGGCCGATCCAGCCGATTTTCTTGCTCATCAAAAGTCTCCTCGTTCATGCGTGAGGGATGCCTCGCATCCCGAATCCCGCAGTGTTGAGCAAAGACGCCCGGGGTACAAGGCGGCCCGGGAAAATCAGTTTTCCAATGGGCGAAAAAAAGCCGGGCTAGACCCGGCTTGGCTTGAGGTTTTAGGCAACTATGCTGGCCTCAGACGCGCTCCAGGATGACCGCGATGCCCTGCCCCACGCCGATGCACATGGTGCACAGGGCGTAACGACCACCGGTCTTGTGCAATTGGTTCAAAGCGGTCGTAGCCAGACGCGCACCCGAAGCACCCAGGGGGTGACCCAGGGCGATGGCGCCACCATTGGGGTTGACACGGGGGTCGTCATCGCGCACCCCCAGCTGGCGCAGCACGGCCAGACCCTGGGCGGCAAAAGCCTCGTTGAGCTCGATCACGTCCATCTGGGCCATCGTCAGACCCGTGAGCGCCAGCACTTTCTGCGTGGCCGGTGCCGGGCCGATACCCATGATGCGCGGGGCTACGCCGGCCGTGGCCATGCCAACGACACGGGCGCGCGGCGTCAGTCCGTTCTTGCGGGCCGCCTCTTCTGTGGCCAGCAAAATGGCACAGGCGCCGTCGTTCACGCCCGAAGCGTTGCCCGCCGTCACCGTGCCGCCTTCGCGCACGATGGGCTTGAGCTTGGCCAGGGCTTCCAGGGAGGTCTCACGCGGATGCTCGTCCTTGCTGACCACAATGGCATCACCTTTTTTCTGGGCGATGGTCACGGGCGTGATCTCGGCATCGAAGTAGCCGGCCTTCTGCGCGGCCACAGCCTTGAGCTGCGAGGCCAGGGCCATCCTGTCCTGGTCCTCTCGGTTGATCTTGTATTCGTCGGCCACGTTCTCGGCCGTTTCGGGCATGGAATCGGTGCCATATTTCTGCTTCATGAGCTTGTTCACGAAGCGCCAGCCGATCGTCGTGTCGAAGATCTCGGCATTGCGGCTGAAGGCACTCTCAGCCTTGCCCATCACGAAGGGCGCGCGACTCATGCTCTCCACGCCGCCGGCGATCATCATCGTGGCCTCGCCGGCCTTGATGGCGCGTGCCGCACTACCCAGCGCGTCCAGGCCCGAGCCGCACAGGCGGTTCACGGTGGAGGCCGACACTTCAGGTGGCAAGCCCGCCAGCAAGGCTGCCATGCGGCCCACGTTGCGGTTGTCCTCGCCAGCCTGGTTGACGCAGCCGTAGATCAGGTCGGTCAAGGCCGCCCAGTCTACTTTCGGGTTGCGCGCCATCAGCGCAGCGATCGGGATGGCACCGAGATCGTCTGTGCGCACGCTGGAGAGCACGCCGCCGTAACGGCCGAAGGGGGTGCGGATGGCATCGCAGATGAAGGCCTGGTTCATGTTCGTTCCTTTTTCACTTGGCGATCGGCAGGCCGATCATCTTTTCCAGCTCGGCGTGTGTCAGGCCCTCGACCAGGTCGACGAGCTTGAGCCCTTGTGGCGTGCAGTCCAGCGTGCAGACATCGGTGTAGACGCGCTTCACACAGGCGATACCCGTCAGCGGATAGCTGCAGGCCTGCACGATCTTGCTCTCGCCCTGCTTGGTCAAGAGATCCATCATGACCCAGGTCTGCTTGGCACCCACGGCCAGATCCATGGCCCCGCCTACGGCGGGAATGGCATCCTTCTCGCCCGTGTGCCAGTTCGCCAGATCGCCCGTGGCGCTGACCTGGAAGGCGCCCAGCACGCAGATGTCCAGATGCCCCCCACGCATCATGGCAAAGCTGTCGGTGTGGTGGAAGTAGGAGCCGCCTGGCAGCAGCGTCACCGGTTGCTTGCCAGCATTGATGAGGTCATAGTCCTCCTCGCCCGCGACCGGCGCGGGGCCCATGCCCAGCAGGCCATTTTCGCTGTGCAACAGCACCTCGCGCGTCTTGGGAATGTGGTTGGCCACCAGCGTGGGCTGTCCGATGCCGAGATTGACCACCGCGCCCTCGGGGATGTCCTGGGCCACGCGCGCGGCCAGCTGGTCTTTGCTACGTTTTTGATAGCTCATCTCATGCTGCCTTCTTGAAACCGCCGGCCTGCGTGGCCTGACGTTCGATCTTTACGATCTTGCTGACGTAGATGGCGGGCGTCACCACGGCCTCGGGGTCCAATGCACCCAGCTCCACGATTTCGTGCACGCTGGCGATGGTCTGCTTGCAGGCCATCGCCATGCTGGGGCCGAAGTTGCGTGCCGTCTTGCGATAGGTCAGGTTGCCCCAGCGATCGCCATGCTCGGCCTTGACCAGGGCTACGTCGCCGTGGATCGGTGATTCGAGCACATAACCCTTGCCGGCGATCACGCGGGTTTCCTTGCCCTTGGCGAGATCCGTGCCATAGCCCGTGGGGGTGAAGAAGCCGCCGATGCCGGCGCCCGCGGCACGGATGCGTTCGGACAGAGTGCCCTGGGGCACGAGTTCAAGTTCGAGCTTGCCGCTACGGTACAGACCGTCGAAGACAAAACTGTCGGCCTGGCGCGGGAAGCTGCAGATGATCTTGCGTACCCGGCCCGTGGCCAGCAATGCGGCCAAGCCCGTGTCGCCATTCCCCGCGTTATTGTTGACCACGGTAAGGTCCTTCGCGCCCTGCGCGATCAGGCCGTCGATCAGCTCCAGCGGGATGCCGGCCGTGCCGAAACCGCCGATCATGACGGTCGATCCATCTTTCACGCCGGCCAGTGCCTCGGCCACCGAGGCCGCGATCTTGTTGATCATCGAGTCTTCTCCTGTTCGTATATCGAACATTTGTTCGTATAATGAATTCTAAACCAGGCCTTACCCAAGACCCCATGCCCCCTGCCACCCCCGCGACAGCTCCGCAGCCCGGCGACAGCTACGTACAGTCCTTTGCCCGCGGCCTGGAGGTCATCCGCTCCTTCAGCAGCGCAGCGCCGCAGCAGACCCTGAGCGACGTGGCGGCCCGCACCGGGCTCACGCGCGCCGGCGCGCGCCGCATCCTGCTCACGCTGCAAACCCTGGGCTACGTGGAAAGCGATGGTCGACTGTTCCGTCTGACCGCGCGCATTCTGGACCTGGGTTTTGCCTACCTTTCATCCATGCCGATCTGGAACCTGGCCGAGCCAGTGATGGAAGCCTTGGTGGAAGAAGTGAAGGAATCCTGCTCGGCTGCCGTGCTCGAAGGCACGGACATCGTCTACGTGCTGCGCGTGCCCACGCACAAGATCATGCGCAACACCCTCGGCGTGGGCTCGCGCCTGCCCGCCTACTGCACCTCACTGGGTCGGGTGCTGTTGGCCGACCTCAGTGACGATGAACTGGTGAAACGGCTGAAGGCCTCGCGCGCCAAGGCCCTGACCAAACACACGGTCACTGACCTGGACGCCCTGCTGACCAAAATTCAGCAGGTACGCCGCCAGGGCTGGAGCCTGGTGAACCAGGAACTGGAGGAAGGCCTGATCTCGCTGGCCGCCCCCATCACCGACCGCGCCGGCCACACCATCGCTGCCCTCAACATCAGCGGACAGGCCAATCGCACCAATGCCAAGGTGGCACAGGAAACGCTGCTGCCGGCCCTGTTGCAGGCGGCGCGCGCCATCTCTCAGCGGCTGGCCTGACCGATAATCCGGGCATGATGTTTCAGCCCTCCCAGGCCGATGTGCGCCGCTTCTTCTGCGGCGTCTATGCCAAGTCCCGCGCCAACCAGCCCCTGGAAGCCATCGAGTTGCTGGCCAGCGAATGGATCAACGAGCACCCGGAGTACCACGCCGAGTTCGCCGACCTGGACGAGGCCCTGAAAAGCATGGCACAGGCCGAGTCGGGCCGCGAGAACCCCTTCCTGCACCTGTCGATGCACCTGTCCATCAGCGAGCAATGCAGCATCGACCAGCCGCGCGGCATACGCCAGGCCGTTGAACTGCTGACAGCGCGGCGCAAGGACCTGCACGCCGCGCACCACGAGGTGATGGACTGCCTGGGCCGCATGGTCTGGGAAAGCCAGCGCGCGGGCCGCCCGCCCGACGGCGCGGCCTACATCGCCTGCGTGCAGCAGCGGGCCACCAAGGACTGATTGCCGCGGCGCGACAACCCGCTTGCGGGTTGCGGCACCGGAAAACTTCGCAACGCGAAGTTACGCGCAGCAGCCGGAGACAAAACAAAAAAGCCGCTCGATGAGCGGCTTCTTATAGAGCACGAAACGCTTAGCGGAACTTGCTCTGCGGCACGGTCTTGACGTCGCCCGGCAGGCTGCTGACATAGGCAGCCAGTTCCTTGAGTTCGGCGTTGGAGAACTGCTTGGCGATCCCGCCCATGATGCCGTTGGCACGGCCCCAGGTGGCGTTGCCTTCGGTCTTGTAGGACTTGAGTGCCACGAAGAGGTAGTCAGCGGGCTGGCCTGCAACCTTGGGGTAGCTCGGGTCGATCGGCTTGTTGAAACCGTCACCGTGGCAGGCAATGCAACCACCCTTGTTCAGCAGCTCAGCCACCTTGGCAGACGCAGCCGGCGCGGCCTTGGCGGGGGCGGCGGCACCCATGCCGTGTTCGGCATAGTAGGCGGCCACATCGGCCATGTCCTGGTCGTTCAGGCTGTCGGCGATGGCGCGCATGGTGGGGTGCTTGCGCTCGCCCTTCTTGTAGGCGTTCAGGGCCGAGACGATGAACTTGGCGTTCTGGCCGGAGATCATGGGCACGTGGTGAACTTCGGGGAAGCTGGCCTGGTAGCCCGGGATGCCGTGGCAGCCGATGCACATGGCGTTCTTTTTCTCGCCGGCCTTGGCGTCACCCTTGACGTCCTGGGCGTGGGCAGAGAACACCGTCGCAGAAGCGACAAGCAGGGAGATAAGCGTCAGCAACAGTTTGTTCATTTTGCGAGGACAATCAGCCAGTGGTTGATCTAAATTAGCTACGCATTATATCTGCCGCCAAAACCCGGTTTTCCAGCCCCTGACCCACCTGCCGAGCCATGAAATTCCAAGGAACCACGAACTACGTTGCCACCCAGGATCTGATGCTGTCGGTCAATGCCGCCATCACGCTCAAGCGCCCCCTGCTTGTCAAGGGCGAGCCCGGCACCGGCAAGACCATGCTGGCCGAGGAAGTGGCCGCGGCCCTGAAGCTGCCCCTGCTGCAGTGGCACATCAAGTCCACCACCAAGGCCCAGCAGGGCCTCTACGAGTACGACGCGGTCAGCCGCCTGCGCGACAGCCAGCTGGGCGAGGAGAAGGTCAAGGACATCCACAACTACATCGTCAAGGGCGTGCTCTGGCAGGCCTTCACGGCCGACCAGCCTGTCGCCCTGCTGATCGACGAAATCGACAAGGCCGACATCGAATTTCCCAACGACCTGCTGCGGGAAATCGACCGCATGGAGTTCTACTGCTACGAGACCCGCGAGCTGATCAAGGCCAAGCACCGCCCCCTGGTCTTCATCACCTCCAACAACGAGAAGGAGCTGCCCGACGCCTTCCTGCGCCGCTGCTTCTTCCACTACATCAAGTTCCCCGACGCCGAGACCATGGCCAAGATCGTGGGCGTGCACTTCCCCGGCCTCAAGCAGGAGCTGCTGGGCGCGGCCATGAAGACCTTCTTCGACGTGCGCAACCTGCCCGGCCTGAAGAAAAAGCCCTCCACCAGCGAGCTGCTGGACTGGCTCAAGCTGCTGCTGGCCGAGGACATCCCGGCCGCCGCCCTGCAAAGCCAGGACGAGAAAGTGGCCGTGCCGCCCCTGGTCGGCGCGCTGCTCAAGAACGAACAGGACGTGAGCCTGTTCGAGAAGCTGGTCTTCATGCAACGCCATAACCGCTGAGGCCTGCGCGATGACGAACAAACTCCTGCTCGAAGGCCTGTCCGACGCCATCGGCTTTGTCGGCGGGGCGTTGGCCGGCTACTGGCTCGGCCATCTGCTGGGCTGGGACCTCTTTGCCGAAGGTTATGGCAACGAGAGCATTGGCGCCATTCTGCTGGTGGGCCTGGGCGGCGGCCTCGGCCTGCAAGGGGCCCGTCGCTGGCAACGCAGCCGCAAGGACAAGGAAAGCTGAGATGGCTTTCGTCGAGCCCGTCACCCTGGCGCAACGCGGCGTGCAGCTGGTGCCGCTGGGGCCCGAACACGAAGCCGGCCTGCGCGCTGCGGCAGCCGACGGCGAACTCTGGCGCCTGCGTGTGACCTCGGTACCGGCTCCCGACGAAACCCGCAGCTACGTCGAAACGGCGTTGAAGGCCCGCGCAGACGGGCACCGTTTCGCCTTTGCCGTCGTGGAGGAACTCAGCGGCCGCGTGCTGGGCAGCACCAGCTACCACGACATCCTGCCGGCCGTGAAACGCGTGGAAATAGGCTACACCTGGTACGCCAGAAGCGTGCAACGCACCCACGTCAACACAACCTGCAAGCTGCTCATGCTCACGCATGCCTTCGACACCCTGGGTTGCCATGTGGTGGGATGGCGCACTGACAATTACAACTTTGCCTCGCAGGCTGCCATCGAGCGCCTGGGTGCGAAAAAGGACGGCGTGATCCGCGGCCAGTCGCTGCGACGCGACGGCACCATCCGCGACACTGTGATGTACAGCCTGCGTAGCGGCGAATGGCCCGAGGTCCGGGCCCAGCTGCTCTACCTGCTGGACAAGCCGCGCTGAAAGGAGAAGCCCATGCTGATTGACTTCTTCTACACCTTGCGTGCTGCCAAGCTGCCGGTCTCGGTCAAGGAATACCTGACCCTGCTCGAAGCGCTCAAGGAAGGCGTGGTCGGCCCCAAGGCCGTGCCGGACGACGAAGCCGCCACCTCCGGTTACTCGATCGACGACTTCTACTACCTCAGCCGCACCTCCCTGGTGAAGGACGAGAAGCACTACGACAAGTTCGACCGCGCCTTCTCCGCCTACTTCAAGGGCGTGGAGATGCTGACCGACTTCACCAAGGACATTCCGCTGGAGTGGCTGCGCAAGAACCTGGAGCTCAACCTGAGCCCCGAGGAAAAGGCCGCCATCGAAAAGATGGGCTGGGACGAGCTCATGGAAACGCTGAAGAAGCGTTTCGAGGAACAGAAGGAACGCCACGAAGGCGGCAACAAGTGGATAGGCACGGGCGGCACCAGCCCCTTCGGCGCCAACGGCTACAACCCCCAGGGCATACGCATAGGCCAGGACAAGAGCCGCAACAAGAGCGCGATCAAGGTCTGGGACCAGCGTGCCTACAAGGACTACGACGACACCCAGGAACTGGGCACGCGTAACATCAAGGTCGCGCTGCGCCGCCTGCGTCGCTTTGCGCGCGAAGGACACGAACTGGAACTGGACCTGCCCGACACCATCCGCGCCACGGCCGAGAACGCCGGTTACCTGGACATCAAGATGGTGCCCGAGCGCCACAACAACGTGAAGGTGCTGCTGCTGATGGATGTGGGCGGCACCATGGACGAGCACATCGCGCGCGTGGAGGAACTCTTCAGCGCCACCAAGACCGAGTTCAAGCATCTCGAGTTCTATTACTTCCACAACTGCGTCTACGACTTCATGTGGAAGAACAACCGCCGCCGCTACAGCGAGAAATTCCCGACCTGGGACATCATCCGCAAGTACAACAAGGACTACAAGCTGATCTTCGTGGGCGACGCCACCATGAGCCCCTACGAAATCCTGCAGCCCGGCGGCAGCGTGGAATACAACAACGAGGAAGCCGGCGCCGAATGGCTGCAACGCCTCACGAACGCTTTCCCCAAGTTCGCCTGGATCAACCCCGAGCCCCAGGGCGTCTGGCAGTACCGCCAGAGCATCAGCATCATGCAGCAGCTCATGAACCACCGCATGTACCCGCTGACCATCAAGGGCATCGAGGAAGCGATGCGGCTGCTGACCAAGTGATGCCATGCGGTGGCCGACCAGAGCGCCATTTACAATGACGCTCTGGTCAGCCACCGTAGTTCAATGGATAGAACGGCCCCCTCCTAAGGGGCAGATACAGGTTCGATTCCTGTCGGGGGCACCACACCGACGCCGTCCCATCGACGTCGCATCGACCGCTTCACGGGATGATGTTCTGTAGCGGCCCCATTGGACGGTTGATGATTTCCACTTCGTCCACCTTGGGCTGGCCGCCCCAAGTGCGGTAGACAACCTGGTCGTCGACGAACAGCACCAGCGCGTTGAAACGCCAACCCGTGGTCTCGGTGCGACGGTAGAAGTTCAGGAAATCGGGCCAGAACCAACCCGTGCGCACCTTGGATATTCGTGCGCCCACGATCTCCACGCCGCGGCAGGCGTCGCGGGCTTCCAGGCAGGCCAACACCCCCTGGTCCAGATCGGCACGCCGGAGCAGCGCACCCGACGCAAATCGGTGCGCCACATCGGCATGGGTCAACCAGGTCATATTAGGGTGCTGGGTCGGCGCGAAACCGTTGTTCTCCAACGCCTTGCGGTCGCTCTTGCGCGGCTCCAGCGACTCGATGGCCGTGCGCGCCTCGTCAAAGCTCAGAAAACTCGTGGTGTTGGTATGGGTTTCCGGCAGCAAGGTCGAACAGGCCGAAAGCACCCCTCCCAGGGTCAGCACAAGCAGAAGCCTGTACAGCAAGCGATATCTCATGGGAACTATCATGACGGTCTCGCTCGGCCTCTGGCCATAAGGAGTTCCCCCATGTTGCGCTCGAGCACCGTGCTATTGCTCGTCCGTGCCTGCCTCGTCTTGGGCCTGCTGGCCGTCCAGCAGACCAGTCCCGCGCTGGCCCAGGCCAGGGTCGTGCAGACACCCTACAAGAATCCCAAGGCCCTGGTCGATATCTTTCTCGACGACCCGGCCAAACTGGGTGCAGCCCTGTACTGGGTACGCAGCCTCGTCAACCCGCTGACCGAGGCGCCCTACAGCATGTTCCCCGAGGACATGAGCGTCATCGTACTGCTGCATGGCACCGAGATCGTGGCCCTGGCGAAAAAGAACCAGGTGCGTTACCAGGAGGTGCTGCAGCGCATGCGCTATTACGCCGACATGGGCGTGAAGTTCAAGGTCTGCGGCCTGGCCATGCAGGACTACGGCTACACCGCAGCCGACATGCAGGACTTCGTGGAGGTCACGCCCTCAGCCATCACCGAACTCGTGCACTGGCAGAACCAGGGCTATGCATTGGTGCCCGCCATCGTGCAGGACAAGAAGCTTTCGATCGAACAGATCCGCTGAGCACCCTCATGAAAACGGGCCCCGCAGGGCCCGCTCTATTCCGGAAGCGCTGCTTTACAGTGCGGCGTAACCCGGGTTGGGCAGCACACCTTCCACCTTCGGGCTGTTGAGCTTGCGCGGCGCCACCTTGCCACCACGCGCCTTGAGCCAGGTCTCGACCACGTCCCACACGGGTTTGTTGCCAGCGTTCTTCGCTTCCTCGGCCACGGGGGCCCAACCGGCCACCTTGTAGCGCTTGTCGGCCTCGATCGGCTTGCCGTTCAGGCGCATGTTGTCGATGCGCTGGCCCATGCCCGCCAGCGGGTTGCAGCTGTACTGCAGGCCGCCCACGCGCACCATGTCACCGCCCTGCTGGTAATAGGGGTCAGGGTTGAAAAGGTTGTCGCACACGTCTTCCAGCACTGTCTTGATGGTGGCGCCCGTCATCTCGGTAAGGGTAGCGTAGGAGTAGGTGGTGGCCGTCATGTCCATGAGCCACTCACGCGTGATGGCCTGACCCTGCAAGAGGCTGGTGCCCCAGCGGAAACCGGGCGAGAACGCCAGGTCGGCGCCCTGCACGTCGATCAGCGCGTCCAGCAGGAGCTGGTCACCGGTGCCGTTGAAATTGCCGCGGCGGTACAAGGTGCCCTCGGTCACCGCCAGCACCTCGTTCAGCCTGCTCTCGTAGGGCGCGCGGACTTTGGTGATCAGCGCGTCCATCTCCTTGTCGGCCGGCAGCATGTTGGCAAAGATGGGCAGCAGCTTGTAGCGGAAGTCGGCCACCTTCCTGTCCTTGACCTCGAAGTCCAGCACGCCCAGGAACTTGCCATTGGAGCCCGCGTTGGTGACGATGGTCTGGCCGCCCTTGTTGCTTACGACGCTGGCCACAGGCATGCCGTCGTGCGTGTGGCCACCCAGGATGGCGTCGATGCCGCTCACACGGCTGGCCATCTTGAGGTCCACGTCCATGCCGTTGTGCGAGAGCAGCACCACGACCTGGGCGCCCTTGGCGCGCACCTCGTCCACAACCTTCTGCATGTTCTCGTCCTGGATGCCGAAGGACCAGTCGGCCACCATGTAGCGCGGGTTGGCGATGGGGGTGTAGGGGAATGCCTGGCCAATGATGGCGCAGGGCACGCCGTTCATCTCACGGATCACATAGGGCTTGAAGACCGGATCACCGAAGTCGGCGGTGGTGACGTTCTGCGCCACGAAGTCGATCTTGCCGGCGAAATCCTTCTCGATGATCTCCTTGACACGATCCATGCCGTAGGTGAATTCCCAGTGGCCGGTCATGATGTCTACGCCCAGCAGCTTGCAGGCGTCTACCATGTCCTGCGCATTCGTCCACAGCGAGGTGGCCGAACCCTGCCAGGTGTCACCCCCGTCGAGCAGCAGCGAACCGGGGCGGCTGGCCCGCAGGCGCTTGACCAGCGTGGCCAGGTGCGCAAAGCCGCCGACCCTGCCATAACGACGTGCCGCCTTCTCGAAGTCCAGATAGGTCAGTGCATGGGCCTCGGCCGAACCGGGACGCACTTTGGCCACCTTGAGCAGGTGCTCGCCCACGAGATGAGGCAGCCGGCCCTTCATGCCGCCGATGCCAAGGTTCACGTTCGGTTCACGGAAATGGATGGGCTTGAGCTGCGCGTGGCAGTCGGTCATGTGCAGGAAGGAGACCGTGCCGAACTTCGGGATGTCGTACAGGCCTTGAGCCGCAGTGGCCGCGTCGGCTTCGGCATAGGCACCCAGGCCCATGCCGGCCATGCTGCCTGCGCCCAGCACCTGCATGAATTCACGCTTGGAGAGATTCATATTTCAGTCTTCACTGATATGTGTGAGAAAAAAAGGCCCGGGACACGCCCGGGCCCATCGTAGAGGTTTACTGGTTGACGGGCGACTTGGGGTCGAGCAGCAGGGCCATGACGTGCTTGATCTGCTGTTCGTTGAGGATGCCCTTGTGGCCGGCGCGCGGCATCTGCGAGCAGGCGTTGTAGGCACGCGAGTTGTAGATCTTGCCCCAGGTGTACTGGATGATGGCAGCCGACTCGGGTGCGTACAGCTCCTTCACGCCGCGGATCTTGCCGTAGTTGTACAGGCTCGGACCGAGCGTGCCAAAGGAAATTTCTTCCTTGCTGATCTGGTGGCAGTTGTAGCAGTTGCCGCCGTTCTCGCTGCCGGCCGCATCGCTCCAGGTCATGCCGCGCCCGCTCTGGGCGATCTTCTCGCCTTCTTTCCAGTCGCCGATGTACTGGCCGCCCGCGGGCCACTTGATGGTACTGAAGTTGGCGGCCTCGATCGCCTTGGCCACAGATTCATCGATCGGCTTGCCCGCCACATCGGCCTTCATGCATTCGCGGTTGGCGTCGTCCAGCACCAGGCGGTCGACCTTGGCCTGGCCTTCGTCACGAAAGGATGCCTTGACGACATCGGCAGTGATCTTGTCCAGCTCGGCGCTGCTCGGCAGGCTGGCACAACCGGCCACCAGGGCGGCGGCCAGGGCCGACGCCGACGCAATGTACAGAGTATTTTTCTTCATGGTGTCGATCCTCTTTAGCGCTTGATGGCCGGGGCGATGTTCTCGGCCCCCTTGGCATTCACACCCATATAGGTGCTCAGCGCCACGGTGGCGTCGCTGCCGAAATTCGGGAAGGGAAAGCGCTGCTGGCGGTAGCAGTCGTTCAGACGCAGCTGCATGCTCCACATCTGTCCGTTGGAAACACGGTAGGCCGGCCACGCTGCGAAACCCACGCCATCCCCCGGGTTCTTGCTCAGGTTAGGCAGGTCCTGCAGGCGGATGCGCTTGCCTTCTTCACCATGGCAGGAGGCGCAGGAAAAATCGTGCGATCCACCGCGCATGTAGAAGAGGCGCTTGCCCACTTCGTACATGACCTGTTCCTGGCTGTGGCTCTGGGGCAGGTTGAACTTCAGGCCGCGCGACTCGGCGGCGATCCAGGTCGCCAGCGCGGTCACGTTGTTCTGCTCGCCGCGGCCATACGCCGTCTTGGCGATCTCGGCGCCGTTGAAGCCCTGCAGGGTTTCCATGCAGGTCACCAGGCGCGACTCGAGGTCCTGCACCTTGTTGGTGTCGGCAAAGTGGCGCGGCAGTTCGACGAAAGCCCCCTTGACCACGCCCGGGCCCTTGCCCAGATCGCACTTTTCAAGCGAGACGTTCTTCGGGCCGCGCTTCTGCTTCCAGAGGTCTTCACCCTTGGCTTCAAAAAGTTCGGCCGGGTTGCCGTCGGCCAGCATGGCGCGGTATTCGGCGATGCTGTCGGCCGAGGATTTCTGTGCCAGCGCAGTGCCGCTGATCATGAGGGCGCCTAGCGCCAGGGTCCAACGTTTCATGCTTGTCACCTCTTTGCTTCTTGTCTCAGCAAAAAATGGAGAAGGGCCGAGCCCTTCTCCATCTGTCATTGCGGTCGCTGCGCTCAGGACACCGTGGCTTCGTCGGTGCGACTGTCGCCCTTGTTGTCTTTCCAGCTCACGCTGATCTTGTCTCCGGCCTTGGCGCCCTTGACGACAAATTGCATGAACGGGTTCTTCGAAACAGCGGGGCCCCATTCGGCGGTCAGCACGACCTTGCCGTTGAGCGAGGCGCTGACCTCGTTGATGTGCCAGGCCGGCACGAGCTTGCCTGCCGCGTCCCGGCGCTGGCCGGATTCCATCTCGTGGCTCATGAGTACGCGCACGGTGGCCTTGTCGCCAGTGGCTTGCGCGCGGATGCGCATCGGATCTGCCATTTGGATACTCCTAAATCTGTGTGAATCTTGGGCGGGTCGGTTGGCGCTTCATCAGCCGCCGCAACCGCCCAGCGTGACCTTGACTTCCTTCTTCGCGAAGAAAGCCTTGCCGTCGTTCATGAGGGCCACGGCGTAGACGTCCGAGGATTGGCCCATCTTGGCGCGCGTGGCGAAATTGGCTTCCACCGCATCGCTGACATTGAACATGGCTACCAGGGTCGAGGGGTTCTTCTCGACCAGGATCAGCAGGCGCTTGACGCCAGCCAGCGTGGTGCTGGCCGACAGTGGGACCACGGCACCGTTCTCGGCAATGTCCGGGCCACCGATGGTGACATCCTTGCTTTCCACGGGAGCGCCGGCACCCAGGGCCTTGGTCACGTCGGCCGGGGTCTTGGCTTCAAAGGCTGCCTTCTCGTAGGCCGCCGCCTGCTGTGGGATCAGGCCGGCGGAAGCCATCAGGCCTGCCACCACGGCGCTGTGTTTCAGTGTCTCGCGACGAGTCTGCATGTGATGCTCCTTGAATAAGTCCATGCTAATGAAAAAATCTACCTGCCCTATTGGGATTTGTACTTAACGGTGTGCGCTATTTTCCCGCACCCGCAGCCAACCAGCTGCCCAGGGTCTTTGCGTCCGTCTCGCTCAGGGTCTGTGCGGGCATGGGGATCGGGCCCCAGACACCCGAGCCACCGCTCCTGATCTTGCCCGCAAGGTAGTCAGCCTTGCCCGCATGTTTCTTCGCGATATCGGAAAAACTCGGACCTACGAGCTTGCGGTCCGCCGCATGACAGGCCGTGCAACTGTATTTGGTGAGCAGCGCCTGGACCGCCTTGCCGTCGCCCGTCGCGTCACCCGAGGCCCGGGGCATGGGCTTGGCAGGCTCTTTCACGGGTGCCACGGCCACCGAAGCGGGAGCCGTCCGGCTTTCGGACTTGCTGGTGTCGGCGCCGTGTTGCGGGCCCACCAGACGGTTCTGCTCAGCCAGGTTGCCGTGGGCATTGCGTGCATAGTCGGGCAGGAAGGACGAGACCTTGGCTTCGGTCACGCAGTTTTTCATGCAGGCGACGTTACTCGTATCCGCCTTCTGGGCCTGTGCATGAAACTCCTTGCCCGGCCACAGCGCATGTTCTGTGCTCATGCCATGGCGGTTGGGCATGCGTTGCTGCACCTCGGCCATGTTGCGGTCGGAAAGCACGAAATTGTCGGGCACGATGCCGCCCAGGTTCAGCAGGAAGGCCGTCACGGCATACACCTCTTCGGTGCTCAGCGATTTGGGTGCATTCCAGGGCATGGCGCGGTTGATGTAGTCCCACAGCGTGGAGAGCGTCGCCACCTTCATGAGCGTGGTGCGCCCCGGGAAAGAAGCGTCGTTGAGCTTGGCCACGCGGCCGGTCTTGATGTCTTCGGCCGTGGTGCCGCCCACCAGGGGACTGAACACCTCGCCCGATTCACCGAAGATGCCGTGGCAAAGTGCGCACTTGCCTTCCCAAACCTCCTGACCCTTGGCCACGCTGCCGGAACCGGCGGGCAGGCCCTTGAAGTCGGGGCGCACATCGATGTCCCAGGCCGCCACTTCCTTGGGCGTCGCATCACGGCCGACGCCAGGGTACTTGGGGTTCTGCGCCTGGGCCGCACCCGCTGCAGCCAGCAGGGCGGTCAGCAAGGCAGCTTCAAGAAACCTGGACATTTTTCACCTCGCCGCTTTCCTGAACCAGCCAGGACTGGATGGCGTTGTTGTGATAAATCGAACGCGTGCCGCGCACGGCCCGCAACTGCTTGTAGGTAGGCTGCACGTAACCCGTCTCGTCGGTCGCGCGGCTCTGGATCAGGGCCGGCTTGCCGTCCCACACCCAGTCGATGTTGAAGCGCGTCAGCGCCTTGGACAACACCGGTGTCTCCAGCCGTGCGCGACGCCAGTTGCGCCCACCATCCGCTGACACGTCCACTTGTTTGACCTTGCCGCGGCCCGACCAGGCCAGGCCGCTGATGTTGTAGAAGCCCTTGTCCAGCAACACCTGGCCACCCGAGGGAGTGGTCACCACGCTCTTGCATTCCTGGATACCGCTGTACTGGCGGTGCAGGCCACCGGGTTGCAGATCGATGTAGTGGATGGCCTCGTCCTTGGCCGCGTAAGGCATGTCACCCACCTCGATGCGGCGCAGGTACTTGATCCAGCTCACGCCCTGCACACCCGGCACCACCAGGCGCAGCGGGTAGCCCTGCTCTGGGCGCAACATCTCGCCGTTCTGTCCATAGGCCACCAATACCTCGCCAGACTTGATGAGGTCCATGGGAATGGTACGCGTCATGGAGGAACCATCGGCCCCCTCGGCCAGCACGAACTTGCCATTCTTCAGATCGGCTCCGGCCAGCTCCAGCAGGGTGATCAGCGGCACGCCGGTGAACTCGCTGCAGGACAGCATGCCGTGGGTGTACTGCACGGTGGGAACGGCCACATTGCCCCACTCCATGCCGGTGTTGGCACCGCACTCGATGAAGTGGAAACGGGAGACCGAGGGCAGACGCATGATCTCGTCCATGGTGAAGACCTTGGCAGCCTTGACCATCCCGTTGACCATCAAGCGATGCTTGGACGGATCGACGTCCCACCAGCCCTGGTGGTGCCGCTCAAAGTGCAGACCGCTGGGCGTGACAATGCCGAACAGCGATTGCAGCGGAGCGAAGGACACCGAGGCCTGCGTGGTCTGGGTCAGGCCCGGGCTCTGTCGGCGCTGCACATTGGATTCGAATTTCGACGGCTTGCCGTAGCCCTCGGCCGCCACGCCCTGACCCAGGCCTTTGGTGTGCTCAGGCAGTTGGAGGATATTGGGATCCCCGCCCTCGGTCGGCACCGGGTTGCCCTGGGCCAGCGCGGTGGCGCCGGCCGCGCCTGCGGCAGCCGCGGCAAAGGCCTGACGGATGAAATGGCGCCGGCCCTGCTGGGCCTGCGCCACCACGGTCTGGATGCCGTCGCGGCTCAGATAATTTTCGGGCGCCTTGCGGATCCGACCCGAACTCACGTTGTCCTGCATCACATACTCCTTGCCGCGGTTGTCACCGGCCTGCAGCTTCGGCTTACGCCACCAAGCACTTTGTCTTTCGAGGCGTTCACCCAATTACATCAATATATCAGTATTCATGAATATATAACACGATTCACGGAAATGACTAAGGGTTTTCACCCATCAGCCGCAGGCCGAGGCCTTACGCCTATTTACTGAAACGGTAGTGATCCCGGTTGAGCACGGCTGCCACCGCCGTGACTTCTTCGGGAAAGAGCCCCAGGTTGAGCTCGGTATTGCAGTGCTCCACCATGCCGCGCAGGGCACCCGCCGTCGAGATGCGCCCGGCGGGCCGATAGATGGCGCTGCCGTCCCCACCAGCCTTCTGCTGGTGACAGGCCACACATTTGTTCTCGATGATCAGCTTTTCGCCCAAGCCGAGGTCGGCGTCCTTGAACATGGCAGGAACCTGGGCCTGGGCGCCCTCAACCAGAAGAAGGGCCAGCAGAATCAAAGGGGTGCGCATGCCCGCTAGGGTAGTCCAAGCGCCCGTCCGGGACAACGGGCGAAGCATATGAAATTCTCTGGCACACTGCGGGATTCCCCAGCCAGAACTGACTGCTGCCATGCCCCGTAAGCCCACCGCCCCTGCTGCAGAAACCTCCAAGACCGCTGCGGCGGTCTACCGCGCCGATCACCAGAAAGACGTGGTCAACCGCCTGCGCCGCATCGAAGGTCAGGTGCGTGGTCTGGTAGAGATGATCCAGGAAGGCCGCAGCTGTGAAGACGTGGCCTTGCAGATGTCGGCTGCGCGCAAGGCCATGGACAAGGCCTTCTACCGCATGATGGCCTGCACCATGATCGAAGCCGTCTACGACGCAGAAAACGGCGAGCGGTCCATCGAGGAAATCGAGAAATCCACGCGCCTGCTGGAAAAGTTCGGCTGAGCTTCAGCCCTCTGTGAGCGCCCGAACATCGGTAATCACACGGTCCGGCCCGCAGGCCTCGATCGGCTGACCCATGTTGTAGCCGTAAGGCAAGGCCCAGACCCGCACCCCCGCGTTGCGCGCAGTGGCCACGTCGATCGACGAATCACCGACAAACAAGGCACGCTCTGGTGGCACACCCAACTGCTGCAGACAGGCAAGGATGCCCGCCGGATCGGGCTTCTTGGTCGGTAGCGTGTCGCCACAGACCACGCGCTCGAACAGGGATGTCAGCGCATGCGCGACCAGTACCCGTTCGGTGTAACGCGTCTCCTTGTTGGTGACCACGGCCAGACGCACACCCCGCGCGCGCAGGTTCTGCAACACAGACCGCACATGGGGATAAAGCTGGCTGCGCGTGCCGCAGCGCTGTTCGTAATGCTGCATGAACACGGCGGCAACGTCCGGCAAGCCGGGTTCGCGACGGATGCTCTCCTCAGGCAGCCCGCGCACACGGGCCAGGGCCTGGACCAGCAGTTCGTGCGTGCCGTGCCCGATCCAACGGTCCACCTGGTCCTGCCGTACCTCGGGCCACTGGAAGTGCCGCAGGGTGTCATTGACGGCGTCGCAGATTTCGGGCGCTGTTTCGACCAGGGTGCCGTCGAGGTCGAACAGGATCAGGTCGAAAGCAGAAGAAGACTTCGGTGCGGGCATGGCGCTGGTGGATCGGGAAAACGCGCCGAGCTTACACGGCCTCGCCCAGAGCGCGCTTGCGCCGTTCCATCATTCGCCAGATGAAAGGCGTGAAGATCAGTTGCATGGCCAGTTCCATCTTGCCGCCTGGCACGCAGATGGTGTTGGCGCGGCTCATCCAGGAGTTGTCGATCATGTTGAGCAGGTAGGGAAAGTCGATGCCCTTGGGGTTGGCGAAGCGGATCACGACCATGCTCTCCTCCGGCGAAGGGATGTCGCGCGCGATGAAGGGGTTGGAGGTGTCCACCATGGGCACCCGCTGGAAGTTCACATGCGTGTGCGCGAACTGCGGCACGATGTAGTGCACGTAGTCGGGCATGCGGCGCAGGATGGTGTCCGTCACGGCTTCCGTGCTGTAGCCGCGCTGGTTCTGATCGCGCCAGAGTTTCTGGATCCACTCCAGGTTGATCACCGGCACCACTCCGATGCGCAAGTCCGGGTGCTGGGCAATGTTGTGCTCGGGCGTGACCACGGCGCCGTGCAGGCCCTCGTAGAACAGCATGTCGGTATCGGGTGGCAGGTCTTCCCAGGCCGTGAAGGTGCCCGGTTCCTGTTGGTAGGGCGCGGCTTCTGCCTCGTCATGCAGGTACTTGCGCGCACGGCCACGGCCCGACTCTGCATAGCTGCGAAACAGGGTTTCGAGTTCGCCGAAGAGATTGTTATCCGTCCCGAAATGGCTGAAATGTTTGTTGCCGGCCTTCTCGGCCTCGGCCGCCTGGAGCTTCATCTCCTTGCGGTCGTAGCGGTGAAAGCTGTCGCCTTCGACCATGGCGGCCTTGACCCCCTCGCGCCGGAAGATATTTGCGAAAGTGCGCGTTACGGTGGACGTGCCCGCGCCGGAGGATCCGGTGATCGCGATGATGGGATGACGTTCAGACACAAAGGTCTCCTGGAGCTTAAAAATTCAGGCACGCGCGGCTCCTGGCTCAGACGCGGAACAGACCGCGTTCGGCGAACAGGGGGTTGTCGTTCTCGATCCGCTGCGGTTCGGCATGGTAGCGCTCGATGCGCTCGACCTCATGGCGCGAGCCGAAGATCAGGCCCACGCGCTGGTGCAGCGAAGACGGCAGCACACCCAGTGAGGGCTGGCGCCCGGTGCTGGCACGGCCACCGGCCTGCTCCATGATGAAACCGATCGGATTGGCCTCATAAAGCAGGCGCAGACGCCCGGTCTTGCGGGAGTCGCGGCTGTCGCGCGGGTACATGAAGACACCGCCACGCATGAGGATGCGATGTGCCTCGGCCACCATGGACGCAATCCAACGCATATTGAAATCCTTGCCACGCGGGCCGGTCTTGCCGGCCAGGCACTCATCCACATAACGCTTGATGGGGGCCTCCCAGAAGCGGCTGTTGGAGGCGTTGATGGCAAATTCCTGCGTGTCGGCAGGGATCTGCATCTTCGGATGCGTGAGCATGAACTCACCCAGATTCGGATCCAGCGTGAAGCCGTGCACGCCATTGCCCACCGTCAGCACCAGCATGGTGGTGGGGCCGTAGAGCGCATAACCGGCCGCCACCTGCCGGGCACCGGGCTGCAGGAAATCTTCTTGAGTCACGTCGCGGCCCTGGGCCACCACGTCGGCCGGTGCACGCAGCACGGAAAAAATGCTGCCCACCGTCACGTTGACGTCCATATTGTCGGCACCGTCCAGCGGGTCGAAGACCAGCAGGTATTTGCCGCGCGGATGCTGGGCCGGAATCTGGTGCGGATGCTCCAGCTCCTCCGAGGCCATGCCGGCGAGGTTGCCGCCCCATTCATTCATGCGCAGGAACAGCTCGTTGCTGAGCATGTCGCTGTTCTGCTGCGTCTCACCGTGCACATTCAGTGTGGTGCCGCTCTCCCCCACATGGCAGCCTAGCACGCCGCCCAGCTCGCCAAAAGCCACCGCGCGTGCGATGGCCTTGCAGGCCAGGGCCACGTCAAGAATCAGCGCGTTGAAGTCGCCGCGGGCATCCGGGAAACGGCGCCGCTCCTCGATCAGGAACTGGGTCAGGGTGGTGGGGCGGACCAGGGGCATGCGCTTATTCCACGCTCAGCAGTCGCTCGCCGGACCAGTGCGCCTGGTGCCATTGCTGCAGATCGGCCAGGTGCGTTCCCCCCAGATCGGGCAGCACATGCAGCGCGCGACTGAAGTCATGGTGGTGTGTGTACTGCGTGGGCGTGATCACGGTGGCCAGCCCCGCCAGGGTGGCAGCCTTGAGGCCGTTGCCCGAGTCCTCGAAAGCCAGGCAGGCCCGCGGGTCCCGCTGCAGGGTCTGCAGGATCTGCTCGTAGACCAGGGGGTGCGGCTTCTTCAGCGGTGCGGTGGAGCCATCGCCGATGGCCGCGAAGGCATGGCGCCAGGCCGGGCCCATGGCGCGACGCAGCAGGGCGGCGATATTCACCGGCGAAGTCGTGGTGGCGATGGCCAGTTGCACGCCGGCGCTGGCGGCTTCGTCGAACAGGTTGAGGATGCCCGGGCGCAGATGGATGCTGCCGCTGTTGATGGCGGCTTCGTAGTACGCAGTCTTGAGTTCGTGGATACGGGCGATGGTGTCCTGCACGGCCTGTGAGTCGATGGCCTTGAGGTCGGCGTTGACCTGCTTCCAGTAGTGACGCACACGCTCCTTGCCGCCCGAGACCTCGAGCAGCCGAGTGTAAAGCGCCTCGTCCCAGTGCCAGCCCAGGCCGAGATCGTCAAAAGCCTGGTTGAAGGCCGTGCAGTGTGCGCCCTCGGTGTCGGCGATGGTGCCGTCGACGTCGAAGATCAGGGCTTGCAGGATGGCTTGTGGCATGGCGGTTCTCACTCGGTTCGAAACAATCTCGGCTGACCAGATTGCCCTGCGCATGGATGGCGCTCAGAGTGCTGCTGGACAGTTTACGTTCGCGGTCGGCAAACGGGTGCTGGGCCCGACGCCGTTGCTCCGGCGCCGTGCTCTTCCCGATCGACTGTAAGAAATCTGTCAAATAAGGTATATTCAATATTCATTACTTGTGGATTCAGGTATTGCTTAATGAAAAACGCCACTTTCCGCCAGCTAAGGGTGTTCAGCGAAGTGGCGCGCCAGCTCAGCTTCAGCAAAGCCGCCCAGACCCTGCACCTCACGCCACCAGCCGTGACCATGCAGATCAAGGAGCTGGAAGGCCACGTGGGCATGCCACTGTTCGAACGCAAGGGCCGCCAGGTGACGCTGAGCACGGCCGGCGAGTACATGCTGGTCTTTGCGCGCAAGATCCTGGCCACGCTCAAGGACGCGGAAGACGCCGCAGCCCGTCTGCAGAAGCTGGAGGTCGGCACACTGACCATCGGCATGGTCAGCACGGCCGAATACTTTCTGCCCCGCCTGTTGGCCGCCTTCCAGCGCGAGCACGAAGGCATCGACATCCGGCTCATCGTCGGCAACCGCGACCAGCTGGTGCGCATGTTGCAGGCCAACGAAGTGGACATCGCCATCATGGGCCGCCCGCCGCGCGAGATGGCCACCCGCGCCGAACCCTTTGCCGCTCACCCCCACGTCTTCGTGGCGCCACCAGGCCACCCCCTGCTGCAGCGTGGCCACCCGCCCCTGCAGGCCCTGCAGGGCTACAAGCTGATCCGGCGCGAAGAGGGCTCAGGCACACGCGCGGCGCTGGACCAGTTCTTCAAGGACGCCAATTTCGAGCACCAGCTCACCATGGAGATGTCGAGCAACGAAACCATCAAGCAGGCCGTCATGGCCGGCATGGGACTGGGCTTTCTCTCGCTGCACACCATCGGCCTGGAACTCGATAACCAGCTGCTGGCCGTCCTGGAAATCGAGAGCAGCCCGGTGGTGCGCGCCTGGAACGTGGTGCACACCCTGTCCAAGCTTCTGTCACCGGCGGCCGAGGCCCTGCGCTACTTCATCCTGGAACGCGGCGAGCAGTTCCTGGCCGAACAATTCGGGCGCCATATCGACATGGAACAGCTGCAACTGCCGACCTGAAATCCCCCTCGATTCATCAGGAAATATAATCTTCGCAGCAATAGGCATCAGGAAAGTCTGATCAAACCATGCGCAACTACACGCTCAAGCAGCTGCAAACCTTCATCGAAGTCGCCCGCGAAAAATCCGTTTCCCGGGCGGCCGAGCGCCTGTTCGTGACCCAGCCGGCCGTGTCCATGCAGATCCGTCAGCTGGAAGAGGCCTTCGGCCTTTCGCTGATAGAACCGGTGGGCCGTAACATCCAGCTCACCCATGCCGGTAACGAGTTCCTGGTCCATGCCATCGCCGCTCTGGGCAAGCTCAAGGACCTGGAAGCCAGCATGGCCGAGCACGTGGGGGCCAAGAAGGGTCGCATCGAGTTGGGCATCGTCAGCACCGCCAAATATTTCGTGCCCATGCTGCTGGTGCGTTTCACCAAGCTCATGCCAGGCATCGATATCGCGCTGCGCATCGACAACCGCGACAACATCCTGGGCATGCTGGCGCGCAACGAGCTGGACCTGGTGGTCATGGGCCGCGCCCCGGCCAACCTGGACTGCGAGGCCACCCCCTTCGCCAGCAACCCGCTGAGCATCGTGGCCCCGCCGGACCACCCACTGGTGCGCCGCAAGCGCATGGCTTTCGACATTCTCAAGGACCATCCCTTTGTCGTGCGTGAGCAGGGTTCGGGCACCCGCGCGGCCATGGAGCGCCTGTTCGAACAGTACGAAATCCCGATCAAGGTGGCCATGGAGATGCCCAGCAACGAGACCATCAAACAGGCCGTCATGGCCGGCATGGGCCTGTCCTTCCTCTCCATGCGAACGGTGCGCCACGAGCTGGCAGCCGGCCACCTGGCCCTGCTGGACATCAGCGGCATGCCGATTGTCGGCAAGTGGTACGTCACCCATCTGAGCCAGAAAAAACTCTCACCGGCGGCGCAGTCCTTCAAGAGGTTCCTGATCGAGCAGGCCGAGCCGCTGATCGACTCCTGGGCCTGAGGGCAAGCCCCCATGGCTTGAAGCCATGCCGGCGCTAAGATCGTCTGCATGCATACGCAACGCAGGCAAATGATCGCCGGGTTGTCCAGGTAGCGACAAGTACACAAGGAAACCCCATGGGAGCCTCACTGGACGGCAAGCTGGTCGTCGCCATTTCCTCGCGAGCCCTGTTCGACTTCGAGGAAGAGAACAAGGTTTTCGAGCACGGCCACGGCCCCCACAAGGACCGCGCCTACATGAAGCTCCAGCTCGACAAGCTGGACGAGCCGGCCAAGCCCGGCGTAGCCTTCTCCATGGTCAAAAAACTGCTGGCCTTCAATGACGCACAGGCCCAGCGCGTGGAAGTGGTCATCCTTTCGCGCAACGACCCGGTCTCGGGCATGCGCGTGTTCCGCTCGGCCCAGCACTACGGCCTGCCGATCGAGCGCGGCAGCTTCACGCGCGGCCAGTCGCCCTGGCGTTACCTCAAGCCCCTGCACGCCAACCTCTTCCTCTCGGCCAACCCGGAAGACGTGCGCGCTGCCCTGGGCCAGGGCTTTCCCGCCGCCACCGTGGCCACCCATTCGGTGCGCGCGCAGGACAAGCACCCGAACGAAGTCCGCATCGCCTTCGACGGTGACGCCGTGCTCTTCAGCGACGAGGCCGAACGCGTGTTCCAGGCCGAGGGTCTCTCTGCGTTCCAGCAGCACGAACGTGACAAGGCCCACCAGCCGCTGCTGGCCGGCCCCTTCAAGCCCCTGCTGGCCGCCCTGCACCGGTTGCAACAGGAAGGCACGCCCAACATGCGCATCCGCACCGCCCTGGTCACCGCACGCAGTGCGCCCGCGCACGAGCGCGCCATCCGTACGCTGATGGACTGGCATATCGAGGTGGACGAGGCCATGTTCCTGGGCGGCCTGCCCAAGGGCGAATTCCTGCGCGAGTTCGAACCCGACTTCTTCTTTGACGACCAGACCGGCCACATCGAATCCGCCGCGCGGCACGTGCCCTCGGGCCACGTGGACAGCGGCGTCTCCAACAGCTGACCATCCCCTGTCTTTTAGTGAGCTCCCCCATGTCCCTGCTCCAGAAAGCGGCCGACTTCAAGGCCTTCCTCACCCGTGCCTGGGCCCTGTCCCTGCCCTACTTCAAGTCGGAAGAAAAGTGGAAAGCCCGCGCCCTGCTAACCTCCATCGTCGGACTCAACCTGGCCTTCGTGTACACGCTGGTGCTGTTCAACGAATGGAATCGCTTGTTCTATGACGCGTTGCAGGATAAGAACTACCCGGTCTTCCTGGAACAGATGATGCGCTACACCGTGCTGGCGCTGATCTACATCGTCATCGCGGTCTACCGCTTCTACCTGACCCAGCAACTGGAGATGCGTTGGCGTGCCTGGATGACGCGCCACTACATGCGGCGCTGGCTGGACCACCAGGTCTATTACCACCTGGAGCTCACGCGCTATGCCTCACTCGCGCCCGACCAGTCGCCCGACAACCCGGACCAGCGCATGCAGGAGGACCTCAAGCTCTTCACCAGCAGCACCGTGAGCCTGAGCATGGGCCTGCTCAACGCCCTGGTCACCTTCGTGAGCTTCGTCGGCATCCTCTGGGCGCTCAGCGGCGAATTCACCTTCAGCTGGAACGGCAGCGAATTCGCCATCCCCGGCTTCATGCTCTGGGTGGCCATCCTCTACTGCGCGGTGGGTACGGTGCTCACGCACTATGTGGGACGTCGCCTGATCCCGCTGAACTACGAACAGCAGCGCCGTGAGGCCGACTTCCGCCACAACCTGGTGCGTGTACGCGAGTACAGCGAAGCCATCGCGCTGGACCGCGGCGAATCCGTGGAGTACAAGCAGCTGAACCTGCGCTTCGGTCATGTGCTGCACAACTACCTGCAGCTGATCGACGCGCAAAAGCGCCTGACCATGTTCACCGCCACCTTCAGCCAGGCCTCCACTGTGTTCCCCTTCCTCGTGGCGGCGCCACGCTTTTTCAGCGGTGCCATCCAATTGGGCACGGTGATGCAGATCGCCTCGGCCTTCAACCGGGTACAGGATTCGCTCTCCTGGTTCATCGACAATTACGACAGTCTGGCTGCCTGGCGTGCCACCACCGACCGGCTCACGCATTTCGAGACCGCGATCCAGAAAGCCAGCCAGGCCGCGGCGCTGAAGCATGAAACCGCCAGTGATGCCGGCCTGCAGGTGCAGGACCTCGCGCTGGACCTGCCCACCGGCAGCCGCCTGCTGGCGCATACCGCGCTGCAGGTACAGCCGGGTGACAGCGTTTTGCTCAGCGGCCCCTCGGGCAGCGGCAAGTCCACGCTGTTCCGTGCGCTGGCCGGCATCTGGCCACTGGCCTCGGGCAAGGTGGCCATGCCGCCATCGAGCATGTTCATTCCGCAGCGGCCTTACTTCCCCAACGCCAGCCTGCGCGACGCCCTGGCCTATCCGGAATCCGCCGAAAAGTACGACGACGCAACATTGCAGCAAGCCCTGCACGAAGCCCTGCTGCCGCAGCTGGCCGACCAGCTGGACGAAGTAGCCGCCTGGGGCCAGAAACTCTCGGGTGGTGAACAGCAACGCCTGGCCCTGGCGCGCGTCTTCCTCAAGAAGCCAGCCTGGGTGTTTGCCGACGAAGCCACCAGCGCACTCGACGAAGAGGCCGAGAAGACGCTCTACCGCAAGCTGATCGAGATGGTGAGGTCAGGCAATGGCGCTATTGTTTCAATAGCACACCGCCACAGTGTGGCCGCGTACCACAACAGCACCTGGACACTGGAAAGACGCAGCGACGAAACCCTGGCGCTGTTCCAGCTGCGTCAGGCCTGAGGGGCCGCGCGGTAACGCTCCCAGCCGCGCGCGCGCAGCTCGCAGGCCGGGCAGCTGCCGCAGCCATAGCCCCAGGCGTGGCGATGCGTGCGGTCGCCCATGTAGCAGGTGTGGGTGTATTCAACGATCAAGTCCACCAGGGCCTGGCCGCCCAGGGACTCCGCCATGCGCCAGGTGTCAGCCTTGTCGATCCACATCAGCGGGGTCTCGATCAGGTAGCGCTTGTCCATGCCCAGCGACAGCGCCAACTGCATGGCCTTCATGGTGTCGTCGCGGCAATCGGGGTAGCCCGAGAAATCGGTCTCGCACACACCCGTCACGATGACCTGCAGGTCGCGCCGGTAGGCCACAGCCGCAGCCAGCGTGAGGAACAGCAGATTGCGCCCCGGCACGAAGGTGTTGGGCAGGCCGCTGGACTCCATCTTGAAACTCACCTCGCGCGTCAGCGAGGTCTCGCTCACCGAACCCAGCACGGCCAGATCCAGCATGTGGTCCTGCCCCAGCTTCGGGGCCCAGTGCGGGAACTGGCGACGGATCTCGGCCAGCACCTGCACGCGTGCTTCCAGCTCCACATGGTGGCGCTGGCGGTAGTCAAAGGCGATGGTTTCAACGCGCTCGTAGGACTTGAGCGCGTGGGCCAGGCAGGTAGTGGAATCCTGCCCGCCAGAGAAAAGGACGAGGGCGGTCTTGTGCAGCATGCCCCGATGTTATCGCCCCGCTTCGGGCCATATCCAGCTGGCTGTCTATTCCGGCTTCTCGGTCTTCTTGATCCGGGTCGGCGAGTAGGTCAGCACTTCCTTGGCCACCACACCTGGCGTCGCCTGGGGATCAACATAGCGGCTCGCTGCCTGGTTCTGCGACTGCACCTGCTGGCTGACACCAGGGTTCTGCGTCGGGTTGTTCTGCATCCAGATCTCGACCACGCGCGCGCTGGCATTCCAGACCGCGTGCATGTGGTCAATCAGCATCTTGGACACGGGTTCCTTGGGCGGCGCTTCTTCCTGCCGGGCTACGGCTTCCTTGCGCTGCGTCCAGTCCTGGGACGAGTTGTCGGCCTGAGCGGCAGCAGCCTGGTTGGCCTGGGCCTGCACCACCGGGTTGATGTCATTCACCACGCTGGCGGATTCCTGCACCACAGGGGCCGGCGGATTCACCGGCGCCACCGGGATCACCTTGGCGGCGGCGGGCACAACTACCTCCGAGCCGGCCGACCGGATGGCAGTTCGCTCAATGTTAGGTAGTTGCATGATGGGCTCTCGCCTCTGCCCGAAAAGCGGGAGGCTTTTATCCTGTTACGTACATTGGTTAACGGCAGAAATGAGAGGTTATTTAGGCCTATTTTCAAAAAAATTGGGGTCCGACAACTCAAAAATCCAGTCAAATGTCGTTAATTCGACAATTTTTAGACTTTCCAGCTCGGTCCGCAAAAAAACAAGGGCGCCTAGCGTGCGGCCAGGCGCCCTTGAGATCCCACTACGTCTTATTGCCAGTTGGCGGCAATGACGGGGTTCAATGTCGATTCATAGCTCTGGGGCAGGGTCGTCTGCCCGGCTGCAGGCGGGGCGAAGCCGGCCATGGCCTGCACCAAATTCTGCACTTGGCTATCCAGCAACGTCTTGCCATCGGCCGTCTTGAACTGCTCCACGTGGTACTGACTACCGAGATACCAGTCCTTGACTGTGAAGGCATCCCCGCTGCCGATGACACTGATTTCAAGGTTGTTGCCAACCTGGCGGAACCAGAGCTGATCGGTTGCGATATCGGCACCGAATTTCGCCAAATCCGTGTTGCCCGCCGTGACATCGTTCTCCTGGATGGTATCGGTGCCGTAACCGCGACCCAGCCAGTAGGTGTCGTTGCCCGTACCGCCGACGAGGATGTCAGCGCCGGCACCACCATCCAGCGTGTCGTTGCCTGCATTGCCGGTCAGCGTATTGGCGCCCGTATTGCCCAGCAGTAGGTTGTCAGCCGTATTGCCGGTGCCATTCACAGCAGCCGTACCCGTCAGCGTCAGGTTTTCCACGTTGGTCGCCAAAGTCCAGGTGACACTGCTTTGCACGGTATCAGTACCACCTCCTGCCGCCTCGGTCGTGGTGTCTCCAGTGCCAACGATATACGTGTCGTTGCCGGCCCCGCCAGTGAGCACGTTGACTCCACTGTTACCGGTCAAGACGTTGTCAAGCGCGTTGCCAGTCCCGTTGATGGCAGAGGTTCCTGTGAGAACGAGGTTCTCCACATTGTTTGCCAGCGTCCAAGCGATCGAGCTCTGCACAGTATCGACACCCTCCCCAGCGGCTTCAATCGTGGTATCTCCAGTGCCGACAATATAGGTGTCATTCCCGGCACCGCCCGTCAGGACGTTGGCCTTGCTGTTGCCTATCAGGACATTGTCCAAGGCATTTCCGGTGCCATTGATGACACCGGTGCCGGTCAAGGTCAAATTCTCCAGATTGCTGCCCAGGGTATAGGTGATTGAAGAATTGACCAGGTCGACACCTTCTCCACTCAACTCCGTGACCACATCGCCGACATTGTCGACGACGTAAAGGTCGTCCCCTGCACCACCGATCATAGTGTCGGCACCAGCACCGCCGTTCAAAGTGTTGGCAGCGCTGTTTCCGATAATGACGTTGCTCAGAGCGTTACCCGTCCCGTTGATCGCACTGGTCCCCGCAAGGGTCAGGTTTTCAACATTGGCGCTCAGGGTGTGAGTTACGGTACTGATCACCGTATCTATGCCTGCGTTTGCGTTCTCCTGCATGGAGTCGTTGGCATCGTCCACGTAATAGGTGTCGTTGCTGTCACCGCCTTCCATGAAGTCAGCACCTGTTCCGCCATCCAGGATATCGGCACCGACCCCTCCGACCAGCCAGTCGGCACCGGCATCGCCATATAGTGTGTCATCACCATCGTTGCCCCCCATGTAGTCGTCGCCGTCCTGGCCGTAGAGAATATCGTTGCCTTCATCGCCGTACAGCACGTCGCCGCCCGCGCCACCAAGCAGCGTATCGTTGCCCGCGCCACCGTTTACGTTGTCGTAGTCGGCACCTCCATCCAGGTAGTCGTCGCCATCGGCGCCAGTCAAAAAGTCCTCACCATCTTGGCCATAGATCATGTCGTTACCTGCGCCACCATAGACGGAATCATTCCCCGTGCCGCCCAGGAGCATGTCATTGCCCAGTTCACCGGCTATGTTGTCGTCGCCGCCACCTCCATCGATGTAGTCGTCATCTTCCCAGGAATAGAGCTGATCAACCCCATCTCCACCGAACAGATAGTCCGCTCCTTCGGTCCCGACCAGGACGTCATCCCCACCAAGGCCTTTGACGATGACACCCGAAGCTCCAGAGTAGTAGAAATTAAGCTCATCGTTGCCGTCTGTACCCACAACGGTCGTCGTCGTTCCGGACCGCGATTGAACAAGGATATGGAGGGTTTGTGATGCCGACGCGTCCGCCAAATCGGTCGCGGTCAGCAAGAGGTCTAATCCACCCACCGAACCCCAAGTCGGGGTTCCCGACAAGGTTCGGGTTGCTGCATCGAAGAACAGCCACATTGGGAGTGCTGATCCGTCGGCCATACTCAAGCTATAGCTCAACGTGTCCCCGGCATCGACATCAACGAACGCACCACTAGGCACGGTATAGCTGAAGGCCTGCTGCTCCACCGCCGTCTGGTCCACCACGATGAGGACGATTTGCGGTGCGTCGTTGACATTGGTAACGTTCAGGCCGAAGGCTTGACTGGCACTTAGTCCGCCACTGTCAGTAGCCACGACTTTGAGCAGGAGATGGCCGACATCGTCATTCGTGGGGGTTCCGCTGAGCGTGCGGGTTGCCGCATCGAAACTCAGCCAACTCGGCAAAGGAGAGCCGCTGGCAAGTGTCACGCTGTAGCTCAGACTGTCACCCACGTCCACATCCGTAAAGGCATCTGCGGAAATGACGTAGCTCCAGAGACTGTCTTCTGCCGCATTTTGCGACGTGATTGAAGAATCTGCGACTGGAGCGTCGTTGACGTTGGAAACATCCAGACTGACGATCTGGCTGGCACTCAAGCCACCCGCATCGGTTGCCGTCACTTTAAGCGCGAGACTGCCGACATCCTCGTTGGCCGGTGTTCCGCTGAGCGTGCGGGTTTCGGCGTCGAAATGCAACCAATCCGGCAGCGCAGTGCCATCCGCCAGTTCAACGCTGTAACTCAAACTGTCACCCACATCGATGTCAGAAAATGCACCCTGCGGTAGGGTATAGCTGAACTCAACACCTTGCTGAGCGGCTTGCGGGATAAGAACTTCCTGCACCATCGGGGCGTCGTTGACGTTGGAAACATTCAAGGTGAAGGTCTGCGAAACACTTTCCCCCAAAGGATCCGTCGCCGTGATTTCGATGGACAGCAGCTGCCCCACGTCGGCGTTTTGCGGTGTGCCAGAGAACGTCTGTGTCTGCGCATCGAATGTCAGCCATGCTGGGAGTGCGGTGCCATCTGACAGATTGGCGCTGTAACTCAACACATCCCCGATATCGGGGTCAGTAAAGCTGCCGCTCGGAATATGGAATGTGTAGAGAGCACCTTGCTGTGCGGCTTCTGCCGTAATAGGGTTAGCCTCAGGCGCAGAGTTGGCGTGCTGCCAAGCTTCAGAAATCAGGTTTCCTGTGGCATCAAAGGTGGAAGTGTGGACATTTCCCTGCCCATCATCGCTCACAACAACATAGCTGAGCAGGTTGTTGTCGGGATCAAAAAACTGCGTCGTGATGTTGCCATGCCCGTCGTTCGTGTAGCTCTTGTGGCTACCGTCAACGTTATAGACCCCACCGCTTATGGCGCCAGAGGCATCAAAATCGTCATAACCATAACTGCCGTCGGGTGCCCCCCACCAATAGCTCAATTCAGTACCGTCAGCGGAGTATTCATGCCCGGTGGATGAACCATGTCCGTCGTCCGTGAACGTCTCGTAACTACCGTCAGGGTAATAGCTAGTTCCGCTGCTCGATCCATCAAGCTGGAACGTTTTGATGCCATACGCCCCGTATGCGTCACGCCAGTGTTCTTCGATGAGGTTTCCGGCGGCATCAAAGTACTCTATTCGCGTGTATCCCCAAGCATTCTCTATTTGCCTGTTTAAGAAAACTCCGTTCGCATCAAAGAAGTCTGTCGTGAGAACACCCGATGGTTCTTGCACGAAGGTGCTGTTCCTACCATCCGGGTAATGCCCAGTACCACGCAAGATGCCATCCGCATCCAGCGTGCCGCTGCCGTAGGAGCCGTCGATATTGGTCCAGGAGACGCTGATCGGCACTTCATCTGCGTCATAGTTTGTAACCGTGACCAAGCCCTTGCCGTTCCCCCTCGTATTCACAAAGCTGCCGTCGGCGGCATAAACATCCTCGCTATAACCGCCGTCTCTATCCGTCCAAATGCCTCCGATCAGGACGTCATTGGCATCGTAAATCCACTTTTGGGTTTCCCCACCACCATAGTCATATAGCTCCCACCGCCCCAAGTAATTCCTATCGGCGTCATAGTGATGCGCGTAGTTAAACGCAAAGCCGGACAGTGCACCGTAGTAAATTTCCTCGAAACTACCGTCCAGATAGTTTGCCGTGCCGTTGCCCGACCCGTCGGGGTTGAAGGCGGTACTGCCATAGGATCCGTCAGACTTGATCCAGCTAGCGTTGACCTTCACATCGTTCGCATCGAAATTGGTAGTCGAAGTATTTCCCTGCTCGTCATCGGTCACCACAACCTTTCCTAGCAGGGCATCAGTGGCATCAAAGTTTTGGGTCGTGATCGTTCCGGCCCCGTCATTGAAATAGGTGCTATGACCAGAGCCGTCGCGGAAATAGCTGCCCCCACTGCTCGTTCCATCAGCATGGTAAAGATCATTTCCATTGGCCTCGGGGTTGCCCCAACGGACCTCGATCTTCCTGCCCGTGGCGTCGAAAGCTGTGGTTGTGTAAGTATTGGGCGTGCTTTGTGTAAGCTTGCTTACCGATCCGAGCAGCGCGCCGCCAGCATCGTATTCAATCCAGTTTTCAAGGCCGCGCCCATTGTTGTTATAGGCGTAACTTGTGCTACCCGAGAAATAGCCGTCTGCGTCATCCGGATCAATGTAATATGCCGTTGCTGCTGAGGTGCCATCGGCATAACGGGTAGACGTTCCATGGGACCCATCTGACCACTCCCACGACGAAGTCTCGCTGACGAAACTGCCATTCCCGTCGTAATTGGTCGTGACAGCACCACCGTCGCCGTCATCGGTATACAGGTAATAGCTTCCATCAGGGTTGCTCCCACCCCCGCTTATTGCTCCGTTGGGGCCGACGTTGGTGAAGTTTCCGTTTCCGTCGTGGGTCTGCGTAACACTCGACAGGATTAAGCCGTCGATATCGTAGGTCGTAATGCTGGCGCTGCCTGGACCCGTTTCCCGAAACTCGACATATGAACCGTTATCAAGGGCAATCCGATCAATCGCCCGGATGTTCCGTACGACGAGCGCATCCTGGGTTTTGACGTTGGAGATCAGTACATCACTGCCAGTGCGACCGAAGAACAAATCGCTTGCGGCCACCCCCGAGGTGAACTTGATCAAATCGGTCCCAACGGAAGTGCCCGCCTTTGCTGATTCGTCAATCACGTCGCGACCATCACCCGCCTGGAACGCAAAGACATTGGCATCAACACCAGCAATCAAAGTGTCATCACCAACGCCTCCAATCAAGGTGTCGTTTCCACCTGCCGAATAGATGCGATCGTCCTGGTCTGTTCCTCGCAATACCTCGCCATCTTCCGTGCCGTAGATATCAAAACCTCTGGCCATCAATTGCCTGACTGTAAGCGTCGTGCCATCGGAGAACTGGAAGGCGGAGATTGCACTGCTGCCCAATGCATTCTGCGGATCGAAGCCTTCGATGTGTATCGTGTCGCCACTATTGCCCACGCGCAACATCAGAGAGCCAACACCCAGGGTGATCTGATCTGGCGTGATGCCGGCTCCAAACTGGATCGTGCCCGTACCTTCGCTGTCTTGAATATGCACCGTGCCCGAACCGGCGTTAATTACATAGGTATCCTGTCCTCCTTCGCTGCCTATCAATGTGCTGCCAGGGCCTGCGATGAACGTGTTCGGATATCCAGCCACCCCCGTCAAGGTCTGCCCGCCGGCCGACCCGTCAATGACGATACCGACATCCTGGAGATACGCTTGGAACCCCTGCACGGGTTCTCCGCCGAACTCAATGTTGAGAGCGAAATAGGCATCTGGATTTGCACACCAGTCGAGCAGCCGAACGGAGTCAGAAGACCCCGCCAGCGTCAACAGCAGATCCGCGCCGTCTTTCTTGACCACGAGCTCTGATGCGCTCAGATCAAATCGGAGCAACTTCACGTCACTGGTCAAGTTGGTTTCGCCGGATCCAGTGACAAAATCGAACAAGGCCTGCGGATCGAAAGAGGGTGGCGTAGGTGCGAGCTCCAGAATGTCCGCCATCCCAAGCACAGCTCCGTCAGCAAATGTGAACTGCGATATCCCTGAGCCTATGGGGTCGTCACTGTGCGGAATGATCACCTGAATATTTTGCTGGCCGTCATTCCAGGAGATATTGAGCACCACATGCGCAGACTTGGGAGCACTCGGCTCACCACTTACAGCCGCTTGCAGCTCGCCCCATGAGAATCGGAGATTCTGCGCCGAAACTCCCGCACCAAACGCCACCACATGGTGCTGAAGCACTCCTTGCTCGTAATACGACGCAAGGGCCCTGAAATCGTTGGCCGAAATCAGCGGCGCGGGTGGCAGCGGTGCATAGATCCACCCTTCCGCCAGTCCCTCCTCAAACGAAGTCCACGAATTCAGCTCCGCGATCGCCTTCAGTTCCTCCCGAGTTCCCCAGAAATTCCCGATATCGGAATGCTTCAGGTGGAAAATGCCCGGTGTACTGCTATGCATTTCCCAATTGGTAATGCCTATCGATTGGTAGTACTGATCCAAGAAGTACGTCGAGTCCCCAGCCCCACCCAGAAGTCCGCTCGTGACGACTGCGGGGTCAATTTCTATCCTGGCATATCCCGCCCTTGCGTAGATCTCGTCATGACCGGCGCCCGCCACCATCGTCGCACCGCCAACCAGGATGTCGTCGCCAGCGCCGCCAGACATCCAGTTGCCGTCGCGCAGGAAATCGTCGCCCTCTCCGCCCCTCAGGGTACCTCCACCTATCAAGGAGTCATTGCCAGCGCCGCCATAAGCGTAGCCCGCGTTGTAGACGGTGTCATTTCCGTCGCCGGAATTCACGATCGTCAGTGAGCCTGCGTACACCGTGTTGTCCGAAGCTCCCAGATTGAGGGTCTGTATTGAATAGAGCGTGGTGATCTCGCGGTATGCGAAGTTGGCGTAGCCTGGCAGGCTGTCAGTGCTGGTGGCATCGATAGGGGCAAGCGGAAGCCCCACAGCTTTGCCAGTGAAGTAACTCGTCAGATCCGAACCCGCAGAATAAAAATATCTAATGCCCAGTCTTTGGTCAACGGGCACCGATTCGCTGCTGTTAATACCAGACCAGGTAATGTAGCCAACGAATGAAGGCGGGTTAGTGTATGCACTTTGAGCTGAATAGTAGGGTTCATTCCAGTTAATCTGGAAAGCCTTGCTCTGATATTCAGAAACCAGCGTCTGCGCTTCACCGGCTGCATAGAATACATCTTCATCTGTATTCGAAGTAGTCTTCCGGATTTCAACCAGATCCCCCTCTACGGAGGCCCCCCCATAGATTCCAGCTTGGGAATAAGAAGAGGAACTTTCACCAAAGTAATACGGCGCATAACCAGAACGAATGTCCATGTAACCCGAAGTACGGGTTCCGGTTTGAGTCCATCCATTCAAAGCATTTTCAGTTTGCGAATAAAGGGTCCCATCCGATCTCGTTTGATAGGGTGTGAAATTGGCTACATCCAGCGTCGCATAGTGAAAGCGTATGTCGGCTTCCAACTTGTTTCTATAGGCCAGCTCTTCGCTTTGTACGACGAGCGCCTCGTCGATCGCTGTCGCCGGATCGGGCAACACAGACAAATCATCAAAAGACTTTGTCTCGCCTTGGCCATCCTTCAAAAACCAAGACGGTTGGGACGTCGCAAAATATCCATCAATGCGAAGGCTGTTGGAAGCGTCCAGCTGCAGTAAAAGATCACTTCCATATCGCTGGGCCGTGACACTAGAGAAACTCAGACCTTCTGCCAGCTGGACCACACCCCCGTCTGCGACACTGTCTACAACACGGTCCTTCCCCATGTTGTACTGCATGTAATAGGTGTCTGTTCCAGCCAGCCCAACCAGAACATCACTGGAGGATGAGCCGACCATGGAATCGGCATCCGCGGTCCCTGTGATAGGCAAGCCCTCGTAATCGAGTGGCGAGTAGATCGCGCCGTCACCGAATACGATCTGTTCGATTCGATTCAGCGCTGACGAAGCGGAGTACCAGTCCTTGATCGTGACACTGTCTGCAGTGCCATTCACAGTGAACTCCAGATCCCCCGCCGGGGTCCGTCTGACAGTCACATCAGAAGCAAGGATGTCATCGCCAAAGATCAGCGTATCGACGTCAGATGCATCTCCGCTATCCTCAATGACGTCCGCCCCGTTGCCTCTATAAAAGTAGTACGTATCCGCACCACTCCCGCCGTTCAGGGTATCTGCTCCCGCTCCAGAGTACAGGGCGTCATCGCCGGCTCCGCCATTCAGGACGGCAGAAAACTCGCCGGCGGCAAGTGTGTCATTCCCGTTGCCCCCATTCAAATTTGCGCCCGCATGGTATGCGGTCAGCGCATCGTCGCCAGAGCCGCCCGTGACCGTCTGGTTTGCCTGTGTCGTGGAGACCTGGACACTATCTGTCAGACGGGAACTGATCCAGTTCCCAAAGGCGACACCGTTGATAGAGGAGAAGGCACCGGTCAATGCGCCATTGACCTCGACCGTACCCTGGGTGCCGTAGTCGAGTATCAAGGTATCACCGCTGGCCGTCACAGCCAGGGGATTCCCGTCAGTGATCGTCAGGGTGTTGTTCCCTTTGGAGTCAGAGATCGTATCGCCGACACCGGCCACGTAGGTGTCATCTCCATCGCCGCCATCCATAAAGTCGGCGCCAGCATCACCCATCAAGATGTCATTGCCACTGCCGCCGTAAATGATGTCGTTGCCCGCTCCACCGAAAAGCTGGTCGTCACCTTCGCCGCCATCCAGGTAGTCATCTCCCCCCGCTGCACCGACAGATCCATCACCAGATATCTTGTCGTTACCAGCGCCACCGAAGAGAACGTCGTTGCCGCCCTCGCCGTTGATGTCGTCATTGCCAGCGCCGCCATCGATGAAATCGTTGCCGTGCTTCGACAGCGCCAGCATGCCTATGCCGTTGTCGCCATTGAGGACGTCGTCACCATCCCCGCCTTGGATGTTGTCATCCCCACCCTCACCAAATACGACATCATTTCCAGCACCGGCATCCACATAATCATCACCGCCGCCCGCCATGACACCATCGTCTCCAGCGCCTGCATAGATCGTGTCTGCCGCGCCGTCCGACGAAGTCGATGTCACGCCGTCAACTTTGAATTCGTAGTTGCGCCCCGTTTGTGCATCACCCGTTGTCTCCAATCGGAAACTCCAGTCTTTGGTGTATGCGTCGTGATGGACGTCACCAAACAGGAAGTCGTCGCCGGCGCCACCTACCAGTACATCGGAACCCTCTCCACCGCCCAGCAGATCCTTGGCCGAGGTACCGACCAGGATGTCATTTCCTCCCATCCCTTGCAGAAAATCGCCTTGCGTGGCGCTGCCGGTGCCGGAATTTCCTTGTGCGATGGCGTCTTCGAGTTTGATGAAGTCGGCGCCATAGAGGGCGTCGTCTCCAGCCATGCCGTAGAGAATGTCAGAGCCGCTACCGCCTTCGAGTACATCTTTACCAGGTGTTGTTGCATCGGCGCTGTCACCCCGCAGCACATCGTGATCCGCCCCGCCGCGGATCGTGTCGTCTCCATCGCCACCGTTGAGCTGGTCTTCGCCATCGCCCCCCAACAAGAGGTCATTCCCCTTGTTGCCGTTCAGCGTATCGTCTCCGGCGTCGCCTTGAAGGTAGTCGTTGCCGTCGTCGCCATTGAGCTTGTCGTTTCCCGCCCCGCCAAGTACGTAGTCGTTGCCTGCCCCGGCGTCGACTGTGTCGTTGCCTTCACCGGCGTCAATGTAGTCATTCCCACCACGAGACGCATTGATGCCATCGTCACCTGAACCGGCCTCAATGCGGTCATTACCGGCACTGTCATTCAAGTTGTCGCTTCGACCGGGCTCGGGAGCGTCTGTGATCAGATTGCCAAGGTCGTCGACTTTGTTGTACTCCACATCGATGGAAATGACTTTGCCGTCCTCATCTGCGACCTGATTGAACTGTCGGAGAATTTGTGCGCCAGCAGGCAAACCCGAGAGTTGTGCATCGAAGGTGCCAACAAACACCGAGGGACGCTTGTCGCCAAGGATCGTGCGATCTGTCGATGATGCGGTTGGGTTGGCGGCAGGGTCGGTCGGCGCATCAGCGAAGTGGATGCCGAAGTCGCCTTCCTGGAAGTCCTGATTCAGGATGACTTTGCCCCCAGTCGCCGCATCGGTGACGATGAAGTCGCCATCTTTCAGGACAGCGGTGAACGCACCATCGTAACTCACATAGTTCAGTCCATCTGCCTTCCGATAAAAGGAGACGATGGCCTTGCCATTCACGATGACCCGGTTGACGCCCACCTTGTCTTCAATGGTATCGGTGCCATCTCCACTTTCGATGATGTAGGTGTCATTGCCCGCGCCACCGGCCATGGCATCGTCGCCTTTACCACCCCACAGATAGTCGTTCCCCGCGCTGCCAATCAGCAGGTCGTTGCCCATCCCCCCCACAAGCATGTCGCCCGTATTGCCGCTTACGCCACCGTCACCGATCAGCACGTTATTAACTGCGGCTTCCGAAATCCCTGCATCAACATCTGTTGAAATCTTGACGAACTTTCGTCCGTCAAGAACTGTTACGGCATTCTTCCCGGGATCAAAATACAGATCTGTAGATCGGAAGCTGGCCGCATTCGCGGACCATGCGGCATAAGCTGCTTTGATGCTGGAATCAGAAGAGTTTTCTAGGTTAGCAAGAACCACTAATTTCGCGCGCCCCAGCACCTGTTCAATGGCAGTGCTTCCTGCATTTATATTCGTAGGCGAATAAAGTTCTTCATACCGAATAATTTGTTCACGATTGGACGTAAACATTCGATAGATGCTCTTACCCTCCTCCAACTTTTGAGTGTCATTTAATTTGGAAGGGTCACCGTAGAGATCAAACAGATCGGACTCTTTATAACGTCGATTGGCGATGCCACCGGATATATCACTGCGCGCTGTTAAAGCTCTGAGGTTTGTGTTGTATCTAATCTCATACCAGGCATCGGCACGGCGATCTTCCTTAATCGCCGTGGCCAATAGGCCAGTCGCTTTCACTGTTGATTCAGCGTTGTAGAACAATGACATGAGCGCTTCATACTCTTTTGTATTGTGCGAGAGACTGCTCCCAATATTCGCGTCTAGCCTTGCTTGCTTGCCATTGTCAATAACGAATCCTGGAATGCTTATTCCATTTATGATCTGCTTAATGATATTTTCCGACTGACCTTCAGTAATTTGAAAGGTCACACCGCCGAATAGCGTTGCCAAGTTATCCAGCTGCGTTTTAAGCGCGGCGTTAGCCGCCAATACACTTTGAGGAGTGGCGCCTTCTGCAGGCCTGTTGTTGATCATTACCTGCCGGAACGCCAACACCATCGCGTCAAGGCGAAGAGTCTTTTCCGTGCTTGTCTCTGCAGGCAAGCTGGCCAAGTTTCGGCGATTCGCCTCCAACGCAGTAGAACTATCAACCAATCCCAACTGTAGAAGAGTCAGTCGAAGATTCTTTTCATTGCTCCAGTCGAGGTTGATACCATCACCGATCGTTACGTTTTGATATTCTCCCGTCGTATTCCGTGGCGCACGATCGTAGTAAGGATTGGGGATCGGTCCTTCCACATTTCTAAGAAAATTCTTGATTAAATCAATCTTGTAATCAGTAATTTCGTGAGTGGCTGTAATCATTTGAATTCTCCCTTTACTAGATCATTTACTTGCTAATTTTCAGACGGCATATGGGGTGCCTATCCCCGTTTGAAATGGCATAGACAGTCAAGGCAGCAGAAGTCTCTTCGTGCGCCTTTTCTGAATAATCCCCACGGTAGTTGTAGACCCATTCATCTTCCCAACGGTCAAAGTATGTAACTCCAGAGTGCTGAAACGCATCAAAACTCTCAAGCTCAAAGGAATACAGTTGCACACCTCCCCGACTCATTGATGTGGGCACTTTTGATACGTTCAGTATTTGGTCCGTTTTGGCATCAATGATTTTTTTACTTGAATCGACCACCATAATTGGGATCTTCCAACGTGGTGCTTGCGATGAACCGATGGATGTTCGCGGATCGTAGCCACACCGATCGACCTCTACCTTGAGGAGAGTCTCGGGAACTCCGTTGTTATTGATGTCGACGTCTGCCAACCACATGCGAAATCCGCCAAGCTCTTTGCGCTCTTTTATTTCCCTCAAGCTACGCACGAAATCTTCATCATTAGCTTGGTGAAGCTTCGAAAAGTAACCTTGCAAAGACGCACTGCTGACTATTCTGTAAGCTCCAACTGCAAGCTCCGGATATTCTTCCGGGCTCACCTCTTTCCAACTTGCAGCCATGAATTCTGGGGATTCATCTACAAAAGGTCTTTTGCACTGAGGCGGGCTATCAGACCATGTCAAAGACCCAAAATTTCCCAACGAGACTGTTCTTCGATAGTTCAAATGTGTGTCATTCTTTGATGCAATGATTTCTCTGATAACGTAATTCGCATAGGCTTCGCAGAGATTTTCATCTTTGGCGTAGACAGTAATGATTTGCTCTTGCGATTCCGCCCCCAAAATCTCGCCCTTTCGACTTCGATAAGCCATTTCGATACAAATCGAATCGACGCAGCCGTTACGCTCTTTGATCCATTGTTTTTGAGCTTGAAAAGTGGTGCGATTTGACTTTTTGCTCTTCAATGCTGTCGCATAAATGTCAGCAAGTTGCTCGTCAATTTTCGATAGCTTTTCATTTGAACAAATCAGCCTCTCCACCTTGCTCTGAGCTTTTGCACAATCAAAGCTTGCTGCCTGTACAGGAGAAGCCACGATCAGTGCCACCATCGCGCACAGCGTTACCCACGAACTAGCGCCTTTTTTGGTCTTGATGTTCATCTCTTGATCCTCTACTGAGGTGTTTTTTTAGTTGTGCTGGAACGTCAACGCTCTCTCAAGCTCTCACTCCCTGCCCTCTGCACCGGCGAAAGCAGATACTCAATCACTCGTCTCTTCCCTGTCTTGATCTCCGCTGTGATATTCATACCCGGGCTCAACGGGACGTGCTTACCGTCAATGTCCATGTCTTTCTGGCTCAGCGTCAGGATGGCCGGGTAATAGGACCCTTTCTTTTCATCCGTCACCGCGTCAGCGGTGACCACCTCCACCTTGGCCTCCACCGTGCCGTAGCGTGTGTAAGGGAAAGTCTCCAGCTTCACTGTGGCGGCCTGGCCGGCGTTCACAAAGCCGATGTCCTGGTTGGCCACGGTGATTTCTGCGGTGACGGTGGGGCTGTCGGGCACCACAATCATCAAGGGCTGGGCGCTGGTGACCACACCGCCTACGGAGTGGATGGCCAGCTGCTGCACGATGCCGTCCACAGGGGCGGTGAGCTGCGTCAAGCGCTCGCGCTGGCTGGCCTTGCTGTGGTCAGCACTGAACTGCTGGTGTTTGGTGGTGGCCTGAGCATTGCGGTCGTTGAGCTGGCGCACGGTCTCAGCACGGAAAGAGGCGCGAGCCTGTTCCGATTCGCGCAGCATGGCCTGGGCCTCTGCCAAGCGGGCTCGCTGGGTGGACAAATCGCGCTCCAGCTCGATGCGCTCACGCGTCTTGTCCTGCGTGGCATGGCCGGAGATGTAACCCTGGTCCACCAGACGCTTGAAGTCCGCCTCACGCGCCTGGGCCATGGGCACGGTGTCTTCGAGCTTGGCGATGGTGGCCTGCACCGTGGCCATCTCGGCCTGGCGGCGGGCGATTTCTGCATCCAGCTTGGCGAGCTTGGCGCGGATGTCTTGCCATTCACTTTGCAGCAGGCTGCGCGTGGCGTCATCGGCCCCTTTGGGCAGGCTAGGCGTTTGCCCCATGGCCAGGGTTCTGAGCAGGGCAGCGGTACGCTGCTCTTCGCTGATGGCCGCGTTGAGTTGCTCCTGCACGCTGGCCTTGTCTGCATTGGCCATGGTGGGGTCCAGCTCGACCAACACCTGGCCGGCGCGCACGCGGTCCCCATCCTTGACGAGCACGCTTTTCACAACGCTGGCTTCCAGCGGCTGGATGACCTTGGTGCGATCGCTCACGATGATGCGCCCCGGCGCCACGGCCACGATATCGATTTGGCCCACGATGGACCAGATAAGCACGAGCACAAACAGCACCATGATGGTCCAGGCCAGGCGACGCGGTGCCGGGTGCACCGGCGTTTCCTGCAGGCTCAGTGCGGCAGGCAAGAAGGCTGTTTCATCAGCTAGGCGCTGCGGGCCGGCCAGTTCGGCCCGGTGTTCCCAAGCGGCCTTGAAGACCGCCCTGTAGCGCACCCACAATTCAATCAGGGGGTGGCGCGGCATCGGTGCTGCGGTGTTCGTGCTCATGCGGCGCCTCCGGGCGCGGCCTGGCCACCTTGCATTTGCCAGAGGTGGGCGTAGAGGCCCTGCGGCTTGTTGATGAGTGCGTCGTGCGGGCCTGCCTCAACGATGCGGCCCTTCTCCAGCACGATGATGCGATTTGCGTGGCGCACGGCGCTCAGGCGGTGGGCGATGATGAGCACGGTACGGCCCTGGCAGATGCTGGCCATATTGCGCTGGATGATGGCCTCGCTCTCATAGTCCAGCGCGCTGGTGGCTTCGTCAAAGATCAGAATGCGCGGGTTGGCAAACAGGGCGCGGGCGATGGCGACGCGCTGGCGCTGCCCACCGCTCAGGCTGCCACCCTGCTCACCCACCAGGGTGTCGTAGCCTTCGGGCAGTTCGCTGATGAAGTCATGCGCGCCGGCCAGCTGGGCCACACGCACCACGGCGTCGATGGGAGCCGCCGGGTCGGTGATGGCAATGTTTTCTCGCACGCTGCGGTTGAACAGCAGGTTTTCCTGCAGCACCACACCCACCTGGCGGCGCAGCTGGGCCGCGTCGATCAGGCTGATGTCGATGCCGTCCACCATCAATCGGCCCTGCTCGGGTACGTAGAGGCGCTGCACCAGCTTGGTCAAGGTGCTCTTGCCCGAACCGGAACGGCCGACGATACCGATCACCTCGCCGGGGCGCACATCCAGGCTGACGCCGTTGAGCACGGGTGCAGCTTCGGGTCGGTAGCGGAAAGTGACGTTGTCCAGCGTGATGCGGCCTTTGACCGGTGGCAGCTGGGCCGCACTGGTAGGCGGCACTTCGGTGCGAGTGTTGAGAATGTCGCCCAGACGCGCGACCGAAATACCGGTCTGCTGGAAGTCCGTCCACAGCTGGGCCATGCGCATGATGGGCTGCGAGACACGGCCAGCGAACATATTGAAGGCCACGAACTGACCCACGGTGAGCTGGTTGTCCATCACCAGATGGGCGCCATACCAGAGCGTGGCGGCGTTGACCAACTTGCCAATGAGGTTGACGCCTTCGTGCGCCACGCTGGCCAGGTTCTGCGTCTTGAAGCTGGCCGAAACATAGGCCGCGAGCTGCTTGTCCCAGCGGCGGGCAAAGGCTGGCTCCAGCGCCGTGGCCTTGACGGTCTGGATGCCGGTGACTGTCTCCACCAGCATGGCTTGGTTCTCGGCGCTGCGAGCGAACTTGGTGTCCAGCCGCTTGCGCAGCACGGGCACTACAGCCAGGCTTAGGCCGAAATACAGCGGCAAGCTGACCAGCACGATGAGCGTGAGCGGCACGCTGTAGAACAGCATGACGGCGATGAAGACCACGGAGAAAAACACGTCCAGCACCACCGTCAAGGCATTGCCCGTCAGGAAGCTGCGGATGTTTTCCAGCTCGCGCACGCGGGCCACCGAATCCCCCACACGCCGCGCCTGGAAGTAGGCCAGGGGCAGGGCCATGAGGTGGCGGAACAGGCGCGCGCCCAACTCCACATCGATGCGGCTGGTCGTGTGGCTGAAGACATAGGCGCGCAGGGCGTTGAGTACGCTCTCGAAGATGACCACCCCCACCAGGCCGATGACCAACACGTCAAGCGTGGTCAGGCCGTGGTGTACCAGCACCTTGTCCATAACCACCTGGAAAAACAGGGGACTGACCAGCGCGAAGAGCTGCAGCATGAAGGAGATGAGCAACACCTCCCCCAGCAGCTTGCGGTGCTTGATGAGGCTGGGAATGAACCAGGAGAAATCGAACTTGGCCAGATCGCCGGCCATGCTGGCGCGGCTGGTGATGAGGATGAGCTCGCCGGTCCACTGACTGCTGAAGATTTCCAAGGGCTCAATGGTGGGGCGGTTGTTGCCCGCGCCTGCTGCGGGATCCTGCAACAACACGCGCTGGCCGTCGCATTGCGCCAGGATGACGACACGCAAAGCGCCATCGTCGGTGCGCATCAACGCGAGCGCTGGCAGTGGCGTGAGCGCCAGGCGTTCTACCTTGGTGCGGGAGTGTTTGGCTTTGAGACCCAGGTGCTGGGCAGCCTGCAGCAGGTCATGCAACTGAAACGGTTCCGTTCCGGAGAGGCCCAATTGATGGGCCAGTGTGGCCGGATCGGCCGCTACCTGATGCAGGCGGGCAATAGCGCAGAGTGCGGCAAGTGGAGGCAATGATCCGCGCGCTCCACTGGCCGGATCGGCCGCAGAAGTTTGCAGTTGCGGCTGCTCTGATGGCGCTTTGCTAGCCGCCGGTGCACTGGTATTGATGCTCACGCGTGTCCTCACCTGAAAGCCACCTGGATCGGTAGTTTTCCTCTTTCTGGGCAGCGTGAACGGTAGCTTGTATTTGGCGGCTGGCATATCCCCCAAACGGGGGATATGTCCTGACCTAGCCCATTCTTAGACGATTTCTTCCTTAAGGATTTATCGATGAATCAGGTCTGGCGGAATCTGATAGCTACATATTTAATAGCAAACTCAACATTCGAGCGCGGCGCCGAAACAACAGAATGCAATCCAAAATTGGATTGAGGGCGCTACTTCTGCAACGAGTCAAGCAATTGACCACTGCGAATACCGTGACGCCCTGAACGCGACATCAATGCCACAGGCAGAATGCGCAAGCTGATTCATACACCCCGTCAAATGGGGCAGCACGCCAATGCCAGATCAGCGCTGCGGCCGGCTGGGCCGGGTGCTCAGGCTCTGGGGCAGCAGCCCGTCGAACATGTCCGAGATCTCGTCAATGACCTGGTTAGCGGCCTGCTCGCCGGAATGCGCGGCCACCGCCATCAGCAGGTCCGGGCGCAGGAACCACAGCGTGGGCACATTGGACGCGCGCAGGATGCGACGTTCGACATGCGGGAAGTCTTCCCGCGTGTTGGTATCCAGACAATCCAGCATGGCCTGACGGATATCGTCGATCTGGTAGACCGCCTGGATGGAGTCCTGGCGCAGAGGATTGAACCTCTCCTGCATGGTGGAGAGGAATTCGGTAACGACTGTCAACATTCTTTTTTAGATATCAGCTAACCCAACGAAGCTGACATCCTAGACGGCCGTGTACGTATTTTTACTAGGGAATTGCTCTTGCGTAGAAACCCTGACCAGGCGGGTGCGGCCCGTGGCCAGGGTTCTGGGGCAGGCGCCACCGCATGAGCCGTGCCCCGGCTCGCGCGGACGACCTCACATCACTCAGCCTTGATGTTGTTGTCGGTTATGGCCTTGCCGTAACGGGCCAGCTGGTTCTGCACCAGGGCAGTCACCTGCTCTGGTGTCGTGCCATTGGGCTTGAGCCCCAGGCCGGCGTAGCGTTCCTTGACCATCGGGTCAGCCAGCGCCTTGACCACTTCACGTTGCAGACGCTCGACGATTTCCTTGGGCGTACCCTTGGGCGAGGTCAGCGCAAACCAGGTGCTGAAGTCGAAACCCTGGATGCCCTGCTCCTTGAGCGTCTGCGTCTGCGGGTATTCGGGATTGCGGGCGTCGGCCATCACGCCGATGAGGCGCAACTTACCGCCTTTTGCCAGCGCCGCCACGGTGGCGATGCCCTGGAAGGTTGCGTCAACCTGGTTACCGGCTACGCCCTGGGCGGCCTGGCTGGCATCCCGGTAAGGCACGTGCTTGAGCTCCACACCAGTGTGCGCCGCGAACAATGCACCGCCCAGATGCTGCGGGCTGCCGTTGCCGCCCGAGGCATACGTCACCATGCCCGGCGCGGCCTTGGCCGCGGCCACCAGCTCGGCTGCTGTCTTGTACTTCGAGTCGGTCGCCACGGAAATGCTGAACTCGATCGTCGCGACCTGCGAGATGTGGGCGAAGTCGGTCACCGGGTTGAAGGGCGTGTTCTTGTTGAGGTGGGGCACCATGGTCAGCACGCTGTCGTTGAACCCACCGATGGTGTAGCCATCCGGTGCAGCCTTGGCCAGCCGGTCAGAACCGATGATGCCCGCCGCGCCCGTGATGTTCTCGACGACGATGGCCTGCCCCATGTTCTCCGACATCTTCTGCGCCAACAGCCGTGCTGCCACGTCCACCGCACTGCCTGCACCCAGGGGCACGATCATGCGGATCGGTCGGTTCGGATAAGTGCCTTGCGCCTGAACAGAGGTGGCCAGGGCCAGGCCGGCCAGGGTGATCGCGAGGCGTCGCGTGCAAGTGGCGAGTGTGTTGAGCTTCATCTTGTCTCCTGTGGGGTGATGTATAGGTATAGGCTGCAGACGCTCAGACCGTGAGCCCCAGCACGCGGATCGCGTTTTCGCCCAGGATGGCCAGGCGGTCTTCGTCGCTGAGTTCGGGGGTGGCCATCACATGGCCCACCGGGTCCTCCACCCAGGGGATGGGGTGGTCGGTACCGATCATGATCTGCCCCGCACCGACCTCGGCCGCGAGGTGGCGCAGCGCCTCGCCCGTGAAGACCAGCGAATCAAAATAGATCTGGCGGATGTACTCCGTGGGCTTCTTCTTGAGCACGATGTCGGGGTTGCAGTTCTGCGGCGAGACAAAACAACTGCGGTCCATGCGCGGCGCGTAGGAGCCGAGGAAACCGCCCCCGTGGGCGCCCAGCACCTTGAGCTCGGGGTATTTGTCGAACACGCCTTCGAAGATCAGCTTCTGTAGCGCGATGGTGGTGTCCAGCGGATTGCCGATGACGTTGGACAACCAGCCGTTGCCCTTGAGGCGGGCCGCCAGTTCGGGCGTGCTCTGCGGGTGGATGAAGAGCATCACACCCAGCTCCTGCGCCTTGGCCAGCACGGGGTGGTAGACCGGGTTGGCGAAGTCGTCACCCGCCACGCTACCGCCGATGGCCGCGCCCTTGAGTCCGTATTTCTTCGCCGCTTCTTCCAGCATCTGCACGGCGAGCTCGGGGAACTGCATGGGCAGGGAGGCGAAGGCGGCCAGGCGCTTGGGGTGGTTCGCGCACAGTTCGGCAAAACTCTCGTTATGCACCCGGCAGATGGCCTCGGCGGTCTCACGATCTTTTTTGTACCAGAAGGGGTTGATGCTGAGCACCTGCAGGTCGATGCCCATGGCGTCCATGGCAGCGAAGCGCGCGCTGAGTTGCTGGTCCACCTGCAGAAAATGCTCGGGCACACCCTTGACGGGCGGCAACACACCCTTGGCCTCGGCACCCATGAGGTCCAGGCCAGCCTGGAAGTAGCAGTGCGCGTGCGCGTCCACCGTACGTGCGCGCTTGCCGCGGATGATCACCGGCGCGCGGCCTGTGGCCGTGCTGCCACCACCGCCGGGCACGATGGGCAGGCCTGCACAGCTGCAGAACCAGAAGCCGTTGCAACCTTGGGCGTGGGTTTGGGGGGAGAGCCAGTTCTTGAGCATGGATAGGGTTCAGGTTTTTGAATTCATTTGGGCCGCCGCGCGCTCGATGGCGCGCAGCATGCGCGTCTGGGCACCGCAGCGGCACAGGTGTTTTTCCAGGCCTTGCACGATCTCGTCGCGACTGGGCTGGGGCTTGCGGGCCACGAGCGCGCAGGCCGAGGTGATGATGCCGGCCACGCAGTAACCGCATTGGGCGGCGCGCTCTTCGATGAAGGCCGTCTGCACCGGGTGCGGATGGGCCGGCGTGCCCAGGCCTTCGAGTGTGGTCACCTGCCGCCCCTGGATGGACCAGACCGGCAGATTGCAGGAAGTCTGCGGCTGGCCATCCACCAGCACCATGCAGGCACCGCACTCGCCCTGGCCGCAGCCGAATTTGGGGCCGCTCAGATTCAACTCGTCGCGCAGCACCGAGAGCAAGGTCGCCTTCTCGTCGCCGTCAAAGTGCAGGAGCTGCTGGTTGACGTGGAACATGGTTTGTTTTTCTTTGCTCATGCGGCCTCCGCGGCGTGGACGGCACGCAGCAGCGTGTCAGGGCTCAGGGGCAACTCGCGCACGCGCACGCCCAGCGCGTCGTACACGGCATTGGCCAGCGCAGCAGCCACCGGGCCCTGGGCCGCCTCGCCAGCGCCCACAGGCGGTTCTTCGGGCCGGTCGATCACGTGCACGCGCACCTCGGGCACCTCGCTGAAACGCAGCACCGGGTAGGTCAGCCATTCATTGCTGGTGATGCTCTCGCGGTCAAAGGTGACCTGCTCCTTGGTCGTCCAGCTCACGCTCTGCACGGCCCCGCCTTCGATCTGGTTGATGACGCCATCAAGGTCCACCACCATGCCCACATCGACCGCGAGGTCGAGGTTGAGCACACGCACCTGCTCGTCCACCTGAACCCGTGCGATGACAGCACACCAGGCACCCGTGTTCTTGTAACGGGCCCAGGCCAGGCCGTGGCCGATGCCCTCGGGCTCCTGCTTGCGCTGGCCCCACCAGGCGGAGCGCTGCACCACCGTGTCCAGCACGGCCAGGGCGCGCGGATCTTCGAGATGGCGCTTGCGGAAGGCCAGCGGATCGACCCCTGCCTGCAAGGCCAGTTCGTCCATGAAGGACTCGATGGCGAACACATTCGCGTAAGCCCCGAGGGCCCGGATGGCCGAGGTGCGCAGGGGCATGACGGTCAGGCGGTTATGGATGACCTGGAGATTGGGCAGCACATAGGCCGGCACGGCGTTGCGCTCGGCGCCACCACCAGCCGCCAGCGGCGGGTTGATGGGCAGGGGCAGGGCCGTGGCCTCGGCGCGCTCACTGGCGGCCAGCAGGGCCGGCAGGGCGGCACGGCCCGGGCGTGAGCTGTAGCCGTTGGCCCAAAGTTCGTGCTGCCAGTGGCTCAGACGACCCGTGCTGTCCAGCCGGGCCCGCAGAGCCACCCGGTGCGCGGAACCCAACGGGCTGTGGCTGAGCTCGTCCGCGCGCGACCACAACACACGCACGGGCTGGCCGGGGCAACGCAGGGCCATCAACACGGCATCAAAGGCCACGTCGTCGGCACCGTTGTGGCCATAACAGCCCGAGCCCTCGACATGGTGGATCACGATGTTTTCTTTGGCCACGGGCGTGGCTTCGCGCACCAGCGCCTTGACCAGATCGTCGCGCAGGTTGTGGATGCCCTGACTGTGCGTCCAGACCTCCAGTCGTTGGCCGTCCCACAACGCCAGGGCGCAGGAGGTACCGATGGAGGCGTGCGCCAGATAGGGCTTGAGGTAGACCGCGCTGTGCTGCAGGCCGTCGGCGGGCCACGCTGTTTCTCCACGCTCCGCCGTGGTCGTGGTCTCGTGTGGCGCCGAGGTCAGGAAACCGTGCAGGTCCTGCGCATCGGGCAGGGGTGTGCCCGCCTTCCATGTGATCTTGCCGGCCAGGCGCGCGGCTGCCGTCTCGGCCTCACGCTCGCTGGCCGCAACGATGGCGATGAAACGCCCGTCGACCCAGCAGCGCACACCCGTCGGCAATGCGGCGATGTCTGGCGCCGGATCACAGGCCAGCGTGGCATCCAGGGTAGGCGGCCGCAACACACGGCCGTGCTGCATGCCGGGCAGGCGCAGGTCCTGGATGAAGCGGGCCTTGCCGAACACCTTGTCCGCCAGATCGATGCGCTCAGGGTGGGCCCGCCCCATCAGACGGCGCTCGGCCACCGCCTTGGGCCGTGCCGTCCCCGGGCTCTCGATGTCAAGATCGACACCTTTCATCAAGGTCGCGTAGTCGCCCAGATCCTGCCCAGAAGAGGAGCGAAAACGTCCCTCCAGCACCGTGATCGTGCCGGCGCTCTCACCGGTCAAGGCCGTCGCACGCTGCAGGGCCATCGCGCGCACCTCGGCACAGGCCTGGCGCAACGCGCCCCCGCTGTCCTGCACGGACAGGCTGCCCGAGGTCATGCCCTCGTCCGGCCCGTAAGCGGTGCTGGCACTGTGGATGCGCACGGTGTCCAGCGGCACGTCCAGCTCTTCGGCCACGATGAGCATCAAGGCCGTGAGAATGCCCTGCCCCAGTTCGACCTTGCCTGTGCGCACATGCACCCGGCCCGGTTCATCGAAACCCAGCCACTGCGCAAGACGGCGGTTGGTGTGCAGGCTGCCGGGCAGTTGGGGACGACCGTCCTTGCGGTCGATCACAAAACCGCGGGGCTGGGTGGGGGTGGAGATGTCAGGCATGGTGATGAAAAGACGCGCGGCCCACGCCCCAGTGGCCTGGACGTTTGAAGTGGAGCAATGCCTGTTTGCTATCTGTGGCCATCGTTCGTGTAGAGGGGGTTCTGCGGCAGTGCGTTCTCTGAGTTTAGAAACGGAAGCGCCCTGGGTCCAATGCCGATTACGTCCCATTCCATATCATCATGCGATGGATGAGTGCCCGGGTAAACCCGCATGGAATGCCAGGCGCAGTGCAGTCGGGCACGGCACCCACTTGAGGCGCACGGATAATTCCCGCATGAGCGCAGACCACCTCGAACAAGCGAAGGCCGCATTCCTGCAAGGCCTGCAAACCCTGGAAGCCGGCGACTGGCAGACGGCCGAAAGCCATTTCGAACGGGCGCTGGAACTCGCCCCAGGACGGATCTCGGTGATGCAGAACCTGGGCATCACCCGCGTCCGACTCCAGCGCTATGCCGAGGCAGAACCTTTGCTGCGCGCAGCATTGGCAGCCGAACCGGATCAGGCGGGTGGCTGGTTGGCCCTGGCCGAGGCGCAACTGGCGCTCTCGCACCTTGAAGCCGCGGTGCACAGTTTCGAGCGTGGTTTTGCCCTGGGCGCAGCGTCCGCCACCCTGCACGCCCAGCACGCGCAGAGCCTGGCACGGCTGGGCCGTATCCCCGAGGCCATGCAGGCCTACCAGGAGGCCCTCCAACGCGACCCGAACCATACGGCCACGCTCACCGAACTGGGCGGCCTGTACCGCGAAGCAGGTCAGTTCAAACCGGCGGCGGCCTGCTTCCAGCGCGCACTGGACAGCGGCGGCGACCCCGACATCCTGGGCTATTTCCTGGCCGCCGTGACGCACGGGAGTGGTGTTTCAACGCCGCCGCAGCAATACGTCAGGCAACTGTTTGACGACTACGCCGATGAATTCGACGCGCATCTGGTCAAGCAGCTGCGCTACCAGGCTCACCAATTGCTGATCGCTCGCCTGCCGTCTGAAGCAGGCCCCCGTTTCCCCCGTGTGCTGGACCTGGGTTGCGGCACCGGCCTGTGCGGCGCCCACGTGCGTGCACGCGTGGACCATCTGACCGGCGTGGACATCGCGCCCGCCATGGTGGCCAAGGCCAGACAGCGCGCGGTGTACGACGCACTGCACGTCGCCGACATCCACGACTTCCTGGCGACCGCGCAAGAACCCTATGACCTGGTGCTGGCGGCCGATGTCTTCATCTATGTGGGGGCTCTGGAGCAGGCCTTCGGCCTGCTGGCTCAGCGCATGCGCGCCGGCAGCTGGCTGGCCTTCACCGTGGAGGATGCGGCGCCAGGACAGTCCGTGCAACTGCTGCCCAGCCTGCGCTACGCGCACTCACCCAGCTACCTGCAGGAACTCGCCCGGCAACATGGCTACGACATGCTGAGCAGTCACGAAGAAGCCATACGCTTCGACCAGCAACGCCCGGTGAACGGGCGCTATGTTTACCTGAGACGGCGCTGACGCGTTGCGGTCATTCGACCGTCACGCTCTTGGCGAGATTTCGTGGCTTGTCCACGTCCGTCCCCCGCGCGCAGGCCGTGTGATACGCCAGCAGTTGCAGGGGGACCACGTGCAGCAGCGGTGACAGCGCGCCATAGTGCTCGGGCATGCGGATCACATGCAGGCCTTCGCCGCTTTCGATGCGGGTGTCGGCATCGGCCAGCACGTAGAGCACACCGCCACGGGCGCGCACCTCGTGCAGATTGCTCTTGAGCTTTTCCAGCAGCGCGTCGTTGGGCGCCACCGTCACCACGGGCATGGCGCTGGTCACCAGGGCCAGAGGGCCGTGCTTGAGTTCGCCGGCCGGATAAGCCTCGGCATGGATGTAGCTGATCTCCTTGAGCTTGAGCGCGCCCTCAAGCGCAATAGGGTAGTGCAGGCCACGGCCCAGGAAAAGCGCGTTTTCCATGCGGGCGAAGTCCTCGGCCCAGCTCATCACCTGCGGCTCCAGCGCCAGCACAGCCTGCAGGGCCACGGGCAGGTGACGCATGGCCTTGAGGTGCTGCGCCTCCTGTTCGTCGCTCAGGTGCCCGCGCACCTGGGCCAGGGCCAGCGTGAGCAGAAAGAGACCGGCCAGCTGGGTGGTGAAGGCCTTGGTGGATGCCACGCCGATCTCCACGCCCGCGCGGGTGATGTAGGCGAGCTTGCACTCACGCACCATGGCGCTGGTGCCCACATTGCAGATAGTCAGCGTCTGCTGCATGCCCAGGCTCTGGGCGTGGCGCAGCGCGGCCAGGGTATCGGCCGTTTCACCTGACTGGGTGATGGTGACCACCAGGGTCTTGGGGTTGGGCACCGAGTCGCGGTAGCGGTACTCGCTGGCCACTTCCACCTGGGTGGGAATCTTGGCGATGCTCTCCAGCCAGTACTTGGCAGCGCAGCCACTGTAGTAACTGGTGCCGCAGGCCAGGATGAGCACGTTGTCGATATCCTTGAAGACCCGGTAGGCACCATCGCCGAACAACTCGGGCACGATACCTTCCACGCCCTCGAGCGTGTCGGCAATGGCGCGCGGCTGCTCGAAGATCTCCTTCTGCATGTAGTGGCGGTAGGGGCCGAGTTCGGCCGCGCCGCTGTGGGCTTGCACGGTCTTCACGACGCGCTGCGCGGGTTTGTGGTCGCGGCCCACCACCCAGAACTTGCCCAGCTGCAGGTCCACCACGTCGCCCTCTTCGAGGTAGACGATCTGGTCGGTCACGCCGGCCAGAGCCATGGCATCGCTGGCCAGGTAGTGGCTACCGTCAGCCCCCACCCCCAGGATCAGCGGCGAGCCGGCACGCGCACCCACCACGCGGTGCGGCTCGTCCTTGTGGAAAACGGCGATGGCGTAGGCGCCGTGCAGCTGTTTCGTCGCTGCCTTCACAGCCTCGAACAGGTCACCTTCGTAGATGGAGTCGACCAGGTGGGCAATGACCTCGGTATCGGTCTGGCTGACGAAGACGTAGCCCTTCTTCTGCAGGGCGGCGCGCAACTCGTCATGGTTTTCGATGATGCCGTTGTGCACCAGGGCCACGCGCGCCGCGCGTTGAGCGCTATCGGCGCCCGGACCCTGGCTGAAGTGCGGGTGGGCGTTGTGCACGGCGGGGGCGCCGTGCGTGGCCCAACGCGTATGGGCGATGCCGGTGTAGCCGGTCACCTTGTCCCGCGTCACCTGCTCGGCCAGTTCGGCCACGCGCGAAGTGCTGCGCGCGCGCTGCAAGCCGCCGGCGGCATGCACGGCCACGCCGCAGGAGTCATAACCACGGTACTCCAGCCTTTGCAGGCCCTGCACCAGCACGGGGACGATGTTGTGTTGGGAAACGGCGCCGACGATGCCACACATAAGCGTTCACTCCTGAATTCGATGCCACGATGGTAGAAGGCCAGAAGAAAAATAACTGATTGATTTTTGATACTTTATGAACTTAAATTTCATAAATCACATGACAAGACTGAATATTTCAAAAATAATCTGCAAATGGAACAATTCACCACAGATGCCGTAGATCTGCTCCTGCTCGACGCCTTGCAAAAAGACGCTGCCCTGAGCAACCAGGACCTGGCCGCGCTGGCACATGTCTCGCCTCCCACCTGCCTGCGCCGTGTCAAGCGGCTCAAGGAAGTGGGCCTGATCGAAAAGCAGGTAGCGCTGCTCAGCATGGACAAGCTCGCGCCTCTGCTAGGCCACGGCTTGCAAGCCATCGTGGAGATCACTCTGGAGCGTCAGGGGGAGGAGGCGCAGACGGCTTTCGAGTTGCGCGTGGCGACCGACGAGGCCGTGCAGCAGTGTTACCGCGTTTCGCCCGGGCCGGATTTCGTGCTGGTCGTACAGGCGCTGGACATGCCGGACTACCTGGCGCTGGCGCAGCGCCTCTTCACCAGCGATGCCAATGTGCGCAACGTCAAGGCCTTCTTCAGCGTGAAGCGCAGCAAGTTCGGCACGCGTGTGCCGCTCAGGCGGCACGCAGCAGGGTAAAGCTCACGCGGCAACCGGCATCGGGGGCACCCTCGGCCCGGATGCCGCCGCCATGGCGCTCGACAATCTTGCGCGAAAGGGCCAGGCCCAGCCCCAACCCCTCGAACTGGCTGCTGCCGTGCAGGCGCTGGAAGACGTGGAAGAGCTTGTGCTGGCGCACCGGGTCGAAGCCCACGCCGTTGTCCTCCACGGTATAGGTCACCCAGCCTTCAGGCGCCAGTTCGGCCTGGACGGAAATCTCCGCCACCGCGCGACCGCGCGTGAACTTGAGCGCATTCGAGAGCAGGTGCACGAACAGCTGGCGCAGCAGCGCCGGGTCCCCGAAGAGCACCGGCAGGTCCTGCTGTATGCGCCATTCGATCCGGCGTCCCGCACACAACTCGCCCAGCTGGGCCTGCGCCTCGGCAATCAGCGCACCGGCGTCCAGCTCCCGCACCTGCAGCTCGGTGCGGTCCAGCAGGCTCCAGGCCATGAGCCCGTCGATCTGCTGCCCAAGCGTGCGGGATGCACTGTGGATGGTCTCCAGGTAGGTGAGCGCCTCGCCCGGCAGCGCTGGGCCGACCTCCTCGCGCAGCAGGGATGCGTAGGACATGATGTGGCGCAGGCTGGCCCGCAGATCGTGCGAAACCGCGTAGGCAAAGTCGCCCAGCGCCGTGCGGGCCGCATGCAACTCGAGCTGCAGCCGCTCGATCTCCTGCTCGGGCGTGGGCACGCTCATTGTTTTTTCTTCTCGGGCCGTTTCCAGTTGCTCAGGCTCACCTGCTTGGCCCGCGCCACGGTCAGCGTGCCGGGCGCAGTGTCCTTGGTGATGGTGGAGCCCCCGCCCACGGTGCCGCCGGCGCCGATGGTGACAGGCGCGATCAGCACGCAGTTGCTGCCGATGTGCACGTCGGCCTCGATCACCGTGGTGTGTTTGTTGGCACCGTCGTAGTTGGCCGTGATGCTGCCGGCGCCGTAGTTCACGCGCTCGCCCACCCTGGAGTCGCCGATGTAGGCCAGGTGGTTGGCCTTGGCGCCCTTGGCCAGGGTGGCCGCCTTGATCTCCACGAAGTTGCCGATGTGCACCTCTTCACCCAGTTTGGCGCCGGGCCGCAGGCGGGCATAGGGGCCGATCAGGGCACCGGCACCGACCTCGATGCGATCCTTTTCGCTGTAGCCGCCCTCGATGTGCGTATAGGGGTGGATCACCGCGCCCGCGGCAATGCGTGCGTTGCTGATCGTGCAATGCGCACCGACGCGCACGCCCTCGCCCAGCTCCACACGGCCGGCAAAGATGCAGCCGATGTCGATCTCCACGTCCTGCGCGCAGAGCAGCTCGCCGCGGACATCGAAACGCGCCGGGTCAGCCAGGCGCACGCCCTGCTCCATGAGACTGCGCGCGGCGCGCTGCTGATAGGCCCGCTCCAGCTCGGCCAGCTGTACGGGACTGTTGATGCCTGCCACCTGCAGCGCGTCGGTGATCCTGTGCGCCACCACGGGCACGCCTTCAGCCACGGCGAACTTGACCACATCGGTCAGGTAGTACTCACCCTGGGCATTCTTGTTGTCCAGCCGGCCCAGCCAGGGCTTGAGCAGGCGGGCTGGCACGGCCATGATGCCGCTGTAGATTTCCTTGGTCTGGCGCTGGGCCTCGGTGGCGTCCTTGTGCTCCACGATGGCCAGGACGGTGCCGGCGGCATCCCGCATGATGCGGCCGTACCCCGTCGGGTCGTCGAAGGCGATGGTCAGCAGGGCCAGCTTGTCGCCGCCGCATGCGTCGATCAGCGCACCCAACGTCGGACCTTCGGTCAGGGGCACGTCGCCCGAGAGCACGACCACGATGCCGTCGTCCGGCAGGGCGGGCACCGCCTGCTGCACGGCGTGACCGGTGCCCAGCTGCGGCTCCTGGCGCACGAACTGCAGCATGCCGCCGCCCGTGTGCACCACGCCGGCCTCGACCTCGGCCGCGCCGTGGCCGGTGATGACGACCACGCGCCGGGCCTCCAGCCCCACAGCGGTGTCGACCACATGCTGCAACAATGCACGACCGGCCAAACGGTGCAAGACTTTGGGCAGCCTGCTTTTCATGCGTGTGCCCTTGCCCGCCGCCATGATGACCACATCCACTGCCTGTCCGTTCTGCTTCATGCGCCTGCCCACTGTGATGTTGAGTTTCCTGCCCCGCATTATCAGCGGGCTGCTGCTGCTCATGTTGGCGGGCTGCAGCGCCGTGCAGACCGGCTACAACAACGCCCCCACCCTGCTCTACTGGTGGCTGGACGGTTACATCGATTTCGAGGACGCCCAGGACCGCCCGGTGCGCGACAGCCTGGAGGCCCTGCACAACTGGCACCGGCGCCAGGAACTGCCGGCCTATGCCGAGCTGCTCCAGCGCCTGCAGCGGCAAGCCCTCGAGGCCGTCACGCCCGAGCAGGTCTGCAACCACCTGGCCCAGGCCCGCGTGCACTTGCAGCGCCTGGGCGATCAAAGCGCCGAAGGCCTGGCCCGCCTGGCCCCCACGCTGCAGGCCGGGCAGCTGCGCCACCTGGCCAGGCAATTCGAGAAACACAACCAGAAATGGCGCGGCGAATGGCTGGACGGCACGCCCGCGGAGCTGCAGGAACGCCGACTGGAACGCACCGTGGACCGCTACGAGGATTTCTACGGCCGCCTGAGCGAGGCGCAGAAGACGCTGCTGCGCCAGCGCATCGCCGCCTCCAGCTTCGACGCGCGCCTGGCCTGGACCGAACGACTGCGCCGCCAGCAGGACATACTGGGTGCACTGCAGGAACACCGCAACGGCGACCGCCCCGCCCACGTGAAGGCCGAGATGCTGGCCCTGGTGCGACGCAGTCTGGAGCCGCCCGAACCTGCTGCACGGGCCCAGTTCGAGTCCCTGCTGCAGGAAGGCTGCCAGACCATCGCCGCCCTGCACAACAGCGCGAGCACGGCGCAACGGCGCCGGCTGGCTGAACGGCTGCAAGGCTACGAGGCCGACCTGCAGGCCCTGATCGCGTCGCGCTGAAATGCTGGCCGCTGCAGGGCGGCTCTGCGAGAATGGCCTGAACCCCTTCCGACTGGAGATACGCCATGCACCGCTTCCTCCCCGCCCTGGCGCGCGCTGTCCTGCTGACCGGCTTGCTGCTGGCCGGCACGGGCCAGGCGGCGGCGCCGTTGTCCGAACTCAAGCTCTTCAAGTCCACCCCCATGGGCCAGGGGCTGTGGCGCATGGAGCTGGTCTCCAGCGACGATCCGCAGATGGCCATGGGCGCGGCCGCCATGGGCCAGGCCGGCATCTGCATGGACGTGAGCAAGCAGATCAACAAGAGCAGCCAGGCGGAAGACCCCCAGTGCACGCCCAAGGTCCTGCGCAACACCGACAGCGAGGCCGAGATCGAGGTCAGCTGCAAGGACGGCGCCAGCTCCCGCATGCTCATGACCCGCGAAAGCGACAAGAGCTACCTGATGGACACCACCCTGAACAAGGACGGCAGGCCGCGCAACTTCAAGGTTCGCTACACCCACGCTGGCGCCTGCAAGGGCGACGCCATGGTGCAGTTCGACAAGAACAGCCCCATGTGCAGGATGGACCCGGCCAGGATGCTGGGCCGTTGCGCCAGCCTGCCCGAGGGGGCACGCGCGCAATGCGAGCAGCAGATCAAGGGCCTGGCCGCCGCCTGCCAGTAGAACCGCCTCAGTTTTGCAGCGCAGCCCACATCTGCTGGTCGCGCTCGGCGGTCCAGATGCGCGGGTTCTTGATGCCGCTGGCCTCGTCGTAGGCGCGGCTCACGTCGAAGGGCAGGCAGTGCTCGTAGATGAAGACATGGCCGAACACCGGGTCCATGCTCTTGCGTGCATGGGCCATGGCCGCTTTCAGGTCCATCCCCTGCGCCACGGCTTCCTTGCCCGCCTGGAACAGCGTCTGCACCCAGCGTTTCGTGTAGTCCAGCGCCTTGTTGACGTTGGCCCGGCCTTTCATGGCCTCGCCGCGGCCCGGCACCAGGTACTCGGCCTGGAGCGCACGCAGGGCTTCCAGCGTGGCGGGCCACTCCTGCAGCTGCGCGTCGCCCGTGTAGACGCCGGCCTCGTACTCGACCAGGTCACCTGAATACAGCACCTTTTCCTCTTCCACCCAGGCGATGGTGTCGCCGCGCGTGTGGCCGGGGCCGGGGCTCCAGATCTGCACCACCACGCCGCCCAGGTTGATGGACAGCTTGCCCGGCACTTCACCTTTCACGGGGTTGCCTCCGCCGATCACCATCGTGGGCCAGGTCAGGCCGGGCACGGTCTCGGCGTTGCGGAACAGGCGCGGGAAACGCTCCATCTCGCTTTTCATGTCCTGCGCGCCGCGCTCGCGGATCAGCTCCAGCGTGCCCTGGCTGGCGATGATCTCGGTGGCGCCCTCATCGGCATAGGCATAGGCGCCCAGCACACGCACCGCGTGGTAGTGCGTGAGCAGCACGTACTTGATGGGCAGGTCGCTGACCGTGCGGATCCTGGCGATCAGGTCGCGCGCCATGGCCGGCGTGGCGGTGGCGTCACTGACCAGGATGAAACGCTCGCCGATGATGACACCCGAGTTCGGGTCGCCCTCGGTGGTGTAGGCCCAGCAGTGCTCGCTGAGCTGCTCAAAAGTGGTCTTCTTGTCCGTCAGGTCCGCTTGCGAGGCGAAGGCTTTGCTCATGGGGGCTCCGATTCAGGCCGATGGTGGAGCCGCGATTTTACGTAGATGCAATCGATTACGGATACCGTAATCACCCCATACCCGGGACTGGCCACACCACACCGTTGTCGTTGAGGATGGCCTCCAGCGGCACATCGTGCGGCTCAGGCTCGAAATCGTCCAGGTAACCCTGGGTGAAGCCCAGGCCCACGGTGTAGGGCTTGGGTTGCAGCGTGGCCAGGGTGCGGTCGTAGAAGCCGCCGCCGTAGCCCAGGCGATAACCGCCGGCCCCGTAGCCCACGCAGGGCACGAAAAGCAGCGTGGGCACGATGATTTCGGTGTCCTTCGGCTTCGGGATGCCGTAGGCGTCCTCTTCCATGGGGCACCCGGGGTACCAGGCGTGGAAAGTCAGGGTCTTGTGCACCTTGTCGATCACGGGCAGGCCGATGCGCCGTGGCTGCGGGTTGTCCAGCAGTTCACCGTCCTCTTTCCAGCGGTGCAGGGCCGGCAGAGGGTCGAATTCACCCTTGATGGGCCAGTAGGCACCGATCACGAGATCGCTGCGACCCACGAGCCAGATGCGCATGACTTGTTGCAAAAGCGCCGCACGCTGTAGGCGATCGGGCAGGTTCAAACGTTCAGTAATGAGCCGCTGGCGCAGGTTTTTCTTCTCTTGCGCCCTTTTTTCCTCGGATGTGTCCATAATTTCCACATGCAGTTTCAAGTCATTCTGACAGCTATCGCGTTGGCGCTGGGCTTGGCCCTGCCCGCGACGGCCGCGTCGAGCAAAGTCAAGCCCCGCGCCAAGCCCGATCAGGACGCGCTGATCACGGACATGGCCGAAGCCTACAAGAAGCCCGACAACAAGCGCCTGGCTGCCCTGCTGCCCCAGGTCCAGGGGCATGTGCTGGAGCCCTGGGCTGCCTACTGGGAGCTCAGCGCCCGCCTGGATGATGCCAAGCAGACCGAGGTCGAGAGTTTCCTGAGCCGCTACGCCGGCACCTACCAGGAAGACCGCCTGCGCAACGACTGGCTGCTGCTGCTGGGCAAGCGCAAGGATTGGACCCGTTTCGCCGCCGAGTACCCCCGCTACCGCATGAACGACGACGTCGAAGTGCGCTGCCATGCCCTGCACGCCGCCTACGCCACCCATGGCGAAGACGTTGCCGCCCAGGTACAGGAACTCTGGCTCTCGCAGCGTGACCCCGATGACGGCTGTGCGGCCGCCGCCGAACGCCTGATCAAGGACGACAAGCTCGACGCCATGGTGGCCTGGCGCCGCGCCCGGCTGGGCTTCGAATTCGACAAGCCGCGCATCGCCCAGCAGGCCATCAGCCTGCTCAACCCCGACTGGGCCAACGGCCTTAACAATCTTTACGCCAACCCCAAGCGCTACCTGGACGAGAAACTCACCGCTTTCCGCCCCAAGACCCGCGAGTGGGTGACCCTGGCCATGATCCGCCTGGCCTCCAGCGACCCCGAAGCCGCCGCCGAGGAAGTGAGCAAGCTGCGCTGGCGCGCCCAGCTCACGATGGAAGAGCGCAGCTGGGTCTGGGGCGTGATCGGCAAGCGCGCCGCACGCAGCCTCTCGGACAAGGCCATGGGCTATTACGCCAATGGGCAGGACCAGCTCATGCACGGCGACCACCTGGTGTGGAAGGTGCGCGCAGCCCTGCGCGCCAACGACTGGCAGCAGGTGCATGACAGCATCTCCGCTCTAAGCGAAGCGCAGCTGCGCGACCCGACTTGGATCTACTGGCGTGCCCGTGCCCTGCTGGCCCTGCAAGCCCCCAATGCCGAGCTGCGTGCCCGCACCCTGCTGCAATCCATCGCCTCGCCGCGCGGTTTCTACGAGCAGCTGGCCATGGAAGAGCTGGGCCAGCGCATCAGCGCGCCCGTCGCACCGGCACCGCTGAACGAGGAAGAGTTGCAGACCGCCCGCGACAACGAGGGTCTCAAACGCGCGCTGTACGCCATCGAGATCGGCCTGCGCACGGAAGGCGTGCGCGAGTGGAACTACGCCACCAACCTGCACCAGCGCGGCGGCATGAGCGACCGCGAGCTGCTGGCCGCGGCCACGCTGGCCTGCGCGCAGCACGTCTGGGACCGCTGCATCAACGCCAGCGAACGCACCCGCACGCTGATCGACGTCTCGCAGCGTTTCCCCACCCCTTACCGCCAGGAGGTGCAGCAGCGCGCCGAGCTCACCGGCCTGGAGCCGGCCTTCGTCTACGGTCTGATCCGCCAGGAAAGCCGCTTCATCCTGGATGCCAAGTCCGGTGTGGGCGCGGCTGGCCTCATGCAGGTCATGCCGGCCACGGCGCGCTGGACGGCGCGACGCATCGGCATGAACAACTTCAAGCCCAAGCAGATCACCGAACGCGACACCAACATCGCCATCGGCACCGGTTACCTCAAACTGGTCCTCGACGCCTTCGACGGCTCCATGCCCCTGGCGGCAGCGGCCTACAACGCCGGCCCCAGCCGCTCCAAGGTGTGGCGCGGCCAGACCGGCGACCCGGTGCTTGAAGCCGCCATCTGGACCGAGAACATCCCCTTCGGCGAAACGCGCGACTACGTCAAGAAGGTGCTGTCCAACACCGTCAACTACGCCGCCGTGCTCAGTGGCGAGCCCCAGTCGCTCAAGGCCCGTCTGGGTTTTGTCGGCCCGCTGGGCATGGACAAACCCGAACCCGCCGAAGAGCTGCCGTGAACCCTTACGGCCGTCCTGAAGCGTTCATTCCACAGCACTTGGCGCGAAGGATTTCCGAATGAAACGTGTCCTGCTGCTGGGTGGAACGGGTTTCGTCGGCCGTCACATCTGCGAACGGCTGGCCCGCCTGGGCTGGGCCATGACGGTCCCCACACGCCGCGCATCCAACGCCAGCGCCGTGCAGCACCTGCCCGGTCTCACCGTGTTGCAAGCCGATGTGCACGACGAAGCCACCTTGCGCCGCCTGCTTGCCGGCCACGACGCCGTCATCAATCTGGTGGCCATCCTGCACGGCGATGAAGCGGCCTTCCAGCGCACCCATGTCGAACTGCCGCAGAAGCTGGCCCGTGCCTGCCTGGACATCGGCGTGCAACGCCTGGTCCACATCGGCGCGCTGGGCGCCGAGCCGGCCGCTGTCGACACCGCCCCCTCGCGCTATCTGCGCAGCAAGTCGCGCGGCGAAGCGGTCCTGCAGGCTGCGGCCGCACAGGGCCTGCAACTCACCGTCTTGCGCCCCAGCGTGATCTTCGGTGCCGACGACCGTTTCCTCAATCTCTTCGCCGCCCTGCAGCGCGTTTTCCCCGTGATGCCGCTGGCCGGTGCCCATGCCCGCTTCCAGCCAGTCTGGGTGGAGGACGTGGCCCAGGCCGTGGTGCAGTGCCTGCAGGACACCCGCACCATCGGGCGGACCTACGAACTCTGCGGACCTGTGGTCTGTACGCTCAAGGAATTGGTGCAACTGGCCGGCCGCGCCGCCGGTGTGCCGCGCCTCGTCATCCCCCTGCCCATGGGCATCGGCCGCCTGCAGGCCCTGATGATGGAGCTGGCCCCGGGCCAGCCACTGATGAGCCGCGACAACCTCGATTCGATGAAGGTCGACAACGTCGCGACCGGGCGCGTGCCCGGCCTCGCCGCGCTGGGCATCGCGCCCACCGGGCCGGCCGCCGTGGCCCCGGCCTACCTTGGCAACGGCGACCCGCTGCTGCAACTGCGCGACCGTTTCCGTCGCCGCTGAAACGCCTCACTCGTCGGGCCAGTTCCGCAGCGTGGACAGGCGGCGCCAGCCGGTGTATTCAAGCTCGGCCAGCACCGCCACCGCCAGCGCCTGGCCCGTCACGAAGACCTGGCCCAGCCCCGTGAGCGGCAGGCTGAAGCAGAGGTAGACACTGCCCAGCACCCAGGCCACATTGCCCAGGATCACCAGCCAGACCAGCGTCGCCGGCGGTCGTGCGCTGCGCGCCGCCAGCCACATCAGCGCCGCACAGGGGAACAGGGCCAGACCGCAGGCCAGCAGCAGCATGGCCGGCAGGCCCAACAGACCGCCCAGCGGCTCCGCGAAGAGGGACAGCGGCAGACCCATGGCCAGGCAGCTCAGGGCATCGAGGCGCAGCACCTGCGGCAGCAGACGGGGCGAGGAAATGAGGGAGGACAGGGAAGACATGGTTCAAACTCCTATGCAGTGGATGGTGGTGCCAGTGTCTGCGTCCGTCTGCATGACGTCGATTACCTCAGAGGTCATGGATGCCGTGCGCACAATGGCGCATCCTTCACCCCTCTGCGGACGATCGACAGGAGCCCCATGAACACATCCATACAGCCCCGCACGCCCCCTACCGCCACGGACATCGGTGGCCTGATCAAGGAATGGCGCCAGCAACGACGCCTGAGCCAGATGGATCTGGCACTGGACGTGGGCATCTCCCCCCGACACCTGAGTTTTGTGGAGACCGGGCGTGCGCGGCCTGGCGCCGAAGTGCTGCTGGCGCTGGCGCAACGACTCGAAGTGCCGCTGCGCGCGCGCAATACCTGGCTGCTCGCGGCGGGTTATGCGCCGCGCTACTCCGAACAGGCCTGGACTTCGGACGCGATGAGCCAGATCCATGGCGCACTGGACAAGCTGCTGCGCGCGCACGACCCCTATCCCGGCGTGGTGCTCGACGGCCACTGGAACGTGGTGCTGGCCAACGCCGCAGCGCAGCGCCTGATCGGCCTGTTACCGGCCGCGCTGCGCGAACCGCGCGTCAACATGTTCCGCGCCAGCCTGCACCCGCAAGGCTTCGCGGCGTTCACGCAGAATTTTCACGAATGGGGCAGCTATCTGGTGCAGGCGCTGCAGAAACAGGTACTGGCCTCGCGCGACGACACGGTCACCGCACTGGCGCAGGAAGTGCTGCAGTACCCCAACGTGGCCGCGTTGCGTCCCCTGCCCATGGAAACCCAAGGGGCCGTGCCCAGCCTGCTCATCCCCTGCGTGCTGGAACTCGGTGGTCAGCGCTTTTCGCTCTTCACGACCCTGACCTCCTTCGGTACCCCGCGCGACATCACGCTGGCCGAACTCAGCATCGAGCTCTTTTACCCGTCCGACCCGGAAACAGATACGCTATTGCATCAACTCGCAGCCCATCGCTAAACGAGGTCACCATGCTCAAGCTCTACATCGGCAACAAGAACTACTCTTCCTGGTCCATGCGGCCCTGGGTGCTGCTGCGTCAGGCCGGCATCCCCTTTGACGAGGTGCTGGTGCGCTTCGATTCTTTTGAGACGACCTCACAGTTCAAGCAGACCCTGTCCAGACTCAACCCCGTGGGCAAGGTACCGGTGCTGGCGGATGGCGAACTGGTCATCTGGGACACGCTGGCCATTGCCGAATACCTGGCCGAGCAACACCCCGAGAAAAAGCTCTGGCCGACCGACAAGGCGGCGCGTGCCCGCGCCCGCAGCGTCTGCGCCGAGATGCACTCGGGCTTTTCGGCCCTGCGCACCCTCTGCCCGCAGAACATCGAAGCCTCGCTGCACGAGGCGGGCGCGCTCATCTGGCGCGACCAGCCCACCGTGCGCGCAGATGTCGAGCGTCTGGTCGCCATGTGGAGCGAACTGCTGGCCCAGCACGGCGGCCCCCTGCTCTTCGGCTCCTTCACCATCGCCGATGCCTACTTCGCACCCGTCTGCATGCGCCTGAAGACCTACGGCCTGCCCGTGCCGCCGGCCATCGCCGCCTACGTGGAACGCGTCGCCGCATTGCCCGGCGTAGCCGCGTGGATCAGCGACGCCAAAGCCGAGGCCGATTTCCGCGCCTTCGAAGAGCCTTACCGGCTCAAGCGCTGAAACGAGGCGCTAGACTGCATCCCATGCAGATCTACATGGTGGGTGGCGCAGTGCGCGACGCCCTGCTCGGCTTGCCGGTCCAGGACCACGACTGGGTGGTGGTGGGAACCACGCCCGAGGAGATGGTTGCCCAGGGTTTTGTGCCCGTGGGCAAGGACTTCCCCGTGTTCCTGCACCCCGTGACCAAGGAAGAGCACGCGTTGGCGCGCACCGAGCGCAAGACCGCGCGCGGCTACAAGGGTTTTGCCATCCACACTTCGCCCGAAGTGACGCTGGAGGAAGATCTGGCGCGGCGCGACCTGACCGTCAACGCGATTGCCGTGCACAGCAGCCAGTGCCGGCCCGACGGTTCCTTCGATGTGTCACACCTGACCGACCCGTACCACGGTCGCAGGGATATCGAGCTCAAGGTGTTTCGCCACGTCACCCCGGCCTTCCGCGAAGACCCGGTGCGCATCCTGCGCGTTGCACGGCTCTCGGCGCGTTTCACCGATTTCACCGTGGCGCCCGAAACCATGGAGCTGATGCGGCACATGGTGGACGACGGCGAGGTGGACCACCTGGTGGCCGAGCGCGTCTGGCAGGAGCTGAGCCGCGGGCTCATGGAAGAAAAACCCTCGCGCATGTTCGGCGTGCTGCGCGCCTGCGGTGCCTTGCACCGGCTGCTGCCCGAAGTGGACCGGCTCTGGGGTGTGCCGCAGCCCGAGCAACATCACCCCGAGATCGATACCGGCGTGCACCTGATGATGGTGCTGGACATAGCGGCACAGTTGAACGCCCCGCTGACCGTGCGTTTCGCGTGCCTGGGCCATGACCTGGGCAAGGGCACCACGCCTGCCGAAGAGCTGCCGCGGCATATTGCGCACGAAGCGCGCAGCGCGCGCCTGCTCAAGGGCCTGTGCGAGCGCCTGCGTGTACCCGTCGATTGCCGCGAGTTGGCCGATGTGGTGGCGCGAGAACACGGCAACATCCATCGCAGCGGCACACTGGGCGCCACCGCGCTGGTACGCCTGCTGGAGCGCTGCGACGCCATCCGCAAGCCTCGGCGTTTTGCCGAGGTACTGCAGGCCTGCGAATGCGACGCGCGCGGCCGCCTGGGCCTGGACCGGCAGCCCTACCCGCAGGCGGCGCACCTGCAGGACGTGCTGGACGCGGTGCTGGCCCTGCCCACACAGGCCATTGCTGAACACGCGTTGGCCCAGGGCCACAGCGGCCAGAAGGTGGGGGAACTGATCCACGCCGCCCGCGCCCAGGCCGTGGCCCGCCACCTGCAGCTCGACGACGAAACCAGCGACTAGGGCAACTGGGCCTGCGCCCAGCGGGCTATGTCTGCGGCCGAGCGGAATGCACCCGCCTGGCGCGCCACCTCGCGCCCACCGACAAACAGCGCCAGCGTCGGAATGCTGCGGATGTTGAAGCGCGCCGCCAGGTTTTGTTCATCCTCGGTGTTGACCTTGGCCAATCGGATTTGAGGCTCCAGCTGTCCCGCCGCCTGCTCGAAGGCCGGGGCCATCATGCGACAGGGGCCACACCATGGTGCCCAGAAATCCACCAGCACCGGCACTTCGCTGCGGGCGATGTGACGATCAAAAGCAGCTTCGTCCAGTGCCACCGGATGACCCGCGAACAGGGGTTGATGGCATTTACCGCAATCGGGTGCCTGGCCCAGGTCATCGACCTGGACGCGGTTGGTGGTATGGCAATGCGGACAGACAATGTGGCGTGTAGCGCTCATGGGAAGCCCTTTCCTCCTGTCCATATAGGGCCAGGGGTACCCGATTCAAGCCCGGCTCAGATGATCTTGGCCAGCCCCACCGCCACCAGGCTCAGGACGATGGTGGTGGTGAAGGGCAGGTTGAACTCACGCCCGAAGAGCGTGAAGTTCAGGTCGCCGGGCAGGCGGCCGAAGCCGAGCTTCTTGAACCAGGGCGTGACGGCATTGACCAGCAGCAGGATGATGAAGATGGCGAGCAGCCAACGGAACATGCCTAGATTCCTACAAAGTATGGGTGCGGTCACCCGCCGAATAACCCAGTGCGAGCCAGGGCTCGCCGACGCACAGGCCGATGACCTTGAACAGCTCACCCATCTCGTGCTCCATGACCAGCTTGTGCGCCTGTGCGCGCACCGGCAGTTCGGCCTGCTCCATCAGTTGGGGCAGGCCGCAGTTGAGCAGGAAACGACCCTGCGTGGCATAACCCAGCACGCCCAGGCCGGACGCCTGCGCGGCCAATGCGATGCCGGTGAAGTTGACGTGGGCCGTGATGTCCTTGAGGCCGACATCGGCCAGGGGATCGGTGTCGGCCTGGTGGGCGCGGTGGCACATCACCGTGCCCATGTGGCGCTGCGGATGGTAGTACTCGGCCTCGGGGAAACCGTAGTCAATGAAAAACGCCGCGCCGCGCTGCAGGCGCCCGGCCAGGGTACGGATGTAGGCCTCGGCCTGGGGATGGATCTCGCTCAGGTAATCGTGTGCGCCCTCGATTTCCACGGGCGGTCGCAGCGCGGTAGGGCGGTCCTGCCAGACCAGGCGCTGCGAACCCGGCTCCAGGGCCACACCACGCTCGTACCAGACGCCATCGATGCGCGCCAGCAACTGCACGGGCATGGCGTCCAGCACCTCGTTGCCCACAACCACGCCCTGCATGGCCGCCGGCAGCTCGCTGACCCAGCGCACCCGCTCGCCGAACTGCGCCAGCGTCTGCTGCTGGCGCGCACGCAACGCACCCGACAGGTCAACAATGGTGTAACGCCGCACACGTTCGCCCAGGGCCTCCAGCAGCTGCAGGGCCAGGGCCCCGGAGCCGGCACCGAACTCCCAGACCTCATCGGTCTGCGTGTGCTGCAAGGCCTGGCCCACCTGCACCGCCAGCGCCCGGCCAAACAGGGGGGATAACTCGGGTGCAGTCACGAAGTCGCTGCCCGAACCGGGCATGAGCCCCAGTTTGCGCAGATCGTTGGCGTAATAGCCCAGGCCGGGCGTGTACAGGGCCCGGGCCATGAAATCGTCAAAGGCCATCCAGCCACCAGCGTCCCGGACCGCTTGCACAATGCGGGATTGCAGGGTGGTCGTTAAACTGTCAGCTGTTTTCATCTCAAGCCTGATTGTCCTCCATGCCGAACACCTCCCCCACCCGCACGGTCCTCGTGACCGGCTCGGCCAAACGCCTGGGCCGGGAGATCGCGCTCGTGCTGGCGGGAGCTGGCTGGCAAGTGGCCGTCCACTACCGCGGTTCGGAAGACGAAGCCATGCAGACCGTGGCCGATTGCGAGCAGCTCGGCGTCACGGCCGCCGCCTTCGACGCCGACCTGGCCGATGAAGCCGCCACGCGCGCCCTGCTGCCCCGCGTGATCGCGCATTTCGGCCAGGTGGATGCCGTGGTCAACAGTGCGGCGCTGTTCGAACACGACAGTGCCGCCTCCTTCAGCTACGCGGCCATGGAACGCCACCTGCGCGCCAACGCGGGCGCGGCCATCCTGCTGGCCCAGGCCCTGCACGCCCATGTGCAGGAGCATGCCGGTGACGGCGTGGTGGTCAACCTGCTGGACCAGAAGCTGTGGAACCAGAACCCTGATTTCCTGAGCTACACCCTCTCCAAGGCCGCGCTCGAAGCCGCCAACACCATGCTGGCCCTGGCCCTGGCGCCCGACGTGCGGGTGGTGGGCGTGGCCCCCGGCCTTACGCTGACCAGCGAATACCTGAGCCCCGAGAAGTTCGAGGCCCTGCACAAGCTCTCGCCGCTGGGCCGTTCCTCCACCCCCGAGGACGTGGCCGGTGCCGTGAAATTCGCGCTGGAAAATTCCTCCATCACCGGCACCACCCTGCTGGTGGACGGTGGCCAGCACCTCCTGCGCTTCGAGCGTGACTTTTCGGTGATGTGATGACCAAAGGCACCCAGATCCTCACGCTCACCGGTTTGCGCTTCGACGCCAACCTGGGCATCCTCGCCCACGAAAAGACCGCCCCTCAGCCCATCCAGGTCGACGCAGAGCTCAACCTCGGGCCGCAGCCCCTGCGGCCGCACGACGACGACATCAACCATGTGCTGGACTACCGCAAGGTACGCCAGATCATCATCGACGAATGCCGCTCCGAGCACATGAACCTGCTCGAAAGCATGATCGGCAAGCTGGCCGATCGCCTGCTGCAGCTGCCCGGCGTGATCGGCGTGCGCGTGAAGATCGTCAAGCTCGAAATTTTTGACGACTGCGAAGTCGCCATCCGCGCTGAAACCGGTATCTGGTGAGCGGAAACTAATTCTTGAATCGGGGATCAGACCCCCAGCGGGCCACCAGCCCACGGAGTCCATCATGAGTGCAGTCTGGGTAGAGAACGAACCGGCCGTCAGCAATGACAAGGCCCTGAAGATCGAGCGCGAAACGCACAAGCTCGAGAAACGCCTGTGCCGCAACGTCGGCCAGGCCATCATGGACTACAACATGATCGAAGAGGGCGACCGTGTCATGGTCTGCATGTCCGGTGGCAAGGACAGCTACGGCATGCTCGACATCCTGCTCAAGATGCAGCAGCGCGCGCCCATCCGCTTCGAGCTCGTGGCCGTCAACCTGGACCAGAAGCAACCCGGTTTCCCCGACCACATCCTGCCCGAGTACCTGAAGAAGCTGGGCGTCGAATACCACATCGAGACGCAGGACACCTACTCCATCGTCAAGCGCAATATCCCCGAAGGCAAGACCATGTGCAGCCTGTGCAGCCGGCTGCGCCGCGGCATCCTGTACAGCGTGGCACGCCAGCTCAAGTGCAACAAGCTCGCGCTGGGCCACCACCGCGACGACATGCTGCAGACCTTCTTCCTCAACATGTTCTTCGGCGGCAAGCTCAAGGGCATGCCGCCCAAGCTCAGCAGCGACAACGGCGAGTTCGTCGTGATCCGCCCCATGGCCTATGTGGTCGAGAAAGACCTGGTCCGCTGGGCCGAGCACAAGCAGTTCCCCATCATCCCCTGCACCCTGTGCGGCAGCCAGGAAAACCTGCAGCGCAAGCAGATCGGCAACCTGCTGCGCGAGTGGGACAAGAAATTCCCTGGCCGGCTGGAGACCATGTTCACGTCCTTGCAGAACGTGGTCCCCTCGCACCTCATGGACGCCAGGCTGCACGACTTCAAGAACCTCAGGGCCACCGGCGTACCCGACGAAAACGGTGACCTGGCCTTTGACGAAGAGGAACTCCCCGCTGCGCCCGCCCTGCCCGGCGGTGTGCAGGTGGTGACGCTGTAAATATGAAACGCCTGCTGGCCCTGCTGTCCCTTGCGCTGCTGCTGACCGGCTGCTCGGGTTTGCGTCTGGTCGAATCGCAGGTGCGCACTGCTGCACCGGCCGATGCCGCGACCATCGAGCCCGGTGCGCGTTACCGCTTCGAGCGCCTGCCCTCGCAGACCAACCCCGTGGAAACCGAATCGGTCGAAGCCATCGCCGAAAGCGAGCTCAACGAAGTCGGCATGGTGCATGACGAAGCCGCAGCACGCTACAGCGTGCAGATCACGACACGCATGGACAGCTACCAGGTCGACGACTGGGGCCGTCCCTACCAAGGCACCGGTTCCATCTACATCGGCGGCGGCAATATGGGCATAGGCGTGGGCAGCATGATCGGCATGGGGATGGGCATGCGCTTTCCGCCGCCCAGCCAGTACCGCCACGAAGTCACGCTGCTGCTGCGCGACCTGAAAAGCAACCAGGTGGTCTACGAGACCCGCGCGACACACGAAGGCCCTTGGAACGACCGCTACAACATCATGCGCGCGGTGCTGGCCGCCGCGCTCAAGGATTTTCCCAAGACCCCCGCTGGCCCGCGCCGCGTCAAGGTCGAGATTCCACGCTAAGGGCCTGCCGACACCCATGGACCAGACGACCCGCATCCTCGCCATCCGCCATGGCGAAACGGCATGGAACGTGGACACGCGCATCCAGGGCCATCTGGACATCCCGCTCAACGACACCGGCCGCTGGCAGGCCCAGCGTCTGGCACGGGCCCTGGCCGCGCGCGGCGACATCCACGCCATCTACAGCAGCGACCTGCAACGCGCCCACGCCACCGCGCAAGCCATCGCCGCGGCCACCGGCGCCCCCCTGACCACGCACACCGGCCTGCGCGAGCGGGGTTTCGGTCTGTTCGAGGGCAAGACCTATGTCGAGATCGAACAGACCTGGCCCGAGGAATCCGAACACTGGCGCAAACGCACCCCGCACTGGGCCCCGCCCCAGGGCGGCGAATCTCTGCTGCAGGTGCGCGATCGCATCACGCACACCCTGCAGGAACTGGCCACGCGCCACCCGGGCCAGCAGATCGTGCTGGTGGCGCACGGCGGCGTGCTGGACCAGCTCTACCGCCTCGCTACCGGCCAGGAACTGCAGGCCCCGCGCACCTGGCAACTCGGCAACACCGCCGTCAACCGCCTGCTCTGGACACCCGAGGGCCTGTCCCTGGTGGGCTGGGCCGACACCTCCCACCTTGAAGACGACACCCTTGATGAATTCAGCGCCTGATTCCCTGATCGGCCAGAGCGTGGCCGCCATCGACACCCCCGCCCTCGTGGTGGACCTCGATGCCATGGAACGCAATCTGCAGCAGATGGCCGACTACGCCAAGGCCCATGGCATCCAGCTGCGCCCCCACGCCAAGATGCACAAGAGCGCGGCCCTGGGCCTGCGCCAGATCCAGGCTGGCGCGGTGGGCCTGTGCGTGCAGAAGACCTCGGAGGCCGAGGCGCTGGCCCACGGTGGCGTGAACGATATCTATATCAGCAACGAAGTCATCGCGCCGGCGAAGCTGCGGCGCGTGGCGGCGCTGGCGCGTACGCTGAAGTCGCGCGGCGGGCGCCTGGCCATCGCGGTGGACAGCCTCCTGGGCATCGAGAACCTGGCCCAGGCCATGGGTACCGGGCAGGACCTGATCGACGTGTTTGTCGAACTCGATGTCGGACAGAAGCGCTGCGGTGTGGCCGAACCGGCCGACGTGCTGCCGCTGGCACTTGCCATCGCTGGCCACCCTGCCCTGCGCCTAGCCGGCCTGCAGGCCTACAACGGCCGTGCCCAGCACCTGCGCACGGTGGCCGAGCGCCGCGCCGCGCTGGACGAGGTGATCGCCCGCGTGCGCGAGACACGTCGTATCGTCGAGGCCGCTGGCCTCCAACTCCCCCTGATCACGGGCGCTGGCAGCGGCACCTTCGGGCTGGAGGCCACCAGCGGTGTCTTCGGCGAGCTGCAGGCCGGCTCCTACCTTTTCATGGACGCCGACTACGCGCGCAACCAGGCTGACCCGGCCCAGCCCGCCTTCGAGCACGCCCTCTACGTCAAGAGCCAGGTCATGAGCGTGAGCGCCAACCATGTGGTGGTGGACGCCGGCCACAAGAGCCATGCCATCGACTCCGGCCTGCCTCGCGTGCACGGCGAGGCGCTGGAAGCGACCGGTTGCAGCGACGAGCACACCACGCTGCGCGCCACCGGTGCGGCACCGCTGCCGGCCCTGGGCAGCACCCTGTGGCTCATCCCCGGCCACTGCGACCCCACGGTCAATCTGCACGACTGGATGATCGGCGTGCGCGGCGGCCTGCAGGCCGGCAGCGTGGCCGAGCTGATCCGGGTCGACGCCCGCGGCGCGCTGGACTGAGCCCACCCTTGCCCGCCATGCCAGTCACCGCCCTGCGCAACCGACTCCTCTGGCTCCTGGGCGGTGCCGTCCTCGCTTTGGCTGGCGCCGTGGTCCTGGCACGCCTGGAACTGGCCCGCCAGTTTGAAGCCTTCGAGACCAACGCCCGCATCGTGCACCGCCTGCTGAGCCAGCGTGTGGTGCAGCACGACGCCATCATGGACACGCTGGCCCTACTGCAAGCCCCCGCCGACGGGCCCAATGCCGGTTCGCCGGAGCAACGCCTGCCCGCGCTCTACCCGCAGATCCTTTCGGTGCAGCGACGCAACCCGGCGCAAGCCTGGACCGATGCGAAGCTCGTCAACGCCGAAGCCGAGTCGCGTCGGCTCAAACGCCCGACGCTTGGCACAGTGGACTTCAAGGCCGGCCAATACCAGTTGCTGATGGCCGCCACGCCCAGCAGTTTTGCGCTCACCCTGGACCTGCGCGCGCTCGCGCCCTGGAACGACTGGCCCATGGAACGCGAACGCAGCCCCGTGCGTGTGGCGCTCGAACATGGCGGGCAGCAAATGGTGCTGCAGCCGGGTGTCAACGTCGACCAGACATCAGGCTGGTTCTTCGAATTCCGCAAGCAGCTGGCTGCCGAGAGCCAGCCCTTTGAAGTCGTGGCCCAGCAGCGTGTGGGTTGGGCCGAACTGCCCTGGGCTCGCATGCTGCTCTGGACGCTCGCGGTGGCCGCAGTGCTGACCTTGCTTCGCCAGTTTCTGCGCCAGCGCGCCGAACAACAGCGCAGCCAGGCCCTGCTGCGCCTGGGCCAGGTGGCCCGGCTCAACACACTCGGTGAACTCGCCGCTGGCATGGCGCATGAACTGAACCAGCCGCTTACGGCCGTGCTGGCGAACACCCAGGCCGCACAACGCCTGCTGGCCGAAGACCCGCCCGAACTGGCCACGGCCCGCGGCGCCATGGAACAGGCCAGCGCCCAGGCCCGCCGCGCCGCCGAGGTGCTGGGCCGCCTGCGCCGCAGTGTGGAGCGCCCCGACCCCGGCGCGCACGTGCAAGCGCTGAGCCTGAACGAGGCGGTGCACCGCGCTCTTTACCTGCTGGAGCCCGAATGCCAGCGCCGTGGCGTCACACCTGAAGTGCAAGCGAGTACCAACGTGCAGGTGCTGGCCGAACCGGTGGCGCTGGAGCAGATCGTGCACAACCTGCTGATGAACGCGTTGCAGGCCCTGGAGCAGGTGCCCGCGCCAGAGCGCCGCCTCACGCTGAGCCTGCAGCAGCAGGATGGCAAGGGTGAGCTGGCCGTGGCCGACAGCGGGCCGGGCATCGCCCCCGAGGTGCTGCCGCACATCTTCGAACCCTTCTATACGACGCGCAAGGAAGGCCTGGGCCTGGGGCTCAGCCTGTGCGAAACCCTGGCCAACGGTATGGCCGGTCGACTCAGCGTGAGCACGGTGGCGCCGCGCGGTACGCGCTTCAGCTTGCAATTGCCCCTGACCAGCGCATGAACGCCCCCCAGTCCCCGCTGATCCACCTGATCGACGACGACGCAGCCGTGCGCGAGAGCCTGGCCCTGCTGATCTCCACCGTGGGCCTGCGCGTGCAGACCTGGGACCGGCCCGATGCCTTCCTGGCCGGGTTTGACCGCCAGGGCATAGGCGCCATCGTGCTGGACGTGCGCATGCCCGGCATCAGCGGCCTGAGCGTGCTGGAAACGCTGATCGCCCAGGGCGTGGACCAGCCCATCCTCATGCTCACGGGCCACGGCACGGTGGAAATGTGCCGCCGCGCCTTCAAGGCCGGTGCCGCCGAGTTCCTGGAAAAACCCGTCAACGACGAACAGCTGCTCGAAGCCCTGCAGCAGGCCGTGCGGCAGCACGTGAAGTCGCGCGAGCGGCACCAGGCCGACCGCTTGGCGCGCGAACGGTATGCCCAGCTCTCCGAGCGCGAGCGCGAGGTGCTGGGGCTCATCGTCGCGGGCCTGACCAACAAGGAAATCGGCCGCGCCCTGGACCTGTCCCCGCGCACGGTGGAGACGCATCGCGCCCACCTCTTCGCCAAGCTGCAGGCCGAGTCCCTGGCCCAGCTGATCCGCGCCTACGCGGCGCTGGTCGAGACCGAATAAGTACCACTCCGTAGTTCTACGGAGCCCCGCGCGTAACCGACCGCATGGCGGCGCGCGCCTTGTTTTTCTACAGTGCATCCATGGTTCGGCGGGCGCCGGACCAGACCCCAAAACCTTCACAGGAGCACTGCATGTCCACCCTCACCAAGTCCTCGGTTCTCGTCCTCAGCCTCGTCGCCGGCCTCGCCAGCGCGCAATCCGTGCGCACCGAAAAGAACATGTCCCTGGATCTGGCCAACCAGATCGCCAGCGCCAGCGTGGCCGCCTGTACTGCCGCCGGCTACAACGTGGCCGCCACCGTGGTGGACCGCGCCGGCACCGTGCGCGCCGTGCAACGTGCGGACAACGCCGGCCCCCACACCCTGGAAGCCAGCCGCCTGAAGGCCTACACCTCGGCCTCGGCCAAGAACACCACCCTGGCCATCATGGAAGCCTCGCAGAAGAACCCGGCCGCAGCCAACCTGGGCAACATCCCCGGTTACCTGCTGCTCGGTGGCGGTGTGCCCGTCAAGGTAGGCAATGAAGTCATCGGCGCCGTGGGCGTGGGTGGCGCACCCGGCGGCCATCTGGACGAACAATGCGCCGTGGCCGCCATCGCCAAGGTGCAGGACCAGCTGAAGTAAACACGGCCCACAGCAGAGGAGAACGCACATGTCTATTCGACGCATCTTCGGAATCTCCCTGCTGGCCCTGGCAGGCCTGGCAACGCTCGCCAGCCTGCCAGCCCAGGCCCAGGTGCCCCCCTCACCGGCCGAAGCCGCGGCCTACACCGGCCTGCATGCGGCCGCCTGGGCGGGCGACCTGCCGCGCCTGCAACAGCTCATCAGCGCGGCTGACAAGGCCAAGCTCAACGTTCGCGACCCCTATGGCCGCACACCCCTGCACGTCGCCACCTATGCCCGCCAGCGCACGGCCATCAAGGCCCTGGCCCAGGCCGGTGCCGACCTGAACCTGCTGGAAAGTGACCGCTACGACACCGTCACCATCGCCGCCGTGGCGGACGACGAAGACACCCTGCGCCTGCTGCTGCAACTCGGCGCCAAGGCCGGCCAGACCACTAGCCGCTACGACGGTACGGCCCTGATAGCAGCCGCCCATCTGGGCCATGACGGCGTGGTGCGCCAGCTGATCACCGCCGGCGCCCCGCTGGACCACGTGAACAACCTGCACTGGACAGCGGTGATCGAATCCATCGTGCTCGGTGACGGCGGTGCGCGCCACCAGGCCACGCTCAAGGCGCTGATCGACGCTGGTGCAAACCTGCAGCTCAAGGACCGCATGGGACAGACGCCGCTGGCTTTGGCTCGGGCACGCGGTTATGGCGCCATGGAAAAGATGCTGTTGGCGGCTGGCGCCAAATAAGCCGTATCAGGGTTGATGCGAAGGGCAGCGAGGGCTGAACTTCCGCAAAATGGCGGCATGAGCCCCAGCCAGATCATCGTCCTCGCCACCCCCGTTTTCCTGCTGCTGATCGCGATCGAATACGCCTGGGGCGTCGCGAAAGGCCGCAACACCTACCGCCTCAATGACGCCGTCAACAGCATCGGCCTGGGCATGCTGAGTCAGATCAGCGCCGTGCTCACGCGCCTGTTGCGCGTGGGCATCTACACCGCGGTCTACAGCTGGGTGGCGCTCTGGCACAACGAGGGCTTCTGGATGAGCTGGTACGGCTGGCTCATCGCCCTGGTCTTCTACGACTTCTGTTACTACTGGCTGCACCGCGCCGGCCACGAGGTGGCCCTGTTCTGGGCCGCTCACGTGGTGCACCACCAGAGCCAGGACTACAACCTCAGCACGGCGCTGCGGCAAACATCGACCGGCGCCTTGCTGGGCTGGGTCTTTTACCTGCCCATGGCCCTGGCCGGCGTGCCGCCCCTGGTCTTCGGCATCGTGGCGCTGATCGACCTGCTCTACCAGTTCTGGGTGCACACCGAGCACGTGGGCAAGCTGGGCTGGTTCGACCGCTGGTTCTGCAGCCCCTCCAATCACCGCGTGCACCACGCCGTGAACGACCGCTACGTGGACCGCAACTACGGCGGCATCCTCATCGTCTGGGACCGGCTCTTTGGCAGCTTCAAGGAAGAGGACGAGCACTGTATCTATGGCACGCGCAGCCCGCTGGACAGCTGGGACCCGCTCTGGGCCAATGCCGAGGTCTACTGGGGTCTGCTCAAGGACAGCTGGCACGCGCGTTCATGGGCCGACAAGCTGCGTGTCTGGTTCAAGCCCCCTGGCTGGCGCCCGGCCGATGTGGCCCAGCGCTTTCCCAAACCCGCCTTCGACATCGCCCGCCTGCAGCGTTACGACCCACCGGCCTCCCGCGCCGTGTTGTGGTTTGGCGGCCTGCATTTCCTGGCCCTGCTCGGCGGCGTGGTGCTTTTCCTCTGGCATGCCGACCGCCTGCCCCTGGCCGAGTCCGTGGTCTGGCTGGCCGCCTTGGGCACGGTGCTCTGGTGCACCGGCGCCGTGCTGCAGGGGCGGCTCACCATGGGCGAGGTGCTGTTCATCGAAGCCGCGACTCTGTCCACCGCCTGCGCGGCCACCGGCCTGCTGGAACTGCATCGGGTTTTCAAGCCTCTGCCGATGTTGATTGCTATTGTTTTGGTAGCACGTATCGCCGGCTTGCGCCACGGCGCCCTGCTGCTGCTCGCCCTGGCTGGCTCGCTGGCCGGGGATGTCTTCCTGATGTTCCCGGGTTATTTCATCCCCGGCCTGGTGAGTTTCCTCTGCGCCCACCTGGCCTACATTGCCCTTTTCAAACGCGGTCAGCCCTGGTTTCCGAACCGCCCGGCCCTGCTCATCCCCCTGGGTTTCGGCGCGCTCATGTACGCCGTGCTCTGGACCGGCGGCCTGCCGGAAGGCCTGCGCGGGCCGGTGGCGGCCTATGTGCTGGTGATCGCGCTGATGGCGGCGCAAGCCATCGGCCGCGCGACAGCGCTGAAGAACCCCGACGCCCTCTGGGTGGCCATCGGCGCGGGGTTTTTCATGCTCAGCGACACATTGCTGGCGCTCAACAAATTCCTCACGCCGCTGTCGCTGGCTGCGCTCTGGATCTTGTCGACTTACTACGTCGCCCAGGTGCTGATCGTGCGCGGCATGCTCGCAGCCCGGCCGACCGATCCGGGCTAGCGGGTAGCAGGCTTGGGCGCGGCCACGATGGCCTCCAGCTTCTGCTTGGCCTGCTTGAGCTGGGTGCTCTTGTCTTGGATCTTCGATGCCAGCGCGCTCGTCTCCTCAACGGCGACGGAGTTCGGATCGAAAGGCTGCTGACCGACCGTCTTGAGCAATTCGAAATGTCGGACCTGCAAGGTCAACAGTTCCTCCGTCAGCTGGTAGACCGACTTGAGGTGGGTCAGCAGGGGTTCAAGCGGCTGGCCGGCTGGCAACGCCAACGGCCGCAAAGCGCTGTTGAGCTTGCGGTAGACCGGCAGATGCGTGGCCTGTGCGCGCTCGGCAAACTGCTCGGCCCCGAGTCGGCCCGCGCTGAGCTCCTGCGCATCCTTCTGCAAAGCCTGTTCGCCGGCCTGCATCTGCGGCAGCAGGCGTTGCAAGGTGGCCTGGGACTCGAACAGCAGACGGTGATGGACACCGGACGCAGGCGTGCTCAACACCAGGAACACCACGGCTGTTCCCGTGACGCCCAGGGCCAGGCCCTGGCGCAGCAAGCGCCCGCCGGCGCCGGCGGCCTGCCCCATCTGCTGGGCCAGCAGCAGCGTGATGACGGCACCGGCCACCAGACCACCCACGTGGGCCGCGTTGTCGATGCCAGGCTTGGTGAAGCCCTGCAGCAGCGCATAGGCGACGAAGATGCCCTGGCTCGTCATCAGCTGTTTCGAAGTCGCGGCCGGGATGCGCTCGCGGTGCCGCCAGACCGCCGTCAACAAGGCGCCAAGCACACCAAAGACCGCACCCGAGGCGCCCACCGACACCGATTGCTGGGACGAGAAATGCAGGCTCAGTGCGCTGCCCGCCAGGGCCGAGCCCAGGTAGATGAACAGGAACTGGCCGTTGCCGAACCAGCGGCAGATCTGACGCCCAGCCTCCCATAGGCCGAACATATTGAGCGCCAGGTGCAAGGCGCCAGCGTGCAGGAAAGTGGCCGTCAGCAGGCGCCAGTACTGGCCGTCGATCCTCACGGCCGCAGCTGAATTGGCACCCCAGGCAAAAAGCTCTTGCGGGGTCGGCTTCATGGGGCTGAGGCCGTTGAACACATTGAGCACCCAGACAGCGATGTTGAGTGCCATCACCAGGTACAGCGCCCAGGGTGTGGGTGTCAGGGCGTCGAGCTTCCGCTCGAAAGCCGTGGCCTCCTGTGCCTGCTGCACACTGGGCGCTGCCCCCAGGCCGGCCGCCTCGCGCAGCGGCGCCAGGCGCGCATGGATGACGGCGTAGGCGGCGAACTGGTCATCGGTCTTGAGCATGGACAGGTTGATGCGTCGCACGGCGGCGTTCCTGCCCCACCTGCCGCGACGCGGCTTCTTGCCGGGTTCGCTGCGCAACTTGAGATCGAGAAAGGCATTGCCCATCGCTTGGACCAATTCCACATCCTCCAGCTGGGACCAGCGCACGGGGTCGCGCAGCTTCGAGGAAGTGATGCCGTTTTGGCCCAGCGTCAACAGCGGCTTGCGGCTGGTCGCGCGACGCAGGGAAAACCACACGCCGGACGCGCAAGCCAGGGCCAGGAGCAACAGCAGCAGCCTGGGGCCAAGCCCCTCACCAGGATGGGGTTTGACCCAGAGCGCCACGGCGCCCAAGGCTAGGAACAGTGTCAGCAGCCCGAGCAGAACTGCAATGATCCAGCTGATGCGACTCTTGCGCGGCAGGAAATGCCGCTCGCGGCTCGCCGCCGCGCTCACGCCGGCGCGCGGCGCCTGGTATGCACTCGCCATGTTTCCTCCCTGTTCAAGACAGACTTATTTATGGCGGAAGATATTAGCGCAGACCTGAGGGCGGCAACTGACGGACACGGCCAGAGGACTAGTCGTCGCTGACTTCGACCAGTTTCTCGGATTTCGAGAGGACCCAGGCCACGATGAAACCGGCCGAGAAAGCCTGTTGCCGGGTCACCAGCGGGCTGTCGGTGAACACCGCGCCGCTGAGGTCGTCCCATTTCACGAAGGCGCCCAGCCGCATGTCCCCCAGGCGCCGGCCCGTGGAGATGATGAACTGCTTGCCCGCCGCACCGCCCGAAGCGCTGTAGGCCGGGCGCGTGGAAGTGGCGTATGGCGGCGCCACGTCGTAGAAATAGGCGTGGTAGGCCCGGTCGCCATACAGCCAGCCGGCCGAGAGGCCCAGGCTCCAGCCGCTTTGCGCCACGTTCTTGAGGTCCAGGCTGAGCTTGGGATGGAACAGCCAGCCCACCTGCTCGAAGCGGCCGAAGTTCACGGCGAAGGCCGAGCGCACGGGCAGCTCCAGATCCAGGTTGGTGTGGCGTTTCTCGTCGTAATACATGTGCCACTTGAGCGCGGGCCCCACCTCCACCGTCGGGTCCAGGTCCGGCATGTCCCGCCGCGCCTCGCTGTCCTTGCTGCTCACGGGGGTGGAGCCGTTGACGCTGATGTCGAGCTCGATACGCTCACGCCGATAGAGCAGGCCGCGCATGCGGTCGCGGTCCACCTGCAGCACCTCACCCCGGTACTGCACATAGGGCGTGGGGAGCAGGTAGGTGCGCCGCTCAGTGGCGCCGCGGTACAGCGGCAAGTCCACGCCGGCCACGCCGGCACCCAGCTCCCACTGGGGCTTGAGTTCAGCCTGCACCGGCAGGGCCGTCACCAGAGCCAGCAGCCCCCACGCAAGACACTTCATCTTTTCACCACCTCGTCGCGGGCAATACGCCCATCCACCAGTTCAACAACACGGTCACACCGCGCAGCAAGCCGCGGATCGTGTGTGACCACCACAAAAGACGTGCCGCGTTCGGCATGGATGCTGCGCAGCAGGGCAAAGACCTCGTCGGAAGAGGCCGTGTCCAGGTTACCGGTGGGTTCATCCGCCAGCACCAGTGCGGGGTTCATGACCAGCGCACGCGCGATGGCCACGCGTTGCTGCATGCCGCCCGAAAGTTCCGAAGGCCGTTTGTCCATGGCCCGACCCAGACCCACCGCGGTCAGCAACTCGCGTGCGTGCTGCTCGTGTTTCGCACTGACACGTCCCTCGGCCATGAGCACGGGCAGCGTCACGTTTTCAACCGCACTGAAGGCCGGCAGCAGGTGATGGAACTGGAAGACGAACCCCAGCGTGCTGCGCCGGCGCAGCGTGAGCCCGCCGTCGTCCAGCGCCTGCACCTCTTCGCCCTGCAAGAGGTAACGACCGGCCGTCATGCGTTCGAGCAGGCCGATGATGTTGAGCAGGGTGCTCTTGCCCGAACCCGAGGGACCGATCAGCGCCATGAAGTCGCCGCGCCCCACCTTCAGGTCCAGGCCGTGCAACACCTCGGCCTCGTTGGGCTGGCCCAGGTTGTAGCTCTTGCGCACGCCCTCGAGCTCGATGAGTTTGTCGCTGGCGCTCATATCCGGATCGCCTGCGCAGGGTCCATCGCGGCGGCACGGCGGGCCGGAGCGACAGCGGCCAGCACGCCGCAGGCAGTGGCCAGAGCCGCCACCTTCAGGGCCGTGGCCAGCGGCAGGGTGATGAAGAACAGGGGCAGGCCGTCCGAGCCGCGCACGAAATGCGTGAAGAGCCAGATCAGCGCCACGGCCAGCACAATGCCCAGGGCCGAGCCCACGGCCCCCACCACCGCGCCCTGCACCAGGAAGATGCGCAGCACCTGGCCGCGCGTGGCGCCCATGGCACGCAGGATGCCGATCTCGCGGCGCTTCTGCACCACCGACACCACCAGCACGCTGGCGATGCCCAGCACCACCACGACCATCACCACGCCGCGGATCAGCGCCGTGCTGACCGACTGCGCATTGAGCGCCGACACGAGCTGCGCATTGTTCTCCTGCCAGCTCTCGACTTTGTAGGGGTAGCGTTCACGCAGCTCCTGCGCGAGGTCACTGGCGGCCCAAACATCCTTGAGTGTCATGTCCAGCACGGTGGCCCCGCCGGGCAGGCCCAGCAGGCTTTGCGCCGCGCGCAGCGGCACGATGACGGTGCGGCGGTTCAGATCGCGCACGCCCAGGTCCACCAGCGCCGTCACGCGCAGGGCATCGCTCACGTTGCGGCCACCTACCGTGGTCTGCAGGGTCACGCGGTCGCCAACACGCACGCCCAGGTCCGCCGCGAGATCGCGGCCAAGGATGGCCTCCCCCGGGTCCAGGCGCGCCGTGCCACTGACCACCTTGCTGCGCAGGCCGACGATACGGTCATAACGGTCGAGTTCCACACCCATCAGGGCGATGGCCTGCGTGGCCTCGCCACGCAAGGCCAGGCCCGAGCCCGAAACCATGGGCGAGACGGCGGCGATGGCGTCCATCTGTTCCAGCAGCGGCAGCAGGGCCTGCCAGTTGGCCACCGAGCGCAGGCGCTGCACACGCGGCTGGGTCTCGGTCAGCGCCAGGGTGTTGTCGGCGGCGCGTGCCGGCGTCACGGTGTCGTCGGGCGCACGCAGGGTGATGTGGGCCTGCGCGCCCAGGGTCTTGGTCAAGGTACTGCCCTGCAAACCCGAAATCAGCGCCGAGATATAGGCCACCACGGCCACGCCGGCGGCGACACCGATGATGATGAGCAGGGTCTGCATGCGGCCTTCGCGCAGGAAGCGCAGCGCCACACGGAGTTCGAAGCCCAGCCATCCTGTCATGGCCGGGCTCTCACCTTCCGATGGCGTTGGTCATGGCCGAGCCGGCGTCTTCGGTTCGCACGGCGGGCAACGCGGAGTTCTGCCAGGGCACCACCAGTGCCGTGACGCGCTGGCCGGGCTTGTAGACCGTGCCGGTCAGCACGAGGTCACCCATGCGCAGTCCCTCCAGCACTTCCACGGCCGCGAGGGTGCGCAGCCCCAGGCGCAGGGTGCGCTCCTGCACCACACCATCCACCACCACCCAGACCCTGGCCGTCTCGGCAGTGGCCTGACGCAGCACGGACAGCGGCAAGGCCAGGGCCTGCTCGCGACGGGCCGTCTCCACCTCGACCGACAGCGTCATGTCCTCGCGCAGGTAGGCGGGCGCATCCTGCGTCAGGTTGAACTTGACCTCGATGGCGCCGCGCTGCGCGTCCACCACCGGGGCGATGCTCAGCACCCGGGCCGCGAAACGCTGGCTGGCAAAGGCGTCGGCCACCACCTGGGCGTTCTGTCCCACCTGCAGCTGGTCGAGGAAACGTTCGTCAACCTGGGCCACCAGTTGCGTGGGGCCGGACAGGGCCAGGTTCATCAAGGCCTTGCCGGGTTGCACGATCTGGCCGGGCTCGACCATGCGCGCGAGCACGCGCGCATCCGCCGGGGCTTCGATGCTGGCCTGCTCCAGCCGTGCGCGCGCGGCGGTGACGGCGGCGCGGGCCGCACCCTGCTGGGCCACGGCCACATCGACCGCGCGCCGCGCCTCGTCGAGCTGCGCGGCGCTGTAGAAGTTTTGCTTGACCAGTTGTTCGGCACGCGCGTAGGTGGCGCGCGCGGCCTGCAAGGTCGCCTCGGCCTGGCGTTCAGAGGCCACGGCCTGGGCCTCGGCGGCCCTGAGCTCATCCGTCTCCAGGCGCACCAGCATCTCGCCGCGCCTGACCTGGGCGCCCTCGCGCACCAGCACCCGCTCCACCCGGCCGGTCACGGTGCTGCCTACTTCCACACGCGAGAGCGTGGCCACACGGGCCGAGAATTGCAGGGTGCGCAACAGGGGACCAGGCTGCATGAGCAGCGCCTCGGCGCGCGGTGCCCGCAGCGCCAGTAGCGTCATGCCCAGAAGGGCCAGCACGAGCAGCAGGGCCAGGAGGATCCAGCGGGTCTTGCCGGAAAGCTTGATCATGTCAGGCTTCGAAGAGGCTGCCGTCGGTCTTGGGCGGCGCCACGCCCAGGTGGCGGTAGGCCGCCAGGGTGGCGATGCGCCCGCGCGGCGTGCGCTGCAGGAAACCCTGCTGGATCAGATAGGGCTCGATCACGTCCTCGATGGTGCCGGCTTCCTCGCCGATGCTCGCGGCGATGTTGTCCAGGCCCACAGGGCCACCGTCGAAACGGTGGATCACGGCCTCCAGCAGCTTGCGGTCCATCAGGTCGAAACCCTGCGGGTCCACATCCAGCATGGCCAGGGCCTTGTTCGCCATCTCCACCGTGATGCGCCCCGTGCCCTTGACCTCGGCGTAGTCGCGCACACGGCGCAACAGGCGGTTGGCAATGCGCGGCGTGCCGCGCGAACGACGCGCGATCTCGAAACCGCCCTCCGCGTCCATGGGCGCGTTGAGCAGGCCGGCGCTGCGCGTGACGATGCGGCCCAGCTCTTCGGAGGAGTAGAACTCCAGCCGCGCCACAATGCCGAAACGGTCGCGCAGCGGGTTGGTCAGCATGCCGGCGCGCGTGGTGGCACCCACCAGGGTGAAGGGCTGCAGGTCCAGCTTGATGCTGCGTGCGGCCGGCCCCTCGCCGATCATGATGTCGATCTGGTAATCCTCCAGCGCGGGGTAGAGGATTTCCTCCACCACCGGCGAGAGACGGTGAATCTCGTCGATGAAGAGCACGTCGTTCTTCTCGAGATTGGTCAGCAGCGCGGCCAGGTCCTTGGGCTTTTCCAGCACAGGGCCGCTGGTCTGGCGCAGGTTCACGCCGAGCTCGTGCGCGATGATGTGCGAGAGCGTGGTCTTGCCCAGCCCGGGCGGGCCGAAGAGCAGCACATGGTCCAGCGCCTCTTCGCGCTTGCGCGCCGCGCCGATGAAGATCTCCAGCTGCTCACGCACCTTGACCTGGCCCACGTACTCGTCGAGCAGCTTGGGCCGCAGCGCGCGCTCGATGGCCTCCTCGCCGGGCGAAACGGGCGCGGCCGAGACCACACGCGGGCCGGAGGGCATTTCAAAGTCGTCGGTCTGGATGCTCACGGCCGTCAGGGAAAATCAGAGGGAGAAATGGGTGCCTCGCCGGTCTGGCAAGGCTGTTGCGACTATAGCCGACTCAAGTTATTCAGCCACTTTGCCGATAGCATGGCAGATAGCCCCGAGACTGCCCATGAAAACCACTGCCCGCTCCCTGTCCCTGCACCCGGTCCAAGCCTGCCTGCTGGCCGGCCTGCTGGCACTTGCCCTGTTGCCGCGCGCCCGGGCCGCCGAGCCGGCCGTGGCCCCTGCCCGCGCCGCACCGGCCGAGGCTCCCGCGCCCGCAGCCTCGGCCCCGGCTCCTGCGCGTGTGGAAGGCACCCGTATCGACATCGAGTCGCAGTTGCGCGACGCCATGAAAGGCGGCGATCCGACCAAAAAGCGCCTGAACCTCCTCATCGACGGCAAAAGCAGCAACGCGGGCCTGGCCCCTGGCGCGCCGCCCCCCATCAACAAGGTGGACCACCAGCCCCCCGCCGCGCCGGCCGTGGCGGCCCCGCGTCCGCGCGAACCCGGCCTGGTGATCCGCCAGCAGCGCCCCTCGGCCCCGGCCGCAGCGGCGCCGGCGGCCCCGCACAGGGACATCCACTGGAGCTACGAAGGCGAGGGTGCCCCGGCGAACTGGAGCAAGCTCAAGGCCGACTACGCCACCTGCGCCAGCGGGCAGCGCCAGTCTCCCATCGCCATCGACGACAACGACACCCTCAAAGGCCCGGCCGAGGCCATCCAGTTCAGCTACACGCCGAGCAAGGGCACGGTGCTGAACAACGGCCACACCATCCAGGTGAACGTGTACGGCGAGAACAGCCTGACCGTGCGCGGCAGTACCTACCAGCTGCTGCAGTTCCACTTCCACCACCCCTCGGAAGAGCGCATCAACGGCCAGGGTTACCCCATGGTGGGGCACTTCGTGCACCGCAACGAGCTGGGCCAGCTGGCCGTGCTGGCCGTGCTGCTGGAAGCCGGCGAGCCCAACACGCTGATCCAGAAGGTCTGGACCCATATGCCGCTGGACGTGAACGACAGCGTGCGCCTGCCGCCGGACCTGATCCATGTGGGCGAGATCCTGCCGAAGGACCAGCGCTATTACCAGTACATCGGCTCGCTGACCACGCCGCCCTGCACCGAGGGCGTGCTCTGGCTCATCCTCAAACAGCCGGTAAGCATCAGCCGGGAGCAGCTGCGCCTGTTCGGCCAGCTCTATGCCAACAATGCGCGCCCGGTGCAGCCCCTGCACGGCCGGCCCGTGCGGGACGCGGCCCTGATCGCGCCCGGCGGGCGCCCCTGAACCCGGCGACGGCCCGCTCGGTCTGTGTGGGCCAGGTTGAGCCCGGCCTGTAACCAAGTTACATTACAGTATTCTTAAAAGCTTCCCGCCCAGGCCATGCCGCCGAGGCATGGAAGGGACGGGGACGCCGAGAGTTCGCCAGCCACACCCGCCCGACCTGTGCCCACGCGCGTGCCGCATCATCCTATGACCAGCATGAGCAACAACGCAGACGCGACACCCCAAGCACTGGACATCGTCATCTTCGGCGGCACGGGGGACCTGGCGTTTCGCAAGCTCCTGCCCGCGCTCTACATGGCCCACCTGCACGAGCGCCTGCCCGCGAGCACCCGCATCGTCGGCATCGGCCGCCAGGCCTGGGGCCACGATGCCTACCTGAAATTCATCCACGAGAAATCGGTCGAGTTCATCGAAGCCGAATCCTGGTCCGATGTGAGCTGGCAGAGTTTCATGGCGCGCCTGGACTATGTGGACCTGGATGTCACACAGGCCGCTGCCTACGGCAAGCTGCAGCAGGCCCTGAGCCCGGACGCCATGCGCGTGTTCTACCTGGCCACCGCACCGGACCTGTTCGCGCAGATCTGCGCCCAGCTGCATGCCACCGGGCTGATCGACCAGCACGCGCGCGTGGTGGTGGAAAAGCCCCTGGGGGTGGACCTGGCTTCGGCCCAGGCCATCAACACCGAGATCGCCCGTCACTTCCGCGAAGACCAGATCTACCGCATCGACCACTACCTGGGCAAGGAGACGGTGCAGAACCTCATGGTGCTGCGCTTCGGCAATGCCATCTTCGAACCACTGTGGCGCGCGCCTTATATCCGCAGCGTGCAGATCACGGTGGCCGAAACCGTGGGCGTGGGCTCGCGCGCGGGCTTCTACGATGGCGCCGGCGCGCTGCGCGACATGGTGCAGAACCACCTGTTGCAGCTGCTGTGCATCGTGGCCATGGAGCCGCCCATTTCGCTCAACGCCGACGACGTGCGCGACGAGAAGCTCAAGGTGCTGCGTTCCCTGCGCAAGATGGATGTGGCCGCCGTCAAGCGCGATACCGTGCGCGGGCAATACAGCGCCGGCGTGAGCGAGGGCGCAGCAGCAGCGGGCTATCTGCAGGAAGCCGACGTGCCCGCCCACAGCCAGACCGAGACCTTCGTGGCGTTGCGCGCACACATCGACAACGCGCGCTGGGCCAACGTGCCCTTTTTCCTGCGCACCGGCAAGCGCCTGCAGAAACGCCAGTCGGAAATCATCATCGAATTCACCGAACAGCCTTTCTCCATCTTCGGCAAGAGCCCCAGCCTGCAGCCCAACCGCCTCATCATCAGCCTGCAGCCCGAGGAATCGATCCAGCTGGCCATGATGGTCAAGGAACCCGGCTCGGGCATGAACCTGCACCCGGTGCGCCTGAGCCTGGACCTGCAGGAGTCATCCAGCAAGCGCCGCGCCGATGCCTACGAGCGCCTGCTGATGGACGTGATCAAGGGGCGCCTGACCCACTTCATGCGCCGCGACGAACTCGAAGCCGCCTGGAGCTGGATCGACCCCATCCTGGCCGGCTGGAAAGCCCTGGACGAAAAACCGCGGCACTATGCGGCCGGCAGCTGGGGGCCCGCCGCCTCGTCGGCCCTGATGGCCCGCGAGAACCTCACCTGGTTCGAGGAGTCCTGATGGGCGCGGTCGACCCGCTGCACGAGCTGCTGGCGCAACACCGCCATCTGCAAGTCCACCGGGTGGCCGCTGCGCTGCTGGCCACCGAACTGGCCCGCGACATCGCCGTGCGACTAAAGGCGGCCATGATGGCGCGCGGCCACGCGGTGCTCAGCGTCTCGGGCGGCAAATCACCGATCGCGCTGTTCGAGGCCCTGCGACAGCAGGCCCTGGACTGGTCGCAACTGCACATCACCCTGGTCGACGAACGCTACGTCCCTGCCACGCACGAAGCCAGCAACGCCCTGCTGGTGCGCACACACCTGCTGCAAGGGCCCGCAGCACAGGCACGGTTGCATGCCATGGTGCCCCAGCTCAAGCTGCCACTGCCCCCCCTGGCCACGCTGGTACAGAAGGCCGATGCCGACCTGCGCGCGCTCGGCCCCGCCGATGTCATGGTGCTGGGCATGGGCACCGATGGCCACACCGCATCCCTCTTCCCAGCTGCGCCCGGCCTGGCTGCCGCGCTGGATCCCCGGTCATCGCTGGTTTGCGCGGGCATGACGCCCCTCACCGCACCCCATGCGCGCCTGACGCAAACCCTGGCCCAGATCCTGCGCTCGCGCCATCTGGTGCTGCCTGTATCGGGCGCTGACAAGCTGGCCACCCTGCAGCAGGCCCTGCTTGCACCCACAGACCAATTGCCTGTCTCGCATCTCCTGCACCAGCAGCACACGCCCCTGGCACTCTGGCTCACCACATAAACAGCCCATGTTTGAATCCCTGGTCCCCTCGCCCACTGCCCCGTCCGCCTATCCGCGCTGGCTCGGTGACATCGGCGGCACCAATGCGCGTTTCGGCTGGCAGGAGCACGCGGGCGCGCCCATCAGCCGTGTGCAGGTGCTGCCTTGCGCCGAACACGCTTCACTCGTCGCAGCGGGCCAGGCCTATCTGCAGACACAAGGCCTGCCCGCGCCGGCCTGCGCCGCTTTCGGCATCGCCAACCCGGTCACGGGCGACCAGGTCGCAATGACCAACCACCACTGGAAGTTCTCCATACAGGCCACGCGCGAAGCCCTAGGCCTGCAGCGGTTGCTGCTGCTCAACGACTTCACGGCCCTGGCCCTGGCCCTGCCCCAATTGCCGCGCGATCAACTGCGCCAGGTAGGCCCCGGCCAGGCGGCGGTACAGGCGGCGATCGGCCTCATCGGGCCAGGCACGGGCCTGGGGGTTTCGGGCCTACTGCCCCTGGGGCACCAGGACAAATGGCTGCCCATCGCGGGCGAAGGCGGACATGTCACCCTGAGCGCGAGCAATGCCCAGGAGTACGCCGCCATCGAACAGCTGCGACTGCGTTACGGCCATGTCTCGGCCGAACGCGTCATCTCCGGCCCGGGCCTGGTGGACCTCTACCACGCCCTGTGCGAACTCAAGGACGGGCAGGGCCGCGAGATCACCACGCCGGCCGAGGTGATGGAACGCGCCGAGACACTCCCGCAGTCCACCGCCGCTCAGGCCATGGACATGTTCTGCGGCCTGCTGGGCAGCGTGGCCGGGGATCTGGCCCTGACCCTGGGCGCACGTGGGGGCATCTACATCGGCGGTGGCATCGTGCCCCGCCTGGGCGAGCGTTTCGACCGTTCGCCCTTCCGCCAGCGTTTCGAAAGCAAGGGCCGCTTCAAAACCTACCTCGCCGCCGTCCCGACCTGGGTCATCCAGAGCCCGGTTTCGCCTGCCTTGCAAGGAGCGTCGCAGGCCCTGAACCTGACGCAGTGGTGAGCCCGCTGCCACAAATGGCTGAGGCACAATTCTTCGCATGGCGCTCATCCTCATCGTAGAAGACGACGAACTGCTGCGTGACAGCCTGTCGGACCTGCTGCAACACGCCGGCCACCGCACCTTGGCCTGCGCCGACGGCGCCAGCGCCCAGCAACAGCTGGAGACCCAGGCCGTGGACGCGGTGCTGCTGGACCTGGGCCTGCCCAAGGTCGACGGCATGACACTGCTGCGCTGGATCCGCGAACGCTTCGAGAGCCTGCCCGTCATGATCCTGACCGCGCGCGACAGCATCGACCACCGGGTTGCAGGCCTGATGGCCGGCGCCGACGATTACCTGACCAAACCCTTCGGCAATGCCGAGCTCTGTGCGCGGTTGCAGGCTCTGCTGCGGCGCGCGCGCCTGCCCGCCTTCGAAGCCCAGGGCGCCAGCGACGAGCCTCCCGCGTCCACGCAGGGCCTGCAATTCGACACCGAACAACCGCGCGTCTGGGTGCAGGGCCAGGCCATCGTGCTGACCCAACGCGAATGGGAGCTGCTGCGGGTGCTGCACGCGCAGATCAACCAGGTCGTCAGCCGCGACAACGTGCTGCTGGTCTGGCAGACCGACGGCTCCGAGCCCATTGCCTCCAACGCGCTGGAGGTCTACGTGCACCGCCTGCGCCGCAAGTTGCAGGGCACCGGCGTGAGCATCCGCAACATCCGCGGCCTGGGTTACATGCTCGAGATGGCATGAAGTCCATCCCCTCGCTGCGCCGCCAGTTGCTGGCCTGGTTGCTGCTGCCGCAGCTGGTGCTGTGGCTGGTAGGCGGGGCCCTGGCCTATCGCATCGCGCTGATCTCGGCCGAAAAGGCGCTCGACCAGTCCCTGTTGCAATCGGTGCGCTCGCTGGCGCGGCAGGTCAAGCCCATCGGTTCCGGCCTGCTGGTGGACTTTCCGAGGGCGGCCCAGTCCATCATCGAAGAAGAGCCCGAGGACCGTGTGAACTACATGGTGTCATCCCCGCCCGGCAAGTTCCTGATCGGCAACCAGTCCTTCGCCGAGCCGCCCCTGCCCCTGAGCCCCGGCGTACCGGCCGTCTACCGCACCGAGCAGAACGGCCGCGTCATGCGGGCGGTGGCCCTGGACGTGCCCTATGGCGACAGCGACGCCGCGCTGCTGCTGCGCGTGCAGCTGGCCAAGAGTTATGTGGCGCGCGACCGCATCGCGCGCGAACTTGTCGCCGACCTGCTCGCCCCCCTGCTGGTACTGGGGCTGATGCTCAGTGTCCTGGTCTACGCCGGCATCAAGCGCGGCATGCAGCCCCTGACCCGCCTTGAGGCGCAACTCCAGCACCGCTCGCCGCATGAGCTGACCCCGCTGGAACTGACCACGGCGCCACGCGAAGTCCACGCCCTGCTCACCGCCATCAACCGCCTGCTCGCATCCGTGGCACGCAATATGGTGCAGGAGAAACGTTTCATCAACGATGCGGCCCACCAGCTGCGCACCCCCCTGGCCGGACTGATCAGCCAGACCGACCTGGCCCTCAAGGAAGAAGAGCCCGAGCTCATCCAGGCGCGGCTGCACAAGGTGCACGCCGGTGCCCTGCGCAGCGCCCACCTGCTCAACCAGCTGCTGATGCTCGCGCGCAGCGGCGCCGACGTCCCCATGCAGGCCATCGACCTGGCCCAGCTGGCCCAGGCTGTCGCGCGCGAGTTCAGCCCCCGCGCGGTCAGCCTGCAGGTGGACCTGGGCTACGAAGGGCTGGACCAGGCCTGGGTGCTCGGCTCCGAGCTGCTGCTGCGCGAGGCCTTGGGCAACCTGATCGACAACGCCCTGCGCTATGGCCGCGGCGAGGGTGACAGCACCATCACCATCGCCGTGCTGGACCAGGGGCCGCAGATCGAATTGCGCGTCGAGGACAACGGCCCCGGGCTCGACGCCGCGCTGCGCGAACAGGCCTTCGAGCGCTTCTGGCGCGGCAGCGAGCTGCCGGGCGGCTGCGGTCTGGGCCTGTCCATCGTGCAGGAGATCGCGCGCCGGCACGGTGGCGAGGCGCAGATCGAAACGGCTCAGACAGGCAGCGGCCTGCGCGTGCGTCTCCTGCTGCCACGCCTAGATCCGGACGCCTGAAGCAGCGTCGAACCAGTGCGCCTGGCCTGGGCTGATGTCCAGCCCTACACGGTCGCCGGGGCGCACGGGAATCTGCGGTGAGGTACGCACCGTCACCATGCCCGCAGCGGTCTGTACCACCACATAGGTGTCGGCACCGGTGGGCTCCACCACATTGACCTCACCCCGCCACGCTGCGCTGTCGCTGAACAACAGATGCTCGGGCCGGACACCCAGGGTCAAGGCCTGGTGGGCCGGTGCCGGGCAGGCCAGCGACAGCAGGGCCTCGGGCAGCACGAAACCGTTGCCATCCAGCGCCGTCGTGCCGGCGATCAGGTTCATGGTCGGCGAGCCGATGAAGGTGGCCACATAGGTGTTGGCCGGCCGGTTGTAGATCTCGTCCGGTGTGCCCAGCTGCTGCACCAGCCCGTCTTTCATGACAGCGATGCGGCTGCCCAGGGTCATGGCCTCGATCTGGTCGTGCGTGACATAGACACTGGTGATGCCGCTCATCTGGTGCAGGCGCTTGATCTCGGCCCGCATCTCAACGCGCAGCTTGGCATCGAGGTTGGACAGCGGCTCGTCGAACAGAAACAGCGCAGGCTTGCGCGCCAGGGCCCGGCCCATGGCCACGCGCTGGCGCTGCCCGCCCGAGAGCTGCGAAGGCCGACGGTCCAGCAGATGGCCAATCTGCAACATGGCCGCCACCTCGGCGATGCGCTGCTCGCGCTCGGCCTTGGGCACCTTGCGGATCTCCATGGCAAACCCGATGTTCTCGGCCACGCTCATGGTCGGGTACAGGGCATAACTCTGGAACACCATGGCGATGTCGCGCTGCGCTGGCGGCACGCCCACCACGTCGCGCCCGCCGATGCGGATCTCGCCCTCGGTCGGGTCGTCCAGGCCCGCGATCAGGTTGAGCAGGGTGGACTTGCCGCAGCCCGACGGCCCCACCAGGATCAGGAACTCGCCCGGGCTCACGCTGATGTCGATGCGTTTGAGCACCTCCACCAGCTTGTCGCCCTTGCCAAAACATTTGCGGATTCCGCGGATATCCAGTGCTGATGCCATCTCGTTCTACCCTCAACCCTTCACGGCGCCGGCAGTCAGCCCGCGCACAAAATATCGCCCTGCCAGCACATAGACCAGCATGGTGGGCAGGCCGGCAATCAGCGCGGCCGCCATGTCCACGTTGTAGGCCTTCACGCTGCTTGTGGTGTTGGCCAGATTGTTCAGACCCACGGTGACGGGTTTGGAGTCCGCCCCGGTAAAGGCCACACCGAACAGAAAGTCGTTCCAGATCTGGGTGAACTGCCAGATCAGCGTCACCATCACGATGGGCGTGGACATGGGCAGGATGATGCGCAGGAAGATGGTCCAGAAACCCGCTCCATCGATGCGCGCCGCGCGCAGCAGCTCGCCGGGGATGGCCGCATAGTAGTTGCGGAAAAAGAGCGTGGTGCTGGGCAGGCCCGCGAGCAGGTGCACCAGGATCAGCCCGCCGACGGAGCTGGACAGGCCCAGCCAGCCCAGCACCTGGCTCATGGGCAGCAGCACCACCTGGAAGGGCATGAACACGCCGAACAGCAGCAGGGCGAACAGGGTGTCGCTGCCGCGAAACTTCCACAGGCTCAGCACATAACCGTTGATCGCACCCCAGGCCGTGGACAGCAGCACCGCCGGCACGGCCATCAGCACCGAATTCCAGAAATAGGGCTGCAGGCCAGAGCATTGCGCGCCCGTGCAGGCCGTGGACCAGGCCAGCGTCCACGACTCCCAGTTCAGCGTGGTCGGCAGGGCCAGTAGATTGCCTTCGCGTATCTGTTCGGCATCCTTGAGCGAGGTGATCACCATCACGTACAGAGGCGTGAGGAAGAGCAATGCACCCAGGCCCAGGCTGCCATAGATCAGGCCGCGACTGAGCCAGTACCAAGACTTTGGTCTAGCGCTCATGAGGCTTGCTCCGCAGTTCGCTATAGAGATAGGGCACGACCAGGGCCGCGACCGTCATCAGCATGATCATGGCGCTCGCCGCGCCCAGGCCGATCTGCCCGCGCGTGAAGCTCATGGCGTACATGAAGGTAGCGGGCACGTCGGTGGCGTAACCCGGCCCACCCGCGGTCAGCGCCATGATCAGGTCGAAGCTCTTGATCGCCAGGTGCGAGAGCACCATGAGCGTGGAGAAGAAGACCGGCCGCAGCGCCGGCAGCACGATGCGCCAGTAGATGCGCGGCAAGGAGGCGCCGTCAATCTGCGCGGCCTTGATGATGCTGTCATCGATGCTGCGCAGGCCGGCCAGGAACAGGGCCATGGTGAAGCCGGCCGACTGCCAGACCCCCGCGATCACCACGCAGTAGATCGCCATCTCGTTATCGACCAGCCAGCCAAAACTGGCGCTTTCCCAACCCCAGTCATGCAACAGCTTTTCCAGCCCCAGGCTGGGGTTGAGCAGCCACTTCCAGACCGTGCCCGTGACCACGAAGGACAGGGCCATGGGGTAGAGGTAGACGGTGCGGATGAAACCCTCGGCGCGGATCTTCTGGTCCAGCAGGATGGCCAGCAGGATGCCCAGGGTCATGGAGCCGCCCACATAACCCAGGCCGAAGATACCCAGGTTCTTCAGCGCCACCCACCAGCGGTCCATCTCCCACAGCTTGGTGTACTGCGCCAGGCCCACCAGTTCGTAGTTGGGCAGCATGCGCGAGACCGAGACCGACAGCACGCCATTCCAGATCATCAGGCCGTACACGAAAGCCAGGCCCAGCACCAGGCCGGGCGCCAGCGCCAGCTTGGGCAACCATTTTTCCAATCGGTCTATCGAGCTCACGACGGTTCACGCATTCAAAAAAAAGGGGAAGAGCAAAACGCTCTTCCCCGAGAGCGGCAGGGGCGCCGCTATTCAACGCGTCTTGGCCGCGGTCAGCAAACGCTTCACACCGTCGTCCACGCTGATCTTGTCGTCGTTCCAGAACTGGCTCACCAGGTCCTTGATCGCGCCTTCGGTCGCTGGCGCAATGGCCATGCCGTGCGCCACCGAGGGCACCAGGCCGCCGGTCTTGGCGGTGTCCACGAAGTCCTTGCTGGAAAGCTTGGCGCAATCGTCGAACTTGGCCATGGACATGTTCAGGCGCACCGGGATCGAACCCTTGTTGAGGTTGAACACTTCCTGGAAGTCCGTGCTCATGATGGCCGCGGCCAGCGCACCCTGGGCCTTCTGGGCGTTCGCATCCTTGAGCTTGAACATGGCGAAGGAGTCCACGTTGAAGGTGAAGGCGTTGGCCGTGCCCGGCGCCGCGGCGCAGAGGAAGTCCTTGCCCGGCTTCTTGCCTGCCGCGATGAACTCGCCCTTGGCCCAGTCGCCCATGAACTGGAAACCGGCCTTGCCCTGCATCACCATGGCCGTGGCCAGGTTCCAGTCGCGGCCCGGCGCTGCCGTGTCGGTGTAGCTCTTGATCTTGCGGAAGGTCTCGAAGGACTTCTTCATCGTGGCCGAATCGATGGCCTTGGGGTCCAGTTTCACCAACGCGTCCTGGTAGAACTTGGCACCGCCCACGCCCAGCACCACCGATTCAAAGGTGGTGAAGTCCTGCCAGTTCTGGCCACCGTGGGCCACGGCAATGAAGCCGGCCTTCTTGATCTTGTCGGCTGCGGCAAAAAACTCGTCGTAGTTGGCAGGCATGCCGCTCACGCCGGCCTTCTTGAGCACCTCGGGATTGGCCCAGACCCAGTTCACGCGGTGCACGTTCACCGGCGCCGCCACGTAGGCGCCCTTGTACTTCATGACATTGGCCACCACGCCGGGCAGCAGGGTGTCCCACTTCTCGGCCTTGGCCACTTCGTCCAGATTGGCCAGCACGCCTTCCTGCGCCCATTCCTGGATGGCCGGGCCCTTGATCTGCGCGGCCGCCGGCGGGTTGCCCGATACCACACGGCTCTTGAGCACGGTCATGGCGTTGTCGCCACCGCCGCCGGCCACGGCGAAATCCTTCCAGGCGTGGCCCTTGCTCAAGAGGATCTTCTTGAGTTCGGCGGCCGACTTGGCCTCGCCGCCGGACGTCCAGTAGTGCAGTACTTCGACCTCACCTGCCACGGCCACGCTCATGGACAGGGCCACGGCGCAAGCCAGAAAAATACGATTGAGTCTCATGATGGAATCTTTCTTGTAAGTGTTCAGGGCTACCCAAACCACAGATTTGAGTGTCTGTAATTTTTCATTAATTAAATGAATATGAAGATCGGTGTTTACCCTCGATCCGGGAAACCGGACTGGGCAAAACATCACCGGGGTTTTGCGCCATACAGGGCGAGAAAGGGCGAAGCCTTGCACCTCGCCCGTGCCCGCATGGCCAGGCTGAACCGGTGCGGTTCAGCGTCTGTCTATTTGGCCAGCGCCTTGAGCGCGAGCTTGATACCTTCGCTCACGCCCACGTCCTTGGGCAGGGCCTTGAGCGCGGCGGCGGCTTCCTTGTCGCTGTAGCCCAGGGCCAACAGGGCCTGCAGGATGTCGGCCTGTGCGTCGCTGCCCGGCTGCGCATGGGGCGCGCCGATGTCGGCGCCCAGCTTGCCCTTCAATTCGAGCAGCAAACGCTCGGCCGTCTTCTTGCCTATGCCCGGCACCTTGACCAGGCGACCGGCCTCCTGCAGGCTGACGGCCTGGGCCAGCTCGCCCACGCTCATGCCCGAAAGCACGGACAGCGCGGTGCGCGGGCCCACGCCCGAGATCTTGATGAGTTCACGAAAGGCCTCGCGCTCGACCGCGGTACCGAAACCGTAGAGCAGTTGCGCGTCCTCGCGCACCACGAAATGCGTGAGCAGGGCCACCTTTTCGCCCAGGTTGGGCAAGTTGTAGAAGGTGCTCATGGACACCTGGACTTCGTAGCCCACGCCATTGCAGTCCACCAGGACCTGGGGAGGGTTCTTTTCGAGGAGGGTGCCGGAGAGCCTGCCGATCATGGGACGCCTATCATTGGAGATCTATTCAAGGAATTATCAGTTGATTCTGCGTCACCTCTTCTCCCCGCCCAACAACGCGCGCCTGGCCCGCCTGTGCGGCCCCGCCGACGAACATCTGCGCACCATCGAAAACGCGTTGCACGTCAAGATCGCCCACCGCCACGAACAGTTCAAGGTGGAAGGCCCCAAGAAACAGGCACAACGCAGCATGGAAGTGCTGCAGGCGCTCTACGAGATGGCGACCAAACCCATCGACGACGCCATCGTGCAGCTGCTGCTGGCCAGCGACAGTTCCATGCCGCTGACGGAAGACGGTGAGGCTCTGCAGACGCGGCGCCACGAGCTGCGCGCGCGCACGCCCAACCAGGCCCACTACCTGGAAAGCATCGCCGGCAACGACATCACGTTCGGCATCGGCCCGGCCGGCACCGGCAAGACCTACCTGGCCGTGGCCTGCGCGGTGGACGCGCTGGAGCGCAGCGCGGTGCAGCGCATCGTGCTCACCCGCCCGGCTGTGGAAGCGGGTGAACGCCTGGGTTTCCTGCCCGGTGACCTGACACAGAAGATCGACCCTTATCTGCGCCCGCTCTACGACGCGCTGTATGACCTGATGGGTTACGAGAAGGTGCAGAAGGCTTTCGAGCGCAATGCGCTCGAGATCGCGCCCCTGGCCTTCATGCGCGGGCGCACACTGAACAACGCCTTTGTCATCCTGGACGAAGCGCAGAACACCACGCCCGAGCAGATGAAGATGTTCCTCACGCGTATCGGCTTCGGCTCGCGCGCCGTGGTCACGGGCGACGTGAGCCAGATCGACCTGCCCAAGACGCAACTCAGTGGCCTGATCGACGGGGAGCGCGTGCTCAAGCGCGTCAAGGGCATCGCCATGTGCAGGTTCACCAGCGCCGACGTGGTGCGCCACCCCCTGGTGGCCCGCATCGTGGACGCCTACGACAAACGGAAGCCGGGAGACGCGGCATGAACGCCTTGCCGGAACTGGATCTGTCGCTGCAGTTCGGCGCCGCCGTGCCGGACAGCCACAAGAAACTGCTGGGCAAGGCCCGCGTGGCACGCTGGATGCGCATGGCGCTCTTGCGCAATGCCGAGATTACCGTGCGCATCGTCGGTGCCGCAGAGGGCCGTGCGCTGAACCGCGAATACCGTCGCAAGGACTACGCCACCAATGTGCTGACCTTCGACTACACACGCGAACCCGTGGTCAGCGCCGACCTGGTGCTGTGCGCGCCCGTGGTGGCGAAGGAAGCGAAGGAACAAGGCAAGACCCTGGAAGAGCACTACGCCCACCTGCTGGTGCATGGCACCCTGCATGCGCAGGGCTACGAGCATGAGACGAACGAGGTCGATGCGCTGGAGATGGAGACACTGGAAGTACTGCTGATGGAAGGGATGGGGTACGGGAATCCATACGAGTAAGCGGCAGCTGGCTAGGTCAATACGTTCTTCGCCAGCGCAAACCGTTCCACGATCAGCCCCCGCAGCGCCTCCGCCGCCACCGACAGGCTCTCCCCCGCCCGCCGCACCACATAGATCCTGCGTTTGAGCCCCGGCAGCTTCAAAGCCTTCGTCACCAGCGCAGGCCGTTCGAAATGAAACAGCGTGAGTGCGGGCACCACGCTGATGCCCAGCCCCGCCTCCACCATGCCGGCCACCGTGGCCAGGTGCTCCACTTCAAGCACCGTGTTGAGCTGCATGGGGTGCACAGCGGCGTCGAGACGCTGGCGCACGCTGCTGTTGCGCGCAAGGTGCACAAAGGGATAGGGCGCAAGGTCCTTCAGCTTGATCACCTCCGTCTTGAACCTGGCCAGTGGGTGGTCCTTGCGGCACACCAGATGAAAACCGTCCGAGCACAACACCTCAGTCTGCAGGCCCGTGGTCTGCGGGCCGGTCGCGGCCAGGGCGAAGTCCACCGTGCCGGCGCGCAGCAGATCGATGCAGTCATCCGATAGGGCGTCACGCAGCTGGATCTCGACACCTGGCCACTGTGCCTTGTACTCGGCCAGGATGGCCGGCAGCCAGCCTGCGGCCAACGAGGGCAGCGCAGCCAGGCTCACGCGGCCGGTGCGCAGCTGCAGATGGTCGCGCAGGGTTCCGAGTGCGGCACCGAAGTCGCCCAGCAGCTGGCGCGCTGAAGTCTCAAACAGCCGCCCCTCGGCCGTGAGCTCCACGTTGCGTGTGCTGCGGTCGAACAGGCGCGTGTGCAGCGCCTCTTCCAGCGCACGGATCAAGGCGCTGAAGGCGGGCTGGGACAGGTGCAACTGTTCGGCTGCGCGCGTGAAGCTGCGCTGCTCGGCCAGGGCCAGGAAAGCGCGCAGCTGGCGCGTGGAGAGGTCGGGTAGCTTGGGCATGCGTGGATGAGACTGGATCATTGATCTGCTTTTCAGATCAATTCATTCTAATTTTCTATTTCACAGATGGGAAGCGCTGGCCTACAGTGCGCCAAGGACCACAGACAGATATGAGCGCCAACCCGCCCCCGCTTTTCATCGGCAGTGCCGCCGGCTTCTCCGGCGATCGCGTGGACGCAGCCGGCCCGGTGGTGGACACGCTGGTGCGCCTGCTGGCGGAACACGGCGGCAGCGCCACATTGATCTTCGAGACACTGGCCGAGCGCACCCTGGCCCTGGCCCAGTTGCGGCGCCGCGCGGACCCGCAAGCCGGCTACGAGCCCCTGCTCGACGCGCTCATGCGCCCTGTGCTCGCGCGCTGTCTGCAGCACAACATCCGCATCGTGAGCAATTTCGGCGCGGCGAACCCCACGGCAGCGGCCCGGCTGATCCAGCGCATGGCTGCTGAACTTGGCCTGCCGGCACCGAGGATTGCCGTGATCCAAGGCGATGATCTTTCAGCCCCGGGGCAGCGCACCCTGCTGCGCCAACACCTGGGCACGCAGATGGAGTCACTGAAAGTGGTGAGCGCCAACGCCTACATCGGCGCCGAGGCCATCGCCGCCGCCTTGCGCGCGGGCGCGCAGATCGTCGTGGCCGGGCGTGTGGCCGACCCCTCGCTAACGGTAGGCCCGGCCCTGGCCCACCACGGGTGGGCCGCCAACGACTGGGACGCCATCGCGGGCGCCACCATGGCCGGGCACCTGCTCGAATGCGGGGCCCAGGTCTGCGGTGGTTACTTCGCCGACCCGGGCTACAAGGACGTGCCCGACCTGGCCCACGTGGGCTTTCCCATTGCGGAGATCAACGCGCGCGGCGGCTGCGTGATCAGCAAGGCCGATGGCACGGGCGGCCTGGTCACGCTGGCCAGCGTGAAGGAACAGCTGCTCTACGAGGTACACGACCCCGCGGCCTATGTCACGCCCGATGTGGTGGCCGACATCAGCGTAGCGCAGCTGGAACAGTTCGGCCCGGACCGCGTGGCCCTGCGCGGCGTGCGCGGCCATGCGCGCACAGCCAGCCTCAAGGTCAACGTCTGCTTTGATGCCGGCTGGCTGGCAGAGGGTGAGATTTCCTATGCCGGCCCACGCGCCGAGGGGCGTGCGCGGCTGGCCGCGGACATCCTGCGCCAGCGCCTGCCGGAGCTCACCCTGCGCACCGACCTGATCGGTGTGCTCAGCGTGATGGGTGACGACGCGGGTCGCCTGCTGGCCGCACAAGTACCAGGCCAAGCGCGCGATGTGCGCCTGCGCGTGGCCACCGCCTGTGCGCAACGCGCGCAGGCCGAACGACTATCACGTGAGGTCACAGCGCTCTACACCTGCGGCCCGGCCGGCGGCGGCGGCGTGCGCACCACACTGACACCGCGCCTGGACACGCTCTCGGGCCTGGTGCCGCGTGCGGCCGTGCCCACGGGCTTTGACATGCTGGAGGCATCTTGAGCACCATGCACACCGTGCCCCTGTACCGCGCGGCTCACGGGCGCACGGGTGACAAGGGCAACCGCTCCAACATCAGCGTGATCGCCTGGCATGAAAAGCTTTATCCTTTGATCGCCGAGCAGATCACCGAAGAGGCCGTGGCCCGCCATTTCGCGCATCGGGAACCTGCCGCCGTGCGGCGTTACCTCTTGCCGCAGCTGCACGCGATGAACTTCGTGCTGGACGAGGTGCTGGACGGCGGCGTCAACAATGCGCTGAACCTGGACACCCATGGCAAGGCCCTGTCCTACTGGCTGCTGGACCTGCCGCTGTCCGTGCCTGCCGATCTGCTGCCCCTGCTTGCGGGGCCTGAAAATTGATTCACGATAAAACCGAAGGAGACCACCATGACGAACTTGCCCCGCACCCGACGGCTCGTGCTTGCCTGGGCCGCTGCCGCCCTGCTAGCCCCCGCCCTGGGCCTTGCGCAACCCTTCCCGGACAAGCCCATCACCTTCATCGTGCCCTTCGCGGCCGGCAGTGCCACCGACCAGTTGGCACGCGCCATCGGCATGGGCGTGACGCAGGAGAGCAAGCAGCCCGTGGTGATCGACAACAAACCCGGGGCCAATGCCTTCATCGGCGCGCAGGCGGCCAAAGCCGCCAAGGCGGATGGCTACACCGTCTTCATCACGACCAACACCACACACGCGGCCAACGAGCACCTGTTCAAGAAGCTGCCCTACGACCCGGTGAAGGACTACGAACCCGTCGCGGCCCTGGGCCGCGGCGGCCAGATCATGGTGGTGAACCCGAGCATGCCGGTGAACAACGTGTCCGAGTTCGTGCAATACGCCAAGGCCCGCCCGGGCAAGCTGTCTTTTGGCAGCGGCAGTTCGTCCAGCCGCATCGCGGGTGAATTGTTCAAGCAGATGACGGGTACCTTCATCGTCAACATCCCCTACCGCAGCAACCCGCCCGCCGTGACCGACCTGATCGGTGGACAGATCGACGTGATGATCACCGACATGGCCACGGGCCTGCCGCAGGTGAAGGCCGGCAAGCTCAAGGCCCTGGGCGTCTCCACGAAGAAGCGCAGCCCGCTGGCGCCAGAGCTGCCCACCATCGACGAAGCCGGCGTGAAGGGCTACGAGATGACCTACTGGTTTGCCGCCTATGTGCCTGCCGGCACGCCCGCGCCGGTGATCGCCAAGCTCAACGAGCTGCTGGTCAAGGCCGCACATAGCAGCGCGGCCGCCGGCTTCTACCAGTCCACCGGCACCGAGATCTTCACGGGCACGGCCGAAGATCTGCGCAAATTCCAGGTGGCCGAATCGCAGAAATGGGGCCGCATCGTCAAGTCGGCCGGCATCGAGGCGGAATAGAGGTTTCGGAAGCGGCGCCCTCAGGCCTAGGCCTTCTTCCTGGCGGGTTTCGACTTACCCGCACTGTTGAGGGCCACCGCCTCGCGTATCAGTGCCTTGAAGGCGGCGGAGTCCACCTCCACACCTTCAAGGATGTCGATCGCGCGACGCGCGTTGCCGTCCAGGCTGGCATTGAAGAGGCGGGCCGGATCCTTCAGCGACGCGCCCTTGAGAAAGGTGAGCTTGACCTTGTCCTTGTAGGTTTCGCCCGTGCAGAGGATGCCACCGTGCGACCAAACGGGCGTGCCCATCCACTTCCACTCCTCAACGACTTCGGGGTCGGCCTCCTGGATGAGCTGGCGCATACGGCCCAGGGCCCGGCCACGCCAGTCGCCGAGTCCGGCGATTTTTTCCGAGATGAGCACGGAGGCCGACGGGCCCGTGCTTGCGTTTGCTTTTTTCATGGTCAAAGCTCCTGCTATGGATTCAGGACCGCATGGTTATCGGTATCGTCACCGGCCCGTCATTGACCAGGTGCACCTGCATGTCGGCTGCGAACTGGCCGGTCTGCACCACCGCGTGTGAGGCTTGGGCACGGGCCACGAAATAGTCGTACAGCCGCCGCCCCTCGTCCGGCGGCGCGGCATAGTTGAAGCTCGGCCGATTGCCGACTGTCGTGTCAGCGGCCAGGGTGAACTGGCTGACGATCAACAATCCACCGCTCACGTCTACCACGCTGCGGTTCATCTTGCCGGCTTCGTCGGCAAAGATGCGCAGCTTGAGGATCTTGGCCAGCAGCTTGTCGGCAATGGCCTCGCTGTCGCCGCGCTCGGCGCAGAGCAGGATGAGCAGGCCGGCTGGAATGGCGCCGACAGTCTGGCCCGCGATGTCCACGCGGGCTTCCTTCACACGTTGCAAGAGGGTGAGCATGCGACGTTTATACCGCGCCGCGCCAGACCCGTTCAGCGCAACGTGTTGCGTGCTTGGGCCAGGCGCTGGTCCAGATAGGCGCCGTAGAAGTCAGGGATATACCCACCCACCAGACGCTCGGCCACCTCGGCCCCGCCACGGCCGAAGAAGAGCACGGTGGGCGCGACGCGGATCTTCCAGCGTTGCACCAGGTCGTCCTGCGTCACGGTGGTGCCCCTGAAGTCCAGCACGGGCGCGCGGCTGCGCATGTCGACCTGCACCACTGGCAGGCCCTCCTGCTGGCGCAGTGGCGCCAGGTAGTGATCGCGCGCGATCTTGCAATAGGGGCAACCGTCCAGGCTGACCATCACCACCAGGGGCTGGCCCTGGGCCAGGGCCGTGGTCAGTTCGTCCCCGAGCGAACGAGCCGGCGGCAGTTCGGCCGCAGCAGCCGGGCGCCACAGCGCAGGCAGGGCGGCGGCCAGCAGCAGGGAACGGCGGTTCAGGGTGGGCATGGCAGACAACCTTATCACTTGCCCTCCTGCTCCAGCAGCAGGTAGGTGTTGTAGGCGTTCATGCGGTTAGCCACGCGGAACAGAGGCAGGTGCTCGAAAGCGCTCCAGTCGGTTTTGGCGTAGGCCTCGTCGAAAGGCTCCAGGTTGGCCGCGGCCTGGCCCATGCTGGCGCGCAGGTAGACCAGGTAGTCGTGCGTGAGCTGCATGTCCTTGCGCGCTTCGCGCGAGAGCGGGCCGTGGCCGGGCACGATGATGGTGGCGTCGAAGGCCAGCAGGCGCTCCAGCGCGGCAATCCAGTGCCGGCTGTCGGCCTGGCCCACATAGGGGATGCGGCTGCGGAACACGAGATCGCCCGCAAACAGCACTTTTTCCGAGGGCAGGTAGACCACCAGGTCTTCGGGTGTGTGCGAGGGCCCCACGCTGCGAATCTGGAAGGTCACCCCCCCCACCACCAGCGTCTGGTCCGCGGCCAGCCATTCGTCGGCCTCGACCAGGTGTGTGTCCTCGTTGACCCAGGGTGCCATTTCCTCCCGCGAGGCCTGCAGGCGCAGGCGTGCGGTGTCCGAGTTCAGGTAAAGGCGTGCCGCCTGGTGCGCAATGATGCGCACGCCACGCGCCTTGAAGGCCTGCAGGCCGTAAATGTGGTCCGCGTGGTAATGCGTGACGATCAGATGGGTAACAGGCAGCGGCGTGATGCGCGCGATCTGCGCGAGCAGGCGCTCGGCCAGGGACGGCGAGCCGAGCGCGTCGATCACCACCACACCAGCCGGCGTGATGACAAAACCCGCGTTGGAGATGAAGTTCTGGTTGGCCTGCGAGCCCAGGGCCGAAACGCCTTCCACATACCAGGCGCTGGGCGTGACCTGCTGCGCCACCATGGGCGGTTCTGCGGCATGACCGACCGGGGCCAGCAAGGCCAGGACACAGGCGAGAACGGTGCGGAGTTTCATACGGCGTTCGGGGCTCCGGATCACGACGGTTTGAGGCAGGTCAAGCTGCCTGCAAGATGAGAACTTAGTATATAAGCAAATAGTGAATTTAGGGTGTTTCCATGGATCTGACCCTTTGGATCGAGCGCTACGGCGAACGCAGCCTGCTGGCAGGCAGCGGCCTGCTCATCGGTGTGCTCTTCGGCTTTTTCGCCCAGCGCTCGCGCTTCTGCCTGCGCGCGGCCACGCTCGAGTTCTGGCACGGCAAGTTCGGCGAAAAGCTCTCGGTCTGGCTGCTGGCTTTCTCGACCGCGGTGGTGGCGGTGCAGGGATTGATCGTGTTGCACGCGCTCGATGTCAGCACCGCCCGTCAGCTGGCCACGCGCGGCAGCCTCTCGGGCGCGCTGCTCGGCGGCCTGCTGTTCGGCGCCGGCATGGTCATGACACGCGGCTGCGCCAGCCGCCTGCTGGTGCTGTCGGCCAACGGCAATCTGCGCGCCCTGCTCTCGGGGCTGATCTTCGCCGTCACGGCGCAGGCCGCGCTTGCAGGCGCCCTGGCCCCACTGCGCATGACGATCAGCAACTGGTGGACGGTGGAAGGCGGCCCCGCGCGCGACCTGCTGGCCCTCACGGGCATCGGCCCCTGGGGCGGCCTGCTGGTGGGGCTGCTGTGGTTCGCAGCCGCCCTGTTCTTTGCGATCCGCAGCGGCTGGGGTTTGTGGAAATGGGTAGGTGGCATGGGCACGGGCCTGGCCGTGGCGGCGGGCTGGTGGGCCACGCACCTCATCTCCATCAACAGCTTTGGCACGACACCGGTGCAGGGTCTGACCTTCAGCGGCCCCTCGGCCGAATGGCTGATGCGCGTGCTGGCCTCGCCGGCGCCGCCCGTGGGTTTCGATTTCGGCCTGCTGCCCGGTGTGTTCGCAGGCTCTTTCCTCGGCGCGCTGGTCGGCGGAGACTTCAAGCTCGAAGGTTTCAAGGATGGCTACAGCATGCGTCGCTACATCGCGGGCGCCATGTTCATGGGCTTCGGCTCCATGCTGGCCGGGGGCTGTGCGGTGGGTGCGGGCATGACGGGCGGGGCCATCTTCGCGCTGACCGCCTGGCTGGCGCTGATCGGCATGTGGGCCGGTGCGGGCCTGACGGACCGGGTGCTGGACAGCCGGGCTGCCACGCACCTGCCGAGCGAACGCGTCAGCGGCACGCAGGCCCAGATGAAGGCACCCTGACAGCGCGGCCATATACCCGTATGGGTTTCAGGGTAAACACCGGGCGACAATGCGGGGTCACCTCGCTACATTCATTTCGATCCATGTCCGGTGCACCCAGAAGGAGACCCATGATGCGCTTCAGAACCCGATTTGCCGTGATGCTCTTGTCCGGCATGGCCGCCACCTCCGGCTTTGCGCAGGATGCCGCGAAACTGCACCAGCGTGCGCTGGCCGCGACCTGTGCCAACTGCCACGGCACCGACGGCCGCACGGTGCAGGGCTCGGCCATCCCGTCCCTGGCCGGCATGCCCAAGGAGTACATGGTCCAGCAGTTGAACGCGTTCAAGAACGGCACGCGTCCGGCCACCGTGATGCACCAGCTGGCCAAGGGCCTGACCGATCAGCAGATCGAGTCCGCCGCCAGCTATTTCGCCACCCTCAAGCGCTGAAGGAGACCGAACATGAAACGTCGCAGCTTTGTACAAGCCTCGCTCTCGCTCGGCACCCTGGGCCCGCTGTCCATGGTGGGTTGTGCCAGCACCGCCCCCCTCCCCGCCAAGGCCAAGGTGGTGGTGATCGGCGGCGGCTACGGCGGTGCCACCGCCGCCAAATACGTGCGCATGCTCTCCAACTACCAGATCGACGTCGTGCTGGTGGAACCCAACGAGAGCTTCATTTCCTGCCCCATCTCCAACCTGGTGATCGGCGGCACCCAGACCATGGGCGACATCACCACGCCCTATGACAAGCTCAAGAGCACGCACGGCGTGATCCACGCGCGGGATCGCGTGATCGACATCGACCGCGGCAAGAAGACCGTCGCGCTGGCCGGCGGCGCCACCATCGGCTATGACAAGCTCATCGTCTCGCCCGGTGTGGACATGATGTGGGGCAGCGTGGAAGGCCTGAAGGACGCGAACGCGTCCGGCCAGATCCTGCAGGCCTGGAAGGCCGGCGCCGAGACCGCCGCGCTGCGGCGCCAGCTCGAGGCCATGCCCGACGGCGGCGTCTACGCCATCGCCGTGCCGCTGGCCCCCTACCGCTGCCCGCCCGGCCCCTACGAGCGTGCCAGCCAGGTGGCCAGCTACTTCAAGAAAGCGAAACCGAAGTCCAAGGTGCTGATCCTCGACGCGAACCCGGACGTCACGTCCAAAGGCCCGCTGTTCAAGAAGTTCTGGGCCGAGAACTACGCTGGCATGCTGGAGTTCCGCGGCAACCACAAGGCCATCGCCGTGGACGCGAAGACCAATACCGTCAAGTTCGAAACCTCGGACGACGTGAAGGCCGACGTGCTCAACGTGCTGCCGAACATGAGCGCGGGCCTGATCGCCATGCAATCGGGCCTGGCCAACGCCAACGGCCGCTGGTGCAACGTGAACTACCAGACTTTCGAGTCCACTGCGGCCAAGGACGTGCACGTGATCGGCGACTCGGTGCTGGCCGCGCCGCTGATGCCCAAGTCCGGCCACATGGCCAACTCGCACGGCAAGGTGGTGGCCGCTGCCGTGGTGGCACAGCTCTCGGGCCTGGAGATCAACCCGCAACCGCTGCTCACCAACACCTGCTACAGCTTCGTCAACGACAAGCTGGTGGTGCATGTCGCTTCGGTCCACCAGTACGATGCGACCGAGAAGACCTACAAGACCGTGCCGGGTTCGGGCGGTGTTTCGCCCGGCCCCACCGAGCTCGAGGGCATCTACGCCATGAACTGGGCGCACAACATCTGGGCGGATACACTGCTTTGATCGTGTCGGGCCCGGTGGCACACCGGACCCACAGCCGGCCCAGGCCGGCTTTTTCTTGTTGATGAATTCAGGAGTTGCTCATGTACAAAATCATTGCCACACTCGCCCTGGCCTGCGCGGCTACCCTCGGTTTCACGTCGGCGGCACAAGCGCAAGCCACACAACAGGTCAAGGCCGTGTACCACGTGAACACAGACGTGAACACGGTGCCGGCCATCCTGAACAACATTCGCAACCACATGAGCGCCGACCCCAAGGCCAAGATCGTGGTGGTCACGCACGGCCCGGGCATCAACTTCCTGCTGCAGGACGCCAAGGACAGCCAGGGCCGCGAGTTCAGCGGCTCCGTGAGCGACCTGGTAAGCAAGGGCGTGGATTTCCGCGTCTGCAACAACACGCTGACAACACGCAACATCAGCCCCGACCGCGTGCTGATGGAAGCCAAGATCGTGCCCTCGGGCGTGGCCGAGGTGGCGCGTCTGCAGTCGCAGGAAGGTTACGCCTACCTCAAGCCCTGAGCGTCAAAAGCGCGCGCAGCAAAAAGGGGCCGTCAGGCCCCTTTTTCTTTGGTAATACAAAAGCGCTCAAGGCGCCGGCGAGGCCCCGTGCCCGACCCGGGGCATCTCGAAATTCGATTCGGTGGCGATCTGAGTGCAGACGGCGCGGCACAGGGCCGCCACGCGGTCGTCGATGATGCGGTAATAGATCTGCACGCCCTCGCGGCGCTTGCCCAGCACACCCGCCTGGTACAGGGTGGTCAGATGCTGGGACATATTGGGCTGGGTGGTGTCGATCTTGCCCAGCAGGTAACTGACGTTGCGCTCGCCATCGCAGAGATGGCTGATGATCTTCAGGCGCATGGGGGCCGACATGACACGAAAGACTTCCGCGGCCAGTTCAAAAACCTGGTCCGGCTCGGTCACAGGGGCCGGGGTCGTCTGGATGGAACGCTTGCTCATGACAGCTGATCCCTGTTATATAAGTACATGCTCATTCTACAGATGAACCGGCGTTTGCATCAGCCATTCTTGTCGCGCAGGGTGCGGCTGAGCAGCAGCACCGGGATGAGCCCCACCAGCACCAGGGCCAGGGACGGCAGGGCCGCCTCGCCCAGGCGCTCGTCGCGCGCCAGCTGGTAGGCCACCACGGCCAGGGTGTCGCTGTTGAAAGGCCGCAGCACCAGGGTGGCGGGCAGCTCCTTCATCACATCCACAAAAACCAGCAGGGTGGCCGCCATCACCGAGCGGCGCAGCAAGGGCCAGTGCACCCGGGTGAGCAGGCCCCAGCCACCGCTGCCCAGCATGCGCGCGCTGTCGTCCAGGCTGGCCGGGATGCGGGCATAACCACTTTGCAGGGACTGCAGGGCCACGGCGACGAAACGCACCAGATAGGCCCAGACCAGGCCCAGCGAGGTGGCCGTGACCCAGTAGGCGGCGCCGGCCTCGGGCCAGCGGGCCTGCACCCAGCCCACGGGCAGCAACAGGCCCACGACGATGACCGCGCCCGGCACCGCATAACCCAGGCTGGCCAGCCGGACCACCGCACGCGTGAGCAGGTCGGGCAGGCGGCGCAGGGCGTACGCCAGCAGCAGGGCAGCGCCCACAGCCAGCACAGCACTGAGCAGGCCCAGGCGCACGCTGTTGCCGGCCCAGACCGGGAAACGCTCCCAGGGCAGCTCGGACCAACCGGCCACCAGCGGACGGAACATGAAGAGCACCGGGGCCACGAAACCCATCAGCAGCGGCAGGGCGCAGACCGCCCAGGCGGCCGCCAGGCGCGGCCCGCGTAACGCCACCGGCCGCGCTTCCGCACCGGCCTGGCGCGCGGTGCGCGAACTCACGAAACGCAAGCGCTGACGCGAGTGGTGTTCCAGCCAGAGCAGCAGGGCGACGAAACCCAGCAGCAGGGTGGCGAGTTGGGCCGCAGCGATGCGGTTGTCCATGGCCAGCCAGGCCTTGTAGATGCCGGCCGTGAAGGTCTGGATGCCGAAGTAGCTGGCCACGCCGAAATCGGCCAGCGTCTCCATCAAGGCCAGCGCCACACCGGCGGCCACGGCGGGGCGCGCCAGCGGCAAGGCCACTTCGCGGACGCGGCGCGAGAGCGGGGCACCCAGCAGGCGCGCAGCCTCCATGAGATGGCTGGCGCGTTCGCCCAGGGCCGTGCGCGCCAGCAGGTAAACATAGGGGTAGAGCGCGAAGGTCAGCACCCAGGCCGCACCCACTGTGTTGCGGATCTCGGGAAACATGCGCCCCTGCAGGCCAGTGGCAGCACGCAGCCAACTCTGCAAGGGGCCGCTGTACTGCAGGAAGTCGGTATAGGCGTAAGCGACCACATAGGCCGGCATGGCCAGGGGCAGCAGCAGCGCCCATTCAAAGAAGCGCCGACCCGGAAAATCGAACAGGGTCACGGCTGCGGCCGCAGACAGGCCCACGGCGATCACCCCCACGGTCACCATCAGGCAGAGCCAGAAGGTCGTGACCAGGTAGTCGGGCAGGACGGTGCGCGCCATCTCGCGCAGGATCTCCGTGGCCTCGGTACCCGGCGCGCCACCGGGCAGCCAGGCGCCCAGAAGAGCGAGCACAGGCAGCATCAGGGCGGCGGTGAAAAGCAGCAGAAAAAGGTGACGAAGCCGGCGCAAGGCCATGTGCGGGGTACCCGTAAGGGATAGGGAGCGTAATGAGAATTGTAAGCATCTACAATAAACCATCATGTTTCTTGAAGTCTCCAAGCTCGAAGTGCGCTACCCCGGCGCGGCTCAGCCTGCCGTGCGGGATGTGTCGCTGGGCCTGCGTGCTGGCGACATCGGTGTGCTGATCGGCCCTTCGGGCTGCGGCAAGACCACGCTGCTGCGCGCAGTGGCCGGGCTGGAGCCGCTGAGCGGTGGCGAGATCCGCCTCTCGGGCCAGGTGGTGGGCAGTGCCAGCACGCAGCTGGCACCCGAGGCGCGCCGCATCGGCATGGTGTTCCAGGACTACGCGCTGTTTCCCCATTTGAACGTGGGCCGCAACGTAGCCTTCGGCATCGCCCACCTGCCCCGCGCTGAACGCGCGCTGCGCGTGCGCGAGGTGCTGGCCCTGGTGGGCCTGGAAGGCAGCGAGTCGCGCTACCCGCACGAACTTTCGGGCGGCCAGCAGCAGCGCGTGGCGCTGGCGCGCGCCCTGGCCCCGCGCCCGCAACTGCTGTTGCTGGACGAGCCTTTTTCCAATCTCGATGTCGAGTTGCGCGAGCGACTGGCGCACGAGGTGCGCAACATCCTCAAGGCGGCCCAGGCCACGGCCCTGTTTGTCACGCACGATCAGCTGGAGGCCTTTGCCATCGGCGACACCATCGGCGTCATGCACGAGGGCCGCCTGCACCAGTGGGACGACGCCTACACGCTCTACCACCGGCCAGCCACGCGTTTCGTCGCCGACTTCATCGGCCATGGCGTGTTCGCGCCGGCAACCATACGCGAAGTGAACCAGCAGATCGTGGTGCAGACGCCGCTGGGCGAGCTGACCGACGTGGCCGAATGCCCCCTGCCCTGCGCCTTTGCCGGTGGCGAGTGCGATGTGCTGCTGCGCGCCGACGACATCGTGCACGACGACGATGCGCCGGTGAAGGCCGAGATCGTACGCAAGGCCTTTCGCGGTTCGGAGTTCCTCTACACCCTGCGCCTGGCCGGTGGCCAGACCGTGCTGGCCCATGTGCCCAGCCACCATGACCACAAGATCGGGGAGTGGATCGGCATCCGGCCCGAGGTGGACCACGTGGTGACCTTCAACCGAGCCTGTGCGGTACAAGGTAGCGAGCTGTGCCAGATGCCCTGCGCGCAGCAGGCGGATGCCGTAGCGGCGCCGCTCAGCGTGGTGCCGGTGCGCGCAGCCTGATCACGTCCTCGCGCAGGGATTGCGCCCAGGCGCGGCGCTCGCGCCCTTGCGAACCCTGTACCTCGCCGAAGACGATGCGCACCGTGATGCCACGGGCACGCACCGTGCGCCAGACCGAACCCACCAAGGTATCGTCCCCTACATAACAGGGCGCCAGGCTGCGTTCGCCGCTGTGCGTGTCGATGAATTGCAGAGCCACCGGTTGCACCGGCGCGCCTGCCGCAATAGCTGCCTGCAGCAGATTGGCATGGAAGGGCAGCAGCTCGATGCCTTCGCCAGTCGTGCCTTCGGGAAACACGGCCAGTACGTCGCCGCCACGCAGGCTGTCGGCCATGTGGTGCACCACGCGCATGGCGTCGCGACGCGATTCGCGCTGGATGAAAAGCGTACCCACGCCCGTGGCCAGCGCGCCGATCACGGGCCAGCGCGCCACGTCGGCCTTGGAGACGAAACGACAGAAGCGCGCCGCATGCAGCGAGGTAATGTCCAGCCAGGAGATGTGGTTGGCCACCAGCAGCAAAGGACCAGGCAAAGTGGCTTCACCCTGCAGGTCCAGCCTGATGCCCAGGCATGCCAGCATCTCGCGCGACCAGACCTGCACATGTATTTCGCGTTGCTCGGGACTGAGCCGGGGAAAACGCAACAGGATGGTCAGCAGGCCCGCAACAATGTGTGTACAGGCTCGCGTCAGGCGCCAGAGCGCGCACGCAACAGAAACCTTAGGCTGACTGGTACGCAATCTGCCCACCCACGATGGTGCAGCGCACGCGCGCGGGCAGCTCGTAACCGGCAAAAGGCGTGTGCTTGCCCTGGCTGCGCAAGGTCTCGGGCAGCACCGTCCACTCGGCCTGCGGATCGAACACGCAGACATCGGCCACGCCGCCCACCGCGAGCTGGCCGGCGCTGGCCTGCAAGGTGCCCAGGGCGTTGCCCAATACCCGGGCCGGTTCGCTGGTCAGCACGGCCAGGGCGCGTGTGAGGCCCACGCCGCTTTCCTGACCCCACTTGAGCGCCAGGCTCAGCAGCAGTTCGACGCCGGTGGCACCGGGTTCAGCCTCGGCGAAGGGCAGCATCTTGGCGTCTTCATCCACAGGCGTGTGGTCGGAGACCAGGGCGTCGATGGTGCCGTCGGCCAGGCCTTCACGCAGGGCATCGCGATCGGCCTGCTGGCGCAGCGGCGGGTTGAGTCGCATGCGGCTGTCGAAGTAGCCGATGTCGGTATCGGTCAGGTGCAGGGAGTTGATGCTGATGTCACAGGTGACCGGCAGACCCTGGTCCTTGGCCTGGCGCACCAGGGCCACACCGGCCGCGCTGCTGAGGCGGCACAGGTGCACGCGCGCGCCAGTGGCACGCATGAGTTCGAAGATGGTGTACAGGGCAATGGTCTCGGCGGCCACGGGCACGCCCGACAGGCCCAGGCGCGTGGCCAGCGCCCCGCTGGCGGCAACACCCTGGCCCATGTAATGGTCGTTGGGACGCAGCCAGACCGCGTAACCGAAAGTGCTGGCGTACTGGAAGGCGCGCTGCAGGATTTGGGTATTGACCAGGGGCACATCGGCCTGGCTGAAGGCCACGCAACCGGATTCGGTGAGCTCTGCCATCTCGGTCAGGATCTCGCCCTGCAGATTGCGCGTGAGCGCACCGATGGGGAACACCCGCGCCTGGTGCAGCTTCTCGGCGCGGAACTTGAGCATCTCGACCAGGCCGGGCTCGTCGAGCACGGGATCGGTGTCAGGCGGACAGGCCAGGCTGGTGACCCCGCCGGCCACGGTGGCAGCCATCTCGGATTCGAGCATGCCTTCGTGTTCGTGGCCGGGTTCGCGCAGACGCACGGCCAGGTCCATGAGGCCCGGGGCAACGACACAACCGCCCGCCTCGACCACGCGGTTGGGCGCAAAGTCGGACGGCACCTTGCCGATGGCCACGATGCGGCCGGCGGCGATGGCCACGTCGGCGATCTCGTCGCGGTTGCTGGCGGGGTCGATGACGCGGCCGCCCTTGATCAATAGTTTCATCTTATGCCTCGTTCCCTGCGACGATGCTCATCACCGCCATGCGCACCGCGATGCCGAAGGTGACCTGCGGCAGGATCACGCTCTGCTTGCCGTCCACCACGGCCGAGTCGATCTCGACGCCGCGGTTGATCGGCCCCGGGTGCATCACGATGGCGTCGGGCTTGGCCAGCTGCAACTTCTCGGGCGTGAGGCCGAAGCTCTTGAAGAACTCCTGGCTCGAGGGCAGCAGCGCACCGCTCATGCGCTCGTTCTGCAGGCGCAGCATGATGATGACGTCGGCGCCCTTGATGCCTTCTTCCAGCGTGTGGCACACGCGCACGCCCATGGGCGCCATGGCGGCCGGCACCAGGGTCTTGGGGCCGACCACCCGCACCTCGGCGCAGCCCAGGGTGGTGAGTGCGTGGATGTCCGAGCGCGCCACGCGCGAATGCAGGACGTCACCCACGATGGCCACCGTGAGGTTGGAAAAATCCTTCTTGTAGTGCCGGATGGTGTACATGTCCAGCAGGCCTTGCGTGGGATGGGCGTGCCGACCGTCACCGGCGTTGACCACGTGCACATGTGGGGCCACGTGCTGGGCGATCAGGTAGGGTGCGCCCGATTCGCTGTGGCGCACGACGAAGAGGTCGGCCGCCATGGCGCTGAGGTTGGCGATGGTGTCGAGCAGACTCTCGCCCTTGGAGGCCGAGGAGCGCGCGATGTCCAGGTTGATCACGTCGGCGGAGAGCCGCGTTGCCGCGATTTCGAAGGTGGTGCGCGTGCGCGTGGAGTTCTCGAAGAAAAGGTTGAACACGCTCTTGCCGCGCAGCAACGGCACCTTCTTGACCTCGCGGTCGCTGACACTGACGAAATTGCCTGCCGTGTCGAGGATGTGCGTGAGGATCTCGCGCGGCAGACCTTCAGTGGAGAGCAGGTGGATCAGTTCACCGTGCTTGTTGAGTTGGGGGTTGCGTTTGTAGAGCATGGTGTGCCTTGTGTTCTATCGCCCTCGCTCAGGCGGCCTCCACCCGGAAACGGAAACGGTCGTCGGCGTCACGCGCCAGTTCCAGCAGCTGATTGGGTGGCAGCACCACGCGGGCAGCAGCATAGTCGGCCTGGATGGGGAGCTCGCGCCCGCCACGGTCCACGAGCACGGCCAGCTGGATGGAGGCCGGGCGGCCGTAGTCGAACAGCTCGTTGATCACTGCGCGGATGGTGCGCCCGGTGTAGAGCACATCGTCGAGGATGAGGATCTGGGCGCCATTGACGTCAAAAGGCAGCACGGTCTGGCCGCCGCTGGCCAGGCCACGCTGTGCGAAGTCGTCACGGTGCATGGCGGAGGAGATGGCACCATGCTCGCCAGAGAGCTGGAGCTCGCGCTGCAAACGCTCGGCCAGCCAGGCGCCGCCCGATGTCACGCCGACCAGGCGGGTCTCGGGCGTGCACAGGCCGCGCACGCCGCGCAGCAGTTCGGCGTAGAGGGCTTCCGCATCCAGTGCCAGGGTACTCATTCCAGGGTCCTCAAGAATTGTTCCAGGATGACGCAGGCTGCACCGGCGTCTGCATCGTCAGCGCCGTCTGCGAGCGCTTCGGTCGTGCTGTAACGCTCGTCCACCTCGTAGACCGGCAGGCCGAAGCGCCCACGCAACTGGCGCGCAAATTTCTGCGCCCGCGCCGTATTCTCGTGCGGCGCACCGTCGGGGTGAAAGGGCACGCCGACCACCAGCGCGTCGGGCTGCCATTCCTTGAGGCGTTCGGCGATGCGTTCGAAGCGGGCGTCTCCCTCGGCGCGGATGGTGGGCTGGGCCTGGGCCTGTCGCAGCATGCGGTTGCCGACCGCGACGCCGGTGCGTTTGAGACCGAAATCCAGGGCGAGAAAGCTTTGCTGTGTGGCGGGTATCGAGGTCACAACGGCCACCGCGCTCATGCATGCCCCGCGTCGGGTGAGAGCATCCAGGCCTGCAGACCCAGCAGGGACAGGGCCTTGTCGTAGCGTTGGGCCACCGGGGTCTCGAAAATCACGATCGGGTCGGCATGGACGATGAGCCAGCTGTTTTCACCGATCTCGGATTCGAGCTGCCCCTGACCCCAGGCTGAGTAGCCCAGGGACACCAGCACGCGGCTGGGGCCGGCGCCGGTGGACAGAGCCTCGAGCACGTCGCGCGAGGTGGTCATCTCCAGGCCACCCGGGATCATCATGGTGGAGGCATAGACAGGCTCGGGCTTGTCCTCGCCCTCTACCGGCAAGGGCATGTTCAACAGGGCCTCGTGCAGCACAAAACCTCGTTCGGTCTGCACCGGCCCGCCGTGGAAGACCGGGCTGTCTTTGAGGTCGGCACGCCCCAACGGCAACTCAACCTTGTCGAACAGGCCCTGCAGCTTGATGTCGGTGGGTTTGTTGATCATCAGGCCCAGCGCCCCGCGCTCGCTGTGCTCGCAGAGGTAGACCACACTTTTGGCAAAAGTCTCGTCGGCCAGACCGGGCATGGCGATCAGGAAATGATTCGTGAGATTGATGGGTGCAGAATCATCGGCCATGTGCTGATTTTAACGGTGATATGCAAAAAATCCTGGATTCCGGTCTGGTCTGGTTCCGTCGCGACCTGCGGGTGGACGACCATGCGGCCCTGCACCATGCACTTCGGCAGTGCCGCCGGGTCTACTGCGCCTTTGTTTTCGACCGCGAGATCCTCGACCCCCTGCCGCGTGCCGACCGCCGGGTGGAGTTCATACGGAGCAGTCTGGTCGAGCTGGACACGGACTTGCGCGCCCTTTCCGGGCAGGAGCACGCCGGCCTGATCGTGCGCCATGGCAACGCCACCGAGGCCCTGCCCGCCCTGGCCCAGGCGCTGGGCGTGCAGGCCGTTTATGCCGCGCACGACTACGAACCCCAGGCTCAGGCGCGGGACGCCCGCGTGCGCGGCAGCCTGGCCAGCCTGGGTATCGCCCTGCACACCTGCAAGGACCATGTGGTCTTCGAGGGCCGGGAGATCCTCACCGGGGGCGGCACGCCCTACACCGTCTTCACCCCCTACAAGAAGGCCTGGCTGGCGCGGTTGCAGGCGACGCAATTGCCGGTGTTTGATGTCACGCCCCTGGCTGCCGGTCTGGCGCCGCGGCCTGAGGCCCTGCGCGGCCCGGTGCCCAGCCTGGCCGATATCGGCTTCGAGTCCAGCAACCTGAGCCAGCTCAAGATCCCTACAGGTAGCAGCGGCGCCCGCCGGCTGTTCGAGGATTTTTTCGAGCGCATGGACCAGTACCACGACACACGGGATTTCCCCGCCCTCAAGGGCCCGAGTTATCTGGGGGTGCACCTGCGCTTTGGCACGGTCTCCCTGCGCCGGCTGGTCAGCACTGCGCAACAACGCAGCCAGCAGGGCAGCCCCGGCGCTGCGGTCTGGCTCAGCGAGCTGGTCTGGCGCGAGTTCTATTTCCAGATCCTGGCCAACTTCCCCCACGTAGCCAGCAGCGCTTTCCGGCCGGCCTACGACGCCATCACCTGGGAGCAGGGCGCACACGCCGAAGCCCTCTTTACCGCCTGGTGCGAGGGCCGCACGGGTTATCCCATCGTCGACGCGGCCATGGCCCAGCTCAACCAGAGCGGCTACATGCACAACCGCCTGCGGATGGTGGCGGGCAGCTTTCTGGTGAAGGACCTGGGGATCGCCTGGCAATGGGGCGAGCGTTACTTCGCCGAGAAACTCAACGACTTCGACCTGGCCGCCAACAACGGCGGCTGGCAATGGGTGGCCTCTAGCGGCTGCGATGCGCAGCCCTGGTTTCGCATCTTCAACCCGATCAGCCAGAGCAAGAAGTTCGATCCGCAGGGCCGTTTCATCCGGCGCTACCTGCCGCAACTGACCGCCCTGCCCGATGCCGCGCTGCACGCACCCTGGCTGGCCAGCCCGGTGGAACTGGCAGCCGCCGGCGTGACCTTGGGCAGCGGCTACCCGCTGCCCCTGGTGGCCCACGACGAAGCGCGCGCACAGACCCTGGCGCGCTATGCGGTGGTGAAGAAACCAGGAGAAAGCGAAGACTGAACCCTGCAGGCTCTGCCTGCAGGGCGGCTAGGACTCAGGCCGGAACGGCCTGGGTGCAGTAGTGTTTCACCAGCGCCAGCAGTTCGTCTTCGCCGTAAGGCTTGCCCAGGTAGTGGTTCACACCCAGTTCCTTGGCATGCTCGCGATGCTTTTCGGCAATGCGCGAGGTGATCATGATGATGGGCAGATCACGCAGCTTGGCATCGGCGCGGATGTTGCGCGCGAGGTCGAAGCCGTCCATACGCGGCATTTCGATGTCGGACAGCACCACAGCCGGGCGTTCCTCGGCCAGGCGTTCGAGCGCCTGCAGCCCATCGGCTGCCATGGCCACGCGGTAGCCTTCGCGACGCAGCAGGCGCTGCGTGACACGACGCACGGTGATGGAGTCGTCCACCACCAGCACCAGGGGCAATTCGCCCCCCGCACTCGGCGCCGCGGTCTGTGCAGCAGCCGCCTGCAGGCGCATCTCGCCCGGGGTCTGGGCCGCCAGCGTGGTGGCCTGCTGGAGCTCGTAGGCCTTCTCGCCGAACACAGTGGCCAGCGCGACCGGGTTGTAAATCAGCACCACGGCACCCGAGGCCAGCACCGACATGCCGGCCAGGCCCGGCAGGCGCGACAGTTGCGGCCCCAGATTCTTCACCACGACTTCCTGGTTGCCCAGCACTTCGTCGACGTGGATGGCCAGGCGCTGGCCGGCGCTGCGCAGCACCACCACCGGCTGGGTCTTGCCCGCATGCTCGAAGCTGCGGGCAGAGGCCTGCAAGAGCGCGCCGGACCAGAAGAAGGGAACCCGCTCGCCGCCGAAATCGATGCTGCCGCTGGCGTAGGCCTGCTCCAGGTCGGCATGGCTGAGGCGGCGCACGATTTCGACCAGGTTGGCCGGCACGCCCACGCTGAGCTCACCCATGCGCAGCATGATCACCTGGGTCACCGCGGTGGTCAGGGGCAACACCAGCTTGAAGCTGGTGCCCGCGCCGGCCGTGGTGGCGGTCTCAATGCGGCCGCCCAGGGCCTGCACTTCGGAACGCACCACATCCATGCCGATACCGCGCCCGGCCAGTTCGGTCACGCTGGTTGCGGTGGAAAAGCCAGGCATGAAGATCATGTTCGCTGCCTCGGCGTCGCTGAGCTGCTGCCCCGGAGCCACCAGGCCCTGGGATTGCGCCTTTTCGCGGATGCGCGGCAGGTTGAGGCCGGCGCCGTCGTCGCTGAAGGCGACCGAGACGTCATTGCCTTCCTGGTGCAGACTGATGGTGATGGTGCCGGCGGCCGGTTTGCCAGCAGCTTCGCGCTGCTGGGCCGTTTCGATACCGTGCGCGATGGAGTTGCGCAGCATGTGCTCAAAGGCCGGGGTCATGCGGTCGAGCACGCCACGGTCGATTTCCATGGTGCCACCGGTGATGTCGAGCTTGACCTGCTTGCCCGAGTCCTTGGTGGCCTGGCGCACCACGCCGTACAGGCGTTCGGAGATGCCCTCGAATTCCATCATGCGCGTGCGCAGCAGGTCACGCTGCAGCTCGCGCGTCTGGCGACCCTGGGCTATCAGGTCGTCTTCGGTTCCGGTGATGGTCTGCTGCAGGTTGCGCTGCACGGTGGCCACGTCGTTGACCGACTCGGCCATCATGCGGGTGAGCTCCTGGACGCGTGTGAAACGGTCGAACTCCAGCGGATCAAAGCCCTGCGCCGTGTCCTTGGCCTGGGCCAGACGCGACTGCATCTGCGATTCGGCCTGCAGTTCGACGTCGCGCAGATGGGTGCGCAGACGGTCCAGATTGGCGGTCAGTTCGTCGAGCGAGCCATTGAGCTGGCCCAGGCGTGCATCGAGTCGGCTGCGGGTGATCATCACCTCGCCAGCCTGGTTGACCAGGCGATCGAGCAACTGCGAACGCACCCGCACGGTCTGACCCGAGGAGGATCGTGTGGCCGCAGCGGCCGTGGGCACCCTGACAGGCACCGCCGACGGCATCACCGGACGGGCAGCCGTCGCCGGGCGCTGCTCGGCAGCAACGGGCTGTGGGGCCGCCTTGGGCACATCCGCGGCTGCGGGAGCAGCGCGGACCACGGGCGCCGGGGCAGCGGCCACAGGCACCTCTTCCTGGGGGCCGCGGCACAGCTCGTCAAAAACTTCCTGGATACGGTCGTAGCGCGCAAGCATCGGGTCGATCTGCGCGGTCTGGATGAACTCGCTGCCCATCTGCTCGATGGCCGACTCCATGCGGTGCGCCAGTTCGCCCAGGCGCATGGCACCAGCCAGACGGGCGCTGCCCTTGAGCGTGTGCAGAACACGCAGCACGTCCAGACGCGGCCCACCGTCGTCGGGCTGGCTGGACCACTGGCGCAGCGCAGCCGCCATCTGGGGCATGAGTTCGGCAGCCTCTTCCTCGAAGATCGGGAACAGGTCAGGGTCGATCACGTCAACGGCGTCGATCTCCTCGTCGCTGTCATCCGCCACGGCCACGATCTTGGCGGCACCGGGCAGAGGTGCCGTCGGCGCGGCAGGCGCAGGGGCTGGCGGCGGTACGACGGCCGCGGGCTTGGCGACCGGCGCGGGCGCGGCGACCGCCGGTGCCGGCGTGGGTGAAGAGAAATCGAAATCGAAGTCACCGAGGTCCAACTCGGGCGACTCGGTGACCGTCAGGGCGGCCGGGTCACTGTTCGGTTCCAGAGCATCCAGCTGGGCAAACTCGGTGCCCAGGATCTCGCGCAATGCGTCGACCAGGCCGGGCTCGGGTGACTTCAGGAAACCGGCCGCAAACTGATGCAGCAGGTGTCGGATGTCGTCAGCCGCTGCCACAAAGACCTGGGCATGTTCAGCCAGGCCCTGGCCGTGCAACTGCACGTGCTGCATGGCCTGTTCCAGCGCACGGGCGATTTCGGAAAGCGCAGAGAAGCCGACCGTGGCCGAACTGCCGCCCAGGGAGTGGGCCAGCGCAATGGCGCTGTCAGGCACCGGGTTGTGCAGCTCGAGCGACCATTCGTTGAGTTCGGTCAGCAGGCGGCGCGACCACTCGTCAGCCTCATTGAGGAAGACGTTGTACAGGGGAATGCCGATGCGCAGCGTGCCGATGACCTTGACCTGCTCATCGGCCGTGTCGGCCGGGGTGGAGGCCGGCAGATCGAGTTCGAAGTCGTCGATGCCGGCCGCCGGTACCGGCGCAGCCGGCAGGTCATCGTGCATGGAACCGGAGGTGGTATCGGCCCAGTTGTTCTGCAGCTCCGGCAGTTCGAAGGCCGGCAATTCGGCCGGCTCGGCCGGCCGGTTAGGCGCCCAGTCCGGGCTCGCGCTCTTTTTGGGCGGAGGCAGATCTTCCGGGCCTGCCAGGCTGGTGGGGGCCCAGTCGATGGACAAACCGCCACTCTTGTCGACCGGTGGCACAGATGCCGGCACCTGGGTGGCCGGGGGCACGCCGGACAGGCTGCCGAAATCGATGTCGCCGATCTCGCCCAGCGGCGACTGCAGGTCGACCGCGGCTTGCCGGGCGGCCTTGCCCGGAGCCTTGGCGTCCGTCAACTCGAAATCGAACATCTGCGTCGATTCGAAATCGATCGGGGGCGGCTCCTCGACCAGCGAGGGCAACTCAGGGACCTCAGCCGGGGCCGGGATGGGCGCGGCCAGTGGCGCGGGCGCAGCCAGGCGCGGCAGGTCCAGTGCGACGAACTTGCCATCCGTGCGCATGGCATCGGCCGACTGGCGGAACGGCGTGGCGCTCCAGCCGGCATCATTGCCCGTGGCGATGTCTTCTACCCATTGCCCCAGACCTTGCAAGGCGGTATTGGAAAGCTGCAGCAGTTCGGGACGGGCGGGCTTTTGCTCCGCCAGCCAACCATTCATCATCTGCTCCATGGCCCAGGCCGCTTCGCCGAACTCGGTGAAGCCGACCATGCGCGAACTGCCCTTGAGCGTATGGAAAGCGCGGCGCAGCGTGGTCTGTTGCGACAGGTCGGCCGGATCACCCAGCAAGGCCAGGACCGCGTCCTGCCCGTTGTGCACCACTTCGCGCGCCTCGTCGAGGAAGATGTCGCGCAATTCAGCACCATCATCTTCGGCGGTTTCGGCGGCAGCAGGAGCTGCCGGCGCCGGTGCAGCCTGGGCCACAGGCCGGGCTACCGGGGCAGGGACAGCAGCAGGTACCGGTGCAGCCAGCGCCTCGGGCGCCACCGCCGCCACCTCGCGCTCACGGCCCATGAGAGGCTTGAACTCGCCCAAATCCTCGTCGTAAACAAACAATTTCTTGGCCAGGGCACGCTGGTAACTCAGCATGTCGATCAGGAAACCCAGGGCTCCCAGGCTGTTGCCGAATTTCTCGAACGCACCGGTGCGCGCGGCCTCCTCGTCGATGTTGTCGACCAGGAACTTCTCGACGGTATCGCGCATGCGCACGGTGGCCAGCGACGCCTGATCCAGGCCCAGCACCGAGAACACACCGCGCATCTGCGCAAGCTGGTTGGGCACGTCGTTGAGCGGCGCCTTGTCCTTCGGGTTGCGGAAGAAGGTGTCGAGCGATTTCTCGATCTCGGTCAGACTGCTGCGCAATTCCTCAACCACGCTGCCCATGGTCTGGCGGTCACTGACGCGTCGGTACAGCTCCTCCATCCAGGGTTCGAGCGCCTCGGGCTGTCCGCCTGCGACCACATGGTCCAGGCGACGCGCCAGCCGGTCGCTGCGCTCGCTCATGCTCGACTCGGTCGGGTCCATGTCCTCGTAGGCCGCGTCAAGGTAGAGGATGGAGGTGGCCACTTCCATCGCCACCGGTGTGCTGGGCGGCTCGCCCGAGCGCACCGTGCCGTCCACCGCCTTGAGCAGGGCACGCGCCAGTTCGCGGTTTTCGGGATGCAGCTTGAGCAAGGACTCACCCACCAGGGTGAACTGCTCGGACACCACTTTGAGACGGTTGGTATCACCACCGGAGAGGGCCGACCAGGTTTCGGTGGCCGTGGCAATGCGCTTGCGCGCCTGCACCAGCACGGCCGGATCAAAACGGCCGTACTGCGGCGTATCGTAGTTGACGGGTTTGGCCTGGGTCAGGCCGTAGGCGAGCCTGACGGCATTCAATACCGGTGCGGCTTGCGCGTCCGCCGGGGCGGCCTGAGCGCAGAAGAACAGCAGGTCCTGCGCAAGACGGTCCGACACCTCGGCCGACCCCTTGGCCAGGCTCGTGTACTGCATCAGCACGCGCGAGGCGGCGCGCTTCACGTAAACATCGGAAGGGCACAGCTTGAGCGCCATGGCCTCGAAGTAAGCGGCACAGATCTTCCAGAAGGAGCGTGCTTCCAGCGTCTTCTGGCCAGCCGCCAGGCCCAGACAGATGTCGCGCAGGGCCTGGGACGAAGACACGCTGCCGGTCTTGACCACCTTGAGCACGGCCGTATCCAGTTGGGAGCGGACCCCCGCATCGTAGGCCAGGGGCTGGGCCGGCGCCGGGGTATCGGCGTCGATCCAGCGCCAGGCATGGGCCCAGAGTTCCGCCGGATGGACACGTTCTTCGCCGACCAGCTCCAGGATGTCGCGGTACTGCGGGAACAGGGCCACAGCCGAAGCCGCCTTGCCACGCAGCACGCTCTCGAGGTATTCGATCAGCGCAAAGCTTGCGCGCTCAACCTTGGTGGCCGCGTCCTCGCTGCAGGACTCGGGACGCTCGACGAATTTCTGCGCCAGCGCCTCCATGCCGCGCAATACTTTGGCCGGCTCGGGCAGGCCCACCATCTCCAGGGCACCGACAGCCTGGTGCAACTGCTGGCGGGCGATGCGCAGCTGGCTGGCATCAAGCGACTCCAGATCGGAGCCGCGGGCCAGTTCGGCGTCGCGCACGAAACGGCGAATGGCCTTGGCCGCGCCGTCGAGCGACTTGCGCAGCTCCTCCAGCACCCAGGCCAGAGGGCCTAGGTCATTGACGGGCTGATCGTTATCGCCGCTAGTGGCTGCGAGGGCTTGCATGGATACTTGGCTCCTGCGGGTGACCGGCGCCTGAGGAAATCAGGAAATCTTGAATCGCGCGACCGACTGGCGCAGCTCTTCGGCCATGCGCGACAGTTCGCGCACCTGGGCCGCCGTGGCGCGGGTACCTTCGCCGGTCTGCTCGGTCACAGCGAAGATGTGCTGGATGTTGTCAGCCACCACACTGGCCATCGCCGCTTCCTTGGAGGTCGAATCCGAGATCTGCTCAATCAGTTCGGCCAGTCGGCGCGACACGCGGTCAATTTCGGTCAGCGCGGTACCGGCGTTGTCGGAGAGTCGGGCCCCTTCGACCACACCCTGCGTGGAGCGCTCCATAGCGGCGACGGCATCCTGGGTGTCGGTCTGAATCGCCTTCACCAGCGCCGAGATCTGGCGCGTAGCGTCGGCAGAACGTTCAGCGAGACGCTGCACTTCTTCGGCCACCACCGAGAAGCCGCGGCCGGCTTCACCGGCAGAGGCCGCCTGGATGGCGGCGTTCAGGGCCAGCACGTTGGTCTGTTCGGTAATGTCCGAGATCAGCTCGGTAATTTCACCGATCTCCTGCGAGGATTCACCCAGGCGCTTGATCCGCTTGGAAGTGTCCTGAATCTGGTCACGGATGGAGTTCATACCGCCGATGGCGTCCTGCACGGCCTTGAGGCCGGACTCTGCAGCCTGCAGGGACTGGCGCGCCACCGCAGCCGATTCCTGCGCCTGATGCGACACCTGGTTGATACGGGTCGACATGTCCACAACAGATCGGCCCGTTTCGCGAATTTCGTGCAGTTGTTCGTTGGAGGCCGCCAGCAGTTCGGTGGACGTCTGGTCCACCTCGGCCGTCGTCTGTGCCACCTGGGCCGCCGTGTTCTGCACGTTGCCCACCAGCAATCGCAGTTCTTCCACCGTGTAGTTCACCGAGTCGGCGATGGCGCCGGTGATGTCCTCGGTCACCGTGGCTTCCTGGGTCAGGTCACCTTCGGCCACCGTCTGCAGCTCGTTCATCAGTCGCAGAATGGCGGCCTGGTTGGCGTCGTTGACGCGCTTGGCTTCCTGCTCCTGGCGCTCGGCTTCCAGCCGCTGCGCTTCGGCCATCACCTGGCGACGGCGGCTGTCCATCAGCTGCACACGGGCCAGGCCGGCCGCGCAGATCAGGGCAAAGACGGCGGCGGCAATCAGGGACAGCAGTGAGGTGGTGCTCAGGCCGGTGCGCGTGGCGAGGTCGGCCTGCAGGGCCTCCAGGTCGCGGCGCAGGGGCTCGCTGTCGTTGATGACGGTGATCTGCGCGCTACGTGCCGAGACCAGACCCTGCAGATTGCCCAGAATGGCACCGGCCTGTGTACGTGTCTGCTCATACAGCTTGATCAGGGCTTCGATCTGTTCACGCGTCTGAGCATCCTTGGACGCATTCAGACGCAATTCGGGGCTGCCATCGAGCAGACCCTGGGCGATTTCCTTGAAGGAGTTCAGATCCTTGCCCAGCAGGAACACAGCTTCCGGGCTCACACCTTCGGCGGTCAGGAACTCGTTGGAGGATTTGCCGATACGCTGGGTCAGCATCACCAGCTGGCCGGCCGCGGAAATTTCCGCGGCGCTGGCGTTCTGCTGCAGCTTGAGAGACGACACCGTCTCGGCAATTTCCAGCAAGTCAGAGGACTGGCGATTGATGGTCCGCAGAGCGGCGCCCACCTGGGTGAGGATCTTCTCCTGCGCCACGATGGCCGCGGCACTCTTCTCGGCACGCTCCATCAGCGGGAAGATTTTCTCGAGCTGGGGCAGCAGATCGGCGTCGATGGGCTCCAGACGCATATTGAAATCGCTATCACGCAAGCCTTTGACGGAACGAACCAGATAGCTCGAACTTTCCTTCACTTCGGCGAAGGCCTGGGGCACACCCACCAGCGCCTGGGACACCGACTTGGCCAGACGCTGCGACTGCATCAGGGACTGACCCGTCGCGTTCAGCTGCTGCGCCACACGGTCCGCCGCCGTCAGCGCCACGAAGGCGATGGCCCCCAGCACCACCAGGGCCAGGCCCAGCAGCCACCACAACAGGCGCTGCTGCTCGGCAATCGGACGCCTGCCCAGCAGCGGCACACTGACCAAGTCCTCCTGGTCCACCGGGGTTGGCGCGGGAAGATCCTGCAGCTGGGTGTCCGCCTTCCCGGGAGCTGCCCCACGTTGCGGCTGCAGGCCAGACAGGTCGTCCGGCATGGCCAGGCTCAGGCCGACACTCTGCTCCGAGTCAGGTGTCTTTTTGGCGAAGAGATGGGTCAGTTTGTTGAGGACGGACATGGTGCAACCTTAGAAATTGACTTAGGCACTGATGCTCAGAAACTCGGCCATTTGCGACAGCTGCTGCAGATTGATTTCCTGCCAGCGACTGCCATCGGCATCGACATAGCGATTGCCAAAATAGGGGGGGGCGCCTTCCGGCGGCGGCTCGGACCCCGAGAAGGCCCCGACATGGCGCAAACCCGCCAGAGAATCGATCAGCAGGGAGCAGTTGATCTCCAGGGCGGCATTGAGCGTGACGACGCTGGCCTCGGTCCAATACTGCTCGGACCGCGCCGGCACCTTGCCGGCGATGAAAGCCGCCAGATCGACCACGCCATACAAGCCGCCACGCAAGTTGACGACCCCCAGGAACCAGGACTGCGAATAGGGCACCGCCTGCACCGCAGGCAGCGGAAAAATCTCGCCCGACTGGGCCAGAGGCAGCAGATAGTCCTGCCCCCCCGCACGCACCGCCAGCCACGAAATGGAGAGGCCTTCGGCCTTGGCCGCTTGCAATCGGCTAGCAAGTCTTGACTGCAGGTCCCTGAGAGCTTCGCGATTGGCCATGGGTCGTGGATCAGCCCAGTGCCTTGATCTTGCCCAGCAATTCGGCCTCGTCCACCGGCTTGGTCACATAGTCGCGCGCGCCCTGGCGCATGCCCCAGACGCGGTCGGTTTCCAGGTTCTTGCTGGTGCAGATGATGATCGGGATCTCGGCGTACTCAGGCGTGCGGTTGATGGCGCGCGTGAGCTGGAAGCCGTTCTGCCCGGGCATGACCACGTCCATCAGGATCAGGTCGGGCTTGTCTTCGGCGAGGCGGCGGAAGGCATCGTCGGCATCCTCGGCAGTCTTCACGGCCATGCCGTTTTTCTGGAGCAAATCCGTCAGAAACATCAATTCCGTCTTGGAATCGTCAACGATCAAAACTTTGCGTATCGGCATCAATTCACTCCTTGCGAGACTATGCCAAACTGCTGTACGGCCTGCAACAGTTGGTCTTTGGTAAACGGCTTGGTCAGGTAGTCCTGCGCCCCGACCATACGGCCACGCGCCTTGTCGAACACCCCGTCCTTGGACGACAGCATGACCACCGGCACCGAGGTGAACTTGGCGTTGCGCTTGATGATGGCGCAGGTCTGGTAGCCGTCGAGGCGCGGCATCAGGATGTCGCAAAAAATCAGGTTGGGCTGGTAGTCGTTGACCTTGGCCAGCGCATCGAAGCCATCTTCGGCCAGCATCACTTCATGACCACCCTGCTTGAGAAAAATCTCGGCGCTACGGCGGATGGTGTTACTGTCATCGATCACGAGGACCTTGAGGGGCGATTCTTGCGTGCTCACTGAACGCTACTCCTGATTACGGCTGACTGAAGCGATGACGGTCACCCTCTTCCAGACACAGCCTCAGATCTGGACCATTTCGAAATCTTCCTTGCGCGCACCGCACTCAGGACAGGTCCAGTTCATGGGCACATCGGCCCAGGCAGTACCCGGCGCTATGCCATGCTCCGGATCACCGGCCGCCTCATCATAGATCCAGCCACAAATCAGACACATCCAGGTTTTCTTATCACTCACAGCTTACGGGACCTTCGAATAGAATGCAACATTGTACAAAGTGAAAACCGCTCTCCAACGGCTTTCGCGCAACGACTTGCCGTATTCTGCCTGATGACCATCACAGGCCAGCCCATGCAAACCCCAGTCCCCGAGGAAAACGCGCACGATTTGGGCCAGCCGCCCTGCGTGCTGGTGTTCAATGCCAACGACCCCAGCGGTGCCGGCGGCCTGTCGGGTGACGTGTCCGCCATCGCCTCGGCCGGCGCCCATGCGCTACCCGTCATCACCGGCGCCTATGCTCGCGACACAGCGGAAACTTTCGATCATTTCCCCTTCGACGAAGAGGTCGTGACCGAGCAGGCGCGCGGCCTGCTCGAGGACGTCAGCGTGCTGGCGATCAAGGTCGGGTTTGCTGGCACGCCCGAGAACCTCAGCGCCATTGCCGAGATCGCTACCGACTACCCGGACATCCCGCTGATCGCCTACATGCCCAACCTGTCCTGGTGGAGCGAAGTACAGATCGACCTCTACCTGGACGCCTTTCAGGAGCTGGTTTTGCCTCAGACCACAGTGTTGGTCGGAAACCACAGCACCCTGTGGCGCTGGCTATTGCCCGACTGGGACGGCGAGCGCAGCCCGACCGCACGCGACATCGCCCGTGCCGCGGGCGAATATGGCGTGCCCTACACCCTGGTCACCGGCATCCCAGCCCCTGAGCAGCACATCGACAACGTACTGGCCTCCCCGCAGACGGTGCTGGCCAGCGAAAAGTTCGAACGCTTTGAAGCCGTCTTCTCCGGTGCCGGCGATACCCTGACAGCCACCTTGGCCGCCTTGATTGCCAGCGGCTGCGACCTGACAGAAGCCTTCGCCGAGGCCCTGGGTTACCTGGACCATTGCCTGGACGGCGGCTTCCGTCCCGGCATGGGCAACGTGATCCCTGACCGCCTGTTCTGGGCCCAGGCCGACCTCGACGATGGCGATGACACCGACGACGGGCTGCAGGGCCCGGCCTCCCAACTGGATCTGCCCCCCCATGACACCCAGCACTGACCGCAACGAGACCCTGTTCGAACGCGCCAAGCGCGTCATCCCTGGCGGCGTGAACTCGCCCGTACGCGCCTTCCGCGCTGTGGGCGGCACCCCCCGTTTTGTCCAGCGCGCTGAAGGCCCCTACTTCTGGGACGCCAACAACCGTCGCTACATCGACTACATCGGCTCCTGGGGCCCCATGATCCTTGGCCATGGTCACCCGGCCGTGGTCGAGGCGGTGCAGAAAGCCGTGCTGGAGGGCTTCTCCTTCGGCGCCCCAACCGAGCGCGAGATCGAACTGGCCGAGGCCATCCTGAAATTTGTGCCGTCCATGGAGATGGTGCGCCTGGTCAGCTCGGGTACCGAGGCCGGCATGAGCGCGATCCGCCTGGCGCGCGGCGCCACCGGCCGCAGCAAGATCATCAAGTTCGAGGGCTGCTACCACGGCCATGCCGACGCCCTGCTGGTCAAGGCCGGCTCGGGCCTGGCCACCTTTGGCAACCCCACCAGCGCAGGGGTACCAGCCGAGGTGGTGCAACACACCCTGGTACTCGAGTACAACAATGTGCAGCAGCTCGAAGAAGCCTTTGCCCTGCACGGCAAGGAGCTCGCCTGCCTGATGATCGAGCCCATCGCCGGCAACATGAACTTCGTGCGCGCCTCCGCGCCCTTCATGCAGCGCTGCCGCGAGCTCTGCACGCAGTACGGTGCCCTGCTGGTGTTCGACGAGGTCATGACGGGTTTTCGTGTGGCTCTGGGCAGCGCGCAGAGCGTTTACGCCCAGGCCATCCCCGGTTTCAAGCCGGACATCACGGTACTGGGCAAGGTCATCGGCGGCGGCATGCCGCTGGCGGCCTTCGGTGGGCCGCGCGCCCTCATGGAACAGATGGCCCCGCTGGGCCCGGTCTACCAGGCCGGCACGCTCTCGGGCAACCCGGTGGCCACGGCCTGTGGTCTGGCTACGCTACGTGAGATCAGCAAGCCTGGCTTTTTCGATGACTTGTCACGCAAGACACGCTCGCTGGTCGAGGGGCTCAAGGCCGCCGCCGCGGCTGAAGGCGTGCCCTTCAGTGCCGACTGCCAAGGCGGCATGTTCGGCTTCTTCCTGCTGCCCGAGCTGCCGCAGAACTACGCCACGGTCATGAAAACCGACAGCCCGCGTTTCAACACCCTCTTCCATGGCCTGCTGGACCGCGGCGTCTACATCGCCCCGGCGCTGTACGAAGCCGGCTTCGTCAGCGCAGCGCACAGCGAGGACGACATCGGCACCACCGTGGCCGCTGCGCGCGAGGTGTTCAAACTGCTGGCGAAATAAATCGTCTTTGCCAGCCCTCATGAAAAAAAGCGGCCCTCGGGCCGCTTTTTTTCATGAGGCCCCTGCCTTTCAATGGCGGAAATGCCGCACGCCGGAGAACACCATGGCCACACCACGCTCGTTCGCGGCGTCTATGACCTCCTGATCGCGCATGGAACCACCGGGCTGGATCACGCAGGTCGCGCCGGCGTCCACCACCACGTCCAGGCCGTCACGGAAGGGGAAGAAGGCGTCGCTGGCCACCACCGTGCCCTGCAACGACAGATTGGCGTGCTGTGCCTTGATGCTGGCGATGCGCGCCGAGTCCAGGCGGCTCATCTGGCCGGCACCCACGCCCATGGTCATGCCATCCTTGCAGAAGACGATGGCATTGCTCTTGACGAACTTGGCCACCTTCCAGGCGAAGAGCAGGTCTTCGAGCTCCTGAGCGGTCGGGGCTTTCATGGTCACGACCTTGAGGTCACTGCGCTGCAGCTCGTGGTTGTCAGCCGTCTGGATCAGCAGGCCCGAACCCACGCGCTTGACGTCGTGCGAGTTCTGGCCACGCTCCCAGGCGGTCTTGCCGTCGCGCTTGACGCCGTCCAGGGAAATCTCGAGCACCCGCACATTGGCCTTGGCCTTGAACAGCGCCAGCGCCTCGGACGTGTAGGCGGGCGCCATCAGCACTTCGACAAACTGTTTGCTCACAGCCTGTGCAGCCGCCAAGTCCACCGTGCGGTTGAAGGCGATGATGCCGCCGAACGCCGAGGTCGGGTCGGTCTGGAAGGCCTTGCTGTAAGCCTCCAGCGCATCCTTGCCCACGGCAACACCGCAGGGGTTGGCGTGCTTGACGATGACACAGGCCGGTACATCGAAGCTCTTGACACACTCCCAGGCCGCGTCGCCATCGGCGATGTTGTTGTAGCTCAGCTCCTTGCCCTGCAGCTGTTTGGCCGAGACCAGGGAACCGGGCGCCGGGTAGAGATCACGGTAGAAGGCCGCAGACTGGTGCGGATTCTCCCCATAACGCAGGTCCTGCAGCTTGACGAAGTTGCTGTTGGACTGGCCCGAGAAGGCCGCGTGCGTGCCATCCTCGTTGATGGCTGACAGGTAGTTGCTGATGGCCGCGTCGTAGTTGGCGATGCGGTTGAAGGCCGCAACCGACAGGGCAAAGCGCAGCTTGTCCGACAGCTTGCCGTTCGCTTTGAGCTCGGCCAGTACAGCCGGGTACTGCGAGGCATCGGTCAGCACTCCCACGTCCTTCCAGTTCTTGGCCGCGCTGCGCACCATGGCCGGGCCACCGATGTCGATGTTCTCGATCGCGTCCTCCAGCGTGCAGCCAGGCTTGGCCACCGTGGCTTCAAAAGGATAAAGGTTGACCACTAGCAGGTCGATGGTGTCGATCTGGTGTGCCGTGAGCGCGGCCATGTGCTCGGGCACGTCACGACGCGCCAGCAGGCCGCCATGCACCTTGGGATGCAGGGTCTTGACCCGGCCGTCCAGCATCTCCGGAAAGGCCGTGAGTTCAGCCACCTCGGTCACGGGCAGCTTGGCATCAGCCAGCAGCTTGGCGGTGCCGCCGGTGGAGATGAGCTTGACGCCCAGTGCATGCAGAGCCTGGGCGAACTCGACGATGCCGGTCTTGTCGGAAACGGAAAGGAGTGCGTTCATGCTTTTCTTATTTGATGAGTTTGTGTTCGACCAGCTTCTTGCGCAGGGTGTTGCGGTTCAGTCCCAGCCAGAGCGCGGCGCGCGACTGGTTGTGTTCGGCCTGTTGCATCACCACCTCGAGCAGCGGTTTCTCGACGATGCGCACCAGCATGTCGTACATGCTGTCGGGTTCGGTGCCACGCAAATCCTTGAAATAACCTTCCAGGCTCGTACGCACGCATTCTTCAATCTGTTTTTTGCTCATGCGGCCAGCTCCATCTGCTCTTCATCCCTGTTTTCAAGAGCATCCACCACGGCCGCTGGCATGCGGTCCATGTGGGTGCCCAGTTCATCAAAAAATTCCGCCACGGCCTGCGCCTGGGCTTGGCCGTCTTCCAGCGTGTTCATGCGGGCACGGAAAACCTCGCCCCCAGGCAGGGCCTTCACATACCAGCCGATGTGCTTGCGCGCACTGCGCACGCCCGTGTATTCGCCGTAAAGCGCGTAATGGTCCTGCAGGTGCTCCAGCAACAGGCGTCGGACCTCGACCACCAGCGGCGGCGCCAGGTACTCACCCGTGGCCAGGTAATGACCGATTTCGCGAAAAATCCAGGGCCGGCCCTGGGCCGCGCGGCCGATCATCAAGGCATCGGCCCCTGTGGCGCGCAGCACGGCCAGCGCCTTTTCGGGCGAGGTGATGTCACCATTGGCCACAACCGGGATACGCAGCGCAGCCTTGACGGCGGCAATGGTGTCGTATTCGGCCGCGCCCTTGTAACCCTGTTCGCGCGTGCGGCCATGCACCGTGACCATCTGCACGCCGGCGCTTTCAGCAGCGCGCGCAATCGTCAGCGCATTCTTTTCAGTCTGGCACCAGCCGGTGCGCATTTTCAGTGTCACGGGAACGTTGCGCGGCGCGCAGGCAGCCACCACGGCCTCGACGATCTCCAGGGCCAGCACCTCGTCCTGCATCAGGGCCGAGCCGGCCCACTTGTTGCAGACCTTCTTGGCCGGGCAGCCCATGTTGATGTCGATGATCTGGGCGCCGCGATCGATGTTGTAAGCGGCAGCCTCGGCCATCATGGCCGCCTCGGTGCCGGCGATCTGCACGGCGATGGGGCCGGCCTCGCCTTCATGGTTGGCGCGGCGCGAGGTCTTGAGACTGTTCCAGAGGTCCTTGCGAGAGGTCACCATCTCGCTGACCGCATAACCCGCCCCCAGGGCCTTGCACAGGCCGCGGAAGGGCCGGTCTGTCACGCCCGCCATCGGCGCCACGAACAGGGTGTTCGGCAGTTCGAAGGAACCGATGTTCATGCGGATGTGGAGGAGTGGTGCGACTATAAAAAATGCTGCTGCCAGAACTGGCAGCAGCTGGGCCGCGTATTCTAGCTGCACAAAATTTCAGCAATTGAAATAAGGCGCCATCGTGCGCCATGGTCTGCCTATACTGGCTTGGCTATGGAGACTTGGATTGCCCACATGCTGGAGCTATTGGCCCTGCCGCAGTACGGCCTGGTCACGCTGTTCCTGATCGCCTTTGTCTCGGCAACCCTGCTACCCCTGGGTTCGGAGCCGGCCCTCTTCGGCCTGCTCAAGCTCAATCCGGACCTGTTCTGGCCCGCCATCCTGGTGGCCACTGCCGGTAACACCCTGGGCGGCGCGGTGAGCTGGGGCATGGGCTGGGGTTCACACCGGCTGGTGGACAAGTATCGGCATTCCGACACCCACCTGCGCGCACTGGACTGGCTGGGACGCATCGGCCCCCGGGCCTGCCTGCTGAGCTGGTTGCCGGTGATCGGCGACCCGCTGTGCGCGGTGGCCGGCTGGCTCAGGCTGCCCTTCTGGCCCTGCCTCCTCTACATGGCCGTCGGCAAGCTGGCGCGCTATCTGACGATGACCGTTGTTCTGCTCTGGCTCTTCCCAGGTAGCTTCAGCTTCTAGCGCGGCGCAACCGGCGCCACAACGGTGGCAAGAACAGCAGCAGCAGCGACACGGCCATCAGCGTACCCGAGAGCGGACGCGTGAAGAAGGTGGACCAGTCGCCCTGACTGATGGTCAGCGCCTGCCGCATGGACTGCTCGGCCATGGGTGCGAGGATCATGCCCACGATCAATGGCGCCGCAGGGAAATCAAAGCGTCGCATGACAAAGCCGATCAGGCCGAAAACAAAGAGCAGACCCACGTTGAACACCGAGTTGCCCGCGCCGTAGACCCCGGCCGTCGAGATCACGATGATGCCGGCGTACAGCCAGGGCGGCGGGATCTTCAGCAGCCTGACCCACAAGCCCACCAAGGGCAGGTTGAGCACGAGCAGGATCACGTTGCCGATATAGAGGCTGGCGATCAGCGTCCACACCAGGGCACCCTGCTGGCTGAACAGCTGCGGGCCGGTCTGGATGCCATAACCCTCGAAGGCCGACAGCATGATGGCTGCCGTCGCCGAGGTGGGGATGCCCAGCGTCAACAGGGGCATGAGCACACCGGCGGCGGCGGCATTGTTGGCCGCCTCGGGCCCGGCCACGCCTTCGATCGCGCCGTGGCCGAATTCCTCAGGGTGCTTGGAGAGCTTCTTCTCGGTGTAGTAGGACAGCATGGTGGGCAGCTCCGCGCCACCTGCGGGCATGGCCCCGATGGGAAAACCGAAGAGCGCGCCACGGATCCAGGCTTTCCAGGAGCGTGCCCAGTCCTCACGGCTCAGGCGCAGGCTGCCCGAGAGCTTCATCACCTCGCCGCCCCTCGCCTCACGGCCTTGCCAGGCCAGGTACAGGGCCTCGCCCACGGCGAACAGGCCCACGGCGACCACCGTCACCTCCAGGCCGTCCAGCAGCTCGGGGCGGCCGAAGGTGAAACGTGGCTGGCCGGTCTGCAGGTCAATGCCTACCAGACCGCAGAGCAGGCCCGCGAACAGGCTCAACAGGCCGCGCAGTACCGAACTGCCCAGCACCGCGGACACGGCCACCAGCGACAGCATCATGAGGCTGAAATATTCCGCTGGCCCGAAGGCCAGGGCCGCATCCACCACCCAGGGCGCGACGAAAGTCAGCGCCAGCGTGCCGATGGTGCCGGCCACGAAGCTGCCGATGGCCGCCGTCGCCAGGGCTTGGCCCGCGCGGCCGCGCCGCGCCATCTTGTTGCCCTCCAGCGCCGTCACTACCGCACTGGATTCGCCCGGCGTGTTGAGCAGGATGGACGTGGTGGAGCCGCCGTAGGCCGCTCCGTAATAGATGCCCGCGAACATCACGAACATGCTCGTCGCGGGCACCTGGTAGGTCAATGGCAGCAGCAGGGCGATGGTCAGCGCCGGGCCGATGCCGGGCAGCACGCCCACCAGCGTGCCCAGCAGACAACCCGCCAGGCCCCACATCAGGGTCATGGGTTGCAGGGCGTTGGCAAAACCGCCCAGCAGGGCCTCGAATCCGTGCATGGTGGAATACTCCAGAAAGTCAGAAAGGCCAGTTCAAGGCCGGGCCCAGGCCCACACCCAGCAGACGGGCGAACAAGAACCAGAAGACGCCAGCGATCGCGCCGCAGACCAGCGCAGAACGCCAGCCCAGGGGCGCATCGAAGCCGCGCGCCACTCCCATCCCACACAGCGTGCCGGGGATGAGAAATCCCAAGGGCTGCACCAGGGCCATGAACAACACGCCGCCACCGAGCATGAAGATCACGCGCCGCCCACTGCCGGGCAGGGGCGTCTGGCCCTCGGCCAGACTCTCGTCCACCTGCCGACCTCGCCATGCGCTCCATGCGTACCACAGGGCCAACGCCGCCAGGCCCGCGACGACCACGCCCGGCACCAGCACGGGACCGACCGCCATCTCGATCAAAGACGCGGGAATGACCGTCACCTGCCAGGCCGCCACCGCGGCGATCACGGCCAGCAGGCCGGCGAGGATCAGCGGCGTCATGGCGCAACCCTCCGCGCTACGCGCCGCGCAATGAGTGCTTCGGAGCGGCTGGGCATGCTCATGCCAGCCCCAGTTCTTTCATGACTTCCTCGGTTTCGCGGATATCGGTTGCGATCTCGCGCTCGAAGGACGTATCGGCCAGGAACACATCGGTCCACTTGCGCGTTTCCAGTTCCTTGCGCCAAGCCTCGGAGGCATTGACCTTGGTCATGAACTCCACCAACAAAGCCTTCTGTGCCGCATCGATGCCGGGCGGCGCGAACACACCGCGCCAGTTGGCTGCCGTCACCCGCACGCCGAGTTCGCTCAGCGTGGGCACGTCCACGCCCGGGATGCGCTTGTTGCCGGAAACGGCCAGGGGAATGAGACGGCCGGTCTTGATCTGCTCCTCGAACTCGGAGTAGCCCGAGATGCCCGCCACCACCTGCGCGCCCAGCAGGGCCGCCGTGGCGGGGCCGCCACCGGCAAAAGCCACGTAAGCGGCCTCACGCGGGTTGCGGCCCAGGGCCTTGATGATCAGGCCCAGCAACAGGTGGTCGGTGCCGCCGGCACTGCCGCCGGCCACCGAAACCGCCTTGGGGTTGGCCTTGAAGGCCGCTTCCAGGTCCTTCCAGCTTTTGATCTTGCCGCCCGCGGGCACCGCCACCACGCCGGCTTCTTCGGTCAGGCGCGCGATCGGCGTCACGTTGCGCATGGTCACCGGGCTCTTGTTCGCAATGGCCGCGCCGACCATGACCGAGCCGCCCACCATCAGGCTGTTGCCCTGGCCCTTGCGCTGGTTCACGTAGCGGGGCAGGCCCACCATGCCGCCCGCACCCCCGACGTTCTCGAAGGCCATATTGCCCACCAGGCCAGCGGCCTTGGCTGCACGCTCGATGGCACGGCCCGTGCCATCCCAGCCGCCGCCGGGCGCCGCCGGTACGAACATATTGAGGGTCTCGAACAGGGGTTTGCCCTGTGCCCAGGCCGGCAACACCAGGGCCGCACCGGCAGCGGCACCCAGGCCCAGAAACTCACGCTTGTTGATCTGCATCGCCATCTCCTGTGTAAGAATGAAATCGCAGGCTCAGGCCTGACCCGAGGAATTCTGGCCCCCGCCCCGGCGCGTGGCTTTCAAACAGCTGTCAATCCGGCTCAGTGAATACCCTAAGTCCAAAGCTCCTGCTGGTCGAAGACACGCCGGACCTGGCCCTCTGGCTGGGTACCGCCCTGCGCCAGGCCGGCATGATGGTGAGCTTTGCGCACGACGGGCACGAAGCCCTGGCGCAACTAGCGGCCGGGCATGGTTTTGACGCCGTGCTGCTAGACCTGCAACTGCCTGGCCTCGACGGCCTGTCCGTGCTGCAAAAGCTGCGCGAGCGCGAGGACCCGGTGCCCGTGCTGGTGCTCACGGCCCGCGCCAGCGTGCCCGACCGCGTGCTGGGCCTGAACCTGGGCGCCGACGACTACCTGCCCAAACCCTTCGACCTCAGCGAACTCGAAGCCCGGCTGCAGGCCCTGCTGCGCCGGCCGGGCCGCACGAAAAACGCACACCTGCGCCTGGGCCCCCTGGAGATGGACCGCCACTCGGGCCAGGTCAGCCTGTTCGAGCAGACCCTGGCATTGACCCCCCGGGAGGCCGCCGCCCTGCGGGTGCTGTTGGAGGCACCGCAACGGACCGTGAGCAAGGACGACCTGTACCACGCCGTCTTTGCCGATGAAGCGGCGGAACTGGAAGCCGTGGAGGTACTGATCCACCGCCTGCGAAAGAAACTGGAATCCGCCACCCGTCCTGCAGGCCAGGCGGGGGCGCCCGTCATCCACACCATCCGCGGTCTGGGCTACACGCTGATGCCGGCGGCGGTCAAAGAAGGCTGACATGGCGCGCACCGTCGCCTCGCTGCGGACCCGCCTGCTCAGCTGGATCCTGCCGCCACTGGCGGGGCTGATCGCCATCAACGCGTGGGTGGCCTATGGCAATGCAGTCGAGGCCAGCAACGAAGCCTACGACCGCGCCCTTTACCTGGCCAGCCGCGCCCTCGCCGAGGAACTGGTCTGGCGCCAGGGCACCCTCCAGGTCAATGTCCTACGCGCTGCTGGTTACCTGCTGGAGAACCATACCGGTGCGCGCCTCTACTACCGCGTCAGCGACGCCAGCGGCCGGCAGCTGGCGGGCGAAGCGGCCCTGCCCGCCCCCACGCCCGAACCGGCGGCCAGCGTCAGGTACTACGCCCTGGTCCAGTTCGAAGACGGGCAGTTCCAGGGGCGTCCCGTGCGGCTGGCCCACCTCACCCATGTGCTGGAGGACGAACAAGACAAGCCGCACATCCTCAAGATCAGCGTGGCCGAAACCCTGGAAACACGCCAGCAGATGGTGCAACTGCAATTGCGCGAAACCCTCGTCAGCCAGACGCTGCTGCTGCTGGCAGCAGCCTTGCTCGTGATTGCAGGTGTGCAGCACGGCATCCGGCCGCTGGAGACTTTCCGCCAGCGCCTGGCCGAGCGCAGTGATGACGATCTGTCGCCCATCCCCCCACCGGACCTGCCGCGCGAGCTGCGCCCGCTGGTGGGGACGCTCAACAGCTACCTGACGCGCCTGGGCCGGCTGATCAACATCCGCAAGCGCTTTCTGGACAACGCCGCGCACCAGCTGCGCACGCCGCTGGCGGTCCTCAAGACGCAGCTGGCGCTGGCCGACCGCGAGCCCTCGGCCCTGGCAGCGGCGCGGAAGACCACCGACGAGGCCGTGCGCCTGACCGAGCAGCTACTGGCCATGACCCGTGCCGAGCACGCGGGCGAAATACCCGCCTCCACGGCCGCATCGGTGGACCTGGTGGACCTGGCACGGCAGGTAATCCACGAATACCTGCCGCGCGCACTGCAGCGCGGCGACGACCTGGGCTTCGAGACCCGTGTGGACCGTTGCGAGGTTCCAGGCACAGCCGCCCTGCTGCACGAGGCGCTGGGCAACCTGATCGACAACGCCTTGCACCACACGCCGGCGGGCACGCGCGTCACTGTGCGTGTGGGACCGCGTTGGGTGGAAGTGGAAGACACGGGCCCGGGCATCGCCCCCGAGCACCAGGCCCATGTTTTCGAACGCTTTTACCGGGGGGCGCCGGCTTCGGTGCGTGGCAGCGGTCTGGGCCTGGCCATCGTGCGCGAAATCGCGCAGCAATATGGTGCCCAGGTCTCGCTGCGCAGTACCCCGGGCATGGGGACCATCTTCCGGCTGGCATGGAAGAACACCTGAAGCCCGGGTTCTGAAAAGGAAGCGGCTGCCGGAAGGCCCGTACTTCCCAGAGTCCGACGCTATTTCGACGCTGGGTAGGGCGGCGGCAACGCCATCCCGCGCGCCTTCATCAGTGCGCGCAAACGATCCGGATAGTCGGTGATCAGGCCATCCACACGCCAATCCAGAAGTCGCGCAAGATCGGCCTCGTCGTTGACCGTCCACGGCACGACTTTCAGTCGAAGCGCGTGCGCGTCCCGCACCAGCGCTTCTGTCAGATCTTTGTAATTGGGTGACCACACTCTGCCCCCCGCATCCGCCACCAGCCTCGGCACCGATCCCGCGTAGTCATCCACATCCAGGCCGGCGAGCCAGGGCGACGCGCCTGATTTGCCCACCTGCACGGTATCGCCCGCACCCTGCTGGCTGGTCAGATAGACGGTGACAATCTCGGGAGCTTCACGCTGCGCAATCAGCAATGTGCGCCAGTCAAACGACTGGATAGTTGCACGATCGGTCAGCCCGGCTTTGCGGATGTGATCGATCAACACACGCACGAACGGCTCCGGCGCGAGCGTTTCGGACGGAGCATTCGGTGAAATTTTGGTTTCGATATTGAAGCGCACCTGCGTTGCGCCGCGGCTCGCCACCCGATCAAACAAGGACGCCAAGGCGGGCACACGCTCGTTGTCCGTGCCCTGCTGCTGCGGGAATGCGTTGGCATAGTTACTGCCCGGCTTTTGCCGTCCCACGTCGTAGCGTTGCAGCTCGGCAAAGGTCAGCGATGCGATCGTCGGGCCGCGTTCAGTGAGGAAGGCACCCTGAGCATCACGTGTGATGTCGGGGTTCAGGTAGCGATCATGGGAGATCACCATCACCCCGTCTTTACTGATACCGACGTCCAGCTCCAGCGTGCTGACGCCGATGTCGAGCGCTTTCGAGAACGCCGTCAGTGTGTTCTCCGGGGCGAGTCCACGACCGCCGCGATGGGCCTGTAAATCAAAGACCGTTGCACACCCGGACAAGGCCAGCAGTGCTGCACCGAGCACTGCCATTTTGAAAGGCTTCATCTGCCACCCCAGAGTTCATTGTCCTGGAATCTTACGTCAGCTGATGAGCCCCAGCGAAGGGGAGTTTCGACTTAGGAACTGAAGAGGAAGTTCATCACGTCGCCGTCCTTGACGACGTACTCCTTGCCTTCGGCGCGCATCTTCCCGGCGTCCTTGGCACCCTGCTCACCCTTGTGGGCGATGAAGTCGTCAAAGGCGATGGTCTGGGCGCGGATGTAGCCCTTCTCGAAGTCGGTGTGGATCACGCCGGCGGCCTGCGGCCCCGTGTCACCCACATGGATGGTCCAGGCCCGCACTTCCTTGACACCGGCCGTGAAGTAGGTCTGCAGGCCCAGCAGCTTGTAGGCCGCGCGGATCAGGCGGTTCAGACCCGGCTCCTCCTGGCCCAGTTCCTGGAGGAACTCCAGGCGGTCGGCATCGTCCATCTCGGACAGCTCGGCCTCGATCTTGGCGCAGATGGCCACCACCGGGGCGTTCTGCGTCGCCGCGTATTCCTTCAGGCGGTCCAGGTAGGGATTGTTCTCGAAGCCGTCTTCGCTGACGTTGCCCACGAACATGGCGGGCTTGGCGGTGATGAAGAAGAACTGCTTGAGCAGGGGCTGCTCCTCCTTGCTGAACTCGATGGTGCGCACCGGCTTGCCTTCGTTGAGCGCCGCCTGGCACTTCTCCAGGATGCTCACCAACTTGATGGATTCCTTGTCGCCCGAGCGCGCCGTCTTGGTCACGCGATGCAGGGCCTTCTCGACTGCACCCAGGTCGGCCAGGCACAGCTCGGTCTGGATCACTTCGATGTCCGAGATCGGGTCCACCTTGCCAGCCACGTGGATCACGTTGTCGTCGACAAAACAGCGCACAACGTTCACGATGGCATCGGTCTCGCGGATGTGCGCGAGGAACTTGTTGCCCAGGCCTTCGCCGGTGCTGGCACCGGCCACCAGACCGGCGATGTCCACGAACTCGACAATGGCCGGCACAATGCGCTCAGGCTTCACGATGTCCGACAGCTGCTGCAGGCGCGGGTCCGGAACCTCGACCACACCCACATTGGGTTCGATGGTGCAGAAGGGATAGTTCTCCGCCGCGATGCCCGCCTTGGTCAGGGCGTTGAACAGGGTGGATTTGCCGACGTTGGGCAGGCCGACGATGCCGCACTTGAGACTCATGGGTTTCCTAGAAATGCCCGGCCGGGTCCGGTCGGGCTCGCGCTGCACGGCTGGAGGCCGGCGCACAGGGGGTTCGATGGGACGGCCCGCAGCCGCCAGAATTGCTGCCAATTGTAATGAAGGGCCCGGGAACCCGCCCCGGCGTCAGCCACCGGCCGGTTCCTGGCGTTGGGGAAGCAGTTCACCCAAGCGACGGGTGCCACAATCCGCCTCAACCTGGAATCTCCCATGCCCGCCACCCAGACGCTCCGCACGCCTGCCCTCCTGATCCTGAGTCTGGCCCTGCTCACGGCTTGCGCCAGCCGCGGCTCGCGCAGCCCGGATGCCCGCCCCGTGCTCTATCCCAACGCTGCGTACAAGCAGATGGGGGAGACCCGGGCCCTGGAAGAGATCGACGCCTGCATGGGCGCGGCCAGCCACGCCGGCCTGACCCCGGATGAAAAAGACAATGCCGCCGGGCGTGGTGCTGCCAAGGGTGCCGCCGTGGTCGGCACGGCCGCCGCCGTAGGCTCGCTGATCCGCGGCCGCGGCATCGATGGGGTGGCCACGGCGGGCGCCCGCGGCGCCGTGGTGGGCGGCTCGGTCGGGGCCGTGGCCGGCGCCATGAGCGAGAAGCCCAATATGACCTACCGCCACTTCGTGCAGCGCTGCGCGACCGAAAGCGGCCTCGAAGTCATAGGCTGGCAATGAGTCCGGCCAGCCGCCGGGCCCTCCTCAGTCAAAACGGTAGTTCGCGCTCACCGTCTGACCGACACGCAACACGGTGTCCGCCCCTGCACTGACGATGGTGTTCATGCCAAAGGTGATCGCACCTTTCACGCGCGCATCCTGCCGGTAGCCCTGCAGGGTGTCGCTCACCTCAGGGCTGCTGCAGGCTGTGTCGGGGTCGATGTTGGGAATCGGACAACGCGGGCAGGGCTTGACCGGCGTGAGCACCACCGGACCTTCGGCCGCGGCGATCTGCAGCGGGCCTACACGGTCTTCGTCATGGGCCTCCAGCCCCTCGAGCACGATATTGGGCCGAAAGCGACGGATGTCCACGGGCTCGTGGCCCTGGGCCTGCAGCCTCTCGTTGAGCCCCTCCAGCGCGGCCTGGCCCAGCACCAGCACCGGATAGCCGTCGCTGAACTGGTTGGGCGCCTCAACGCCGCCGGTCCACTGCAGACTGGAAAGCCGCCGGTGCTCGGGGTCGAAACGCACCAGGCGGTACTTGGGCGCATCGGCGCGCGGCAGGCCCTGTTCGTTGAGCCCCAGGTAATCAGTGAACCACTGGGCCGCGATGTCACCCATGTCGTAGGCCGGCACCACGTCGTTCCAGACCCGCACACGGGTCGGCGCCTCGACAGCGTCGACCACCAGGTGCAGGGCCAGCATGCCAGGCGCGCGCAGTTGCAATTCGGTACCGCCGCGCTTGAAAGCCGGCTGGATCAGCGCCATACGCGGTTCCTCGCGCTGGGTGACGAACTCGCCCTCGCTGTCGACCACCATCCAGGCCCGGTCCAGGTCCAGGCCGGTCTCGGTGAGCAGGGCCTCGGGCATCTCGATCCCCGCGCAGGACTTGATGGGGTAAACAAACAGGCGGGCGATACGGGCCTGCACGTCGGCAGCAGATGCGATGGACTCACTCACGGATGATTTCCTGAATTGACTTGCAACAACGCCGATTCTGCCCTGCCTTCTACAATGTCTTCATGCCCCAAGCCTTGGACATCTGCATACGCGGCAGCGGCATTGTCGGCCGCACCCTGGCCCTGCTGCTGGCACGCGAACGCCTGCGCGTCGGCCTGGTCGAACTACCCGCCGCTCCTGCCACCCGCGCCGATGTGCGCGCGTACGCCCTGAACCGTGCCTCACGCGAGCTGCTGGAAAGCGTGCGTGCCTGGCCCGAGGACGAGGCAGCCGCCACCCCCGTGCAACACATGCAGATATGGGGCGATCGCGGCAGCGAGTTGAACTTCGATGCCGGCACCCTGGGCACGCCAGCCCTGACCTGGATCGTGGATGTGCCTGTGCTGGAAGCGCAGCTGGCCGAGGCCGTGCGCTACCAGCCCCAGATCGAACTGCTGAGCACCCCTGCGCCCGCCAAGCTGACCGTGGTCTGCGAAGGCCGCGCCAGCAGCACCCGGGCCGAATTCGGCGTGGATTTCGAGACCACGCCCTACCGCCAACATGCCCTGGCCACGCGCCTGCAATGCGAAAAGGCCCACGGGCAGGTCGCCCGTCAGTGGTTTGCGCAAGGCGAGATCCTGGCTTTTTTGCCCATGGGCGGCTCCCAAGGGAACTCCGTGGCCATAGTCTGGTCTGTCTCTCCAGAGCAGGCCTTACGCCGACAAAAGCTGGAACCCGCCGAGTTCTGCCGGGAACTGGAAAACGCCAGTGGCCATGTCCTGGGTGCGCTGACGCTGAGCAGTGAGCGCCATGTCTGGCCCTTGCAGAAAGCGCAGGCGCATCAGTGGTCGGGCCGCACAGAGGGAAGCGCCTGGGTGCTGGCCGGTGACGCGGCCCACAACGTGCATCCGCTGGCCGGCCAGGGGCTGAACCTGGGCCTGGCCGATGTGGCCGAGCTCACGCGTGTGCTGCACGGACGCGAGTACTGGCGCGGCGTGGATGACACGCGGCTGCTGCGCCGTTACGAACGCAGCCGCAAGGCCGGCATGCTGGCCATGGATACGGGCATGGACGGGCTGCAGTTGCTGTTTGCTCGCGAAGGCGAGGCCTGGAGCGCGCTGCGCAGCTGGGGTCTGCAGGGGGTGGAACGCAGCGGGATGTTAAAGAACTGGCTGGCGCGACGCGCCATGAATTTTTGAAAGTCGATGCGATGATGAACCTGACCAAACCCCTGCTGGCAAGTCTGCTGGCCCTGCTCGCCCTGTCTGCCACGGCGCAGGAGGCCACCATACGCAAAAACCTGGCGGAGCGCCTGCCTCAGCTGCCCAAGATCGACGAGGTCAGCAAGTCCCCTTTGCCCGGCGTCTACGAGATCCGCGTCAACGAGAACGACATCTATTACACCGACGCCGAGGGCAACTACCTGATCCAGGGCAGCATCATTGATGTGCGCCAGAAGCGCAATCTCACCGAAGAGCGCGTCGAGCGACTGACCGCCATCGAGTTCAAAGATCTGCCCCTGAAAGACGCTTTTACGGTCGTACGTGGCAACGGCAAGCGCAAGTTGGCCGTGTTCGCCGACCCGAACTGCGGCTATTGCAAGCGCTTCGAGCGCGATCTGGCCAAGATCGACAACGTCACGGTCCATACCTTTCTCTATCCCATCCTGAGCCCGGATTCGGCCGAGAAATCAAAGAACATCTGGTGCGCCAAGGACAAGAACAAGAGCTGGCAGGACTGGATGTTCAACGAACAGCAGCCCGTTGCCGCCAACTGCGACACGACGGCCCTGACCCGCAACCTGAACTTGGGGCGCAAGCACAAGATCACTGGCACCCCGACCTTGATCTTCGCCGACGGATCACGCGTGCCCGGCGCCCTGAGCATGCAACAGATCGAGCAGCAGCTCACCGCAGCCGCCACACGCTGATTTCACACCTGCCACTCACCCATGCCCCGCACCACCGGCCGCAGTACTCGCTCCTCCGCCGTCCTGCATTACCAGGTCGAGCCCGCCGACTTGCAGGCCCACCTCTACCGCGTCACGCTCTCGATTGCACAACCGCAACCTGAACAATGTGTTGCGCTACCGGTCTGGATCCCCGGCAGCTACCTGGTACGTGAATTTTCAAAAAACCTGCAGCAGCTTCAGGCCCGACAGGGCCGGCGGTCCCTCACCCCCCTGCAGCTCGACAAATGCCGATGGCGGATCGACTGTGACCCGCTGCAACCGCTCGAACTGAGCTACGAGGTCTACGCCTTCGACAACTCGGTGCGCACCGCCTGGCTTGATGCCACGCGCGGTTTTTTCAATGGCACCAGCCTGTGCCTGCGCGTCGAGGGGCAGGAAAATGTGCCGCATGAGCTGACCCTGCTGCCTGGCGCAGCACCGGCGCAGTGGGAGGTCGCCACCGGGTTGACGGCCCTCAAGACCAACCGTCGCGGCTTTGGCCGCTACCTCGCGACGAACTACGACGAACTGGTTGACTGCCCCTTTGAATTCGGCGACTTCTGGAGCGGCGCCTTCAAGGCCGGCGGCGTGGCCCACCGTTTTATCGTGGCCGGTGCCCCGCCCAGCTTCGACGGCGCACGCCTGTTGGTCGATGCCCAGCGCATCTGCGACACCGCCATCCGCTTCTGGCACGCGGGCGGTCAGGCCACCGGCCGCAGCGGCAAGCCCCCCTTCGCCAGCTACCTGTTCATTCTCAACGCCACCGACGACGGCTACGGCGGCCTGGAGCATCGCAATTCCACCGCGCTCATCTGCACGCGTCGTGACCTGCCGCGCACAGAGGCCAAGCCGGGTGAGGGTTACACCACCCTGCTGGGTCTGATCAGTCATGAGTACTTTCACAGCTGGAACGTCAAGCGCCTGCGCCCGGCCGAGTTCGCGCGCTACGACTACACGCAAGAAAACTACACCGAGTTGCTCTGGTTCTTCGAGGGTTTCACGAGCTACTACGACGATCTGCTGCTACGCCGCGCCGGCCTGCTGGACGATGCCGCGTACCTGCGCCTGCTCAACAAGAGCGTCAACCAACTGCAACAGACACCGGGGCGGCTGCAGCAATCGGTGGCCCAGGCCAGCTTCGATGCCTGGGTGAAGTATTACCGGGTCGACGAAAACACCCCCAACGCCACGGTGAGCTACTACGGCAAGGGCGCACTGGTAGCCCTGTGCCTGGATCTGACCTTACGCGCCGAAGGCCGGCACTCGCTCGACGACGTGATGCGTGCGCTCTGGGTGCGCTGCCAGGCCGGTCCCATGGCCGAAGGCGATCTGCTGGCCGTGCTACAGGCGTTGAGCGGCCGTTCCTGGTCGCGTGAAATCAAGCGCTGGGTACACGGCACCGCGGAGCTGCCCCTGCGCGAGCTGCTGGAGCAGCATGGTGTAGCCATCCACGAAGAGCCCGCCCAGCTGGCGCAACGCCTGGGCCTGCGCGTGAGCGAATCCGGTGGTTCGATCCAGATCAAGACGGTGCTGCGCGGCGCTGCCGCCGAGCAGGCTGGTTTCGCGGCTGGTGACGAGTGGCTGGGCGTGGAAGTGGGCAGTGGCAAGTCATCTAGCAGCTGGCGCCTGCACAAGCTCGATGATCTGCTGCTCTACGCCGGCGGGCAGAGCCGGCTCAAAGCCCTGGTGGCACGCGACAAGCGTCTGCAGGTGTTGAACCTGAGTCTGCCTCGCAGCGTCAGCACCTGGCGTCTGTCGGTGCGTGCCAAGGAGCTCGTCGGGGCCTGGCTGGGGGGCATGAGCGCCTGAAGGCGGCAGCTCATCTCAGGCGCTCAGGGTGAGCTTCTTGAACTTGCGCTTGCCGACCTGAAGCACGTAAGTGCCAACGCCGAGCTTGAGGCCCTTGTCGCTGACCACGACCGAGTCCACGCGCACGCCGCCGCCGTCGATCAGGCGGTTGCCCTCGCCGCTGGAAGCCGCCAGCCCGGCCTGTTTGAGCAAGGCCGCAATGCCTATGGGGCCGCCGTCCAGCGTGACGGTCTGTTCCTCGATCTCGTCGGGAATGCCGCCCTTGCTGCGATTGATGAAATCCTGTTCGGCCGCGTCCGCTGCGGCGGCTGAATGGAAACGCGCCGTGATCTCCTTGGCCAGCAGCACCTTGGCGTCCTTGGGATTGCGACCCTGAGCCACTTCCTGCTTCATAGCCTCGATCTCGGCCATGGAGCGGAAACTCAGCAGCGTGTACCAGCGCCACATCAGCTCGTCGCTGATGGACAGCACCTTGGCGAACATGGTGTTGGCGTCCTCGGCAATGCCGATGTAGTTGTTCTTGGACTTGGACATCTTGTCCACTCCGTCCAGCCCTTCGAGCAGCGGCATGGTCAGGATGCACTGCGGCTCCTGGCCGTACTCGGCCTGCAGGTGGCGCCCCATGAGCAGGTTGAACTTCTGGTCGGTACCGCCGAGCTCCAGGTCGCTCTTGAGCGCCACCGAGTCGTAACCCTGCATCAGCGGATAGAGGAACTCGTGCACCGAGATCGGGGTGCCGGCCTTGAAGCGGTCGTGGAAATCGTTGCGCTCCATCATGCGCGCCACCGTGTACTTGGCAGCCAGCTGGATCATGCCCATGGAGCCCAGCGGCAGGCTCCATTCGCTGTTGTAGCGGATCTCGGTCTTGGCCGGGTCCAGCACCAGGCTGGCCTGCCGGTAGTAGGTCTCGGCATTGGCCTTGATCTGCTCGGGTGTAAGCGGCGGACGTGTGCTGTTGCGCCCCGATGGGTCGCCGATCAGGCTGGTGAAGTCGCCGATCAGGAAAATCACCTGGTGCCCCAGGTCCTGCAGCTGGCGCATCTTGTTGAGCACCACGGTGTGGCCGATATGGATGTCTGGCGCGGTTGGGTCCAGGCCCAGCTTGATCCGCAGCGGCGTCCCGGTGGCTTCAGAACGGGCGAGCTTTTGCACCCAGTCGGCTTCGGGAATCAGTTCCTCGCAGCCGCGCTGGGTCACGGCGAGCGCCTCGCGGACCCGGTCGGTGAGGGGGAAAGTCGACACAGACGCTTGATTCATAAAGATTTTTCGCTGTGGCCCGGAGACGGGCCGATATACTTGGGTCTAGCCCTGAGGCCACGATTTTAAGTGGCGCGGCTGGCCTGCCGGCCTGGCTTCCGAACCTTCGACCCCTATTCTTGAAGATCACGCTGCCCACCGCTCTTCCCGCAACCCTGAACGCCCTGCGTCAGGCGGTCGGCCGTCACCCGCGCGGATTCGGCACGGCACTGCTGTCCCTGGCCCTGTTCGGCGGTGGTGCGTATGCCTTGGCCGCCGCCGTGATCACGCTGGCACCTGACGTGGCGCAGCTGCCCGTGCACGAGGTCAGTGAAACCGTCAGTCCCCTGCCCGTGCAGGACCAGGTCGCAGCGCTCGAAGTCCATCGCTACCGTCTCTACCGCTCGGACTACTCGCGCCCCAACGACACCGCCGAGGCTCTGCTGCGTCGCCTGGGCATCGACGACGCGCAGGCTGCCGACTACCTGCGCCGCGACACGCTTGCCCACCGTCACCTGCTGGGCCGCACGGGCCGCCAGCTCAGCGCCGAAGCCAGCGAGCGCAATACCCTGCTCAAGCTTGTCGCACGCTGGAGCCCCGACGATGATGGCAGCTACCAGCGTCTGGTGATCGAGAAGTCGGACAAGGGCTACACGTCCCGGCTTGAGAAGATGCCGCTCACAGCCTCTATCCGGATCGCCAGCGCCACCATCGACAGTTCGCTGTTCGCCTCAGCCGATGAAGCCGGCATCCCCGACGCCGTGGCCATCCAGATCGCCGAGATCTTCTCGGGGGACATCGATTTCCACCGCGAATTGCGCAAGGGCGACCGCTACTCGGTCGTTTACGAAGTGCTCGAGGGCGACGGCGAGCCGCTGCGCGCAGGTCGCGTGCTGAGTGCCGAGTTCGTCAACGCTGGCAAGGCCTACCAGGCCATGTGGTTCCATGAGGCCAGCGCCGTGCAGAACACGGCCGCCGAAGAAGGCCGCCCCACCCAGGGCCGTGGCGGCTACTACACGCTCGAAGGCAACAGCCTCAAGCGCGCCTACCTGGCCTCGCCCCTGGCTTTCTCGCGCGTGACCAGCGGCTTCAAAATGCGTTTCCATCCCATCCTGCAAAAATGGGCCGCCCACCTGGGCGTGGACTACGCTGCGCCGATCGGCACGGCCGTACGCAGCGTTGGCGACGGTGTGGTCGAATTCGCAGGCGTGCAGGGTGGTTACGGCAACGCCATCTTCATCCGCCACCGCAACAACCACATCACGGTCTACGCTCACCTGAGCCGCATCAACGTGAAGAAGGGCCAGCGCGTCGAGCAGGGACAGAACATCGGCGCCACCGGCGCCACCGGCTGGGCCACGGGCCCGCACCTGCACTACGAATTCCGCATCAACGGCCGGCACCAGAACCCGCTGGCCATCGCGCGCACCAGCGAGTCCGTCCCGGTCTCCCAGGCCGCCCGCCCGGCTTTCAATCGCCTGGCGGTCATGGCGCGCCAGCAGCTGGCCGCGGCCCAATTGCTGGCGGCACGCTGAAGCGCCCCTGATGCCTGAGTACTATATCGGCCTCATGTCCGGCACCTCGCTGGACGGCGTGGATGGCGTCCTGGCCGACTGCAGTGCGACCTCGGCCCGCGTCCAGCGCCACGCCTATCGCCCTTTCCCGGCCGCGCTGGCCGCGGAATTGCTGGCGCTCAACAGCACGGGCAACGATGAACTGCACCGCGCGGCCCTGGCCGCCAATGCCTTGAGCCGTGTCTACGCCCAGGTCGTCAAGGACCTGCTCGCGGGGGCAGACCTGCCTGCCACGGCCATCTCGGCGATCGGCGCACACGGACAGACCGTGCGACACCGCCCGGGCGCTTTTGATGGCGTTGGCTATACCCTGCAGCTCAACAGTCCCGCCCTGTTGGCCGAGCTGAGCGGCATCACGGTGGTGGGCGATTTCCGCAGCCGCGACGTCGCCGCAGGCGGCCAGGGCGCCCCCTTGGTCCCCGCTTTCCACCAGGCCCTGTTCGGCCGCAAGGGCCAGACAGTGGCCGTGCTCAATATCGGCGGCATCGCCAATCTCTCGGTGCTGCGCGATGAGGCGGTCCTGGGCTGGGACTGCGGGCCTGGCAACGCGCTGATGGACGCCTGGTGCCGACAACACACAGGCCAGGCTTTTGACGAAGGGGGGCGCTGGGCCGCCAGCGGACAGGTGCATGCCGGACTGCTCAAAGTGCTGCTGCAGGAGCCCTATTTCGCTCTGCCGGCACCCAAGAGCAGCGGGCGCGATCTGTTCAACCCGGACTGGCTGGGGGGCAAGCTGGCCGGTTTCGAGGCCCTGTCCACCGAGGATGTGCAGGCCACCCTGACCGAGCTGACCGCGCGCGTCTGCGCCGCTGATGTCCTGCGCCATGCCGCCGGCAGCCAGCGCCTGATCGTCTGTGGCGGCGGGGCCCTCAACACCCAGCTCATGCGCAGCCTGCAGGCGCACCTGCCCGCGCTGGAAGTGACTTCATCGGAGCAGCAGGGCCTGCCCCCGCTGCAGGTGGAAGCCGCCGCTTTCGCCTGGCTGGCCCGCAAGACCCTGCATCGGGAAACGGGCAGCCTGCAAAGCGTCACGGGCGCCCGAGGCGCCCGTGTGCTGGGTGCGATCTACCCGGCCTGAGCCGGGAAGCGCGCTTAGACGGAGAAGGAAGAACCGCAGCCGCAGGTGGTGCTGGCGTTCGGGTTCTTGATCACGAACTGAGCGCCCTGCAAATCTTCCTTGTAGTCGATCTCGGCGCCCAGCAGGTACTGGTAGCTCATGGCATCGATCAGCAGGGACACGCCGTTCTTGGTCATGGTGGTGTCGTCCTCGTTGGCCACCTCGTCGAAGGTGAAGCCATACTGGAAGCCCGAGCAGCCACCACCCTGCACGAAGACGCGCAGCTTGAGGTCGGGGTTGCCCTCTTCAGCAATCAGGTCGGCCACCTTGGCAGCCGCACTGTCGGTGAACAGGATGGGGGCGGGCATTTCGGTCTGGATGGATTCGGCAACGGCGCTCATGGAAGACTCCAAGGGGGAAATAAGCTGAGCTAATAGTACACCAGCTCGCTCGGGAATTCCCGAGCTTAGTTATTTGCCGCCAGTTTCAGTGTGGGCTTTTCTTCCATCATGGCCGGCGTAGGGCGCAGCAGGCCGGCAATGATGGCGCCCTGGTGCATTTCCAGGGCCGTGTAATAGACATCGCCTTCAATACGCGCCTTCGGCTGCAGTTCCAGCATGCGACGGGCATATACCGGCCCCTTGACCGCACCGTTGACGATGACGTGGTCGGCGTGCACCTCGCCCGTGACCGAGGCGGTTTCGGAAATCACGAGGATGCTGTTCTTGTCTTCATTGGAGCGCACGTCACCCACCACCGTGCCGTCGACGCGCAGGCCATCGGTGAAGTGGATATGACCCTCGATGCGATTGCCATCGGCGATCAGGCTGCGTATGGCGGGCTGTTTTTTCTGGCTGAACATGTGGATTTCCCCATCAGGCTTGAGTTACAACTTGATCGACTGCACGGCCTTGACCATGGCGCCGTCCATGACTTTGACACTGACCCCCTTGAGCAGGGTCTGGGGCGGCAGATCGAACACGCCTTCCGCGCGCGCGTACTGGCGCAGCTTAATCGTTTGCGGTCCGCCGGGCAAGGTCGCCACCCAGGGCCGGCCGGCCTGCAGGCCGGAAAAACTGATCTCCAGCCGGCCCGAGAATTCCGGTGCATTCTTCAGGGGCTGGATCACCAGCACCTGCCACTTGACCTGGCGCCCGTCCTGCACCTCGGCCTGCAGACCGCGGATGGCCAGAGCTTCGGTACCCACGGTGGGGATGAGCTTCTCGAAGAAGCCAAGATCATCACGCAGGCGCTGGTTGTCGACCTCCAGCTGCTTGTTGAGCGTGCCGAGCCGCTCCTGGGCGGCTTTTTCGGCCGTCATCATCGTGGTCGAGGTGTTGGCCAGGGCCAGCGCCTTGTCGCGCTCCTCCTTCATGGCATCCAGCTCGCGCTGCAGGTCGGCCACATCGCGCTCCAGCCGGGCCAGGTACTCGACACGCCCATCATCGATGCCCGCAATCTCCTTGCCGAACTCGAAGGCCCAAAGGCCGATGGCCGCACAAAACCCCAGCACCACGGCAGCGACGATCCAGCGAAAAGGCCAGGGCAAGGCGCTGCGCACCGACATGCGCGGGGCGCTGACCGTCAGGCGGCGAAGGAACAGTCGCAATCGCATAAGCCAACGAGTCTAGCAGCCACAAAGACCGAGGCCGCCAGAATCTCCATTCTGGCGGCCTCGGTTTTGCAACAGATTGTTGCCCTTGCGGACAACAGGCAGGCTTAACGCTTGCTGAACTGCTTGCGACGGCGTGCAGAGTGCAGGCCGACCTTCTTACGTTCAACTTCGCGGGCATCGCGGGTCACGAAGCCGGCTTGCGACAGCGTGGGCTTGAGCGATGCGTCGTAGTCGATCAGGGCGCGCGTGATGCCGTGACGGGTGGCGCCAGCCTGGCCGGACTCACCACCGCCGTGCACATTGACCTGCACGTCGAAGGTTTCGGCGTGGTTGGTCAGCATGAGCGGCTGCTTGGCAATCATGATCGAGGTTTCGCGGCCGAAATATTGCTGGATATCCTTGCCATTGACCGTGATCTTGCCGGTGCCTTTTTTCAGAAACACGCGGGCGACGCTGGATTTGCGACGGCCGGTGCCATTGTTCCATTCACCAATCATCTCAAGGCTCCTTAGATTGCCAACACTTGGGGTTGCTGGGCGGTGTGCGGGTGCTCAGCACCACCGTACACCTTGAGCTTCTTGATCATGGCGTAGCCGAGCGGGCCCTTGGGCAGCATGCCCTTGACGGCCTTCTCGAGTGCGCGGCCAGGGTGCTTGGCCTGCATGTCGCGGAAGTTGGTAGCGTAGATACCGCCGGGGAAACCGGAGTGGCGGTAGTACACCTTGTCGAGTTCCTTGGTACCCGTCACACGCAGCTTGGCTGCGTTGATGATGACGATGAAGTCACCGGTATCGACGTGAGGCGTGTAAATGGCCTTGTGTTTGCCGCGCAAACGGAGAGCAACTTCGCTGGCTACTCGTCCGAGGACCTTGTCGGTCGCGTCAATCACAAACCACTCGTGCTTCACGTCAGCGGGTTTTGCGCTGATCGTTTTGGTCATGAGTTTTCTCTGTAAAGAGGGTTTGGGCAGCCCTTTTCCACGGTCGGTTTTCCTCTGCTGGGAATCTCTTAGGTGGGGAAAAAGCCTTCGCCGCGGGGCCGCAAAAGCGCTGCGAAGCCTGCCATTATACGAGTTTTGGCCCGTCCTGGGTAGTTCAGGGCGCCGGTGTAGGCTCGTTGGCCGGCTTGCGGCTCTCGACGCACACCGGACGGTTGTAGTTCTCCGCCTTCAGGCATTCCCGGAACAGGCAGATGGGCCGGCCAAAAACCCCGGAATCCGCACACAGGGGCTTGAGCGCAGGCTTGGCCGGGCGCGCAACAACCCGGGGCACCGGGACAGCCGGGCTGGCCACCGGCGGGGCCTCCGCCGAGGCGGGTTCGGCCGCCTGTACCGGTGGCGCCGGGGCGGCGATGACGAGCGGCGCAGGCTCCGGCGCCGCAACCAAGGGGGCTTCGTCCAATATACGGCCCCAATGGATCCCCAGGGCGAGCAGCAGGGCGGCCCCCACCCCCGTCAAGCCCCAGCCCCATGCCCGCCGACGTCGGGGGGGCTGAGGAGGCGTCGCCGCCACGACGGTCTTCTGGGCCTGGGTTTGGGCCAGCGTCGCTTCATCCGGGCCTGGGGCGTCTTCGCGAACCGGCAGAAGATCGGTACCCAGCGCGGAACGCCAGTCGAACTTGCCCAGGCCCGCGGGTGCCAACAAGCCCATTTCCTGCACGAATTCATGCACGCTCTGCGACCGCTCGGCCGGTTGCACTGCCAGCGCATGGCCGATCGCCTGGACAAAGGCGTCCGAGTAGGCCTGCCCGAAATGCGCGCGCACAGTTTCGGCCACGCTGCGCATGCTGGGCATGCTGTCCCTGACCACGCGGGCCGTGGCCGGCAGCGGTGGATCGTTGCGCAGGCAGCTGTAGACCACGGAGCCCAGCGAGTAGAGATCGGTCCAGGGGCCTTGTTGCAGATCCTCGGCCTCGGCGTACTGCTCGATCGGCGCGTAGTTGACCTTGAGGATGGCGGTGAGCTTGCGGGACTGGTCGCTGATGGCGCGCCGCGCCGCGCCCAAGTCCAGCAACACGGGTGGCCCTGTGTCTTGCAGGAAGATATTGTCGGGCGAGACATCGCGGTGCAGCGTGTTGTGGTCGTGCAGCACCTGCAAAGCCTGCAGGATGGACCACAGCATGGTGCGCAACCAGTCTTCGGGCGGCGGCGCAGCCATCTGGGCACGGGCCTGTTTGAGTGTCATGCCGCTGTACAGGGGCATGACCATGTAGGCCGTGTTGTTGGCCTCCCAGAAGCGATAGACCTTGACCAGGGAGGGATGGTCGAATTGCGCCAGCAGGCGCGCCTCGGCCATGAAGGACTTGAGGCCGGACAGGTAAGTGGCCTGATCGGCCGAGGAGCGCACCGACAGCGCCTGGCCCTTCGGGCGCGCCGCCAGCGAAGACGGCATGTACTCCTTGATGGCCACCGTGCGGTGCAGCGAATGGTCGTAGGCGCGGTAGACCAGGCCGAAGCCTCCTACGCCCAGCAGGTCCTGCAACTCGAACTCGGCCAGATGCGTCCCGGGCGGCAAGGCGTCCAGATGCACCACCGGCTGCGCCGCTTGCGGCACATCCGGAGGGTCGGTATCCAGCGTCATGTCAGCCATAGCGGACGATTTTTGCATGGAAAGCCACCGCCCCATTGAGGCGCAACGACAAAGTCGGGAGCGATCGGTCGGCCCTCAGCAGGGCGCGACGCACAGCGTGAGCGCCGGGAGACAAACAATGGCGGCTCAAGGAGGGGAGGAATTGCGGCCGTCAGGATAACGCTGCCGATCCTCGATGCAAACCGGCAGCTGCGTGTTTTCAGCCTTCTTGCATTCGTTGTGGATGCACATGGGACGGGTAAAGAAATTGGCGTCCGCACACAAAGCCTTCTCCCGGGCCTGAACCTGTTCCTGGGATACGACGGCCGCCTTCGGGGCTGCTTCCGGGGCAGCGGGCCGGACCACCGGCGGACGCTCATCCTCCCTGGGCGCGGCCTTGACCACCGCACGGGGGGGCTTGGGCATGGGCGCGGCCGTGCCCAGAGCAGCGGGAGGTTTGGGTGCCGGACTCGTCACCGGTGCAGGCGCGGTGGGCGACGGTGCCGGACTGGCTCCGACAGCGGCCGTCCCGGCTTCGCGAGCCGGCTCGGAAGTTGTCGGCGTATCCGATTCCGCGGTCGCCGGTGCCGGCGTTACAGCCGGCTCTGGGCTGGCGATCGCAGGTCGTGCGCGCAACAGCCCCTCCCCGTCGGCCAGCCAGTTCCAGAGCAAGGCGGCCCCCACCAGCAGGCCCACCCCCAGCCCGGCAGGCTTGAGCCAGCGCCCGATCCGACGACGGCGTTGCTCGTCCTTCGGCAGCTTGGACGCCGACGCCGGATCCAGCACCGTCTGCGGCTGGGTATGCCAGAACTGCCGGGAGTTGTATTCCTCTTCCTCGGAACGCAAGGAGGTTCCGAGCTCCGCGCGCCAGTCGAATTTGCTCAGCCGGGGTGACGCCTTGAGCTTCATCCCGGTCACGAAAGCCGCCAGGGTCTGCGGCCGGTCCGCCGGCTGCACGGCCAGGGCCTGCTGGATGGTGCGCACGAATTCGTCCGAATAGGCGAGGCCAAAATGCTCCTTCACCGTCGCCACCACGCTACGCACCGAGGGCTGGGCATCGCGCACCACGCGGGTCGTGGCCGGCAGTGGCGGATCGTTGCGCAGGCAGCTGTAGACCACAGCCGCCAGGGAGTAGAGGTCGGTCCAGGGGCCTTGCTTCAGGTCCTCGGCCTCCGCGTACTGCTCGATCGGCGCGTAGTTGACCTTGAGAACGGCAGTGAACTTGTGCGACTTGTCGGTGATGGCGCGCCGCGCCGCGCCCAGGTCCAGCAGCACCGGCGGCCCCATGTCCTGCAGGAAGATGTTGTCAGGCGAAACGTCGCGGTGCAGGGTATTGCTCCGATGCAGCACGTGCAGGCCCTGCAGCACGGACCAGAGCACGCTGCGCAGCCAGGCCTCTGGCGGCGGGGCGACCATCTGGGCCCGCGCCTGCTTGAGTGTCATGCCGCTGTACAGGGGCATGACCATGTAGGCCGTGTTGTTGGCTTCCCAGAAACGGTGGACCTTGACCAGGGAGGGATGGTCGAACTGCGCCAGCAGGCGCGCTTCCGCAATGAAGGACTGCAGGCCGGACCGGTAGGTCGCCTGGTCGGCCGAGGAACGCACCGACACAGTGGTGCCATCCAGCCGCGCGGCCAGCGCCGCCGGCATGTACTCCTTGATGGCCACAGCCCGCAACAGCGAAGTGTCATAGGCACGGTAGACCAGGCCGAAACCGCCCACGCCCAGCAGGCCCTGGATCTCGAACTCGGCCAGGCGCGTGCCCGGCGGCAGGGCATCCACGTGCGACACCGGCTGCGCCGGCTTGGGCGGCGCAGACTGGACGGGATCGGGGACAATATGGGCCATAACGGATGATTCTTGCATGGAACGCAGGCGTCCCGGACACGGCCGCCCCGTCATTAACATCCTCTTACCATGTTCAGTTACCGCCATGCCTTCCATGCGGGCAACCATGCCGATGTGCTCAAGCACACGGTGCTCATTGCCCTGCTGCGTCACCTGACGCAGAAAGAGGCCGCCCTCACGGTGCTCGACACCCACGCAGGCGCGGGCCTGTACCGGCTCGACAGCGAGTTCGCCGACACCAGCGGCGAAGCCGCCGAAGGGTTCCAGCGCCTGCTGGCCTCCGACAGCGAAGAGCCCCTGGCCCCGGCCCTGCAGGATTATCTGGGACTCGTGGCCAGTTTCAACAGCAAGAACAACTGGCGCGTCTACCCCGGTTCGCCCTTCATCATCCAACGCCTGCTGCGGGAAAACGACCTGCTGAAGCTCTACGAGCTGCACCCCACCGATGCCAAGACCCTGGACGCCAATGTGGCGCAGCTGCATGCCGGGCGCCAGGTGGTCGTGCTGCGCGAAGACGGCTTCGGCTGCGTCAACAAATTCCTGCCCCCTCCCTCGCGCCGAGCCCTGCTGCTGTGTGACCCCAGCTACGAAATCAAGAACGACTATGCGCGCGTGGTGGCCATGGCGACCGAAGCGCTCAAACGCTTTGCCACCGGCACCTATGCCGTGTGGTACCCCATCATCCCGCGGCCTGAGGCGCACGACCTGCCACGCAAGCTCAAGACCCTGGCCACCAAGGTCGGCAAGCCCTGGCTGCACGCCACGCTGACGGTCAAGTCGAGCAAGCTGAGCGTAGCCGCCGCCCAGGGCGAAGCCAAGCGCCCCGGCCTGCCGGCCAGCGGCATGTTCGTGATCAACCCGCCGCACACGCTCAAGGGCTTGCTGCAACCGGCGCTGCCGCAGCTGGTGAAGCGGCTGGGCCAGGACCGCAACGCCGGCTTCACGCTGGACAGCGGCGGCTGAGCGGCGGGGCATGGAAACCGCCTCCCGCCATCGCCTCGCCCTGGCGCTGATCTTCATCACCCCGGCGCTCTGGGCCGTCAATGCGCTGATCGCCCGCAAGGCCGGTGGCGTGATCGAACCCCACCTGCTGGCCATGCTGCGCTGGTTGCTGGCCTGCGGCTTGTTCGCCATCGGCACCCGCACCGAGATCTGGACGCATCGCCGCCAGGTGCTGGCCGACAGTCCGCACTACCTGGTGCTCGGCGCGCTCGGTATGTGGATCTGCGGCGCCTGGGTCTACATCGGCGGCCACACCACCAGCGCAGCCAATATCGGTCTCATCTACGCGATATCTCCCGTGCTGATCGTGCTGGCCTCGGCCCTGTGGCTGGGCGAAAGCTTCGGACTGCGCCAGGCCCTGGGTGTGGCCCTGGCCCTGGCCGGTGTACTGCATGTGGTGCTCAAGGGCCAATGGGATGGGCTGACGGCGGTGCAGTTCGTGCCCGGCGACGGCTGGATCCTGGCAGCCACGCTGTCCTGGACCCTGTACTCCCTGCTGCTCAAGAAATGGCACAGCCCGTTGGGGGTGGGGGCACGGCTGGCCCTCATCAGCCTGGCCGGGGCACTGATCAACCTGCCCTTTGCGCTGTGGGAAATCAGCGCCCACCCATGGCCGCCTCTCACGCTCGAAGGTTGCGTGCTGGCGCTGACCGCCGCGGTGATTCCGGGTTTTGGCGCCTACCTGGCCCATTCCTACATGCAGCGCGAACTTGGCGCGGCACGGGTCAGCGTGGTGCTGTACCTGAGCCCCATCTACACCGCCCTCATGGCCTGGCTGGTGCTGGGCGAAGGGCTCAGCGCCTTCCACCTCTGGGGCATGGCCCTGGTGCTGCCCGGCATCTACCTGGTGACACGCAGCAGCCGATAGGCCCGCTCAGAGCCCCAGGCGTTTGCAGATTTCCAGCGTGGCCGCGCTCTGGTTCATGCTGTAAAAATGCAAGGCCGGAGCACCCCCCGCGCGCAGCTGCTCGCACAGCTCGCTCACCACGTCGAGGCCGAAGGCCTTGATCGATGCCGTGTCGTCGCCATAGGCCTGCAGGCGCAGACGTATCCAGCGCGGGATCTCGGCACCACACGCATCGCTGAAACGCATCAGCTGCGTGGAACTGGTGATGGGCATGATACCGGGCACCACCGGCAACGTGACGCCCAGCGCATCCACCTCTTCGACGAAGCGGAAATAGGCGTCGGCGTTGTAGAAATATTGCGTGATGGCCGAGTCTGCGCCGGCCCGGGCCTTGGCCACGAAGGCCTGCAGATCGGCCGCCGGCGACTTGGCCTGGGGATGCACTTCCGGATAGGCCGCCACCTCGATGTGAAAGTGATCCCCTGTTTCGGCGCGGATGAACGCCACCAGATCGCTGGCGTACTGGAACTCGCCGCCGGCACCATACCCACTGGGTAAGTCCCCGCGCAACGCCACCAGGCGCTTGACACCCATGACTTTCAGCGTGGCCAGGTTCTCGCGCATCGTGGCCTGGGTGGCGCCGATGCAGGAGATGTGCGAAGCGGCGTCCATGCCTTCGGCCAGGATCTCGCGCACCGCGGCAAAGGTGCCTTCCTGCGTGGACCCGCCGGCGCCGTAGGTGACCGAGCAGAACTCGGGCTTCAAGGCCTTGAACTGCTGGCGCACGGTGCGCAGCTTCTCCACGCCCTCGGGTGTCTTGGGTGGGAAAAATTCGATGCTCAGGGGCAGTTGTTGCGGGCTCATCGGGGCCTCTTCGTCATTTGATCGCGTGGATGAAAAATTCGTGGTTGCCGTCTCCCCCTTCGATGGGCGAGTCGAACCAGTCCTGCACCGCCAGATCCAGAGCGGAGCAGGCATCGCGCAGGCGCTGTTCAACGAAAGCATAGAGCGACGCGTCACGCACGATGCCCCCCTTGCCCACCTGGCCTGGCTGCAGCTCGAACTGCGGCTTGACCAGCACCAGCAGATGCCCGCCCCCCTTGAGCCAGGGCACCACAGCCGGCAACACCAGGGTCTGCGAGATGAAGGACAGGTCGCCCACCAGCAGGTCGAAACCACCTTCGAGCGCCTCACCTTCCAGGGCCTCGCTCACGGCCTGCACATCACGGGCATTGAGCTTCTCGATGCAGAGCACGCGCGGGTCGTCGCGCAGTTGCGGGTGCAATTGCGCCTGCCCCACGTCCAGCCCCACCACGCGCTCCGCGCCCGCCTGCAGGAGGCAATCGGTGAAACCGCCGGTGGACTGACCCACATCGAGGCAAGTCAGCCCCTGGACCGACAGGCCGATGTGCTTGAGCGCGGCCTCCAACTTGAGGCCACCGCGCGAGACATAACGGGCTTCGGCATCGTCCAGCAGGCGCAGTTCCGCACTGTCCGGCACCTCGTCACCGTTCTTGGCGACGCGCTTCCACACCTCACCTTGCAGCCACTCCACCCCACCCGCAATCAGGCGCTGGGCCTGGGAGCGGGTGCTGGCGAGTTGGCGCTGGACCAGCAGTTGGTCAACACGCATCAATAACGATACGTATCGGGCTTGTACGGGCCCTGCTTCGGCACACCGATATAGGCAGCCTGCTCGTCGGTCAACTCGGTCAGCATGGCACCCACCTTCTTCAGGTGCAGGCGTGCAACCTTCTCGTCCAGGTGCTTGGGCAGCACGTAGACCTTGCCGATGTCGTAGCTGTCCGGGTGCGAGAACAGCTCGATCTGCGCAATGGTCTGGTTCGCAAAGGAACTCGACATCACGAAGCTCGGGTGGCCGGTGCCGCAACCCAGGTTCACCAGGCGGCCCTTGGCCAGCATGATGATCTTCTTGCCGTCCGGGAAGATCACGTGATCGACCTGGGGCTTGATCTCTTCCCATTTGTACTTCTCGATCGAGGCGATGTCGATCTCGTTATCGAAGTGGCCGATATTGCAGACGATGGCCTGATCCTTCATGGCCTTCATGTGGTCGTGCGTGATGATGGACTTGTTGCCCGTGGTCGTCACGAAGATGTCGGCCTTGTCGGCGGCGTACTCCATGGTGACGACCTTGTAGCCTTCCATCGCGGCCTGCAGGGCGTTGATGGGGTCGATCTCGGTCACCCACACTTGGGCAGACAGGGCGCGCAGGGCCTGGGCCGAGCCCTTGCCCACGTCACCGTAGCCGGCGACCACGGCCACCTTGCCGGCGATCATCACGTCGGTCGCGCGCTTGATGCCGTCCACCAGCGATTCGCGGCAGCCGTAGAGGTTGTCGAACTTGCTCTTGGTCACCGAGTCGTTCACGTTGATGGCACGGAAAGGCAGCGTGCCCTTGGCAGCCATTTCCTTCAGGCGGTGCACGCCGGTCGTGGTCTCTTCGGTCACGCCGATGATCTGGCTGGCCTTGCGGGTGTACCAGGTCGGGTCCACGGCCAGCTTGGCCTTGATGGCGGCAAACAGGCAAGTCTCTTCTTCGCTGGTGGGCTTGCTGATGACAGACGGGTCCTTCTCGGCCTTTTGGCCCAGGATCATCAGCAGCGTGGCGTCACCGCCGTCGTCCAGGATCATGTTCGGGCCTTCGCCGGCGCTGCCCTTGGGGCCGAAGTCGAAGATGCGGTGGGTGAAGTCCCAGTACTCGGTCAGGGTCTCGCCCTTGTGCGCGAACACCGGTGTGCCCTGCTCGACCAGCGCGGCGGCGGCATGGTCCTGCGTGGAGAAGATGTTGCACGAGGCCCAACGCACGCTGGCGCCCAGGGCTTGCAGCGTTTCCACCAGCACGGCGGTCTGGATGGTCATGTGGATGCTGCCGGTGATGCGTGCACCCTTGAGCGGCTGGCTCTTGGTGAACTCTTCACGGATGGCCATCAGACCGGGCATCTCGGTTTCGGCGATCTTGATTTCCTTGCGGCCCCAGGCGGCAAGGGACAGGTCGCGCACGGCGTAATCGTGGGTAGGTTTGAGAACAGCACTCATGGTGGACTCCAATTCAAAGCTCGTTGAATACCACCGGATGCAGAGAGTGTGCAGACTCACCTCACAGCAAACCGGTGGGTGAGCGCAGTTGGAAAGCAGGGCCTTGAGCCCTGGGATCCGAGCCTAACCCGTCGGCCTGGTGAAACAGGCGGGACGAGCCGCAACGCTCCTCGGAAAGGCGTGATTATACGAAGCTTGCCGCCTTTGCGCAGGCTTTCCGATCAACGGCCGGCCAGTTCCTGCGTCAGCTGCGCGGCCGGCACGGCCCGGCAGCCACTGGTGTTTTGCCCAGCCCACAGGGGTGAAAAATCCCCGCTGCCGGCCGCCTCGGCTTTTGCACGCAACGGCGCAACGGCGGACGTGGCCAGAGGGAAAGCAGGCGCTCTCGGGTTCAAGGGCCCCTGCTCCCGCATCAGGCGGGTCAAGATGCCGCGTGCCGGGCGGCCCGTATAGAGATTGGTCAGGGCCGTGTGCCGCGCGGCCTCGCTTTGCAAGGCGGCACGGTGCACCAGGCTGGTTTTGGCCTCGGGGCACAGCAGGTAAGCCGTGCCCACCTGTGCCGCCACGGCACCCAGGGACAAGGCGGCCCGCACACCCGCCGCATCGGCGATGCCCCCAGCGGCAATCACTGGGACTTTCACGGCGCGCACGATCTGCGGCAGCAGCGCAAAGGTACCGACCTGGGTGCTGAGGTCATCGGACAGGAAGATGCCGCGGTGCCCGCCGGCCTCCAGCCCCTGCGCAATGATGATGTCCACCCCGTGCGCCTCCAGCCAGCGCGCTTCGTCCACCGTCGTGGCCGAGGACAGGATCTTCGCACCCCAGCTGCGCACCCGCGCCAGCAGAGCCTCGTCGGGTAGGCCGAAATGGAAGCTCACGACCGGCGGCTTGAACTCGGCCAGCAGATCGGCCGCCGCCGCGTCAAAAGGCAGGCGGCCGGGGCCGGCTGGAACCGTGGCCGGGTCGATGCTGAATTCGGCGTAATAAGGAGCCAGGGCCTGGCGCCAGTCCGCCTCGCGCTTCGCATCCGGTACCGGCGGGCGGTGACAGAAAAAATTGAGGTTGTAGGGTCGGGTGGTTTGCGCCCGGATTTTTTCGAGCTCGGCACGCAGTGGCTCCGGCGCCAGCATGGCGCAGGGCAGGGAACCCAGCCCCCCGGCGTTGGAAACGGCAATGGCCAGGGCGCTGTCCTGCACGCCCGCCATAGGGGCCTGGATCAGGGGCAGTTCGATACCCAGCAAGTCCTGCAACGTCATGCGAATCTCCTTCTTGCGGCAAGGGATGGCTCCATCGGCGACCCCGTGAGCACTGTAACGAATCGGCCGGGTAAAATTGCGGCCTTCGGCGCTGCCTGCCCCGCTGTACGCGGATCGGGTCGGTGCCACCCCCGATCCCGCGGCCTGCCCTTGCGGCCGCCCCCTCTTCTGGAACCGCTGTGTCCTACGCCCCCGAAACCCGGCGCCGCCGTACTTTTGCCATCATCTCGCACCCCGATGCGGGCAAGACCACGTTGACCGAAAAGCTGCTGCTGTTCTCGGGTGCGATCCAGATCGCCGGCTCGGTCAAGGCGCGCAAGGCCTCCCGCCATGCAACCTCCGACTGGATGGAGATCGAGAAACAGCGCGGCATCTCGGTGGCCAGCTCGGTGATGCAGATGCAGTACCGCGAGCACGTGATCAACCTGCTCGACACCCCCGGCCACAAGGACTTCTCGGAAGACACCTACCGTGTGCTGACGGCGGTCGACTCGGCCCTGATGGTGATCGACGCGGCCAACGGCGTGGAGGCGCAGACCCGCCGCCTGATCGAGGTCTGCCGCCAGCGCGACACCCCCATCATCACCTTCGTCAACAAGATGGACCGCGAGGTACGCGACCCGCTGGACATCCTGGACGAGGTGGAGCGCGAACTCGGCATGCCCTGTGTGCCCATGACCTGGCCGGTCGGCCAGGGCAAGAGCTTCGGCGGCATCATCAACCTGCGCACCCTGGCCATGACGGTGTTCGAGTCGGGTAGCGAACGCCGCCCGCAGGACTTCGACACCGTGCCCCTGAGCGACCGCGATAACCTTCTCAAACGCTTCGGCTCCGAGTTCGAGGCCGCCGAAGAAAGCATGGAACTGGCCACCGGCGCCTCGCCCGCCTTCGACCGCGAGGCCTTTCTGGCTGGCAAGCAAACCCCCGTGTTCTTCGGCTCCGGCGTGAACAACTTCGGTGTCATGGAGGTGCTGGACGCACTGGTGGACCTGGCGCCGTCGCCCGGCCCGCGCACCAGCTCACTGGTGGTCAACAAACAAACGGTCGTCAAGGAAGTGCAGCCCGATGACAACGCCTTCTCCGGAGTGGTCTTCAAAGTGCAAGCCAATATGGATGCCAACCACCGTGACCGCATCGCCTTCGTGCGCGTCTGCTCGGGCAAGTACTCGCCAGGTATGAAACTCAAGGTGCAGCGCTCGGCCAAGGAGCTGCGCCCCACCAGCGTGGTGACCTTCATGAGCCAGCGCCGCGAAGCGGTGGAAGAAGCCTACGCCGGCGACATCGTGGGCTTTACCACCCACGGCGGCGTGCAGCTGGGCGACACCATCACCGACGGCTCCATCGCCCTGCAGTACACCGGCCTGCCCTTCTTCGCGCCCGAGCTCTTCATGACCGTGGTGCTCAAGAACCCGCTGCGCACCAAACAGCTGCAACAGGGTCTGGCCCAGCTCGGTGAGGAAGGTGCCATCCAGGTCTTCCGCCCCGAGATGGGGGGCAATATGCTGCTGGGCGCTGTGGGCCAGCTGCAGTTCGAAGTGGTGCAGCACCGCCTCAAGGGCGAGTACGACGCCGACGTGCGCCTGGAAGGCTGCCAGTACACGGGCGCACGCTGGATCACGGCCGACACACCGGCCGAGCTCAAGGCTTTTGTCGATGCCTATCCCACGCGCATGGCGCGTGACGCGGCCGACACCCTGGCCTACTTGTGCACCTCACCCTACGACGTGCGGCTGGCGCAGGAACGCTTTCCCAAGATCCATTTCCACCCGCTGCGTGAACACGCGGGCCTGGCGCTGCAAAGCGCAGGCTAACGCGCGGTAGCGACTTCGATCAGCCAGTCCGCAATCGCATCACGCGCCACGGTCGGCGCATTCGTGTGGCCGGCCGTGGGCTGCAGATAACGCGTCAGCGGCTGGCTCGGGAGCAGCGCGTACAGGCTGGGGTTGGCGCGCCGCAAGGCCGGAAAGTCTGCAGTGGGCGCGATGTAGAGCACAGGCAGTTGCGGCGGCAAGGCACGCAGGGCGCGCTCCTGGTGCATCACCCCCTGCGGGTTGAACCACGCCCAGTAGATCTCGGCGCGGGTACGGACCTCGGTCGTGCTCTTGCCGCCCTCGTAATCCGCAAAGTCCCCCACCTCGCTACCCCGGCCTGCGGCCACGAGTTCGCGCGCACGGGCGCGGTCGCGCCCGATGTACTGCTCGTAGACCTGTCCCGCCACATTGCCACCCGGCGCCACGGCCACCACGCCGGCCAGCGGCAGCCTGGCCCCCAGGTGCAGGGCAAACAGGCCGCCCTGGCTATGACCCACCAGGAATAGCCGCGCGGCACCTTCGCGTCGCAGTTCCTCCAGCGCCCGCGCCACCTCGGCCTCGGCGCCATCGGGGCCCACGTCGTAATTGCGCCGGCCCGACCAGGGCATCTCGAGATTGCGCAGACGCAGGCCGCGCGCCTGCAGACTGGCCGCGAGCTCGGCCACCAGTCCCTCGGGACGACCGCCCTTGCCATGCAAGAGCACCACGCCGATACGTCCGGACTCCTGCGCCTGGACCGGCAGCAGTGACATCAGCGCCAGCGCCAGACCACCCGCTACCCACTGTCTGCGTTGCTGCATGGCCGTCTCCTTGTCTGTGAAGAAGCGCTGCCCCTTCAAGCCGGGGCCGAGAACCAGGCCGCCACCGCGTGCTGGAAGCGCGCGTGGCCCTTCTGCAGATGCAGCATATGCCCACCTTCCGGAATCACCACATACCGTTTGTCGGGATTCGGCAGCGCCGAAAAGAAGGGCAGCAGGCCCTCCAGGTCGGCCACGTCGTCATATTGCCCATGGATCATCATCACCGGCACGACCATGCGCGTCGGGTCGATCAGCGGCTGGCGCGTGAGCAGATCCACCTGCGGACCGGTCGGCGATTTGGTCTCCACGAGCGCAGCAGTGCGCGCGAAGGCGTCCATCACGACCGGGTCGTTGACCGATTCGGGCGTCATGGAGTTGAAGCGCAGCTTCCAGCCGGGCTCGGAAATGCGGATATAGGGTGCGCGCTGAAAGGTCGCCAGGCGCGCGCGGCGCGCCTCCAGGTCCGGGCTACGGGCATGCATCTGGGCATAGGCTGCGTAGCGCGTCACCTTGTCCGGGTGCGCCATGACGAACTGGCCGCCATACTGCGTGCCCCAGGACCAGGCCAGCAGCTGCACCTGCTGCACACCGCGCAGTTTGCGGATGAAGTCCACCACGGCGTTGAGGTCGGCCGCGGCCTGCTCGGTCGTGATGTGGTCCTCGGGCCTGGTAGAGCTGCCGAAGCCGCGCATGTCCGGCGCAAAGACATCGAAGCCCTGGCGTGCCAGGAAGTCCATGAGGCTGTACTCGGGATGGCCCGGCACCTTGAGGTCGAAGGTCTCGCGGCCGGCTGTGGCCGAGCCGTGGGCCAGCACCAGCACAGGCTTGCCTTGCGGGCCGCCCTGGTATTTCTCCCAGACGAAGAGGCGCACATCATCCTGCAGCACCCAGTGCTGCGTGCCCTGCACGGGCAACTCATTCTCTTTCATACAGGCGTCTCAGTTAAAGTTGCTGCGATTCTCCGTCATCCCGCCCATGCTCCCACTTGCCCACTGGCCCGCCGAACAACGCCGCACGATCCACGGCGTGCTCACCGACATCGACGACACGTTGACCACCGAGGGCGCCATCACACCCGACGCGCTGCAGGCCTTGAACGATTTGCGCGCGGCCGGCCTGCACGTTATCCCCATCACGGGCCGCCCCGTGGGCTGGAGCGTGCACTTTGCCCGGAGCTGGGCCGTGGATGCCATCGTGGCCGAGAACGGCGCCGTGGCCCTGGTGGATGGAGGAACGCGCAAGATCTACCAGCAGGACGCCACCACCCGTGCAAGCAACTACACACGCCTGCAGCAGGTCGCGCGGCGCGTGCTGCACGAGGTGCCGGGTGCCACGTTGGCACAGGACAGCCCGGGGCGCGAGACCGATATCGCCATCGACCACAGCGAGTTCATGCATCTGCCGCAGGAAGGCATAGACCAGGCCGTGGCCCTGATGCGCGCCGAGGGCCTGAACGCCACGGTGAGCAGCATCCACATCAATGGCTGGATCGGCAGCCACGACAAGCTGGCCGGTGCGCGCTGGATCGTGCGTGAGCTGCTGGGCCGCAAGCTTGATGAAGAAATCGATCGCTGGGTTTACGTAGGCGACTCCACCAACGATCAGCTGATGTTCCAGCACTTCCCCCACAGCGTGGGGGTGGCCAATATCCGGCGCTTCGAAGCGCAGCTCAGCCACAAGCCACGCTACATCAGCCGCCTGGAGCGGGGCGGTGGTTTTGCCGAAGTCGCTCGGGCCCTGCTGGACGTTAGGCCCCGGAGCCCTTGAGCCGGCACCTCCCGCTTGCCGCCGAACCGCGTCTCTACGTATACTGAACTGCGGGAAGGGGAGGCGTCCTGTTTCCTCCCCCGCGACCAGGGAGGTCGAACGACGATGCCAGTCGCCTTGAGCTTCTGTCCAGGCCCGGATGGACGGTGTCATCGTCTTGCCTGCGCACTGTCGGTGGACGGGGGCCGGCGCTGCCGACATCGCCCATGAGCATCGGCCCCGCCACCACACAGCTGACAGGGCGCCAGGCCCTGCTTGCCGCGGTGTTCTACGGGCTGGCCTGCCTGCTCTCGATCTGGTTGTCGGCCCAGCCGGGGCGGGTGACCGTCCCCTGGTTTGCCAATGCCATCGGCACCGTCGCCCTGCTGGCGCTGCCGCTGCAACGCTGGCTGCCCATGTTGCTGGCCCTGGGCCTGGCCAATCTGCTGGCCGCGCTGGGCATGCCCCAGGGCGAAACCCAGCAGACCTGCCTGCAGGCCGCCGCCTTCGTTCCCGGCAACGCCGCTGAAATGCTGCTGGCCGCCGCCCTGCTGCGCCGCCTGGGCGTGAATGCCGACACGCTGCGTCAGCCCGGCCGTTTTGGCCGTGCACTGGTGCTGGGCGCGCTCATCCCGACCTTCTGCACGGCCCTGGCCGAGGCTGCCCTGATCGCGCCGGCCCGCCCTTTTGCCGAAGCCTGGGCGCAATGGTTCGCCAGCAGCCTGATTGGCAGCGTTGCCGTGCTCCCGCTGGCCCTGGCCATCTGGCTGCACGGGACGGCCTCCCTGCGCCGAACGCTGAACCGGCCGCGCACGCTCAGCTACCTGGCACTCAGCGCAGCCATCACTTTGCTGGCCATGACCACCCTGCCGCGGCCTTTCGTGGTGATGAGCATCGGCCTGGTGCTGGTGGCGGCGCAAACCAGCTTCACGGTCACCACGCTGGCCACCCTGCTCAATGCCGTCCTGCTGGAGCTGCTGCACGCCACCGGCCTGTTGGAGCCTCCGCCCGCAATCGCCTGGTGGGATGCGGGCCTGTACCAGCTCTCCGTCATTGCCAGCCTGCTGCCCGGCCTGCTGCTGTCGAGTTCGATCGACGGCCAGACCCAGGCCATGCGCCAGCTGCTCCGCAACGAACAACGTTTCCGTGCTCTGTACACGCGCACGCCAGCCATGATGCATTCGAGCACCCCGGAAGGAAAAATCCTCAACGCCAGCAGCCTGTGGCTCCAGACCCTGGGTTATGAAGAGCATGAGGTCCTGGGCCGTTCAGCCCTGGACTTCCTGACACCGGCCTCGGCGCGCCACGTGCGGGATACCGTGGTGCCACGTGCCCTGCGCGAAGGGCGTTGCGACAACATCGAACTCCAGGTGCTGACGCGCGATGGCCGGGCCCTGGACATGCTGCTCTCGGCCATCTGGATCTACGACCCGGACCAGCAACCCCTGTACAGCCTGGCCGTGATGCAGGACGTGACCGAAAAAAAGCGGCTGCAGGAACTGAGCTACTACGCCGCACACGATCCCCTGACCGGCCTGCCCAACCGTGTGCTGCTGCAGGACCGGCTGGAGCGCAGCTGCGTGCAGCACGCACGGCATGGCACGCACTTTGCCGTCGGTTTTCTGGACCTGGACCATTTCAAACAGGTCAACGACAGCCACGGCCACGCCGCCGGTGATCAGCTGCTCAAACGTGTGTCGCGTCGCCTGCTGACCGCACTGCGCGCCTCGGACACGGTGTGCCGTCTGGCGGGTGACGAGTTCGTGCTGCTGTTCGCCGATGTCGAACACAGCGAAGACCTGGCCCCGCTGGTGCAGAAGATCCTGGACAGCGTGACCCAACCCTACCGCCTGGGAGAGGGGCCGGAGTCCCCGGTCGTCAACGTGGCTGCCAGCATGGGGCTGGCGGTGTTCCCCGAGCACGGCCAGGATCCGCAGACCCTGATGAGCCATGCCGATCAGGCCATGTATCTGGCCAAGCGTGGCGGGCGCGGACGGTACGAGTTCTACCGACCCGGCGATCCGGCCTGAGCAACGCCCGGCCTGTCCCGCTCGGTGTGGGGCACGACCTTCATGCTTACCGCTTCGGCGCGTGCCATCACACTGCCGGGCACCGTCGTGCTGACCAACTCCAGGCGCAGTGTGTAGTCGTCGGGGGGCGGATTCAACCAGACCTCGGTTTGACCGGCCGTGAAATTCATCACCTCGGGCTTGCGGCCGACGCGCTCAAGGCTGAGCCGGAAATGGCCGGTGTCGGGCACCTTGCCCCCGATGTGCGATACGTTGTAGCCGCTGGCATGGAACTGGACGCGGAAGGGCGGACGCACCGTCTCGCTGTTCGCGGGACTCATGATCTCGATGCGCGCCGGCCCCTGCAGGCTGGCCGGTGTCACATCCTTGTTCTGCTTGCTGATGGTCAGGTGCACGGGCTTGCTGTAGACGAAGAAGGGAATATGCCCCTGGTCGGCCAGCAGCATGCGCAGCTCGTACTTGCCAGGCGGCAGATTCAGCACCGCCTCCATCTGCCCCTTGCCGAAGTGGATGTATTTCTCGGTGAAAGGCAGCGGCTGGTTGAAGTCCAGCGGCAGGGGCTGGTTGACCAGCAGGTGATGGTGCCCGGCACGCCCTGCCGTCTTGCCAGCCGGCACGATGCCGCGCATGGACAGGCCGAAGCGCACCACCAGCGGCGACTCCTTCACATCCCCGTCCTTGAGGTTGGTGAAATAGGACTCGGCCGTGCGCGCGGTGGGCAGTGTCACCCAGGGATGCGGCACCAGCTCGGGAGCATCCGCGCCGGAGGCCTGCCCCTGGGCGAGGACCGAGCTCGTGAACAGCAAGGCTGCGAGGACCGCAACCAAATGCAAGGGCAGGATCTGGTGGATTTTCATGCGGGGCTTCTTCGAAGGAAAGGCGCTCCGAGCCTATCAGGAAGAAATGCCCTGTGCATCCCACGGATATGGGACCCTGCATGGTGCATCCAGCCTCCGTACTCGCCCCTGCCTCAACGGCGCGCCAGTACCGGCCCGAGCGCCTGACCCGTGTGCGTGCCCAGGCGCACAACCTCCTCCGGCGTCGCTGCGGCCACGATACGGCCGCCTTCCTTGCCCCCCTCGGGGCCCAGGTCCAGGATCCAGTCCGCCTCCGCAATGACGTCGAGGTCATGTTCGATCACCACCACGCTGTGGCCGCCATCGACCAGACGGTGCAGCACCCGGATCAGCTTGTCCACGTCGGCCATGTGCAGGCCCACGGTGGGTTCGTCCAGTACATAAAGGGTGTGCGGCGCCTTCTGGCCGCGTCGGCCCACCTCGTCGCGCACCTTGCTGAGTTCGGTCACGAGCTTGATGCGCTGCGCCTCGCCACCGGAAAGGGTGGGCGACGGCTGGCCCAGGGTCAGGTAACCCAGGCCCACGTCTTTGAGCAGCTGCAGCGGGTGCGCAATGCCGGGCATGGCCGCGAAGAAATCCGCCGCCTCATCCACCTCCATCTGCAGCACATCACCGATGCTCTTGCCGCGCCAGGTGACAGCGAGTGTCTCCGGATTGAAGCGCGCACCCTTGCAGGACTCACACAAAACCTTCACATCGGGCAGAAAACTCATCTCGATGGTGCGCACGCCCTGACCCTCACAGGTCGGACAACGGCCCTCGCCGGTGTTGAAGCTGAAACGACCGGCCGCGTAACCCCGCGCCTTGGCTTCCAGCGTCTCGGCAAAGAGCTTGCGGATGGTGTCCCAGAAACCGATGTAGGTGGCGGGGCAACTGCGTGGCGTCTTGCCAATCGGGGTCTGGTCCACTTCGAGCACGCGATCCACGGCTTCAAAACCGCTGACGCCCTCGCAGCCGCTCCAGTCCACACCACGCGCCAGCGCGTCGCGCCCGGCCTTGGTCGCACGCTTGGCCACGACCGTCGCCACATTGGCCAGCAGCACATCTCGCGCCAGCGTGGACTTGCCCGAGCCGCTGACCCCGGTCACGGCCACCAGGCGCCTGAGCGGCACCTTGGCCGTGACGTGCTGCAGATTGTGCAGTTGCGCGCCGTGTACCGTGAGCCAACTCAGATCCTTCGCCTTCACGTCGCGGCGGGGCTGCAGCGGGTGTTTCATCGCGTGCAGAAGGTAACGACCCGTCTGCGAATCCGCAGCATCGGTCACGTTCTTCACCGACCCTTCGGCCACCAGTCGGCCGCCGCGCTTGCCGGCGCTGGGACCGATGTCGATGATGTGGTCCGCCCGGCGTATCGTGTCCTCGTCGTGCTCCACCACCACCAGGGTGTTGCCCTGGTCGCTCAGGCGCTGCAAGGCGCTCAGCAGAATCTGGTTGTCGCGTGCGTGCAGGCCGATGGTGGGCTCGTCCAGCACGTAACACACGCCCTGCAGATTGCTGCCCAGCTGGGCGGCCAGGCGGATGCGCTGCGCCTCGCCGCCGGACAAGGTGGGCGCGCCGCGGTCCAGCGTGAGGTACCCCAGACCGACCTGCTCGAGGAACTCCAGCCGGCTCCTGATCTCGGGGATCAGGTCGCGCGCAATATCGGTCTCGCGTTGTGTCATGCGGCCGATCACCTGCAGCGTTTCGACCCAGGCCCGTACGTCGCTGACACTCAGGCGCGCGATCTCGGTGATCCCCACACCACTGAATTTCACGGCGCGGGCCGTCGCGTTCAGGCGTGTGCCCTCGCAGCTCGGACAGGCCTGGTCGGCAACGTCTTCCACCTCGGGTTCGGCAAAGGTCTGCTCTCGGCCTTTTTCCTTGTCGTCGCGCACCGAGTCGTCGAGCAGCTTGCGCTGCTCCTTGCTGAGCTTGACGCCGGTGCCCACGCAATCCGGGCACCAGCCGTGTTTGCTGTTGTAGGAAAAGAGGCGCGGATCCAGCTCCGCGTACGACGTTGCGCAGACCGGGCAAGCACGCCGGGTGGAATGCACGTGCAGTGCACCGATGCCGGCGGTGGACACACCGCTCTTCATGGCCTCGGCCAGGCCGTCCAGGCTGCTGAGCACGTGCAGCACGCCCTTGCCATGCTCCAGCGCAGTCGTCAGCGCCAGGCGCAATGCCGCCTCGTTCTCGGGCTGCACCGTGAGGCTGGCCACCGGCAACTCGATGGTGTGCTCCTTGAAGCGATCGATGCGCGGGAAACCCGTGGTGGGCAGAAAGTTACCGTCCACCCGCAGGTGGGTATAGCCGCGCGGACGGGCCCAGTCGGCCAGTTCGGTATAGACCCCCTTGCGGTTCAGCACCAGCGGCGCCAGCAGGCCGACCTCCTGGCCGCGGAACTGTTTCATCAGATGGGCCAGGATGCTGTCGGGCGTCTGCGGCGCCACCGCGGCGCCATCATGGATGCAATGCTGCACACCAAGCTTCACGAACAGCAGGCGCAGGAAGTGCCAGACTTCGGTGGTGGTACCCACCGTGGACTTGCGGCCGCCGCGCGAGAGACGCTGCTCGATGGCGACCGTGGGCGGGATGCCGTAGACCGCGTCCACCTCGGGCCGGCCCGCCGGCTGTACGATGCTGCGCGCATAGGCGTTGAGCGACTCCAGATAACGGCGCTGGCCCTCGTTGAACAGGATGTCGAAGGCCAGGGTGGACTTGCCCGAACCGCTGACGCCCGTGACCACATTGAACTTGCCGCGCGGGATGTTGACACTCAGGCTCTTGAGGTTGTGTTCCTTGGCGTTGACGATCTGGATCGCGTCCGGCGCTTGCGATTTGACCCGCACTGGCTTGTGCCCGGGCGTGAAAGCCTGCGGGATGAAACGCGCCGCCCCTTCGTGCGCCTCATGCACCTCGCCCATGGCCAGGGCGTATTCGCGCAGGGCACGGCCCGTGTGGCTGCTGGGGTGCAGGCGCACCTCCTCGGGTGTGCCCACGGCCACCAGCTCGCCGCCGGCGTCGCCACCTTCGGGGCCGAGGTCGATCAGCCAGTCGCTGGCGCGCATCACGTCCAGGTTGTGCTCGATGATGAGCAGGGAATGGCCGGCATCGAGCAGCTTGCGCAAGGCGCGCATGAGCTTGGCGATGTCGTCGAAGTGCAGGCCCGTGGTGGGTTCATCGAAGAGGAAGAGCGTGCCCTTCTTGCCCACCACCTGCCGGCTGGCCGTGGCGCTCTTGGCCGCCTCGGCGAGGAAACCGGCGAGCTTGAGGCGCTGGGCCTCGCCGCCGCTGAGCGTGGGCACGGGCTGGCCCAGGCGCACGTACTCCAGGCCCACGTCCACGATGGGTTGCAGGGCGCGGATCACGTCGCGATCGTTGGCGAACAGGCCGGCGGCTTCGCTGACGGTCAGCTCCAGCACGTCGGCCACATTCAACAGGCGACCACCGCGTTCCACGGTGATCTCCAGGATCTCCGGACGGTAACGTTTGCCGTCGCAATCCGGGCAGCGCAGGTAGACATCGCTGAGGAACTGCATCTCCACGTGCTCGAAACCCGAGCCGCCGCAGGTGGGGCAGCGACCGTCACCGCTGTTGGCGCTGAACTTGGCGGCGGTGTAGCTGCGCTGGCGTGACAGCGGCGCATTGGCGTAGATCTCGCGGATGGCGTCCCAGGCGCCCACATAACTCACGGGGTTGGAACGCGCCGTCTTGCCGATGGGCGACTGGTCGACAAACACCACGTCGGCCAGTTGCTCGGCGCCCAGCAGGCGGTCATGCAGACCCGGCGTCTCTGTAGCGCGACCGAAGTGGCGCATCAGCGCCGGGGCCAGCACGTCCTGGATGAGCGTGGACTTGCCGGAACCCGAGACCCCGGTCACGCAGACCAGGCGGCCCAGCGGGATATCGATGGAAATGTTCTTGAGGTTGTGCTCGCGCGCGCCTTCGAGGATGAGGCGCGGCGTGTTCTCGGCCACCATGCGCTTGAAGCCCATGCCGACCTGCTTGCGCGCGCCCAGGTAGGCGCCGGTCAGGGTGTCGGCGTTGCGCAGGTCGTCGGTGCTGCCGTCGAAGACGATCTGGCCGCCGCGTTCACCCGGACCCGGCCCCATGTCGATCATACGGTCGGCTGCGAACATCACGGCCGGGTCATGCTCAACCACCACCAGGGTATTGCCGGCATCACGCAGGCGGTGCATGGCCTCGATGATGCGGTGCATGTCGCGCGGGTGCAGGCCGATGCTGGGTTCGTCGAGCACGAAAAGCGTGTTGACCAGCGACGTTCCCAGCGCGGTCGTCAGGTTGATGCGCTGCACCTCGCCGCCCGACAGCGTGCGGCTCTGGCGATCCAGCGTAAGGTAGCCGATGCCCACATCACAGAGGTACCTGAGCCGGGTCGTGATTTCCTCGAACAGCAGTTTCAGCGCCTGCGCCTCGCCTTCGGCATGGGTTGATGCAGTGCGCTCGTTCTTCTGGATGCTGTCAAAGAAACGACGCAGCCGGTCCAGCGGCAGCAGCATCAGGTCGTGCAGACACAGGCCGGGCAGGGCCTCCAGCTGGCCCCGACTCCATTGGGTACCGGCCGGCATGAAACGCTTCGACGGTTCGAGCACCGCATCGGCCTCCTCCTTGCTCCCGATGCGCCAGAGCAGGCTCTCGGTCTTGAGGCGCGCACCATTGCAGGTCTCGCAAGGCGTGTAGCTGCGGTACTTCGACAGCAGCACCCGGATGTGCATCTTGTAGGACTTGGTCTCCAGGTACTCGAAGAAGCGCTTGATGCCGTACCACTGCTGGTTCCATTTCCCCTTCCAGTTGGGCGAGCCGTAGATGACCCAGTTCTTCTGCTCGGGGGTCAGCTTGTACCAAGGCGTGTCGCGCGGGATGCCGGCCGCCTCGGCATGGCGCATCAGGTCGTCCTGGCACTCGGCCCAGGCGGGAGTCTGGATGGTCTTGATGGCGCCGGCGCGCAGCGTGACTTTGTCGTTCGGAATGACCAGGCCGTAGTCCACGCCGATCACGCGGCCGAAACCACGGCAGACCTCGCAGGCACCCACGGCCGAGTTGAAGGAGAACATGGAAGGGATGGGGTCGGCGTAGCGCAGGTCGCTGTCCGGGTTGTGCAATCCGGTCGAGAAACGCCAAATCTCCGGTTCCCCTTCATCCTGCAAACGGTAGACGTTGAGCCGGCCACTGCCGCGCTTGAGTGCAACCTCGATCGCCTCGATCACGCGCGCGCTTTCTGCGCTGGAGAGACGGAATCGGTCAGCGACGACGTCCAGCATCTTTCTCGGACCCGCCGGTGTGGCCACCTCGCGTTCGGCCTGCACCTTGGTGAAGCCACTGGCCGAGAGCCACTGCTCGATCTCCTCTCGGCTGGTGTTGGCCGGCAGCTCGACCGGGAAAGTGAGCACCAGGCGCGGATCGCCGCCTGCTACCGCACGCTTCTGCAGCTCGGTGTAGATGCTGTCGGCACTGTCGTGCCGCACGGGCTGAGCGGTCTGACGGTCGAACAGCTGGGCCGCACGCGCATAGAGCAGCTTGAGGTGGTCGTTGAGCTCGGTCATCGTGCCTACCGTGGAGCGCGAGGAGCGCACCGGGTTGGTCTGGTCGATGGCGATGGCCGGTGGCACGCCCTCCACCTTGTCTACCGCTGGCTTGTCCATGCGGTCCAGGAACTGGCGTGCATAGGCGCTGAAAGTCTCGACGTAACGACGCTGGCCCTCGGCGTAGAGGGTGTCGAACACCAGGCTGGACTTGCCCGAACCGCTGGGGCCGGTGACCACCGTGAGCTCGCCGGTGCGGATGTCCAGGTCGAGGTTCTTGAGGTTGTGCTGGCGCGCGCCGCGGATGCGGATCGTCCCCTGGGTCATGGCTGGTGTCTTTTGCATAGGCCCAAACATTCTAGGGACCTCGTCTTACCCCGGCGTGACTGCGGGGCATGGCCGCCCGCCGACGTGAAATGCCCCTGCCGGCATACGGGTCCCCGCGCAGGCGGCGCGCTCAAGCTACGTATTAACCGCAAACTGGTGTTCTCCATGATGCCAGGAAGGGCGCGTGGGCCTACACTGTCCAGCCGTGGCGCCCCGGGCGCAGGAGACAAGACATGAAAAGCAGATTAATCGTTGGTGTGGCTCTGGCATGGGTACTGCTGGGGAATGCCTCTACAGCCCAGATTCTGATCGGGCAGACCGCAGGCTTCACCGGTCTGGTGGCCGCAGGGGTGAACGAAACCACCGACGGGGCCAGGCTGTACATCGATGCCATCAACGCCAAGGGCGGCATCGCCGGACAGAAGATCGAGCTGATTTCGGTAGACGACAAGTTTGACCCCAAGCTCGCCGCGGAGAACGCGCAGAAGCTCATCACGGAACGCAATGTGGTGGCCCTTTTCCTGAACCGCGGCACGCCGCACACCGAGGCCATCATCCCGGTGCTGGACCAGCACGGGATACCGCTGATCGCCCCCTCCACAGGCGCCGTGATCCTGCATCAGCCCGTGAAAAAGCACGTCTTCAACGTGCGCGCCACCTACCAGCGCGAGGCCGAAAAAGCCGTCCAGCATCTGGCCACCATTGGCATCAACCGCATCGGCATCCTGCAGACTGACGACAGTTTCGGCGCCGACTCGGTGCAAGGCGCCCTGCGCGGTCTGGAAAAGGCCCAACTCAAGCCCCTGTTCCTCGAAAAACTCGACCGGGCCAAGCCCGACATCGACCGCCTCGCCGCCCGTGTGGTCCAGGAACAGCCCCAGGCCGTGATCTTCATCGCCTCGGGCAATACCGTCGTGACGGGCATCAAGGCCATACGCGCCGCCGGCTCCCTGGCCCAGGTGGTCACGCTGTCGAACAATGCCTCGGGAGGTTTCGTCAAGCAGCTCGGCGAGCAGGCTCGCGGCGTGATCGTGACCCAGGTCTTCCCGCAATCGCTCTCCTATGGCCTGGTCAAGGAAGCACAGGACCTGGCCCGCGCCAAGGGCCTCAGCGAGGTCAGCCCGGCCATGCTTGAGGGTTTTGCCGCAGCCAAGGTGCTGGTGGAGGCCCTGCGCCGGGCCGGCCCCAAGCCCACCCGGGAACGCATCCAGGCGGCGCTCGAAAGTCTCAGCAAGTTCGATATCGGTGGTCTGGAGGTGAACTTCAGCCCCCAGGACCATACGGGCCTGGACTTCGCCGACCTGTCCATCATCACGGCCGACGGCCGCTTCCGGCGCTAGCCTTTCAATGCCTGCTCCAGCGGCAGGCAGGCCTCATGGCCCACGGCTTCCTGGATCCGGGGCAGCAGGACCAGCAGATCGTCGAAGCCGGAGGCTGCTTCGACCGCCAGGTTCAGCTTGAAACCACGCAGGCCCAGGGAGGCCGTGAGCCTCGTGGCAATCGGATAGGCCTCGGCGTAACGCTGCTGGTTCGTGCGATCGCTGCTCGCTGCAGACCCCGCGCCTGGAGCGGCCGGCTGGGCCGCCGCAATGTACCCCCGCGCCAGCAGGTAGTCCACATCAGCCTGTGTCACGCCCAGACCGGCGGTGGCGGCCAGCACCTGCTGCAGGGACTTGGCCCCGTCAAACAGGATGAAGGCCGAACGCTGCCGGGCCGATAGGTCCGGCGAGCGCTCCTTGAATGCCTGTTGCCCAACTTCTGTCTTTGAATAGTTCATGGTGTTGAGCGGCACCGAAGCCGCCGTGTCTTCTCAAGCGCAGCGCCTATTTGGCAGCGCTGGCAGCCGGAGCTGGCACAGCGGAAGCCGGTGCCGCCGGAGCCGATGCGGGCACCTCGGGCGCATGCACGGCCTCTGCACCGTGTTTTTCGCCACTCATATCCAGCTTATCACCGCCTTTGATGATAACGAAGAGGGCCAGGGCAGCAAAGAGGATAAAGCCGACAATGATTTTCCACATGATTCAGTTTCCAGATTGACAAAAAGAAAGGCCCTCGGTAAGAGGGCCTGCTCTGACCCGGCAGGCCGGGTCAGGGTGCACAGATGGCACCGCGGCTCATCAGTCGCGGGCGTAGATGTCCACGTCCTTGGTTTCCTTGACGAACAGCATGCCGACCACGAAGGTCATGCCGGCGATGATGATCGGATACCAGAGGCCGTTGTACATATTGCCGGTCTGCGCCACGATGGCGAAGGCCGTGGTGGGCAGCAGGCCGCCGAACCAGCCGTTGCCGATGTGATACGGCAGGGACATGGAGGTGTAGCGGATGCGGGTCGGGAACATCTCCACCAGCATGGCGGCGATGGGGCCGTAGACCATGGTGACCAGGATCACCAGATAGGCCAGGATGGCGATGACCATGACCTTGTCCACCTTGGCCATGTCGGCCTTGGCGGGGTAGCCGTGCTCCTTGAGCGCGTCAGCCACGGCCTTCTTGAACTCGGCGTCCTTGACCTTGGCTTCTTCAGCCGGGATGCCCTTGGCGGTGTAGCCGGTGATCAGCGTTTCGCCGATCTTGATCGTCGCAGGGGCGCCAGCGGCGCCGACAGCGTTGTCATAACTCACCGAAGCGCCAGCCAGCACCTGCTTGGCGATATCGCAGGAGCTGGTGAACTTGACGGTGCCGGTCGGGTTGAACTGGAACGAGCACTCCTTCGGATCGGCCGTCACGACGACCTTGCTCTTCTGCTGGGCAGCGTAGAGGTCGGGGTTGGCAGCCTTGGTCAGCGCTTCGAAGACCGGGAAGTAGGTCAGCACGGCCAGCAGGCAACCGGCCATGATGATGGGCTTGCGGCCGATCTTGTCAGACCAGGATCCGAAGATAATGAAGAAGGGCGTGCCGATCAGCAGTGAGATGGCCACGTAGATGTTGGCAGAGGCGCCGTCCACCTTGAGCGCCTGGGTCAGGAAGAACAGGGCATAGAACTGGCCCGAGTACCAGACCACGGCCTGGCCGGCGGTCAGGCCGATCAGCGCCAGGATCACGATCTTCAGGTTTTTCCACTGACCGAAGGATTCGGACAGGGGAGCCTTGGAGGTCTTGCCCTCCGCCTTCATCTTGGCGAAGGCCGGCGACTCGTTCATGGACAGACGGATCCACACCGAGATGGCCAGCAGGAAGATGGACACCAGGAAGGGAATGCGCCAGCCCCAGTCGGCGAAGGCGGCTTCACCCATGGCGGTACGCGTACCCAGGATCACGAGCAGGCTCAGGAACAGGCCCAGGGTGGCCGTGGTCTGGATCCAGGAGGTGTAGGCACCGCGCTTGCCTTGCGGCGAGTGCTCGGCCACGTAGGTGGCGGCGCCACCGTACTCACCGCCCAGCGCCAGGCCTTGCAGCAGACGCAGCGCGATCAGAATGACCGGTGCGGCCACGCCAATGCTGGCATAGGTCGGCAGGATGCCCACGATGAAGGTGGACAGGCCCATGATCAGGATGGTGACCAGGAAGGTGTACTTGCGGCCGATCATGTCGCCCAGACGGCCAAAGAAGATGGCACCGAAGGGACGCACGATGAAACCGGCGGCGAAGGCCAGCAGCGCGAAGATGAAGGCCGAACCGGCATCCAGACCGCTGAAGAACTGCTTGGCGATGATGGCCGCCAGCGAGCCGTAGAGGTAGAAGTCGTACCACTCGAAAACCGTGCCGAGGGAAGAGGCGAAGATCACCTTCTTCTCTTCGGGCGTCATCGGCCTTGCAGCCTGTGTAGTTGCCATGTTGTGTCTCCTAAGAATGAACACCCTCCCCGACATGGGGATTGCCGTGCATTCTTGGGGTTGGCACTGACCGCTTTCTTACAGTGGCCTTAGGTGATAACCCTGAGTTTCGCCATCTGGCAACACACCAAGACCTTTGTTGCTACGCAGCATCCGGGATGACGGCGTGCCAACCGGGCCCGTCGAACCAGGCATCGCCCTCCAGATAACGACGCAGCATGGGCAGGCTGTCCAGCCCCCAGAACAGGCGCCCATCGACCACACAGGACGGGACGCCGAAGGCCCCTGCGGCGATCGCCTCGTCGGTATTGGCGCGCAGGCGGGCCTTCACCACTTCGTCATCCGGCGCCAGGGCCGGGGCCAGCTGCTCGCGCAGGGCCTGCAAGCGGGCCGGATCGTTGGCGTCCAGCCCCCCCTGCCAGACGTGCCGCAGCAGGGTCTCGCAGACATAGCGGTTGGGGTCGCCCCCCTGCGCGGCGGCAATGGCCAGGCGCAACAGGGGCAGGGGGTTGAAAGGATGGGCCGCGGGCATCTGCAGCGCCACACCCTGCTGCTGCCCCAGCCACAGGACATGCCGGTAGGTCCACTCGCGCTTGGCCGGCACCTCGGCCGGGCCGAGCAGCTTGTGGTGCCGCAGCATGGCGCCCAGCAGCACGGGCCGGTAGGTCACCGAATAACTCAACCCCATCAGCGCCTCGGGCAACTGCTCGAAAGCCAGGTGGCTGTAGGGCGAGATGAAGTCCAGGTAGAAGGTGATCTGCTTCACGGGTTCACTCCTTGCGCCGTGGCGCGTGCCTCGATACGGGCCCAGATGGCGCGTTTGCCTTCGTCGTCCAGCCCGGACCAGGCGGCGATTTCGTCCAGCGAGCGCAGGCAACCCTTGCACAGGCCCGTGGTCGTCTCCATGCGGCAGACCGAGATGCAGGGCGAAGGCAGGTCCCGGGCCTTGGCCTGGGCCCGCACCGCCTGTTTGAGCAGCCACTCCATCACACTCAATCGCGCTTGCTAAGAAGGGCCGTGGCTACGCGCGAGTTGGGCGTACGCCCCAGCGCCGCGCTGATGTACACGCCCGCGTCCACCAGCCGATCCAGGTCGATGCCGGTCTCGATGCCCAGACCCTGCAGCAGGTGGACCACGTCCTCGGTCGCCACGTTGCCCGTCGCGCCCTTGGCATAGGGGCAGCCGCCCAGGCCGGCCGTGGAGGACTGGAAATTCCAGACCCCCATCTCCAGTGCCGCATAGGTATTGGCCAGCGCCAGGTCGTAGGTGTCGTGGAAATGGCCCGAGATGTCGTCAACGCCAAAATGCGCCAGCGTGGCCTCGATCGCACGCTGCACCTTGAGCGGCGTGCCCACGCCGATGGTGTCGGCCACGTCCACACGCTGCACGCCAATGTCCTTCATCCGTTTCGCCAGCATGCCCACACGCTCGGGCGCGATATCGCCCTCGTAGGGACAGCCCACGGTGCAGCTCATGGCGCCACGCACACGGATGCCCGCCGCCAGCGCGGCTTCCACCACGGGCGCGAAGCGCTCGATGCTTTCGGCGATCGAGCAGTTGATGTTCTTCTGGCTGAAAGCCTCGCTGGCCGAGCCGAAGACCACGATCTCGTCGGGCCTGGTGGGCTGCGCCGCCCGCCAGCCCTTCATATTGGGCACCAGCACCGAATAGCGCACGCCGGGTTTTCGCGTGATGCCGGCCATGACCTCGGCGTTGTCGCTCATCTGCGGCACCCATCTGGGCGAGACGAAGCTCGTGACCTCGATCTCCTGGAGGCCCGCATCCTGCAGGCGCTGCACGAGTTCGATCTTCACCGCCGCGGGCACGGGCTGCTTTTCGTTCTGCAGACCGTCGCGCGGACCGACATCGATCAGCTGGACGCGGGTGGGTAGGCTCATGTCAGTAACCTTTCGTGGGATCGACAATACCTGCAATGGATTCACCCCGTTCCAGGCGCAGGATCTTGCCGGCGATCTGCGCCACGCTCTCGTCGCGCAGGGTGCGCGCCGAGGTGTGCGGCGTGACCACGATCTTCGGGTGGCGCCAAAAAGGGTGGGCGGCGGGCAGCGGCTCCTGACGGAACACATCCAGCGTGGCGCCGGCCAGGTGGCCACTGTCGATCAGCGGGATCAGGTCTTCCTCCACCAGGTGCGCGCCACGCGCCACATTGATCAGGTAAGCACCCGGCCGCAATTGGGACAGACTCTCGCGGTTCATGATGCCGCGGGTCTCCTCGGTCAGGGGCAGCAGGCAGACCAGCACCCGGGTCTCGGCCAGGAATTCGGAAAACTGCGCCTCGCCTGCGTAACAGCGCACACCTTGCAGCGCCTTGGGGGAACGGCTCCAGCCCAGCACCGGGAACTCGAAAGCCTGCACCGCACGCGCCACACGCTGACCCAGCACCCCCAGGCCCATGATGCCCACGGGGAAGTCTTCGCGCAGGCGCGGCTTGCGAAAAGACCACTTGCCTTGCGCCACGTCGGCCGCGTAGATGTCGAACTCGCGGAAATGGCGGATCAAGGCATGGGTGACGTACTCGGCCATCTGCACCGACATGCCGGCGTCGTCCAGGCGCACCAGCTTCGTCTTCGCAGACAGCTTGAACTGCGTGAGCGCGTCCACGCCCGCGCCGATATTGAACAGGGCCTTGATCTGCGGCTGCTCATCGAGAAACTGTTGCGGCGGCGCCCAGACCACGGCGTAATCGGCCGGACCGGCGCCCGGAGCCCAGATCTCGATCTCGGCCTGCGGCAAAGCCGTGCGCAGCGCCGCCAGCCAGGGCTCGGCCTTGAAATCGGTGCAGCAAAAATAAATCTTCATGACAAGGAGCTTAAGGGCACAAATACCTGGACAGGGTCACGCCGCAGACAGCTTCAGCAACTCGGCGCCCTCGGCCACCTGGTCCCCCGGCGCATAGAGCAACTCGGCCACCACGCCCTCGGCCGGCGCCGCAATGGTGTGCTCCATCTTCATGGCCTCCATCACCGCCAGCACCTGGCCCTTGCTCACGGTGTCACCCGCCTTGACCGCGAAGGACACGACCTTGCCCGGCATGGGCGCGGTCAGGCGCCCGCCCTCGGCCTGGACCTCGCCGGCATGGGCCAGCGCGTCGAGCACCGTGATCTGTGTGGCGCCCTGCGGGGTAAAGACATACGCCACCTCGCCGCTGCGCAGCACCTGCGCCGCGACCCGCAGGCCGGCGTAATGCAGGACGATGCCGTCGGCACTGCGGCTGAACTGGAGCGTGGCCCCCGCCTCCTCCACCCTCAGCTGCAGGGCGCCGTCGTGCAGATAGGTCAGCACGGCCGTGTGCTGTTCGCCATGGAACTCGAAGTCGAAATAGCGCTGCGTCAGGCCATGCGAGCGCCAGCCATCGCGCTGCGCCCAGGGGTCGACCCAGCCACCCGCCTGGCTTGCGGATTGTTCCTGCAGCAACGTGTCCGCCACCACGGCAGCCGCGGCCAAGGGCAGTCCCACCTTTTCCTGCTCGAACAGCACGGCGGCCTCGCGCACGATGAGCGCGGTATCCAGGTCGGCCTGGGCAAAGGAGCGGCTGCCCACCACATGGCGCAGGAACTGCACATTGGTCTGCAACCCCACAATGCGCGTGGCAGCCAGCGCGGCGTCCAGCCGGGACAGCGCCTGTTCACGCGTGTCGCCGTGCACGATGAGCTTGGCGACCATGGAGTCATAAAAAGGAGAGATGGCGTCCCCCTCGCGCACGCCGGAGTCGACGCGCACAAGGCCACGCTCGAAGGTAGAGCACTCGGGCAGTGCATAGACCTGCAAGGTACCGGTGGCCGGCAGGAATTGCTTGTCGGGGTTCTCGGCGCAGATGCGCGCCTCGATTGCGTGGCCCTGGATCTGCAATTGATCCTGTTTCAGGGGCAGGGGCTGGCCGGCGGCCACACGCAACTGCCACTCCACCAGGTCCAGGCCGGTGATGGCCTCGGTCACCGGGTGCTCCACCTGCAGGCGCGTGTTCATCTCCATGAAGAAGAAATTCATCTTCCCCTCGCGCTGCTCTACGATGAACTCCACCGTGCCGGCACCCACATAGTTGACGGCGCGTGCCGCTGCCACGGCGGCCTGTCCCATCTGGGCGCGCAGCTCGGGCGTCATGCCGGGGGCCGGGGCTTCTTCCAGCACCTTCTGGTGGCGACGCTGCACCGAACAGTCGCGCTCGAAGAGGTAGACACAGTTGCCTTGCGTATCGCCGAAGACCTGGATCTCGATATGGCGCGGGCGCTGCACGTATTTCTCGATCAGCACGGCCGCGTCACCAAAACTGTTGATGGCTTCGCGCTGGCACGAGGCCAGCGCGGCCGCGAAGTCTGCACTCTTCTCCACCACACGCATGCCCTTGCCGCCGCCGCCCGCGCTGGCCTTGATCAGCACGGGGTAGCCGATGCGGTCGGCCTCGCGCTGCAGCAGCTTCGTGTCCTGGTCGGCACCGTGGTAACCCGGCACCAGGGGCACGCCGGCCTTGTCCATCAGGCGTTTGGACTCGGCCTTCAGGCCCATGGCCTGGATGGCCGCAGCCGGCGGCCCGATGAACACCAGGCCCGCCTGGGCGCAGGCCTGGGCAAAGGCCTCGTTCTCGCTGAGGAAACCGTAGCCCGGATGGATGGCCTGCGCGCCCGTGGCCTGGGCCGCCTCGATGATGCGTTCCCAGCGCAGATAACTCTCGGCCGGTGCGCTGCCACCGATATGCACGGCCTCGTCACAAACAGCCACGTGCTTGGCGTTCGTATCGGCATCGGAATAGACGGCCACGGTCTGGATGCCCAGACGTCTGGCCGTGGCCGCAACCCGGCAAGCGATCTCGCCTCTGTTGGCAATCAGGATTTTCTTAAACATGCTTCACCTTTCCGATGTCCAGGTAAGCCGAGGCCGCAGCCGCGGTGGGATGTTCGAGTCGCGGCACATGGCCCAGCAGTGGTGCGTCCAGGCGCGCCGCGATGGCGTCGATATTGCCGCCTGCATGGCCCATGGCCGGGTCCACCGTATTGGCCACCCAGCCGGCCAGCTTGAGCCCACGCGATGCGATGGCCTCGGCGGTCAGCAAGGCATGGTTGATGCAACCCAGGCGCAGGCCCACGACCAGGATGACGGGCAGGCCCAGCTGGCGGGCCAGGTCCGACGTGTCATAGCCATGGGTCAGCGGCACGCGCCAGCCGCCCACGCCCTCCACCACCACGGCTTCGGCCTGTGCGCGGACTTTTCTGTAACTTGCCATGATGTGACGCGGCTCGATCAGCACGCATTCCAGTGCCGCCGCGATATGGGGGGCGGCCGGCGTGCGCAGCAGGTAGGGCGTGGTCAGCTCGCGGGGCAGCTTCAGCGGCGCCGCGTCATAGAGCTGGTCCACGTCCTCGTTGTGCCAGACACCGTCTCGCCATTCGGCGCCCGCGGCGATGGGCTTCATGCCGGCAGCGCGCACCCCTGACTGGCCCAGGGCAAACAACAGGGCACTGCTGATGAGGGTCTTGCCGATCTCGGTGTCGGTCCCAGTGACGAAACAGGAAAAAGCGGGCATGGTGTCAGGCGGCGTTCGCCTCAGAGGTCTGGGCAAGGGTCTGCAGCGCATCGAGCAGGCAAGCCACGTCGTCGTGGGTATGGGCGGCGGACAGGGTGATGCGCAGGCGTGCCGTGCCCACCGGCACAGTGGGCGCACGGATGGCCGAGACCCAGAGCCCCTGGTCCATCAGGGCTTGCGCGGCAGCCAGCACCTCGGCATTGCCGCCAATCACCAGCGGCTGGATCGGCGTATCGGAGGCGAGGTGTGACCAGCCCTGTCGCACCGGCATGGACCTGAGCTGATGGCGCAGCAGGTCGAGCTGCGTACGACGCTGCTGTCCTTCCCGGCTGTCGATCAGGGCGATGCTGGTCAGCAGGGCGTGGGCCAGCGCCGGCGCGGCCGCGGTCGTGTAGATATACGGTCGGGCGCGCTGCACCAGCCAGTCGATCACGGTTTCGTGCGCGGCCACAAAAGCACCGCTGACACCCGCGGCCTTGCCCAGCGTGCCCATATAGACCAGCTGCGGCGAGCGCAGATTGAAATGCTCCAGCGCACCGCGGCCGTTCTCGCCCAGCACGCCGAAACCATGGGCATCATCGACCACCAGCCAGGCACCGCGGCGCTCGCACAGGGCCAGGATCTGCGCCAGGGGTGCGATGTCGCCATCCATGCTGAAGACGCTGTCGGTGACGACGATTTTGGTCTTTGCCGCGCTGGCGGTCAGCGCCGCGTCCAGCGCGGCCGGGTCGTTGTGCGCGTAGACCGTGACCTTGGCACGCGCCAGACGTGTGCCGTCGATGATGGAAGCGTGGTTCAGCGCATCGGAAAAGATCTCGGCCTCGCCCGGTGTGGCGGCGGCCAGCGCGGTGAGCACGGCCAGGTTGGCCATGTAACCGGTGCTGAAATAGAGCGCGCGGGCCCGCTCCAGGTGCGGTGCCTCGAACGCGGCCAGACGCTCTTCGAGTTCTTCATGGGCCTTTGAGTGCCCGCTGACGAGGTGTGAGGCGCCACTGCCGGTGCCGTAAAGGCGCACGCCTTCCTGCAACGCCGCAGCGATACGCGCATCGGCCGCCAGACCCAGGTAGTCATTGCTGTTGAAGCTCAGTACACGCCGACCATCCACCAGGACTGCAGGTGCGCAGGCGGTTTCGGCGGTGCGGCGGCGACGACGCAGCCCCTGCGCGTCGAGTTGCTCGATCTGCTCCCGCAAGCTATCGATGAGCGTGAAGGTCATGCCATCACCTCGTCAAAGGTGGCACGCGTACGCTGCGCCAGCTGGTTGATCTCGTCATCGCTCAGGATGTAGGGCGGCATCAAATAGACCGTGCGGCCGATGGGACGCAAAAGCAGGCCGCGTTGCAGCGCTGCACTGAAGAAGCGGCGTGAAAACGTAGCCGCTTGTGCCGGGTCGTCGACCACGGCATCAAAGGCCCAGATCATGCCGCGCTGACGGAAATGGCGCACGCGCGCATCGGCGGCCAGCGGCGCCAGTGCGGCACTGAGCTTCTGCGCTTTCGCGCGGTTCATCGTCAGCACATCATCCTGCGCGAAGATGTCCAGCGTGGCCAGCGCCGCGCGGCAGGCCAGGGGGTTGCCCGTATAGGAATGCGAGTGCAGGAAGCCCCGCGTGACGTCAGCGTCGTAGAAGGCCTGGTAGATGCTGTCACGTGTCATCACCAGCGAGAGCGGCAGGTAGCCCCCGCTGATGCCCTTGGACAGGCAGACGAAGTCCGGCCAGATACCGGCCTGTTCGCAGGCAAAGAAGCTGCCCGTGCGGCCACAGCCCACGGCAATCTCGTCTGCGATCAGGTGCACCTGATGACGGTCGCAGAGGGCACGCACCTGCCGCAGGTACTCCGGGTCGTGCATGGCCATGCCGGTGGCGCACTGCACCAGGGGCTCGACGATGACGGCGGCCACCTTGTCGCTGCGCTCCTGCAGCAGCACGTCCAGGGCATGGGCGGCGCGGCGCGCCACGTCTGCCGCGCTCTCGCCAGCCTGCGCCAAACGCGCGTCGGGCGACGCCACCACATGGGCGCGCTGCAGCAACGGACCATACGCGTCACGAAACAGCGCCACGTCGGTCACGGCCAGTGCGCCGATGGTCTCCCCGTGGTAACTGCCGGACAGACAGACGAACTCCTGCTTCTGCGTCTGGCCGCTGTTACGCCAGTAGTGGAAGCTCATCTTGAGCGCGATCTCCACCGCCGAAGCGCCGTCCGATGCGTAGAAACAATGCCCCAGCACGCCACCGGTCAACACCCCCAGGCGCTCGGACAGGTCTACCACCGGCTGGTGCGTGAACCCCGCCAGCATGGCGTGCTCCAGCTTGTCGAGCTGGTCTTTCAGCGCGGCATTGATGCGCGGGTTGGCGTGGCCGAAGAGGTTGACCCACCAGGAACTGATGGCGTCCAGGTATTCACGACCCTGCACATCGACCAGCCAGGGCCCGCGCCCGTGGCTGACCGGGATCAGCGGCACCGTCTCGTGGTGCTGCATCTGCGTGCAGGGGTGCCAGACGCTGCGCAGGCTGCGCGCGACCCAATCGTTGGCCCCGGCGGATGACTCGTTCAACTTCAATTCAACTCCAGGATTCGTTCTGTGGGCCTGCATTGTGGCCGGGATGAGCACCCTCTCACTCCTTGACCCATACGACCTCGTCATCCACCGCGTACAGGCGACACTTGCCATCCTTCGCGGTCTGGTTGCAACGGTCCAGCGCACGCTTCATCGCATCGGGCCGCGCAGTGCTGAAAGCCCAGGCCCCCGTCTGGGAGATGGCAAAGGCCTTGGGTGCATCGCTGCTCATGTACTTCAGGTAACCATCGCGCCCCCCCTGCTTGACATGGGGCAGGGCCTTTTCGTCATTTCCTGCCGCAAAACCCGTAGAGGCCGGTACCGGCAATTCATGGACGGCGACCGGAATCTTGTGGACGACCTGGTGAGGCAAATCCAGTTCAGCCAGGAACTTCTCGACCTGCGGCAACCAGATCGGCGTGCCGCTGCGCGAACTGAAAAGCCCGTGCGCGTCGCTGCCGAAGTTGCCGTAAGCCACCAGCCGGGCCTGGCCGCCAGCATTCACATAGCTCTGATGCATCTCGCGATACAGCCAGGGCTGCCAGTAGGAGTCGTTGTCGCCATAGAACCAGAGCGAGGGCAGGCGGGTCTCGCGGGCATAGGCGCCGAATGCACGTATCAACGTGAACTCCCAGGCCGTGCAGTTGTCCTGGCGCAGCCCCCCGGCGAAGTTGATCAGGCCCCGCACGCCCGGGTGGTTGACGGTGCCAAATGCCATCGTCGTCAAGCCACCATGTGACTGCCCGACGATCACGATGCGCGTCAGATCTGCCTCAGGCAAGGTTTTCAGGAAGCTCAGGGTCGCCGACACATCTTCCGCCTGGACACGCCCGTTGCTTTCGACGTTGCACCCGCCACCTATGTACGAACCCGACGACTTGGAGAAGCCCTGGCGCATGGGAACGACCACCATGTAGTTCCTTTGCAGAAACTCCCGGGCCGCCACCTCGTACCTAGCCCGCTCCTGGAAGGCGGGATTGCCGGGTGCTTTGCCGTGGTTGATGATGATCACCGGGAAAGGCCCAGGCCCGGGCGGCCGATAGAGGGTGGTTTCCAGCTCGACGGAGGTAAACCCCTCGCCTTTTTTCACCATGAGCACCTGTTCCCGCATCGTCTCGGCCAAGGTCTGGCCGGGCACGGCAACCGACGCCAGCAACAGCCCGGCCAGCAGTCCTGCCTGCCCAAGCCGTGCAATGAAGCCAAGGTTGCTGTGCGTCTTCATCGCAGAGCCTCACATGCGGAACACGCCAAACTTTGCATCTGGAATCGGCACATTCAGCGACGCCGACAGCCCCAGCGCCAGCACCCGCCGCGTGTCGGCCGGGTCGATCACCCCGTCGTCCCACAGGCGGGCGGTGGCGTAATAAGGATGCCCTTGCTCTTCGTACTGCTGGCGGATCGGCGCCTTGAAGGCCTCTTCCTCCTGCGCGCTCCACGAACCGCCCTTGCCCTCGATGCCGTCGCGCTTGACGGTGGCCAGCACACTGGCGGCCTGTTCGCCGCCCATCACGGAGATGCGCGCGTTGGGCCACATCCAGAGAAAACGCGGGCCGAAAGCGCGGCCGCACATGCCGTAGTTGCCGGCGCCAAATGAGCCGCCGATGATGACGGTGAACTTGGGCACGTTGGCGGTAGAAACCGCCGTCACCATCTTGGCGCCGTTGCGCGCGATGCCCTCGTTCTCGTACTTGCGGCCCACCATGAAGCCGGTGATGTTCTGCAGGAAGACCAGCGGGATCTTGCGCTGGCAGCAGAGCTCGATGAAGTGCGCGCCCTTGAGCGCGGATTCGCTGAACAGGATGCCGTTGTTGGCGATGATGCCCACGGGCATGCCCTCGATGCGCGCAAAGCCCGTCACCAGCGTGGTGCCGTAGCGTGCCTTGAACTCGTCGAACTCGGAGCCATCGACAATGCGGGCGATGATCTCGCGCACATCGAAGGGCTTGCGTGTGTCGGTCGGGATCACACCATAAAGTTCTTCGGCAGGGTAGCGCGGCGGCTGGGGCTCGGTGAGCGTGGTCTGCGCTTCCTTGCGCAGGTTCAGGTTCTTCACCGAGGCACGCGCCAGCGCCAGGGCGTGCAGATCGTTCTGCGCCAGGTGGTCAGCCACACCAGACAGGCGCGTGTGCACGTCGCCTCCACCCAGGTCCTCGGCCGTCACCACCTCGCCCGTTGCGGCCTTCACCAGCGGCGGGCCGCCCAGGAAGATGGTGCCCTGGTTCTTGACAATGATGGCCTCGTCGCTCATGGCAGGCACATAGGCGCCGCCCGCCGTGCAGGAACCCATGACCACGGCGATCTGCGCGATGCCCTGCGCACTCATCTGGGACTGGTTGTAGAAGATGCGGCCGAAGTGATCGCGGTCGGGGAAGACCTCGTCCTGGTTCGGCAGGTTGGCGCCACCCGAGTCCACCAGGTAGATGCAGGGCAGACGGTTCTGCTGCGCGATCTCCTGCGCGCGCAGATGCTTCTTCACCGTCATGGGGTAATAAGTGCCGCCCTTCACGGTGGCGTCGTTGCAGACGATCATGCAGTCCACGCCGCTCACGCGGCCGATGCCGGCGATCAGTCCGGCGCAGGGCGCGTCTCCGCTGTACATGTTGTAGGCCGCCAGCGGTGACAGCTCAAGAAAAGGCGTGCCGGGGTCGAGCAGGCGCTGCACGCGTTCGCGCGGCAGCAGCTTGCCGCGAGCCGTGTGCTTGGCCCGGGCCGCTTCACCGCCACCTTGGGCCACTTTGTCGACCTGGGTTTGGAGATCCACCACCACAGCGCGCATGGCGGCGGCGTTGGCCTGGAAGTCGGCCGAGCGGGCGTTGAGCTGGGTTTCCAGAAGGGGCATGGGCGTGCTTTCTGACGGCGACGGGAGCGCCCGTCTGATTGACGTTTACGTAAACGTCAATTGTGGCAGATTTGGGGCGCGCTTCCGCGCCTTGCCAGCGAATTGCACCACAGCGGTGCACCAATCCGGCACGGCGCTTGCTAACCATAACAGGTCCGCGTCGAAATCAGCCCCATGACCGTCCACCCTGCCCGCATCCGTCGCACCAGCCTGCTCAGTACCGGCGAGCTGGACCGCGCCCGCGTGCTCGACACCCTGGTCAACAACCTGGACGGCATGGCCTACCGCTGCCTGCACGACGCCAGCTGGCGCATGATCTTCGTCAGCCAGGGCTGCCTGAGCCTGACGGGCTACGCCCCGACCGAACTGGTGCAGGACGCGGTCATCAGCTGGGAGGAGATCACCCACCCGCTGGACCGCACCCGCGTGCGTTCGCAGATCGACGCCGCCGTGCGCAGCGGGCAGCGCTTCACGCTGGAATACCGCATCACCACCCAGGCCGGGTCGATCAAATGGGTGCATGAACGCGGCATCGCCGTGCCCGACGAGCAGGGTGAGCTGGTGATCGAAGGCTTCATCGAGGACATGACGGCCCAGCGCGAAATGGTGCAGGCGCAGAAGGAAGCCGAGCTGCGCTACCGCAACATCTTCGAACACGCCTCCGAAGGCATCTTCCAGACCTCGATCGATGGTCGCTACCTGGCCGCCAACCCGGCCCTGGCCCGCCTCTACGGCTACGCCAGCCCCGCAGCCCTGATGACCGGCCTGGACGACATCGGCCGCCAACTGTATGTGCGAACCAGCCAGCGCGAACGCTTCCACCAGCTCATGGCCCAGCAAGGCGAGGTGCTCAACTTCGAGTCCGAGGTCTACTGCCAGGACGGCACCCGTATCTGGATCTCCGAAAACGCCCACGCCGTGCGTGACACGGAGGGCGAGATCCTCTACTACGAAGGCACGGTGCAGGACATCTCCGAGCGCAAGCGCTACCAGGAGGAACTGGAGCGCCAGGCCAACCACGACATGCTCACCGGCCTGCCCAACCGCATCCTGCTGGGCGACCGTGTGGAGCAGGGCATCGCGCGCGCGTCACGCCTGGGGTATTACCTCACGGTGGTCTTCATCGACCTGGACAACTTCAAGTTCATCAACGACAGCCTGGGCCACGGTGCGGGTGACGAGCTGCTCAAGGAAGTCGCCAACCGCCTGCGCCACTGCGTGCGCACCTCCGACACGGTGGCACGTCTGGGCGGTGACGAATTCGTGCTGCTGCTGGGTGACCATTTCCGCGCCAGCACCGTGATCTCGCAGCTGCGCCGCGTGCTGGCCGAGATCGGCCGTCCGGTCATGCTCTCGGGGCGTGAGTTCCACGTGGGGGCCAGCCTGGGCGTGGCCATGTACCCGGGCGACGGCGAAGACCCGGCCAGCCTGCTCAAGCACGCCGACACGGCCATGTACGCCGCCAAGAACCGCGGACGCAACAACTTCCAGTTCTTCACCAGCGAACTCAACCGCGTCGCGGACGAGCGGCTGAACCTGGAGGCGGCACTGCGCCAGGCCATCGAGCGCGATGAGTTCGACGTGCACTACCAGCCCAAGGTGGACCATCGCCGTCGTATCGTCGGCGTGGAAGCTCTGGCCCGCTGGACCCACCCCGAATATGGCCCCATCAGCCCGGACCGGTTCATCCCCATCGCCGAGGAGACCGGTCTCATCGTGCCACTGACCACCGCCATCCTGCGTCGCGCCTTCGCCGCCGCGCGCAGCTGGAACCAGCGTCTGCCCGCTCCCCTGCACGTGGCTGTGAATCTCTCACCCCGGTTGTTTCTGAGCGGAGACATCGTCGCCCATGTCGCCGGCCTGCTGCAGGAAGCCCAGCTGGCACCTGCCCTGGTGGAACTGGAGATCACCGAAACCGTCTTCATGGGGGACAGCGACCACATCGTTGCCACCCTGGGCCATTTCAAGGACCTGGGCGTACAACTGGCCATGGACGACTTTGGCACTGGCTACTCGGCCCTCAGCTATCTGCGTCGCTTCCCGCTGGACATCATCAAGATCGACCGCTCCCTGGTCACCGGTATCGAGCACGAGGAAGAGGTCGCCATGATCGCGCGTGCCGTGATCTCGCTGGGCCAGAGCTTGCGCAAGACCGTGGTGGCCGAGGGCGTGGAAAACCAGGCACAGTTCGATTTCCTGCGTTACCAGGGCTGCCACGAATTCCAGGGCTACCTGCTCTCGCGCCCCCTGCCCCAGGCGGCCATGACGCGACTGCTGGACGCTGGCGGCGTCATCCCCGCCTCAGCGCGGGCCAGCTCGGGTTTCGCGCCGATGGCCTAGGACAAGAGCGCGGGCAGCTGTGCCATGTCGCTGAACACCGCAGCCACCCCGGCTCGCAGGAAAGGCTCGGCATCCCCTTGGGGCACATAGGCGAACACCGTGGCGCCGGCAGCCAGACCGGCAGCGGTGCCAATCAGCGTGTCTTCCACCACGGCACAGCGTTGCGGCGGCGCCAGCAGCGCGGCCGCAGCGGCCAGGTAGACATCCGGGTGGGGCTTGGAGCGCGGCATCTCATGGCCGCTGAAAATGCGGCCCTCGAAATAGCCGTGCAGGCCCACCTTGCGCAGTTGCAGTTCGACCTTGTGGCGGTCGGCCCCCGAGGCGCAGGCGATACGCGCGTCCAGCCGCTCGTGGACCTCATGCACCGCAGCCTGCGCATTGGCTACGATGCGCAACTCACTCTCCAGCGCGGCGTTGCGCCGCTCACGGAAATCCGCCAACCAGGCTTCCGTCAGCGGCTGGCCAGTATGCTGCTCAATCCGAGCCTTCTCATCGCGCACCATCTTGCCGATGAAGATGCGCATGCACTCCTCGGCACTCAACACCCAGCCGCGTTCGGCCAGCATGTCGCGCAGCACACCGTTGACGATGGGCTCGGAGTCGACCAGCACGCCATCGCAGTCGAACAGCACGGCTTCAAATTTCACTTCCAGTCCCCCTCCACGTAATACCAGCGCCCCGTTTCCTTTACGAAACGGCTGCGTTCGTGCAGGCGCACGGCGCGGCCGGACTTGTCTCGCTGGCGTGCGACGAACTCCACCTCGGCGTGCGCTGCGTCGAGCACCTGGAAATCCCGCACCTCCAGCCCCAGCCACTTGACGCCTGGGTCGAAGCCGATCTTCGAAGGCCGCTTGCTCTCGTGCCAGGTGGCGCGCAAATAGTCGGCGCGCTCCAGTACAAAAGCGCTGTAACGCGAACGCATCAAGGCTTCGGCGTCCGGCGCAGGGGTGGCATCGAAGGCCTCGACATAAGGGCCGCAGCAGGCGGCATACGCCAGGTCATGGCCGGTCGCATCGCGCCGGCCGCAGGGACAGTCACGCACGCCTCAGCCGCCCTTCTTCGCCTTGCGCTCTTCCAGAGTCTCGGTGGGGCCACCCAGCTTCACCCACTCGGCATAGCCGCCGTCGATGTGCGAGACATTCGTCATGCCCATGTCCTGCAGGGTCTTGGCCGCCAACGCGCTGCGCCAGCCGGCGCCGCAGAACAGGATGAAGTGCTTGCTTTCGTCCGCCCACATGGGCTTGTGGTACGGCGACTCGGGGTCTACCCAGAACTCCAGCATGCAGCGCGGCGCATGGGTGCTGCCAGTGACCGTCCCCTCCTTCAGCTCACGCACATCGCGGATGTCGACGATCTGCACCTTGGGGTCGTCCAGCATGGCCAGCACCTCGGGCACGCTGAGGGTCTTGACCTGGGCCATGGCCTCGTCGACGAGGGCACGAAATCCTTTGGTGATGGGCATGGCGCTACTCCTTCAGTCAATCTGCCAGGCGGTACACCCGTGCGGCAGTGCCACCAAATATATCGGCCTGCTCGGCCGGTGACAGGTCCTTCACAGCGGCGCGATGCGCCGCAATCAGGCTGGCGTGGTCGGTCCAGAGCTTCTCGATGGGAAAGTTGGAGCCGTACATGCAACGCTGCGCGCCGAAGAAACGTACGGTCTGCGCCACCACCGTGGCGATGTGGGCCGGGTCATTGCGTTGCAGGAAGGTGCCCAGGCCCGAGAGCTTGGCATGCACATTGCGCTGCGCGGCCAGCTTGCCCATGCCTTCGCGCCAGGCCCGCAGGCCCACATGCGAAGTATCGGCCAACATGCCGGCGTGGACCAGGATGAAGCTCACCGTGGGGTTGGCCGCTGCCAGCTGGGCCGCATCGGCCATCTGGCCGGAAAAGACCTGCAGGTCGAAGCTGTAGCCGTAGTCGGCCAGGTGTCCGATATTGCGGCTCAGCACGGGGCTGCGCACCTGCTCGGGCCCGGGGGCAAATCGGTACAACGGGTTCTCGTGCCAGTGCAGCTGCATGCGCACACCGCGTACCAGCGCATATTTTTTCAGGCGATCCAGCAGCGGCCGCACGTCGGGGGCCATCATGTCGGCATAGGCCACCATGGCCTGCGGCCAGCCCGTGCGCTGCGCTTCGGCCTGTACCCAGGCGGCTTCCTGCTCGAACTGCGCTGGGGGCCAGTTGGTCTGCACGTAGACAGACTGCGTGATGCCCGAACCCGCCTGGTCGGCCAGGAACTCCTCGACCGGATAGTCGCGGCGGATCGCTTCGTAGGGCCCGAAGATGCGCGGCACCATGGGGCCCTGCAGCCAGGGCAGGTCCTGCTGGCGCCAGATGTGGTGGTGGGCGTCGATGATGGGCATGAGTCTCCTTGTACTGTCAGGCAGTATGAGGCTCAAAGCGCGCGCTGTATCAGTATTTTCTGCACGTCGCTGGTGCCTTCGTAGATCTGGCAGACACGCACGTCGCGGTAGATGCGTTCGACGGGGAAATCATTCACGTAGCCATATCCCCCGAGCGTCTGGATGGCGGCGCTGCAGACTTGCTCGGCCATCTCGCTCGCAAAAAGCTTGGCCATGGCCGCTTCCTTGAGGCAGGGGCGCCCGGCATCGCGCAGGGCGGCGGCGTGCCAGGTCAGCTGGCGTGCCGCCTCGACTTTCGTCGCGCACTCGGCCAGGCGGAAACCCACGGCCTGGTGATTGAAGATGGGCTGGCCGAAACTCTCGCGCTCCCTGGCGTATTGAATGGCCACCTCCAGCGCGCTGCGTGCCATGCCTATGCTTTGTGAAGCGATGCCAATGCGCCCCCCCTCCAGGCCACCCAAGGCAATCTTGTAGCCTTCACCCTCGGCCCCGATCAGGTTCTCGGCCGGTATGCGGCAATTCTCGAAGTTGATCTGCGCGGTGTCGCTGCTGTGCTGCCCGAGCTTCTCTTCCAGGCGGGCCACCACATAACCCGGCGCGTCAGTGGGCACAAGAAAGGCGCTCATGCCCTTCTTGCCGGCCCCCCTGTCGGTCACCGCGATGACGATGGCCACCTGCCCGTTCTTGCCGCTGGTGATGAACTGCTTGACCCCGTTGAGCACATAACCCTCGCCATCACGTACGGCGGTGGTACGCAAACCTGAAGCGTCCGAGCCCACGTGCGGTTCGGTCAGGCAGAAGGCGCCCAGCATCTCGCCGCGCGCCAGCGGTGTCAGCCACTTGGCCTTCTGCTGCGCGTTGCCATGTTTCATCAGGATGGCGTTGACCGGGCAGTTGGTCACGCTGATGGCCGTGCTGGTGCCGCCATCCCCCGCGGCGATCTCTTCGAGCACCAGTGACAGGCTCAGGTAGTCCAGCCCCGCGCCGCCCAGCTCCTCGGGCACGCAGACGCCGTAAGCGCCCAGCGCGGCCAGGCCGCGGTGCACCTCACGCGGGAATTGGCGTTCCTGGTCCCAGCGCGCGGCGTGGGGCCAGAGCTCGGCGCGCGCGAAGCCGCGCACAGCGTCGCGGATCATTTCCTGGTCGGAGGTCAGCAGCATGGAGCCCGCTTTCAATTGACGTTGACGTAAACGTCAATTATGCCGCTCAGAAGCCGTCGTAGCGGCGGCCGTCGTGGTGCAAGTAGGCCCCCTGGTGTTCCTGGCGCAAGCCGGACAGGGTCTTGCGCATGGCCGCCACACTCTGCTGCACGGTCAGCGGTGCCCCCGCGCCGCCCATGTCGGTCTGGACCCAGCCCGGGCACAGGGCCACCATGATGACCTTCGGGTAGTCGTGCTGGGCCGCGACCACCGCCATATTGAGCGCGGCCTTGCTGACGCGGTAGGTCCAGCCGTAGCTGGACTCGACCGTGCCGATCTGCCCCATGCCGCTGGTGATGAAGGCGAATCTGCCACCGTGGCGCGAAGCCGCCACCAGCGGCGCCACTTGCGGGATGGCCTGCATGGCGCCCAGCACATTGGTGTGCATCACGCGGTCGAAATCGGGTTGGGTCGGCGGAGTGCCGGCGCCCTCCGTCGACCAGACACCGGCCACATAGACCGCGGTGTCGATCTCCTCACCGTCGAGCAGCCAGGCCAGGCCGCTGATGCTGGCAGGGTCGGCCACATCGACCTTGTGCGCTGTCGCGCCCAGCGCGCGCAGGCGTGCCAACCCCGCCTCGTCGCGTGCCGTGGCGATCACACGCGCGCCATCGGCAGCGTACTGGCGCACGAACTCCAGGCCGATGCCACGGGAAGCGCCAATGATCAGAACCGTGGGCATGCCCGTGCTCAGAGCCGGAAGGTACCGACCAGCTGGTTCAGATGTTGGGCCTGTTCACGCAGGCTCATGGCCGCGGCGGTGGACTCCTCCACCAGGGCCGCGTTCTGCTGCGTGGCCTGGTCCATCTGTGTGACCGCTTCGCCGACCTGGGCCACGCCGGTGCTCTGCTCCGAACTGGCCGCGCTGATCTCGCCCATGATGTCGGTCACCCGCCTGATGCTGGCCACCACTTCGCTCATGGTGGCCCCGGCCTGGTCGACTTGGGCACTGCCCTGCCCGACGCGTTCCACGCTGTCGGTGATCAGCGTCTTGATCTCCTTGGCCGCCTCGGCGCTGCGGCCAGCGAGCGATCGCACTTCGGAAGCCACCACCGCAAAACCCCGCCCCTGCTCACCGGCGCGGGCCGCTTCCACGGCAGCGTTCAGCGCCAGGATATTCGTCTGGAAGGCGATGCCATCGATCACGCTGATGATGTCGGCGATCTTCCTGGAGCTGTCGTTGATGCCCTTCATGGTGTCCACCACCTGGGCCACGACTTCGCCGCCCTGCACCGCCACCGTGGATGCACTCTGCGCCAACTGGTTAGCCTGGCGCGCGTTGTCGGCGTTCTGCTTGACGGTGGAAGAGAGTTCTTCCATGGAGGCGGCGGTTTCCTGCAAGGCGCTGGCCTGGCTCTCGGTGCGCGCGCTCAGGTCCTGGCTGCCAGCAGCAATCTCGCTGCTGGCCGTGGTGATGCTGTCGGTGGAATGGCGCACCTCGCCGACCAGGCGGCGCAAAGACTCCTGCATGCGCACCAGCCCCTGCATGAGGCTGTCTGGATGCGAAGTAGACGGTACGGGGTAGGCCAGATTGCCTTCGGCGATTTCCGACAGGGCGCGGCGCGCATCCCCCGGGTCCCCGCCCAGCTCCTGGCCCACCGTCTTGCGCAGGTAGAGCGTGAAGCCCGTGGCCACGCCCACGGCCAGCACCGCCAGGGACAGGGAGAAGAAGACGACCCGGTTGGCCTGGCGATCGACGTTCTCCTGGGCTTCGCCCGAGACCTTGTCGGCCGTCTCGACCTGCTTGAGCAGTTCGGCACGCAGATTGCGCCAGGCCGGCGTTTCGTTGCTGTTGAGGAACTTCACCGTGTCCGGCGACTGCTCCTTGATCAGGGCCTGCACCTTTTCCTGAGCCTGGGCGTGCAGGGTGCGCAGAGGCGGCAGCCTGTCCAGCCCGGCCTCGAACACCGTGCCCTTGGCGATCCTGGCGGTGTCTGCGTAGGCCTTGTCATAGGCCTTGCGCGCCGCTTCCAGGTTCTCGGCGGCACGCGGATTGGCCGGGTCCAGCACGATATTGCGCAGGGCCTGGCCCATCTGCAGGCCCTGGGCGTACATCTCGTTGAGCCCGGTGCTGATGCGCTGCTCACTTTGGATATAGCGCCCAAACTGGTTCTTGGTGTAGACCAGGCCGCCGATGCTGCCGGCCAGCCCGACGATAAAGAGCGCCGCTGGCACCACGGCGCAGAGCAGCAGTTTGGTGCTGAATTTCATGTACGAACCCTCCCTGATGGTAAGGTCCATATCATTACTCACTTATGGATGTTTGCGGATACCCCCCGCGCTATTCCAGACGCCGATCAACCCCGTTTTTTCAGAGCATTTCCAGCGCCACGGCCGTACCTTCGCCGCCGCCGATGCACAACGTGGCGAGACCGCGTTTGAGGCCGCGGGCCTTGAGCGCGTGCATGAGGGTGACCATGATCCGTGCGCCCGAAGCACCGATGGGGTGACCCAGCGCACAGGCGCCACCGTTGACGTTGACGATGTCGTGCGAGACCTTGAGCTCTTCCATCAGAGCCATGGGCACGACAGCGAAGGCCTCATTGACTTCCCACAGGTCCACGTCCTTCACGCTCCAACCGGCCCGGGCCAGGGCCAGTTGCGTGGCGCCCACAGGCGCGGTGGTGAACCACTCCGGGGCCTGTGCGTGCATGGCGTGCGACACGATCTTCGCCAGCGGCTTGAGACCGTGTTTGGCGGCGGTGGAGGCGCGCATCATCACAAGAGCCGCTGCGCCGTCGTTGATGGAGGAACTGCTGGCGGCGGTGATGGTGCCGTCCTTCTTGAAGGCGGGTTTGAGCGCGGGAATCTTGTCGAGCTTGGCCTTGCCCGGGCCTTCGTCGATGGAGACCACGGTCTCGCCGGCGCGGGTCTTCACGGTGACCGGCGTGATCTCGGCCGCGAAACCGCCGTTCTGGGTGGCGGCCTGGGCGCGGCGCACGCTGCTGCTGGCGAAGTGGTCCTGCTGCTCGCGGCTGAACTTGTACTTGGCGGCACAGTCCTCACCGAAAGTACCCATGGAACGGCCGGCCTCGTAGGCGTCTTCCAGGCCATCGAGCATCATGTGGTCGTAGATCTTGTCGTGGCCCATGCGATAGCCGCCGCGCCCCTTGAGCATGAGGTAGGGCGCATTGGTCATGCTCTCCATGCCACCCGCGACGATGACGTCGGCGCTGCCGCCGGCCAGCATGTCGTGCGCAAACATGGCCGCGCGCATGCCCGAGCCGCACATCTTGGACAGGGTCACCGCGCCCGCGCTCTTGGGCAGGCCGCCCTTGAAGCCGGCCTGGCGCGCCGGGGCCTGGCCCTGGCCAGCCATCAGGCAGTTGCCCATCAGCACCTCGTTGACGAGTTCGGGGGCGATGCCAGCGCGCTCGACGGCGGCCTTGATGGCCGCACCGCCCAGGTCATGGGCCGAGAGGGAAGAGAAGTCGCCCTGGAAGGCCCCCATGGGGGTACGGGCGGCGCCGACGATGACGATGGGATCGGACATGGTGTGCTCCTGAAGCAGACGGAAGAATGTCCGGATTGTGCCGCGAAAGGCCCGCCGGCAAAGGCCAGCGGGCCTTGGTCAGGAGGACTACGTAGGGGTGTTCCCCCGGTCGACGGCGATATAGATCTCGCCGCCGGTGCGCCGGAACTCGGCGGATTTCTGCGTCATGCCCGCGTCCAGCGCCTGGACTTCGCTCACACCCTGGGTTTTCGCATAGTCGCGCACCTCCTGCGTGATCTTCATGGAGCAGAACTTCGGCCCGCACATGGAACAGAAGTGCGCCACCTTGGCCGAGTCCTTGGGCAGGGTCTCGTCATGAAATTTCTGCGCAGTGTCCGGGTCCAGCGAAAGGTTGAACTGGTCCATCCAGCGGAATTCGAAACGCGCCTTGGACAGCGCGTCGTCCCGCGCCCGCGCCCCGGGATGACCCTTGGCCACGTCGGCCGCATGCGCGGCGATCTTGTAGGTGATGATGCCGGTCTTCACGTCTTCGCGGTCGGGCAGGCCCAGGTGCTCCTTGGGCGTCACGTAGCAGAGCATGGCCGTACCGAACCAGCCGATCATGGCCGCGCCGATGCCACTGGTGATGTGGTCGTAACCGGGGGCGATGTCCGTGGTCAGCGGGCCCAGGGTGTAGAACGGCGCTTCGCCGCAGTGCTTGAGCTGCTCGGTCATGTTCGCCTGCACCATGTGCATGGGCACGTGGCCCGGTCCTTCGATCATGGTCTGCACATCGTGCTTCCAGGCGATCTGCGTGAGCTCGCCCAGGGTGCGCAGTTCGGCGAACTGGGCTTCGTCGTTGGCGTCGGCGCCCGAGCCAGGGCGCAGGCCATCGCCCAGCGAGAAGCTCACGTCGTAGGCCTTCATGATGGCGCAGATCTCCTCGAAGTGCGTGTAGAGAAAGTTCTCCTGGTGGTGCGCGATACACCACTTGGCCAGGATGGAGCCGCCGCGCGAGACGATGCCCGTGACCCGGTTGGCCGTGAGGTGGATGAAGGGCAGGCGCACGCCGGCGTGGATGGTGAAATAGTCCACGCCCTGCTCGGCCTGCTCGATCAGGGTGTCGCGGAAGATGGCCCACGTCAGGTCCTCAGCCACACCACCCACCTTTTCCAGCGCCTGGTAGATGGGCACGGTGCCGATGGGCACGGGCGAATTGCGCAGGATCCAGTCGCGCGTGGTGTGGATGTTCTTTCCGGTGGACAGGTCCATCACCGTGTCGGCACCCCAGCGCGTGGACCAGACCAGCTTCTCCACCTCTTCCTCGATGCTCGATGTCACCGCCGAGTTGCCGATGTTGGCGTTGATCTTGACCAGGAAGTTGCGGCCTATGGCCATGGGCTCGAGTTCAGGATGGTTGATGTTGGCCGGTATGATGGCGCGCCCGCGCGCCACCTCGTCACGCACGAACTCGGGTGTCACCACCTTCGGGATGCTGGCACCGAAGCTGTTGCCGGCCAGGCGCAACTCACGCTCGGGGCTGTTCAGGTACTGCGCCGTCCATTCACGCTGCTGGTTCTCGCGCAAAGCCACGTACTCCATCTCGGGCGTGACGATGCCTTTGCGCGCGTAGTGCATCTGGCTCACATTGGCGCCCGCCCTGGCGCGGCGCGGTGTGCGCTGCAGGCCGGCGGCTTGGGCACGCAGAGCAGCCAGGGCCTCGGCTTCGGCGCCCTTGACGCCATCGTCCAGCGCCACCCGCGCACGGCCGCCGTAGCTTTCGGTGTCTCCCCGTGCTTCGATCCAGCCCTGGCGCAGCATGGGAAGGCCGCGCTTCACGTCGATCTCGGCCTGCGGATCGGTATAGGGGCCCGAGGTGTCGTACACAAGCACCGCCTCGCCATTGCTCTGTGTGATCTCGCGCATGGGCACGCGCAGATCGGGCCGGGTCCCCGTGACGTGGACCTTGCGCGAGGCCGGCAGGGGCTCGCGCGTGAGGGTGATGAACTGGGTCAGTTTGTCGGGTGCGTTCATGCGGAATCTCCTTGAAACAAAAGTTTTGCTCCGAAGGAGGTTCACAGAACGCGAACCTGGGGACGGCACGAGGCCTGCAAGGGATACAGACGCAACAGACGGACTGCAGGTCAGGCTCTTCTTACGCCGGTATGAACCGGATCAAGTTCGCGGGTTCGGATCACCATCTCAGCATGTCAGGCATGCACCCCGGGCAAGACGGAATGTAGCCGACTCGGCGCTGATCAAGACATGACCCAGGTCAATTTCTTGTGCGACGATCACGTCGCGGCACGTTCAGTGAACGGCCACCCGGAGATCCAGCAAGACTCACATGCCTTCCCGTTGAATCGAAAAGCGCCGGCTGTGCTCGTAAGGAAAAACGTCGTAAACGTGACCCTGCTGGATGCGCTCCTTGTGGCCCTGCCAGAAGGCCGGGTCGAGCAGGTCAGGGTGATGCGTCATGAACACCTCGCGCACAACCGGGTTGCCCAGCAGGAAAGGCGCAAAGGTTTCGGGGAACACATCACGGGGGCCGACCTTGTACCAGACCTCGCCGCTCATCTCTTCTTCCTCGTTACGCGGCGCTGGCACCGGACGGAAGTTGCAATCGGTGAGGTATTCGATCTCGTCGTAGTCGTAGAACACCACCTTGCCCTGGCGCGTCACGCCGAAGTTCTTCCACAGCATGTCCCCGGGGAAGATGTTGGCCGCCACCAGGTCCTTGATGGCATTGCCATACTCGATGACGGTGCGCTCCAGCTGGCGGCGCGCACGACGCGCATCCTCGGAGGTGTTGGAAGGATCGGCCGCACCGGCGTCGAAGGCCTCCTGCAGGTAGATGTTGAGCGGGATCATGCGCCGTTCGATGTAGAGGTGCTTGATGATGACTTCGCTGCGCCCGTCCTGGTCGCGGTCGCTGATCTCGAGCTGGCTGGGCGCGAATTTCCCGATCTCGGCGATCAGCTCCTCGTCAAAACGCTCCAGCGGAAAAGCCACCAGGCTGTATTCCAGTGTGTCGGCCATGCGCCCCACGCGGTCGTGCTGCTTGACCAGCAGGTATTTGCCTTGCACCTGCGCACGTGTGGTGTCCTTAGGCGGCGGGTACCAGTCCTTGATGATCTTGAAGACGTAGGGAAAGGACGGCAGGTCGAACACCAGCATCACCATGCCCTTGATGCCAGGTGCGATACGGAAGCGGTCGCTCGAATGCTTGAGGTGGTGAAGAAAGTCGCGGTAGAACAGGGTCTTGCCCTGCTTGGCCAGACCCAGGGCGTTGTAGAGCTCGGCGCGGGGTTTGCGCGGCATCATGCCGCGCAGGAACTGCACATAGGCCGAAGGCACCTGCATGTCCACCATGAAATAGGCCCGGGCAAAGCTGAACAGCATCAGCAGATCGTCCTCGCCAAAGAGCGCGGCGTCGATCACCAGTCGACCCGGCTCACTGTGCAGGATAGGCAGGGCAAAAGGCACCTCGACAAAGCCGTTGATGATCTTTCCCACCACATAGGCGCCCTTGTTGCGGAAAAAGAGGCTGGACAGCACCTGTACCTGGAAATTGGTGCGCAGCTTGTTCTGACCCAGCAGGTCGTGGACCGCCGCCAGCACGTGGTCCACGTCACGCGCCAGATCCTCGAAAGGGCACTGCAGCTGGAAATTGCTGATGATGCGTTCTATCGTCTCGCGCAGGGTCTCGCGCGTGGGATAGTAGGCGCGGTAGGTCGGCCGGGCGGCGGGTTCGTCGTTCTCGATGTACTCGGTGCTGACCGCCGGCCGCACGAAAATGAAGTCGTTGTGGAAGTGCGTGCGGTGCAGGATCTTGGTGGTGACCGAGTTGAAGAATGTCTCGGCCAGCTCGGGCTGGTGGTGGTCCACCAGCAGTCCGATGTAGTGCAGCTTGACCTGCTGCCAGATGGCCATGGGCTGGGTGCCGGCCTGGAATTCCTGCTCCAGCCGGCCCACGCATTCCTTGACGCGCTGGTCGTAAAACTCGATGCGTTCGCGCTGGGCCCGCTGCTGGCCCTGCCAGTCGGCCATCTCGAAACGGCGCTGGGCCCGCGCGGACTCGGTGCGAAAGAGCTGGTAATGGCGATTGAAGCCATCCATCATCGCCAGGGCGATGTCGTAGGCAACGGTCGAGTCCAGCCGCTGCGGAAACACCCTAACTCCTGGCTGCGATCACGCCCTGGATGGCGGCCCGGTACAGGGGCTCGATGGAGTCGGTGCTGGACACGGTCATCTGCAGGTCCTGCAACAGGCCGTCGTGCACGCCGAAGGCCCAGCCGTGGATGGCGACCTGCTGGCCACGCGCCCAGGCATCCACCATGACAGTGCTGACGCAGACGTTGACCACCTGCTCGATGACGTTGAGGTCGCACAGGGCATTGGCACGCTGCGCCTCGGGCAGGCGCTCCAGCAGATCGCGGTGGCGGTCGCGCACATCCTGGATGTGACGCAGCCAGTTGTCAGCCAGGCCGATGCGTGCACCTTCGAAGGCCGCCTGCACGCCACTGCAGCCGTAGTGGCCCACCACCATGATGTGCTCCACCTTGAGGCGCTCCACCGCGAACTGGATGGCCGACAGGGCGTTCAGGTCCGAATGCACCACCACATTGGCCACGTTGCGGTGCACGAAGACTTCACCGGGCTCCAGCCCCGTGATCTGGTTGGCCGGCACGCGGCTGTCGGAACAGCCGATCCACATGTACTTGGGCGTCTGCTGCTTGACCAGGCCCGTGAAAAAGCCGGGGCGCTCGCGCTCCATCTGGGCCGCCCATTGGCGGTTGTGGGAAAAAAGGTCGTTGACGGATTTGCTCATGGTTTGATTTTCCTACAGCCTGCCATGTCCCTACCGGCGCAGGGCCGTACGGACATTCCAGTCCAGCAGGCCGATTTGCGCGCGTGACAGCGCATCCACCTTGGGATCGAACTGGCAGGCCTTGCCGGCCTTGCCGTCTCCGGGCGTGCACATGAAAGAGGCCGGGTCGCCCAGGGTCCAGCTGCCTTCGGCACTGCGCGCGGGGCCGAAGTAGCTCAAGCTCAACGGTGCATTCCAGGCCGCATCGGCCTGCTTGGCCGGATCCAGCAGCAGATTGCGCCCGGTCTTCACATAACCCTGCTGGATACCCAGCAGAGGGAACAGGGTGGGGAACATGTCGCGGTGACCGGCCGGCAGCTGGCGCTGCGGCCCGCAATTCAGGCCATCGCCCCAGATCACGAAGGGCACCTGACGTGCCTGGTAACGGCGCTCGGGCATGGCGTACAGGCCGAAGCTGCGCACATTGTGATCGCCGGTGGCCGCAATCACGGTGTTGTGGCGCAGCGGGCCGTTGCGCACCTCCTGCACCAGCCCCCCGAGCAGATCGGTCGCGTAGTGCCAAGTGTCGAGATTTGGCCAGAGGTCTTCAGAATTGCGCTCGCCCCCCCACTTGCTTCGATCGCGTTTGACCGGCAGGTACTCCGGTGGCAGGTCGTAGGGCGGGTGGTTGGTGGCGGTGAGCACAAAGACAAACAGCGGCTGCTCGGACGGCTTCTTCAGCCGTTCGGACAGGTAGCGGAACACATAACTGTCCCAGACACCCCAGATGCCCAGCGTCGCCTCAGGGTAGGCCTGGCGCAGGCTGTTGGCGTCGATCACCTCGTCGAAGCCCTGGGTCTTGAGCACGCGGTCCAGATCGCGCCAGCCCGAGCGCACGGACGAGACAAACAGAGTCCGGTAGCCTGCCTTCTTGAGCAGCAGCGGAACGGACCAGGGAATGGGCGTCTTGCCCTGCGGCCCCAGCGTCAACGGCGTCACCGGGGTGGAAAAGAGGATGGCTTCCAGCGAGGGGTGCGTGCCGGGTTGAGCCGAGTCGAAATTGGAGAAATGGCAGGCTTCCGGCAGGGTCGGCGCCAGACGGCCCAGGACATCGAAGTCCTTGGCCTGGTAACGGAACGGCTCGGCGCTCCAGGATTCCATCAGGAAGAACAGCAGGTTCTTGCGCGGCGCGGCAGCGGTAGATGGCGCGCCGGAGGCGTGCGCAAACAAGGCATCGCGCAGGGCCGACTCGTCCTTGGCGTCCATGCCCAGGGCACGGGCTGCCTCCAGGGGCGAACCATAACCCAGGCGCCGCAGGCCGACCAGCGGGTCGGTGAAGTTCTGCGAGTCACGCCGCGCATCCCAGGCGAACTTCAGGGCGATGACCCCATTGGGCACCATGTCGTTGAGGAACTGCGAGGTGGTGACCGAAACGTTCTGCCGCCCCAGGGCCATGGCGCGCAACGTACCCTTGGTCGTCATCACCAGCAGCAGGAAGGCGAACAGCACACCCAGCAGCGTGAGCCAGACCGGGATGCGCCGTTCGGCCACGCCGCGGTTCAGGCCCAGGCTCAGGCGGCCGTAAGCCGCCTTGCGCGCGGCCATGGCAGCCCAGCTGGCCCCCAGCAGCACGGCCAGCGTGAGGAAGACCGGGAAGTCGCTCCAGATGGTCTGGACGATGGCCTTGGTGTCGTCTTCGAAGAAACCGAACACCACGGGATCGATGGGTGTCTTGTAAAAGCCGAAGTAATGCAGGTTGATCAGGCTGGCCGTGACGAACAGCGTGGCCACCGCACCGGCCAGCCAGCCGTGCCAGCGCGCCGGCACGATGATGAGCAGGGGCCAGATCAGGATGGCCGCGGCGGCACAGACCTTGAGGTCGAAGCGCGCCCCCTGGTAGACCACAGCCCAGAGGTCGGCCCGCGTCGCCGCGAAACCCTCGGGCCAATGCCAGGCGATCTGCGCCATGCGCAGCATGGAAAGGACGCAGGCCACGCACAGGACCATGACCCAGGCCTGCAGGGTGGCCGAGGCCAGCGCACCCAGCAGGTGGTGGCCAAAAGTGCGTAGCGAGAACTTCATCGTCAGGCTTTCCCGGAATTGCTTCAGGGAGGCATTGTGCCTGCGGGAAATGTCTACATTGTTTCGGCGAAGAGTTCCCGGCCGATCAGCATGCGGCGGATTTCGGAGGTCCCGGCGCCGATCTCGTAGAGCTTGGCGTCACGCCAGAGGCGGCCCAGCGGGTACTCGTTGATGTAGCCGTTGCCACCGAAGATCTGCACCCCCTCGCCGGCCATCCAGGTGGCCTTTTCGGCCGTCCACAGGATGACCGAGGCGCAATCCTTGCGCACCTGGCGCACGTGCTCTGCGCCGAGCAGGTCAAGGTTTTTGGCCACGGTGTAGGCAAAGGAGCGGCCGGCCTGCAGCACGGTGTACATGTCGGCCACCTTGCCCTGGATGAGCTGGAATTCGCCGATGCTCTGGCCGAACTGCTTACGGTCGTGGATGTAGGGGATGACGTTGTCCATCACCGCCTGCATGATGCCCAGCGGGCCGCCCGTGAGCACGGCGCGCTCGTAATCCAAGCCGCTCATGAGCACCTTGGCGCCGCCATTGAGCGTGCCCAGCACGTTCTCGGCCGGCACCTCGACATCTCTAAACACCAGCTCGCCGGTGTGCGAGCCGCGCATGCCCAGCTTGTCAAGCTTCTGCGCGATGGAAAAGCCCTTCATGCCCTTTTCGATCAGGAAGGCCGTGACACCACGCGCGCCGAGTTCGGGTTCGGTCTTGGCGTAGACCACCAGGGTGTCGGCGTCGGGGCCGTTGGTGATCCAGAACTTGCTGCCGTTGAGCAGGTAGTAGCCGCCCTTGTCCTCGGCCTTGAGCTTCATGCTGAGCACGTCGCTGCCGGCGCCGGGCTCGCTCATGGCCAGCGCGCCCACATGCTCGCCGCTGATCAGCTTGGGCAGGTATTTCTTGCGCTGCGCCTCGTTGCCGTTGCGCTTGATCTGGTTCACGCAGAGGTTGCTGTGCGCGCCGTAGGACAGACCCACCGAGGCGCTGGCGCGGCTGATCTCCTCCATGGCGATCATGTGGGCCAGGTAGCCCATATTGGCGCCGCCGTACTCCTCGCCCACGGTGATGCCCAGCACGCCCAAGTCGCCCATCTTGCGCCACAGGTCCATGGGAAACTGGTCGTTGCGATCGATCTCGGCCGCGCGAGGGGCGATCTCTTCTTGCGCAAATTCTCGTACCGCGTCGCGCAGGGCATCGATGTCTTCGCCGAGCTGGAAGTTGAGTCCGGGCAGGTTCATGAATGGGTCTCCGTCTTATGGGTCCGGCCTTATTTGCCGTTCTTTTTGTCGAGCTTGGCCAGCAGGGCGCGGGCTTCGCGCTGGTGCGCCTTGATCTCGTCCAGGTTGGCCTGCAGGTCGGCCATCTGCTCCTCGACCTGGGCGCGGTGCGCGGCCAGCACGTCGAGAAATTTCTTGAGCTGCAGCCCGGTATCACGCGGGCTGTCGTACATGTCGATGATCTCCTTGGCCTCGCTCAGACTCAACCCCAGACGCTTGGCGCGCAGGGTGAGCTTGAGGCGGGTGCGGTCACGTCCGCTGTAGACGCGGATGCGCCCGCCCGGCCCGCTGCGCTCGGGCTGCAACAGCCCCATGTCTTCGTAGAAGCGCATGGCGCGCGTGGTCAGGTCGAATTCCCGGGCCAGATCGCTGATGCTGTAGGTCGTTGCCATGGTCGTTGATAGTGAAAACAAAGGCGACAACGCGACGTCACGGACGCGCCTAGAATGCCGGTTGTCCATTGACGTTTACGTAAACGTCAATTATGTCGCAATTCACATGCTCCATGAACGAACTCGAACGCCAGCTGCACTACCCCTTGGGCGAGACCCTGCCCGAACCCGGCGCCACCCTGGAGATAGCGCCCGGTGTGCACTGGATCCGCATGGCCCTGCCCTTCGCGCTGGACCACATCAACCTCTGGCTGCTGCGCGACACGCTCGATGGCCGCAACGGTTGGACTGTGGTGGACTGCTGCATCAGCCGCGACGAGGCCAAGGCCCAGTGGGAGCAGCTGTTTGCCGGCAGCTTCGAGGGCCTGCCCCTGCTGCGCGTGATCGTCACGCACATGCACCCGGACCACATCGGTCTGGCCGACTGGCTGTGCTCGCGCTGGAGCACACCCGAACACCCCTGCCGCCTGTGGATGAGCGCCACCGACTACAACCTGGCGCGCGTCGGGTCGTCGGGCAGCAACGGCTTTGGCGGTGACAGCTCGGCACTCTTCTTTGCCGCCCACGGCCTGCGCGATCCGGCCTCGATGGCAAAGATCAGCGAACGCGCCAGCTACTACCCCACCCTGGTGCCGGCCGTGCCGCGCCAGTTCCGCCGCCTGATGGAAAACGATATGGTGGCCATCGGTGGACGTGGGTGGCGCTGCATCAGCGGCCACGGTCATGCGCCCGAGCACATCGCGCTTTACTGCGAGGAACTCAAGCTGCTGATCGGTGGTGACATGATGCTGCCGCGCATCTCCACCAATGTCAGTGTCTTCGACATGGAGCCCGAGGCCGACGCCTTGAAACTCTTTCTGCAGTCGATCGACAAGTTCAAGGCCCTGCCAGCCGACACGCTGACCCTGCCCTCCCACGGCAAGCCCTTCACCGGCCTGCACCGGCGCATCGAACAGTTGCATGAGCACCACCGTGACCGCCTGGCCGAAGTAATGGAAGCCTGTACCCTGAAGCCCTGCAGCGCCGCCGACGTGCTGCCCATCCTCTTCAAGCGCAAACTCGACCTGCACCAGACCACCTTCGCCATGGGCGAAGCCGTGGCTCACCTGCACACCCTGTGGTTCGAAGGCAAGCTGCAACGCCAACGCGACGAGCTGGGGGTTTACCGCTTCAGCACCGCAGCGTGAAACCACCGCGCCCTACAATGCCCCGTTTTGGTGCTTGTAGGAGCGCATGTGCATCCCATTCTTCTCTGGCTGCGCGGTTTCTGGCCCGCGCCGCTGTCGGTCAGCCGCCGTGAAATCTGGCTGGGTTGCCTGGGCGCCGGCCTGGGCCTGCTTGGCACCGAATGGCTGAGCCACCACGCCCTGGGCGAACTCAATCCCTGGTTCATCGCGCCCATGGGCGCTTCGGCCGTACTGCTCTTCGCGGTGCCGGCCAGCCCCCTGGCCCAGCCCTGGTCCATCCTGGGCGGCAACACGGTGTCGGCGCTGATCGGCGTGCTGTGCGCCCACACCCTGGGCCATGATGGCCTGGCGGCCGGCGTGGCCGGTGCCGGCGCCATCGCCGCCATGTTCGCGCTGCGTTGCCTGCACCCGCCTGGCGGCGCCGTGGCGCTGACCGCCGTGCTGGGCGGGCCGGCCATCAGCCAGCTGGGTTATGGCTATGTGCTGTGGCCGGTGGCGGCGAATTCCGCTCTCCTGCTCACCCTGGCCCTGCTCTTCAACAACCTGATGCAGCGGCGCTACCCGCACCAGGCCGTGCCCCAGCCCCACCCGCACCGCACGGCCGACCGCCTGCCCAGTGCACGCCTGGGCGTCACCAAGCAGGATCTGGATGCCGCACTGGCCAGCCAGGGCCAGCTGCTCGACATCAGCGCCGACGACCTGGAACAGATCCTCACGCGCGCTCAGCTTCAGGCCAGCCGGCGCAAATGGGGCGATGTGTACTGCCGCGACATCATGTCGCGCGACGTGGTCCATGTCCGGCCGCTCGACTCGGTGGACGAGGCCTGGGCCCGCCTGGCACGGCACAAGGTCAAGGCCCTGCCGGTGATCCGCCTCGACGGCACACTGGCCGGCATCGTGTCCCTGCATGACTTCTTCGTCGGGCACAGTGCACCCGACCCGCGCAAGATGCCCGTGATGAGCACGGCGCGCTACGTGGCCGACATCATGACGCGCAAGGTGCGCGTCGCACGACCCGAGCAGCTGATGGTGGACTTGGTGGCACTGTTCTCCGATGGCGGTCTGCACCACATGCCGGTGGTGGACGAACAGCTGCACGTGGTGGGCATGATCACGCAGTCGGACGTGGTGGCCGCGCTCTTCAAGACCGGCGCGTAGAACGCCGGGTCAGGCGCCCGCAGGCGCCACTGCGGCGCCCTGGATGGCATGCCGCTGGAGCGCATCCGCCACGAAGCCGGAGGCCTTCATCTCCTCCACGAAGGCACTCAGGCAATCGCTCGCCGCCCGCCCCCGGCTCTTGGGACAACCCATGGCCTGGCGGATGACCATGAAACGCTCGGGCAGCAAACGCAAGCCCGGAAATCTTTGCGCATCGGCCTCCAGTTGCTGCCGCACACCGGCAGCCACGTCGTGTCCCTGCGCCAGGAAAGTCTCCACCACTGCCGGCGAACTGGGTGCGCGCACCAGCTGCGCCTGCTTGATCTCACGGCTGAGGTAGAGGTCATAGGCGCTGCCGCCCCCCACCGTCACGCGCAGGCCGGGACGGTCGACTTCTTCGTTACGCTGCAGGGGGGAGTCAGCGCGCACCAGGTAACAGCCCTCGATCAACACATAGGGCCCGGTGAAGGCAATCTCCTGGCCACGCAGCGGGTCGATCGCAAAAAAGCCGATATCCGCCTGCTCTTGTCGCACGGCATCGACGGACTTGCCCGCCGTGTCCAGCACCACCAGCTCCAGAGCCACCCCCAGGCGGTCCGCAAAGGCCTGGGCCAGGTCCACCGACACGCCCACGGCGTCGCCGGTGCGCGCATCCCGGTTGGCCAGGATGGGGTTGCCGAGATTGATCGAGGCGCGCAGGCGACCTGTCGGGGTGAAGGCGGTGACCAGACTTGAATCCATCGTTTTTGTTCCTCGTTGTTTACTGCGGGGTGATGTTGGCTTCTTTGATCAGCCGCGCCCACTTGGCTGTGTCCTGTTCGATGTAGCGTCCGAACTCGGCCTGCGTCATGGCCACCGGCTCGACCGCCTCGGCCTCGAAACGCTTGACCATCTCGGGCAGCTTCTGGATCACCGTCAGCTCCCGGTGCAGTCTGTCAATGACAGGCTTGGGCGTGCCCGCCGGCACCACGATGCCCCACCAATTGACGGCCTCGTAACCGGGCACACCGGCTTCGGACAGCGTGGGAACATCGGGCAGGGTCGGTGAGCGTTTGGGGCCGCCAACGGCCAGCGCCTTGAACTTGCCGGCCTTGATCTGTGGCAGGGTCTGCACCAGAGCGCCGAGGATGAGCTGTGGGTTGCCGGCCATCACATCCAGCATGGCGGGCCCGCCCCCCTTGTAGGGCACATGAACGATGTCCACCTGGGCCATGTTCACGAACAGCGCGCCGCCCAGATGCTGGAAGCTGCCGATGCCGGCCGATGCATAGTTCAACTTGCCCGGATTCGCTTTGGCCATCGCGATGAGTTCGCGCACCGAGTTGACCGGCAGCGAGGGCGGCACCGCCAGCACATTGGGGCCGGCCGCCAGCATGGCCACCGGCGCAAAAGCCTTGATGGGGTCGTAAGGCAGTTTGTAGAGCGAACCATTGGCCGTGTAGGCCGAGGAGACGAAGAGCAGGGTGTAGCCATCGGCTTCGGCTTTGGCAACCTGCTCGGTGCCGATCAGTCCGCCCGCCCCGCCCTTGTTGTCCACCACCACGGCTTGGCCCAGACGCAGAGCCAGTTGCGTGGCGATCATGCGCCCCACCACATCGTTGCTGCCACCAGGCGGGAAGGGAATGACCAGTTTGACGGGACGACTCGGATAGCCCTCAGCGGATTGCGCAGCCACCGCGACGGACAAGCCCAGCAGGAGAACGCCCAGCACAGTCTTCAGGGTGGGGTGCATGCTGTCTCCTTCTGGGAATGTTGGCGCAAGTCAGATTTTCATCATACCGACTGCGCCCCGGCCCCGGCACGTTCCGCCTGGTTCAGGCCACGGCAGCACCCGGCGCGCGTGGCGAACGGCGGTAGGTGAGCAGTCGACCTTTGTAAGCCAGCGTGTCCAGCGTCGCGATGCGGTCCAGACGCTCCTCGTTCAGGTCGAAGCCCAAGGCCAGCATGTGCCGGTTGAAAGCCGGACGGTTGCCGCGGTCCGGGTCGACGATCCACACCTCGGCGCTGAGCTTGGCATGTCGGCCGATATAACCCGCCAGCGCGACGCTGGCGTCGGGGTCGTAAAGCAGATCGCTGCCGATGATCAGGTCGAAGCGGCCGCGTACCATGTCGATGGCCGGTGCGGCGCCTTCCTGCTTCAGCGAGCCGGGCTTGCTCCAGTGCCCGTGCCGATACTTCATGGGGATCATCTGGTTCAGCCCCAGATTGGTCTGCAGAAAATCCTGCGTCAGCGGGTGGCAGTCGCTGGCGGTGATATCAGCACCGCGGCGATGGCACACCATGCTGGGCAGCGCCAGGCCGCAGCCCAGTTCCAGGATGCGCTCGCCCGCCAGCACCGGACGCAACACCATGCGTGCTGCCAGCTGTTCGCCCGAAGGCCAGAGCAGACCGAACAGCGGCCAGGCGGCGGAAGAAATGCCCTGGCGCAGCGCCGCACCCAGGGGATCGCTGAACTGTTGCCGGTCCAGCAGGGAGCGGATCAGAAGATCAGCCGCCCCCGTGATGGAAACGCATTGCTGCTTGGTCTGGTAGCCGGACATCGCTGAAGCGTGAAGCCGGCGTGAATGGCTTCGTATGAAGTGGGTGTGGGCCAGTATAGTCCTGCCTCTTCTCTTGCACTCGCGATGGCGGCACACCTGCGGATACGTCTCGATACACCTGCCCGGTCAACGCGATCGTCACGCACCCCGTTGTGTGAATGTCTTCAGATCCACTGAAGTCACAACACCACTGAAAGGCAAATGAAATGAGCAAGATCCTCGCTACCCTGATCGCCGGCCTGTTTGCTGCCAATGTCTTTGCCCAGGCAGCCGCACCTGCCACGCCCGCAACACCTGCTGCCCCTGCCACCCCGGCTGTAGCCGCCAAGCCGGCTGCAAAGGCTGAAGCCAAGATGGAAAAGAAGGCCGAGAAGAAGGCCGCCAAGAAAACCGAGAAGAAGGCTGAAGCCAAGAAGTAAGCTTCCGCTCCCTCTGCAAAAAAGCCCGCTGCATGCGGGCTTTTTTCTCAATGCCAGCGCGGCAGGGCTTCGTCGCGCAGCTCACCGCGCAGACTCTGGAAGTCGGGCACGACCGAGCGCACCGTGTCCCAGAAGCGCGGGCTGTGGTCCATCACGCGCAGATGGCTGAGTTCGTGAGCCACCACGTAGTCGATCACATTCTGGCGGAAATGGATGAGACGCCAGTTCAGGCGTATGGCGCCGTCGCTGCTGGCGCTGCCCCAGCGTGTGCCCGCGCTGCTCAGCGAGAGCTTGCGCCACTGCACACCCAGCAAGGGGGCATAGTGCTGCAGGCGCTCGGTGAAAACGCGATGCGCCTGGCGCATCAGCCAGGCCTGCACGGTGTCGCGGATCTGCTGGGTGCTGGCGTGCTGTGGCAGACCGATGTGCAGGGTCAGGCGCGGTACGCCGTCCAGCGTCAGATTGGTTGCCTGCGCATCGGTGTGCAGCACCACTTCCACGTCGTCGGCCTTGAGGCTGCCACCCACCGCGCTGTAGGCATGGGTCGGGTCCAGCACCACGATCACCGTCTCGCCCAGGAAAGGGAAGCTGGTCCCGTCGCGCCACTCGATGTGTGTCGAGTCCAGTCGCTGCTGGCGCTCGCGCATCTCGCCGAGCTTGCGCACGATCCAGGCGGCCTTTTCCTGCAGCGCGGCCTCCACCTCGTACAGAGGCACCCAGCGCGGCGCGCTGACCACCAGGCCGTCCGGGCCTACCTGCATGCCGATGGTGCGGCGCTTGCCGCGCTTGAATTCGTAGGCCACCTGGGCGTCGCACAGGCGTGTCTGCCGGGTGGCGCGGGGGTGGCTGAATTGTGCGGGCGCCATCACGCTGGCGATGGTCTGGGCCGGCTGCTGCGGCCCTTGCATTTCGGGTCTGGGCTCTGCGACAGGCTGCGGCGAGGCCTGCACCGTCGCCGGCACATCAAAGAGGTCGAGAGCGAGCTGGAGGAAGCTGCGCATGCCTTGATCTTAGTGGCGCTTCACTGATAGGCTTCCGGGTCCAGCCGCCGCATCTCGGCTTCGATCCAAGCCTCGACCTCGCGCATCAGTTCGGCGGGTTCACGGCCCACGCTGGAGATGGGGGCGCCGATAGACACGTCCACCAGCCCAGGTCGCTTGATGAAGGCCTTGCGCGGCCAGCACTTGGCCGAACTCACGGCGATCGGGATCACGGAGGCACCGGTCTCCACGGCCAGGCGCGTACCACCCGTCTTGTAGGTGCCGGCCTGACCACGCGGGATGCGCGTGCCTTCGGGGAACATGATGATCCAGACGCCACGCGCCAGCAGCTGCTTGCCCTGTGCCACCACCTTGGCAAAAGCCTCGTTGCGCTGCGAACGGTCGATATGGATCATGTCCAGCCGGCCCATGGCCCAGCCAAAGAAGGGCACGTACAGCAGCTCCTTCTTGAACACATAGGCCAGCGGGTGCGGCATCAGCGTGGGCATGAGAAAGGTCTCGAAGGTGGACTGGTGCTTGACCAGCAGGATGGCCGAACTGGTCTCGCCCACGGGCAGGTGCTCCATGCCGCTGGTGCGCACGCGTATGCCCAGGATGTAGCGCGCGCCCACGATGGCCAGGCGCAGCCAGAACACGGCGATCCAGTAAAGCGGGTCACCGCGCACAAAGATGGACGCCGTCAGCAGGACGATGGCCACCGGGATGACCGTGATCGACATCCAGAGCATGTGCAACACAGAGCGCAGGAAAGAAACCATACGGTGGTCCTCAAGCGGGGTCGCGCGCGACCAGGTAATCGGCAAAGGCCAGCAGGTTCTCGTGCACGCGCGTGCCGGCCGGGAAATTGTCGGGCAGAGGCTTGCCGCGCAAGGCCTCGCCCTTGCCGGTCAGCACCAGATGCGGCTCACAGCCCACGGCCGTACCGGCGATGAGGTCACGTGCCGAATCGCCCACGGTGGGCACGCCCTTGAGCGAAACACCGTAACGCTCGCCGATCTGCTCGAACAGCCCCGGCAGCGGCTTGCGGCAACGGCAGGTCTGGTCGGGCGCGTGCGGGCAGTAGAAGATGGCTTCGACACGGCCGCCGGCTGCGGCCAACAGCTTGTGCATCTTGGCGTGCATGGCGTTGAGCGCGGCCACATCGAACAGGCCACGCCCCAGCCCCGACTGGTTGGACGCCACCACCACGTGCCAGCCCGCATGGTTCAGCTTGGCGATCGCCTCCAGCACGCCGGGCAGCAGTTTCCACTCTGCCGCGGACTTGACGAATTCGGCACTGTCCTCGTTGATGGTTCCGTCGCGGTCGAGGATGACCAGCTTCATGGTGTGCATGCGTGAAGGCCTGTCAGGCAGCGAGACGCGACAGGTCGGCCACGCGGTTCATGGCCTCATGCAGGCTCTTGAGCAGGCCCTGGCGGTTCAGGCGCAGGTCCAGCTCTTCGGCGTTCACCATCACGCCGTCGAAGAAGGCGTCCACCGGGGTGCGCAGGGCGGCCAGAGTCTTGAGCGAGGCGGTGTAGTCGCCGGTCTCGAACTGCTTGTTCGCCTGTGGCACCACATCCTTGAGTGCGGCATATAACTTCTTCTCGGCCTCTTCCTTGAGCAGCACTTCGCTGGCGTGGGCGTCAACCTCCTGCGCCTTCTTGAGGATGTTGCTGATGCGCTTGTTGGCCGCGGCCAGCGCCGCCGCCTCGGGCAGGGCGGCAAAAGCGCGCACGGCGGCCAGGCGCTGGGCCACCTCGCCCAGGCGTTGCGGACGCAGGGCCAGCACGGCATCAACTTCCTGCGCGCTGTAACCCTGCTCGCGCAGGCTACCGGCGAGACGGTCATAGATGAATCCAGCGACTTGCCTCGTGACCTCCTCGGAGAACCCACGTACACCTGCTGCGACAAACAATAAAGAGTCAAGATGAAGCGGCAGATCTCGCTCCATCAGTATGCGAATCACCCCTAAGGCATGACGACGCAACGCAAAAGGGTCCTTGTCGCCAGTCGGCAGGTTGCCGATACCAAACATACCGACCAACGTCTCCAGCTTATCGGCCAGAGCTACAACCAGGCCCGCTGTATTGCGCGGCAGTTCATCACCCGCGAAGCGCGGCTTGTAATGGTCTTCGATGGCATTGGCAATCTCCTCGCCCAGGCCGTCGTGGCGTGCGTAGTAGCCGCCCATGATGCCCTGCAGCTCGGGGAACTCGCCCACCATGTCGGTCAGCAGGTCAGTCTTCGCCAGCTTTGCTGCCGTTTCAACGCTGCTCTCAAGAGATTTGATCCCCAGCGATACCGCGATCTGCACGGCGATCATCTTGACCTTCTCGCTGCGTTCGCCCTGCGTGCCCAGCTTGTTGTGATAGACGACCTTGCCCAAACCGTCGACGCGTGACTCCAGTGTCTTCTTTCGATCCTGGTCGAAGAAGAACTTGGCGTCGGCCAGGCGCGGGCGCACCACGCGCTCGTTGCCGCCGATCACCGCGCTGGCGTCGGCCGGGCTGATGTTGCTGACCACGAGGAATTTGTTCGTGAGCTTGCCGGCGGTATCGAGCAAGGGAAAGTACTTCTGGTTGGCCTTCATCGTGAGAATCAGGCACTCCTGCGGTACGGCCAGGAATTCCTTTTCGAAGGCACAGACCAGCACATTGGGGCGCTCGACCAGGGCCGTCACCTCGTCCAGCAGCGCATCGTCCTCGATGGGGCGCACACCGCCGCCCACCTTGGTGGCGGCAGCAGCCAGCTGGCGCACGATCTCGGCGCGACGCTCTGCGAAAGAGGCGATCACAGCGCCGTCGCTCAATAAAGCACTGGCGTAGCTGTCGGCATCCTTGAGTACCACGGTATCCTTCTTCGCCTCGAAGCGGTGGCCCTTGGTGCTGTTGCCGGCCGTCAGGCCCAGGGCCTTGACGGGCACCACGGTGCTGCCGTGCAGGGCGACCAGGCCGTGCGCCGGACGCACGAAGTTCACGCTGCTCCAGCCCGGCAGTTCGCAATCGGTCTCGAGCTGGTAGCTCATGACCTTGGGGATGGGCAGCTTGGCCAGCGCCTCGTCCAGTGCTTTTTGCAAGCCGGTATCGAGCGTTGCACCGGTGACCAGGCTGTCGTAGTACAGGGCTTCGGCCTTGCCGTCGGGCGCGCGCTTGAGCGCAGCCACGGCCTTGGCCGGGTCGGACACATCGGCGCCCAGCGCGGACAACTTCTTGATCAGCGCCTGCGTGGGATTGCCAGCGGGGTCCAGGCCCACGGCCACGGGCATGAGCTTTTGCTGTACCGCCTTGTCGGCGGCCTTGAGGGCAATATGGCTGATATGCGTGGCCAGTCGGCGCGGAGAGGCAAACGGCGTCACCACCGAATCGGCCCCGGTCAGGCCCTGGGCCTTGAGCTGCTCGAACAGCGCGCCTGCAAAGGCTTCGCCCAGCTTCTTGAGCGCCTTGGGTGGCAGCTCTTCGACAAACAGTTCAACGAGAAGGTTTTGGGTCGTCATGGTCTCAGGCAGCCTTCTTCGTCATTTGCTCAACCCACGCGCGCGGCGCCATGGGGAAACCCAGGCGCTCGCGGCTCTCGTAATAACTCTGCGCGACGGCACGCGCCAGATTGCGGATACGGCCGATGTAGGCAGCGCGCTCGGTCACCGAAATGGCGCCGCGTGCGTCCAGCAGATTGAAGCTGTGCGCGCACTTGAGCACCTGCTCGTAGGCCGGCAGCGCAAGCTGCTGCTCCATCAGGTGCTTGGCCTGTTTTTCATGCGCCGTGAAGGCCGTGAACAGGAAATCGGCGTCGCTGTGCTCGAAGTTGTAGGCCGATTGCTCTTTTTCATTCTGCAGGTAGACGTCGCCATAGCTCATGGTCTCGGTCCACTTGAGGTTGTAGACGTTGTCCACGCCCTGCAGGTACATGGCCAGACGTTCCAGGCCATAGGTGATCTCACCCGTGATCGGTTTGCAATCGATGCCGCCGACCTGCTGGAAGTAGGTGAACTGTGTCACCTCCATGCCATTGAGCCAGACTTCCCAGCCCAGGCCCCAGGCGCCGAGTGTTGGGTTCTCCCAGTCGTCCTCGACGAAGCGGATATCATTTTTCCTGAGGTCGAAGCCCAGGGCTTCGAGCGAGCCCAGGTAGAGCTCGAGGATGTTGCTCGGTGCGGGCTTGAGCACGACCTGGTACTGGTAGTAGTGCTGCAGGCGATTGGGATTCTCGCCATAACGGCCGTCCTTGGGACGACGGCTGGGCTGCACGTAGGCGGCCTTCCAGGGCTCGGGGCCGATGGCGCGCAGGAAAGTGGCGGTGTGCGAGGTGCCGGCACCGACTTCCATGTCGTAGGGCTGCAGCAGCGCGCAACCCTGGGCGTCCCAGTAGGACTGCAGTTTCAGAATGATTTGTTGGAAGGTCAACATGATTGGGTCTGGTGCAAGCGCATCCGCCCGGCCAGCGAGCATCGCGCACCGGTGCGCCGAAATGGACGGATTTCCGCGTAAGCCCTTGATTTTACGGGGCTTCGGGGTCGGTCAGGCTCTTTTGCGCCAGACGGCCCACAGCAGCCCGCCCAGGCCGGCCAGCCACAGGGGCCACAGCCCGGTGTGCGCCACCCAGCGGGCGTAGGGGGTCAGGCCAGTTCGCCCCACCACCTCACCCCGCAGCACGCCCCGGGTATGGCGGGGCAGTTCGGCGATGACCTGGCCGCGGTGGTCGATGATGGCCGTGGCGCCGGTGTTGGTAGCCCGCACAAAGGGCCGCTCGAACTCCAGCGCGCGCATGCGCGAGATCTGCAGATGTTGGTCGATCGCAACCGTGTTGCCAAACCAGGCGATGTTGCTCAGGTTGACGAAGACTGTGGGCGCCAACGACGGGTCACGGAAGCGCACGCCCAGCTCTTCGCCGAACAGATCCTCGTAGCAGATATTGGGCGCCAGGCGCTGGCCCTGCCAGTCGAAAGAGAGCTGGCCCACATCCCCGCGGTTGAAGTCGCCCAGGGGAATGTTCATCATGGCGGTGAACCATTTGAAACCCGTTGGGATGAACTCCCCGAAAGGCACCAGATGGTGCTTGTCGTAGCGCCAGGGCGCCTGTCCGGGTGCCAGGCCCACCGTCGAGTTGGTATAGCCCTCGCGGTAGCTGCCCTGGGGCATGCCGATCAGCGCCGCCTGCTGGCCGCCCGCATAACGCTGACGCAGGGCGTCCCAATACCCCTGGGGCAGCTGATGCGGCAACAGGGGCAGGGCCGTTTCAGGGGTCACAACCAGGGCCGCAAGCTCTTGTTGCAGTTGTTCGCCATACCAGCGCAAGGCCATGGGAACGCCGGAGCCGGGCTGGAATTTCTCGTCCTGGGGAATATTCCCCTGCAACAGGGCGACGGACAAGCGACCGGCGGAGTTCGTGGTGTCTGTGCCACCCAGCACCGCAGGCAGGGCCAACACAAGCAGGGCCATCAGGCGTTGGCCATGGCCGCAGGACCAGAGTTGCGGGATCGTCATGGCCAGCCAGGCCGCCAAGGCCGTGATGCCATAGACCCCCAGCCAGGGGGCATAGCCGGCCAAGGGGCCGTCCACATGGGCATAACCCGCCGCACCCCAACCAAAACCGGTGAGCCAGCGGCCGCGCGCCAGCTCGGCCAGCAGCCACAGCGCGGCAAACAGCAGCGCGCGCGCCCACGCCCCCCCGGAGGCCCAACGACGGAACAGGCCGCCGGCACCGGCGTAGCAAAGTGCCAAGGCCCCCGCCAGCGCCAGGACCGCAAGCAGCGCCAATGGGGCAGGCAGGCCACCATAGGTATGCATGGAGATGTAAAGCCACCAGAAAGTGGCCGCCAGCCAGGCCGTGGCAAAGAGCCAGCCGGCCAGGGCAGCCTGCTTCCAATGGGTGCTGCGTTCAAGCTGCCAGGCCAGCAAGCCCAGGGCGAGGAGCTGCAGCCACCAGCGAGGCTGGCCGTCCCAGGGTGCGGCCATGGACAGCGCCTGGGCCAGACCGGCCGCGACGCTCAGGGCCCAGGCGCCGACGCGCGCCCAGCGCTCACGCATTGAGCGTGGCCTTGGGTGGCACCACAGGCGAGACCTTGAACCATTTCACAGCGCCGCCCTTGGTATGCAGCACCACGAATTTCAAGCCACCGATCACGTGCTGTTCACCACGCTTGGGCACGTGCCCCATTTCATGGGCGATCAGCCCGCCAATGGTATCGAAGCTTTCTTCAGGGGCGCTGCCGGTGATCTTGACATCAAAGGCTTCGTTGACACGCTCCACGGCGGCACGGCCACTGACGCGGTAGGTCTGGTCAGCCAGGCCGAAGATATCGCCCTCGTCCTCGGAGATATCGAACTCGTCCTCGATCTCGCCCACGATCTGTTCGAGCACATCCTCGATGGTGATGAGGCCGGCGACACGGCCAAACTCGTCGATGACGATGGCCAGATGGTTGCGGTTGCCGCGGAATTCGTGCAACAGGTCGTTCAGGCCCTTGCTTTCGGGCACAAAGACCGCCGGGCGCAACAGGGCCCGGATATTCAGCTCGGGCGCGCGCTGCAGCTTGAGCAGGTCCTTGGCGAGCAGGATACCGATGATGTTTTCGCGCTCGTTCTCGTAGACCGGGAAACGCGAATGCGCGGTGTCGATCACGACATTGAGCAGCTCATCGAAGGGGGCGCCGATGTCGACCAGGTCCATGCGTGGCGCGGGCACCATGACGTCGCCGGCCGTCATTTCGGCCATACGCAACACACCTTCGAGCATGTAGCGCGATTCGGCGCCGATGATCTGGTTGTCTTCGGCCTCGGCCAGGGTTTCGAGCAACTCGGCGGTGGAGTCCGGTCCCGGGTGGATGAACTCTGCGAGCTTCTTCAGAAAGGTGCGCTTGTCCTCTTTTTCAGGGACACGCGCAGGGTGAGGGTCAGGCACTGACGTCAGCACAGAGGTGCAGTTGTTGCGATCCCCATAGGATAGCGGATCACCGGGTCCTCGCGATGACAAGCCCTCCGCGGCCCTCAGGCACCAGATTTGTGCCGCGCATCCCGTACGCCGCGGCGTACGTCCTGCAGTCCGGTCAGGAATTCCCAGAACTGCTTGGCCTGCACCTTGAGCCGGTAGTCGGTCTGGGCCAATTGCTCCTCGACCATTTCCGTCACCTGGCTCTCGAAGGTGGCTGGCGGAAGCCGCAAGTAGGCACTCGCCTCCGAGCCATCGTATTCCACCGATGCACCGGCCTTGCGCGCGATATTGAGCATGGCCTTGTTTTCGCTCAAGGCGTGGATGAACATCAGGTGCACACCCTCGTTGCGGGCATGCCGCACGGCACGCCCGAAGAGCTTGCTGCCGTAACCATGACCACGCACCGAGGGGAGCACCGAAACACCGAATTCCGCGCAGGCATCAAAGCTCTTGTCCACGGAGTGCGCCAGGTGCGCCATGGCCACCAGTTCCAGCTTGCGGTTATAGATGCCGAAGATGGCGTCGCGCTCGAAATCCAGGGTGTCAACGTAGGCCTGGATCTGCGCATCGTTGGCCAGGTAACCAAAACGCAGATAACGATCGCGCTCGTCCAGGGCCTGCAGATGCCGCGCGATGCGGCCCCGGTGGCGGGATCCCAGGCGGCGGATCACGGCCACCCACGGCGCCCGCGCCGAAGCACTTTGCTCGGCGGGCAGCACGCGCAGCAACTCGCTGCTGCGCTCGGCGTCGCTGGTTTCGTCGTTTGCGTTCATGGCGCGAATGTAAGGGCATTCCCCTTTTTCATCCAGTCTACCCCGGACGCCGACCTTGACGCGTGCGTGACAGTTTCTCCCTCCAACCTAGGACAAGCCCGATGTCAGATCAGCCGCCACTGCGTTCCAATAGCCGGATCATGGAGTCACTGATGGAAAAATTCTGGTTGCGCAGCTACCCCGCCGGGGTCCCTCACGATATCGACCCGGGCCAATACAGCTCCCTGGTCCAGTTGCTGGAAGAATCTTTCCGCAAGAACGCCACCCAGCCCTTCTCCGTCTGCATGGAACGCTGGATGAGCTACCGCCGGCTGGACGAACTGTCTGCCGCGCTGGGCGCCTGGCTACAGCGGCTGGGCCTGGAGCCGGGGGCACGGGTGGCCATCATGCTGCCCAACATTCCCCAGTTTGCCGTCACCATGGCAGCCATCCTGCGTGCGGGCTACACCTGCGTCAACGTCAACCCCCTGTACACGGCCCGCGAACTGGAGCACCAGCTCAAGGATTCCGGTGCCACGGCCATTGTCGTGCTGGAGAATTTCGCCCACACTCTGGAAGAAGTCATCGCCCGCACCCCGGTCAAGCACGTGGTGCTCACAGCCTTCGGTGACCTGCTGGGGCCCTGGTACGGCCGCTGGCTGACTTTTGCCGTCCGCCATCTGGCCAAGATGGTGCCGCCTTTCCGCTTGCCCATGGGCGAGGGCAGCACGGTCACCCCCTTTCGCAAGGCATTGGCTGAAGGCGCCCATCTTTCGCTCAAGCCTGCGGCCACGAATCTGGACTCCGTCGCCTTCCTGCAATACACGGGCGGCACCACAGGCTTGAGCAAAGGAGCCGTGCTGACCCACCGCAATGTGGTCGCAGCCATCCTGCAGGCTGAGGCCTGGTTCACGCCGGCGCTCGGCCGCGTCGGCAACGTACGCGAGACCAACAGCATCGCTGCGCTGCCGCTGTACCACATCTTTGCGCTCACCCTCAGTTTCCTGGCCATACGCTGGGGCTCGCACATCACGCTGATCCCCAACCCACGCGACATCGGCAAGTTTGTCGAGACGCTCAAGCGCCGCCCCTTCCATATGCTGCCGGCGGTCAACACCCTGTTCAACGCCCTGTTGCAGCATCCTCAATTCCGTACGGTCGATTTTTCGCACCTCTGCATCTCTCAGGCCGGTGGCATGGCCGCCTCCGAGGGCACGGCCCGGCACTGGCGAGAGGTGACCGGCTGCCCCATGGTGGAAGGCTGGGGTATGAGCGAGACCTGCGCCATCGGCACCAACAACCCGGTGCTGACGGAGAAGTTCAGCGGCACCATCGGCCTGCCCTTGCCTGGTGTCGAGATCGCCATCAAGGACGACGCTGGCAAGTCCCTGCCCGTAGGCGAATCGGGTGAGATCTGCATCAAGGGCGCCAATGTGATGACCGGTTATTACCAGCAGGCCACCGAAACAGCCAATGCCTTCACCCCCGATGGCTTCATGCGCACGGGCGACATCGGCATCATGGATGCCCAGGGCTACACCCGTATCGTTGACCGCAAGAAGGACATGATCCTGGTTAGCGGCTTCAACGTCTTCCCCAGTGAACTCGAAAACGTGATTTCCCTCTGCGACGGCGTGCTGGAATGTGCCGTCATCGGCGTCCCGGACACCAAGCAGGGCGAGGCCATCAAGGTCTACGTGGTACGCAGCGATCCAACCCTCAGTGAGGACGATGTTGCCAAGTATTGCGCCCAGAACCTGACGGGCTACAAACACCCCAAATACATCGAGTTCCGCGACGAGCTGCCCAAGTCCAACGTCGGCAAGATCCTGCGTCGAGAGTTGCGAGCCGGTAAGTGAGCCCTGCTGCCCTGCCACCGGACATCATCGTTCTTGAGCGGGGCTGGCTGTCCTCCAACAACATCCTCTTGCTGGGCCACGATCAATGCGCCCTGGTGGACAGCGGTTATGGCACCCATGCGGAACAGACGCTGGCGCTCGTTCGCGCCCACCTGGCCACTCGTCCCTTGGATCTGGTCGTCAACACGCATCTGCACAGCGACCACTGCGGAGGCAATGCCGCACTGCAAGCCGCTTACCCCGCGTTGAGGACGTACATCCCTCCCGGCCAGGCGGCGGCTGTGAGCACCTGGGACGACAAGATGCTGAGCTACGCACCTACCGGGCAGTTTTGCCCACGCTTCTCCTACGATCGCTTGCTGACTGCGGGTGATTCGATCCGCTTGGGCGCACGCAACTGGGAGGTTCACGCCGCTCCCGGGCACGATCCGGACTCTGTCATCCTTTTCCAGCCTGAACTGCGCATCCTGATATCAGCCGATGCGCTCTGGGCCAGAGGTTTTGGCGTGGTTTTTCCCGAGATCGAGGGGGTGTCAGCCTTCAAGGAAGTTGGGCAGACCCTCGATCTGATCGAGTCATTGCGCCCACGACTTGTCATCCCTGGGCACGGATCGGTCCTGCAGGATATCCCGGACGCGCTGGATTACGCGCGGCGTCGCCTGGCCCAGTTCACGGCGGAACCCCTGCGTCATGCGCAATACGCCGCCAAGGTACTGCTGAAGTTCAAGCTGCTGGAGTTGCAGCAAATGACACGCGAGGATTTGCTGCACTGGGCAGATGCAACGAGCTACTTCCATCTGCTACAGGCACGCCACTTCGCCGGCATGAACTTCGACAGCTGGATAGACAACTTGATCCAAGACCTGCTGCGCTCGGGCGCAGCGCTGGCCACCGACGTCGCTGGTGAACCTGGCCTTCGGAATCAATAGAAGATTCGGGCGCACAAATAAAAACGCCCCGTCAATTGACGGGGCGTTTTCTGCTGTAAGAGCCTGACGATGTCCTACTTTCACACGGGAATCCGCACTATCATCGGCGCTGAGGCGTTTCACTGTCCTGTTCGGGATGGGAAGGAGTGGGACCACCTCGCTATGGTCATCAGGCATAACTTTTTGCCATCCTGACTGGGTCAGGACGACCAATTTATAGAGCTTGAATCAGCTTATTTTGAATGCGTCACTTGGCATAACACCTTGATTCACTGAATCAAAGTTATAGGGTCAAGTCGCACGAGCAATTAGTATCAGTTAGCTTAACGCATTACTGCGCTTCCACACCTGACCTATCAACGTCCTGGTCTTGAACGACTCTTTAGGGGGCTCAAGGCCCCGGCAGATCTCATCTTGAAACGAGTTTCCCGCTTAGATGCTTTCAGCGGTTATCTCTTCCACACATAGCTACCCGGCAATGCCACTGGCGTGACAACCGGTACACCAGAGGTGTGTCCACTCCGGTCCTCTCGTACTAGGAGCAGGCTTCCTCAAATCTGCAGCGCCCACGGAAGATAGGGACCAAACTGTCTCACGACGTTTTAAACCCAGCTCACGTACCTCTTTAAATGGCGAACAGCCATACCCTTGGGACCGGCTACAGCCCCAGGATGAGATGAGCCGACATCGAGGTGCCAAACACCGCCGTCGATATGAACTCTTGGGCGGTATCAGCCTGTTATCCCCAGAGTACCTTTTATCCGTTGAGCGATGGCCCTTCCATACAGAACCACCGGATCACTATGTCCTGCTTTCGCATCTGCTCGACTTGTCAGTCTCGCAGTTAAGCACGCTTATGCCATTGCACTATCGTCACGATGTCCGACCGTAACTAGCGTACCTTCGAACTCCTCCGTTACGCTTTGGGAGGAGACCGCCCCAGTCAAACTGCCTACCATGCACTGTCCCCAATCCCGATAAGGGATCCAGGTTAGAACCTCAAACACACCAGGGTGGTATTTCAACGTTGGCTCCACGATACCTAGCGGCACCGCTTCAAAGCCTCCCACCTATCCTACACAGATCTGTTCAAAGTCCAATACAAAGCTACAGTAAAGGTTCATGGGGTCTTTCCGTCTTTCCGCGGGGAGATTGCATCATCACAAACATTTCAACTTCGCTGAGTCTCAGGAGGAGACAGTGTGGCCATCGTTACGCCATTCGTGCAGGTCGGAACTTACCCGACAAGGAATTTCGCTACCTTAGGACCGTTATAGTTACGGCCGCCGTTTACTGGGACTTCAATCAAGAGCTTGCACCCCATCATTTAATCTTCCAGCACCGGGCAGGCGTCACACCCTATACGTCCACTTTCGTGTTTGCAGAGTGCTGTGTTTTTAATAAACAGTCGCAGCCACCGATTCTTTGCAACCTCATTGGGCTCCCCAAGTAAATGGTTCACCTACTAAAGGCACACCTTCTTCCGAAGTTACGGTGTCAATTTGCCGAGTTCCTTCTCCTGAGTTCTCTCAAGCGCCTTAGAATACTCATCTCGCGCACCAGTGTCGGTTTGCGGTACGGTCGTGTGTAGCTGAAGCTTAGTGGCTTTTCCTGGAAGCAGGGTATCACTCACTTCGGCAGCAAGCTGCCTCGTTATCACCCCTCATCTAAGCCCGGCGGATTTGCCTACCAGGCACGACTACAGGCTTGAACCAACATATCCAACAGTTGGCTGAGCTAACCTTCTCCGTCCCCACATCGCACTACACATCGGTACAGGAATATTGACCTGTTTCCCATCAGCTACGCATCTCTGCCTCGCCTTAGGGGCCGACTCACTCTACGCCGATGAACGTTGCGTAGAAAACCTTGCGCTTACGGCGAGGGGGCTTTTCACCCCCTTTAACGCTACTCATGTCAGCATTCGCACTTCTGATACCTCCAGCAGCCTTTACAAGCCACCTTCACAGGCTTACAGAACGCTCTCCTACCACTTGCACTTGCGTGCAAATCCGCAGCTTCGGTAACTGGCTTAGCCCCGTTACATCTTCCGCGCAGGACGACTCGATCAGTGAGCTATTACGCTTTCTTTAAATGATGGCTGCTTCTAAGCCAACATCCTGACTGTTTTAGCCTTCCCACTTCGTTTCCCACTTAGCCAATTTTAGGGACCTTAGCTGGCGGTCTGGGTTGTTTCCCTCTTGAGTCCGGACGTTAGCACCCGGTGCTCTGTCTCCCAAGCTGTACTCGTCGGTATTCGGAGTTTGCATAGGTTTGGTAAGTCGCCATGACCCCCTAGCCTAAACAGTGCTCTACCCCCGACGGTAATACTTGAGGCACTACCTAAATAGTTTTCGGAGAGAACCAGCTATTTCCAAGTTTGTTTAGCCTTTCACCCCTATCCACAGCTCATCCGCTAGTTTTGCAACACTAGTCGGTTCGGACCTCCAGTACCTGTTACGGCACCTTCATCCTGGCCATGGATAGATCACTTGGTTTCGGGTCTACACCCAGCGACTGAACGCCCTATTCGGACTCGATTTCTCTACGGCTTCCCTATTCGGTTAACCTTGCCACTGAATGTAAGTCGCTGACCCATTATACAAAAGGTACGCCGTCACCCTTGCGGGCTCCGACTTTTTGTAAGCATGCGGTTTCAGGATCTATTTCACTCCCCTCCCGGGGTTCTTTTCGCCTTTCCCTCACGGTACTAGTTCACTATCGGTCAATGATGAGTATTTAGCCTTGGAGGATGGTCCCCCCATATTCAGACAGGATTACACGTGTCCCGCCCTACTTGTCGTTAGCTCAGTACCACACGTTTCTTTTCGCATACAGGGCTATCACCTGCTATGGCCAGCCTTTCCAGACTGTTTTGCTAAGAATCGTGCTATCACTAACAGGCTCTTCCGATTTCGCTCGCCACTACTTTCGGAATCTCGGTTGATGTCTTTTCCTCGAGCTACTGAGATGTTTCAGTTCACCCGGTTCGCCTCGCATACCTATGTATTCAGTATGCGATACCTTTGCAGGTGGGTTTCCCCATTCGGAAATCTCCGGATCAAAGCTTATTTGCCAGCTCCCCGAAGCTTATCGCAGGCTTTCACGTCCTTCGTCGCCTATCATTGCCAAGGCATCCACCACATGCTCTTAGTCACTTGACCCTATAACTTTGATTTCTCTTGCGAGATCCAAAGCGTTTCAAGGACTTGCCAGGTCTTTCACCTGGCGCGTTATGCCGTAATGTGAATGATTCTTTGGTATTGCTACCAGAGAACGATTCGTCATTACTTGAAATACAAACAAAGTTTGAATTTCGTTTTGACGCAATCAAAAAATTGTCATCAGAGGCACGGTCTGCACTAAACCTTTACGAATGTGCAGTTTCCTCTGACAACGCTGATTCGACTCTATAAATTGTTAAAGAACAGCCGTGAGCCTTGCGACTCGTTGTTGATCGATTTATATCGATCAACATCAAAGAGGCCTCGAACAGTATCTGCACGAAGCCGCTTTGATGTTGATTGTTATTGGTGGAGGATGACGGGATCGAACCGACGACCCCCTGCTTGCAAAGCAGGTGCTCTCCCAGCTGAGCTAATCCCCCAGTTCGATGGAACGGGATGGTGGGTCTGGTTGGTCTCGAACCAACGACCCCCGCCTTATCAAGACGGTGCTCTAACCAACTGAGCTACAGACCCAAGCCGGTCACTTAGGACCAGGCACAGGGCTTAGTCGTTAGCGACAACCTTCCAACAACCGATAAGTGTGAGCGTTCAAATTAGATTGCAGTTTCCAGAAAGGAGGTGATCCAGCCGCACCTTCCGATACGGCTACCTTGTTACGACTTCACCCCAGTCACGAACCCTGCCGTGGTAATCGCCCTCCTTGCGGTTAGGCTAACTACTTCTGGCAGAACCCGCTCCCATGGTGTGACGGGCGGTGTGTACAAGACCCGGGAACGTATTCACCGTGACATTCTGATCCACGATTACTAGCGATTCCGACTTCACGCAGTCGAGTTGCAGACTGCGATCCGGACTACGACTGGCTTTATGGGATTAGCTCCCCCTCGCGGGTTGGCAACCCTTTGTACCAGCCATTGTATGACGTGTGTAGCCCCACCTATAAGGGCCATGAGGACTTGACGTCATCCCCACCTTCCTCCGGTTTGTCACCGGCAGTCTCATTAGAGTGCCCTTTCGTAGCAACTAATGACAAGGGTTGCGCTCGTTGCGGGACTTAACCCAACATCTCACGACACGAGCTGACGACAGCCATGCAGCACCTGTGTTACGGTTCTCTTTCGAGCACGAAGCCATCTCTGGCAACTTCCGTACATGTCAAAGGTGGGTAAGGTTTTTCGCGTTGCATCGAATTAAACCACATCATCCACCGCTTGTGCGGGTCCCCGTCAATTCCTTTGAGTTTCAACCTTGCGGCCGTACTCCCCAGGCGGTCAACTTCACGCGTTAGCTTCGTTACTGAGTCAGTGAAGACCCAACAACCAGTTGACATCGTTTAGGGCGTGGACTACCAGGGTATCTAATCCTGTTTGCTCCCCACGCTTTCGTGCATGAGCGTCAGTACAGGTCCAGGGGATTGCCTTCGCCATCGGTGTTCCTCCGCATATCTACGCATTTCACTGCTACACGCGGAATTCCATCCCCCTCTACCGTACTCTAGCTATGCAGTCACAAATGCAGTTCCCAGGTTAAGCCCGGGGATTTCACATCTGTCTTACATAACCGCCTGCGCACGCTTTACGCCCAGTAATTCCGATTAACGCTTGCACCCTACGTCTTACCGCGGCTGCTGGCACGTAGTTAGCCGGTGCTTATTCTTACGGTACCGTCATGAGCCCCCAGTATTAGTGGAAGCCTTTTCGCTCCGTACAAAAGCAGTTTACAACCCGAAGGCCTTCATCCTGCACGCGGCATTGCTGGATCAGGCTTGCGCCCATTGTCCAAAATTCCCCACTGCTGCCTCCCGTAGGAGTCTGGGCCGTGTCTCAGTCCCAGTGTGGCTGGTCGTCCTCTCAGACCAGCTACAGATCGTCGGCTTGGTGAGCCTTTACCTCACCAACTACCTAATCTGATATCGGCCGCTCCAATCGCGCGAGGTCTTGCGATCCCCCGCTTTCATCCATAGATCGTATGCGGTATTAGCGTAGCTTTCGCTACGTTATCCCCCACGACTGGGCACGTTCCGATATATTACTCACCCGTTCGCCACTCGCCACCAGGATTGCTCCCGTGCTGCCGTTCGACTTGCATGTGTAAGGCATGCCGCCAGCGTTCAATCTGAGCCAGGATCAAACTCTATAGTTCGATCTTGAATTTTTCGCTCTTTCGAGCAACTCATAAAAACGGAATTGAAGTGAACTTCACTTCTATTCTCATGAGCGTTTTAAGTGACTTGCACTTAGTTCCGAAGAACTTGGCAATCGCCTTCAAACGCCCACGCTTATCGGCTGTATATTTTTAATGAACCACCGCAAAACTTTTACCGTCCTGCGCTTGCTTAGCTGCGATCAGCTGAGCCAAAAATTATAACACGTTTTTCGCGTTTTTATCAAGACTTGTTTTGAAGCCCTGATAAAAACGCCCCGTCAATTGACGGGGCGTTTTCTGCTGTAAGAGCCTGACGATGTCCTACTTTCACACGGGAATCCGCACTATCATCGGCGCTGAGGCGTTTCACTGTCCTGTTCGGGATGGGAAGGAGTGGGACCACCTCGCTATGGTCATCAGGCATAACTTTTTGCCATCCTGACTGGGTCAGGACGACCAATTTATAGAGCTTGAATCAGCTTATTTTGAATGCGTCACTTGGCATAACACCTTGATTCACTGAATCAAAGTTATAGGGTCAAGTCGCACGAGCAATTAGTATCAGTTAGCTTAACGCATTACTGCGCTTCCACACCTGACCTATCAACGTCCTGGTCTTGAACGACTCTTTAGGGGGCTCAAGGCCCCGGCAGATCTCATCTTGAAACGAGTTTCCCGCTTAGATGCTTTCAGCGGTTATCTCTTCCACACATAGCTACCCGGCAATGCCACTGGCGTGACAACCGGTACACCAGAGGTGTGTCCACTCCGGTCCTCTCGTACTAGGAGCAGGCTTCCTCAAATCTGCAGCGCCCACGGAAGATAGGGACCAAACTGTCTCACGACGTTTTAAACCCAGCTCACGTACCTCTTTAAATGGCGAACAGCCATACCCTTGGGACCGGCTACAGCCCCAGGATGAGATGAGCCGACATCGAGGTGCCAAACACAGCCGTCGATATGAACTCTTGGGCGGTATCAGCCTGTTATCCCCAGAGTACCTTTTATCCGTTGAGCGATGGCCCTTCCATACAGAACCACCGGATCACTATGTCCTGCTTTCGCATCTGCTCGACTTGTCAGTCTCGCAGTTAAGCACGCTTATGCCATTGCACTATCGTCACGATGTCCGACCGTAACTAGCGTACCTTCGAACTCCTCCGTTACGCTTTGGGAGGAGACCGCCCCAGTCAAACTGCCTACCATGCACTGTCCCCAATCCCGATAAGGGATCCAGGTTAGAACCTCAAACACACCAGGGTGGTATTTCAACGTTGGCTCCACGATACCTAGCGGCACCGCTTCAAAGCCTCCCACCTATCCTACACAGATCTGTTCAAAGTCCAATACAAAGCTACAGTAAAGGTTCATGGGGTCTTTCCGTCTTTCCGCGGGGAGATTGCATCATCACAAACATTTCAACTTCGCTGAGTCTCAGGAGGAGACAGTGTGGCCATCGTTACGCCATTCGTGCAGGTCGGAACTTACCCGACAAGGAATTTCGCTACCTTAGGACCGTTATAGTTACGGCCGCCGTTTACTGGGACTTCAATCAAGAGCTTGCACCCCATCATTTAATCTTCCAGCACCGGGCAGGCGTCACACCCTATACGTCCACTTTCGTGTTTGCAGAGTGCTGTGTTTTTAATAAACAGTCGCAGCCACCGATTCTTTGCAACCTCATTGGGCTCCCCAAGTAAATGGTTCACCTACTAAAGGCACACCTTCTTCCGAAGTTACGGTGTCAATTTGCCGAGTTCCTTCTCCTGAGTTCTCTCAAGCGCCTTAGAATACTCATCTCGCGCACCAGTGTCGGTTTGCGGTACGGTCGTGTGTAGCTGAAGCTTAGTGGCTTTTCCTGGAAGCAGGGTATCACTCACTTCGGCAGCAAGCTGCCTCGTTATCACCCCTCATCTAAGCCCGGCGGATTTGCCTACCAGGCACGACTACAGGCTTGAACCAACATATCCAACAGTTGGCTGAGCTAACCTTCTCCGTCCCCACATCGCACTACACATCGGTACAGGAATATTGACCTGTTTCCCATCAGCTACGCATCTCTGCCTCGCCTTAGGGGCCGACTCACTCTACGCCGATGAACGTTGCGTAGAAAACCTTGCGCTTACGGCGAGGGGGCTTTTCACCCCCTTTAACGCTACTCATGTCAGCATTCGCACTTCTGATACCTCCAGCAGCCTTTACAAGCCACCTTCACAGGCTTACAGAACGCTCTCCTACCACTTGCACTTGCGTGCAAATCCGCAGCTTCGGTAACTGGCTTAGCCCCGTTACATCTTCCGCGCAGGACGACTCGATCAGTGAGCTATTACGCTTTCTTTAAATGATGGCTGCTTCTAAGCCAACATCCTGACTGTTTTAGCCTTCCCACTTCGTTTCCCACTTAGCCAATTTTAGGGACCTTAGCTGGCGGTCTGGGTTGTTTCCCTCTTGAGTCCGGACGTTAGCACCCGGTGCTCTGTCTCCCAAGCTGTACTCGTCGGTATTCGGAGTTTGCATAGGTTTGGTAAGTCGCCATGACCCCCTAGCCTAAACAGTGCTCTACCCCCGACGGTAATACTTGAGGCACTACCTAAATAGTTTTCGGAGAGAACCAGCTATTTCCAAGTTTGTTTAGCCTTTCACCCCTATCCACAGCTCATCCGCTAGTTTTGCAACACTAGTCGGTTCGGACCTCCAGTACCTGTTACGGCACCTTCATCCTGGCCATGGATAGATCACTTGGTTTCGGGTCTACACCCAGCGACTGAACGCCCTATTCGGACTCGATTTCTCTACGGCTTCCCTATTCGGTTAACCTTGCCACTGAATGTAAGTCGCTGACCCATTATACAAAAGGTACGCCGTCACCCTTGCGGGCTCCGACTTTTTGTAAGCATGCGGTTTCAGGATCTATTTCACTCCCCTCCCGGGGTTCTTTTCGCCTTTCCCTCACGGTACTAGTTCACTATCGGTCAATGATGAGTATTTAGCCTTGGAGGATGGTCCCCCCATATTCAGACAGGATTACACGTGTCCCGCCCTACTTGTCGTTAGCTCAGTACCACACGTTTCTTTTCGCATACAGGGCTATCACCTGCTATGGCCAGCCTTTCCAGACTGTTTTGCTAAGAATCGTGCTATCACTAACAGGCTCTTCCGATTTCGCTCGCCACTACTTTCGGAATCTCGGTTGATGTCTTTTCCTCGAGCTACTGAGATGTTTCAGTTCACCCGGTTCGCCTCGCATACCTATGTATTCAGTATGCGATACCTTTGCAGGTGGGTTTCCCCATTCGGAAATCTCCGGATCAAAGCTTATTTGCCAGCTCCCCGAAGCTTATCGCAGGCTTTCACGTCCTTCGTCGCCTATCATTGCCAAGGCATCCACCACATGCTCTTAGTCACTTGACCCTATAACTTTGATTTCTCTTGCGAGATCCAAAGCGTTTCAAGGACTTGCCAGGTCTTTCACCTGGCGCGTTATGCCGTAATGTGAATGATTCTTTGGTATTGCTACCAGAGAACGATTCGTCATTACTTGAAATACAAACAAAGTTTGAATTTCGTTTTGACGCAATCAAAAAATTGTCATCAGAGGCACGGTCTGCACTAAACCTTTACGAATGTGCAGTTTCCTCTGACAACGCTGATTCGACTCTATAAATTGTTAAAGAACAGCCGTGAGCCTTGCGACTCGTTGTTGATCGATTTATATCGATCAACATCAAAGAGGCCTCGAACAGTATCTGCACGAAGCCGCTTTGATGTTGATTGTTATTGGTGGAGGATGACGGGATCGAACCGACGACCCCCTGCTTGCAAAGCAGGTGCTCTCCCAGCTGAGCTAATCCCCCAGTTCGATGGAACGGGATGGTGGGTCTGGTTGGTCTCGAACCAACGACCCCCGCCTTATCAAGACGGTGCTCTAACCAACTGAGCTACAGACCCAAGCCGGTCACTTAGGACCAGGCACAGGGCTTAGTCGTTAGCGACAACCTTCCAACAACCGATAAGTGTGAGCGTTCAAATTAGATTGCAGTTTCCAGAAAGGAGGTGATCCAGCCGCACCTTCCGATACGGCTACCTTGTTACGACTTCACCCCAGTCACGAACCCTGCCGTGGTAATCGCCCTCCTTGCGGTTAGGCTAACTACTTCTGGCAGAACCCGCTCCCATGGTGTGACGGGCGGTGTGTACAAGACCCGGGAACGTATTCACCGTGACATTCTGATCCACGATTACTAGCGATTCCGACTTCACGCAGTCGAGTTGCAGACTGCGATCCGGACTACGACTGGCTTTATGGGATTAGCTCCCCCTCGCGGGTTGGCAACCCTTTGTACCAGCCATTGTATGACGTGTGTAGCCCCACCTATAAGGGCCATGAGGACTTGACGTCATCCCCACCTTCCTCCGGTTTGTCACCGGCAGTCTCATTAGAGTGCCCTTTCGTAGCAACTAATGACAAGGGTTGCGCTCGTTGCGGGACTTAACCCAACATCTCACGACACGAGCTGACGACAGCCATGCAGCACCTGTGTTACGGTTCTCTTTCGAGCACGAAGCCATCTCTGGCAACTTCCGTACATGTCAAAGGTGGGTAAGGTTTTTCGCGTTGCATCGAATTAAACCACATCATCCACCGCTTGTGCGGGTCCCCGTCAATTCCTTTGAGTTTCAACCTTGCGGCCGTACTCCCCAGGCGGTCAACTTCACGCGTTAGCTTCGTTACTGAGTCAGTGAAGACCCAACAACCAGTTGACATCGTTTAGGGCGTGGACTACCAGGGTATCTAATCCTGTTTGCTCCCCACGCTTTCGTGCATGAGCGTCAGTACAGGTCCAGGGGATTGCCTTCGCCATCGGTGTTCCTCCGCATATCTACGCATTTCACTGCTACACGCGGAATTCCATCCCCCTCTACCGTACTCTAGCTATGCAGTCACAAATGCAGTTCCCAGGTTAAGCCCGGGGATTTCACATCTGTCTTACATAACCGCCTGCGCACGCTTTACGCCCAGTAATTCCGATTAACGCTTGCACCCTACGTATTACCGCGGCTGCTGGCACGTAGTTAGCCGGTGCTTATTCTTACGGTACCGTCATGAGCCCCCAGTATTAGTGGAAGCCTTTTCGCTCCGTACAAAAGCAGTTTACAACCCGAAGGCCTTCATCCTGCACGCGGCATTGCTGGATCAGGCTTGCGCCCATTGTCCAAAATTCCCCACTGCTGCCTCCCGTAGGAGTCTGGGCCGTGTCTCAGTCCCAGTGTGGCTGGTCGTCCTCTCAGACCAGCTACAGATCGTCGGCTTGGTGAGCCTTTACCTCACCAACTACCTAATCTGATATCGGCCGCTCCAATCGCGCGAGGTCTTGCGATCCCCCGCTTTCATCCATAGATCGTATGCGGTATTAGCGTAGCTTTCGCTACGTTATCCCCCACGACTGGGCACGTTCCGATATATTACTCACCCGTTCGCCACTCGCCACCAGGATTGCTCCCGTGCTGCCGTTCGACTTGCATGTGTAAGGCATGCCGCCAGCGTTCAATCTGAGCCAGGATCAAACTCTATAGTTCGATCTTGAATTTTTCGCTCTTTCGAGCAACTCATAAAAACGGAATTGAAGTGAACTTCACTTCTATTCTCATGAGCGTTTTAAGTGACTTGCACTTAGTTCCGAAGAACTTGGCAATCGCCTTCAAACGCCCACGCTTATCGGCTGTATATTTTTAATGAACCACCGCAAAACTTTTACCGTCCTGCGCTTGCTTAGCTGCGATCAGCTGAGCCTTGAATTCTAGCACTATTTTTTCCACCCCGTCAACACATTGACAGAATTTTTTGAGTGATTCGCCACGTTACCGAGGCGGGGCCATTGGCCAGTGCTGTCACTCGTTTCGTTCTTTTCAAGAGCGAAGCCCGCAACTATAGCACAACTTTTTTCAGGCTCGGCAATCGACCGACCGACCGGGGTGATGCACGGCGCCAGCGCGATGCGAGCGGGGATAATCCCCCTCACTTATGGCCCTGCTCACCCTACTCAATGCCCAATTGGCCTATGGCCACGTCGCCCTGCTCGATCACGCAGACTTTGCACTCGAATCCGGCGAACGAGTGGGGCTGATTGGCCGCAACGGCACCGGCAAATCCTCGCTGCTCAAGATCCTCGCCGGCCTCGAGAAGGCCGACGACGGCACCCTGCAACTGCAGCAGAAGCTGCGACTGACCTACGTGGCCCAGGAACCCGTTCTGGAACCCGAAGCATCGGTATTCACAGCCGTGCGCAGCGGCCTGGATAACGTCATCGAATTGATCGAGCGCTACACCAGTGGCGAGGGCGATCTGGATCAGTTGCAAGACGCCATCGAATCACAGGACGGCTGGAATTGGGAACAACGGGTCAATGAAACCTTGCATCGCCTGCATCTGGCGCCCGATGCTCTCATCAAGACGCTCTCCGGGGGCACCCGTAAACGGGTGGCATTGGCACAAGCGCTGGTGGCACAGCCTCAGGTCCTGTTGCTGGACGAGCCCACCAACCACCTCGATTTGGACTCGATCCTGTGGCTCGAAAATTTGCTGCTGGAGTTCAAGGGCAGCATCGTCACGATCACCCACGATCGCACCTTCCTCGACCGCGTGGCCACGCGCATTGTGGAACTCGATCGCGGTCATCTGAACTCCTATCCAGGCAACTTTGCCGCCTACCTGGTGCAGAAGGAAGAGCAGCTCGCACAGGAGGCCATCGTCAACGCCAAGGCCGACAAACTGCTGGCACAGGAGGAAGTCTGGGTGCGCAAGGGCGTTGAGGCGCGCCGGACTCGCAGCCAGAGCCGCATCACCCGCCTGCAGCAACTGCGCGCCCAGCACGCCGCGCGTCGCGATACCCTGGGCAGCGTCAAGATGGACATTGCCGCCGGCGCACGCAGCGGCAAGCTCGTGGCCGAGCTGACGGAGGTGGGCAAAACCTTTGGCGACCGGACCGTGGTCAGGGATTTCAGCGCCACCATCCTGCGCGGCGACAAGATCGGCCTCATCGGCGCAAACGGCGCGGGCAAGACCACCTTGCTGAAATTGATCTTGGGCGAGCTGCAGGCCGACAGCGGCCAGGTGCGCCAAGGCGCGAACCTGCAGGTGGCCTACTTTGACCAGATGCGCAACGCCCTCAATCTGGACGCGACGCTGGAAGACTTCATCAGCCCCGGCAGCGAATGGATAGAAATCGGGAACAAACGCCAGCACGTGAAGAGCTATCTCGGCGATTTCCTGTTTTCACCGGCACGGGCCAACTCGCCCGTGCGCTCCCTCTCCGGCGGAGAACGCAACCGTCTGCTGCTGGCTCGCCTGTTTGCCCGGCCCGCCAATGTGCTGGTGCTGGACGAACCAACCAATGACCTGGACATCGACACGCTGGACCTGCTCGAAGAGCTGCTGCAGGACTATCCCGGGACCGTGTTCCTCGTCAGCCACGATCGGACCTTCCTGAACAATGTGGTGACCAGCATCATCGCGCATGAAGGCGATGGGCGATGGCGTGAGTATGAAGGCGGCGTTGACGACTGGCTGATACAGGCCAAGCGCAGTCAGGCCATCCTCGCGGCCGCAGAGCCGGCCGCCCCACAGGAAACGCCGATCGCCCCGCCCAGCCCGGCGGCGCGCACGCCAGGTGGCGCCAAGCTGACCTACAAGGAGCAGCGGGAACTGGAGGCCTTGCCGGACCTGATTGACGCCCTGGAACGAGAGCAGGGACAGCTGCGCCAGGAACTGGCGGACGGCACCCTGTACACCCGAGATCCGCAACAAGCTGCCACCCTGTACCAACGAGACGGCTCCATCGAAGCAGAACTGATGGCTGCCCTGGCCCGCTGGGAAGCCTTGTCGGCGCGCGCCTGAGCGCGCGGAAGATCAAACGCGGTAGCGGTCACTCCCAGTGCTGCTCAAGCGCGCCAGCAAAGCTGGCGCGATGGCCGTCAACGGCAATACTTCGTCGGCCGCACCATGGGCGATGGCCTCGCGCGGCATGCCGAACACGACGCAACTGGCTTCGTCCTGCACATAGTTGTAGCTGCCGGCATCCTTCATCTCGCGCATGGCTTTGGCACCATCGTTGCCCATGCCTGTGAGCATGATGCCGAAGGCATTCGGGCCCACCACTTGTGCGCAGGAATGGAACAGCACCTCGACCGAAGGCTTGTGCCGATTGACCGGCTCGCCATCCTCGACCACCGCCACATAGTTGGCACCGCTGCGATCGATCCGGAACTGCCGCCCTCCGGGGGCGATGTAGGCATGGCCAGGCAGGATACGCTCGCCGTTCACAGCCTCTTTGACCGTGATCTGGCACAAGCCATCCAGGCGGGCCGCAAAGCTGGTCGTGAACCCGGGCGGCATGTGCTGGGTGATGACGATGCCCGGCGAATCCGCGGGCATACGGATCAGGACTTCCTTGACCGCCTCGGTGCCTCCGGTCGAGGATCCGATACAAATCAGTTTTTCGGTGGAGACACGTCCCAGGAGCCTGGGCAGCGTGCTCGCGGGCGTACCGGCAGCACCCGTAGCGGCAGTCACGCTGACCGTGGGATTGGGTGCGCGCCGAATATGCGCTGAAGCCGCAATCCGGATTTTTTCGACGATCTGGTCGGACAAGTCCTTGATGCCATCGGCCAAGCCGATGCGGGGCTTGGCAACAAAGTCGACCGCGCCGAGTTCCAGGGCGCGCATGGTGACCTCGGCGCCCCGCTCGGTCAACGTGGAGATCATGAGCACGGGCATGGGACGCAGCCGCATCAGGCGCCCCAGGAACTCAATGCCATCCATGCGCGGCATCTCCACGTCAAGCGTGATCACGTCCGGATTGAGTTCGCGAATCATTTCGCGCGCGATCAGGGGATCGTTGGCAGTGCCCACGCACTCCATATCACGCTGACGGTTGATGATCTCGGCCAGCAGGCTGCGCACCAGCGCAGAATCGTCGACCACAACCACACGAATCTTGCTCAAGCTCACCCCCCTAGAACAGATCCACCGAGCCGCCCGCCGTGGACTTGGCCACAGCCGCCGCGTTGCCCTTGCGCTCCTCCACCGCCAGGGCCTCGGGATGCGCATGGGCCAGGCGCTTGACCAGGGCCTTGCCGGTGACCGGAAAAAAACACACCTTGCGCGGATGGATATCCATCACATCCTGCGACACCACCGGGATACGTTCCGTGGCCAGATAGTCCAGCACGAACTTGGTATTGCGCTCCCCCACGTTCATGGTGGTGAAGCCGGCCATAACGGCCCCGCCCCCGAACACCTTGGCCTGCATGGTTTCACGTCGGGCGCCCATCTTGAGCATCTCATTGAGCAGCAGTTCCATGGCGTACGAACCATAACGCCCCGAACCATCCTCCCCCTCGGGCAGCATGAAATGGTTCATGCCTCCGACGCGCGCCTTGCCATCCCAGACGCAGGCTGCGATGCACGAACCCAGCACGGTCATGATGAGCACATCATCAGTGGACACGAAATATTCCCCGGGCAGCACTTTGACGGCGTCGTACTGAAAATGATGATCGGCATAGAAGAAGGAAGCCTCACCCGGCTTGCGCGCCTGCGCCCGCAATTCGTCAACCCGGGAAACGCGCCCTCCTGCCAGCACCTTGGTAGCGGATGTGACCGGGCGCAGGGGCGCAGCCCACACAGAGGACTCAGAGGGATTCATGCCGCTCCAGCCAGGGACGAGGCAGGCGCGCGGCCCGAAGTCGGGGAGAGCATCGGTCAGCGGCGTTCATACACCGTCTTTCCACGCAATACAAAAAGATCGCGCGACTCGTTGAAGTTTTCGGAATGGCCCACGAACAGCAGCCCGCCCGGCTTCATCACGCGATGGATGCGTTCCAGGACACTGCGCTGGGTCGGTCCATCGAAATAGATCATGACGTTGCGACAAAACACGACGTCAAAAGGTTCACGGAAGGGCCAGTCGTCGCGGATCAGGTTGACACTCAGAAATTCGACCAGACGCTGCAACTCCGGCTTGATGCGCAGAAACCCTTCATTGCTGCCCTTGCCGCGCAGGAAAAAACGCTGCAGCTTGGCCACGTCGACACCTTTGATGGAATCCTGCCGGTAAACGCCCCGCGCGGCAGTCGCCAGCACCTTGGAGTCGATGTCGCTGGCCCACAGCTTGAAGTTGGCCTGGGGGCCCAACGCATCCAGCGCGGTCATGATGAGGGAGTAGGGCTCTTCGCCGGTCGAGGCCGCATTGCACCAGACGCGCCAGGCCGTGGTGGATGGACGGGATTTCAGGTGCTCGGCCAGGATTTCGAAGTGATGCTGCTCGCGGAAAAAAGACGTGAGGTTGGTCGTCAAGGCATTGACGAACTCCTGCCATTCGGGCCCGTCATGGGATTCGAGCCAGCCCAGATAGTCGCGGAAACTCTGATAACCGGTATCACGCAATCGGCGCGACAAGCGGCTGTAGACCATGGCGTGTTTGCCGTCGTGCAGGCTGATGCCGGCACGCTGGTAAATCAGGGACTGGACACGGGCGAAGTCGGCCTGGGTCCAGCTGAACTCCCTGGCCTGCACATCACCCCCGGCAATTTCTGCCGACCCATCCCTGTCCGCGCCCGCCTTTGAAGTCCTGGCCGCTTTGTCCGTTGACAGCATAGATTGGATGACTTGGGCTCAAAGGTCGCAGGAAAGCGACGAAAATCAGGCCTCGACCGAGACCAAGCCCATGTCCACGCTGGACATCAGCTTCTCGATATCAAGCAGGATCAGCATGCGATCCCCGACCGAGCCGAGACCGACCACCGCCGAGCTGTCGATCGAACTGTCAATTTCCGGCGCAGCCTTGAGATTCTCAGGCGCAAGCTCCATCACATCACTGACGGAATCCACCACGATACCGACAATGCGGTTGTGAAGGTTCAGGATGATGACCACAGTGAAGCTGTTGTACTCCGCCTTGGCGCAGTTGAACTTCAGGCGCATGTCAATGATGGGCACGATGGTGCCGCGCAGATTGACTACGCCCTTGATGAAGTCGGGCGCATTGGCGATGCGCGTCGGCTTTTCGTAGCCGCGAATTTCCTGCACTTTCAGGATATCGATGCCGTACTCTTCCTGATCCAGCCTGAACGTCAGGTATTCGCGCGGCCTCGCCACCACATTCCCATCTTCTGCCACCTGATTCATATCGACTACTCCTTGCGATGACTCAATGACGCGAGCGCCGCACCAGGGCGCTGGTATCCAGGATCAGGGCCACCTTGCCATCACCCAGGATGGTGGCGCCCGAAACGTTCGGAACCTTGCGATAGTTACTCTCGAGGTTTTTCACCACCACCTGCTGTTGGCCCAGAAGCTCGTCCACCAGCAGCGCCACGCGGCTGCCTTCGGCCTCCACGACCACCATGATGTCGCTCGACTTGCCGCCGTCATAACGCGGCACCTGGAACACCTTCTCCAGCTCGATCACGGGCATATATTCGTCACGCACCTTGACCAGGCGCGAGCCCTGGGCCACGGTGTTGACCGCGTCATCCTTGACCTGGAAGGATTCGACGACGGATGACAGCGGGAGGATGTAGACCTCGTCGCCCACACCCACCGACATGCCGTCCATGATGGCCAGCGTTAAGGGCAGACGGACCGAGACCCGCATGCCATACCCTTCGGAAGAGTCGATTTCGACCGTGCCGTTCAGCGCGGCGATGTTTTTCTTGACCACGTCCATGCCGACACCGCGGCCGGAAACGTCGGTCACGACCTCAGCTGTCGAGAACCCCGGTGCGAAGATCAGTTGCCAGACATCTCCGTCGGTCATCTGGTCGGAAACATCCAGCCCGCGCTCGCGCGCTTTCTTCAGGATCTTCTCGCGGTTGAGGCCGCGGCCGTCGTCGCGCACCTCGATCACGATGGAGCCCCCCTGGTGGGCGGCCGACAAAGTGATGGTGCCGGTCTCGGGTTTGCCCGCGGCGATCCGGTCGGCCGGCATCTCGATGCCGTGGTCACAACTGTTGCGCACCAGGTGAGTCAACGGGTCGGTGATCTTCTCGACCAAGCCCTTGTCGAGCTCGGTGGCCTCGCCCTGGGTCACGAATTCGACCTTCTTGCCCAGCTTGGTGGCGAGATCGCGCAGCATGCGCGGGAAGCGGCTGAACACGATGGACATCGGGATCATCCGGATCGACATCACCGATTCCTGCAAGTCTCGCGTGTTGCGGTCCAAGTCAGCCAGCCCCGCCAGCAACTGCTGGTTGGCCGACGGATCCAGCGCGCGGCTGTTCTGGGCCAGCATGGCCTGGGTAATGACCAGCTCTCCCACCAGATTGATCAGTTGGTCCACCTTGTTGATGGCAACGCGGATGGTGGCCGCTTCGGGTTGGGCCGTCACTTGGCTGGCCGCTGGCTTGGCCGCGCCGGTCTTGCTGGCGCCCGGCTTGGCCTCCGCCACCTCGGTGGCAGCGGCCGCAGGATGGCCCTGGGGCAGGCCTGGCGATCCTTCGAAAAAGCCGAAACCAGGCGCGGGTGCGACCGGGGCTCCGGGCGGCGGATCGGGACGGTCCGTCCAGCTCGCCGCGGCGGGGGCGGCCATCTCACTGATCTTGACCTGCTCGCGCGATACATGGAAAGCGAAGAGATCGAGCAGATCCTCGTTGCTGGACGACGTCGTGGCGTGGAACACCCGGGTGTCCGCGCGGTCGCTGCTCACCTCGGTGACCGAGCCCAAGCCGACGATGTCACGGAACAGGTCCTTGATGCCATCCACCTGGTCCAGTCGGTCCAGCGGGCCCATGCGGATTTCCAGCTGACGGGAGCCCGCCGGGGCGGGAGCGGCTGCGGGCGCCGCAGCGACAGGGGCCGGCACCGGCGCAGCCACGACCGGGGCGGGTGCCGGGGCTGCCGGCATGCCACCCGCCGCCAGTTCGCTGATGCGGCGCACCAGGTCGGCATTGGAAGGCGGCTCACCCGTCTCGCCCGTCTGGTGTCGAGCAAGCAGCACGCGCGAGGCGTCGGCGGATTCGAGCAGCACGTCCACCATCATGGGATTGGGCTGCAATTCGTGACGGCGCAGCTTGTCCAGCAGGGACTCCATCTGGTGCGTCAGCTCGGCCACATCGCTGAAACCGAAGGTGGCAGCGCCACCCTTGACGGAATGCGCGCAGCGGAAGATGCCGTTGAGCTCCTCGTCGTCTGCGGTTTCCAGATTCAGATTGAGCAGCATCTGCTCCATGAGATCCAGGTTCTCACCCGCTTCCTCGAAGAAGATCTGATAGAACTGGCTCAGATCCAGCGAATCACCGCCGCCACTGTCCTGATGTCCCTCGGTCATGCCTATCTCCTGTTGTGATTCCGCCTGAGCACTGGCGGAATCGTTTATTACTTGATGACTTTCTTGATGACCTCGAGCAGGCGCGCCGGATCGAAGGGCTTGACCAGCCAGCCGGTAGCACCGGCAGCACGGCCGGCCTGCTTCATCAGGTCGCTCGACTCGGTGGTGAGCATCAGGATGGGCGTGGTCTTGAAATTGGGGTGCTCGCGCAGCTTGCGCGTCAGCCCCAGGCCGTCCATGCGCGGCATGTTCTGGTCGGTCAGCACCAGGTCGAAGGTCTGGGCCTGGGCTTTTTCATAGGCGTCCTGGCCGTCGACGGCCTCGACCACCTGGTAGCCTGCTCCTGCCAGGGTGAATGAGACCATCTTGCGCATCGAGGGCGAATCGTCAACAGCAAGTATCAGTGGCATGTCGGAGCTCCGGAGAAATGGGGTCTGTGGGTATTCACGTTCAACAATTCAAAACAGTTCGATCGAGCCGGCGTCCATCTCGTCCTGCGTCACCGGATTGGGGCGCTCGGGCACTTCCTCGACAAAAGGCACGGCCTCACCGTCTTCCTGCCCCATGGACTCGGAAGCCAGGCGATAGGCGCAGCCCTGCAGCACCTTGGAAGTATGTACTATGAGTTGCGAGGCCATGTCCTGGAATTGCAGTTCGGTCACAGCCGAACGCAGCACATTGCGCACGTCTTCGAGCATGGCCAGATCGGCAGTGGACGGGTCGTCCAGCCCGCTGATGGCCTTGGTGAAGCGCTGCATCAGGTTGTCCATGGTGTGGGCCAGCAGACCATCGAGCCGGGCCAAGTCGTGCACCACCACCAGGAGCGAGTCCTGGACCTCGGCCACCAGCATGACCGGCAGTTGCACGGCGGGCTGTTCCGCAGGCAGGGTGTTGGGGGCTTGCATGGTCATTCCGGTCAGACATCAGGACGCTAGATGATTCACCGCTCCAGTAAGTCCAGCATTAGAATTTTCCTGGATATAGAGTAGCAGGATTCCGCAGAAATGGGAGGGAATTCGTCAATATTTGGGGCGTTCAGGCCACCTCCCCGGCACCCCCGCCGGGCGTTTTTCATCATATCGTCTATCGCATGCAGCCAGAAGCCAACCCAGCCCCCCTACGCATCCTGCACCTCGAGGATTCGGAACTGGATCACGAAATCGTGCGGCAGACCTTGCGCCGCGCCGGCATGCCCTGCGCGCTCGAGCGCGTCGAGAGCCTGGACGACTTCGTGCGCAGACTGCAAGACAGCCGTTTCGATGCCGTACTGGCCGACTATCGCCTGCCCGGCTTCACCGCCCTGGATGCCTGGCAGGCCCTGCTGACGGTTCCTGCCCCTCCGCCTTTCATCCTGCTATCAGGTGCGATCGGCGAAACCGCCGCGGTGGACGCCATCAAGCTGGGCATGAGCGACTACCTGCTCAAGGACGACCTGGGCAAGCTGGCGCACGTGATCCAGCGTGCCATCGAAGTGCAGCAGGCCAAGCGCGAGCGCGAGCATGCCGTCGAGGAACTGGCAGCTTCGGAACAGCGCCTGGCGCGTTTTGCCGAGCATCTGCAGATGTCGATCGAGCAGGAGCGCGCGGCGATTGCGCGCGAGATCCATGACGACATCGGCGGCTCGCTTGCCGCGATCCAGTTCGACCTGTCCTGGATCAGCCGCCACCATGCCGACGCCGATACCCTGGCCCATGTACAGGCAGCCACCGGCATGTTGCAGCACGCGGTCGGCGCCAGCCAGCGCATCATGATGAACCTGCGCCCAGCCATCCTGGACCAGGGACTGGAAGCGGCCGTCGACTGGCTCGCCGGCGAGTTCGAGCGCCGCACGGGCATCCGCACCCAGGTACGCGCCACCGTGCGCCAGCAGCCTGCGCTCTCCAAGTCCATCCAGCTCACCGCCTACCGGACGGCCCAGGAAGCCCTGACCAATATCTCCAAACATGCACGCTGCAGCGAGGTACGGCTCGAGCTGTCTGACGCCGAAGGTGTATTGACTCTGGAGATCACCGACAATGGGCAGGGTATCCAGCCGCCGGAGCGCAACAAGCCCAAGGCCTTCGGGCTCAAGGGTCTGCAGGAGCGGGCGCGCACCGTGGGTGGCTGGCTGGACGTGAGCAGCCGCGAAGGCGCCGGCACGTCCATAACGCTGTCGGTCCCCCTGACAAAAGATGCAAAAGGCCAGGTGCGATGATTCGAGTGATACTTTGTGATGACCATGCTGTCGTGAGGCGTGGCATCCGCGACACCCTGTCCGAAGCGGTCGACATCAAGGTCGTCGGTGAAGCGGGCAGCTATTCGGAAGTGCGCGAGCTGCTGCGCTCGACCCCCTGTGACATCCTGGTCCTGGATCTGAACCTGCCAGGCCGCGGCGGTCTGGAAGTGCTGGCTTCGCTGCGCGAAGCGGACTCTCCCACCAAGGTGCTGGTGGTGTCCATGTTCCCCGAAGACCAGTACGCCATACGCTGCCTGCGCGCCGGCGCCCAGGGTTATCTGAACAAGGCCGGCAATCCGGCCGAGCTGATCGAGGCGGTGCGCACCATCGCCCAGGGCCGCAAGTACGTTACCCCCAGCGTGGCGCAGATGCTGGTGGACAACCTGTCCACGCCAACCAGCGAGGCGCTGCATGATGCGCTCTCTGAACGCGAGTTGCAGACCCTGCTCAAGATCGCCTCGGGCAAGCGCCTGTCCGATATTGCCGAGGAACTGATGCTCAGCCCCAAGACGGTGAGTGTCTACCGTTCGCGCGTACTGGAAAAACTCAAGCTCTCGAACAACGCCGAACTCACCGTCTACGCCATCCGCAACGGACTGGTATGAGACAGTGCGCTAGCGCCCGGTGAAAATCTCGATGGCCCGCTCCAGCAGGGACTGAAAGGGCCGGTCCAGCATGGGCAGGGTGGCCGCCATGCCTACCAGCCCCACGCTCAGCGTGATCGGAAAACCGACCGCATAGATGTTCATCTGCGGCGCTACGCGCGAGATGATGCCCAACGCCAGATTGGTGAACAGCAGCAGGGCCAGCATGGGCAGCGCGATCCACAGGGCATTGGCAAACAATTCGCCGCCCAGGGTGTACAGCTGCATCAGGCGCAGGGCCTCCAGGAAGTTCTGCGTCACCGGGAACACCTCGAAACTGCGCGTCACGGCCATCAGCACCATCAGGTGGCCGTTGAGCACCACGAAGAGCAGCGAGGCCATGTAGCCGAAAAAGCGTGCCACGGCACTGGCCTGGGTGTTGAGTGCCGGGTCGAAAAAGGCTGCGAAGTTCAGGCCCATCTGGAAACCCACCACCTCGCCAGCCAATTCGAAGGCGGCAAACACCAGGCGCACGACGAAGCCGATGGCCAGGCCGATGCCCACCTGCTGGATCACCACCCCCAGGGCCACCGGGCTGTTGAGGTCGATCACCGGCATAGGCGGCAGGGAGGCCTGGCAGGCCAGGGTGACCAGCAGGGCCAGGCCGATACGGGCGCGTACCGGGAAGGCTCGCGTAGAGAAGATCGGGGCCGAGGTGAAGACCGCCAGCACGCGCAGAAAAGGCCACAGGAACGGCGAGAGCCAGGCCATGATCTGGGCTTCGCTGAAGGTGATCATGTCGCGCAGCCCAGATCCACTCAGAGCGCGATGCTGGGTATCGCCTCGATGGTGCGTCGGATGTACTCGACAAGGATGTTGAGCATCCAGGGGCCAGCCCAGGCGAACACGGCCATGGCCGCGATCAGCTTGGGCACGAAGGCCAGCGTGGCCTCGTGGATTTGCGTGATGGCCTGGAACAGGCTGACCAGCAGGCCCACCAGCAACACGACCCCCAGCAGAGGCGCTGACACCATCAGCATGGTGATGAGCGCTTCCTGCCCGATGGTCAAGACCATTTGTGCATTCATGGGCGCCTCCTAGGGAACAAAACTGGCCGCCAGCGAGCCGATCAACAGGTTCCAGCCGTCAGCCAGCACGAACAGCATGAGCTTGAACGGCAGGGCCACCAATACGGGCGACAGCATCATCATGCCCAGCGACATCAGCACACTGGCCACCACGAGGTCGATCACCAGGAAGGGAATGAAGATCAGGAAGCCGATCTGGAAGGCGGTTTTGAGCTCGCTGGTGACGAAGGCCGGGATCAGCACACGCATGGGCGCCGTCTCGATCTTGGTCGAGGGATCGAGCTTGCCCAGCTTGACGAACAGCGCGAAGTCGGACTGGCGTGTCTGCTTGGACATGAACTGACGTATCGGCGCCTCCCCTCGCTGCAGGGCCTGATCGAAGCTGATGACGTTCTGCACATAGGGCTGGTAGGCGTCCGCATAGATGCGGTCGAAGGTCGGCCCCATGACAAAAAAGGTCAGGAACAGCGACAGGCCGACCACAACCTGGTTGGGTGGTGCCGATTGTGTGCCCAGGGCCTGGCGCAGCAGGGACAGCACGATCACGATGCGTGTGAAACCCGTCATCATCAGCAGGATGGCCGGCAGGAAGGACAGGGCCGTGAAAAACAGCAGGGTCTGGATCGGCACGGAGTAACTCGTGCCCGACGCATCACTGCCCACGATCAGGGGCAGCTGGGTGGTGTTGACCTGGGCCGCTGCCAGGGGCGCGTTCTCCTGGGCCAGCACCGGTAGCGCCAGGAGCAGGAGCAGCGGGGCAATCAGGCTGGTCACTGTGCGCAGTGAGCCGCTGAAGGCGGTCCAGCGCATCAGGGCGATCCCCCGGTATCGGGCTTGCCGCCAGCAGAGGCGAAAGCGGCGGCGCGCGGTGCAGCCGTACCCACCGGCATGCTGTGCAGGCAGCTGATGTTCTGCGCCGTCACACCCAGCACCAGCCAGACGCGCGCGCCTTCAGGGCCGACCTCGACCGTGAGCACCCTTTGCTGTGGGCCGACGACCAGGGTCGAGACGATGCGGGACGCGGTGGCGGGGGAAGTGATGCCGGCAGCGCGTTGCTGGTACCAGCGTATGGCCAGAGGCAGCAAGGCCAGAACGATCAGGAAAAGAACGACCGAGACGATGGTTTGCGTCATGCCCGCAGTTTAAGTCAAGGCCGCCGGATGATCGCGGAAAAAAGCGGCCTGAACCCGGAACAGTTGCTGCCGAGCCTCAGAGCCTGCTCGCGGCCTCTCAACCCCGGCTGATACGGCGCAAACGCTCGGAAGGAGTGACCACGTCAGTGAGGCGGATACCGAACTTGTCGTTGACCACCACCACCTCGCCCTGGGCAATCAGGTAGCCGTTGACCAGCACATCCATCGGCTCGCCCGCCATGGCGTCGAGCTCGACCACCGAACCCTGGCCCAGTTGCAGGATGTGTTTGATTGGCACCTTGGTACGACCGAGTTCCACCGACAGCTGGACCGGGATGTCCAGGACCATGTTGATGTCGGACGCCGGGGCATCGCCAGCGGAGAAGGGGCGCGCGGCCCCACCGCTGAGCACACCGCCAGGCTCGACTTCCGGGCCCTTGTCGGTGCTCTTCTGTTCCTGCAGAGCCTCGGCCCAATCGGCCATGCCGTCGTCTTCGGGCTTCTGATCCGGTTTGTCGTCAACTGCCATAGCGTTCCCCTAACCAATTGGTGTCATTGCCGCGCAGGCATTTGTCAACGCGGATGGCGTACTTGGCATTGTGCGTGCCGTACTGGCATTCGAACACTGGTACACCGTCGACCGAGGCCTCGATCCTGGGCTGGCGCTCCAGCTCGATGAAGTCGCCGGGCTTCATGGCCAGCAGCTCCTCCACCGTCGCGTCAGCCCGGGCCAGCTCGGCCACCAGGGTCACCTCGGCGGCCTGGATTTCGCGCGTCAGCACAGTGACCCAGCGACGGTCGACTTCGATCGAGTCGCCCTGGGTGGATGAATACAGCACGTCGCGGATGGGCTCCATCGTCGCGTACGGCATGCAGAAATGGATGGAGCCGGTGATCTCGGCGATTTCCAGCTGGAAAGAGGTGGAAATCACGATCTCGCTGGGTGTGGCGATGTTGGCGAACTGCGGCTGCATCTCGCTGCGCTGGTACTCCAGCTCCAGCGGGTAGATGCCCCGCCAGGCCTTCTTGTACTCCTCGCTGATCACGTCGATCAGGCGGTTGATCACACGCTGCTCGGTGGCGGAGAAATCGCGCCCCTCGATGCGGGTCTGGAACTTGCCAATGCCGCCGTAAAGGGTGTCGATCACGCCGAACACCAGCGCCGGCTCGCAGACGATCAGGCCGCTGCCGCGCAGCGGGCGGATGGCCATGATGTTGAAGTTGGTCGGCACGGCCAGCTCGCGCAGGAAGGCACTGTAACGCTGCACCTGCACCGGGCCCACCGAGATCTCGGGGCTGCGGCGGATGAAGTTGAACAAGCCGATGCGCAGATTGCGGGCGAAACGCTCGTTGACGATTTCCATCGTCGGCATGCGGCCGCGGACGATCCGCTCCTGGCTCGACATGTTGTACGAGCGGATCTCCCCGGCCTCGGCAACTTCCTCAACCGCCTTCTGGCTCTCGCCGGTGACCCCTTCCAGAAGGGCATCGACTTCTTCCTGCGAAAGAAACGATTCACTCATGGCGTTCGCATCCTTGCCTGCTCATTGCACGATAAAACTCGAGAACAGCACGCCCCGCACGGGGTTGCCATTACCACTGCCCTTGGCCGCTTTCTTGTCCTTCTTGGCTGCCGGCGTGGCGGCCTTGTTGAAGTGCCGGGAGGACGCGGCCAGGACATCCTCTGCCAGCTTTTCCTTGCCTTCGCGGCTCAGCAGCTCGTCCGCCGTGCGCTGCGACACCAGCAGAAGCACATCGCTGCGGATGGTGGGCAGGTAGGCCTTGACCTTTTCAACTTCCAGGACACCCGTCAACTCCAGGGTGATACCGATCTGTGCCACGCGCTCGCCACCGGGGTCGGCCAGGTTGACCACCATGTTGTCCAGGGGCAGATAGGTCGGAGGCCCGGTGGATTCGACCACCGCGACAACCTCTTCCTCCTCCTCGTCGTCCAGCTCGGCGGCGTGCTTCTTGCTGAGGAACATCCAGCCCCCTGCCCCGGCCAGCGCCAGCACAACCAAGGCCACCACCACCAGCAAGAGCGTCTTCTTGCTCTTGGACGGCGGTGCGGCTTCGGCTTCGGCATCGGGGGTTTTCGTGGCCACGATCTAGTCCTCTACAACATTGCTTGTTTCATAACGGCATGACACCGCACACCGCGCGGGCACATGGACCCGCACGTTCGTCAAATTATTCTCGACATCTCTGTCTACGATACCCCGATTAAGGGTAAAAAACCATGCCAATCCGGCCGGCTGGGCTCGATGGCGGAACACACTACACAAACAGGTCCACGGACCGACCCGACAGCGGCGCCGCGCGATTGGCTGACGCCCGCGCTGCCACCGGCAATTCAGACAGGGCGGCCCGGCCCTGGCGTTGGCCCGGCCGGTCCTCGGAGGACTGGCCCTGGCCACCACCGGCACCCGAACTTCCAATCGACATGCCCGAGAGCACCAAACCTTCTCGCTCCAGCAGTTCACGCAGATGCGGCATGGAATCCTGCAGCACCTGACGTGTCTGCGCCTGGTCGGCGCGGAATTCGACTCGCGCCTCCTGGCCTTGCATCTCGATGCTGACCTTGACCGGGCCTTCGCCCAGCCCCTCCACCTCGAGCTCGGCGTTCTGTGCCCCACGGCCTATCCAGTAGCTGACCTGTTCGGCCACACGCATCTCCGTCGTCAGCCCGCCATCAGGCGCCACGGCCGGAACGTCCAGACGAGCGCCATCCGGCTGGGCGACGCCGCTCCAGCTCCCAGCCTCGCCCCCACCCCCAATGCGCGGGCCATTTTTCTCACCCCGACGCTCGAAAGGTCGCAGGCCCGATTCGCCCAGCCCTGCGGCCAGCAGCGGGGCGCTCACGGGCGCGAGCTGCTCGCTGATGCGCCAGCCGAGCCGTGCCGCCAGGTCTTCACCACCTTGTTTCTTGCCGGTTTGCACTGCCAGCTCCGCCGCGTGGCTCCTGTGCTGCGCCATGCGCTGAGCCAATGCAGCCTGATGCAACAGGGGCTGCACCTCATCGGCCGGCACAGCTGCAATGGCGGCCGCGTCGGCGGGCCGAGAGAGCACCTCGGCCACCGCCGGCTGCTCCTCTGTCTGAGACGTGCGCGGTTCGGTACGCGCCGCCGCTACGGACGGCAGGGTCGCGGTCGCTTCGCCAACCATGGGAAGCTTGAGGTCCGGACTGGTGGGCTCCTGGGACGGCGCTTCCGCCACGACGGCAGGCACCGTCGGCAGCGGGACCGGAACCGCCAGGCTCGCATCCACCGGCAGCGCCGCCGGATCGACGGCCAGCTCGGTCGCGACGATCGTCGCATCGGACCCCGGCTCCTGCAACACCAGTTCTTCGGCACCCAGACTCAGCAGCAGCGAGGCGAAGTCCCCCGGGGTCGAGGCCTGGGCCTTGCCGGCACCATGCCCGTGGGCCCCGGTCTGGGTCGTCTTGGCCGCCGACTTGGGGGCGCCAGCCGTCACACCGTGTTCTATGCTCATGATCGTTCTCCATTCAAGAGGCCACCGGCACCGCCGGCGCCGCGGGCGTATTTGAGGATGGCCAGTTCATCCATCTGCTTCTGCTCGCGCTTGGCTTCGAGCTGCGCGCGCGCGCTGAGCTTTTTCTTCACCAGTTGCTGCAGGGCAGCCAGGCGCACCTCTTCCTTCACACGGCGCTGCCGGGCGGACTCGACCTGGAGCTGCAGATCGGCCATCACACCACTCTGCAGACCCATGGCCTGGTGCAAGCGCTGCAGAAAATGCTGCTGGTGCTGCATCAATTCGGCGCTCACGGTGACCGCATTCGCGGTCGCCCAGCGTGATTCGGTATCGGCGGCGTAGCTCTCGAGCTGGTCCATCTGGGCCTGCGCCTGCTGCGCGGCGCGGCGTATCTGCATCAGGGCTTGGTCGGCCTGGTCACGCGCACGCGTGGCCACTTCGATGGCCAGGGCCAGACTCTTCAGCGCTGACATGGCTGGCTCCCGTATGCTTCAGTGCGGGCCTTCATGGGAAGGCCTCTTCACGCTGGATGGTGGATGCCATGGCTTTGAGGCTTTCCTCGAAGCCGGCGCCGGCATACATGTCCTGACGCAGGAAGTCGCTCATGGGCTCATGCAGGCGGATGGCCTCGTCCAGCGCCGGATCGGAACCGTGCACATAGGCACCGATCTGCACCAGGTCGCGACCGCGCTCGTAACGCGAGGCGATAGCGCGGAACTGGCGCGCCAGTTCGAAATGTTCGCGCGAGACCACGTTGTGCATCACGCGCGAGGCCGACTGCGCGATGTCGATGGCCGGGTAATGACCTGCCTCGGCCAGTGCACGGGTCAGCACGATGTGGCCGTCCAGGATGGCGCGCGCCGCGTCGGCGATCGGATCCTGCTGGTCGTCGCCTTCGGTCAGCACGGTATAAAAAGCGGTGATCGAGCCCACGCCGTTGAGACCATTGCCGCTGCGCTCCACCAGCTGCGGCAGGCGAGCGAAACAGGACGGCGGATAGCCTTTGGTCGCGGGCGGCTCGCCCACGGCCAGCGCGATCTCGCGCTGCGCCATGGCGTACCGCGTGAGGGAATCCATGAGAAGCAGCACGTGCTGCCCCTGGTCGCGGAAGTATTCGGCCACACCGGTGGCATAGGAGGCCGCCTGCATGCGCAGCAAGGGCGGCGAATCGGCCGGTGCGGCCACCACGACGGAGCGGGCACGCCCCTCTTCGCCCAGGATGTCCTCGATGAATTCCTTGACTTCGCGGCCCCGTTCGCCGATCAGGCCGACCACGATGACGTCGGCCTTGGTATAGCGGGCCATCATGCCCAGCAACACACTCTTGCCCACACCTGCGCCAGCGAACAGGCCCAGGCGCTGGCCACGGCCCACGCTGAGCAGGGCGTTGATGGAACGCACCCCGGTATCCAGCGATTCGCGTATCGGTGCGCGGTCCATGGCGTTGATGGGTGTACGGTCCAACGGACGTGACACCACGTTCACGACAGGCCCGCGCCGGTCCAGCGGTTCGCCGTGGGCGTCAACCACACGGCCCAGCAGGCCCGGGCCCAACGGCAGGCGCAGCTGGCCCTGGGCATAACTCGCGACCTGCACCTGCGTGGCATCGCCCAGGCGGGGCGTGGCCACATAAGGCGCCGTGGGCACCACGCTGGCCCCGCTGGACAACCCCTGTACATCACCCGCGGGCATCAGGAAGGCGCGGTCGCCGGAAAAACCCACCACCTCGGCCAGCACGGGCGGCTGTGCCCCCTGGCTGATCAAGCACTGCGAACCCACCGGCGCGCGTATGCCCACAGCTTCCAGCACAAGCCCGGCCAGGCGCGTGAGCGTACCGCCGGCTTCCAGCGTGCTCTGTGGCGCAGCGGCTTGCTGGCGGGCACTGTCCAGAAATTGTTGCCAGCGTGCGCCGGGTTCAGGCATCGTCACCGGGAACCTCCTCCCAGACCAGGTTCTGTCCCAGCCGGCCAACAGCGCGGGCCCAGCGTTTTTCCAGTCGGCCATCGATCACGGTACCGCCGGATTCGACCAGGCAGCCGCCGCGTGTGATGGACGCATCGGGCTGCAGCGTCAGCGGCAGGTTAGGGTATTCCTCGCTCAGGATGTCCTGCAGCACGTCCAGGTCTAGCGGATGGAGCTTGATCTGCACCGCCCGGCTGTCGGAGAACAGCATGCCCAGCGCCTCGCGGATCACCGGCAGCAACACATTGGGGTTGCTCGCAATCTCGTGGCGCAACACCTGGCGCGCCAACTCACACGCCAGCTCCAGCACGGCCTGGCCGGCCATCTGCTCGGCGCCCTCCAGCTGGGTCCTGGCGGACTCGATCAGGCTGCCAAACTGCTCGGCGGTCTCGCGGCCCTGCTGGGCGATGTAGTCGCTGATCTGTTTCTGCGCTTCCAACAGGGTCTGCGCACGGCCCTGCTTGAAACCGTCGGCATAACCTTCGGCGTGGAACTGCTGGCGCACGGAGGCGATCTGTTCGTTGAGCTCCCGCTCGCGGCTCTGCTGCTCCAGCAGCATGGCAGCGGCATCGATATCGTTGAAATTCCAGCGCGACACGGCATCGATGTCTTCGCCGGGGATGAAACGGGTGATGGGGCGCATGGCTCGGTCTCGGATGGGCGGTTTCAGACCATGGCATCGTCGGCGCCGCCGCCGATGACGATCTGGCCTTCGTCGGCCAGGCGCCGCACGATCTTGAGGATTTCCTTCTGCTGTCCCTCCACCTCGGACAGGCGCATCGGCCCGCGCGACTCCAGGTCTTCGCGCAGCGTTTCGGCTGCACGCGAGGACATGTTGGAGAGGAACTTCTCCTTGAGCTCGGGCTGGGCCCCCTTGAGCGCGACGATGAGCGACTCGGACGCCACTTCTTTGAGCAGCATCTGGATGGCCTTGTCGTCGAGTTTCATCACGTCGTCGAACACGAACATCTTGTCCATGATCTTCTGCGCCAGTTCCGGGTCGTGGCCGCGGATCGATTCGAGCACCGTGCCTTCGATGACCGTGCCCATCAGGTTGATCATCTCGGCTGCGGTCTTGATGCCGCCCAGCGAGGCCTTGCGGATCTTGTCGCCGCCGGCCAGCACCTTGAACAGCACCTCGTTGAGGTCCTTGAGCGCGTTGGGCTGGATGCCCTCCATGGTGGCGATGCGCAGCATGACCTCGTTGCGCTGGCGTTCGGTCAGGTGCTTGAGGATGTCCGCCGACTGGTCGTAGTCCAGGTGCACCAGGATGGCCGCCACGATCTGCGGGTGTTCGTTGCGCAGCAGCTCGGCCACCGACATCGGGTCCATCCACTTCAGGCTTTCGATGCCCGAGACGTCGCCGCCCTGCAGGATGCGATCGATCAGCAGGGCCGCCTTGTCGTCGCCCAGAGCGCGCTTGAGCACCGAGCGCACATAGTCACCGGAATCGGACACCAGCAGGCTTTGCGCAGCTGCGATGTTGGTGAACTTGGTCACCACATCGTCGACGCGCTCGCGCGTGATGGACTTGGTCTTGGCAATGGCCTCACCCAGCTTCTGCACCTCTTTCGGTGACAGATGCTTGAAGACCTCGGCCGCCTCCTCCTCCCCCAGGGACATGAGGAGGACCGCGGCGTCCTGCAGACCGTCGTCCGGTGTCGCCATGGTTATCCCGCCGTCAGGGCGCCGCCCTGACCTTCACCGTTGATCCACCCCTTGACGATGCCGGCCACGGCGGCCGGGTTGTCGCGGGTGAGCTTGCGTGCATCCTCCAGGGCCAGTTCGCCCGGTGTGGGGCCCACTTCTTCCCGGGTCGGCGCAGCAAGTTGCGGACGGTCCGGCTCTTCCGACAGCATGGCGTCGAGCTGCGGACGGCGCTGCTCGGAGGGTTTGCTCAGGGACTTGAGGGCGGGACGGATGACACCAAAGAGCACCAGCACGGCCAGCAACAGGGTGCCCAGCGGCCACGCAAAGCTGCGCGCCAGCTCCTGCAGTTCAGGCTGCTTCCACAGGGGCAGATCCGGAATGGCGATCTTTTCCTGGGCAAACGGGGCGTTCATGAGGTTCACGGAGTCACCTCTTTCCTGGCTGAAACCGATTGTCTCACGCACCAGCGCCGTCATTCTTTCGATCTGCTGCTCGGTCAGGGGCGTTGTCGTCGTCTTGCCCTTGGCATCGGTCTCGGTCTTGTGGTTGACCACGACCGCGGCGCTCAGGCGCTTGACCATGCCGCTGCCGGCTCGCACCACGCGCACGGTCTTGTCGACCTCGTAGTTGATGATGGATTCACGCCGTGTGGCGGGCGGCGTCGCGGCCGCAGCGGCACCCGGGGCGCCAGGCGCGAGCGCCTGTGCCGGCCCGTTGATGGGCGCAGTGGAAGGCGCCGGGGGCTGGTTGCTGGTGGCACCGGGCACACCGGCCGGGCCGGCCGGGCCGGGGCTGCTGCTCTCCAGCAACTGCTGGCTGCGGATGCTGCCGGAATCGGGGGTCTGGTTGGGCTTGTGCGTCTCCGAGGTCTGCTCGGTCTGCGAGAAATCCACCTCGGCCGTGACCTGGGCCTTGACGTTCTGGCGGCCCACCACGGGCTCCAGGATATCGAGGATGCGCTGACGATAGAGGGTTTCGAGCTGCTGCACATATTGCAGTTGCTGCGCGTCGACGCCGCCGGCGGCGCCATCGGGGCCATTGGTCGGCTGGGACAGCAACTTGCCAGTATCGTCCAGCACGCTGACCGCCTCGGGTTTCATCTCGGGCACGCTGGACGACACGAGGTGCACGATGCCGGCGATCTGGCTGCGGTCCAGCGGGCGGCCGGGATTCAGGCTGAGCAGCACGGAGGCCGAAGGCTTCTGCTGCTCGCGGAAGAAGCCGTTCTGGTTGGGCAGGGCCAGGTGCACACGCGCTGACTGCACCGAGGACAGGGCCTGGATGGAGCGCGTGAGCTCGCCCTCGAGCCCGCGCTGGAAACTGACGCGCTCCTGGAACTGGGTGACACCGAAACGGTTGGCCTCCATCAGTTCGAAGCCGGCCACCGAACCCTTGGGCAGGCCCTGGGAGGCCAGGCGCAGACGGGTATCGTGCACCTTATCGGCCGGCACCAGGATGGCGTGACCGCCCTCGGCATGCTTGTAGGGAATGTTCAGCTGCGAGAGCTGGGCAATGATGGCGCCGCCGTCCTTGTCCGACAGATTGGCGTAGAGCACCCGCCATTCGGCCTGGCGCCCCATCATGAGGCCGACGATGGCGATGACCACGAACAGGACCACGCCCATGGCCAGACGGATGATCTGCCCCTGGTCCAGCGCCGCAAAGCGTTGGCCCAGGGAGGGGTTCAGGGGGATCGCAGCAACTTCAGCCATGGTGTTTTCCGGTGCATCCTGGCGCGGTTTTCAGCGCCTGTGCATCGGATTATTCTGGCTGCCCCCCAAAACATTAGGGGGAAAAGGCACTGATTTGCCCGCCATTTCAAAATAATGGCGGTCGGCAGCAGGACTAGCATCAGTCCCAACATCATTCCTTCGGGACTGCCTTATGGATTTACGTCTGACCCCAACCACCATGCCGGTCACGGTGCGCCCCGGCATGGCCGCCAAAGCCGGCGCCGCGCAAGCCGGTGTGGCCGCCAAGGGCTTTCAGGCCGAGATGCAGTCGGCGCTGAAATCCGTCAGCGAAGCGCAGAACTTCGCCACCACCCTGCAGAAGCAAGTCCAGATGGAAAACCCCAAGGTCAGCCTGGAAGAGACCATGGTGGCCATCCAGAAAGCCCAGATCGGCTTCCAGGCCACGCTACACGTGCGCAACCGCATGGTTCAGGCCTATACGGACATCATGAACATGCAAGTCTGAAGACTTGCCGTCCTGGTCTGGCACGCCCTCAGTGCAGCACGCGCTTGCCGCCGCCGTCCAGGATCTCCTCCAGATGGGTGAGCCAGGGTTCGGTCAGGTTGCGGATCTCGGCGTCGTTGCGCAGGATGCGCTGCATGATGCGCGTCTTCTCGCTGCGCTCTTCGGGTCGCAGCTCTTCCTCGCGTGAGCGGTAGCGCAGCTGCTCGATCAGCACGGCGCACACACCTTCGTAGCGCATCACGGATTCCAGGTCCTTGACCCGGGCCGCCTCCAGCATCTTGGAGCTGCTGTCCTCGATGGCCTTGTAGTAGTCGATCAGCATCTGTGGCATGGTCAGCTCCCGGCTCCGCCGCTCTGCTGCTTGATGGCCTTCCAGCCCTCGGCCACAGACTCGATCAGCGTGTGTACCTCTTGCAGCAAAGCGTCATCGTTCTTGGCATTGGCCAGCACCAGCTGGTGCACGCAGTAGTCGTAGAGCGCATTCAGATTCTGGGCAATCTCGCCGCCTTCCTCCAGATTCAGCCCGGTCATCAGGCCTTCCTCCAGGATGCGCAGCGAGCGCGTGATGGCATCGCATTTGCCCGGCACGTCCTGGCGCGCCAGGGCGCCACGTGCGCGTGTGATTTCCTGTAGCAGCCCTTCGTACAGCAGCACGATGATCTGGTGCTGATCGATGGTATGCATGCTGGTCTCGACACCAATGCGGCGGTAGGCATCGGCACGGGGGCGGCTGGCAGTCTGGTACATGGGGTATCCGTCCTCGGTCAGTTTTTTTCGTCCTGACTCTATATCGGCCCGATGGGGTGAAAAGTGAAGTCCACCGATCTCAATTGGAAGACTTGTTCCACTGGCTAATTTGCTGCGTGATGTAGGTGTTCAGCGCATTCAGGCTGGCCATCTGCGTATCCAGGGCGCTGTACTTGCGGTTCAGCTGCGTCTCGATACGGCTGGCCTTGTCGTTCACGCGGTCCTGGTCCTTGGCGTTTTCGTCCAGCATGCGGTTCAGGCTGTCGTCCTTGCGCGAGAAGAAGCCATCACTCGCCAGCAGGGCCGTCGTCAGGCTCTTGATGCGCACGGCTATGCCCTGGGCGTCTCCCGTGCCCGTGCTGCTGAACAGGGTCTTGAGGGCGTCCGGCTTCGCCAGGGCGGCGGAAAGCTTGGTCGAATTGATCTCCAGATCACCCCCGCGCTGCGCGCTGATGCCGATGTCGCTCAGGCGGCTGTAGGTCCCGCCGCTGGTCAATGACTGCACCGCCGCGCGCAGGGCACTTTGCAAGGACAGCGTGGTGCTGTCGCCTTGCAACAGGGCGCCCACGCCCTTGGCCTCGTCGTACTTGGTCGCCTCGTTGAGCACGCCGTTGATGTCGTTGTAAGCCTTCACAAAGGCTTTGATATTGGTTTCAACCGCCGAGTTGTCAGGGGCCACGGTGATCGTCACCGGCTTGCCCACCTCCGTCTCCTTGCTCACGGTGAGCGTCACACCCGAGACCACATTGGCGAAGGTGTTGGTCGAAGAGGTCACCGGTATGCCGTTGATCGTGGCCTCCGCATCGGCCGCCGCCTTGGTTTCCGTGGTGCCGAAGAGCAGACGCGACAGACCCAGGTCATCGGCATCATTGCCATCGATATCGCTCACGCCCAGTGTGAAGGCACCGTCCAGGCCGGTCGCCTTGCTGCTCAGCAGCAGGCGCTCACCCGTGCTATCGGTCAGGATGGTGGCCGTCACGCCCGCGCTGGAACCATTGATCTTGCTGGCGATGTCCGACATCGTGTCGGTTGCGCTGACCTCGATGTCCACGGCCGTACCGTCCACCGTCAGGGTCAGCGTGCCTTCCCCCAGCGCCGCGCCGGCGGTCAGGGACTGGGAGGCCGTGGCCCGCGCCTGGGCCAGACTCTGCACTTCCACGCTGAAGCTCGTGGACTGGGTGCCCCCGATCGCGCTGGCGCTCACGTAATCCTTGGCCGAAGAGGTTGCGGTCACCGCATTCCAGCCCGTCACGCTGGTGAGCTTGCCCACCGCGTCCTGCAGGGACGAGACCATGGACTTGATCTGGCCAAAGGTGGTGATCTTGGTCTGGGTGGCCGCGGCGTCGACCTTGAGCTTGTCAAGCGGCTTCTTCTCCAGCTCGACGAGCTGCGAGACAATGCTTCGGACATCCAGTCCATTGGTGCCGATGCCAAGCGATGAAATCGTAGCCATATTGACTCCTAGCCGGTTTGACCGGCAGTACTCCGGAATTATCGGCCTCTACCCCCTCCCTGTCAGCTTGATCAAGGGGGAGAAAAGACCATATTTCCGCTTCTCTCGGTTATCGGCGGGAAATGGTGGAACTTGAGACCTATCGCCCAAAAGAAAAGGCTGGCGCCGAATTCGGCGCCAGCCTGGAAGGGCGGGGCTCTTGCGTCTGTTCCTACGTGAGCCCTTGCTCTTCTTTTATTACTGCAACAGACGCAGCACACCCTGGGGCAGCTGGTTGGCCTGGGCGATCATCGCGGTGCCGGCCTGCTGCAGGATCTGGGCGCGCGACAGGGCGGCGGTTTCGGCCGCGAAGTCGGCATCCATGATGCGGCTGCGCGAAGAGGTCAGGTTCTCGGACGAGATGTTCAGGTTGTTGATGGTCGACTCAAACCGCGACTGCAGGGCACCCAGCTTGGCGCGTTCGCCGCTGACAAAGGCCAGTGCCGAGTCCACCGTCTTGATCGCATCGTTGGCCTTGATCACCGTCGTCACGTCCAGGTCCGCCACCTTGTGCAGGGTCGAGGAGGTGTCGATACCGAAGTACGCGGACGAAGCCGCCACGGTGGTGGCGTGGCTCAGCACGAAGGACTTGTTCGAATCCAAGGTGATGTAACCGCTCATCAGGGCATTTTCTGCCGTGGTGTTGGCCGTCAGCGTGACTGCGCCCACCGAAGCCAGCGCACCGGCGCTGTCCGCCTTCATCTTGTTCACCGTCACGTTACCGCCGTTCTGCACCGCCGTGTCGGACACCAGGATGTCCTCGCCCGAGCTGTTGGTCAGGATCACGCCCGTGCCCGCGGAGTTCATGCTGGCCACCACACCGGTCTTGGCCGCCTTGTCGTTGAAGGCCGAGATCGCGCTGGAAAGGCCACCGGGGGTGTTGGCCGAGGTCAGGCTGAAGGTGATGGCTTCGGCCGTGCTGTTGTCCGAGCGCAGGTTCAGGGTGTAGGCGCCGGTGGCGCTGAAAGTCAGCTGCACATCGGTCTGGGCATCGGCGGTCACGCCCGTGACGGTGGCTTGCTGGTTGATGGCGGTCACGACCGTCTTGGCCGTGTCATTGGCTGCGATGGCAATTGCTGCGCTGCCGGCCGCACCGTTGATGGTGACCGTCTCGGCCGTGATGCCGTTGGCGCCCCAGGCCGCGCCGGTGGCGGCCATGCTCATGGCGGCTACCGAGTTGATGGCCTGGTTGTTGC